>CAYFJV010000006.1:0-4572 GCA_964343575.1 uncultured Methanosarcinales archaeon | reverse complement strand
TACGGTTGCTGAGGCGGAGAGGCATTATGCCTTGAATGGAAGTCCATTTTATTTTGGCGATTTGCCAGAAGCAAAAGAATTGCGAAGAAGTTTAGCACATTCTTCTGAAGCACATGCTAATTTAGATGTTTTCCCGGAAGCAGTTGATATTATGAGAGAGTTGTATGATTTGGGATCAATAAGCTGTTATCTTACTGCAAGGTCGGAAAAGATGCGGGCAACAACAGAGAATTGGTTGCATGCACAAGGACTCCCAGATAGACGGATATTTATGAGAGATGAGTCTGTTGATTTTCAATATCATTTTAATTGGAAGGCAGAATTACTGCATGAGCTTGCGCCTTCTACCAGGGGAACGATTGATAATTCTGCAATATTAGCAAGGCAGACGGAACAGTTAGGGTATGAGCGGTTGTTCCTTTTATTTGGGTTGACAGAAGCAGATTACAAGAGTACAACGGGAAGGGTTATTCCTTGTGCAGATTGGGGAGTTGTCGGTAGAGTAGCTAGAGAACGATATGATTTATTACAACAATAATTATAAAATGAGTTTTTCTTGAAATCCTATGAAATATGCGCATCTGGCGGATTTGCATTTAGGTTCGTGGAGAGATCAAAAGATGCGGGATTTGTCTACGAAAGCGTTTTTGCAGGCGATTGATGATTGTGTTAGAAGAGAGGTTGATTTTATTCTGTTTGCAGGGGATTTGTTTAATACATCTATTCCTTCTATGGATACAATGAAGATTGTGACAAGGAAGTTGCGAGAGTTGCAAGGGAAGAATATTCCAGTGTATGTTATTGCAGGTTCCCATGATTTCTCACCTAGTGGAAAGACAATGGTGGAGGTGTTGGAGGAAGCAGGATTGATTGTAAATGTGTGTAAGGGTTCTGTTAACCAGGAGACGAAGGAGTTGCAGTTGCGATTTACAGTGGATGAGCGGACAGGAGTAAAGATTACCGGCATGCTGGGAAGGAAAGGGCAACTTGATCAGAAGTTTTATGAGAACCTTGATAGAAAAAGTTTAGAAGAAGAGCAAGGATATAAGATTTTTATGTTTCACACTACGGTGGCGGAGTTGTTACCAAAGGATTTAGCGTTTATTGATTCACAGCCTTTGTCGTTTTTTCCGAAGAATTTTGCGTATTATGCTGGAGGACATATCCATAATCCTAAACTTATTCGAGAAGAGGGTTATGGCGTTGCGACGTATCCAGGAGCGTTGTTTCCAAATAATTTTGCCGAGTTTGAAAAGTTTGGAAAGGGCGGTTTTTACGTTGTTTCTGTTGTGAATGGCATGCAGCAGGAAGAGTGGGTTCCTTTGGAAGTTGTGAAGCATCGGAAGGTTGAGATGAACTGTACAGGGAAGTCTCCAGAGATTGTTGTGTTTGATGTTTTAAGCTCTATGCGGGATGAAGATTTGACAAATACTGTTGTGACACTACGGTTGAAAGGAATGTTGCAGAGTGGAAAGGTTAGTGAGGTTAATTTTAAACAGATTATGGAACGGTTGTATTCACAAGGGGCGTATTTTGTGATGAAGAATACTGCTAAGCTAGTTTCAGAAGAGTTTGAAGAGATCTCTTTGCCAGAAATGAGACCAGAATTGGTTGAGGAAGCAGTGATTAAGGAGCATTTACAACAGTTGAAGACGTTTAATGCGGAGACCGAGATGAGGTTAGCGAAGTCTTTGTTGCAAGTTTTGAATACAACCAAGAAAGAAGGCGAGACTGTTACTGATTTTCAAAAGAGAATTGAAAGTGATGTTTCTGGAATTTTAGAATTAGAAAAAAAATAAAAAAAATAAATTTACCGTTTCTTCATGTAGTAAATCAGCACCGCTACGATGATGATGATTGCTACTACTACCCACGGCCACGCTGGTTTCTTTGCGTCCTCAGATGCTGCAGGTTCTTCAGTTGGTTCTTCGCCAGGAGCTGCTTCTGCTGCAGGTTCTGTTGCATCTTCTGCATCAGCTTCTGGAGTCGGTGCTGCTGCTGTTGTGCTTTCACCGATTACGAAGTAGCTGAAACCAGGGGTTGTTGCACTGTATTTAACATAAGTGCCGTCATCCTGACCTACTGTGGTTGGAAGTGCTGTCCATTCACCATCAACATATCGGAAAAGACCTACATTGCTCTTGTCGATTCCATTGTCAGATAACCATTTTTTCTCAACCTTGAAGTCAACTTTCGGGTTGGAAATGATGTCATCTTTTAATGTTGAACTTTTGGTGATTTCTAGGTTTCGATAGGTTTTCTTTCCGAATGATTTTACTGTTGAAGGGAAAGAGTCCCGCTTCTTAACCTGAACCCATGCTCCGTAGGCTTTCTTACTTACGTCAAAGCTTACTTCGGTTACACCGATTGCTCCGTTTTTGACTGGAACGGAAGCTGCTTCACCAGCGTTGATTGAAGTCCATACTTTCTTTTCATATGAACCAGATACTCCTGCTGAGGTTCCACCACCGGATCCGCCTGAGCCGCCGCCACCAGAGGATGCAGCTGCTACAACAGTGTATGATCCAGTGCCACTACCAACATTTCCTGCGTGGTCTGTTGCAGTACATGTGTCCGAGGTTTTTGCTCCTGTGCTATCAGCAAGCTTCTCCTGTGAGTTCGAGTCACGGCCATCTTGGAAGTATGGGCCTGTCTTAACTCCCGAACCTCCGTCTGATGCTGTACAGGTACAGGTTACAGTGACACCTACAGTTGGACTTTCAGTACAGGTTACTGTAATCGTCGGCCCAGTGTTATCATGGGTGAAGGTGAACGCTTCGGTAATGTTGTAGTTTCCAAAGGTGTCGTTCGCGAAAACAGTTACTGAGTGAGATCCTTCTGTTAATGTGGATACGTTGTAACTTGCACTCCAATACCAGTTTGGACTGATTAGTGTTGCACTTTCGGTTGTTGTTATGTTGAAATCATTTCCACTTGCGTTATCAAACATGAAGATTACATGAGTGATGTTACTGAATGTGGTTCTGTTTGAAACCGAAACGTTGAAGGTTTGGTTACTGGACGCAACAGTGTAGTTCTGATTTGTTGGAGTTGTATTAATCAGAGTTACATTTGGAGCATTGTTTACTGTGAAGGAAGTTACTGTTTCTGTTCTGTTTACACTTCCAGCATAGTCTACTGCAATAATCCGTACACTGTGGGTTCCACCAAAGAGTGTGGAAACATTGTAACTAATATTCCAGAACCCAGAGGAAAAGTTTGTTCCAGTTACGTTGAATACATTCCCTGTTGCGTTATCGAATTCAAATATGGTGTAGTTAACACCGCTTAATGCATCTAGGATCGTTGCATTGAAAGTGATGTTCAAACCAGTTATGTTTGTGTATGCATCGCCTGTTGATGGGGAAACATTAGTCACGTTTGGTGGAGTGTTATCAATTGTTAAGTTGTATACTGATGTATGTCCACTAATGTTACCGGAATAGTTTCCGAAGTAGATGGTTAAGTTGTATTGTCCATCATCAAGAAGAGTTGTATCAAACGATGTGTTTGAGGCATTTCCAAGTGACCAGTTTAAGGAAGTATTGTGGACCCTTGAAGTTAGTGCGACTGTTGTGGCACTACTATTCCACAAAAAGGATATATTTGTGGTCCTGTATACTCCAGCTTCACCGGTTGTGGAGTTCGTTGCATTTAGAATTACTGTCCCACTAAGGTTCTGGCCTGTTGTAGGAGTTACTGCTGAAGGGCTACCATCACCAGTTACTGCCAATACCAGAGCTGCTAGTAAGGCAATTATAAAAATTATTGGAAAAATGTATTTTTTATTCATTTGTTATCCAGCTTCTTTTTTTATTAATGTTAAGATATTTCTATTGTGGAATGTAAAAGACCTTTAAAAAGGTTTCTTTTCTAGAACTTAGTTCCATTTTTTTGTTTTCTGTCTAATAAATTAGGATTTTGAAAGAATTTGAGTGCATTTAACAGGATGTTTTAGAGAAATTTATAAACGGAAAATGTTTTGTTTGAGTTATGAAAGGTTTTTCATTGAATAGTTTTCCAGTTAATGATAAGAAAGTTTTAGTTAGAGTAGATTATAATGTCCCTTTGAAGGATGGGAAGGTTAAAGATGATACAAAGATTAAAGCATCTCTAAAGACAATTCGATTTTTGCTAAAGAAGGGATGTGCCGTGGTGTTGGTTTCCCATTTGGGCAGGCCAAAGGGGAAGGTTGAGAAGGAGTTGTCTTTGAAAGTTGTTCATAAAGAATTGAAGAGATTGTTGAAAGGAGTTAGAGTTAGGTTTGCTGAAGATAGTGTTGGGCTTAAGGTTAAGAAGGCAGCGGATAAATTGAAATTCGGAGAAGTTTTGTTGTTAGAGAATTTGCGGTTCCATGTTCAAGAAGAGGAGAATGATGTTTTGTTTGCCCATTCTCTTGCCAATTTAGCAGAGGTTTTTGTGAATGATGCATTTGGTGTTTGTCATAGGAAGCATGCATCGGTGGATGCAGTTACTCGGTTTTTGCCATCAGTGAGGGGGTTTCAGGTAGAGAAAGAGGTTATGGCGTTGCGACGTATCCAGGAGCGTTGTTTCCAAATAATTTTGCCGAGT
>CAYFJV010000005.1:0-6379 GCA_964343575.1 uncultured Methanosarcinales archaeon | reverse complement strand
TGCGTGTTCCAATCCCTAAAGATGTTGATATTGAGATTGAATTAATTGAATAAACCAGTTATTTATTATACACATTTATATAGTTTTATTATATAATAATAATAATGAAAAAGCCATTCAAGGCATGCAATATTAAAAGTATTGTGAGAAAGATAACTGCTAGAAATCTTAGTGGAAATTTTATAGCGGGCATTACAACTGCATACGAAGTCTCAGACAACCAGTTGCGTGAAATAATTTTGACATATTCAATTGTTGATTTACTTAAGAATAAAAAAAATATTTTTTTTATTATAAATGATAGCTTAGACCCATTCACTGAGATGCACTATAGACGTTTGATTAAGTTTGATGCATCATTAGATTACCTCCATAATTATATTGGATGGCCAATTTCAAAAATAATTTTAAAAAATGGCAAAAATTTATCTAATTTTTTCTCTAATTTACTAAAAGAAAAATTAAGAAAGATTGGCATTAAGACCGCCATAAATTCTGTTCACAAATTTTACAAGTCTAAACTATACAAAGATTATAGAAAAATTTTACTCAAAAACGAAGTTCAAATAATTAAAGATCTTAAAGAAAAGTACGAAAGGCACCACAATACAATATATCGTCCAATCTGTAAAAAATGTGGACGCATAGATCTAAGCACATACAACCACAAATTAATGGAAGTTTATTGTAAAAGTTGTGATAAAAATTATACAGTTAAAACCATTCCCCCAGGTAAATTTATTTGGTCGGTTGATTGTGCAATTAGGTGGAATATTTTCAACGTAACTTTCGAGGCATTTACCCAAAATTATCTTGAAGAAGAAAAAGGATCTTATTTTATTTCTTCAATGATTTCGAAAAAATATCTAGGAAAAATTATCCCCTATACATCTCAGTTCGCTTATTTTAAATACGACATCTCAATTAAAAACATCACTCAATTATTACCTCTCCCCGTTATTCAGGAAATATATTGTAATAGACTTACTAAATCTTCCTTTCCGTCAAACGAAAAAATTTTAAAAATAGCAAAAAGTGTACCTTTTGGGAAAAAGTCTTTATATGAAGCAAGTCTGATGATTCATTATTTTGAACCAACTTACGTTTGGGACAATTCCACCATAAACCATCTAAAAAACATTTTCTTTGTCAAAGACATTTCAATTAATAGATTAAAAGAATTATTTAACTCTTGTATTATGTTTTCAAAAAAATATCTAGGAAACTTCCCCCAAATGATACCCATAGAGAGAATAGACTTTAATGTCGTTTCTGATAAAGCCCTAAAAAACTTCAGAAGTTGTATTTTCAAGAAAAAGTTTTCAAGTAAACTTATCGCAGACATTTACCCTGCATTTTTTGGAAGTTCTCAAGGACCTAGATATAGTTATATATTAGAATTCCTAACAGAAGATTATAAGAAACTAATCTTGGAGATTATAGATGACCACTTACAGCAAAAGAACACATAATATAAAGAATATTGCCAATTTGTTTGGTAAAAAACTTTCTGAGAAAGAAACCAAAGAATATCTAATCAAAAATCTTCCAGGAGGAGAAAGGTTTATTACCCATCAAATAGTTAAGTGTGTGAAATATCTAAAATCTTTTTCACTAGAACTACCTTCCTCAAGATGCCCTTACGGCGTTGTTGCTATTAATATCCCCTCCAATGAATTTATTGAATCTTTCTGTAACTCTGTTTTTCCAGCTTTAGCTGCAGGTAACAAAGTTTGTATTAAGACATCAAGGACTACAGTCAAGGTTATAAAGGATATATTGGAAAGATTATACAATCTTGGTTTAACAAAAAGAGACATCTGGTTTATCGAAGGAGATAAAAAAAATTTTATAAACTTGATCGAAGACAACAAAATCGACTTAGTTTACTGGACCGGCGGGTCTAAAAGTGCAAAAAAAGTTTTTCAGATCTGTATGGAAAACGGAGTGCATTGCATTGTAGAAAGTGAGGGTAACGGTCTTTGTTATATCGATAAAAAATCTAATGTTAATCTAGCCGTGAAAATTTTAAAAAGAAGTTTAAATGAAAACAATGGTTTAATGTGTAATGCTATTCGTGGGGTTTTTGTACATGAAGATATTGGGAAAAAAGTTTTGTTAAAATTAAAAAAAGAGATTGTCTCAAATCTAATTCCTTTGTCTGAAGATTTAAAAAGACATGTATCATCAATTCAAAATAAGTTTATAGACTCAAAAAAAACATATGCCATAATAATTAATCCTAATGATGAAATAGTTACCAGTAACGAAGAACTATTTGGAGCATTACTTTGGATAAAAGCTGTTTCTTCATTTGAAGAATGCACTCATAAAATTCACAAAAAACATCATAGCTTAACCTTCACCGTTTTATCAAATAACCCCTCCTGTTTGGACTGGGCAAAAAATCTTCCAATCCCAAATATATTTATAAATTGTGACCCGCTCGACGTACCTATGAGTTCAGCATGGGGAGGGATTAAAAAAAGTGGAAGTCATGGACCACAGAAATGGATTGAAAAATTTAGTTTTCCAAGAATAATTACTCAAAATCTTCAGGGAGAATAGTAATACTTGGAACGTATGCATTTCTTGGTAAAGATAGTAAATACTTTACAGTTGTAGCTACGGTTTCTGGTTTCAACATGTGTTCTTTATTGCACACCTTGATATCATATTTCTTCATCAAGTCTAAGTCAATGGGGCATTTTTTCATAAAAGGGGTGTCAACATCTCCAGGATGAATAAGTGAAATTTTTATTCCATTTAACCTTGCCTCAGAATATACCGATTCAACGAGCCCCCTAAGAGCAAATTTAGCAGAGCAATATGCACTATAAGTTGCAAAACCTTCCTGCCCAGCCTCACTTCCAATAAAAATTATGTTTCCCCTTTTCCTCCGATACAACACCGGCAAAACAGTTTTTAAAAATATAAATGCAGATGTTGTATTAACCTGAAGAGTATCTTCCCACTGTGTTAAAGAAATTTTTTGTATTTCTCCTATAACACCAGAGCCCACACAAAAAACCCAATCAGTATTACTATCAGAATTACCCAACACACTAACCATTTCTAAAACTTTATCTTCTTGTGTGCAGTCACAAACATACGAATTAACTTGAAGCTTTTTTTGAGCGTCTTCAATTCGTTTTTTATTTTTCCCAACTATAACTACTTCTTCATAAGTTTTTTTAAGCAACTCTGCACATGCAAACCCAATACCACTTGACCCTCCTAAGATTATTACCTTTTTCATAAAAATATAACCTCGCCATCACTAGGAATTACAAAAGTTTTCGGGAGTTTTTTCATTGCTTCTTTTGCACTTTTCTTATACCAATATTCAGAATATGCAACCAAATACACTTTTTTTGAATTCGTTTTTTTTAAAAGATCTATCAATTCTTTCCCTCCAAGATGGCTATCATCTTCTATGTACTTGCCTAAAATATATTGTCCATCCGCAACCAACACATCTGCACCCTTTATAATGTCTAGAGATTCCTTTGTTAATCCTCCAATATCTGGGGCATAAACCACTTTTTTGTCTCCAAGCCTTATACAATATCCAACCATTTCTAGACCATCTTCGTGTTTAATAACAAAAGGACTGATTTGCAACCCTCCAATTTGTATATTACCTACTCTATGTGGATGTTTCCTTAACCAGGACATATTTTTTTTAAGATAACCTATTGTCGAATCATTAGCATATAGCTCATATTCCTGTTTGCCTGTCCAAAATAGTTGATCGAGATCCGCTATTCCCCAGATATGGTCAAAGTGGGAATGTGTTAAAAATACAGCGTCAATTTTTGTGACTTTTTGTTGAATAAGTTGTTGCCTGATGTCTGGACTAGTATCAAACAATATTACTTTCTCTCCATATTCAATAAGTAAACCAGGACGCAGCCTATTCGGCCCACTTTTTTTAGATAATAAAACTGGGTTTCCTTCAGGGCTTCCTGTGCCCAAAATAGTAATTTTCATCGGATATCTTCCCATCTAAATAAGGGTTCACTCTTAAAAGTTTTTCCTTGATTTGCAAAAACTAAGGCTTGACGAGAAGTTATTATTTGTTCCTCTAGTGTTTTACCCTGAGCCCCGGGCAAATTTCTAATTTGATCAATGGTTGTGGGGTGCTCCAGGATAAGATGCTTAGTGAACTCTGGGTCATATGTAAGAGTAATTCCAATATACTCTTTACCAAGATGCATTATTGCTTTTGCAATTTCACAGGGCTCTTCAATTGGAACACTATGTTCAAAAGAAAGTTGTGCAAATATTTCTGCCCTTGCAAGATCGCTAATATATTTCCAGACTCGTTTATTTCCCCCTATAAATGCCCCCGCATGAAATGCCAACATTGACCTCCAACACCTATATTCATTATTGGGATCATTCCAAAAGTTATCATTTTTTACCATTGGTAAAGCTGGACGCCCATCGATTATGGAGGTTCCCCTACCAACAGCAGATTCATACGCCATAGCAAGAGAAATAACCTCGCCAGGAAATTTTCTATCTGGAGTTCTACCTAATTTTCTATGTATTGAGTAATACTCTAGTGAAAACCTTTTTCTGGTTTCTAACAATCCATTATTCGGAGTTGAAGAGTTTAGAACAACAATAAGATCTAAATCATTTTTTAAGTTATCACTCCCATACACTATAGATCCACACATATTTGCAAAGCATAGATCATTACCGAATAACTGAATTGCTTCAGCATATTCGATGGTTGGATCTGCAATCATTTATGCCTCATTGTTGGAAAAAGTAGTACGTCTTTAATCGAAGATTGGTTTGTTATTAATGCAACTAACCTGTCCATTCCAATACCTAGCCCTCCTGTAGGGGGCATTCCTGCCTCCATTGCCCTCAGAAATTCTTCGTCCATAGGATGTGCCTCATCATCTCCACTAATTCGTTCTAAACCTTGCATATGAAATCTAGCCCTTTGATCTAAAGCATCATTAAGTTCACTATAGGCATTTCCAAACTCTGTTCCACCAATAAAGACCTCAAATCTTTCTGTAAATTCTGGATTGTCCCTATGACGCCTAGCAAGAGGCGAAGTTTCTATAGGATGGTCTCTAATAATGTGTGGTTGAACAAGTTTACCTTCCACCAACCCTTCAAACAAAGAGACTAACGCTCTTCCCCTTGAAAATTTGCCCCGTTTTATAGTTAAACTCCTTTCTGTAAGCAAATCTTTCAATTGACTATCTGTAAAATCAGAGACATTGATTCCTGCATAGCGACTTACAGAATCTACCATAGTCATATCTTTAAATGGCATAGACAAATCAATTTCTTCGTCGCCCACTTTTATTTTTTGAGTAGCAATACTAGCCACTTCCCCAAATATCTCTTGTACCCTTTTAGCCATAGTATCATAATCTACAAATGCCTCATAAAGCTCCAACTGTGTAAACTCTGGATTGTGTGTTGAATCTATGCCTTCATTCCTAAAATCTCTAGCAAATTCAAAAACCTTTGGAATTCCTCCAATAATCAGCCTCTTTAAGTACAACTCATTTGAAATCCTCAAATACATTTCCTGATCTAAAGCGTTATGACGAGTAACAAAAGGTCTTGCATTTGCACCCCCATAAACCGACTGTAAAACTGGCGTATCAACCTCCAAAAAACCATGAGACTTGAGATAACTTCTTGCAGCATCAAATGTTCTAGTCCTTTGTTTGAAGATCTCTATTACTTCGGGGTTGGCCATCATGTCTAAATGACGATGACGATACCTCTGTTCTGAATTTTTTAAACCTGAATGTTTGTCTGGCATTGGTCTTAATGCCTTCGACAATAATTCTGCCTTGTCGGGATGAATCGAAAGCTCCCCTCTTTGTGTAGACATCACCCTACCATAAACCCCAATGATATCTCCCAAGTCTAGTTCCCTCAAGGCATCAAAATATCGTGGGTCTGTCATTTTTTTATTTGCACAAATTTGTAAAGGTTCCCCTTCATTTTGTATATCTAAGAACAATATACTACCCATATCCCTTTTTTGGGTCACCCTTCCAGCTATTTGAACAGAATCATCAGTTCTTGTACCAGGTTCAATCAATCCACAATACTTACTGCGAATCTCCCTAATTGTGTGAGTTATTTCAAATGCAAAAGGAAGGTTGGGAATATAACCCACCTTACCAAACCTCGCACGAAAAAATTCATCTTGATCATCTACATAATCACTGATTTCTCTGTCCAAATCCATATTTTTCTGAGTGGTTTTTCATTCTTAAATCTTCCTGTGTTTACCACTTAAAAAGGGTAAGATTTGTTAAAAATTAACTAACGAACCAACAAAAACATTACAGATAGAACTCTATAGAAAAACTGGGACCTCTCCCCT
>CAYFJV010000004.1:0-18553 GCA_964343575.1 uncultured Methanosarcinales archaeon | reverse complement strand
GTATAATTACTACAGTAATTTCTATGGCGGTTGCTGCAGTGATTGAGTTTTTCAAGAAATGAATTAAACCTATTTTAAACATAAACTTGCGATATCTTCTGCAATGCCCTTAGGTGAAGTAATCTGTGGTCTTTCTCCTCGTCTGGCCTCTTCTTCATACTTATCAATTCGTTCTTCTGTCATTGGTGTTTTTGTAACATCTGGCGAAACGACCATGATATCTATACCTCTTGAATTAAAGTACTCTGAATTATCTTGAACATACTTTTCTAACAATCCTTTTGTCAAACAATAATCTTCTAAAAAAGGATGGTGCTGTCCTGCTAGAACTGAACTTGTTAGAATAATCTTCCCTCTTATTCTTTGTTGATGAATTTTCTCTCCAATTTTTTCTATAAGGAATATCGGGCACGAATAATTAACTCTCATTGTTGCCTCTTTTTCTGGTTCTGTTAATTTTTCCTTGTAGAATCGCAGTCCAGCGTTATACACAAAAATATGAGGTATTCCAAATTTTTCCAATTCAGAATTTAAGTTTTGCCATTCAGATTCACAATTTAATGAATTAAATCGAAGGCAATTGATTCTAAAATTAGGGTCTTTTGATTTTATTCCTTCAATGAGTTTTTTTGCACCATTTTGGCTTTTACAATATGTGAATAAAATGGTTAAGTGATCCTCTTGTGCTAACCTTTCAACTAAACAAGTTCCAATTCCCTTAATTGATGCATTTTTCTTTGAATAAGTTCCCGCACCTATGATTAAAACTCTTTTGTCTTTCATTTTGACACCACTATCAAAGTTTGTCTTGATTTCTCGAGATATAATCTGAAAGAGTTTTATGTATTGTAGTGCCGTAAAACATCTCCATGAATCTTAAATTCTTCTCGTGGGGTCTCAACAAACCAGTTGAGCAATCTGCAATTACTTTGGTGGGGATTCCAACACCTATTTCGTCTGCAGCTCTAGCCACTGCATCAATACATACGTCACTAAAAAATCCAACAAGAACTAAGCCAGATGCTGATTTTAAAACATGATCTTTGAAATCATGATTTTGAAAAGGGTTATACGCCCCCTTTTTAAAAACTAATTCTCCTGCTTGTGGCGAAACTCTGTAAAAATCAGTGCTCCAAGTCCCATCTTGCAAAAAACCTTGTTCATACATTCTCTTATAACGTTCAAATCTATACTCTGAGAGGTATTGTGGATCAGATACAGCCTTTACATAGATGACAGGTAGTTCAGCTATCCGAAAATGATCAATTGCAGACTCTACATTGTCTACTACTCTATCTATATCTTGAACAGTTAATTTACTATCTCCAAAAAATCCATCTAGGTTACATTCACAAAGATTTCTTGCAAAGAATCCATCAGGGTGGCAGAACTCATTTTGAACATCAACTACTAGAAGTGATTCTTGCTTCATGCGTGGCTCCCCTCAATGAACTCTTTTAACGAACCAATCTCAGATTGTTCACCCATCCAAGTAGAATAGAGGTTGCCATTAGGCATTACCACCAAGTAAGGTAATTCGTCATCCTTCTCTCTTCCTATTTCTAACTGAGAGACATAAAAAGGAAATCCCTTAATAGTTTCGAATGCAAGTTCATTTTTTTCTCTTCCTTGGAAATTAGTTCTTTGTCCAGTTTGGATTGCACCCCTTTCTCTCAATTCTTCAATTATTGGCTTTAGTGGAACGAAATTATAATCGATGTATTCCAAATGTCCCCTTACTGCTTCATTGCTGGAATCAATGTTGTAGATTCGAAATAACTCTCTAAGATATACATCTTGAGCACCACACTCTTGAGCAAAATCGAGATACCTCATTACATCATCTGCTGTTTCAAGTCCTCCTTTTTGTAAAGTTGCACAAAGTCTCAATGGCATGCCTATATCAGAGAGATGCTTACCAATAACACGTGGATTACCAGCATTTATCCCAAAAATTCTATTGTTTTCTGTGGGGTCGTAATGATGTGTACTTAAATTGACATACTGTAACCCTGCTTGTTTGAGTTTTTGAACCAGTGTTTGTCCATCTGATTCTTTTAAGAGCCTTGATCCATTTGTATACATGGCTATCAAATCCCATTCAGGATATTTTGATAATTCATCTAATGTTGAAAGAATTCGACTAGGTCTAAGGGTTGGTTCGCCACCTGTTATAATAACTCTTCTTCCGCCCAAGCCATAGTATTCACTAACATGATTAGAGACTCCTTTTGTAAATGGGTCTTGTTCTCCTGTGGGAATCTTCCATGTAATTTCCTGAATACACATCTGACATCTGGCATTACACTCGGAATTAACCATTATGTCTATCTGTTCTGGTAAACTTGCCATTTTCCATCCTAGTTATGACTATTAGATAGTGATTGTGAAAATCCGAATATAAATATATCCCCCCATGAAGTGGGTGGTAAAACGAAAGTATTATAAATTATTAGGTGATAACAATTACATGGAAGTTGGAACACTTGAGAAAATTGGGTTGACTAAAAATGAAAGCATAGTGTATTTAACCTTAGTTAAAGCTGGAACAATAAAAACAGCAGAGATACTTAAAAAATCAGGATTAAATTCTGGAAGAATTTATGACACTTTAGAATCATTGAAACATAAAGGTTTAATCTCAGAATCTGCTATTAATGGTGTTAAACATTTTACTGCTTCACCTCCGAATCAGTTAAAAGAATATTTTCAACAAAGGTTAAACCAACTGAAACAAGAGGAGCCAATAATAGACGAAGCAATACCTCAGCTAAATCTCATCAGAGATACAGCTGTTGCAAAATCAAGGGCGACTATTTATACGGGATTAAGAGGATTAAAAACCGCTGTTGATGAAGCCTTCGAAAAACTTGGAAGAAAGGAAGAAATTTTAGCAATGGGAGTTACTTCATTGAAAGATGAAAAAATTAATAGGTTCTGGATTAAATGGTCTCCTAAAAGAATAAGCAAAAAAATAATTGCAAAACATTTATTCTCAGAAACAAGTGATTTCTATAAGGAATTTAGAAAAATGAAATATACCCAAGTAAGAGTATTGAAAGGAATCACGCCCGTTACAGTTGATATCTTCGGGAAAAAAACAGTTTTAATTATGAATTACAAAGAACCAATTTCATGCATACTGATCCAAGACGAAAACACAGCTCAATCATTCAGACAGTTTTTCTATCAACTATGGAAAAGCGCTAAGTAATGGTCAACTCTATGTCAAGTCTAAACCCTTATTTTCGTAAATCTTTCGAGGTGAAGCTGTGAAAATACTACTTTTTTGGTCTGGACTTGACATTCTGCCGAAAAGTATTTATAAAGGCCGGAAATATTTCAGATAAGGATGCCGCTTTTTCAAGATATGCTTCATGCAGAGGAATCTCTGTTCAAAAACTCGCAAGTGCTGGATTTTGATTACCAGCCTAAACTAGTGAGATTTCGGGAAAATCAACAGTTTGCCATAGCTGATAGCATGAAGCCTTTATTTCGTAAAAGAAACGGTGGCAACATCCTTGTCTATGGAACATCAGGAATTGGTAAAACCTTGGCCTGTAAACACATTCTCAAAGAACTAGAGGAAACAACAGACAAGGTTATTCCTATCTTTGTGAATTGTTGGGAACACAACACGACGTTTAAAGTGGCTCTGAATATCTGCGAGCAATTACAGTACCCTTTCACGCCCAACAAGAAGGGTGTTGCTTTGTTTAGGGAGATTGCTAATATTCTCAACAAGAAATCAGCAGTGTTTGTCTTCGATGAAATTGATAAGGTTGAGGACTTTGATTTCCTGTATTTCATTGCTGAAAATATTTATCGTCACACAATCATCTTGATCACGAACCATAAGAACAAGTTATTCTCAATGGATAAGCGAGTCAGGTCACGTCTGTTCCTGGAATTTGTGGAGTTCAAGAAATATAGCATGGGAGAGACCATAGGTATTCTCAAAGAACGTATTGAGCATGCTTTCTTTAAGGGAGCTTGGACTCCTGAAGCGCTCAAATTAGCAGTGAAAAAGACTCATGACTTGGGAGATATCAGGTGCGGATTATTGATCTTGCAGAAGGCTGGAAAAGCGGCAGAAGATGCTTCTTCACGTAAGATTGAAGCTGAGCATGTGGAGAAGATACTTGATAAAGTGGATAAGTATTCAGTGAAAGGCAGTTCTGATTTGGATCAGAAATCTCGTGAGATTTTACAGTTGATTAAGGCGAGAAGCGGCGAGACGATAGCCAACCTCTTTGTAGACTACAAGAATGGTACGGGAGCGTTGGTCTATCGTACCTTTTATCGTAAGGTGAAGACTTTAGAGCTGAATAAGTATGTGGAGATAAAACGAGTTTATGGAGGCAGAAATGGCAATACTTCAACCGTCCAGTACTTGGGATTATAGAAAGCTTTATATATGTATAAAGAGTCATCAAATGATGACTGAGAAGTCATAGGTTGATTACTAAAAAGTACCATGATACTCACAAAAACACAATTACGGATCATGCAATTATTCACAAGTAGAATTACTGAAACATTCAGTATCCGTCAAGTAGAAAGAGAACTCAACATAGACTACAGTCTTGTTCACAGAGCCATTAAACCACTCATAGACAAGCATAAATTGCTTAAGGAAACAGAACACGGCAGAGTCATGCTCGACTTCAGAGAACACCACAATATCCTCTCCTACGCTGAATATTTGCGCAGAGACTCACTTTTAGGCAAACCTAAGCATAGAGACTTGTCAATGTGTCTTGAAGCATTTATCAAGAAATTCAAAGAGGAAAGCTTTGTCCTGCTCCTCTTTGGTTCAGTAGTCAATAAGAATAACCCAAGAGATATTGATGTACTCTTAATTGTTGATAGCATGGATAAGACAGAATCAGCAGAAGCATTCCTACACAATGTTTCACGAGATTATGAGTTGGATGAGAAACTGCACATTGTTTGCATCTCGTATGAAAGTGTGTATGAAATGCTTGGTAAACGAGAACAACGCAATGTCATGAACGAAGTGCTCAACAAACATATTATTATTCATGGAGCCGAGCTCTTTTACCGATTACTGGACAGGGGGAGAAAATGATTGAAGAAAAGAAACTCAAAGAAGTCGAAAGCAGAATGAAACAATACATCGCTGACAGGATTGTTGTTTCCAAACAAAAAGTAGAACATGTAGATTTCTTTCTCAAAAATGCAGAAGACTCCATCCAATCAGCCCGTTGCCTTTTTGACGTCTCAACTAAACATGATTACAAAGGATATGATGATCTGACAGGATTCTTATGGGTTATCAATGCCAGTTATTATTCCATGTTTTACATGGCACGAGCACTTCTCGAACACTCAGGCATCAAACTCAAAGCAGACCTTTCAATCCATGCACTTACCTTTGATGCGTTGGTTCACTATTTTTACTCAACTGGCAAATTGCAAAAACAGCTCTTTGAGTTTTATGCTGCAGCTAAAGAAGATGTGGCAGAACTGCTGGGTCAGCAACGAGCAGGAGAAATGATCCAAGAATATTTTTACGAAAAAAGAAAACGAGCAACATTCACCTACGAAACAGGAGAACATGCAATGGAAAACAAAGCCAAAACATCACTCCAACGAGCAATCAAATTCAACAAGGAAATAAGAGGAATGATTAATGGGAAGTAAAATGAAGTTTTTCATAATTCATGGGGCATACGGAAGCCCAGAGGAGAATTGGTTCCCTTGGTTAAAAAAGAAACTTGAGGAGCAAGGACATGAAGTAATAGTTCCAACTTTTCCAACACCTAAAAATCAAAAACTCGATACATGGATGAATACCTTTGAACCGTACATTAATCAAGTAGATCAAAATACAGTCTTCATAGGGCATAGTCTTGGGCCTGCATTTATACTATCTATTCTTGGAAAAATAAATGTCCCAGTAAGAGCGTGTTTTTTTGTGTCTGGTTTCATAGGTTTACTGGGAAACAATACCTTCGATGACATCAATAAGACATTTGTTACAAAAGAATTTGACTGGAACGAAATTAAACAAAATTGTAAACAATTCTACATGTATCACTCAGATAATGATCCATATGTTCCTGTTGATAATGGCGAACACTTAGCTAAAAAATTAGGTGTGAAAATTAAATTGGTTAAAGGCGCAGGTCATTTTAACGAAAAAACAGGATACACAAAATTTGAGAATCTTTTGAGTGATATCTTAAAAGAGGTATCACAATGAAATTCTTTTCAAAAAACGAGTTAAGAATATTTTGGCCATTTTATCTCGAACTTGTAATTAGCCGATCATTATCTCTTGTAGCTTTTTTCTTTGTAGTCTACTTTCTAAATTCAGGTTTAACAGCTCTTCAAGTAGGAATATTGGTGGCAATATCTCCATTAGTAGCATTTTTATTTGAGATTCCCACAGGAGCAATTGCTGATTTGTATGGTAGGAAATTTTCTGTTCTTCTTGGTTATTTCATAGAAGGAATAAGTTACTTATTGGTATTCTTTGTCAAGGATTTCTATGCTTTAATTGGTGTATTTTCTCTTTTAGGGTTTGGAGTAACTTTTTCATCAGGTGCAAAAGAAGCATGGATAACTGATTTGGCAGGGAGTAAGAATAAACATCTAATTCATGATTATTTCTCAAAAAGCCAAATCATAGAAAGTATCGGATATATCTTAGCAGGACTTATTGGTGCAATACTTGTAAAAAATTTTGGTCTTTCTATTGTCTGGCCAATGAGTGCAATTTCATTTCTTACATCAATAATTCTGTTATCTTGGGCAAAGGAACGATATAAGAAAAAAAAGAGTCATGTTGTTCAAGCGTTGACGGACATTAAGAAGCAATCAATAGTTGCAATGTGTTACAGTAAAAAACATCACGTGTTACCGTTATTTTTTGTCGCTGCTTCTATTCTTGCTTTTGCAGGAGTTTTGGGAGGACAACTAAGTGTGACACCTTATTTACAAGGATTGGGTTTCCAAGACCATTGGTTTGGTTATCTTGGAACCTTAATGTCGCTAACAATGATGTCTCCAATACTAGGAAGAAAATTCTATGTGAAAAACAGAGAAAGACAATTTATTATAACTTCTCTAACTTTAGGAGCTTTGCTAACGTTGCTTGTCATACTAGCAAACAATATAGCATTTGGGATGGCTGTTGTTTTGGGATCAATGTTCTTTTTTTCAATGACTAGGCCAGTAGAGAGAGTATTTTTTCACAAATATATCCCAAGCAAGTTAAGGGCAACAATTGGGTCTATTGAATCAATGCTTCTTGCTATTGTAGGGTTTGCCTCAGTTCCTCTAGTAGGTTATCTTGTTGATATACTTGGAGGGCAATGGACTATTTTTATATCAGGAATATTTGTACTTATTGGAATTTACTTGTATCACAAAATTAACGAGGTAAAAGAATGATTCAAAAATATACTCAGTCAACGTATGAAACTTGTTTAGCCTGTTGTCTTTTGCAAGCTGTTGATAAAATAATACCCACTAAGATTACCCAGAAGATTGAGCTTGAAGTAATTAATCATTCTTTTAGATTTAGTAAGGATGATTTTGTTATTGGGCACTTGGATTATATTGCAAAAAAATTTAACACCAATATCTTTAGAATTGTCGATAACAGACCGTTTCTCAATCACATTACAAAAATAAAAACGTCAGTGAAGATAAAAAATAAAGTACGGAAAATTAATCTTAAATTAATAGACAGTGTTCTGGAAGAGAATCAGCCAATTGTCTATATTGATGCTTATTTTCTTTTTGGAGTTTATCATGCGCCGCACTTCATCACAGTTTTAGAGAAAAAGAATAGCCAGTACAAAATATTTGACACATGGGACGGCAAAGTAAAAATGATAGATTCCAAGACATTGTCAAAGGCAATCTCATCCTTAAGGAATCATCTTAAATTTTGTCCACAACTGATTATCATAGAAAATGGAAGAAATTGAAGTAAAAATATTAGAAGTTGAACCAGCAAAGATAGTCGAAAGACTCAAAGAACTTGGGGCAAAGAAAATATTCGACGGTGAAATAGTAGCATCATACCTTGATTTTGCAGATAGAAGCATGGCCAATCAAGAAAAAATGTTACGTCTACGAAAGAAAGACAAAGCGGTTGAACTGACATTCAAGACTGAGATCAGTAAAGAGGAAGCTAAAGTAATGAAAGAACTAGAAGTATACGTTGATGATTTTACTACAATGAAGAAAATTTTTGAATCAATTGGATTACAAGAATATGCACAAGCAAGGAAACATAGGACCTCTTTTGAATTAAATGGGGTGCGTTTTGAAATTGACAAATTTCCAAACGTCCCTCCTTTCTTAGAGATAGAAGCACCAACATTAGAAAAACTAAAAGCAGCCGTTATAGATGTTGGCTATTCTATGGAAGATACAAAAGCTTGGTCTGGGGGAGATGTCCTTAAGCATTATGGGGTGAAAAAATGACCAATCTATTTACAGGAGTAATAATTGAAGAAAGTCTGGAGAACAAAGATGTTCTTCAAAAGGTAAGAATTATCAAGACAAAAGTTGAAAAAGTTACTGATGAACATCAAACGCCCTGGATTTCTCAATGGACATTGCATACGGTAGAAATATCTGAAGGAAAAGTCGAATTTATTGCTCAAGAATTGAGTGAATCGTTAGATTCTGAACATGACTGGTATTCTGACTTCAAGAATCGCAAGCTTCATTACATCATCTTTCGTAATAAAGTTTTCAAAGTTGATCGTTCAAAGCCCGAGCAATATGATAAAGTAAAAGAGTATGGTGTGAGATTAGGCATTCCAGAATATCAACTGGACTTTTCACCAGACATAGAAGAATGGCAGAGGTAAGATTATGAAAGTAAAACACAAAGATAAGTTTAAAAAATTGATGATGTGATAAACATGCAAGAAGTCAAAAATAAAAAAAGAACCATCTGTCTGCGACATGTCACATTAGATGATGCTGAAGCATTCTTTAAGTGTCATGACAAAGAGGCTACAAAGAATTTTTACAGTGTACCAAAGTCACTGGATGACGCAAAGAAAGAGATTCAGGAAAAAATTGCTCAATATAAACTTCCAACAAACAAACGTCAAGAAGAGTTCTTTGTCATAGAAAAAGATGACCAGATTGCTGGTTGGATATCACTCCACGATATTCGTTACAAACATAAGGCAGTTACTGGATCATTAGTCTGTCCACAATTTAGAGGTCAAGGAATCGGAACAAAAGCACATAAACTATTATTAAAACATGCTTTTCAAACGTACAAACTTGTTAGAGTCATCGGCAGAGTAAGAACGTTTAACAAAGCATCAGCAAGAATGCTCGAAAAATCAGGATACAAACTTGAAGGAGTTATGAAAAAAGACCACTTTCAAAATGGGAAATATTATGACAATTATCTGTATGCCAAAACAAGGTGAAACTATGAATTTCGAAAAAAGAGTAACTGAAATAGAAAAAAGAAACAAACGAGTTGAACTCGACAAAGCATGGGAGACAAGCATGGCAAGAAAACTTATCATAGCAGTTCTCACGTACTTGACAATAGTGTTGTTCTTCTTTGTTGCTCAGCTACCAAAACCATTCATCAACTCAATTGTTCCTACAGCGGGGTTTGTACTTTCGACTTTGTCATTGCCCTTCTTCAAAAAATTATGGATCAAGTACAGAAGATGAAATCAAAAATTACAAAAGATGCTGGAAAAAAGAAAAATGCAACAAGTCCTACTAAAAAGGAGTTTTGGAGAGAGTGGAAGAATAAGACTCCATTAGAACAAAGGGCAATTAAATCTATTAGAAAGGCTAAACGCATTCTTTTTACTAAAATTTCTAAAGAGGAGATTCATTCAATTTATCTGAAAGGTAGTTTTGTTCGCCGTGAGATGAAAGAAAAAAGCGACGTTGATTTTGTTCCAATCGTATATGATAATAAAACATTAAATCCCATATTAAAGTTGCAAGGTGAACAAAAAAAGGAGCTAAAGCCAACAGAGTTGCTTCCTCTTTCTCTCTGGGAACTAAAAAATCGAAAACGGTATCATGCACGTAAAGAAAAAGGACCAAAAGGAGCACCATCAATAGATGAATTTGTAAGATTTAGACTCATTTGGGGAAAAGGACTCAAAGTATGTGACTTCCCTGCAAGAAGACCAGAAGACAGGCTACGTGGACTTATTAAAGCTTGGAAAACAATTTTTATCCCCTTATATGAAAAAGAGGTTTTTACTTTTGATCAGATTATCAAACAAGTTTTTTGGTTAGCAGAGTACGAACAAATGGTAAAAGGGAAACCTCACACCCACTCTTGGAAAAGTTTAGTTGCGTCGGTCAAAGAAAAAAGCCACCCTGTCCACGACGCTTGGAAATTACGAAGCAATCCTGCTAAAGATAAAAGAACCCATTCAAGATTTATCTCTAAAATGAAATCACATTTGAAAAGACTAGAAAAACAGTATGGGAAAAAAGAACACGCTAAGAAATTGGGAGACCTTAATATTCCTGTTTTAGGTATTGGAACCTTTAGCATGGGAGGTGAATACAGCGCAGATTATGGTAAGGACAGAGAACATATCAAATCAATCCAACAAGCAATAAAATTAGGATTCACACATATCGATACAGCTGAGAAATATGGTGGAGGACACACTGAAGAACTAGTCGGAAAAGCAATCAAAAAATACGACAGGAAAAAGCTGTTCATAACAACAAAAGTAAGTGAAAAAAATCTTGGTTATGATAATGTTATTAAGTCCGCCAAAAGTAGTCTGAACAGATTAGGAACACAATACACTGATTTGTATCTTATTCATAGTCCAAATCCAAAAATTCCAATCAAGGAAACAATGAAGGCAATGAACCATCTTGTTGACAAAGGATTAGTGAAAAACATAGGTGTAAGCAGCTTCAATGTTGCACAACTAAAAGAAGCGAAAAGGTATTCAAAATACAAAATAGTTGCTAATGAACTCAAGTATAACATTTTCGCTAAAACTATTGATCTTAAGACTATTGAATGGTGTCAAAAGAATGGTATTTTGGTTATCGCATACAAAGTATTCGGGAGGGGCATTATAAATGAAAAGAAAAATACTGTCGTCTCTGATCTGGCTAAGAAATACCGTAAAACAGATGCACAAATCATCCTCAATTGGTTAGCATCAAAAAAGAATGTTATTGTGATTTTCAAAGCAAGCAATACAAAACATCTGCAAGAAAACAAAAAATCACTGGACTTCAACATGCGTAAAGATGATTATGCTAGACTTGATGCTCTGCTAAATCCTTAATCCCTTCTAAAATAATATTAAGAAAAAAATACTGCTTCTTCTATAGCAAACCTTTCAGCGTGAAGCAATATGAGCAAGATAACCAAAGAAACCCGTCAGAGAATAAAACAACAGATTCTCATCTGTCTCAACGGAGAAGCAAAGACAGCAAGACACATCTCTGACGAGATCAACAGAAGCTGGAACCTCACCAGCAAACTCCTAGCAGAACTCCAACAAGAAAACACAGGCATCTCTGTCACAGAGATTGGCCCCATCAAAGCTTATGTCAAACAACCAATGCCACCACTGCCAAAAACCACTTAACCCCACAGTTAAAGAGCCAGGAATCATCGTAGGCAAAAGAAACAAACTCTTTGCCTTCCACAAACTCTGCTTCACACTGTGGATAAAAAAACAGAGGTGAAAAAAGAATGAATGAAAAAAAACTAGAATCACTACAACAAGAAGTTACAACCCTAAAGAAAAATCAACAAACAATGAAATCAGATTTCACAGCAGCACTCTCAAAACTAAGCAACCAACTTGCCAACAAAGACAGCCAGATCAATAGTTTAAGAGCATCAGTTGAAGAACTCAAACGAAACTATGCCATAGAAGAAGCTGAAAACAGCGAGGAACACAATGAATCTACTGGTTGAAATCCTCATCATTGCATTGCTCATAAAAACCATGAGTCTTAATGCCGCACTGATCTGGATACTTTACGCAGTATCAAAACTACTTGGTCAAGTGTATATTATGTGGGAGGAAGGACTCAGACAAACATTCCTCACTCACTTCAAAAAGAGAAGATAGAATGCAACAACTCAAAGTATCCAGCAAAGGAGGACTCGTTGTAAGCCTCAAAGAACTCATCAACATGCACAGAGTAGGCATGAAATACAAAATAAACCACAGAACCAAAGACCTTATCACCTTCAGAAACTTCCTAAACAAAGAAATCAACAAGAGGATGAAACATGGCAAAAAAGAAAACACTGCAAAAAATCAAAAGCCCACACAAGATTAAAGTAAAACTGAGTTTGTGGGGAAAGATTAAGAGATTTCTAGGATTATAGTTGTACACTTGGACAGAAATTATACTTGTGTACTTGATAAATGTGCAATGCAGAATAATCTTTGAGAATGTCATTAAACTTGCTTTTGACATCCATGATTATTTCCCTAAATTGTTCAGCACTTTCGACTTCTAAATCAATTTCAAATTCCCAAGGGCCAAGAGACTTAACAACATACACAATGTTTGGATTGATTCTACAATATTCCCTTAGTGCTCGTTCTTTCTCTTCTGTTATATTTCGAAAGCTGATTAAGACTTTGTAATGTTGGAAGGGATATTTTGATTCATTAGGTACAATGTTATAATGTCGAATAACTCCAGATTTCTCAAGTTTTCTAATGCGTTCACCGACAGCATCTGCACTCAAGTTAATTTCACGAGCAATATCCACAGCAGTATTTCGAGAATTCTGACCGAGATGCAATAAGATTTTCCAATCATACATATCCATCTTAACAGGCGATGGTACAGCCCCAAAGAATGACTCTCGATAAGCACTTGGCTCTTTCTTTCCTATCAAATAGTCTCTAACGAAATATTCTCCTTTAATGATTGTAGCAATTTGCCTTTCAGAGATATAATTACCGAACTTCTTATTGAGTTCAGTGAGTGTTTTATCAAGAAAAGTCATATCTTTAGCCCAGGTTCCAAACGCAAGATCAAACATCCCATCACAACTTGCGATCCAGACAACATTAGGGTGTGTCTTCAAGAATTCAATGAGCTCCTTTTCCTTTCTTCTTGATAGGTTCTGCAAGCGCAGAAAGTTCTTGTGAACAGTAAAGCCTAGTTTGGAGATATCAATGACTGAATAGAAAAAAGAGACTACTTGCTCTTTTATTAGGCGCTTAAGTCTGAATCCCACTACTTGTTTTGATAAACCAACTCTCTTGGCAATCTCAGAGTTAGATTGTCTCGAATTTATGTCTAGCTGATAGAGTATTTTTCGATCTTTAAAATCCAACTTATCGACCATTCTTTAAACTAATCGCTAACACTATATAAATATAGCGATTTTGTAAAAAATAATAGAAATAAGTTTAATATATAAGCTACTACTATCAAATAGTGATTAAAATGAAATCATTCGCAGTAATAGACCTCAGAAGAGAAGATGCATTCCCTAATCTAGATTATCGTTTCTCAAACCTCCAAGAAAGCGATGATGAAGTTGCGTTAGAAAGGGACTTTCTAGGAGAGAACCCTCTTCATCATTATTCAGACATCAGGGCCAGAGAATTACTTGTAGCCAATAATATCACAGACATCAAAGAGTACCTAGAAGGGCAACAAAGAAATTTTGTATGGGAACGAGTAAGAGCAGTATCAAATAACACAAGAACAACTATCGATGATGCAGCATTCATCTCTGCATCACCAAGAGAAGAAGAAAGAGGGCCAACACTACAAGCCTATGAATCACCAAATCCAGTTGATTATACAGATATTTCTAGCGTAGGAAAGACGGTAAGAACATTATTACAAGGGTCACTAGACGAAAGACTAGGACAGGTAACAGATTCTAGCGTAGGATTGCTGCTTTCTGGTGGATTAGATAGTATGAGTGTAGGATATCTGCTTTCAAAAACTACTGATAAGACAGTCACTGCATTTACCTTGAAAGTTAATGAAGACGATCAAGATGTTGTTAAAAGCAGAGAACTTGCTCGAAGTTTTGGAATTGATTTAGCCGAAGTAAAAGTCGATCAAAATGAAACAGGCTTATCAATCTCACTTCAAAGATATAGTCCAGAAAGAAAACTTCTCTACAGTAAAACAGTAGCTGACAATATTATTTTAGACGATGCTGTTCTTGAATCTTTAAAGATAAGTGGTAACCCAAAAAAGGATAACTTACTTTGTGCAGTCGCAATGTACTTAGTTGGTCAAGCTATTACAAGTGAAGGAATTACAACCGTTTTCTGTGGTGAAGGTCCTAATGAAATGATCAATGATTATGGATTTAATCCTAGCGAATCAGGATATCCTACTCACGATAAAGGTGATGTGCAATTTAGAGAAGCATTAACATTTGGATTGAAAAAGACTGATCGACAATTAGGTAGAGGTGGATTGCCAAAACATGCCACTGCTAGAATGGGCAAAATATTTGCACATTATGGCATACGATTAGAAGCACCATACTTTCATCGAGATATTGCAAGAGTAATGACAAGAATTCCTCACTCAACAAGTTACGATACAATCAAGCAACATCTAGTCGGTGCAATGTTTGAAGGCGAAGGGCTTGATGCGTTTATTGAAGGTACTTCAAAAGAAAAATTTCAAGACGGATCAGGCATCAGTCGATTATTCAGAGGATTTATTCAAACCAAACTTCTTGATATGTTTGAAGGTCTTTATGGTATAAAGAAAGTAGGATATCTGAAATAACACTACTGTTCTCTAAACTTCTTTTTCAACTCTCGATCAATTTCTTCAACTTGCTTGATAATCATCTCTGGGGTTGTCTTGCTGTGATCATAGTACCTCTTAATCTTCCAAGTGTACGTGCCTTTAGCAGTTCTGCTGATCTCGATGCTATCTTGCTTCTCATTTTGGATTTCTTCTGCAGGTAATTCCATATTCTTCCTCCATAATTCTTTCTTTATCTTATTTTTCAATCCACCACTTTCTTCGGATTGTGCTTCATGAAAATCTGATTCTTCATAAGAGCAATTGCTTCTTCCTCAGCGATGTTTTCAGTTGGTGGTGTACATGCTTCTGACTGAGGTGTAATTACAACTTTCACAAGCTTGGTTAATTCAGTTATCTGCTCTCTCAAATCTTTGATGTCCTTGTTGTGCTTCTCCTCAGTTGTATTAAAGACAGCATTTACGATATCTCTCTTTGCTTTCATGCTTGTCTTGATATACCTCTCAGTACTTCTTAGATTCTTGTGCCGACCACAGATTTGTGCAGCGAACACACCTCGAGAATCGCATATCTTTTGAAGATAATAATGTCTTAGCGTATGGTAACTCAAAACTGATAATTTGTGCCCTGTTTGCGATGTTGCATATTTATGATCAAGCCCTGCAGCTTTCCTAATCCTAATCATTCTGGTTCGAATAGTTCCTGGGCTTAAATGTTTCAAGCCAGTGTTTGAATAGTTGCCTGATATTGGTGGTCTGCCACATCGTGAACTGCGACCGTATCTCATTCTCCAAAAAATGTAATTATCTGAAAGCACTATCTGAGATTTGTACGTTAAGATATGATCTTTGAGCCTCTCGATCATGAAATTTGGAATGATAATCTTCTCACCCTTCTCTTTATTTTTCTGCTCAGGAAGCAATAATGTCTTTTCAACAAAATCAATATGCTCAACTTTTATTCTGACTGTTTCTATGCTTCGAAGACCCATCTCGCTTGCACAGTAAAAGATGTTCTCCCAAAACTTTACATAATCAGAATCATATCTTGATTCAACATCTCTGACTGCTTGCATGAACATATTAAACTGAGCTTCGGTTATTGATTTTTGTTTTGCTTCATGAGCCATGTTGTAAACTCACCTCCACAACATTCATCCAGTAATGCTCTGCCAACTTCAACAAGAAAAGCATCTCGTGGAATTTTTACTTTGAAAAAACCAAATCCAAGCTCAACAATATTTTTCTTTAGATCAATGTCAAAGTCACCCTCCGTATTGGACATAATGAGCTTTACATAATCTTTCTCATACTGTTCATGTACGTCTGCTTTGTTCCATTGCTCTTCTGAGAGAAAGAGTTCAACTTGTTGTTTACAAGTTGGCATTGTTCTCACCCCACAACTCTTGAAACAATGCTTTAGCAAAACTACTGACTTCTTGTGGTGTTGCTTTTGTTCCTGCAAACACTCCGCCTGCTGTTTTTACACAAACTTGCAGTCTGATATCATTCGCTGTAGAAGTTGACAGAGATGGCTTTGGCTGTTCAGTATTTTTTGTTATCTTGGTGATGTTTTTGTACTTGCCATTCTCTTTATACTCAATCGTTACAGTGTCGCCTTCTTGTACTGGGCATTTGCCAAACCCTCCAAACCATTGCTTGTTCAGAGCTACGCTGTAGGTTTTTTCTCTGGGTTTGATTTTTTCAATAATCCCTGTTTCAGTGAGCATTTTCGCTCACCTCCACTGGCTTGTCCCATTCGGTTAGGGAGAAGTTTCCTTTGCCTAAGCGTTTGAATCTTCCTTTGTTGTCTGTGCTCATTCGAGCAAACATGGTGTTTTGTGGTGTTGATCCAACGCTTTTGCATCGTTTGAGAACTTCTTCTGTTATTCTCTTGTAATGCATTGGTTTGCCGTTTTCTTTGAGAATGTCATAGCAGACTTCTCGATGCGGCAGTTCAGTTTTTTCAGAACTTGTTGTGTTATCTGTATCGATAACTTTATATCCAGCTTTCTTTTTTCTTCCTTTCATGGGTATTACCTCCTGTAGGTTTTACTCTAGGGGTTGAGACACTGTTTAGCGATGGGGTCTCAGCCCCGTTTCTTCTTTTTACTTAGTTTTGCACTTTTCTTTTAGTATTACATATACCTCCTTTCCTACGTACTTTTTTGTGTAGGGAATGACTGCACCATTGCCTGATGGCGTGACTGTTTTTACTTCGATGTATTCAGGATCAACAGTGAGTGTCTTTGGTTTTATTCTTACTTTTGCTGGCATGGTTTCTCGCCTCGTTTATACGTAAAGGGTCTATACATTGTGAGACTTGTAAAGGTATCCTTCTATATAAATCTTGTCATGATAAAACCTTTATTTCTCGATGATAACGAGCTGTCACAACGCTGTGACAGCACAAACAAGAATGCATTTGACACAGACCTGTCAAGTGTATATCCCCTCTCAAAACACGCACAAAACAGGCATTTTCTCCTTGTGTTGCATTAGACTTGATATGGGGACACTGCGTTTATTAACAACACTTCCCTAGTAAAGAAAGGGGTGATAAAAACGTGAAAGTTGATAATGGCAGAATGCGCTTTGGCCACAGAAATGAAGCCAAAGAAAAGACCATCACAGATGAACAATTCAAACGCTTCATAGACGCAGTACCCTTTGTAGAAGATAGTGAATACACTTTCTTCTGGGAAAATGTGTACTACTGCGCAGCATACTTAGGCTTGCGAAGCATTGAAACCTGCAAAGTCAAAGTAGAAGATATTGATTTCATAGATAAAACGCTCACCCTGCCAGATCAGAAAAACAAAGTCAGATACGAAAAGATCATCATCCCCCATGAAATGCTGGAACGATTAAAACAACACATCATCAGATACAAAGCACAAATCATCGCCAATGGATGTGGTAAAATCTTTCCAGATAAACATGATGACCTCAAAGGAGAGTACTACATTTTCTGGCGTATGCGAACCAGTAAACGAGGCAAAAGAGAAAAACATCTCAGCCCCGCAACTATTCGAGCTCATCTAATCAGAACCAGGAAGGTTGCAGGACTGGATATGAAATATGGTATGACAAAAGACGGTCACGCCTTATCTATTCTCAGCTATCATACTTTACGTCACTATTACTTGCAGAAAATCTGTGATCGCAGAGGAGTCTTTGCCGCACAAATATCTGGCAGACACAAAAACCTCAGAAGCACTGAACGATACCTCACAACATCCCTCACAGCCAAAAGAGATATTGTCAACGAGGTGTTCAACATTCAAGATCAGAAAGAATCAAAAGAATTAGAAAGCCTCAAGGATGAAATATCTGAACTCAAAGCCATCCTCAAACAATCAGTGATCCTCAGCAACGGTAATCCTGAGAATACAAAGAATCAGAGCAGGATATCTATTGAGGAAGCTGAGCGCATGATGCAAAACAGGGCCTTGTATGCAAGCAGGCAACTCAGAAAAAACAAACCAGCAGAGAATGAGCGAAGACCAGTGATGAGTTCATTTGAGCTTTGAAGCATAAAATATATCAAGATCAGGAATTATATCAACTTCAGATGATTTTGAAACAAGAAGATAAATATCAATGTAAAGAATGCCTATTGTGGTATGCTGATAAATCTTGGGCAGAAAAATGTGAGCAGTGGTGCAAAAAGAACAAGAGCTGCAATCTGGAGATCACTAAGCATGCCCACAAATAATGTTCGTAGACTTATCCACTTGACACACTTGACAGGGTAGCCGAAAAGTATTTATCTGACCACTACTTTACTAACAAGAATGAGTTCCCTCAAT
>CAYFJV010000003.1:0-34939 GCA_964343575.1 uncultured Methanosarcinales archaeon | reverse complement strand
CCAAGAACCGCTAAAAGAGATGCAGATACTTTGGCTCCAGTCATAAGAGTTACTAATCCACTAATCAATCCAATGCCTGTTTTTATTGCAGGGCTAAGAACTAATCCCGCTAGTATGCCGGCGAATAATTTTGGATGACCTAAAACCCAATCTCCAATCTTTTTTATCCAAGGCCATAACGTAGTTCCGACAGCCTCTCCCCATTCGAGAAATCTTGTTGCTAATTCCCCAATAGCACCTTTATTTTCTCCAACCCATGTGGCTAACTTATCTAGCCAACCGGCAACCTTTTCAAATGCCGGAGCCAATGCTTCTCCTAAATTTCTAGATAGTTTTTGAAATGCAACCCCCATTTTAGCCATAGCAGGAGCAACAGCAGGCGAACTCTTAGCTAATGCAGTCATAGTTCCAACACCAACAAGTGCGATCTTTCCAAGTCTTCTGGCTAGATTTCCGGCTGCGACAGACATACGTTCAAGATCAGAGGAAAAACCCTCTGTGACACCTTTCATTCTAATAAAACCCGATTTTATTGTAGAAAAGCCTCTTTGGATTAGAGTAGTGTCTAACGTACCTTTTATTTCTAAACTTGGACCTGTTCCTGCTAAAACCATTTTATCGCCTCATCTTGTTTATCATTTCCATAATATTCGCATTTCCCATCTCTCTGCCTGAAACCGCTGAATCCAAGTCTTCCATCATTCTTGCATCACTTGAAGCTTCTTTTCTATAAACACTTGGAGGGATTCCATTCTTGAAAAAAAGATACATTCCAAAATAAAACTTTTCTTCTGGAGTCTCTAATGTAACTCCCATTTTTGGATCAGCTATCGCTATCTTGCGAATTAACCTTTTTTTGTGGCATCACCTCTATTTTGTGCCTGTTCCATAGCGTCAACTAACTCAGCAGAAAGATGCTTGTTCTGTTTGCCTATAAAAGCCCATTTCTGATCTCTATCGAGATCTTTCCATTCTTTGTCTTCTCCAATGAACTCTTTAATATCTTCTTTGTCATACGGAACTTCTTCCAGAGATAACAAAAGCTCTTTATGATATACTGACATATCAACGTCTCTCTTTCCATCTTTGATAATCGAACAGTCTGCACTAACTCTCGCATCTTTTGCAGTGTCCCATTCCTTAAAGGAGAATTTCATACCTTGAACTTCAACAGTAATCAAGTCCCCCTTAACCAATTGATCTCTCCATTTACTCATTTATATCACTCCTAATATGTTGCTACGCTATCTGTAGCCTTTAATGTAGTAAAACTTTCTATTGTAAATTCAGCATCAGCACTTTCAACACCCTCTAAATTTGTACTTGGAAAAGGTGCTTTGCCCATTCTGAAATTACTCATATCCATTTCTAATTTGTCACTCGCTCCACGAATGAACTCTAACTTGTTGGTTCCAGTGATAGCAGCTTCAGTAGCCCAAAAGTCGTGGAATGTGCTATCTTTAAGATTGATATTAATCAATCCGCTAGTTCTCTGAACACCGGGGATTAATTCCCCTACAGCTCTGTTAAGCGTGGAGTTACAATATCTACTGTCATCTTCGCTGATTCCTTGATCAATAACTATGTTTCCACTATTTACTTCAACGACTTCTGATCCACTTATTGTCGCCTTAAAGTGTCTCCATTGGAAAGGATCAGTAGATAATGCTGAATTCGTAAGTGTTGTCACGCTTGATCCAACCGAATAAGCCTGAGCCACACAATCGAGTTCTACTTTGATAAATCCTTCATCTCCTTCACCTGTTGCCTTCTCCCACGAAATAGTGCCTGTTTTAGCTCCGCATCCTGTAAATGTTACAACCACCGGTGTGGTGTGTCTTGTAGCCACCTCTATTTTGAAAGATCTAATAGTATTTCTTAATGTAAATGTGTGAGTGTAGGGATCTGATCCCGCATCAGCCACATCATAACCTAGATATTTTAAGAAAACCCATGACTCAACAAAGAAGGTTAATTTAAATGGTAATGCCAATGGTCCTAAAACTCTATCTTCCACAGTCCTAGCATCTGCACCAGCAGATAAAACTTCTGACCAGTTTTGATTTAAGTCGGGTTCTATAATCGCATTATGGCCTATGATTAAACCATTGGTCGCCATATTTCCCCCACTTCCAAAACTTGTTTCCTCAACCCAGCTAATTCTGGATCTCTTCCCCGTTAGAAATTCTGTAAACGCAATTTTTGATCACCTCGTATTATAATTTTTGCCAATCTTTCCATCTGGAAAGTGTATTTTACTATGACACTTATCACAGACCGGCAATAAATTTTCAATTTTGTTATTTTTCCTAACAAATATCAGCTAATGCTCCCGATATTCAAGCCTTTAAGGCTGAACTCTATTATTTTGTGATGTGATTGATATTCCTCATTGAAAGGCATATCTCTCGGAATTTGTAAAGGATTATAAGCGAAGAGAGCCGGATGCAACTCATCTTCATTGTCTTGAAATGCCTGAGTTACCTGATAGGCTAAGTAGTCTGCTAAGCCTTCTCCTGCATATTTTTTATTGTTTATCGTAAAAATCTGATTTGCAGCTTTCTCTTTTGTCCATATGTCTACTTGAAATCTTAATGTTGTTTCAACAGGTGCTTCAAAGTTTCCTAATCTACTGCCGGGAGAAGTAACAACCATAATGCTCATTCTTGGAAATGAAATTGCGCTGAGCTTTTTATTGGGTTTATCTGGGTAAATCCAATTTGTAGATCCTTCTTTATAGGCTACAATAACCGTGTCCCCTGCATTTAGACCTGTCAGGAATATTAACTCTTGATCCTTCTCATCCAAATAAAAATGTTCCCATATGTTTTGCGCAGTCCCATTGACTGTAACAGATGTTATAGTATATACCTTATTTCCTGTTTTAGGAGTTAATGAGAATTCTTTTTGATTTGCAATTGCAGTGAAAGTATCAGTGCCAAAAATATCGGATCTTTCTCTTGGATCTGTTAAATGCTTTCTAAGAAACTGTACAACTATATCTTTAGGGTTCAAATAATCAGCCATTTTTCCTCTTGGATCAGCTTAGCCTCTTGGCATAAATTCCTAATATTCTAATATATTATAAACCTTTTTGGGCTTCAGCCAAAGACACGGTTTTTTATTGCAGGCAACCATATATTCTCAACTTCTGAAAGTGCTGGTCTCATGAAAGGTTGTGCATCAGTTCCAAACTTAGATATCTTTCTCGCAACTGCATATGCTGCATTTTCATCTCCCAACACTCTTTTACTCCATCCTTTCAATGCTTCAGCTCCGACCATGTGGGGTGATGTGCCATATTCTACATCAGATCCATATTTTACTCCAACGCCTAATGTGTATTCTGTTGCCCCTTTAATCGTGGGATTTAGAAAAATTGAGTTTCTTAATCTTCCGGTATCTACAACAGCATTCTTAACAGCTAAACTCTCCATTTTAACCATTGCCTGAAATAGAACCTCTTTAGACTTATCGAGAGTTACTTTCTCCATGCCCCTTAGATCACTTGTTTTTAATCCGAATTTTAAGCGCATTGTACGTCTGCATTGTTGGATCCTTCATTCCCTACATTCTTCAGAATACCTTTTAGATAGATTGGAAGATAAGAATCATGCTCGTCTCTTTCAATCGAGTCCACCTTCCAAAGTGTCTGGAATTGATCAACAATTATATCTCCTTCTTGAACTCTGATCGTGTCTGATCCTGATGTGTATGTAGGTTTAAAATATCCCTTCTTTAGACCTGAAACAGCTAGTCCATAACCCAATCTTGCGAGGTCTCTTGCATTTATTGGTTGAACAACAGCTAGGATATCATGACGCACTTCTGACACAGAATCGGCACGTCCCATTGCATCAGTGGTAACTGTTTGTTTAATTAGTCTAAGATGTTGACCCTTTTCATCTAGAATCTGCTCGAAGTCAGCGAGGACTGTTTCTGAATCTGTTTTTTGTTGAGCAGTAACTAACAATGAACTAAAACAGAATGTTTTTGATCTTTCGCCGAGCACTAACACTGCATCGAAATCGAATGTTTTGGAAACTCCTCCTTGGAGAATAGTGTCAAATTGGAAGTTTAAACTATTCTCTCTTTGTAACAATGCATCAGCTGTAAATGTTTCTGAAACTGCACCCTGCAATAAAGTATCTGCTGTGAAAGTATCTGAATTGTCCGGAGTTTGAAGCAATGCAGTAAATGAAAAGGTTTTAGTTTTGTTGTGTTCTTCTAGCAATGTATCTGCTGTAAATCCGGCTTGAACTCCTTGACCTTCTAACAACGTATCAAAGGTGAAATTCTGAGAATTTTCTCCCTTAAGCAGAGTATCAAAAGTTAGAGTCTTAGTAAATTGGTTAATTAATCTAGCATCGAAAGTAAAAGTCTTAGACGTATCGTGAGCTTCTAAAAGGGTGTCTGCTCCAAAAGTTTTAGCTATTTCTTGAAATAAAAATGTGTCGAAGGTTGCAGTTACAGATTTATCTTGATCTTGAAGGAGTGCTGTGGCTGTAAATGTTTTTGAAATAGGTTCTGTTTCTTGGGTCCCAACTGAATAAAAAGTGTTGGGGGTAGTTTGGTTTACACCTTCAGAAGAAATCCAATCCGCCGTAGGAGCATCAGCCATGATCCTCATTTCATCGATTAAACCTCCCATAGGACTACTCGATCCAGCATTATCTCCTGCATGATATGTTGAATCGTTGTTAGCTAAGGAAAGAACTGTGCTATCTGTATGGACATTGGAACCATCTTTGTATAGTTTATTGCTCGAAGTTCCTTCATGAACTGCATGAAGTAAAATCCATGTGTTTGCAGCATAGGTACTTATTCCAGCATAACTTGTAGAGGAGTCACCTGATCCAAATCTGTAACCTAAAGTTCCATCCGAATTAAATTGAGAAAATACTCTTCCGAAACTAGCTGTTTCTGGCCAGTCATAAATTGTCTCATTATTGTTATTGCTAGTTGGTTTTGCCCATAAAGAAATTGTGAAACCTGCATCGAATGAATCAGGATCTAATATAGATGTAGCACTATTGACCCTATCATCAGTTCCATCAAAATCTAAAGCTTTTCCCTCTAATTTTCCTGCTACTGAATCTCCTGAAGTCATGGTTCCTTCTGAAGTCAGATCCCTATTGTTAGAAGTTGAATCTAACATTTGAGGAGCAGTTCCGCTTGGATCTTCTTGCATATGATAAACTGCCAAGTAGTTAGAATTCCAAGTCGTTGTGTCATTGATTTCAGTAGCGGCGGCGTACCCATAATAAATGTAAAAATCTGTATCTGCCGAACTAGAAAGACTTGGAGCCTTAAAATGTAATTCTCCGGTGTTTCCAGTTGTGTCAATGGCAACCAATTCCCTAGAAAGTTTAGTTGTTCCGTTGCTAGATGTTACAACAATATCTGATCCATCGCTTTTAACATTGGTATGAAAATCGGATCCTAAATCAGATAATGCAACATAAACTGGAAAATCTGTTAGAGTCGAGGCTACCTGTGTGCTTTGCACAGTGACTTTCTTTCTGTATTGCCAATTTGAGTTATACCAAGCGATTTTCTAGTCTCCTATGGAAGTGGATTTGCTGCAACCCATCCCATAAAATCAAAATCCTTATCATTTGCCTGTGTTTTGTTGGAATCATAATTGATAAACACGCATTCTTCTGTAGATGATCTCTCTAAACCTATGATATAGAAGAAAGTTTGCTTACCTGTGGTTAAATTAATGCTTCCTCTGCGCCACATTCCGAATCCTTTGAGGAAAGTATCCCCTCCCACGATCGTGGTTCCTACGCAATTTCTCGAAGCGTCAACAGGTATCCAATAGAGATCTGTGACATTGGTTGCATCAATTTGAGTTTTCACTAGAGAGTAGGACTGTTCAACCCCGCTAGAATTAAATTGAAAAATATCTGATCCTACAGATAACTTGGCTAGCCAAAAGTAATCATATTTATCCTTCATTGCCTGAGGGGCGTTTGTTATGTTCGTAGCTACGTTAGTTCTTTCAGTAGTGTTTTCTATGAGAGTGAGAGCCATTATTAATAACTCCCTTATATCTCATCATATAAAAACGTGAATGTCTCTGAAGCTTGCGATCCTAAAGTCGCATCATTATCCACTTTAACTTGTAAAACTAATGCCTTACTACTTGCTGCGGATGTGTGCGCTGTTGTATCCACTGTTACGGGACTTGCAGATGTATCACTTGCGAAGTTTGAGGATTTAGTTGTTTGAGCACTGTAATAAGAGTGAGCTGTTTCTAAATCATCGCCTGTAGTTCCTGAAGTACCTGAAGCAACATCATAACTAGCCTCTGGAGTTCCATTGTCTCCTGAATCTCTGTTACCTCTTCTCACTTGACCTGTAGTTCCTAGAGTCCATCCGATAGTTCCATCAGAATAGGCCCTAATGTTATCAACTTGTGTGAAAGTTCCACTAATTGCTAAAGCAATGTGAGCCCAATAACTGTAATTCTGTCCTGAAGAAGGAATAACTAATGGATTCGTATTATCGATAGTCGCCGGACTATCATCACTTCTAAACCTGAAGGTTGAAGCACTTGTCTTTGTTGGGGATCCTGCAGATCCTCCGTTCCAATATTCTACTGCAACTGTAGCTGCCATTTTTTTTAATTCACCTCGATTATCATATTGCCATTACTGGCCTTACGCTTATGCGTCTTCTCAAGAGATCTCTTTCCTTCGATAGCCTATCATAGCTGTTTGTCCAGTGAAGGTAAGGGACTCCTTTAACTACACTTAAATCTCCTAGATTATAAGATGCGTTGAAAGTATAAGTTCTTCCCATTGCTGTGACCGCCAGATATATTGCAGCCTCAACTTCCATAAATCTTTTGATGTATGTAGGAATTTGTAATTTAACGACTGTTGATCCACTCTCGTGAGCAAATAATAACTCATCAACAGTTATCGTACTAGATGCTGTGCTTGAAACCTGTGCAACTTCTTTATTTCCGTCCATTCCATAAATCTCAACCCAATCATCATCAGAAAATCCGGTTTCTGAAGAAACGGATAAGGCTACCGCAGTCCCAGCCACGGATGCTGATGTAGTGGTTGTGCTTGTTGAGCTTTCTTCCATGAGACCATAAAGGTACTTTATTGTTACTGATCTAGACTTTGAAACAAACCTTCCTATATCTGCATTCTCTCCGAGTACAATCATACCGCTTTGCTTGTAGACTTCGACACCACTAACTGCTACGGTATCTCCATCTGATTTCAAGGCTTTTAATGCAAGTAGAGGATTTTTCCTAGTTGTTATTGTATCTTTGCCGGATCCATCCAAAATATCTATTCTTTGGGTTGGAACAAACACCGTGTTTAGCCATTTGGTCATGGCTGGTTCAACAACATCAATCGCAGCAGTCGCTTCTGTATCGCCTATCAAGCTAGACGGGACTCCTGACGCCCTTCTTACGTCCGCAACTGTTATGTAATCTGCCATTGTTTGATTAGATCTTTGATATCTTTTAGATCATCTTGTATGTTTTGATATTGAACCTCTGTTCTCGTTAATCTATTGCTGTTCTTGTTTGTTGTTGTTTCTATACTGTCTGTGGTATCTTTTAAATCTTGTACATCTTCACTCAACTCAGAGATCTTGTAAGATGATCCAACATTATATGCAATAACTGAGGAAATAGCACTAAGCAACAATATCAGAAAAGTTATGATTGTAACTGTGTTTTTTGACAGTGCAAACACCATTTCTTTTTTTCTGATCTTGTTTTTGCCACTCATTCTAAAAATTCCTCTTCCAACATTTCTACAAGATCTTCTCTGATGGGCAATTCCTTATCTTCGGAAATTGCATCTCTTAATTCATCAGCAGTAGGATATGCCTTCATAATGTCTTCTGCTGTTTTTTTACCAATCCCATCAACAGACATGAGTTTTTTCCGGTAATCTTCATTTGATTGTTGTTCTTCATCAGACTCCTCTACCTTTTTTTTCTCAGGTTTGAATCCTAAGGCTAAACCTTGAGATCTTGGAAGATCAACAGACTCATCCTTAAGAACTGTTATCCACTTGAACCCTAGATCTTCTTGGGTATCTACCACTTTCACCTTCTTTGATTCCCCAGTTTTGTTTGTAAATTGCATAATTTCACCTCCCTATTCTTCAACATAAGCGTAAGCTGTAACAGTTTCTCCTTCTGTGTTTTGAGCAACAGTTAAGGTTACCGGCCCATACGCAGGGAATTTTATTGGAACCTTATCAGTACCAGAGTAAACTAAATCGGTGCCTACTGTGTCCTCTGCAAATGCTCTCGGATAATAAACCCCGTCTGTGTTATTGTTTGTTAATGTTAGATATGTCTGGCCATCTGCATCTGCAATTGTAACATCTGTCCCAGCTGCAGAACTTGCACTGTAATCCACATAAATTGCACGGATAAGGCCATAGAGGGTTTTTGTTGCGGTTCCATCTCCTGCTGCATCGGCAGTTGCCGTTCCAATTTTAATTCTTTTTAGATTTACTGGCATTTTTTCCACTTCCTTTTTTCTTTATAGAGAGAGATCCCATGACCGCATCCTTTACTTTTTCGGGTATCTCCTCACCCGCTTTGATTGTTATCGGACCCTTTATTGTCGGCATTTTGCACCTCCGTTTTCCCTCTGATTGCAGACAATGCTTTAATTAGCATCATCTCCAATTCAAGAGCATTTAGATTGTTGGTTCTGACATCTATGTTTTTGCCGTCGGTAGTCAATACAATAGACTTCTTACTATCTTGCTCTTTAGCAATCTCTTCTTTTCCTACTTCCTTTTTTTTCTCTGTCATTGTTTCCTCCGATCTTTTACAAAATAAAAGATGTCTATGCTATACGATATGCAACAAATGTGTTAGCTGCACTTCTACGGAACCTGAACAGTCCTGAACTGTTTATGTCTGCACCCGGATCATCTATGGTCGCAGAACCAACAATACTCACGCCAGAACCAGCAGTTAAAGTGATTATATCACCTGCACCACCTAAGTTAATGATACTCAAGTCAAAGCTGTCGTTTGTGGCAACATTGCCTGATAGTGCTGCTTCAATCTGTGTTCCTGTTAGGGTAGTATATGCTGCTGCTGCTGTTGGTGTTCCGACTAAGATTCCTCCTAACATCTGAGCTGCAGTTAATGTAGCTGTGTCTGTTGCAGTTGGCGGATCTACTTGTTCCCTTAGAACAGGTAAGGTTCCTCCACTACGCATAATGATTTGACCATCCTGACCGGCTGTATTCCCGGTTCCACCAGCTCCTGCTGTTAGAATCAAGTCTCCTCCAGCTCCACCAGTTCCAGAAGCACCCTCGCTATCTGCACCACCAGCTCCTGCTGTGATTGTTACACTACCACCAGCACCGCCTGTACCGCCTGCGCCTGAACTTGCCCCACCAACTACTCCAGTAATTGCGATAGTTCCTGATGCACCTGCTGTGCCAGTTGTAGCTGTACCAGCTGCCCCAGTTGTGATTGTTACGCCACCTGTTGCTGAGGCTGTGCCTGTTGTTGCATTGGCTACAGTACCAGAACTAACTGTGACCTCTCCTGACACACCTGAAGTTGAACCACCACCACCGGAATCAATTGATATCGCTCCTCCAGCACCAGTTGCTCCTCCAGCACCGCCTGTAAGAGAACCTTGTCCACCTGCTGCCGAACCTTGTCCAGCACCGGCAATTAACTCCGATGCTCCTCCAACAGCGTTTCCATTAGTTCCTGCTCCCGCAGTAATTAAAACAGCCCCACCTGCTCCACTAGTCGCTCCGCCGGCTCCAGCTGTTAGTGTGATAACACCGCCTGACCCGGTTGCTGTACCTGATCCCATTGTGCCAATAAGACCTACACCAAGAGCCGAAGCTGTCGTGATGCGTACATCATCCGTGCCATCTTCATCAAATTCAATGGAGAAATCTTCACCTGTACCGAGGTGTAGTTTTTGATCATCTGCGATAATTAAATCTCCATTTACTGTTAAATTATCTGTTGCAGCATTTCCAAATGTGAAATCTCCTTGAACTGTAATATCATTCTCAAATGTAGCATTTCCCGAGAAAATAAAATCATCTGCTCCGCTACCATCTGAACTAAACTTTAATTTTCCATCTGCTGAACTTTGAATATAAAGTCCTGTATCTCTAAATTGAATTTTTTTGTCTAAGTAAACTGTGACTGTTTCGCCTATCTGTCTACTCGCTGGGCCAAAAACACCCTTTCCTTGTACCATTTTTAATTTTCCTCCTTGCTTTCGGAATCAATGATCCTATTGCGATGTCCAAAAAAGGACAGTAAGGTGGCGGAGAGCCACACTTACTCAAATCCACTTAATTAAAGTGTTGCTGCTGGATTCGGTTCAGAGAATCCTTTAATGATGTAATACCTCTGTTTGTTATCTGTGCTTCCACCAACTGTCAAAGTGATAGTTCCAGATGAAACAGCTGTTGTTGGCTGTTCTTGCACTACTACAGAGTTAGCAGTGGTGTGAATGAATCCCCACGCACCGATAAGTCCTGTTGTATGAATGCCGTACTTAGTCATATCCACAGCGATGGTATCTCCATCATCTACAGTGTTGATTGTACGAATAACAATCTCGTTATACACATCTCCTCTTTGGTTGCCCACAACCTCGAAGTCTGTGCCTTCAGTTAAAGCTGCCATATTTTTTCACCTCTCTAAGCTATATTATCTATATACGAGTTGAATTGAGGCGCCCTCGAGATCAAACATTCGTATATCTTTAGCATAAACTTATTTGAATCGTTGGTCTTAGCCAATTCTTCAAAAGTCATGTCTTGTAACACTCTCAACTCGATGTAGTCCATATCAAGGAACCATAGTTGTCTTGATCCAGATGTATCGGTTAGATATTGAGATGGTAAAACCGGCATTGGTCCAACCATAGTATGGATGACTAATTGTGGTGGCACACCGAAAGGTAATGCAGCACCGGATGTTAGTTGTTCAGGACCATATCTGAATGTATCAATCATGATCTTTCTTAGTGCTACAAGAACACCTGAAGATCCGACAGCTAGGTTAGGCCTGCCACCATCGTCAAATGCAAGTTTTACAGTATCCTCTACATCATCCCAAGTCAAAGCAGCACCGGATAAATCATTCTGATTTGTTGTGCTTTGCTGTTGAAGAATACCATTGAACTGAGTTGTGTCAGTTGAAGCATCGCCGTTAAGGATTAGATTTTCCTCTAATTCCTTTAAAGCTCTTGCTTTCACTAAAACTTCCAATTGTTTAGCGTCTGGAGCACCAAGTGAACCAAATGTAGCCCCGCCTGTGTTTCCTGCTCCTGATGGCTGGAAACCTTCTAACATATAACTAGGCATCGCAGGTTGCATTGGACCGAGTATTCTTCCTATGCTGTACAAGAACTTTATGTCTTGAGTTGCCCTGTCATAGGTATCGTTTGCCTCTGGCAATGCAGCGTCAAGACCTGCGGTGTAAGCTGCGCCTTTTGCTGTGATTACGTTATAATCTGCAGTCATACCTTGATTTGTAACTCTCTTAAAGATTTCAACAAGAGGAGTGTATTTTCTTGATCTGTCCACAATTCTAGGATCAACAAAGATCGGAACTAATGCAAAACCTGCAGTTCCTGCTCCGCCTGTTTCAGGACCTAGAGCTTTTTGATGTATCCTATTATATCCTTTAATAGCTATTTTGGAAAGTGTAGGTCTAAAGTCCTCACTCTTCCCTTCCATATCCATGTTCCATGGATCAACATACGTGGTCTTATGAGTCAAAGCACCAAAGCTATGTTCATAACAATTAGCAGGACCGAACCCCTTGGATGCAATCCTTGCCATTTCAGATTTCATATCTCCGGTTTCAACTGCGTGTAATTGACCACCAACATTAACATTATCTTTCATTAGTTTCACCTCTTAAATCAAATTTAGTGTCCCTTTTGCTTCGATTTCTTCACCTGCATTTCTTGCAGCTTTCAAATCTTCAGGATTAGCACCATGTCCAGCAGGCCTCGCAGCCTCTGTTATACCTTTGACTTCTTTTAGCTCTTTCTCAAAAGTAGACATTCTTTCGCCTATGCTTTTGATCTCAGCTAAAACACTCTTAAGATCGGCGGATTTCCCTTCTGGTTCTGCTGGTTGTGCAGGCTCAGCCGGAGTTCCATCAGATGGAGCCGGATTAGAAGGTTCATCACCTTTCTTGTTAATATTTTTATCTTCTGCCATATTAGCACCTCGTTTGTTTGATTTGAGTCCCGGACAAGCAGAAACTTCTGCATCATCCGAAACTTCATTAATATCATTGATCCTTTCGTGCACCCAATCAAGTCTGTCATTAAAGTCTCTTTGAATTTGTGCAATTCTTTCTTCAATCTCAGGATGATTGTGTAAACCTAGCGGATCGTTCTCAGTATGAGCGTGACCACCGTCTTTTTCGTACGATTTATTTTCTCCATTATCTTCAAGATATTTAACTGATTTAACCATTACATCTCGAATGTTTGCAGACGGGTTTATTGGATTGCCTGTTAAGGCTACGTTAATGAGATTTACTCTTTTAAGAAGTCTAGCATCTATGCCATTAACATTTTTTGTTTCTGTTTCCATTGGAATATAAGCTATTGAAAAAGCATCTAGATGTTCTTCCTCTATCTCTTCCCAAACCTCATCAAAGGTCTTAACGACTTCTCCTTGGTTGTTAAGCTTCTTCCAATTAGGATTCAATTCAAACTCTACAAAATTTCCCTTTTGATCTCTTGTTTCTTTTATTCTTTTTCCAAGAGGGGATTTAGTTAAGGCAACTTTCTTTTCAAGATCAGTGTTACCTAGAAGTGTCTCATGATCAAAATCTAGCTTAATGTTTCTCTCCGAGAACTGTCTGGATATATCATCCATTGCCTCAGGAAGAACAATGTCATTGACTAGATCTAAATCTGAGCTGTCGATGTGCCCTTTTATGATGTATCTCTTCTTTTTTGCTTTTGTGTCATAGAAGCTTTTGGCCTCTATTTCCCCAACAGAAAAAACAAAGACACTATTCGGATCCAATGTCATGCGAGAAATAATATACTGGAATATTATAAAGCTTGTTTGCCTAGACCCAAAATTAGAGATTTGTTATGATCCTTCTAAGTTTGTCAATCGAAACTCTCGTATGGATGTTTAATGAGTCTTCTTTCGAGAAATCAACAGGTGTTCTCATGCGTATAGACTTGTCTAGACTTTTAGAAATCGGTGAAAACAGCTTGAAGGAATCAGACCCCATCATTTCCACTGGAGAATAAAGATCCAGGATCTTCTTCTTGTCCACAAATACCCCTTTACTAACTCCTGCCGGATCGAATTCCCCTCCGTAACCCTGAGTAGGCACTAATGTGGTATTTCCGTAACCCTGAGTAATTATCGAATTCATTGTGGATCTCTTTCAAATATTCTCACTGTAGATGCCTTGTTATTTGCATCTTTTAGATCGAATGTTATTAATGGAGTAACGCCATCATCATCGTAAATTGTCTGAGTTTTGTTAGCTGTGTCTATTTTCCATCTGTTTTTCGAAACTTTAAGGATCTTTCCAACCCCGCCTGTTTCGTTACTTGAAACTGCGTATCTCTCGGTGTTTCCCAATGTAGCCCCCCCATCAGCCCTTATGACATAATCTTCATCATCATCGTATGTTGTAAAATCATAAACATAGAATCCGCCTGCGATTTCAGTCATTGTTTGAGCTGTAACTACTTGAGTTCCGTCTATTTTCCAGATATCCATGGTAGGCGTTAAGCCTGTCTTTGGCACTCCATTGTCCGAAAAATACGCCGTCAAGTTCATTATTTTTTCTTCTGGATTTTTTTCTTTTCCGCATCTCCCTCTGATTCATTTAGTAAACTTTTTAAGATAAATATTGCCCCATCTATCCTCAAAAGATTTTCATTTATTTGGTTTCTTGTTTTGATCCCTTGAGTGTATTCTGCCTCAAGTTTTTTTAGTTTCTCTTTTATTTTTGTTGTTTTATTCATTTTATCTCTCCTATGTTTGTAATCCAACCTTCACCCACGAAGTGCCGTTGTGAATCCAAAGAATCCCGCTAGTATCAACATATAACGTTCCTTGTTTTCCTGTTGGTGCTGATGAAAGCGGTCTCATATAAAACATTCCAGCATTTGCTCCAAGAATATCAAACTCGAACTGAGTTGTAGCTGTATCTCCGAATATAATTTGTCCTATTGATGCGGAAGGCCTATTGAATCTAAGTCCGGGATCATTCGCTGCAGTGTCTACCATGAAAACATCACTCGAACTTCCTGAAGATGGTAGTGGAATGTCTAATCCTGCATCCGCTCCAATCAATGAAGAGAATGTTTGAACTCCTGACCACGTTTGAGCATTTGTTAAATTTATATCAAATGTCAGAGTGTCTGTTCCTGAATCACCTGTGATGTTTATGGAGCTATTTGCAGATGTAACTGTCATGGTGTCATTGCCTGTGCTAGCGGCAGGATTTGTTCCCAAATCTGCATCCCATGTAGCAAAGGAGTTAGGAATTGTTGGTTGTAGCTGAAATGTGATGCTAGTTCCACTGACTACAAGCATTTTTCCACTCTGTCCGGAATACGTGGCTGGAGTATCGTCTAAATTTATAAAACTGTGTAAGTGTAGAGAATCTGCATTACTTCCATCTGTTAAGGTTTCGGCTTCTGCACCAGTAATATCTGTTGCATTGAAAAAGTCAACTATCTCTGTAGTGTTTACACTTGTAGTCCCATCGCTTATGTTTCCAAGCAATTCAAGAGTTTTATCATTCAGAATCTTCACCGCATCGACAGGGGTGTTACTTCCATCAGGAGAAACTGAGAAAACAATCCTTCCGGGCATATCATTCGCTCCGGGAGTTCCGTCAACATCCACTTGAATTGATGCTGCATAATTATAATCTGTGCCATCATGTCCTGAAAACTGGATGATTCCTAGCCTGTCATCATCTAAAACAGCTAAAGGGGATCCTTCAGTTCCACGACTACGGTTGAACAATAAATTTGGAGATATTAATGGCGTTGCTGAGTGTCCCCCATAACGGGAACTAGCTACTGTTGCATCTGCCATGTGAGTCGTAAATCTCGATTTAAATGTAGTTCCGGCTATAGTGATCTCCTGTCCGGGACCTCCTATCGAAAGCATAACATCTGTTTCATTGTAATTGAAACCAGCAGAATCTCCAAAAAGAATATTTCCTTTGGTTGCGTTACTTGTGGAGTTAAAGGTTAAATCATCCCCTGAGGCTGTCCCTCCAATGAGATTCTGTCCACCACTTCTACCAACCAGTAGTGCATATTGGGAGTGATCATCATCTAAAAGACCTGAAATAGAACCATGGTCAATACTTCCTTCTGTAAAGTGAATTGATGAATCTGCTATGTGTGTATCAATCTGGGCGTGACTATTGGTACCTATATTCTGAATATTCAGGTGATCAATTTGTGCCTCATCAACGTCAATGTCTACCTCATCATTTCCAGTATCATCCGTAACTGTAATCTTACTAGAACCGGCATTAATATTCTTAAATTCTAAATCAACGCTAGTTTTCTGTTTGAATAGCCCTACTCCTCCTACGCCCTGATTGCTCGCGGTGTTAGCTTCTCCAACACCTCCGGGTGATTCATTTCTTAAAAATATATTTTTACTCATCTTACCACATACCTTATCTTAGCGTTGATCCTTCCAGTAATGGGAACCATTGATGTCAAGGAAGGAGTTAGTATCAGCAATACCTTTTCTATTCCAAAAGGCTTCAAATTAAAGGAATCAGTCTCTAATTCGATGTTGTCCCCCTCGACATCAAGGTTCATTATAATGGGGTATTTGATATTGCTCTTGGCAAATATCACTTTCCTAGTTGTCTCACCAGCCATAACAGGATCGAACTCGAGTTCTTGAGTGATTTTTGTTTGACCTTCTTTATCATAAAAAAAACTAACCTCTTCCATCATTTAGATCTCCATCCAACTTTTTAAGCAGTTTACTCTTTTTGTCTAGGATCGCATTCTGCTTTTTTTGAAGTTTTAGATCTATTTCCTGTGATTTGAGTGCAGCCTCTTTTCTTGCGGTTTCAGCAGGATTCGGATCATCAACAACAATCATCAATCTATCTCTTTCATTCACATGGAATGGCGGGGACATCCCCGAGATAGTTTTTCCGTTAACATTAACTCTAAACTCTTCATCCAGAGGTATGGCTTTATCTTCAGATCCGTATTTTCTGCCTAACGCCTTGCTTATCTCAGAGGTTCTATTATCTTCCGTAATCAACAACCATTTTCTAGCTTTTACACCACTATTAGCATAAGCCTTTAATCTTCCGAAATTAGAGGCTCTGTTAGTTTCTGTTCTTGCTATGGCTTCTGCCCTGCTCTTTGAAATATCAAATACTGCCTTTACTCTTGATTTTAATTTATCTACGCCTTCTCCAGCCATCAATCCTCTTTGAAGTTCGGCCTTTAACCTGTTCGCTAAATCCTCTGACATAGATTTAATGTTATCAAATGTATAATCGTCTATGAATTTTATAGCATTAGTATCTGGAGAGAAGTTTCTGTCTAGTTCCTTCTCTGCATCGTCATGACCATTCATATAATTATTCTTTATTATCTCTGTTGTGAAAGTCTTTATACCTGCGATGGATATCATGCCTTTAATCTGATTGATTAAATCCTCAACACCTTTTCTTTCGAATTTGGATTTAAGATTCTTTATTACTCCCTCTCTGCCTTCTTGTTCTAGAATTTTAATAATATTTTCCTCGTTCTCTTCAAGAAGGTAAACAATACCCTCAGAAAATCTCTTTGGAGAAGCTGGTTTCTCGTTCTCCTTTAATATTAATGGACTTTCCGATGTTTGAGCCTTTACTTCAAGTTTCTCTAAATCTTCTTTACCTTCTACTTGTCTCTGAATTGTTGCGCAATAAGCCTCGGGGTCGTTTTTGTCCCTGTTCTTGTTAACGCAATCTTGGAAATTCCTATATCCTGCAAAAGGTTTGCTTTCTATTGATTTGGCGTTCCTGCTATCGTTTTCTAAGTTCTTGTCCACATCCGGAAGGTTACCATTAGGTCTTAAATCTGGATTATTTCCATTAAATGTAAAGGCATTCTGTGCTTGGGATTTCTTGGGATTCTCATCTCCCCACTCAACATCTTCAAGACCTTCATCAGCCCTGACCTCATTGATAGTTTTTATTCCTGATTCAGTCTGGATTTTGTATAACTCATACTTGTTTTTTTCTTCCTCTACATCAAAGACTAAAAATTTAAATTTGTATTTAGGATATTCTATCTTTTTTCCACCGGGAAGCTCTTTTGTTCCATTATATTCAAACTCGGAAATGACGTCTGAACTGTAACGATTCTCTAAAACTCTCAAAAGAGGGTTAATTGCCTTTTTCTTGAAAACCTTGCTCTGAACTATTTGATTGGCTTGGCCCTGAGCATCTTCAGTATATCCTAACTCTGTAGGGGTTACTCCGAAGGAAGCCCACACCATTTTAGTATACCATTTCTGCTTTTCTATGATCTGCATTTCAGAAGAAGAAAACTCTATGCGTTCAAACTTAGGAATAGCATTGACAATCGGTACAGAGTTCATTATTTTCTTTTTGTAACCTAACTCGTCAGTAGTCATCTGTAGCTCCTTCCACTGCTTCTGGAATGATTCTACTTCATCAGAGTCTTTGTCCTCGATGCCAATTATTCCCTTTGGAACATTATTATCGTTGTAGTACTCCAAATCAGATTCAATTTGGTAAATTAACATCTGAAGACTCTTTGCTAAAATTTGAACTGGAGAATAACCATAGTGGTCATCTGTCCTCCTCATGCCCTGAATCCAAACAATCTCCCTTTTTCCGAAAGGCACTGGCTGAGGTCCCGCCATCCAACCGAACTGAAAATAAGCTGATCTTTCTCTTGCCTCTAACGTACTAATATGGCTATAAGGGTTTAGGATTGCATGGTCTTTACCTGCATCTTGCACTATTTCTTTGTTGATTAGAATATCATCTCTAAAAGTAAACATTCCGTGAATATCTGGATTTTTTGTGAAGGTGCCTGCATCTCTTGCTACTATCTCAACCATCTCTTTTTTTAGATTGAAGACTTTGTTCAGCACCGCCGAGTTAACTTCAAGATAATCTCTAACCGGCATTTTAATAAAAACATCTTCAAAGGACTCGTTGTTAGTATTGGGATTCATAAAGAAATTTTTAATGTGTTCAATCTCTCTTTCGTCTGCTTGTTCTTCCATGCCTTCGCAAGACACAATAGCCCATGGAATCGCAGCCACTGCATTAATTATTGTATTGATACACATTTCAACATAAGGCGTTGTTGCTAAATGTCTTATGAGTGGGATGTTTGCTAGTCTTGGATATCCATAAGGTGGCTTGTAAAGAAACTTAGGAATATAAGCTTTGTTTATTCCCTCTCTAGTCATTTCATTTAATGTAGATAAAACTATAACAGACTTCTTGCTACCAAAGCCTTTCTTAAAAATTTCTGTAAATCCCATGAACGTGATATATCAGACGGACCAAACCTGACTCTCTTGAGATACTGATTTGTTTTATAAGTTTTATTTGTCTGTAGCCCAATTAAAGGAAGGTGTAATTGAGATGTCCTTCTGGTGGCCAGATAAAATAAACCATTGCATCGTTGTAATCTGGGCTTTTTTCAGGGTCTATTATCTCCCTTTTCTCTGCAGAACTTCTCTTCCATTTCATGGAGAGTAGTTGAGATTTTAGCTTTCTATACTCTTGGTGTTTCCTTATTCTGGAAAAAGAAATATACTCCTCAAGGAACAATTCTTTTAACCTAAAATTGTACTTTGCTTTATTAATTCTATAAAGAGACTTTTCTGCTTTAGTCATCTGTTTGTTTTCACCATACTTACAATTATTTACTCTGACGTTCTTGTAACCTTTTTCCTTTAGAATCTCTTTTGTTCGACTGACTGAACCTGTTCCAATTCCTATACCATCATAGTTGACTAATCCCTGAACTTTTGTTCCAACAAATGTTCTAACAATTTCCATTACCTTGCCTACAATCTCCATAGGATCACTCTTAGGTTCAGAGTAGATTCCTTCTAATTCGTATTTTTGATTGTCGTAAGAAACGCCCCATTTTATAACCGTCAAGTCCATACCCATATCAGCCGGATCGCAGGATATTATTCTCCTGTATCTTGCGATTTCGGTTTTTAACTCTTTGACTCTGTCTTCTGGCATTTTGTGAGCCTGAGCTAATTGCCGAATAATTGTCTTTAGTTGATCATTAAGATTGAATCTAATCTTTTCTGCTTTTTCTATCTTTGAAAGATTGTGAAGGCTATCCTCTGATTCTTCAGGAAATTTAGATTCATAAAGGACTATGAACTCCATAGGCGTTAGTTCTTCCCGCATCTCTTCAACGAATTCTTTCGTTATCCTGTCTTCTTTGATCCCAATTTTCCAACCGATTTCTATCCTCTCGAATCTATTTGATATACTATGGTCGAATGCTACAGTGTCCCTATCCCACGGGTTAAACATTTCAACAAGCATAGAGTTAACCGGATCATCTCCTAGAAGTCTTACAATCTTGGCATATGATTCTCTTGAGATCATGGCTGACTCATCAATAATTATCAGATCTCCGCCGTGACCCATTGCAGCAAAACCTTTTCCGTGTGCTGATATTACCCTATACTCACATCCATTCTTGAAGGTTAAACGATTTCTGGATGCTTCTTTCTTTAATCTGTCCCGACCCCTAGAGTCTAATTCTGCAATCTCTAAAAGTTCCGGGCAACAAACTATTAATTCTGTTAAGTATTCTCTGATTAGACCAGCTTGTTCAACTTTAGGACCAATAAATTTAATTTTTTTGTTTTCATTGATTAAGATGTACATCGCCACAGCAATAGCTACAATTTGGGTTTTTCCATAACGAGTATAAGCTGAAATAGAGAATCTCTTTACTTCACTAAATGCAATTTTTCTGACTATTATGCTCTGGTAGAGGGTGAGGTGTTGCGCAGCTTTAACTCCGGGGAAAAGATATTTTGCTAAATATTTAACATCTCTCTCTCCCCATGCCTTCTTCAGATACACCTCATCATTTTGGCTTTTTTGACTTTGAACCTGCACTTTTCTCCTTCTCAGCCTCTTCATAGATTTCTTTCATAGATTTTCTTGTTACATCATTAACATTGATATCCCTAGGAGCTCTCTTTAATTTTCCTAATTCAAACATAAAATTATTATGGCTCTCAACGATCTTAACTGCTTTCCAAGCATCGTCTATGTTACTCACCTTAGAAGCTAATTTACTCATCTTTTCGTAGAAGATTGAAGTGCGGAATATTGCATCATCGCCCATTTGGGATTCAATTGATTTCTTTATTGCTTTGAAATCTTGACAAATCATGGGTTGTCCTACACCGTAAACCTTAGCTAGTTTTGCCTGACTAATCGCCCTAGGATGTCCTGATGCTATGATCAACTTGAGGATGTCTGCCCTTCTTTGGACGTAATCGTAATCTTCCTTAGATTTATCCTCTGGAATTGTTACGTTGTAATAGTCAATTTTACCCATTTTTAATCACTCCTTATTTACTAATTTAGCTTTCTTATTAGTGTATTTTTCCCACCTTTCAATGATTACAGAACAATAGAAAGGATCGATTTCCATTGTATAACATTTTCTCTTTGAGTTCTCACAAGCAATTAATGTAGAACCTGAGCCTGCGAAAGGATCCAAAACAACCATATTCTCCTCAGATGAGTTCTTTGTTATGTACTCTAACAAATCAATAGGTTTCATGGTCGGATGTAAATCTGATTTAAGTGGCTTATCAAATTCCAATGTAGAAGGGGAAAAGCATCCATAGAACTTATGCTTGTTGAACCATCCATAGACTATCAATTCATGTTTTGATGCGTAATCTGTTCTCCCTAGGACGTGGTTGTTTTTAACCCATGCTAGTATTTGGTGTAGTTTAAAGTCTAGTTTGTCTAAACTGTTGAGTAAGTACCTTAGGGTTTTTCCTGCGAAGAAAATGTATGCGGCGCTTGTCTCTGCCATTAGGGGTTTTATCTTCTCTAAACTCTCGGTTAGGAATGTGTTCATGTCTTTGATTTCGTCGTTGACGATGTTTTCTTGTACTTTGTTGCCTTTGTCGATGGAGTTGAGGAATTGGTTCTTTTCAGAATAACTCACACCATAAGGTGGGTCTGTAAGGAGTAAGTCTACGGGTGTGTTGTCCATGAGATCTCCTAGTTTTCCTTCTTCTGTTGAATCCCCACACATCAGCCTATGATTTCCTAGTTGCCAGATGTCTCCCTTGTTGATCTGGTACTTTGCTTCTTTTCTTTTGAGGATATTGTCGATGGTGTCTTCTCCCGGAATGGCTTCCTCGCCAGCCTCTTCTTTCTCTAACAGTTTCAAGAGTCTCTTATGCTCTTCTTCGTCCATATTGATGAGTTCCCGGAGTTCTTTCTGAGTCAAATCATCATTAAGATCGTCTACTAGTTCAGCGTACTTTATCTCGTTAAACTCTCCTCTAGTCTTATTCATATTAATCAAATCAACCTTTATGTCAGTTTTATTCTTGCCAAACACCACCCAGTAAGGAATGGAAGGCCTTAAGGCCTGAGTGAGGAAAACTAAACCACAGAGGTAAAAACCTCACTCAAGTTTCCTCGGCTTCCATTTTTCTTCTCTTGCCTAATGAATATGCTGATGGATTCTTCATGTAAAATAAACCACATGGTCTACATCTTTTTGATCTTGGATAGACTGGTGTTTTGCAGTCTTTGCATTTGTTTGGTTTTTTACGACAACCTCTACAGATGTTACCTGCTGATGTTGTTTTCTTTTTTCCACATCGCTTACATTGTTTTTGCATTTTTTTTATAGCAGAGGGTAGATTTGAACTACTATTTCAGGGTTTCCCCACACACCCTAGTTCAGGAAGATGTGTGCATGAGCCCTGCGCCTTAACCTAATTAGGCTACTCTGCTATGCTTTCTTGTTGAGTTTTTCTGATATTTTCAGGGCTTCTTTTATCTCTGCTGTTGTAAGAGCGTCATCCCCTTCTTCTAAATCTAAAACCCACCCATATCCTTTCTTTGATTTTCTGAATTGGAGCTCAGGTGAATCTGCATCTCCTGCTGTGTCATTGATTTTTATTCTAAAAATCTTTTTTATTTCCTCATGACCAATCACTTCAATCATCTTGAATACCTCCATCCTGTTTTTTGTCTTGAGACTATTATTCAATTCATCTATTTTATTATTAACCTTCTCAATTTCTTCTTTAGTCATCACTATTTCCATAGGTGGAATCTTATTTTTTCTCCAAAACATTTTATACCAACTCCTTCCCGTAAATACTTCTAAAGATCTCAGGATGGGTAACTTCGTAACCTCTTGAATTCACAAAGTCTAATAATTCTATGAAAGTTTCAACTGGTGGGACCCTTACATCTTCATAGCATTCATCTTCAAAGTTGTAACGTCTTTCTTTATGATGGCTTCTTGCAGTTTTGACTGCTTTGCGAAGATTCGTTATCCAGATGTCGCATGCATGCTCTGGATCTCCCACTACCTTGCTTCCATTAATCTTCATTTGATTTTCCATTTTCACCTCATGATCTGGTCTGTCGACTGCATCTTGGCATCCCGGCTAATGGGACGGCTTACCTGCAACCAGAGCGACTGACTAGTATATCGACATTTAACCTCACTCAGCATAACAATAACCTCTAAAACATTCTAATTTTCCGGTGAAATTGCCCATCGGCTCTTCTACTGGAACCTCAATAGTTTTTTCTATGATTTCTGTTTCATAAACAGTATGATTAATTTGGATCTCTCTTTCTTTTACTACAGTTTCAATTCTTGGCTCTAGGCTGTTTATGTAGAATCCAAACATAACTATTCCAATCAATAGGATAAAAGCTATAATTGGCACCCAATTATCTTTTAATGTGTCATATCTGTCACTAATTTGTGACGGATCCGTGTTAAAATGAATTACAGGACCTTTTTGTTCTGACGCATATAAATCGTTTCTAAGGGGCTTTTTTTTCATATAGGGGTAAATACCTACATCTTTGGATATTTTCTTTCTAGCCTCAAATTTAGCCTGTTCTTCGCACTGCTTAACATATTCTGCGAAGTCCTCAACTAGATTGTTCTTTCTTTTTAGTTTTTTCATCCTTGATTTTCCTTTTTAGGCATTTTTTGCCTTTGATTAGACGTTTAGTTTCTATTTCCATCCATAACTCCCTTGTGTTGTCGTAGTTCTATTTGTTGGGCATTCTGGATTACTACACGAGCCATCCCCACACGTAATCATATTCCTACATATTTTACAATACAAATCGGTCATTTCAATTTTCTCCTATCGCTGGCTCTGAATTCTATACTAGCGATCTCCTCTTTTCTTCTGAAAAGAGTGAGTTTTTCTCTGATAATGTCACTCTCGAATGTGGGTAGTGGAGTAATCATTACTTTATAGCCGAATATTTTACTCCAAAATCTATGCTTACTCATCAGTTTAGCTTGCCATGTAGGGATATTGTCACTCACCAGTTCATTAGATTTTTTTACTCTTAAGTTGCTAATCTTCTCAATCAATCTTCCATGATTTGTTTTGTAAATCTCATTGGGATCTTTTAATTTTGTCAATTGATTTCACTCCGGCTATTGCTAGAATATAGTCTCTCCATCGTAATTTTGAGATTCCTAGTTCTTTTCTTAGGCTTTCTTTTTGGTGGGAGAGTTGTTTATGCTCCCTCTCGCTAAATGTTTCATGAATTCTCTTCATCATTTTCTTCTTTTTTTATTTGCCCTCTCAGCAGTTTTCTTTTCAACAAGAAGCTTCATGATCTTATTTTGCTCCTCTTCATTGAGCATTTTAGAGATCATATCTGGATCTTTCTTTTGGAAAGCTTCTATTATACTGTAAAGATATGTTTTGTTCCATGTGTTTTTGGGTTTTGCCAACTCTTCCTTGAGTCTTCTGACTTCATTCTCTTTTTGTTTAGCCTCATAGATCTTTCTGTATTTTTCCTCTGCATCTTTCAGGATAGGCTTAATTGTCTTCATTTCCTCTTCAACTTCCTTCAGATTCTCTTTTCTTTCTTTGATTGATTCTTCACTAATCATATCTTTTAGAGATCCAATAGCCTTTTCTGATTCAACAAAATAAAATGTTCTGAAGTCTCTAGCACTCATTGTTGAGGTTTTTTCTATAATTTCATGAACCTGAACTCTGCCATCATCTAGAACTTTGTATGTTCTCTTTGGGTTTCCACCTTCGATCTTGACATCATCTGCAGGTTGCATATTATTTGTTGTCATTTAGTTCGTCCTCCATTAAGTCTGCCTCGTCTGCACTCAGAGTCGTAGCGTTGTTTTCTGTGCCGAGTTTGATTTCTTCCTCTTCCTTCCAATTTTCAACAACATTCTTAACATCTCTCAATACCTTTGCGAGAGCTTCACCCTTCTCCGTGAGTTTTACTGCATAAGATCTAGCCGTGTCTTTTCTATCTCTTAATAACAATCCTTCTTTTTGAAATTCCTGAAGAACTGTTGATAGGTGTGAGTAATCTATTCCTGAAAATTTTGAAATCTCTTTTATTTTTTGTTCACCCTGATCTAAACTCAAAAACAAGTTTAGGTATGTCTTTTTTACTATAAATCTGTATACTGCATTAGCCATTATGTTTTACCTCTTTTTCGTGCTTTTTGCATTCGTCTTTGTATTGACAATAACTGCATGGATACTTATTTTTCAATAAAGACTCTTGAAGATCCTCTGATAATTTCGGTGTTTCATTAGTCTCTAAAGCAAGGTTTATTTCTTTAAATCTAGATATTGTTTCATTATAAATCTCCGGATCATACTCAATAGTATGTTCAACTGTGCTTAAATCTCTCTTGTCTACATAAACAATTTTTCCGGATTTTTTGTCGAAAGCCTTTAGGTATAACATAAGTTGAGCAACATGTGCCTCTGACGGTTTTTCCTCATTAAACTTCTTGTTTGATGTGGTCTTGAACTCGATGATGGTTCCGTCTGAGTGAACCTTATCGATTCTCCCAGAGATGATGATGTTTTCTTCGTTGATCAATAGTGGCACTTCGTCTTGTCCGGGAACCATCTTTTGTATTTCTTCGTGGAGAATATGACCCAAATGAAATACTTTTAAAGTTTCAACAGGTAACTCCTTAGGGATTACTCTGGAAAAATAAACCTGTCTAGGACACATTAAAGCCTGACTAGCATAAAACTTATTGTTAGGTGGTGCTTCATGTCCTTGGCTTCGCTGTTGATTTTTCTTCTCTATGAATTCGTTTATTTCTTTCACGTCTCTCAACCTCCCTTATCATTTCTTTTAGATTTTCTTTTGAATATGATGCCATCGGTCTATTTGTCACTAAGATTGGTGGACATGTCCATTGCATATTACTCATCGCATTGGATAATGCCTGTCTTGCATTAATCAATTCTTCAGAAGTTGCATCTGCGAGGTAAAGCAAGTAAAGCCTGTCTTGTTCAAGTTCTTCTATTCTACGAGTCAATACCTTTTTTTGAGACTCATATAGCTTATTTGTTTCTTTTAGAATTTTAAGCAGATAAGATTTGAATCTAAAATAATCTCTTATTTTGATGAACAACGCTCTAAGAGGACCTTTTTCACTCATTTTAATCTCCCTTCATCCTTTGTTAATGGTGCTGGTTTTACTGAATTGGTAGATATTGGTAGTTCTTTGGTAGGTTTCATTTCAAATCCTCCACGAACCACACCCGACCGTAGTCATAGGCAATCAAGAGCCCACCGTTCCCAGCAACAAGCCCAATCCTGCCACAATAAAGCCATCTTGCAGGACAGTTTTTATTATTCTTAAAAGTTTGTTCAAGTGGGATTTCAATCCATGTTTTTCCATCTGGAATTAAATCTAATTCCTTTGCATATTTTGAATTAGCTAACCAAACTGCTTCATTAAATCCTGTGTCTTTCCTACTCTCTGTTAAGAGTCTTTGTCCTTTAGGAATTGCTTTAACTATTTCTTTGTAAGACTTTCTATCTAAATCTTCTCTTCTAATTATCTTAATTCCTATTTCTTTTACCTCTATTGTTTGTTCTTTACATGAACAGGTTTTACAATGTTTCATTTTATTGTCTCATCTCCTCTTCGATGCGCTAACTGATGTCATGGTCGTGTGCTTTTCATAAACGACCCATCCCTTGCTACATTTTTGACATCTACAATAAATGTGGCCATCTTCATGAGTTTCATACGTGTCGATCATACATCCGCAGGAACAGATTAAACTAGGGTTGTTCAATTTTATCAAGCCTCTTTCTCACATCCCTTACAACAAATGTAAGGAAAACCAACCATACAAGCATGGCCCAATCAATGAAAGATAATTCAATCATTTTGTTAAGATATATCTCCTCTGACCTATTGCTCTCGGCGTTCTACCGTAGTATCTCGCTATGTCTATGTCCACAAAATTGGAAGCCGGCGGATAGCTTAGTATCACGTTATCCTCAAAGGGATGCCATGGTTTTTTGTGTCCTATCTTTCCAGTCCATCTTAGGATTGTTAAGATTGTTTTGCTAATAATGTTTAATTTAACTTCATTCTCCTATCCAAAGATAAGTTTCTGCCTGAGCGATCTTCTTCGGATTTTTCTTTATTTTCTTATTCTTGATCAAGTAATCTATGGCTTCATTAAGTGTTCCAAAATCTATGTTAAGACTACTTCTTATTTGAGATTTAGTTAGACCTAGCTTTGAACGTTTTAACAAATTCTCCACTAGATCAAGATGTTTAATGCCCATTACTTCTTGCTCCCGTTAACATCGTTAACATAATCTAGAACCTTATTGGCAAGAGGGATCAGTTCCTTCATTGGATCTTCTAAGGTTTGTCCGGGTTCCTTTATGAGTTTAGAATAAATCTCTACTGCAGTGTTTATTGCTCCATGTCTTGAGATTCTTTCATCTCTGGTTATGTATCCTTCAAGTTCTGGTTGTTCGCTTTGAGATGATGCCTTAGAAGATTTCATAGGTTCTTGAAGAATTGTAATAAAATCAAACTTATTTTCTTCTCCTGTAAGTTTAATGTCTACTACGCAATTCTTTAGATTTGCCTTGACATATTCTTTTGCTTTGCCAGTTGCATTATACCAGCCATGTTCGGAGATCTTTATTCCATGTTTTGCTACGGAAACGGACTCTACCAATCCTGTTATGTTCTGTGGTTTTTCTGTCATGGTTTTTACCTCGTGGTTTTTGTTAGTATATATTTATACTAAGTAGTATTTAAATGTTTCTATCTAGGTTTAAGGCGTAATTTATCGTATATTTTGCCCACTATGAGCTCGTGTGCCTTTGCACCGCTTAACTCTGTATGTTCTAAGACATCCTCATTTCCTAGAAGTTCTTGCATCATAAGGGCCGGTATTTCGTCTTTGTTACGATATTGATATGCTACATAAGTGGCCGGACTAAAAAACTGTTTTCTCCAATATTTATTTTTAGCTGATGGTTTTCCAAATACATCAATAAAACAACCAACCCATAGTTTAAGAAAATTGAAATCCTCTCTAGTCAGAGAATTCAGATTATCTTCAAAATGCTCTCTTCTAATTCCTCTCCCTGATTGATCTTTTTTCTTAGCTGAGATTAAAGCTGAGCATAGCATCCTAACAGGAACGCTCTTGGCTGTTCTGTAAACTGTTACATCTATCGGAAAGTCATCTTTAAGCCATCTGATAAAATCAATTTTATGTGCGATGCTTTGGATGAAATCGTCGACAGATTGGATTTTTCCTAAATTCCATGTTCTAAAGATTGAGATTTCTTGTTCTTCTGTAAGATCTCTGTAAACCACTAGTTGAACCGGAATTGAAAACTTGGGGTACTTTTTAACCATCTCTTTGATTGACTCTAATCTATGGTTCCCATCTAAAACCCTGTTATAGCCTTCCCTTTGATTCACTACTATTGGGACTTCAAAGTGTTTTCCGGATTCTAGTATTCTCACTAATTGTTTTAATTGAGAAGGATAAATCTTTCTTCTGTTTTCTGGATAAATAAAATAGTTAAGGACTTCTGCATCAATTCTAAAAAGAGAAACGGTGCACTCCATCTTCGGCTTAGGCATTAACTCTTGGAATATCCCTTTTTGATCTGGAATTTTAGACTTAACTTTCTCTCCTTTTTTATCGTCTATTTTGCATCTTTCCAGCAGATCATCAACAGTATCACAATCAGGGCATATAGGCTTATGTTGGAAGTATTTTTGAGTAGAGAATACTTTTTCACATTTTGAACATTCGTATTGATATTTCCAAGTTTTTTTGTTTGCCATCTCACCACGCTCCTTTTATTTTTCAGATATTACATCGTTTAAAATATGGTTGTAAACTTGATCTATTTCTTCTTCTGTTGCTCCGTAATTAGCTAGCAACTCTTTAATTCTCGGTTTCAGCATTGAATAATGGCCTGCATGAGCGTCTGTTTTACCCACCTCTATGGCTCTCAATTCCATTGAGGCTTTGGACACCTTTATCCTCTTCAGTTCATCGACTACGATCCCATAAACTTTTTTTCCTTCTTGTAATGATCTTAAACCTACGATGTTTATCGCTCCTGATGGCCAGACGCTTATGCAGATTGTTTTGGTCCTATTATGCACGTTTTTTTCATTTTCTCTCTTCAGTCTTGTTGAAAGTATTGGTGAGTTTTCTTCATTAACAACTTCCCATCCAGTTCTCCAACAATGTTACTTCCACATTTCTTATGGATTATACTCATTTAACATCCACCACTATATCTGACTCAATTTGTGGACTTATAGATGTTATATGATACATAACATCATCCTTCAGTTCTTTTTTTGTGCAATGTTCTTTTCTAACTAGAAGTTTTACTTCTACTTCCCAGCAATCTATTTCAACCTTCTTCATCGTTATCACCAGTAATTTTAGCATGTCTTACAAAAAAGCAGAACGCCATGTATCCTGCAACTGCAGTTAAGATCACTCCGTTAAAGAAAGATCTTGCGTCTCCGAAATTTAAAGTCCATGTTAGATCCATTTTAAGCCAACTCCTTCAACAATTCTTTCTTTCTTGCATCTGTCAAAAAAGGACTACTGACATATATTTCAGCCATAGCAATCTTGAGGTTTTTTTCTCTTTCAGTTTTAGGTTGGATCTCTAAAAGAAATCTTTTGTTTTCTTCCACTTAGTTCACTCTCCTTAAATCTCTTGAAAGATCAACTTGGCCGTTCAATCCGTAGTGGACTCTTTCCCCATCCTGCTCTGGGCAGTCTTGAAGCTGTGTCTCTAGAATGCATTTGCTCATAAGGTTGAGAAACGCTTGATTTTCTTCGTGGTTTGTTTTCATGGTTTTTACCTCGTGGTTTTTGTTAGTATATATTTATACTAAGTAGTATTTAAAGCTTCTGTTTTCCTAGTTTCACTCAAAAGTAGCTATTTATAGCTATTGAATACCCCTAGATATCCTTGGATATCCATAGGTACTGAGTCTTATTCTGTGCATACAGTGCATACAATGTATACACTTTAAACCGCCACAATGTTCTTGATAGCCTCAGATTCCCTTAAATCTCTCAGTTTTATAGTTTCAAGTTTTAACTGATTTGCGTTGTTATCTATTGATGCCTGAAGATTCCTTATTCTCTCTAAGGCTAGTGAGATTTCAACTGACCTCTCTGGAGAACCTGTATTTATAACCGGCTTCAGATATGCTTTTGTTGCATGACATATTAACCCGCTCAGATTCCGATCTTTGATTTTTCTTCTCTGCTTATTCAAATAACCTGCTAGTTGCAAGTATGTTATTGAATCCTCATCCAAGTAAATGGCATAGGTTTTCCTATTGGAAGTTCTTCTTTTTATGTTTGATTCCATTGTTCTTACCTCTGAATTTTTGTTATATTTCAATATTATATTCCGAGAAAAAAAGCTTTGAATTTAGTGAGTATAAAGCGTAAGATACTATTTTATATCTATTTTCTGATTCTTACTCTCACTCTCCAATCTAGCCAAAAGAAAACATTTATATAGTTAAGTGCTTCCCTTAACTATGGGTGTTTGTTTTCTTCTAGCAGCCCCTTAATTGGGGTTACTTTTTTTCTTGATATATAATTTCTGAATATAACACTGATTTAGGTCATATTTAAATGTTGTTCTTAAACATAGAGTTAAATTTATATATTACAAACTAGGGATAAAATTGGGGCAGGCGATGTTCCTACAGGGATCAGGTGGTACTAATGATCTCGATAACAAAATGAACGGAAGGTGTCCAACATCGCTAATTAAACCCTCAACTTCTTTTTATAGCCATCTCCGGGAATGTATATTTTTCTTACTTTATCATATCTGAATCCAAATCTAACGAGGTAATCTTGAGCCTTTTCTAGCTGTTCTTCTGCTCTTACTCTCGCCATGTGAGAATCGTGCAGCTTATACTCTACCAATGTAACAGTATCGCCCATAATCGCCATTAAATCTGGCTCGGCTATGATACTTCTTCCATCCATGAATCGCGGTTCTTTGGCTAGAATGAATCTGCCCTCAAGACCTAATTTTGAGGGTCTGAGAAATAACCTCTGCAATTCTGATCTGTGTGTTTTTCTTTTCAATGTTTAGTCCTCTCTACTACAATACTTCTCAGACTTAAAATAAGCCTATCTGACGGGCTTTGTATCTTTGAGTGACCCAAACAACCTATCAAGAATAAAACCTATTGCTGAGGCTCCTAATGCGTCTATTGGAACGCCTAATTTACTTAAACCTACGTAAGTAAAAAATGAGGTTAAACCTACGCTTATGATTGTTTGATACAACTGCCTTCTTTCGAATCTTGTCACTCTATTGTCTACAAGAGCCTTTTTAGCCCATCCTCCAACGGATCTAACTATTGGAACTCCTATGAATATCACTAAATCCTTGAAGAAATCTAAACTCAATGGTATTTCCATCTATTTCACCGCCCTCTTTTTTGGTAATTTGTTGGTCTTTTCCAAATCATCGCTTTTGATTATACCTTTATGATCTGAAAAAACCTCTACTTCTCGAGAATCAGTCTGATTGTTTCCTATGTGTCTTCCATACTTTTTTTCTATGAGCTTTTTGACTTCTTTTCTCCATTTTGGAATACCATCAACATCTAAATATTCCGTGTGAAGACCTAATCCTAAATCATCTTCTCCGTAGGGACATCTCGTTCTAACTCTCAATAAACCTGATTTTTTTACAACACTCTTGATTTCTATGTCAAAACTTCCGTCCGCATAAGTCTTTAAATTCATTGTTAAACCTCCTATGAGTCTAATGCATATTTTAATTTTACTATTGCCTGAGCAAAGTCTGGGGTGCCTGTTATCGGCTCAACTCTCAACCTCCAATAACCTGTAGCATCTGGGAGTGTTCCACCATTGCTAATATCTACATCCGTGTCCAATGTTTTCCCTGTGGCAAGTACGCTATGTTTGTTAACCCAAGATGCACCATTCCAATAATCAACATAAAGATTAACTGATGTTGCGTTGACTGCACCTGCCTCACTTATGTTATCCCCTATGCTAATGTTATCTATATCAGTGGCGTTTATGTCATAACTTCCGTCTGGGTGACCATGACTTGCTGCCGCATAATTTCCATCTCCATGTGCGTGAGTAATGTCAAAGCCATAGATCGTAAATTCTGTATCATATGAACCTGCCTGATCTGTATAGACATCGATTGAAACGGAAGCGTTATAAAGTGAGGCATGAACTGGCATCCAAATACAGTCTTCTATGGGGTCAGTTGAAGAGTTGATGTAGTGTGTTCTTCCTCTTGTTGCTGCAGCACCGGGCCCATCGAATCCTACTTTAATAAAGGCATTACCTGATAGCGTAAAATTAGGAGTTACGGAATACTCTATCACAAGATATTCATAATCTCCTGTAATCCCAGATATAGTATGTAAATTATTGTTATTGCCCACACTTAATGTATCTGTTGAAAGAGAGTGGCCTTCACTTACAAATGGGGCGGTAGATGATGATGTTCCTGCGACCTCGGGCTTAATATATCCACTCTCATTCTGAACATGTGGATCTGATCCGTCATAACTAGCAGTGCCTACTTGTTTATTGAATGGATCTATATCATAATCGCACGTCAAGGTTGAAACTCTGAGATCTCCTGCCTCATCTTGAACTAATGAAGAACTAACTTGGAAACCTACTTTTAGGGATTGTCCTGTTTTAGCATTTAATCCTGACCCCCATTCTGAAGTGTTGGGTCCTCCTTGCATGTAAGTATTTGAGTCTCTAGCATTTTTTTGAATTTCGGCTAGAATTTCATCTCTTGTTTTTAAGACTTTTCTATAAGCTGAATTTGCCACCTCTAAATCTAAAAATTCCACGCCCGATCTCTCGCCTCTTACAATGCCTACGGCTCTAACGGATTCATTTGCTAAATCTTTATCGGGAGAGTTTAATGTTAAAACATCTCCAATATTTAATGAGAGATTCGGATTTGTTACGCTGAAGTTGTATATTTTTGTAGGGTCTTTTGTTAAGGCTAATTCTGCAGTTGCCAATTGGCCAGCCTCTGCAGTTGTCATAACAGAACTATCATAAACTTCTCTTGTTATTGTGCCATATTTCGTTATGCTTGTTGCATCACTATCACTTCCGGTTATCTGATCGTCTCCGTCTCCCTTACCATAGACTTTTATGTTGTTGCCCGCCGGTCTGACCTTCATGAATCTAAGATTAGATATTTGTAGACCGTCATTTAATGTGGCTACTGATGATGTACTTCCTGCATCATCCAATAAATCTATTTCTGAATTAACATAATCTACAACTATATCCTGAGACGTTTTTCTTGCCAAGTTAGTTATTGCGTTCCAGATACTGCTACTCTGGGCAGCCCTAAAATCTATTGTTGCACCTGCATCTACTGTTCCAGCAGAAAAATGAGTGCTATCTCCCATTATATCAGAGAATATTGTAGCTGATGCTGTACTAGTCCATGGGCTGTTTGCAAAAGTTCCTTTTTCATCTGCTAATCTTACTTCAAAACCCTTGACTTGAACGCTCATCGCACCGCCATCTAAAAAATCTACTTGCGTAACAAGACCCTTGAATTCAAGCGTCCCATCTCTTGTAATGTCTATTTGAGATCCTTCTTCAATTAATGTTCTTTTTATTGATCCTGTCCCGGGAATCTTGAGCTCCGCATCATTCATCCCGCCCAATTTTATAACATACTGAAAATCTATTCCAAGGAGAGTGCCCTTATCTCCAGAGAGGTTTGTGGAATCAACAATAAACTCACTCATTGGGACCAACCGTCCCTGAATTTAACTGTTGCACCTGTTAAATTAGCTGTTGTGATTGTAGAAACATTAGCGCCTGCTGCAATTTGAGGTATACCAAATCCATCTGTAGTCTGAACAGTTTTTATTTGAGTCCCGTTGATCTCTACATATTGGAACTCACCAACAAATATTCCTGATCCACTATCAACCATTTCAATAAGTTTGTAGGTAAATGTGTCGCTGGTGCTTAAACTAGCGGCAGGAATGGTTATTTGATTTCCTAAGTTATCTGTGATAGTGATATCAGAGGCTCCGCTTGTCACTGTTCCTGTAACTTCTGTTACGAATGTTGTAACATCTCCATCGTTGGTTCCAGATGTTTTTTCAGTATTTCCGAGAAGAATTCCCAGAATAGATTCGAATGTTGCAACATAATCAATAAAGTTGGTTCTGCCTCCCGTGTGGGTTTTTTTAACCTGTCTTCCGACTCCAACCATAAATTTATCACTTTCGAAGTATAACTTTTTCAGTTTAGTTGTTTCCTGAAAATGTTTAGCCATACTTCTAAAATCTGTAAATCTATCTGTACCGTCCATGTGGCCAGTAAGGATTGTAGTTTTTGGATCAACTCCTCCCCCTGAAACTACAATGTGATGCCTTTGATATCCTATCTTCGTAACTGTGTGGTTGCTATCAAAGGTGTCGTCATAAGTATTCGGATTATGTGGCCATGTGAACGTGTCTGCCGTGCCAGTATAATTTGAAATAGACATATTAGCCATTTTTTATCAACTCCGTAGGAATATCAATATGTAAAAACTGGGCATTAACGATCCCTTTAATCTCTTTTTCTCTTCTCATACCATATGGTTTCTGTTTATTGTGGTGATACAATTCATTAACTTCTATCACCAGATTTAATTCCTTACAATACCCATCAACAAAAAAACTGCTGATTTTATGTTGTCTCAATATTTGATAACCAATACTTAGCTCAAGATTATCAAGGATTCTCTCTTCAAATTTTCCTATATTCGGTGTCAAATAGCTCCTGCCAACATTTTTCATGTGTTTTAATGCAGCCTTGCTCATCTTTTTTCTTGTCTCAGATGATACTTTTCTCCCTTTTTTCCACTCTGACATTTTGGGATAAGTTTTTCCTAGTTTTCCTAAGGACATTTTTTGCTTATCTTCCTTGCTTCTTTTCTTACCCAACCAATAACGTGCAGGTCCTTTCTTCATTTTTGGTTTTTTAGTTCCTTTGTTCCATGGAATTTGCCCCTTATGTGATTCTGAAAGGTTTTTGCGATGTTTTTTAGTTAATTTCTTTCCCTTGTTCCATGGAATACATCCTTTTTTTTGTGCCATTATCCATACACCTCATTGTAACTATTGAGTAATTCGGTTCTTCTGTTTCCTGTTGCCTGTCTTATTCTAAGAACATCTAAAAATTGTTCAAATTCATTACCACCAGTGAAGAAATCTTTAATCTGGAACAAGAAAGCTACTCTCTGGGCATTTCTCTGTTCATCAACATTGATA
>CAYFJV010000002.1:171596-485513 GCA_964343575.1 uncultured Methanosarcinales archaeon | reverse complement strand
TTGCATGGCTTAGTCGAACTCCCATAGCAGCAATCTCCCGCAGGATCAACGGGGAAGAATTGTTTTACATCCTTTTTGTATATACACTCGCTATTATTCGACTTAAAACTTAAAGTGATTTATGCGTATTGCATTCGTCATTTTCGATTCACAAAATTTGTGGATCACCTTTTTCATACTCAAGATTAATTGAGCACACATATTGTAGCTCCTCTTGGAAGGCAGCTTATTTATAAAGCTTTCTATTATAGAAAAAAACCACTTTCTGACGGGAAACTAAGTCTCAGCCAACTAAGATGAGGATGGCGCCAATTTAGGGGTGGCGGGTGGGAAGAATAAGAAAAACCCAACGATTATCGACGAGCATTTTGTTTTAGCAAAATTGTAGCGAGTCGATGACTACACTTCTGCTCTTGCGCCATCCTGTGAAAAACAAACTCCTAGCAAGCGCTACAACAGAACCAAAAACAACACATTTAAAACAAAAAATAGAATAATCTCAGTATGGTTTACGGAACAGTGTACGAAAGAAGACCTCAGTGTCACCCCGACTGGAGGGAGTTCGAGAGCAAACTTGCAAGAGCAACACAAGAAGCACTAGATGCGAAGGGAACTCGAAGGAAAGAGCAGCCACCGGTTTTACTTGACCAAGGCCCTTTTGCAGACGCTTACAGAGAACATTGCATGAGAAGAGACGGGCCAGCAACAAGATACAGTCCCCCATACCAGCTAGGATAAAAAACGAAGTAAAAAGCAAAAAAATTCTAATTTTATTAAGAAACTAATCCTCTGAGCGCCTCTTGTTGAAAGCCAACAATTACTTTCTCTGCAGCCCTAATCACCGGAACCTTTCTTTCCCCAGTAAGCAACTCAACCTCATGCATAGCCGCAGCGTTACTCACAGAAATAACATCAAAAATAATATTACGCGCCAAAAGATAACTTTCCACCAAAATACATTCCGGACAGTGCTCCTTCTTGTAAAGTGTGATCGTCATAGCAAAACAACAAAAAAAGTCTTATTTAAAGATTGTTGAGAACTCAAAAGTCACAAAAACCCCTACAAAAAGTTTTATCAGAAAAACTTCTCGCAAGAGGCAAAAGAAAAGACAAATTCTCAAAAGGTTTGAGCAAGAGCAAAACACTCAAAACAGTAACAGAAAAGCAACACCAAAGAGTGACAAGAGAACAAAAACACCTAAACAAAAAACCAGAAAACAATAGAAGCTAGCACTAACTCTTAATCTTTCGACTTCTTTTGGCCTTTTTCATTTTCTTACGCTGCCACTTCCAACGCATTTGGCCTTTTTTCTTCCATCGACGACTGCTTCTTTTCATCTGAGATGGACCAAACGGGCTGCTTTATAAAATTTTCTGTGGGCTAATGAGAAGAAAAAGAAAAAAAGATCAATACTCCTCAAGTTCGTCTTCCCAACCATCATCTTTACTTGTGGACCGAGGATCAAAAGAAGGTACAGACATGTTTCTTCTTCGAGCAGCCCGAGCAGCAATCACACGAGAACTTTCTCCACCGCCACCCTTATTGAAAGCAAAATAACCCATTCCACAAATAATCCCTAGAGAAGCAACAATGATCAAATAAGAAAAGAAATTCCCTCCAGAACCTTCACCAAAACCAAAGAAAGTTGCTGCCCCTGCCAAGTTGAAAAAGCCCTTTGTCTCAGCTAGCTCTTCATCCTCGCCTGCTTCTACTGCGACTTCTAAGGACTCTTCAGCGCTTTCTTCTTCACTACTTTCTTCTCCTTCGCCATCACCACTCTCTTCCGAAGACGACTCGGAGCTCTCAGACTCACTTGTTTCTTCACTTGCTTCTTCTTCAGCGCTAGTAGTTGTTGATGTAGTACTGGAACTTGAGGAGGAAGAGCTTGAAGAACTACTTGAACTGCTTGAGCTACTTGAACAAGCCGAAGAACAAGAACCACCACAATCAGTGCCATCTTCATCTCCATTTTCTATCCCATCACTACAAGAGACAACCGAAAAGTTGTAAGTGCTATTCTCTGCATGTAAAGAACTAGCATTATCAGCAAGTCCAATTATGAAAGAATAATTTCCAACACTTAAGTTATCAACGGTCCAGTTTGCACTACTCACTAAAGTAAGGGCAGAGACATTCAAAAGAGTGGAATTAGCCGTAACCAAACTGTCATTATAATAGAGCTCCATAAAAGTAATGTTAGACGGATCAAAGGCAGTAAGCTGAACGCTCAAGTTTTCTCCTTCACTTTCCAGGTGCAAACTGGTATCGTAACTAAGCGAAGTTGCATTTGGTGCAGTGGTATCATTAACTACAACATTCAGAGTAGTAGTGTTCTCTGAACCAAAACCATCTGAGACAGTGAGTACAATTTCATAAGTTCCAGTAGTGTTATAGGCAAAGCTTACATTCGCTGTGCTTCCAGTGGTGTTATCTCCATCTCCCCAAGACCAATTAAACTCAAGGCTATCTCCATCAGCTTCAGCGTAAGTCACATTAAACTGTTGAAACACTGCAGCTTCAATCTCACTATTGTTAGCAGGACCGGTGATATTCAAAAAGGTAAGCTGGCGGTTTTCAACGAAGAAACTTTCATCACTACTGTTACCCACATTACCTGCAAAATCGCTTGCATAAATACGATAACTCACATTTTCTTGAGTACTCAAGTTCCCAGCATCAATGGTGTAGTTGTACACATCTCCAGATTCCAATTCCATGGTATAATTCACAGAACTACCTGAAAAGTTTGCTTCCAAAAGAACAAGGCTGCTATTCAAATTAAGATCACTTGCATTCACACGTACAATAACATCATCACTATTATAGATTACACTCTGGTTAAGTACTTGCCCGGAAACCACTGGCTCGCTTGCATCAACAACAAAAGTAACTGTCGCACTGTTCTCGACCCCGTCTGTGCCATTTGATGTTACAACAAAAGTGTAATTATCATCAGCAAAAGAACCATTATCTACACCAACCACATCGGTCCAAGTAAAGTTCTCTGCATCAATACTCAAGTTTTCTCCAAAAGCAAGCTCAACAGAGCTAGAATTACTTATGCTGTAATTAGAGCCAGAAACATTGCCTGCATCAGCAAGAGTTATGTTCAAACTAAAGTTTGCTGCGTAATAACCAACACTAAGCGGTGCAACAACACTAATGTTTGGTCCAACATCAACAGTCACACTAAACTCAGCACTGGTACCAAGAGTATTTGAAGTATCATTTGCATAGACCTTATAGCCATAATCTCCAGAGATAAGGTTGCTTACGTTATGATAAAACTCAGTCTCATTGCTAGAAGTCATAGTAAAGTTTTCAAGACTTCCATTGCCCCAATCCCATTCCAAGAGTGCTTCTGAAATGTTTACATCAGAGCTTACATTGACAAGAACAAAATCTTGCTCCAAGGTGCTTGCATTACTTGGAGAACTAGAGCTGTAGTTTACAAAAGGTTGTAAACTAGCAAGTGTATCAATTCGAGTGAAATTGTGTCCAGACCCAGAACTATCATCGATCAAAAGTCCAGTGAAAAAAAGTTTATCCTCGATTTGGTCAGGCGAGATGTCTTCTCCGTAAGCAAGTCTCCAATACTGCTTAAGAAGTGCAGCATTTGCAGAAGCATGTGGCGTTGCCATACTTGTTCCTGAAGCAGTCGCCGTTGCATTACTACTTGAGTGATACAAAGAACTAATACTTGCTCCCGGAGCCATTAAACGAAGCAAATCTCCCCGGTTAGAAGAAGACCAGATGTCATCAGTTTTTGTGGTTGCACTAATTGCAGTTGCATTTCCGATACAAGCAGGATTACTTATCCCATCGGTCCAACCAGAGTTTCCGGCAGCAATAGCAACAAAAATTCCTTGAGCATAAGCAGCATCAACTGCGTCTGCAGAAAGATCATTCGGACAGGGGCTCTGGTAATGCGTACAACTCTCTGCATCACAACCCAAACTCATACTAATTACTGAAATGTTCAAACGCTCAGCATTACTTGTACACCAATCAATTCCAGCAGCTACATCAGAACTAAATCCGCTTCCTGCAGAGTTAAGTGCCTTGATTGCGACCAAACTTGCATCAGGAGCAACTCCTCCAAGACTACTGTGGTTCGACGCAATAATTCCTGAGACATGTGTTCCATGCCCATGATCATCGTCAGGATCGGCATCATTGTTAAACATATCATAACCGCCGATCACCTTACTACAAGAAGACCAGTTCATAGTAGTGTTCGTTGTTCCATTAATGAGTTGGTCGATATGAAAACCATAATCAGTTACACTTCCATCACTCACCAACCTAACATACAAAACACTTCCATTCGCAGAAGGACTCCACACGTCAGTAAAGTTCCCCCTATAAACGGCAAGAGTTACATTGTTCTCATCAGAAACATAAATTCTATCTGTAGAATCAGTAACGCCAAGGGTAGGAATTTCTAAACCGATGACACTAAAGTGTGCTGCAATCTGCTCGTAACCTTCAGTAGTTCTGTTGATTACGTAAGTAACATCTACGCTGTTGTTGTAATCATGTTCAGACTCAACCGCCGTACTTAAGTTTTCAATATCTCCACTAAGCTCATACATTGCTGGACTACATCCATCAAGGTTAACATGACTATACTCAATTCCAGTATCAATAACACAAACAGTCTCACCATCTCCGGTTATATTCGTGCCACCAACGCTAAGGCCCTGCGCGTCATCACCATTAATCAAAGGAACTGAATCATCAAGCTTGATGCTTACAGGATAATCGTAATAAATGTCTTCGACAAGATCGTTCTCTACAAGTTCTTCTAAAACTGCTTCATCTTTAACGGTTAAAGAGAGCGCATTAATTGATTCGTATTGATGATCAAGTTCTACATCACTTTGCCCAATCTGCTCAGCAATCTCCTCAAGACCTTCATCTTCCAGGGAGGCAGCATCTTCTTGGGCAAAAGTAGAAGCAATGCTAGCAACAGCAAGTGAATCTCCATCAACTGCAGCAATTCCAGAATCAAAACCCTTGCCAACCGAACCTACCGCAAGCTTGACAGGAAGATCTTTTTCAGGATCAAAAGTAACAAACTTCTCTTCTAAATCTTCAAGAAGAGCTTCTTGCTTTTCTTCAATTGCTTCTTTTCTAAGTGAGAGAGAGTCAGAAACTGTTTCACTAGAATCTTTTAATTTAACTACTACCCGAACTTCTCCTTCTTCCTCAAAATGTTCAACAATCTCTTGATCAATTGCAGTCAAACCACCAGGTGCAGGACTCTCTGCAAAAGAGAAAAAAGCGTTCAAAGAGAACACCAACAAAGAGAACACTAACAAACTTCCAAGACCTATAATAACTTTATTTTTCTTCATCTCTCACCGTCCCCTCTTTCGGTATCCACACCCATTAAATTGTTGATTATAAACTGTTGATTATCACACAAGTTAAGCAAAGCAATCCTTTAAGTAAACACAGTCAAACTTTTTGGTCGGCTTTGTCCCTCTACCAAAGCGCTCCCAATCCCTTCACCAACGTGAAAAGAAAGGTCTTCACCAATTACTCCAAACAAACTCATAAGTCCAAAACTTTCCTGGTAAAAACGAAAACCATCACTCTCAATTCCATGCACATCATAAAGATAATCTAATGCTTCCACTTCCCCACCAAGTGCGTCAACCAAACCTAACTCAAAAGCCTCCACACCAAGGTAAAACTCTCCGCTCGCAACTTCTCGAACATAAGAAGCATCAAGCCCTCTGTTCTCTGCAACAGCAGTGATAAAATAATCATGAATAATGTCTAATTTTTTCTGAAAGAGTGCTTCCTCATCATCACTCAAAGATCTAAAAGGACTTCCCACATCTTTTTTCTCACCGGCAACAAGACGTTGATAAGTAATGCCATACTCCTCAAAAAGATCACTAAACTCCAAATAAGAAGAAATAACCCCAATACTTCCAGTGATAGACATTCTGTTTGCAACAATGTGATCTGCAGAGCTTGCAATCCAATAACCTCCCGACGCTCCGGCTTCTCGAATAACTGCTACACTTGGTTTACTCACCTGCTCGAGCGCAGCGGCGATTTCATCAGAAGCTACTGCAGAACCGCCCGGAGAATTAATTTCAATGTACAAAGCATCAATGCTTGGATCAGCATCAGCTTCTTCAATGTAAGCAACAACACTCTGAGAAGAAATAATTCCAGAATCACCAAAAACACCGCCACCGCCAGAACCCATAATGGTCCCTTCCAAAGCAATGTGAGCAATGTTTCCAGAAGGTGCTGAACCAAACAGTAGCGGGAGAATAACTACAAAGACAAAAAGCAAGGAAAGGACTAACAAAGCAATCTTTATTCCTCGGGAACTATTTCCCTTACTTTGTTTACCTCTACGAGAACGTTTACGCACTACTACCACCTTTTTTCACTGAAAAACGAGATTGTTGTGCTATATAAATATTTGCTCCAAGCAAATTGTAAGAGTTCACAAGAGCAAACTGAGAATATGAAAAGAAACTCCTTATTTTTACAACCTTCGTCACTTTTACGTGGTGATGGGCACAAGCTTTATAAAGAAAAAGCCATCTCAGAGGATAAGAGTATATTAAATATATTTTTAATGATTAAAGATGATAAATCAAGCCACAAAAGGCAAAAAGGTGCAAAATGACGAATAACAGTTTATGGAATAGAGTTTTTGGAGAAAAAGAGGGAGATGACAAAGTTACTGCCGCAGCAAGAGATGCATACCGCATTCAACAAAATAGAAGCGGACTAAAGACTGTTGGCACCGGTCTCGCAGGAGCAATCGTGGCCGGAGTTGTGCTTGGAATGTGCGGTGGTCAGTCTCCAAGAACAGAAGCAGGAGTAAGAATTGTCAAAGAAGTTGTTCCTTGTAAAGGAGAAAACAATGGCTTTAATAGATATTCTTCAGGAAAAGGCCTAGCTTCTCAAAGAAGGGGTTCTGGTCCAAGTGATGGAAACGTTGTTGGAACTCTAGAAACCAGAGTTGATAAGTTCGAATGTACTCCAGAAGTAGTTATCCCAATGCTACAAGAGCAAAATGCTGACCTTGCAGATTATCTCTCTGTAAACCCTGATGCTGCAACTGAAGCAATTGCTTGTCGTGACGGAAGAGATATATCTTACGAGCACAGAAAAGGCGATACAAGTACCTTAATGTTCAATGGTGGTACCGATGGACGATTAGGATGTAGAAGTGTTCGTGATTTCAGAGACCAAGGGGCTATGAATTATGGCGCCTGTTCTGTTGTTGACCCAAGACTAGAAGAAAGAGTAGAGGAAGAGAGGGAACCAACTCCTCAAGTACCAGCACAAGAACCAACACTTGTTGCTGAAACTGCAAATCAAAATAGAAAAGTAAGCGCCATGGTTGGAGCTTCTGAAACTCCAATGTACATTGACGCTAGAAGAGTTGATAGACAATATGTGGGAAGCGCTTCCACAGTTACAGTAACTGTAGACCTTCCTCTCCCAGGAAGACAAGATGGATTCCAAGTAACTGGAGAAGTAGGAGTAGGTCATGTCGCAGAGCTAGACAGAAATTTAGGATTAAATGCAACTGCAATTACTGGTGGAGTAGAAGGAACTTATGTAAGCGCTCCAGCAAGAGTAGCCGACAAAGTTACTGTTAGGGGAATTGGTGGGATCGGGTATGGAAACATGCCAATTCCTGGACTTGCTCGAACAGGAAATGGATCCTGGACAGGCCACAGCCATGGAGCTGGTTGCGGATGTGAAGGTGGTTCTGGAAGTGGATCAGGAGATGGTTCAACAGATGTAAGCAGGCTTGTCGCAAGAGCTGATCACCTTTACGCAACAGGAGGAACAGACTTCAGTTTAGGAAAAGAAGTTCACCTTGTAACTAGTGGGAATGTGGGTTTCATGCCAGGACTAGGCCCAGTTTACGGCGTAGATGCAAGGATTGCTTTTGAACTCGGAAAAAAGAAGAGATAAAGAGTAAAAGATGACACAAAATCCTAGAGCAGATGTGGAACTTAGTTTACTTGAAGAAGGAAGAGAAAAATTTCAACCTATTGCATCAGAGCCGCCACAACTAAAACTAGTTGATGACAACACAGGTGAAGACGCGATTGGTGTTCCTCCATTAACATTTCAAGGGATAGCAACCTCAAACAGATCTTACCATAGGATCCTTGGGGCTCTTGCTGAGATGTACCAAGGAAGCAATGAGAATCCTCTTCCCTTAACTAGGATTGAGTTGGAAGAAGGCCTAAAAGAACTTGGTTACAAACGTATTGTAGCGCACCCAAGAAACGAATCTTACGGTCCAAATGGGGACGTTACTTACATTCTTGAACCCTTAGGTCCATTAGATTCTCCAATGACAACAGAGATACAGTTACTCAGAGAATTAGCAGAGCACTATGGTCTGGAAGAAAGGGAGTACGAAGAGATTGAATTAGGGGGGGCTCTCGAAGAAGAAAGACCCAACTTAGAAGTTACAGAGAATGATCGAGTTGATCCCAATGAGCTCAGAAGGGATGAAGGAGAAAACCTCGAGATGATTATGGGATCAGTTGCCGTCGAAGAAGAAGCAAGAGGAAGAATCATTACAGGTGCAGCTTATACTGGAACAGTAGTTCTTGGACTTCCGTTGGCATACGCAGCAATGAGGCTAACGCAAACATTAGTAGAGTATTTACAATAAATTAATAACAATCAAAGAGATAATAAGCAAGGTAGAAGAAAATGGATGGAGATCAAACACTATACGACATTTCTCATGGGGAAGAAACTACTTTCCCAGAATCAGGAGCTCAAGAAGTGCAAACAGCCGAAGGCAAGTGGGGAGGAACCTTAGCAGATGTTTATGGTAATGCCCTAGATGAAGCAAGAACAAGAGCACAAGTAAGAGAAAGAGAGAATATCGCAGGACTCCTAGAAGCCACACTAAGTGGAACTCATATTGACACCCTTAGAGAAAACTACAGCGGACTTGCTGTTGTACAAGAAATCGAAGACAACTGGCGCGTAGCTCAGCGTGTAGAGAATGCAGGAAGGATCCTTGATACTTACAGAGAACAACTTGAAGAACTTGATGAAGCAAAACTTGAAGGGATCTATGAGACAGCAAGAGATAACATTGAAGCAAAAAATATTCGTGGAAAAACAAGAATTCTTAATCAATTAGAAGAAACCTTCGCTGCTTATATTGACACCAATGAGCTAAACCAAGAAATTGCTTACGATCCTGGAGAAGATATGCTCTATGATGCTAGCAACAAAGTCTCGAGAACCCAGAGAAGAAGCAAATTAAGTGAAGTTGCAAGAGACATCGTTAGAGGAGTAGGTACTAAGGAACTTCGAGCCCGTTATGGAACTGATTTCTCAGCAGTAGAAGAGTTTTCTAGTAACCATTCTTTGGCTAGTAGAGCTGCAAACTTGGCTGCCTTGGTTAGCACTTTCCAGAGCCAAAGTAGTGACTCTGAAAGGAGAAGCAACAACGAGTTAAGAGAAGCTTTGACTTATATTGACGACGTTGCGAATGAACTTGAGCAGAGAGCAGAGAGATATAATGCTAGAAGAAACAATGACACTTACCATTCTGAGGTAAGCCAAAATGTTGAAAGTCTAAGAGTTGCAACAGCGAGAGTAAGGGGAGAACGCGGAATTCAAGTGGCTCCAACCCTAGAACAATATCAAGCTGCGCTTGCTAAGAAAGCAAAAGATGAAAGAGCAAACGCTGCCTATGTCGCGAGTTTAGCAGGGTCAGATCCACATCTAGAAAAAGTTCAGGTAGAACCAGCAGACCTAAAGAAAGGACATAGAACTCAAACAGTTCCAACCCTAAAACAATATCAAGCTGTGCTTGCTAAGAAAGCAAAAGATGAAAGAGCAAACGCTGCCTATGTCGCAAGTTTAGCGGAGTCAGATCCACATCTAGCCTTTGTAAAAGAAGAAGCTGAGCTAACAGAACTCATTGGAGACACTCCCAATCCAAGAACACTTGGAAGAAACAGAAAAGGTGATGCTTTGATTCTAGAAGGGACTCGTACAGAACGAGATGAAGAAGAGCACGAACCTGTCCCTGAGTTTTTCGAAGCAGCAGATCTTGAAGAACCCGCACCAGAGTATTTCACTGTTGCTGAAGACCCTGAGGGGCAAACCCTTGTTCCAGAAGCAGTTGTTACTCTTGATGAACCCCTTGAAGAAGAGTATACTCCTCTTTTCACTGCAGGAGAGCTAGATGAAATCAATTCAGAGGCACCTTCAATTGAAGATCTTGGGACTAGCGAAGAAGAGAGAATTGAATCAGCTGCAAGGCAGACAAGAGAAAGAGTTAATGCAGAGTTTGGAGCTGGTTTCTACGGAGAACCAAGACAAACAAGAGCTGTTCCAAGAGTACCCCCTACACTTCAAGAGGTAGGAAGTATTAACCCTCAGCAAGGAAGTCAAATCCCTGAACCAAGAACATTGGAGAAAGTTGCTAGAGTCCCAAGACAACAACCTGCCACTCCAAAGAAACGAGGATCTCCTGTCCTAAATGCCTTAGGTTTAGCTGCAGGGATCCTTATCGGAGTAACTGGTGTTGCTGCATATGGTATCCAATCAGACATTTATAGAATTAGAGATGCAAGGCAAGCGACTCCAGTTGATGAAGTTGTCGAGTATGAAAGACCAGGTATGCAAGAGCTTATTGCAACAGGTAGAGAAATAAGTGAAGGTATGCAGGCAGGAGAGCCAGAGCAAACTAGAATTGCAGCGGCAATTGCTCCTAGAACAAAGGAAGTACAAGTTGTCCTGGACAACTCAAACGGTTCTCTTGAAGGGGACTTAGAAGCCCCACTTGATGTAAGTGGCCCTCAGACTTTTGAAGACTGCGCTAGATCATTCTTAACTAGCACAGAAGAACTCTGCCTTCAAGCAGGAGCAAGAAATAAGGTCAACCCGCAATGTGGCAAAGAAGGAGAAGATTTCCGTTATGCTGCAGCAGGAATCATTGCCCACGAGGGAAGCATTTCTGATGACGATATGGATAGCCTTTTATGTGAACTCACTCCAGACACTAAAAAATTCCCTGCCCTCGCAGAGATTTGTGCTTCCAGAGCAGAGGAGCAAAGAGAAGTTGCAAACATTGGATTAAATGACACCAACATCCCAAGTGTTGCAGACCTAGATGGTTTCTAAGCACAAACCTTTTATTTCTTTTTCTCATTAGTTCTTCATGAAAGAAAAAAGCAAAGAGCTTTCCTGCGCAATCAACGCCGCTAAAGAGGCAGGGAGAATAATTCTTGGTTATTATCAGAGGGATGATTTTACCATTGAAAAAGGGGAAGGTACAAGTGGTTATGAAATTCTCACCAACGCAGATAGTGAAGCACAAAAAATTATCCAAGAGCTTCTAAGTGAAGAATTTCCAAGTTATGGGTTCATAGGAGAAGAGAACTATTCAAAGAAGAAACTTCCAGAAGAGTTCGTTTGGAATGTTGATCCCATAGACAACACCAAAGGCTTTGCAAGAAAACAAGGAGACTTTTCTGTCCAGATTGGACTAAGTTATAAACAAGAAGCAATCTTAGGAGTCGTTTATTTTCCAGCATCGGAAGAACTCTATTACGCACAAAAAGGCAAAGGCGCTTGGAAACGAACAAAAGGAAAAACAAAACAAATCCAAGTATCAACAGTGAAAGATCTTGCAAAGGCTGAGTGCTTAGCCAGCAGAAGGGTCAGAAAAATACCAAAATTACAAGAACTCTATCAAGAACTAAAAGTTTCACCAAAGTTATTTGGTGGAGCTGGAAAAAAGATCTGCCTTATCGCAGAAGGGAAAGCAGAACTAGTACTCTACACAGAAAAAAGTGTGAAGGAGTGGGACCTTTGTGCACCCTCAATCGTCCTTGAAGAAGCAAAAGGAAAAGTCGAATCAATAAATAAAGAAAAACTCCTTTTTAACCAAGGAGAAAAAGACGCAAATTATGCTTTCCCAATCATTGCAAGTAACGGTTTTTTACAAGAAGAAGTTCAAAGAATTCTGGAAAGGAAATTGAAGAAATCAAGAAAAATAAAAGAGTAGCGAGGGGAGGATTTGAACCTCCGATCTCTGGGTTTCTTGAATTCCTGGAATTCAAGATTATGAACACCAGTGAATTATATGAGCCCAGCGGGTACTCCTAGCTTCCCTACCTCGCTATAAGAGAGAAGAACTCCAGTTCTTTTAAAAAGCTATCGGGGATAGAACATCTATCCCCAGACTAAAAGATAGAAAAAAAATAGAAGTAAACAAAGAAGAAAAAAGAAAGAAAAAGACTCTTACTTCTTCAAAGCAGAACTAATTTCTTTACCAGTCCAACCTGCTTTTCCAAGGCTCGCCTCAATTTCATTATCTGCAATCCCTGCAGCTCGCTCTTGGGCAACATAATCATTTAATTGGCCCATATTCTCTGCACCATGGTGCCCATGAGCTTTGCGCACAAAGTAAAAGATGAGCAAGCCAATCAAGAGTAAGATAATTGGTAAAGCAATGAAAAGAGCTTTGTTCTCCTCCCAAACATCAGAGAAAGACTCTGTTTCTACAGAAGGCTGCTGCGTTGCAGGAGGAGTAGCAGCTGGAGGCGCAGTCACGCTTGGTGGAGTCAGATCACTTGAAATCCTCACCGGCTGAGGGCCACTAGCATCACTTGCGCTACAAGCTTTAGTCAAGGCAGGCTTAAGTGAAGTAGTACCACAGGCGTGTTCGTCAACACAATCTCTAGTATTGATGCTGCCACTACAAGTTCCCCAAGTTGAACAAATCCAAGACTGATCACAAGCATCACAAGCAAGCACGGTCTCTTCTTCTGGAATCTCATCACCACAATCATTAAGATCGACACAACTTCGAGTTTTAACTAAATCTGGACCACAAAAGCTCCAAGGACTACAAGAAAGATTCTGATCACAACTACCAGAGTAACCTCCCCTCCCACTAGGCGAAGAACCATCTCCTGGATCACTTCCATCATCAGGATCTATGTCCCCCTCAACTCCAGGATCTCCAGAATCAACCCCCGGGCAAGCAGCAGGATCCCCTACACAAAAAGTCTTACTCACACTTGCACCGTCACAAGATGCAAAAGCAGTATACTCTCCATCATCAAGCGCTAATTCCAAAGCAACTTCCAAATCAGAACTTCCTGCTTGTTCAATAGCAATGGTATCAAAGCCACTCATCAGTTGAAGTGCTGCTGTTCCTTCATCACAAAAAACACTAACGCTCACAGTATCTCCTGAATCATAAAAGTCATCAACATCCAAACTAAAAGTAGCTAAAACAAAAGGTAAAGAGAGTACAAAGAGAAAAAGAAAAAACAAAACTGCTCGCTTATGAGCTGCCCTATGAACTTGCACTGTAGCTCACCTCGAAACTATCGGCTAGGACAACTCCCCCTTGGCTGATCCAATCAGACCAGATAAACACACTTATCTGATGATCTCCAGTACCATCTGCAGTGAAGGTGTAAGTAAGTGTTTCGCTACCACCTACCGCCAAAGCATCCTTATGCTGAGAGACCAAAGTCCCCGCCTCACTTGAACCATCAACAAGGACTTGGGAGATCAAAAGATGTTCAGGAAGATCACCAAGCGTTGCATCTGGAGCAACAACAATCTCAACAGTGTAAAGCCCACCAAGCAAGAGATCTCCACTTACCTCAACTCCTGCCGCATCAGTCACACTAACTGTGTAAAACTCTGGTGGCAAGCTCACTTCTGCACATCCATCAACGGTGGCATGGCCATCGTAAGGACAAAGATCAGCAGCTCCAACAAGACCATCTCCATCATAATCAACAGTCTCATCTAACAAACAAGCCACTCCATCCCAAACTCCACTCGCAGCAGTACACTCATCTTCTGTAGTACAAGTACTCAGATCCGTGCTACAATCCAAAGAATCTGGCAATGGACAACCATCAGCCTCAATACTATACTCTGAAGGACAAAGATCATCAGCATTCAAAACACCGTCTAAATCAAAGTCTCCATCTGCCAGATCACAAAGTTCAACATCTGAGATCCAAACACCAGCAACAGCAAGACAGGACACTTCGTCCTCACAGAGCTGCAAGTCTGCTAAAGAACAGGCAGCAACAGTTACTGTATCAGGTCCAGTTGTAAAACTCATTGATTGATCACCAGGCAAGTCAGCCCCAGACTTTCCTTCCACAAAGTCAGCAAAAACAGTCAAGGTATACAATGCATCATTTGCAAGATACTCAACCGGATCAACAGTTACAGTAAAAGTTGTCTCACTGTACTGCAGATCCGAAGCAACATCGCTTCCACTCGCATCAGTAAAGGAGATTAACTTACTAAGATCATCAAACCGGATCTCTTCATCAAAGTGCACCTCAATGACTTCATCCACTCCCACGTCAACAGACCCATCTTCAGGAACAAACCAGATTCCCAAATCTCCAATTACACTCTGGCCACAAGTTGAAGTCGGATCAGTGACACAACCAACAATCTCATCACCATTGTCGATACCATCTCCATCATGATCACCTAGAGGATCAAGACATTCTGGCAAGCTCGCTTCCCAAAGCCATCCTTCTGCGCTACAGCTTAACTCATCAAGGCAAAGTAGAGGGTTTGTTGTACAAGTATCAACGATCTCAGGACAACCATCAACAGTTTCAGCATACTCTAATGGACAAAGATCTGCCGCACCAACAACCCCATCTCCATCAGGATCATCCACTGGTTGCAAACAGATAGCCAAGACCCACTCACCACCTACAGCAAGACAAGATGCTTCATCTTCACAGGCACTCAAATCTCCAAGTGCACAAGCAACCGCAGGATCAGCCTCACTTGTAAAGCTAAGAGTTTGCTCTCCAAGCAACTGTCCTGAAAGGTCTTGAAGTTCATCACCAGCAAGAGTTACAACAAATTGAGTGTCATAACCAAGATCTGCAACCGGATCAACACTAAACATCATAGTTCCTGCATCGTAAAGTACGGTATGATCAACTGGATTCCCAAGAGCATCCTCAAAGGAGATCAAGGAACTATAATCAGTAAGACTATCAATCGAAGCCCCACTAAGCAACTCCATCTCTCGATCAAAAGTAATGTAGACTACTTCCTCAACAGAAACATCACTCGACCCTTGGGTTGGGTTAAAAATAACTTCAATTGGTCCAGCAGGAACAACCGCAGGTTCACTCTCTGTTCTAAAAGCAAAGCGCTGGTCGCTAGTAAGTACATTACCTGAAAGATCCTGGACATAATCTCCCTTGAGAATCACTGCATAAACAGTATCATGTTTGAGGTCGAACCGAGGCTCTATGAAGATAGCATTTCTTGTCTCCCCATAACGTGCCGAGAAGAGAACAGGCCTTCCTCGTGTCACATCATAAAATTCTAAGATTGGAGAAACATCAGAGAAAGTACTTAAGGAAACGGAAGTTCCACCAAGCGCCTGAAGAGGAATGGATTCGACTGACTCATCAAACTGTAAAGCAATAACTGTTCCTAAAGGAACTCCATCTGCAAACTGGCCTGGCCAGAAATCAACACCTGGTGGCGTTGTATCTACTGGAGCAGGAGTTGTAGTGAAAGTCGCAAAGCTATCAGGTGCTGCATGATCTCCACTAACCCCTCCAATTATCTCTTCTGGCAAAGAGAGACCATAAGTATAAGTCGTTCCCATGTCAAGATCTGAAGCCGGGTCCAAAATGAAAGTATATTCTTGACCATTATAAGACGCACTGAAAGGGATATCTGCCCCATCTGCATCTTGCAAAAACAATCCTTCATCTAACTGTTGAAAGTTCCACTGAAGTTCTTCCTCGAAGTCGATTTGTAAAGATGCTCCAACTGCAACATCACTTGCCCCATCTTCTGGAGAAAACACAGTCTCTAAATAACTCGGTTGCGTGGTAAAGCTAATCTCCATACCAACCGGGACAGTTATACCTAAGGCATCATAAACCTGCCCATCTCTTACCTCCAAAGAATACTCCGTCTCATAATCATAACCACCAACTGCAGTTATAACCACACTATGCCCAACAGAATCATAACTCGCTGAAATTGATTTTGTGGTAAAAGGGTCCCGTAAAACAAAGGCATCCTCAATAGCTCCCGCAAAGAAGACCTCCCTATCAAACTGAACAGTAATTGGCATATCAAGAGGAACATTCATGTCACCATCTCTTGGATCAAAACTTGGTTCAAGGAAAGCCAAGCTAGAACCATCTACAAGAATAGCACTATCTCCGGTTGTCAAAACACTAGTAACAATCCCATCACCATCTTCAATATCAGACTGCACAATCACATCCTGAAGAGTATAACTAAGATCAACTGGAGTACTAAGATCCAGAACGTTAAAATTAAGAGTCACAAAATCAACAACACTCGGCGTCGCAGGTATAGTTAGGGCAGCACCCGGAGCAGGATCAAGTTCTACAAAGATATACTGAAGCTGCCCAGGAGAGAGCTCAGTAACCTGCTCACTATAAAGAGAAGAATCAAAAACAGAAGGAAGTAAAGAATCAAAACCAACATACTCGAGGGCAGTGTGGTCATAAGTGACAACAAAACTCGCCTCAGCAATCTCCTCTCCGATGTAACCTCCAAGACTACGGGCCTTAAGAGTCAACTCAAAAATATCTCCTACTTCTGCTGCTGCCTCCGAGAAAGGAAGGCCCTCAGTCACAAAACAAGCATGACCCACTTCACAAATTGTGTCTGAAGTAACCTGGACTGCCTGACCAACACTTGCGCTTCGAAAGAAAAAGATTGCTGCAAAAAGAACCAAAACTGCGAGAGAAACTCCTGCCACAACAAGTACCCGGTTTTGTTGTGGGTCCAAACTCCCTCTTGAGAATAAAGAACGTTGTCCAAGCGGCTTTGCAGAACTTCTGGCTGCCCCACTTCTCCTTTTTGTTTTAGAAACACTTCTCTTCGTCCTCCCTTTTGAAGAAGAACGAGCAACTTTCCGAGTACCTTTTCTTTTTACCATCTTTCCCTCTCTTTTTACAGTTGAAATAATCACAGATTTTACAACAAAATAATGACCATCCAATACAAAACATCTAATCTCCACAAAGTGATACTTTTTGATTTATAAACTTTCTTCTCACTGAGCCCCTTTGAGTCCACAAAATACACCTCTTAGCCATAACTTTAGCCACAATTTTACTCTCTTTTGACTCCAACCAACACCCAACTAACTAACTGGTTGATTAAAGTAAAGATAAGTAAAGAGCTTAATGTTCTCCCAATCAATGAGTGTTCCAAGATAAGTTCCAACATTCACAATGTATTCCTGAGCATCATCAACATCAACATCACCATCCGCATCAATATCAGCAACTAAAGGGTCATAACAAATTCCTTCGTACCAAATACCATCCAAACTTTCACAAGTTACTTGATCAGTAATGCTTTCAAAGTCAACGCCACAATAACTATGGTCTGCTTCTAAAACTGGCCAACCAGAAGTACAAAGCTGGATTCTATCACCATAAGTTGCATCAAGTTCTGAAGAACCAAAAATGTTTCCTGTCCCTTCAACAGTCGAAGTATCTGCACAAAAGACATCATAACCGATACTATCACAAATTTCATTGTTACTTAAAACAGTTGGACCAAAACCAGGATCCATTCCTACATCTAAGATCCCAATTCCCTTTTTATTCCCAGTAATAATGTTGCCGTTCAAAGTGTTTTCTTCAGAGTTTCGAAGCCAAATTCCCCTCTCAGAAGAATGACCAGAGATAGTGTTTCCATCAATAACATTTCCATCACTTGCTCCCCTAATGTACATTCCGCGCACCAGCCCATCAGTAACAGTGTTACCAACTAAAATACTTGCCACCATCGCTTCAGTCTCAATCCCATTCTCATGGGAATAAAGTAAAGTATTGTCTGCAATATAACCTGCACTCACCTCTTCCAGATAAAACCCATTGTTAAAAGAATCAATCCTACAAGACTGAATCCCAATGTTACTCCCTGTTGCAAAAACACCATCGCCAGTTCCAGATCCAAGAATACTATGTCCATTACAACTCAAAGTAATGTCGTTTCCATTAATGGTCAAACCATCTCCAGAACTTGCACTACAATCAAGGTCTGTAGAAAGTGTGTAAACTGCTGGAAGAACTAACTCTTGAGCACAATGGTGAACAAAGCCAAAATCGTCACAAACAAAGTTCTGTTCGCTTGCAGGCCAATCGTCCCCACACTCCATAATGTCTCCCGATTCTCTTCCAGCATAGTTATTAGATCCACTAGCAAAGGAATTACTATCACAAAAGAAATCTTCCAAAACATTATCACACATGTAATTTCCTTCCACCACTGTTGGGCCAGCCATAGCTAAACGGATTCCCTGTTCTTGGTTGTCATAAATTACATTAGCAAACACTTCGTTATTCTCCGAACTTCCAATATATAAACCAGAAAGCACATTACCGTAGAGTTGGTTTCTTTGAATAAGGTTGTTCTCGCTTCCTGTCAAAAACAAAGCTCCTTGAAAGTCACTCCCCGTAACAACATTATTCTCAAAAGTGTTACCAGAAGAATCCTCAAAAAGCACGTTGTGATAACCGCTACCTGAAAAAGTACTTGAAACAAAGACGTTATTATTTCCCTCGCTGACTTCAAGATTGACACTGTCACTATCAAAAATCTGGTTATTCTCAAAAGTACCCCCATTCACAACATCAAGGCGCAAACCATCTCCAGAAGAGCTAGTTATTACCATATCACTAACAGTTGGCTCATCAACACTTTCTAAAACAACCCCCACTCCAAAATCTTCAATGCTACAGTCAGAAACAGAAACCCTATCTCCAGTTACATGTATTCCATACCAAGCTTCACTTCCTGCAATACTATATGGTCCACAAGAAAAATCAACGTCATCAGCAGAGATGACAAGACCATTTCCATGTGAAGAATCACAAACTAAATCTGTCCCAAGAATATAAGTTCCAGGGCTTGTGATTTCTTGACCACAAGAAGTAATAACGCTCCCAATATCATTACAATTAAAGTTTTCAACGCCATCTACCGTTGGATACTCATGACAGATTCCCAAAAAATCTGTAGAAGGAGGCATAAGAAGAAAATTAGCAGTCCCAGTTACTTCAGAATCACCCTCACAAAGGAACTGGTCTCTTGTCCCAGCAACGCCATCTCCTCCAACATTTTCACAGATGTAATTTCTCTGAAGATCAACCACCGAATCATCGGCAGCACGAAAACCGAACTCATTTTCCACAGAGTCACTTTCCTCAATAACAACACCAGTTGAAGAGCTCACAAAAAAACCTTCTTCGCTGTTTCCAACCGATTCAACGTTAGAAAAAAGAGAATTTGTTGCTTCAAAAAGTTCTACACCCGCAGCAAGATTGCTACTAACTAGCCCATCAGAAACGCTTGTCAAATCAGATGCTTCAACATAAATTCCACTTTCAGTGCTATCCTTAACCTCAAAATCAATAAGCTCAACATTGTCTGAAGAATCAACAAGAATCCCATCTCCCCCGTTGTTCTCCACAAACACATCCTCAAGAAGAGCATAATGAGAACCAGTGAGATAAATTCCTTCTTCAACATTATTTTTTGCATCTACGTCAATTAATTCAGAGCTTTCTGAACGATAAAGGTTAACTCCTTTAGCAAAAGAATCAAAACGACAATTCTCTATTCTTACATTATCTCCAGTAACAAGTACACCAGAGCCAATATCATCTCCAACCAAACGCATGTTCTGACAATCCACCTGAATGTTATCTGCAGTAATTGTAAACCCATTACCTGCAGCAACCCCAACACATTCTAAATCAGTTGAAGGGCTAGCAAATTGGTAGGTTTCTCCATCTACACTCAAATCTTGGCCACAGCCGTGGGGTAAAACAGTAAGACCAAATGCCAAGGGCATGGTAAGAAAACAAAGGAATAAGGAACAAAGGAGTACAAACCTTAGCTTAGAAAAATAAGACATCATATTTACCTCTTTTTTCGGTCCCAAGAAAGGACCACAACATCAAGAAGAAACCAGGCATTTTAGTTATTTAAATCTTTTTCTAAATAAAGACCAAAAATAAGAACAAGCAAAGGGAAAAGAGAAGATTACAAGAAAGAAGAGAAGAAATAAAGTAAGAAAAGCCAGGTAAGATCAGCTAGTTGGTTGGTTAAGATAAAGATAAACGAATAACTTAACAGACTCCCAGTCAATGAAAGGGTCAAGATACAAGTTAGCAATGTAGGTACTGGCATCATTGGTATCAACAAAACCACTAGCATCGGCATCAGCATCTAAAGGATCATAACAAATTTCCCGGTACCAAATTCCCCCAGCCCCCTCGCATTGGTCCGCATCAAAAATAGTTGTAAAACCATCAAAACAAAAAGCCGACTCATCAGAGGTAGATGGCCAAGCATCATCACAAACAGAGATATCCTCTGTTGCACGACCAAATTGATTTCTAAATCCATGTGCTTGAGCTCCAGAAAGGCAAAAGAAGTCATAGCCCACATTGTCACAAGCATAATTCTCATAAACTTCAGCATCACTCGTTCCTTTCAAGTTAATTCCACGATTACCATTGTTAGTAACCGTATTCCCATCAATGCTCACGGTAGAGTCGCCGATTACCTGAATCCCATTAAAAACGTTATCGGTCACAGTATTACTATAAACAATAACATCAGTTACACCATCCAAAAAAATCCCCATATCTCGGTTTTCATAGACAGCATTACCCTCAATAATACTTCCTTCCCCAGCACCACCTTCGAAATAGATACCATGTTCATTCTGATAAATAGTGTTCCTGTATATTTCATTGAGATGGGGGTAAACATTAAGGTGAATTCCAAATAACTCATTATTAAAGATATCATTATCCTCAATAAGAGTCGCACCAACAAAGTTAAACAAAGAAACTCCAGAACCACCATTATCCTCTACCGTGTTCGAAAGAATCTGGTTCCCAACACTTCCTACACGAATTCCTGAATCCGCATTAGCAGCAACCAGTCCAGACTGGAAAGAATTTTCCCCGGAGCCGTAGAAATAAACTCCATACATAGCATTTCCAGTTAAGATGTTAGAATCAAAAGCATTCGAGCGAGAACCCCCTCCCAAATTAATCCCAATATTTCCACTATCTTGAACCAAGTTTCCATTAAAAGATCCATCTTCAACATCATAAAGTGAGATTCCATCATAGCTAGAAGAACTTACGATATTAGAATCTAGAACTGGAGATAAGGCACCATAAAGATTAATCCCAGTACTAAAAGAAGAAACCGCACAATCATAAATCTGCACATTATCTGCAGTGACATGGATCCCGTTTTGGCTTCCATCTCCACTGATTTCATGATCATCACACAAAAGTGCGACTGAATCTCCCGCAATAACAATTCCATTTTGACCAGGACAATGCATATCTTCAGTAAGAGTATAAGTACCAGAGCTCGTCAATTGAGCTCCACAATCACTACTATCCAAAGTGAAATAATCACTCGCTGAACAAGGGTTATAACTCAAAGTGTCTGGCCAACCATCAGCGCAAACGCTCACTTCATCAAAAAAGTTTCCAGATCCACTTGCAGAAGTAGAAGTCGGATGACAGGTAAAATCATCATCGCCGCTACCACAAGCAGTGTTTGAATCAAAAACATTTCCTGTAGATGCTCCTGCAACATTAATACCATACTCGTTTCCAAGAAGAGAATTACCAGTAAGAGTAGTTCCAGTCGTAGAAACAAGATTAATACCAAAAGTACCATCTGTCACAACAGTGTTGGTAACACCACTACCACTGGAATAATAGAAGTCAACCCCAACCTCAAAATCATCAATGAGGCAGTCTGAAATATGAACATTATTTCCAGTTACACGCACCGCAATCCCAAGCCCATTACTGGAATGGATTGTTTGTAAACCACAACCAAGAACAATATCATCACCAGAGATAGTCAAAGTAGGAGTTGGACCACCAACACACTCTAAGCTTGAAGCAAGCACATAGGTCTCTCCATCTTGATCCAAAGTCTCACCACAGCCAGTAACAAAAGAAGGTAAAATACTATCATAATCAATCGCAGTAACCGCCAAGGCTGAAGAACTCAAAAGCAAAGAGAAAAATGCAAGTAAAGAGAGTAAAAAAAATTTTTTAGTAAATAACATCCTGTCACCACACACCAAAGCCCAAACAAGGCAATTCAATGGCAAAAGGAGCACTCTTGAGTATATAAAGTTTCTTCAAAGAGAACCCTCAAAGACAAAAAAACAACCAGCCCAAACAAGAAATAAAGAACAAAGCACAAAAAAATTAGCTAAGAGCTTGGCTGATTGAAATAAAGATAAGTAAAGGTTTTGATATCTTCCCAACCTAGAACTCCATCATTGTCAAAATCAAGTGAAGCGCCATCTCCAATTGGAGAAACACTATCCAAAACAGCATGACCCTGGCCAAACGCACCAGCTAAGATCACTGAACTAAAGGTGCTTGCATCAGTAACATCAACGCTACCGCTTCCATCAACATCAACAAGAAGTGGATCGTAACAATGTTCCCCGTACCATATTCCAAAAGCAGCAGAGCAGTCAGTCAGAGTTGCAAAAGAACCAAAGTCAACGCTAGGGGCAGATTCGGTGCTAAACTGAACTATGGGGTTCGAGAAAGTAGAAACAACGTTACCTGCAAGATCTTCAATAAGAGCAGCTTCAATGATTAAAGAGTAGTGAGTACCATAACTAAAATCACCGCTAATTTGAAGAATTTGGAAAGTATCAACCCCATCAAAACTAATTCGAACGTCAACAAAATCAAGTAAAGAAAGATCGTATAAGGAAAAAACATCTTCTAAGGGTGCACTAGCCACAACTGGCTCATTTGCAGAAACAGTTAAAACAGTATCAACTGGAACATCTGACGCGCCCTGTTCAGGAACATAAGAAAGGACAGGAGCGATGGTATCAGCAGCCTCCATTACAGTAAACGTAGAGGTAGTTTCTGCTAAAAGATTACCCGCCATATCTTCCACAGAGTCACCAAGAACTGTAATAATGTAAACCTCTCCCTCTAAAAGAGGCGCATCAGGAACTATCGTCCCCTCATAAACCAAAGGATTATAATCAAAAGTGTAAGGAAGGTAAACTCCTCGAACGGCTGCCTTTTCAAGAAGGACAACGTCACCTAGGGCAGACTCCAAAGAAACTCCTCCAACCATTTGAACTTCTTCACTGAAGGTAAATACCCCTTGAACACTTTCATGAATTTCCACAGAACCATCCATTGGGATAATCTCTACTATAGGAGCAGTAGTGTCGAAGGGACCAGCAGCTTCGATACTTACAGGAGAAGGATTTACAATAGTGGTTGTTCGAACAAAAGCTCCCGACTTTGCAAGCAAACCTGTGAAGGTAAAGTCAACTTCTCCAACACTATCTGCAGTCAAAGTGAGGGTAACAAAATGAAGATTCTCTCCAAACTCTTGACACAAAGCACAAGCTTCCCCATATTTCCAACCACCTTCAGCAACATCTGTATCATAATAAGGAGTTGCATCAGCAAGAATTGGCCCAGAGCTTGCTCCAATAACCGTCGCACCAGGATCAGGAGTTAAGGTAAACTCTAACTGATTGACTGGGGATAAAGTATCAACATCTACCAAAATGATTAAATCAAAAGTATCCCCAACAGTAACAGAACCCGCATCAATAACTCCATCTTGATCGGAATCAACATAAGCTCCAAAGTCAACCTCTGCTGCAAAAGCAAAGCTAAGTGAAACCAAAAAAACGCAAGAAAACAAGAACAATCTCAAGAGCAAAGCTTTTCTATTTTTCATATATCACCAATCTCCAAATCACTGAAAACATTTTTCCTTATTTAATTTTTCTCAATCTTTCCTGTCCTTCCACAGCCACCAAACAAAGAACTAAGCTCAACTCAGCTACAAATTTCTCCTTGATGAGTAAAGTCGCTTGGACTTGACATCGTATAAACTAAACCACTATCACAAACAAAATAACCAAAGGTGCTATAATCACAAATCTGCTCTCCAGACCCACCACAACTTGAATCAACACCAGCATCCAAAACATAAAGCAAGAGAGAGACATCATTTCCATCTAAACTTGAGTCTTGGCTAATGTCTCCTAAAGGAGTACAAATACTATCCAGGCAAGTCTCTGTAGAGTAACTAAAATCTGTTGGGCTCGCCATCGTGTACATTACCCCATTGTCACAAGCATAGTAGCCAAAAGTGCTATAATCACAAACCAACTGAGTTGAACTCTCACCACAGTCAGAGTCAACGCCAGCATCCAAGACGTACAAAAGCATGGTTAAATCATCACTACTAATACTACCATCCCCGTTAACATCCCCATAGGGGTTTCCACAAGCATCAAATTGCACAGAAACGCTCGGATCATACAAACTCCCATCACAAAAGAAATTATCACCAACAGCTAAGTCGGGCCAACCACTAGCACACATGCCAAGATCATCCAAACTCATTCCAAAACTATTATCTGTTCCACTCACAGTAGATCCATCATCGGATTTACAAAAGAAATCCTCTGCACCATTGTCACAGATCACGTTATCAAACAAACTTACTAAAGTAGAATCATGCACAGATACACCACGCAGACCATTACTCTCGATAGTATTTCCATTCAAAGCGCTCGAACTTCCTGCTTGAAGACTCACACCCCGTTTATTATTAGTGCTGATCGTGTTATCTCGAAATTCATTAGCAAAAGAATCTTCAACAAAAACTCCTCGGTCGTTTCCAGTAACAACATTTGCTTCAACAAAGTTGTCTCCTGAAGAAGCAATAAAGCTCATTCCGTCAGCGCCGGAATCCAAAACTTCATTTCGTTGAATAAAGTTTTCATAAGAACCAGTCAAGAAAAGGTTATCATCACCACTCTCTGTGATGTAATTATCTAAAATCTGAGATGCAAAAGTTCCCACCATAGAGATCCCTTTCGCACCACTTGAAAGCACATTGTTTTCTTGAACAAGAACTCCGCTTGTTCCAGAAAGAACAATCCCATCAAAGTTCGTTTCAGTCACCGTGTTAGTCAATATTTGAGCAGCTGAACCAAAGACATTGATACCATACACAAAGTCGTTAACAATACAATTTTGAACAACAACATCATCTCCTTCAACACGAATTCCTTCTTCATGGCTTCCCGTCCCAAAAAGTGTATGGCCTTGACAATCAAGCACAACCCTATCCCCACCAATCGTTATTGCAGGATTTGTCGCTCCAGAACAATGAAGGTCTTGGTTCAAAAAGTAAGTAACATCTGAATCAGAGATTGTAAATTCACAACTACTAACAGTTAAATCATAAGAGCCATCACAATAAAAGTTATCCCCAGTAGTCATGTCTGGCCAATCTTCACAAGAAGTTACTTCTCCGGGCTCACCAATCAAGTTACCACTTCCAGAAACTCCTCCTGCAACACCAGAACCAAGGTCCAAAGAACACTGAAAGTCCAAACCATTACTGCCACAAAAAGTGTTATCCTCAATAGTATAATGCTCCCCTGCAAGTAAAACAAAACCGCGATTATTTCCTTCCACAATATTATTTCTAAGGTCAACACCATCAATCCCATCTAAAGAAAAGAACAAACCATCTCCCCCATTATCAAGGATTTCATTAGATGAGATTTCAGTATCCAAAGCAGGTCCAGTCGTTCCACTAAGTTCTATTCCCATAACTCCATTAAGGCTAATATTGTTTTGGCTCACATTTGTAGCATTGAGGTCTGGTCCAAGTAATGAGAGACCAGACAAAGTATTTCCTTCAATTCTGTTAGCAAGGAAAAAATTGTCAGAAGAAGAAAAGACTGCAACACCTTGCTCCTGACTACCAGAAAAATCATTATTCTCCAAGTGATTTTCATGAGATTCAACAATGTAAACTCCGGCCCTTGCTGAACCAGTAACTTCATTGTCTCCGATATAATTATCATGGGAATTCACCATCTGGATTCCATGAGCGCCAGAGCCTTCTATAGTATTTCCACGAAGAACACTTCTATGATGAGAACCAGGGTCCGTCCCTTGAAGAAGAATCCCATCTACTAGGGAATCGGTGATCCTATTATTGATGAGCTCATTATCCAAAGCACTATTCCACTCCACAACTATTCCTTTCTCGTTATTGCCAAGAATGTTTCCGGAAACTGAGGAATCCACAGCGCCCGAAACAGCAACCCCAATCCCTGTGTTATCATTTATGAAGTTGGTAGCAATATTACTACCAGAACCATAAGTCAATTTTATTCCATTTCGAGAAGAACTAATATCATTATTGATAACATTATTCCCTTCTGAAGAATATAAACTGATTGCATCAAAACCAATTCCAATAAGATCATTCCTCAGAACATAGCCATGATCAGAACTTTGTAGAAAAATCGCACCGGACAACAAATCTTCAAAGGAATTATCTTCAATTGTAGCCCTATCTGCCCACCACACATTGACTCCATCAGCACTGTTTCTAAAAGTGTTGTGATGAATGTGAGCATCATCTCCATAAGTGCTAAGAAGAATCCCATAATCTTCTAAAACACAATTTCTGACTTCTACGTTATTACCATTGATAAAAATTGCATGATGATCAGAAGGGCCACCAAAGATACTATTCCCCTGACAGTCAAGGTAAATGTCATCTGTGTTGATGATTATTCCATGAACCCCGCCTGAAGTCGAACAGTCCAAACTATCAGTGAGAAGCATCGATTGGCTAAGCTCCATCCCACAAGAAACAAAAATGCTGCTTCCATCAGCAACAGAAACCCCAATATCACCAAACGCAACCGCTTTTCCCGCAGCTGGACCATCGCCTTGTTGAAAGAAAAATATCCCTGCAAGAAAAAGAACTAACAACATCGAAAAGCCAACCAGAGCTAATTCTTTCTTAACAATAACCTTCAACATCCATCACCCAAATAATTAGCAAACTCTAGCAGCCACAAAGCACCGTCGAAGAGCCGGCAAAAAACTAAAGAGAAAGATCAAGAAAGAGAATATAAACTTTTTGTTAAGAACTGATAAAAAAAGAGAAAAACAAACAAAAAGAAAAGCGCCCAGACTGGGATTTGAACCCAGATATCCATAAGGAAATCAGCTTAGCAGGCTGACGCAATACCAAGTTATGCGATCTGGGCAAGCATAAGCTAAGCGATTTTCCCGGAACATTCTATTTAAAGCTTTTGCTTCCAAAACAAAGAAGAAATTGAGAAAAACAAAGCAATCAAGAAAACAAGAGAGAGGGAAAGAAAAAAAATTATTCTTCAAGAACCACACTACTTCTATGGATCTTTGCAAAGTAAGGAACAGCCACGATATAATCTTCACCAAAACCTGCAATGTCTCCATCAATTGCTTCACAGGTCTTACGAAGTTTGTTAACTGCTCGCTTAAGCTCAACAAGATCTTTGTCCTTCAGCGGTTTAATGTTAATGAGCGCAACAGTGTGTCCTTCCCGTAAAGAATCTAAAACTTCTTTGACATCCTCAAAATCTTCCATGACGTAAGGGCGTACTAATACACGTGAACGGCTCGGCTCACTATCTCTGCTCACTCCTAACTCAACGTAATCTACGCGAGCTTCTTGCTCTTCGAGCTCATCCTCATCCATTTGAGGAGTTGAAAACTTCTCCTTTAGTTGTAGAAAAAAATCCCTCATTTTACACCCTCTCTATCAGTATAAGTAGTGAAAAACCAGAATTTCCTAGCGTATTTAAATGTTTTTATTGTCTAGAAACTATGACCCAAAGAATGTATAGCAAAGACAAAATAAGAGAAAAAATGCAACGTAGCAACTTATCGCTCAGCAATTTTAGAAGCATCTAAGCGAAGAATGTTAGAATAAGCTTTCTTATGCTTTCCTGGCTTCTTGCTAAACTCCGCTTCTGCTCGCGGCAACTTAAAGGTTCCAAGAACATTAAGTTTAGTCCTCACTTTGTAGGTGATTATCCTATGCTCTAAAGGATCAAGTTCAGCAATCTTCCAAATAACCTTCGTTCCTTTCTTACCAGAAACAACTTTGTCTGGTTTTAAAGTTCCAAGTTCCAAGCGCTTGTCAAGATCAGCAATGCCCGGGATGAAATCCATCACTTTCAGATGCTTAACCACTTTCTTACTTCTATTTTTTACTTCCAAAGCAATCTTTATTTCATGAAGCGCTCCCTCTTTACCAGTTGAAGTAACCGCCGCCTTGTGAAGCAAGACCGGAGAGCGAACTAAAAGATAAAAGAGCACGAACAAAAAAACAAAAAGAGCAAGATACAACAACAAACGATAGTTGTACACCACACTCACCGAAGTGCTCTCCCCAGGAGCCAAAGAAACATCCCAAGAGAGATATTGTTTCCCATCAAGCCCCACCACTTTCGCATCAGTGTTCAAAAAGAGAGTGGAAAGAGGATGTACGGGGTAAAGGAAAGCCTGACTGTTTTCCACGTTACCATCATTTTCCAAAACAAAGGTTTGGTATTTCTTAAGGTAAACTGTCTCCTCAGTTACTTCATAAGAGAAAGGGGAAGCTACTGAAACAACCTCTACCTTCTCTTCAACAACCTTGACAAGTTCTTCCCCTTGCATAAAGCGAAAGAAGACATAATATTCTTTAGGTTGTTCAAATGGATCAACGGTTGCTGTGAAAGAGAGCGTCTTTGTTTCAAGTGGAGGAAGCGCAACAACAAGATCTGAATTAAATCCAAAAAGTTCACTATCCACTTCCAAAGTCATGTTGCTCAGATCAAGAGGATTTCTATTCTCAATAGTAAGACGTACTTCTTGCACGTCTCCTGGTTCAAGTTCTCGATCCATATCAACATCAACCAAAAAAGAAGGAAGATATTGAGTATATTCATCAGAACCAAGGTAAATTTTCAAAGGAAGCTCATAGGTATCTCCCAAATCAGAATCAATATACAAAGTAACGTAATAGATGCCTGGTTTAAGGTCATCCACAACGTTAACTGTCACACCAGTCTCATAAGTCTCTCCTGGAGCAAGGTTTTCAATCACCCTATCACTTGCAGGGCTTGGGTCCAAATTAAGACCCCCAGAAACGAAGGTATAAAGTGTGTAAGTTTGACTCTCATCTCCTATGTTAGTGATGGAAATATCAAATTCAGCAATTTCGTCAGGCATGATATCATCTACTACCACTTCAGAAGAAACAAGAGTAGTAGTTGCCGCTGCAGCCAAAGCGACCGAGCACAATAGACTAACAAGAACTGCAACAAAAAGAATGGAACCTAACCTAAGAGATCTATCAAAATATCTTCTCCTCATAACTTTACCCTCAAAAAAGGCGAAGCAAAAAATCTATTTAAAGCCTTCGCTTTTCTAGTTCTATCTTTCTTAGAAAACTTCCTTCCCAAGACTAAGTATCTTACTCACATAAGGTCCATCATTGACAAAACCTAACTTATGATAATAACCACGGACACCAACACCAGAAATGACTAACAATTTTTTCTTTCCAGCACCCTTCGCAATCTCTTCAGCTTTGGCAATCAACTTCTTACCCCAACCACGGTGCTGCGCACCATCAAAAGCTGCTTCATCTCCAATAGCTGTTGCAGTTCCATAGACATGCAGTTCACGAACCATTGCACTGCCTTCAACAATTTCCTTGCGCAAGCATTCCTTCACAAGACGAAGCCTACAAAAACCAATCAACAGATCATTCTGCACATCTTCGGCACTAATGAAATACTCTTTACTCCCAGAAGCTTCATACTCAAAAACTTTCAGCTCTACTTTATCCCAAGCAACCTCTCGACCACGAGGTTCACGAGCACGAATGTCGCGAAGCTTCTCTCGCTCACCACTGTGCTTTTCATCAACATATTGTCGAAGATTAGTTCTATCAACCCCCGCTTCCCAAAACTTAGTTGGCACATCACGCTGTACTCGCTGAATTCGACAATACTCTGGAACAAAAGAGTAAAACTCTGAAATACGACGAGCAGCTTCTTCAGTTCCGATAGGTGTAAAAGTTCCCGCCTTATACTGCTGAAATAAAGCAGTTCCCGGAGCCACCATACAAGGATACAACTTGATCATATCTGGCTTGTAGCCAGGGTCAGTAAACAATTGTTTCATCCCTTCCATATCTCGCTCATAATCAGTAAGCGGCAAACCAGGCATGTAATGAAAATTAATCTTAAAACCAAGATCACGCAAAATTTGCACACTCTTTTTTGAGTCAGCACTATCATGACCTCGATGTACAACTTTAAGCACATCATCATAGACAGACTGAATACCAAGTTCTACTCGAGTACAACCCTGCTCAAGCATACGATTCCCATGAGCTAGGAATCCCCAATCCGGTTTGGTCTCAATGCAAAGGGCAACACACTTAACTGCTGACACACATTCATTCCTTCTCTGCTCCTCAAGAACAGTTGTTTCACTACGGTTTTTGTAATCAAGCAAAAATTTCTTGATTGCAGCAGCCCTACTCGCATCATGCATTTCACCAGGAAGTCTAAATACCTCTTTAAACTTCTTATAATCGAAACTTCCATCCCCTAAAACAAAAAGTTCTGAGAAATCATTAAGCGCCTTAAAGGTACCATAAATAAATTCCTCTTGATACTTTTCATCTTCAGCTGGGAAAGTTCCACCCATAACAATAATTTCAATCTTATCAAAAGTCTGTCCCAACAACACATACTGTTCAAGCCTGTTAAAGACCTGCAAGTAAGCATCATAGTCATTTCGAATGCCTCGCATAGTTGCTGGCTCATTGCCAGTGTAAGATTGAGGAACATCACCATAAGGACTTCCAATTCCGCCCGGGCAAAAAGTACATTTTCCATGAGGGCAACGAGCAGGCCTAGTCATGATAGCAACTGGACTCACTCCAGAAGCAGTACGAACAGGTTTCGTGAGAAGCTTACTCCTAAGCAAAGGAATGTCCTCCTCAGGGATGTGAAGAAGAATTTGGATATTGGTAGGAATTCTCTTAAGTTTGTGTTTTTGGGCCAACTCTCTCTTTATTCTAGCCCACTCTTTAGCACTAAAAAGAACGCTCTCCTCGCCTTTTCCTTCGCCCTTTAAGACAGCTAGAATATCTGTGTAAAAATCCATGGTTTTTTAGCCCCAAGTGGCCTATTTCTAGGCTCCTTTTTAAGCTCTTTTCCCAGCGAAATCTTTATAAATGTATCCTCAAATTGGCCTTGCTATGGTTACTCGAATTGGAACTGCGCGAAGAAAAACTCGGCACAAATTACGCCGGAGCGCTTCTGAGAAGGGAAAAATTCCCTTAAGCAAATACTTTCAAACTTTTAAAGAAGGCGAGCATGTTGGTCTTAAGATCAACTCTGCCGTGTCTAAAGGTCAGTTCTTCCCAAGATTCCATGGAAGATGCGGAAAAGTAACTGGTATGAAAGGACGGTGCTACCGTATTGAATTCAAAGATGGGAGCAAGCTTAAAACGCTCTTTGTGCACCCAATTCACCTTGTGCGCTTAAAGCATTAGGGTAAAGAAAAGCATTCAAACAAAATGACGAATCCAACTATTGTTCAAGAAGAAGTACTCTGCCTTATCGACGTGAAAGACGCAGTGAAAGCTATGGAAAAACGTGATGGTGAACTTGGACTTCTCTCTCAAAAAACAAAAGAATACTTAGATGCTTTTGTAAGTCTTAAGAAAGCAGACAAAAAAAAGCTGCTTGAGGGACTTCAGGGTTTAAATCTTACTCGGCTCAAACACGAGCATTACATGAAAATCATTGACTTTCTACCAAGTTCCGATGAGGAGCTCAAAAACGTCTTACAGGCATACCCACTTACGCTGCCTAAAAAAGACAAAGAGGCCATCCTAGCCGAAGTTGCTAAGGTCAAATAAGCTTCTTTTTTCTTAAATCATCCAGAATAAAGGTTATTTTTGGCCCATAAAGCCTAGGCAACAACAACTTTTATTAATTCTGAAAGCTTAGATCCCAAAAGGAAAGAGAAAACAAGAAAGAGCAAGAAGAGGAAAAACACAATGCAAAGAACTGGACAAGAACAACGAAGGCAGCAAAGTACCGAGGAGAACGCGATAGTTCTAGATTTTCTTAAGCACGGCTACGCTATGCAAGGAAACGGTCCAAAAACTCCTATCGCCCAGGCTCTTGGCATTGAACATCTCACTCTCCTAGAGCTCATTCCTAAACGAGAGATCTTCCTCCAACCACAGCAAGAAGTCTACATTGGCTCTGGGAAGAGAGAGGAAATTCATCACACTAAAGGAAGAATCGATTTTGAAAGGCTTACAAGTACTGCTCAAGCTGAGCTCCAGCACGCAGTAGAAAAAGTAGTTAACGAGCAAGAAAGCCGCTTTATCACCTTCTTTAACAAAGCACAACCACTAAGCATGCGTATGCACCAGCTTGAGCTCTTGCCTGGCCTTGGAAAGAAACATATGTGGGAGATAATTGATGCTAGAAAAGCAAAACCTTTTGAGAGTTTCGCTGACCTTAAGGAGCGAGTAAAACTCTTGCCTGATCCAAAAGGAATTGTGATCAAAAGAATTGTTTCCGAAGTACAAGGTAAAGAGAAGTATAGAATCTTTGCTAAATAGACTTCTCAACTGGCCGAGCGCCAGTAAAATAGAAAACTCACTTCAAAAACTTCCAAGCCTTTTTTTCTTTATACTTCTCAACCAACTTCTTCTGTTTATGTTTGACACAATCTGAAGCAAAGGCCATGGCAAGGCGTTTCATACGAATATCATTAATAGCAGTATCATCACGAAGCAATTCCAAATCGACAAGAAGTTGATCAAGTACCATCCCCTGGCTTTGTAAGTTAACTCTAATAAGCTTCTCACTCTTGGTAACCTGCCTCTCCTTTTCTAACTCTTTAAGTTGTTCAAGACGAGCAATTATTTTTCCTGACTCTAAGTTAAGAACGTGAAAGAAGTCAATAATGGCATCAACCTCACGGATAGGATGTACATCTTGATGAGCCAACTTCTTAGTTAGCCCAATTTTTTGCCAAACCTTCCATGTGTTAACTGCCATCACACCACCAAAACGATCAGCAAATGATGCCAATCTACAAACAAAAAGAAAGAAACTGACTATATAAGGGTTTTCTTCCTAACAAAAGATAAAAAAAAGAATCACAAAAGAACTCCCATTGAAGTAAAGACATCATGTGGTCTGCTTCTAGAGCCCATACGTACCAAAGGAAAAGCTCCAAAGTGACTACGGTACAAATTCACAGAAGCATCATTCATTGCAGTAAAATAAACTGCACTTGCTCCTAACTCACGAGCAAGATCTAGCTTTCTGGTAATTAAAGCTTGGGCAATACCTCTCCCTCGAAAATCCTCTCTCACAGCAGTATCAACAAAGAAAACATCATCATCCAAGGTTTCCAAAGGCTTCCCTGTAGATGCAAACTGAGCAATCGCTCCATTGAGATCTTCTGAATCATTAAACACCTCAACTGTGCCGCTAGCAATCTGTTGAGTATAACGCTCCATGACAGTGGCATCCCCTCGCACAAGAGGGAAATATCTTTCATCAAGATCTCTACGAAGAAAAGAAAAGCGCCTTGCTGTTTCGGTCCCGAACTGGAAATAAGTACCATAACCTACTACCTCGCCCTCTAAGAGAGCAACAATACATTCGTCAGGTCGTAGGTGTGAAGAGCAACCAGCAAGAGCCTTATCATAACTCGCCGGAGGAAATGCTTCTCTGAGATAAGGTTCCATAATCGAAAGAATTCCTTCCCGAAAAAGATCATCAAAGGGAACTATAGCCACTTCCTGCTCGAGCACCATAAAACACGACCCAAAAGAAGTATTTTAATAGCTTATGGAACTACAAAGGAAAATACAAAACAAAAGCATTTTAAATTTCTATATTTCAAGGCAAAAGCGGTGGCAAGATTCTACAGAAAAAAGAAAATTTATGGAGAGTACAAGACAGACAACTGTTATTTCTGCGGTAAGATAGCAACTGCCACCAATAAATCAGGAGTGCTCACTTGTCGGCACCACACAGAAACACAAATGGAAGAGATCAAATGTGTTTGTGGAACTTGGCTTGAGGCAAGATCCGGAAAGTTTGGTCCTTATTTTAATTGTCTTAACTGCGGCAACATCAATTTCAAGAAAGGTTTAGAGATGAAATCTATGATGTCAGCTGAAGACAAAAGAAAAGCAGGTACTCATCTCAGCGACCAAAAAGTTAGTACAGAACAATCGCGAGCAGAAGCTAGGGAAAGAAGGCAAGAAACAAACAAAAACAGACTTCCAGGAAAAAGAGTCATTGAGATCAGCACCGACGATTGGGAGTATTTTAACTAAAAAACAAGCAAAACTCATTCAAAAAAACGAGCTCAACTTCACCTGCTGCTTTCTATTCTGAAGCAATTTACTTCTCCCAAGCAAGAGATCAAGATCAAAAGCAAACTTATCACTGACCAATCTGCGAGCATATTCTAGCATCAGCTCCTGCGAAGCAAATACAATCCTTTTACTGCCAACCGATTTACGAGAACTCTCCCGACAAATCCACACACCCAAAGGGATCTGATACTCATCTGTAATAAAACGAAGTGCCAAACAACTTCCCTGCCGCTTTTGTTTCTTCATCTCTTCAAGCACAGGTAATCGCGAGGCGTAATAACCGCCAGCAGTTTCCTCAGCATACTTTTTCCTTCCTTCATAACTCTCATAATCTGTGGAATAAAAGAGTCCTTGTTTACTCCAAGGATTTGCTTCTTTTGGTTTTTTTAGATACATCTCAAAAAGCTCGTAACTCCAAACATCCGGAAAGAACAAAAACAAGTAATAGTTTCCCCACTCACCACCAAAGTAAGCTGCATACTCCCCACATTGCATATCCTTAATCTCTTTAATCAACTCTTTTCCTACCGTATCATCAACTGCTGTAATGCTCCAACGGGTTGGCACCAACTTCCTGTTCTTACCAACACCAAGCGTCCCAACAGAAAGTGCTTTATTCAAAAAGCTCTCTTCAAAACCATGCTTATACAAACGCATAACGCCTTTCACAGCTTTCAAATCAGTGTCACTTATCACTCGATCAACTCGTGTATCCACCCGAGAATTAGCTGTCACTCGAGCTTTCTTCACTTCTGCTCGTGGGCCGAAGAGTGTCACTTCTTTCTCAGCTTTGTAACCACCAACTGGAACATTCTTAAGATCAACTTCTAACTCTACTGAGCTTGCAACTACTCCTGATTCCTGCACAATGTCAATGAATCGTTTTCTCTGAGCTAAATCTTTAATGTGCCACTTCGTTCGAGAATTAACAAGTCCAAAACGCATGTTGGCAATTTGTCCTGTACTAAGAATATCTTTGCTCCACTGCTTTGGTGAGTTGAAATAAGACGTATCACCAGAGTACTGAGGCGATAAAACTCCAACATTGATGTTAGGATAGCCATATCTTCCAATGAAGGGAGCAGGACTACTTCCAAAAAAGTGGGATTTGAAACTCTTGTTTACTTTAATCTGGGGTGTTTCTTCGATATCTTTGTACTTGATTCTCTTTAACTTCATTTCAATCTCTTCTCATTATTAATCTCTAGATTGTCAAATGGGCTTTGCATCTTTAACAATTGTGGCGATGCCATATGCGAATAAACAAGAGTTGTCTCAATTCTGCTATGTCCAAGTAGGGGTTGCAATTCAGTTAGAGCATTGCCTTGCTCTAAGAAATGTGTTGCAAAAGAGTGTCTTAAACTATGTGGGCCAATATTCTTCTTAATTCTTGCTTTCTTCTTTGTGTTATGAATAATCTTCCTTACTGTTTGTGTACTCATCTTTCTCCCCTTGTTACCAAACAAATAATCACAATCGTTAAGTCTTTGTTCAAACAACCAATTCTCTAGATCTAATCTGATCCTCTCAGCAATGATGAATGGCCTCTCTTTCCCCCCTTTCCCATCACGCACCCAACCATGATTCTTAGAAAGCTCTAGATCTCTAACTTTCAAATCCAGCAATTCGCTAACCCGTAAACCCGCAGAGTAAAGTAAAGAAATCATTAGCTTATGTTTTCTGTTTTCAATTACCTCAAGAAAAAAGATTATCTCTTCTTGTGTGAGAAATGTAGGCAACTTTCTTCTTTGCTTTGTGAACTTCATATTAAGCGTTACTCTTTTACCTAAACACTTCTCAAAGAAGAATTTTAAGGCATTAAGATGTACATTAACTGAGCTCCCAGATTTATTTTTCTCCAGTAAAACAAGTAAGTGTTTTTCGATATCTTTTGTAGTTACTTCCCAAACATTTAACTTGTATTTTCTCAAAAATCTTTGTACAATAGCAGTATATGTTTTAATAGTGTTTGGTCTCAAACCTAAAAGAAGTGCTTTTCTTTGAATTATTCCTGCAACATCCATAGATGCTCATGTAATGAGCTTCTATTTAAACAGGAACCAAGATTGTCTTGTGAGATATTGGGTACATTATATATTTACTACCAAAAAGAGAAGTCAGTATAACACTTTATGGGCTGTTTAAAACGAAGAAATTCGACTACGAAGGGGGCCAAATCCTAAAAGTTTAGATATAACGAGTTAAGTTTAATTGAATTTGAGTTTTAAGATGACGGGGCTTTCCTTGATGATAAAAACTAGAATGAAAAAAACTATGTGGGGGCTTTGGTTTAATCAGATGTCACTTTCCCTAACTCTGTTTTCACAAACTGATTACCTTGAACTAATATTCCAGAAGCATGTGTCCCAAAATAAACACCATTTTGTCCTAGAAATTGTTTTGCAAAACCTGAACCACCATAAAAATGTGCTTCAATTCCACAACCAAAATGTGCTCCTTCTTCAATATATGCTGAAGTTACTAAATCAAAATCAGAACCAAACTTCTTAGCAATTTTTTTACCTGCATTTCTTTGGTTTAAATCAATTGCAAAGTGATCTTTTTGTTCAGCATCTCTTGCATCTTCTGGAAAAAGTTCTCTGGAATATTCAAAAGCAGTAGGCAAAATTACATCAACGGTGTAAACATCTGCTCCTAATCTTCTTGCAGATCGTGCAAATGTTGGAATTAATCCACAACCCAAATCTAAAATCCTCACCCCATCAAGAATTTTTTCTTCAGTCATTCTTCCAACAACACGAGCAATAGATTCATCATCACCATCATATTTGGGTAATCCAAGAACATCAGCGATAACAGGATGATCTGCCATAGAAATTGATAAGACTAATTGGTAAGCAGAATCTTGAGTATTATATACTTCTCCTGCTCCCAAATTTGCAGAAATTCCAGTGAAATCTCTACCAAAACATGGCATACCTGAATCAATATATGGCCCAGGGAATCTTTCTCCAATTTCTACAAATCTGTCTGCTATTGTTCTTAAATCCATAATAATAAAGAAAAAACAAGCCATTTATAAAATTACTCCTAAATAATGATGAAAACCAAAGCCCCTTAAATTAATGTGTTTGGAAAGCCCCTAAACGTATGTCTGCTAAAGCAGGATTAATAGGAAAACTCAAATTCAACTCTGCGGTTAACTACGTTAACCTTGCGGAGGGATAAACCCTCCGAAACTTAACATCGTTATGTGCAATTGGATTCTCATGTAATTAGAAGTACGCTAAAGCTAAACTCTAAGAACCTAATCGGGTCGCCATCTATTCAATTATTATGACTTCACCATCTCGCAGAGTCTTAAACTTCACATCGTGCTGTTTACAATATTCAACTTCCTTATCTATATCAGCAGACTCTGGATGATCTGACTTATAATGTGGTAAAATCATATAATCTAATATTCCTAATCCTTCAAAAATAACTTTTTCTAATCCTTCATATGGTGTATCATTCGGATCATCAACAATTTGAAGTGAGTGTAAATCTGGAGCTAAAACACAAATTCCTGCACTATATCCTGAATAAAGAAAATCATCTCTATCTTTCATGCCTTTAAGAACTTCATCAAGACCACTTAGTTTCATTGCTTGGCGCAAAACAAAAGTATTTCCACCTCTAACAAATACTCCTCCTAATTGGTCTAATTTTCTTTTTAATTCACCATTTTTTCCAAAATAATCTTGCAAATCAATTACTTCTACATCAAAACCAAGACTCTTTAATTCGTCTACATCTTTCTTAATTGATTGTTCTCTTCGTGCAGGATCAGCTCCAGAAAAATCTAAAGCATTAGGAATATAACCAAGCTTTTTACCAGTTGGCATCATCTCTTTAAGCTTATCAACTTTTTCTCCAAGTTTGTATGATGATAAATAAAATTTCATTTTAAATAATCAAAAAGTTTGAAACTTAAAAGCTTTTCTACAATGGCGACCCTCCGCTCAACATGAGAATCCAACTTGCTCCGCTAACGCTACGCACCATGACATAAAGTCATGGGCACATAACATCGTTAAGCTTAATTTTTTGAGACATAAACAGTATTACCTTCTGCGAAGAGCCTGACTCCTTTAACTAAAACCCCATACTCCTTTGAACTAATTACTATCTTGGAACATACGTTAAATCAACTTCTGTTCCGCTGGCCCCCATTTCCTTCATTAACCTATGAGCTTCTGAAATATTTTCATAACTAACACCAACACTCCTTCGCTGAGATTTAACAGCTTCTAAATCAAAATAATAAATTCCACTTGCTAATTCTTTATCTAACTTAACAGTAAATGAAACTCCATTTCTTTTATACTCCTCCGTAAAATCTGATTTTCCCTCTACTATCTTTCTAATTACATCTCCTGTATGACTAGATGATTTTGTTCTTCTATTAATTTCATCATAAACTTGAACAAAAGTCTGATAATTTCTGCTTTCTGGGTTTAATTGTTCTCTTCTCAAAATTCTTTCATTACCAATTATTTCAGCTAATCTCTGGCTTGGAATCTCTCCATCAACTCCAGGAGCAACAACTGTCAAATATTTGTCAGCAGTTGTTTTCAAATCTGCTAATACTTCTAAACAAGTAAGATCAACAATTGGAGTATAAACAGAAGCCAAATCTCGCCTATGTGCAAGAATATCTCCTCCAACATCAACAGCAACAATTAAATCATAATCTCTTTGTCTAACTAATCCCTCTAATTCTTCTCTTAAGCTTTCTGTTCCATGCTGTAATGAAAACAAATATATCTCGCCAATACCCAAACCTAATTCCTCATTTATCTCGGGCAATTCTGGCTCAAAATATGAATCTAAAGAAACCTCTTTTTGTGTAGCAATAAATTTTCTGCTTGGCTTAGATGACTTATTTACAGTTTTTTCCAATTCTCCATCAAATTCATGCAAAGCCCATGGTGTCAGAAAACCTGCTAAATCTACATCAATCCCCTGTTCTCTTAATTTTTCAGTTATCAGAACAGATGAAGCAATATCTCTTCCGCTTCCTGCTCCAATCACTAATGCTTTAGAGTAATTACTGAACATTTTCACCACCAAAATTTCTAAGAGTTACATGTTCCTGTCTTATTACTCTTTTATCTACACTTCTTGAATATCTCTGAAGCATTGAATCTAAATAATTAGCAGAAGCTCCAAATTCCTTAACAATTGCTTCTTTACTCATGCCTTTTTCAAAAAGCAAATATGCTGCTACATCTTGCTCTTCAAGTGTTGCTCCTAATTCTTCTTCATGGCTTTGTCCTTTGTAATAACCAGTAGTTGGAACAGCGTCAATAATTTCTTGCGGAACATCTAAAACTTCGGCTATTGCATAAACATCTACTTTATACAAATCATCCAAAACTCCAAAATCAAATGAAATAGGAGTTCCCCATTTAGCAGCATAGCCCTGCACAAATTCTGTTCTGTTTCCTGTTCCAAGAATCTTTCCATTTACTTCTCTAGCAATATCATAAAGTACAGCTACTCTTGCTCTTGATGCTAAATTGCCTCTTCTGATTTTTCCTGTTTCAGTATTTGAATCAATTGGGAAATCTTTGCTAATATTATCTACTTCAGCTTCAACGATTGAATTAATTGGAATTGAATAATGTTCAGTCCCTAAAATTCTACTCACTAAGTTTGATTTCTCTACGCTTTCATCTCCATCATAAGCAGGCATATTAACAGTAATTACATTTTCTGTTCCTACTGCTCTTGTTGCCAAATAACTTACAATAGTAGAATCAATTCCACCAGATAATCCAATTATTAATTTTGGTTTTTTTCCATCAAACTCTGGAAGTCTTTGGTAGTATTCACTAATTTGATTACAAATATCAGAAACTGCTTGCTCATAATCATCTAGTTTTATCTCTGCCAAAACAGAATCTATGCTCTCTAGTGGAAAATGCTCAAACTTTTTCATTTTTTCCACCACCAAAAACTCTATCTAAGAGAGAATAATCGCCTTGAGCGAAGTGATCTCCTAAATGAGTGTTACTTCCTGCTATGCTTTTCAAACCATCAACAATATGCTCTCGTTCTATTCCGATATCATGAAGTTCAGCATAGCTCAGAGGCAAACCTAGTTTTTCATAAGCTGTAACTAATTGCTCATAGAGTTTTTGTTCTCCTGATTGTTTTGTATAAATTCTTCCAGCAAGTAATGTTCCAAGAGCAACTAATTGACCATGTGTTGGTCTATCTTCTCTGTACTGCTTTTGCTGGTCAATCATTTTATGATAGAGCTTGTGTTCTCCAGCAGCACTCAGTTTGGTATCTTCTCTTTCTATAACGATTAAAGATGAATTATGAGAATATGTTGCCAATCTTCTCAAGCAATCTTCATCATAACCTTGAAATTGATTGATTACCCACTCAAGAGCTTCAAAACATTCTGGAACATTATTTCTTACTGCTTCATAACTAAGATTACCAACTTCGTATTGTAGATCAATAGAAGCGCTTATGTTTGCAAACAAATCTCCAAACCCAGATTGCGACCATTTTTCCAAATCTGCTATATGTGTTTCAGCAATACTAGGAATACTTACGATTGTTCTCGTTGGAGCAACAGTTTTCTCCAGTCTACTTCCTTCTGGATATTTGATAATACTTCTATCTACACTTATACAAGAAGTAGAAAGAATAGTAGGGATTGTAACGACTTCTTTACCAACAGCACAGGCCCTTCCAACATCTAAAGCAGTACAGCCACCAACAGCAAGAACTTTTGAATACTCATTCCCGCTTTTAATCTCTTCAACATCTTCAGCATAACAATCACGAACAAGTGCAGTTCTACCAAGTTGGCTCAGAGTTGGAAATCCATATGAATCAGTTACAATTAGCGTATCATCATCTACTAATTTCTCTACAAGAGAAGTTATTCGCTCCTCCGTAAATTCCAATTTTGGTATTTTCTTTTCCGAAGTCATTTTATCACTAATTAGTGAATATAAAATTCACAGAAAAGTTTATAAATATTCGCTACTAATTGCATTAGTAGTAATATGGAAAACAATGTAGAAGCCTTAAAATCAGCGGGATTATCAGAAAGAGAAGCTTTAACCTACTTAGATCTCCAACAACATGGAGAAAGCCGAACAGGAAAAATCTGCGAAAGAACGAAGATTCCAAGCTCTCAGATTTACACAATCCTTAACAGCCTCTCGGAGAAAGGCTTAGTTAATTTTAAGATTGTAAATAACATCAAAGTCTTTCGTGCTTCTGATCCTGATTCTTTAGCCAATCTATTTGTGGAGAAAGAGAAGCAAATTGAACAGGAAAAAGATCAACTTTTAGATTTCATTTCTAAACTAAAAGTAAAGCCAAGTGGAATATCTAAATTAAGTGACTTCAAATATTTTTCAGGAATTAGAGGAATTAAATCATTATACACTGAAATTATCAACTCATGGAAAACAGGAGATGAATATTTCATTGCTTCTGCACCATTAGAATCATTCAGCAAATTAGAGGGATTTTTCTTAGAGGTAGTTCACAAGAAAAGAATTAAAGACAAAGTAAAACTAAAAATCTTAATCAATAAAATTGGAAAGAAATGGGGGCCTATTAGAGAAAAAATGCCTCTTACCGAAGTAAGATACATGAATGTAAATACAAAAACAGAGTATGGGGTTTTAAACGATTACTTTTTCCTTATTACTTACGGAAAAGAACCTTACGGCTTATTAATTAAAGACGAAAACTTTGCTCAAACATACAAAGTGTTCTTCAATTTATTATGGAGTCAGGCTAAAAAATAACTTTCTATATGTCTCAAAAAACTCTGCGTCGCTAAAGCTCCTTGCGGGGGCGTAAAGCCCCCGAAGCTTAACATCGTTATGTCCAATTGAGAGATGAGCTTTTTATGTAAATGGGAAGCCTTTTTCTGCATCATTTTCAGCACTTTTCTGGAATTTTGTCGTCGATGAATTTTCTTTTTGTCTTGAAAAATCATTAAACAATTCTTGTGCAAAAAATCCACTTTTCTCATCAAAATTTTCTGCATTATTCTGCGCATCATAAGAAACTTTTTGAGGTTTTTATGCTCGATAATTTTGAAAATTTGCATTAAAATTTTGTGGATTTTTTGCCTTTTGATAAGCATGATTTTTCAAAGAAATTTAACTTTTCTACGACGACAAAAACTGATTTGTAGGAAACAATTTCGCATCTTCAGAAGGATCATTTTTTTTAAAATAAAACAACAAAAAAAACAAAAAATAATCAATGAAGATCTTTGCTAAATTCTGTGCGTGTTTCCGCAAATCTTTTCCCGTGCTGAAAATGAGAGGCTTCTTGGTCGCTCATCTCTCAACTTCTCGTCGCTACGCTCCTCGACCCAGACGTAAAGTCTGGGGGACATAACATCGTTATGCTTAATTTTCTTACTGTAAAAAGTATTTGCCAACTTTTAAAAATGAGGGGAGTTCCTGTAGAATGATAATATTTAATAAAGATTAGTTACATAACTAGATCATGGTGTTATATTGTAACAAGTGTAAGAAAAATATCTCTGAAAAAGTTTTCAAATTCTCAAAGAAAAATTTTAATTTACCCTTATGCATGGAATGTCAAAATGATGAAAGAAGCCAAGAATCATCTGCAATGGCTGAATTAGGAAAATTTACAAAAGTAATTGCTTCTGAAACAGTAAAAGTACATGACAAAGGGGGTATGCCATTAGTTTTAGTTTGGGCAGGGATTCTTTCATTGATCATCGGAATTTCATTGCCAATTCTCTTTTCAGCTCAATTCCACTGGGCCTATATTATCTGGTACATCGCAAGCCTTTTCTTAACAATAGTAGGGGTTTGGCTTTATCGTGAAGAAAGAAAATGAATGAAAATAAAGTTGAAATTGTTAAAGGTGTAGAATTTAGTATAAAGCCATCATTAGATCACACTCCAGCAAGAGATCATTTTGTAAATGTAATTAAAGCGAGCCTTTCTGCAATCCCACTAATTGGTGGTCCAATATCTTCATTAATTGGAGATTACATTCCTAAAAAAAAAGAGAAGCGCCTCCATAATTTTATTAGAGATTTGACAATTAAACTTGAAGAACACCACCAACAGATTAATTCTACAAATGTTGATTATATAAAAACAGAAGAATTTGCATTTATTTTTGAAGAATCTATAAGAGGTGTCTTATCAAATTACCAAAAACAAAAAATATTCTGTTACAAAGGAATAATCATAAATTCTTTAAGATATAATCTAAAAAGTGAGCAAAAAGAATATTTTTTACATCTAGTTAACAATTTAAGTGATCTACACTTAAGAATTATTTCTATATCTAATAATCCAGATGCTTATTTTGAGTTTCATAATTTAGATAAAGATCCAGTTCAAATGGCTGCAATTGGAAAAGTTTTTCAAGCGGCTCTACCTGGGATTGATTTAGATATGATCAAATCCGCATATGGAGAAATCTATCAGATGGGATTATTTAATACAGATAAAAGCATATTTGGAACAATGACATCTTCAATGGGTTTTCGTATTGTCTCCGGAAGGTTAACTCCATTAGGAAGAGCATTCATAGATTTTTGTACTAATTACTAATATTAATTATTTGGAACTCCCCCCATGCTACGCATATTTTGTCTGCTAAAGCAGTTATTAATTAGTTGGCAAATACAGTAAGAAAACTTCTCACTTTGCTCGATCTGCTTCGCAGAAAGCATAACGTCGTTAAGCTCAATTAGAAGTTGGTAGTATGTAGTGCACGCTAAGCTTTTTAAAGTTACAAAAATTTTAATCAAATAATGGCGCATGGATATGATATAAGGATTGTTTCATATGAACAGATACATAGTATAAAACCAGACGATTGGGCTAAATTAATTGAAGCAATAGATCCCAAACCAAATGAAACAATTCTTGACGCCATGTGCGGTTATGGTGCGGTAGGCAAGGGAATTTTAGAGAAAGAAAATGCTGTCAATCTTTTTCTTTTAGATAAGAGTGAAGTTCAGATAAAAAGAGCAAGAGAAAATCTTCCAAAACTTGCAAAAGATCATTTTGTCGTTGAATCTCTCCATAAATCAAATTATGAAAATGAATTTTTTGATAAAGTAGTCATTAAAATGGGTTTACATGAAGTATCCAAAAATGAACAATTAAAAATTTCTAAAGAAGTATTTAGAATTTTAAAACCAAATGGCAAGTTAGTTATTTGGAATATAATGTTTAATGGTGAAAATCAAATGTTATTTCAAGATATTATCAGAAAGAAAGACGAACTTGCTGGTTTTGAAATGCTTATAAGAAAAAGATACTTCTTTAGAGAAGATGAATTTTTGGAAACCATGAAAAAAGCAAACTTTACTAAAATCAAAGAATTTCATACTATAGACTACAGATTTTCTTCTAAGAAGATATTAGAATCTGAACTTCACAATGACAAAGAAAAACTACGTTACCTAAATGAATTCATTAGAAAAAGATTTCCTAAAATATTAAGAAAATCTCTAAAATTCCAAGAACATAAAGAAGACATTCAATTTAACGTACCTTGCAAAATTTTTGTAATGACTAAATAGCGTGCACTTATAGTTAACTATTACCAACTTCTAACTTCTCGGCTGCGCCTCGACCTGGACATAAAGTCCAGGGGGCATAACATCGTTAAGTGGGATTATTACTTGAGAAAAAGTTTTTAGTTGGACGGCATTATGTCAGCATCGCATCTGCATGTTTCTGTGCAACTGAATATGCCCTACTACCATAAAGAATTAGTCCAAGTTTCTCCATTGAAGTTTTTCCCAATAAATGTTTCCCAAACTCATGTAACATTCTTGAAATGCCATCATCTAAGGAAACTCCACCGTTTCCAGTTCCTAGTGCTGAGAATCCGATTGACTTGAGACCAGCTTCGTGTGCTACCCGTAACGCATTCATTGTTGCCCCCTGTACCATGTCTGGATTAGATGACACTCCACTTGAAGGGGTTCTGTGATCATATCCACATACAGATAAAACTATCCGATCAATTGGAATGTTTCCTGGTTTAACCACGTATGCATCTTGGGGATGAGCCGACCCTATTCTTCTGCGCAATTCATCGACATCTTCCAAAAATTCTCTACCTGCCCTGTCCTTTATGGCACGAGTCGTTCCTACATTTCCAATCAACAAACCTGGGGTTGTGGGACAAACTAAAGATTCTACTCCAACATAATCAGCAATATTACCATCAATTATCTCAATGACCCCATTTTCTAAACGATATAATTTTGACATACTGGTTGGGTATTAATTCCAATTATAAATTTATCCATTCACAAGTAGCAAAAATATTTCAATTCATTTTAATTAGACAACTTATAATATATTCGCAAAAAGCTTTTTCTCTAAGTCATACTTCAATCTTCGCTATGCTCAGATTGCTCCGAACATGAAGTCCAGAATATAACATCGTTATGCCAAACAATTTTAAGGATACAAAAGTAAAAAAAGAGGGAGAAATTTCCAAAAACTAAAACAGAGCTTACTATACATAAAAAAATTAACTAAAAAATTATTAAACTAAACAACTAGGAGGGAAGAAGATGAAAAAACACAGAATTTATTCAATGAGTTTTGCTAGTGTCTATCCCCACTACATCACTAAAGCAGAGAAAAAAGGAAGGACTAAAGCAGAAGTTGACAAGATCATTCGCTGGTTAACTGGTTACACTCAAAAACAACTAGAGATAGCATTAGAAAAGAAAACAGATTTTGAAACCTTCTTTGCAAAAGCTCCAAAGTTAAATCCCAAAAGAAATTTGATTAAAGGCGTAGTTTGTGGAATTCGAATAGAGGAAATTGAAGAAGAAACAATGCGAGAGATTCGCTATTTGGATAAGCTTATTGATGAGTTAGCTAAAGGAAAGGCTATGGAGAAGATTCTAAGAAGAGAATGAACAAATTAATGCTTACAATCGGATAACAACAACTTTAAACATCAAGCAACTACCCGCCAAGCAAAATGAAAAAGAATTCTAAAATAAACATTCTCGATTACGCAAAGTTCCAAGCCCTTATCTTTGCACTCCTTGGGCTCCTTGCAGGAGTCATATACTCATTTGGAGGATTTTTTATTGATCTATTTGTAAGTCTCGGATGGCTCATTTCTACAGAAACACCCGGCTTAAGTGAAGGCACAGTGCTTGCTTTTGGAGCTCTTCTTGGGATGCCGCTCATTGCAGCAACATTTGGTTTCATCACAGGAATAGTTGGAGCAACTCTTTACAATCTCTTTGTAAAATGGATTGGAAAAGAAAAATTTTGAAAAATCATTAAAAAAAGAAGCTAAGCCCCAAGCATTACAAGCAACTTAAACACTAAAAACGCCGGCCACACCAATGCTTTAAAGAACCCTGCAACACCCATCCAAAAACCGTTTGCAACAGATACATAATACACAAAAGCTCCAATAAAACCCAACACATAAAACATCCCACCTGAGTTACAATCCATCTCAGGAGTCTTACATACCATACTTGCACCACTCATCTTGGAGCTCGCCCTTCGAGTAGAACTTTTTCTTTTCACAGTTTTTCTTTTTGCCATCATAAACACCTCTTTTTGGGCAACGACCTAAAAATAGCTTCAGCAATTTCTAATTGCTCGCCACCTCTAAAGCAAATAAAGAAAAAGAGCTATATTAAGTTTATCCCCACCAACGGCACACAACACAAAAAGCCAAACAATTGAAGAATTACAACTTTCTGCTATCGTAAGCCCAATGTAAGAGAGCTTGGCGCTGCTTAGGCCTACAAGCAAAATCCCCAACCTTACAATGTTTCTTTACTTGGGCGACATGACGTTTCATTGCTTTCCAACGCTTAATTTGCCGAGCATCATCTTCATGGCGCCTTCCTAGGTAATAGCGACAGTACCACTGAAACCAGCCACGAGGATCATCAGGGTGTAACCAGCCTTTATCCTTCCAGACCTTCCAAGGCTGCGAAGCTTTAATGCCAAAGTAATTCAAAGAAGGATCTCCTTTAGGATCATCACTCAACTTCGCCCTAACAAACCAAGAGGCTGGAAACTCCTTTTTACAATTATTCAAATACCTTCCACTAAAGATACCAAGAGCAAGCATTTGTTTAGGACTCAGCTCCGGTTTAAACTCAGAATCAAAATTCCTTCCAACAGCTTTAGTGAGATAATAAGTATAACCTTTCTGTAAAGCATCCTTTACCACAACTTTTTTCTTCAACATCCTAAGTGCAATCTTTTCAATCAATAAAAAGCTACCTCTTATACACTTCAAAAACTAACAACTCCACCTTCATCTATCCAAGGTTAACAAAGAGAATTTATCTTGGGGGGTAAAAATCTGGTACAAAGAATTCAACTTTTACCCCGTCATTCACAAGGAAGTAAGTTCCATTTTTTTCCCTCGTCCTCTCCGTAGGTAATGCATGGCCCTCTAAGTAGCCTCTAAACTCTCCAACATCTTGAAAATCATCAGAAAGGTAAACCTGCGCTGAAAGACCACCATAACCAACAGTGCCGTGGTGCAAACCTATAGAGTGAACTCTATCATCTCCTTCCAAAGCTAAAACTCTTCCAACCAAATCTACTTGACTAGAGGAAACTCTTACAGCTTGCAGTATTCTAGATACAACTTCATGTCTTTCCATAAATTTGTCCCTGCAGAGTAGTATTTAAACTTTTCGGTAAAAATAACCACCTCTCTACACCATAAGCACAAACAAAAAACAAACTAGAGAAACTACCTCACATAGATCTCAGGCTTTAACAACTGCTCATCCCCATTACAACTTCCTTCTTGATGTTCAATCTCTAAAGTTTCTTCATCAAGCATACGTACTACAATTTTCCCAGAAGCTCCTGGCTGAAAACTCCTCAGCTCTTCAGACTGATAACAATAGATCTCACCATAAACACCATCAGCCCCAACTTGGGCAAAATCTCGATTAATATTTCCAGAACTGCGAGGACTAAACTCAAATTTTCCTGGATCTGTAAAAATGCCTGCAACAGAGACAACTTGCACTTCAGAAAACTCATACTCTTCTACAAAAGCAAGATGCATATCCCAATCAACATCAAAACCAGAAACAGATGAATGAAACCAATTCCCCTTTAAAGTTCCAGGAAGGTCCTGCATAGTTGTGCTACAACTGCCATCATCCCGAATAAGCAAATCATAAAAAACACTTTTCATCTCATCAGGATAATAATCAAAAGCGCACTGAATGTGTCTTGAACGCTCAGCATATTTTTCTGGGCTAACAAAATCTAAATCTACACGCAGATCAATCAAACCAAAATCAAAATTTCCTTGTTTATGACCTACTGTCCCAATAAGGTTGCCTTCCTCAACAAACTCCAGGTCAATAACTTTAGTACAACCATCCCCTCCAGTACTAAAATCTTCACACTCCACCTCATCTAAAATCTCTTGCACCTCATCTGAAACAGTTTTCACATGATTATAATAAGCAATGACATCCTGACATAAAGCAAAATAAATGGTGTAATCTCTTGGATCATCTGTCATGCCATCTCCCCAAGAAACTAAAGTCAAATAGACATCAGCAGGAGAAAAGACAGAGTAAGCAAGCTCATCTCCATATTCTCCAAGGTGCAAGTGCGGATGATCAGTTGGAAAAGTATGCCCAGGAGGTCCAAGGTTACCCAAGGGAGTGATACCGCTCACTTCATCCATATCTACAGGAAAAGTGGTGAAAGAAAGTCCATCACAAGAAGGAAGCCTCGTGCGTTCAGTAGCAGTTGGAATTTCTAATCTAAATTGATCTTCTACAACAGCTTCATTTTCTTGAACATCAACAAGCTCACTTGCGGCTTCTTCTTCAAAGATATCAAGCTCAGATCCTTTCTTCTCCTCAACAAAACTTTCTTCACTCTCCATTACTTCTCCAACAAGAGAACTATCAAAAGAAGCGGGAGAAGAACAAGAAACTAAAAAGAATGAGAACATAAAAACCAAGAACAAAATCCACCTCATAATGGAAAGGAAGGTTCGATTGTTTAAATATTTTTCACCAAAAACGCCACGATCGAGAAAAAAGAAAAACTAAGCTCTTTCATACAATTTCTTAGGGCCAAAAGCATCCACAAGAACAAGGTTCTCTGGCAAAGAAAAAGTATCTCTGAAAGTGGAAACCAACAAAAGCTTTGCACCTCTTCTTGCCCTTTCGCTGAAAAGACGAGCAATATTATCTTTTCTCTCAACTTGGAAATGATAAAAAAGGTCAACTTCTTCCAGGTCAATCCCAAGTTCTTTGTAAGGATCAGAGCAAGGAGCTCCATCATAAAGAGCTTCTAAGCGTTTCCTAAATTCATCTTGCCCAGCAAGAGCAGATCGAGAAACTTGAAAATCTGCAGGAAAAAAACTTCCCCTTGCAATCCTAGCAAGGCCAGCTGGGATATATCCCGCACTTTCTGCAAGAGTAATATTGTCCAAAGAAAAATCATACGCTGGAGAAGAAAGCTCAATACCAAAAGATCGCCAACCCTGTTGAGCAGCATAAATTACATTCTCTCCACTACCCGAACCAAGATCCAAAAACACCCCCTTAGGCAAGGCCTCAAACAAATACCTCAAAATTCCAGACAATGCTGCATTGCCACCATGAAAGCACTTTCCCCCAATGATCACACCCTCTCTTTCACCACAAACTTCAAATGGTTTTCTAGCCAAGCAATCTTGCCAAAAATATTGAACTCTTGAATCCCTTAAAGAAACTCCACCAGAATCAGCATCACGATTAAAGTTCCGCTCTAAAAGCCCTAAATTGTCATTCATTTTTCTCTAACTTTGAAAGATAGATATAAAACATAGGGAAGAAAATAAAAAACGAGAAATTAAAAAGTGAGAAAAAGCAGCGGCTTGTTTACTGCTCATCACCAGAATCTTCTGACATAGCTTCCCCTTCTTCTGCAGGAGCAGGAGCTTCATCGTGACCATCATGCCCAGCATCCATTGGAGCATCTACGCCTTCTCGCTCAGAAGCTTTTTGTGTTAATCGTACATTAACTGCTTTAGGTCCACGTTGGCCATCTTCAACATCAAAGCTAACCACATCGTTATCTCGAAGAACAACACCTTCTTCAAGAGCACTTACGTGAACGAAATAATCGTTACCATCTTCCGCGGTGATAAAACCAAAACCTTTCTTACGGTTGTAAAATTTTACTGTTCCATTCATTTTAGTTACTCTCCTTTAAGGCCCAGGGCCCAAAACACATCGCTGGCCAAAGAGCTGCCAACAGCCACCCAAATAGGAAAAATCATATTTAAATGCTTCTATTAAAGAAACGACCCTCTTGGCGCGCTGGCGTATGTGCTGGGAAAATCAAGAAAGAGAAGCGAATCTCCTGGGAGCTCTTTTCTCAATAAGAGAAAGGGAAAGCAAACAGGAGTACCTCAGATCCCGCTCCGCCAGCGCCAAGAAAAATAAGAAAATCTACTCTTCTCTTCGTGGTCTTCGAGGTCCACGACCTCTTCCAGATCCTCCTCGACCAGAGCCGCCACGTCCTCCTGAACGACCACCTGAACGTCCCCCACCATTTCCAAAGTGACGAGAACGTCCACGAAATCCGTGCCCAGTTCTTCCACGACCAGAGCCACCACGACCAGCAATTTGGGTGCTAAATCGAACTTTCTTAAACTCTCCAGCAGATAATTCTTCTACATCAATTGGATACCTATCCAAGATTGCATGAAAAAATCCGTGATCACTTGGAGCTAGCAAAGTAATTGCTTTTCCGGATTGTCCAGCACGAGCAGTACGTCCAACACGGTGCACATACTCTTGCGGGTCACGAGGCAAGTCATAGTTGTAAACATGAGTTACATCTTGAATGTCAAGACCACGAGCAGCAACCGCTGAAGCAACAAGAACGTGAGTTTTCCCACCATTGAAACGTTCAATAACATGAAGACGTTTGTTCTGCGTCATCTTTCCATGAAGCATTTCTGCTTTCACACCATTCTCCCGTAAGTTGTGGTGAACAAGATCAACTGTGCTTCGTTTGGAACAAAAGATAATTACTCGACCAGCTTCCCCTGCTTCAACTTTGAGCAAGTGCACTAGCAAAGAAAACTTCTCATGGGTTCTTACATTATAATAAAACTGCTTAAGCAAATCTTCTTTAACATGAAGTTCTGCTTCTGCTTTAGCAACATTGTGCATGTACTTTTGTTTAAAGTAATCAATCTCACTTGAGATAGTTGCTCCAAAAAGCATAATTTGTCGCTCTGCTGGAAGTGCAGAAGCTACTTGTTCAATATCTTCAATAAAACCCATCTCAACCATTTTGTCTGCTTCATCCAGAACAAAACATTTGAGAGCATCAACTTTAAGATTTCCTCGACCTAAATGATCAAGAACTCTCCCAGGAGTTCCAACCACCACTTCTGAACGCTCCATTGCTCGCTCTTGTGGGCCCATCGCAACACCACCAAAGATAGTAGCAATGCTAATGTTCAAATATTTACTCCACTTTTGCATCTCTTGAGAGATTTGGTTTGCAATCTCACGAGTTGGCGCAAGTACAAGTCCTTGAATACCTCGTCCAGCTTCCATCTGTTCAAGAAGCGGAACCCCAAAAGAAAGCGTCTTTCCACTTCCAGTTCGAGAAATTCCAACCAGATCATGTCCTTTGTGTACAAGCGGAATTGCTTGTTCTTGAATGTTAGTTGGGTTGTAGATGTTTTGCTCTTTGAGCGCTTTTACAATTTCTTCTTTTACACCAAGTGATGCAAAAGTAACTTCATTATTTATCATTTGTATTTTCCTCTGCGTTATTTTTCAGAGCCAAAGAATACGATTTTCTCTTGTCAAACTTAAAACCAATAAGAGTGAGCAAAGCATTTCGTTAAGGTGAAACAGAAAGAGTAAATTTCGATACTTCTCTGCTTCTGCCAAAGATCCATTGTTTCAATATGGATCACTTCTTCAGCTGTGTCTATAAGGATTCAAACCCTCGCTCCACTTTTAAAGCTTTCCTAAAGAATTCCACCGTAAGCCGCTTAACCATACATAAAAATTCCAACAATGATAGCAATATCAAGAAGGATCCACAAAGTGTAAGTAAAAATGATTGGCTTCTCACGGTGCATAAAGCCATAGGCAAGCCAAAAACTAGCACAGAAAAGATAAGCTACCCAGGTAAGCAAAGAAAGACCACCCGCATTTTGCTGGGCAAAAACTTTCACAAGCTGAGGAAGAGTCATTAAAGGACCAAAGATTCCAATAAAATAAATTCCTCTATCCGTAAAACGTTTCAATTTATCTGGGTGAGGAAACTTCTCTTTTTTTTGCGCAATTCGTTTACGTCTATGCGCATGATGCAAACCATGGCCATCATAAGTCATAAAAGAAAAGAAGAAATTTTTCTTAATAAAAGTATCTAGAAAACTATGCTAAGAAAATAAAAAGCCTCAAGCAACTTTTCGCCCAAACCACTCGTTTGTATTAGCTGCCTGCAAATGAGCATCAACAATATCATCAAGAGAAGCTACAACATAAGCCCCTCTTTGAGTTTCTGAATCAACTGCCACACCAACAACTCCATAGAGGTTTTCAGTTCCAGCAATACGAATATCTACACCATAAGCTTGGCCAACAACACGGTAAGTAATCGCTAAATCAATAAGTTGACTCAAAAGTGACCCATAGACTAAAGTTGGACTAGCTCCCATCCCAGCAGTAGCTGCCATTCCCTGCTCAGCACCAGTTGCCCACGCGCCAATCCCTTGTTCAAGAGAACTCACACGAGGAGCATAGTTAGCTCGAACGGTTCTAGAAGAGTTTGTTCTACTTCCTAAACCAGAAGTCCATCCCCAACCAAAGTTGGAAGAACCTGAAGAATGGGCTCCATAAATGTTATCCCATGTACCCCACTCGCTGGAATCTGAAAAATCATCAGCATCATAAGCTGAAGAAGTATCAAAATCAACACTTGGGTTCCAAGAACTTCTTGAAGATCTAGCACTCCTTCTACCAGCCTTTGCTCTGTTGGACGATCGAGGAGAGCCTGAAGTTCCGTAAGCACCAGTTCGAGGGGCATCAGCTCGAGGAGCATTAGTTCCTGGATTAGCTCGCTGAGTTTGCCCTGCTTGAGAAGCTCTTCTCTGGGCAGCCTCTCTTTCGTTCTTTGCCCCCAGCTCATCATAAAGAGTTCTCCTCTCAGGATCAGAAAGAACCTCGTAAGCTTCACTTACTCTCTTAAAGTTTGCATTAGCATAAGGGTTGTCAGGATTAGTGTCTGGATGAAATCTTCTTGCCTGGGCCCGGTAAGCTTTCTTAATTTCAGTAGGAGTCGCACTCTTACTCAAACCGAGAACCTCGTAAAGGTCCCTTCCAGTAGCTATGTCCACATCAATTGGATTTTTAACACTATCTCTTGTCGCAAGAGCATAGCCTGGACTACTTTTAGCTTCAGTTTTTAGTGCGTAAGAAGTTTCAACAACCATCCCTTCCTTGGAATTGGATCTCATTTATAAATCCTCCTCCATCTCCAAGCCATTTTACAAGCACCTAAAGACAACAATATCCTTGTTCAAGAAGGTACTTTCGAGCAGCCTCCCGAAAGCTATCTTCTACCAGATCTTCAGAAAAGCCAGCTCGCCTACGAAGCAAAGCTAAATGTCTCTCAAAAGAGAAAAAATCACGAAGTTCACTCTGGCGCAAAGGAAAAAGAAAATCATCCTGATGAAGTTGCTGAAGAAATACCCACTCTTCCAAGGCAATATGTAATTTGGGACTTAGATAAAGTACTTCTCCTCTTCTCCCTTGCACCCAAGCAAAACCATAAGCGCTGCAAAGAGCCCCTGCTCGAAGCTGCAATATCTCTTCCAGTGCCATTCCAGTTGCATAATGAAGAATTAACAAAAGTCGCTGTTTTCGATTACGGATTTGAGAAAAAAAATGAAGTATCTCTTCTGAAGTAAGAGCAATAAGCTCCTCTTTTTTTGAGCCGTAAACATCTAATTCCATAACTAAACTAAAAAAAATAAGCTATTTAATTGCTCACCAAAACTGTCCTGTGGCCAGTGCTCTTCAGAACTGCCTAAAGATAATGCCCAAAGATAACAAAACATATAATCAAGAGAAAAAGAAAAACAGCAATGCGAGAAAGTCAAGCAAAACACTTCTTAGATCAAGCAGCAGAAATAGCACAGCTTGCAACTTGTCAAAGAGCAAAGTGTGGTAGCATCATCGTCAAGGACAACAAAATTATTGGCATTGGTTTCAACTCCCCACCTCAACATCTTGAAGCTCAACGCAGATGCCAAGAAGACAAAACAAAACTGCACAGAAAAGTAAGCGATAAGACTTGTTGTATCCATGCTGAGCAACGAGCCATTCTTGATGCACTCAAAAAACACCCAGACAAAGTCCAAGGTGCAACACTCTATTTCATGCGTATTGACAAGAACAACAAAGCAACAAAAGCAGGGCAGCCTTATTGTACGGTGTGCAGCAAATTAGCACTTGAAACAGGCATAAGATACTTTGTGCTTGAGCATGAGAAAGAGATCAAATTCTATAACACAGAAGAGTATAACTTACTTTCTTACCAGTTCAAAGACTAGCCTTCCCTAAGGCAAAGATATTGCTGATAAAGAGTGTTCTCTCCCAAACTAGGAGGGAAACCATGCAAAGCTTCATCTGAAGGAATCTCTGCCCTTTCAAGACTTCCAGCGATTTGGTAACCATCACTCCTCAAAAAATGTCTCCACCAAACGATTGCTTCAGTCTCACTAGACAATGAGGCACAAGCATCTCCTCCTCTACTCCAATAAGCCGCAAACTCCCTTTGAGAAACCCTGCCCCCCGACCAGAAAGTTCGCAACAAATTACCTGGAAGTGGTCTAATAAGGGCGGCAAGAAGAGTACCGTCAGAATGATCATAAAGACCAGCCCTATCAACGTAATCCTCCCACCTGGTACCAAAGGTTCCCTTGTTTAAAGTAAAGACACGTGTTCCTGAGCCATTAGAAAGATAAACTACTAAACCATCTTTTCCAACAAATCCAGACTCAACAATTCGAAGACTTTCCACAACATGAAAAATCGACGAATTCTTTTAAAATCTTTCTAAAAATAGTGAAAAAAGAATAAAAAACGAAGAAAAAAATCAAAAAATCAAGACACTAGGATTTGGAAGAAAACATAAAACCGAGCCATTTCTTGCCCTGCTTTTCTTTCCACCAACCAACAAAGCTAGTAGCAACAAGCAGCAAAAACAAAGATCCCCAAAAGTAAGGACTCAAATAGTAAGCCCAAACATCTGAGGGCGCACCACTAACAATAATGTAAGGGATAATAAGCACAAAATCTATTACAAATCCAACGGCGATAAAACAAAGACCAAGCAAACCTCCTTCCTGTAATCCTTTTCCAGTTTTCTTTCCAGCAAAATACCATCCACCAAAAACAAGGCCAATCAACAAAGTACTTACTAAACCAATTTGCCAAACTAAGGCCGGAACTTCACTCTCAACTCCCAAATTAATACCAACAAGCACCGCAGTTAAGATGCCAATGAAAAAAGAAGCAATGTAAGCAACAAGCCCGATACCAAGAGCTCTTTTAAGATTAATTTTTTTTGTTTTCATAAAAAGTGAAGAGAAAAAAGAAGATATAAAGTTTTCTAATCCTCTTTCAGCCTATCCTCTATTTCCATTATTCCCTCTATCTCCTCTGTTCTTTCTATTTACTCCAATCCTCCTTCTTGGACGAGTGGCAACAAAAGAAAGCAGAACCTTTCCAGCATCAGCCGCATGGGGAGGAGCAACAAACTCAAAAAACCTTACTGATCTAAAACCATAAGCAGCCAAAGCATCTAAATCTTCTTGTGGGTCATGTTTGCATCCCCTGGCATAACCACTTCCAACAAAAGTAAAAACAGAAGGCATCTTTCCTGCAAGAGCAATTGCAGAAGAACTAGGATCTCCAGGATACTGGTTTTTTCCAATGTTAGCAAGCACAATGTGTGGCTGTTCACCAACAAGTGCTTCCTCAAGAGAGGGATCAGTAATATCATAACAAAGCTGGCGAACTCCCCCCAAATCAAAATCATTCGCTTGAAGGTGTCTTCTCATCTTTTCTAAAGGCTCTTCATCTCTATCAACTGCTATAACCCGAGAAGCTCCACTACTAAGAGCAACAAGGCTAGCAAGGCCATCTCCCGCTCCAAGATCTAAAACATGAGACCCAAACATCATTGCAGAGCGAGTAGCCCTCGCCATCAAAGAAGAGTAAGCCATATGTTCGTGACCCCAACCAAGAATTGAATCAAAGTGTTCTAAATACAAGACAGATTTGCTACAATCTCCAAGAACCTTCTCCATCCTTTCACGATAGCAGGAATCAACAAAAACCCGGTCACCCACCCGCACATAAGCTACCCTCGTTGGAGAAACATGTTGTGGCCCATTAAGGTTAATCCCAGTACCATAACTCAGTTTGGCTACTCCTTCTCCATGTATATCTGGAAGTCTTCCCGAAAGGCAGTGAGGTACACTTATCTCAAGGTACCTCTCAATCACGCCTGCCGTAATACTGTTAAGTTCTTGGATCATTCTTCCCAAAAAATTCAGACAACCATTTTTAAAGCTTGCCAGGAAAAGCATTTAAAAACAAGCAAAGGATACCAAAAGCAATGCTCACAAACAAGGAAATTGGCTTCTTAAGAAAAAAGCTTCAAGAGATTAAGAGCCCACTTTTCATCCACGACAACGATGGAGACGGGCTCTCTTCCTACCTTCTTTTATACCGTTATAAACAAGAAGGAAAAGGAGTTCCTTTAAGAACTTCCCATCTTTTAGACAGCTCTTTTATTCCAAAGATTAACCAATATCTCTTTGATGCAGTTTTTGTTTTAGACATTTCTAGAGTTGATCAAGATTTTATTGATGATGTAAAAGTTCCCGTGTATTGGATTGATCACCACCAACCCTTGGAAAGAAAAAAGGTAAAATATTACAATCCAAGAAAAAAAGATCCGCATGCCTACATTCCAACGACAAGAATGGCTTTCCAAATCTCAGAGAGAAAGAAAGAGGATCTTTGGATTGCCATGGTTGGCTGCCTTGCCGACTTCCATATCCCAAACTTCAAAGACAAGTTCATCAAAGCCTATCCTGATCTCATGGATAAAGATGCAGACATCAGCACAGCTCTTTTCAAGAATAAGATTGGAATTCTAGTAAAACTCTTTTTCTTTATCCTTAAGGGCAGCTCAAGCGAAGCAAAGAAGAGCATAAGTGCATTACGAAAAGTAAAATCTCCTTATGAAATTTTAAATCAAAGCAGTCCTGCAGGAAAATTCGTTTACAAGAAGTTTGCCAAGGTCAATAGAGAGTACGAAGAAGTGCTCGCTGATGCAAAAAAACAAATTAAAAAAAACAAGCCATTTATCATCTATGAGTATCAGGACAGAAAGTGGTCTTTCACTGCAAACTTAGCTAATGAGCTCACCGCTTTCAACCAAGATAAAGTAGTAATTATTGCTAGAAAACATGATGGGAAAATAAAGGCAAGTCTGAGAGCAAAGGTTGGCGCAAACATTCTTGATCCTCTTAAAAAAGCCTTAGAGGGAGTTGAAGGAAGAGGCGGAGGACACTTCAATGCCTGTGGTGCAGTTATTGCAAAAGATGATTGGCCTCGCTTTCTCAAAGAGTTTGAAAGAGAACTTAAAGAAAGCAAAGTCATTAAGTAAGAAATAAGTAATCAAATGAGTAAACAAAAGTGGTGAAAAGATGGTAAGCACAATAATACTCTTCTTCGTACTCGCCTTCCTTTTAGGAATCGCCGTAGGTTATATTCTTGCTTTTCTTGCTGAAGAAGAGCTAGAAGAAGGAAAGAAATACTTTACGATTGCCAGAAACATCATACTTGCTCTTTTTATTGCATCAATGACCTTAAGTATCCTAAGCGAGAAAAGCCAAGAGTACCTCTATCTTTCAGGAAGTCTTTTCTTCTTTCTAAGCACTTTACAAACGACCCTCTTCATTATTGACCAAAAGAAGGAAAAACAAAAAAGAGAAAAGAAAAGGAAGGAAAAAACTCTAGATTAAAGTCTAAGGGAAAAAATGGAAAAGCAACAAGAAAGTCTTGAGGAAGTTGTAGAGAAAAAAGTAGCTCCAATGATAGAAGAAAGTATGGAAAAAAATTGGGGTGTTGTGATTCCAAAGATTGAAGAAGATATCACCGATAAACTCAAAAAAGAAAATCTTGATACTTTCATTCACTTCAATTCTCCTTTTGCAGAAGCCAAGCGTTGGTTCAAAAAGTCATTCATCGAGAGAGAACTTGCAAGACATGCAGGGAATATTTCTCAACTCGCCAAGTTCATTGGTCTTGACAGAAGATCTATTCATCGTGCAATCAGAGAACTAGGTATAGAGATGAGAAAAGCAAAAAGCAGAGAAGAGAAAGAAGAAATCCAAGAAAGTGTTGAAGCAAGAGAAGTTACAAACACCATTCGCAGCACACTAGAACAATACAAAAATTTGCTTCAAGGAGATATGATTGAAAAAATTTACCAAGAACTCCCTCGCCTCTCAAAGGATATTGCAACCCAGCTTCCTCACAAAGAAATGACTTGGAAACAAGCGGAGAGTCATTTTGAGAAAGAATTCTTAAGTTACCATTACCAAACCGAGCAAGGAAGAGTAAAAAGGATTGCCGAGAAAATTAAGCTTCGCCCAGAGACGGTGAGCAGAAAATTACATAAATTAGGGATCAAATAATTTAATTTGGGAAAAACCAAGTCCTAAGCCCTTCTCACAAAAAGAGTCTGCAAGAGTAAGTTTTAATAAGGAAAAAAAGAGTCCTCCTCTGAGTGATAGAATTATGATAGATTTTCAAAGTCTTTTATCTTTAGAGCACATTTCACGAGACCTTTTGCTTCTTGGGGCAAATCTTATCATTCTTATCATCATCGTCTTTCTTATTATCAAACATTTCTTACATGTACAAAAGATCAAGAAGTGGAGAAAGCTCGAACAAGAATTACAAGCAAGAGATCTTTTCTCAGAAAGAGTAAGTCTTCCAGTTCATGAACAAGCAAAAGAAGACCTAGCTCAGCAAGAACAAAGAAAAAAAGGGACAGGCTACATCATTGAGGATTCCTTTACACCAAGCATTGCTCGCTGGGGAAGAAAAAGAAAGTTCAACCTTGACGGAGAGTTAGCTTATCTACATCAAGAACTTAACTCTGTTCAAAAAGACCTTTCTACAGAATATGGAACTCCCGCTTGGCATGAAATGTCTGAGAGGGAGAGAGCAAGAACTATTCTGGAGGAGGACCTCAGCAAGCTCCAAACTCAAATCAAAGCTTACAAACGTCGCTTCCCAAAAATGAAAGAAAAGTTCGCTCAAGATCAAGAATTTGCCTTCAAGCTAGCAGAAGTCGAGAAAGATCTTCATGGAAGACCAAGAACTAGCCCCACAAGCCTTGCTGAAAGCTTCTCTACTTTAAAGAAACGAAGAAGAGAGTTCACTCGCCTTCCAAGCAAAAATGCAGAGCAAATGCATTTTGCTAGAGAACTTGCTCACATAGACTCTCTTCTAGACCAATCCACACAAGCTCCAGAAAGTTTCCTTGGCAGGGTGAAGAAAAAACTGGGGCCCGCAAAAAGAGAGACTCCCATTGAACATCTTGCAATCGATTTAGTAAAAAAAATCTCTTCAAAAGTAGAAGGAGATCATCCAATACCCCCTCAAGAACTGGATCATGTAAACGCGCAACTCCAACGTATTAAAGAAGAGTTACGCATGCAAGAGAGATGGAGAAGATAAAGTAAGAAAGGGCGAGAGGAAAGAAACAAAACAACACTTATGCCGCCTTTGGCTTTGCAGCATCTTCAATTACTTCAATTTTACAAGAGCAAGGAACTTTTTTAGAAGCTCGCTCCATAGCAATCTTTGCTGCTTTGATGTTCTCTTTGTCTACACGCACTTCAATGATGGTTTGTCCAACCTTAACACGCGCAGCAGAACCAATAATTTTCCCAAAAGACTTCTTCATACCAGTGCTCATACGATCAGCACCCGCTCCACTCGCCAAAGGGTTCTCCCTCAAGAGGTGGAAAGGATAAACTTTGATCCTCATATGGTAAGCCTTACCAATGTTTCTTTCTAAATATCTATTAGAGGTAAGTCTTGCTGACTCTAAAGCATTATTTCGAATATTGATAGCTTTAGTAACGTTAAGACGCACAACGCTTGTGAAATCTCCTTTTTTATTCCCTAAATCGAACTTAATGATCTTAGAATGAGGTCGTCCTCCACGTACAAAGTTCTTCTTGTTATACTTACTTACCCGAGTGTAAGGTCGCTCAAGCTTTCGGTATGCGTTGAATGCTCTAATTCTTGCCATAGGGGGCTGTGTGAGGGGGTGCTTTATAAAGCTTACTGTTGCTTGGACCCCGCTTTTTAACTCAGAATTTCCCTAAACTCAACTGTCCCTTTCTCTTACCTTTAGGAACTTCCTTCACTTCCTGGCCCAATTGCTCTTTGATCTTCACAGCAGTTTTTGGTCCCACCAACTGAGCCAAACTTGCCAGATCAATAGCTTTCAAATCTCCAAGAGATTTAACTCCATTATTATACAAGGTTCGGGCCCTACTTCTCCCGATTCCTTTCACCTTAAGCAACACAAGCAACTCTTTTCTAGCTCCTACCTTAACTCGTGCCCGCAACTGTTTAAGTTCCTTACCCACTTCCTTAAAACCAAGCAAGACCGCTAGCTCATCTGCAGCGTAAAGCAACCAATCTGCATTTTCCAGTTTCACTCGAATTTCCCCTGGACGAATGCTAAATTGATCAAAGAGATAATCTTCACGTTTTTCATCAATCCATTCTTCAAAAAAAAGTGTAGTTTTAATCGAGTTCATGTAATCATAGTAATCAATGTCATAAACTTCTGGCTCCGGACTAAGCAATTCTTCATAGTGACTAAGCAAAGCAGTTTGTGCACGCTGTTTATCATCCCCGCTCTTTTTAATACGCAGCAAAGGGCGCATTTCAAGAGTATTAGAAATCATTTGCAAATAAGAAAAAGAGCTTGTCCCTCCTTCAGTCCCCTCGGCCCCTTCATTCCGCCCCTGCAATTCTTGCGCAGTGTTTAAACAATCAATGATGTGCTTTGCTGTGAGTGGATCAAGATAAAGTTGTGAGATTCTTCTTCCAATAAGAGTAGCTTTGAGTTTTCTGTTCTGGTTTTTTTGTTTTTGGTCTGTACTGAAATTGTTTTCTGGCTCTGGAATGCCTTTTTCTCTGCGTAGTTTTTTGAGTAAGTTGCTGGCTATGGTAAACTCTGAGAGAATGTCTTTGCTTTTTGCTTGCTTTATTTTTTCCTTTTTCTGTTCTGCTTTTTCTTTTTTGCTTTCTTGTGTGTTGTTCTCTTTTCTTGTTTCCTTCCCATCCTCTTCAAGAACACGCACAAACTCCCACTCATGCAACAGAGAAAGCATTTTTTCCATGATCTCTTCTAACTTTTCAAAATCGTTAAACTGCGCCGCCCAAAAGGTTTGCTTAAAGAACTCTTTCATTTCCTTTTCATCTTTGATTATTCCAGATGAGATAAGTGAGAGAAGGTAGGTTCGCAGTACTGGTTCAACTGCAAGTTTAGAATAAATATCCTCTGGCTCACCTAAGATGTAACGTTTGTAAATCTCTTCTTTAGCCTTTTCACTTTTTGCAATAGCTATTGCTTCACCAAACTTTTCATACTCTGGACGCCCCGCACGCCCCGCCATTTGTAAGTACTCAAGTACAGGTATCCAATCCATGCCCCATTTTCCAGAAAAACGCTTCAAGCTTTTGATAATTACCCGAAAGACAGGAAGCGAAAGACCAGCAGCGAGCGTTGGTGTTGCACAAATGATCTTGATAGTTCCCTTGCGAAACTCTTCTTCAATCATCTCTTTTTGTTTGTTGGCAAGCCCTGCATGATGAAAAGCAATGCCAGATTTAAGAATTTTAGAGAGACGAATACATTGTTTAGTTGGAGCAGAGAGCGTGGTCTCAGCTGCGTAAGCAATCTCTTGAAGTCGAGGATCAGTACCACGGCGCAATTTTGCAATATCTTCAGCAGTCTTCTCAGCACTTGCTCTACTGGCTACAAAAACAATTGCTTGCTTTCCCTGTTCAATGGTTTCTAATGCTAAACGAATGGTATCATCCATAGAAAAACCAAGAGACCTGCTTGCTTAAATACATTTGGATCAAAAATGAGAATAAAAAACTAGAAAAGAAAAAGAAGAAAAAGGTAAAGAAGAGAAAAGAAGAAAAAAAACTACTTCCAATTTTCAATAGTAAAGATTCGATAAGTAAAAGGCGCAGGGGTAACGACCGGTTGCGTAGTAACAACAGTATAACCACCGTTTCCATCAGCATCAATGGTCCACTTATACTTTGCACTATTTCTTCCATCACTTACTTTTACTTTCACCGTTTTCTCTCCAGCAGTGCTAAAAACCCGACTAATACTAGTAGCATCTTCTCCTTTAACCTTAGTCAGGTCAAAACCACCACCAAAAGACCAAGTGTAAGTAAGCTCATCATGGTCAAGATCGTCTGCTTCTACACTAAAGATAAGCGCATCTCCTTGCACTTGAGCATTAAGAACCGCACCATTACTTGGAAGTGCTTCATGAATTACAGGAAGACGATTCACATTTTTCACTTGGATTTCCACAGGAACTACTGCGCTAAACTCACCATCACTCACACTAAACTCAATCCACTCTGTAGCCATGTCCTGACTCAACTTCTTATTTGTGTAAGGAGTATGACTCACCAATCCGTTCCAAAAACTTGTACTTCTGTTCTCAACCGTATCATAGCTTGCTTGCCAACTAAAAACATTATCAACAAAAGATGCACCTACTGGAAGATTGTTCGCCACAATTTCTAAATAATCTCCATCTGGATCAAAGGCTTCTACTGTAAAACTAAATGCCTCCCCTTCATTTACTTGAATTTTCTCATCTGGAACTGAAATACTCGGCAACCTATTAATATTATTCACAGTAATAATTACTTCTTCAGTACTGCTTGCAAAACCATCACTTGCAGTCACATACACAACATGCTCGCCTGCATCTTCATAACTTGTTTGCCAATATCCTGTTCGAAGACCCAATGGTTCACTAAAAGTATAGCGCAAAACATCTCCATCAGGATCACTTCCTTCAACAAAGAGTGTAATCTCCTCATTCTCATTTATTTCTTGGTTATACACTTCAGTCACGCTTGGAGCTCGATTGGTATTACTCACTACAAGTTCCACTTCTCTGCTGCTACAAAGTTCTTTACCACAAGCACGAATCTCAACCACAGCTTTCTCTTTCCCAAAAAGAAAGTTCTCCACCCTGATTGCATTCAAAAAATTTGAAAAGAAGTTCTCACTCCTAACGACATGATCATAGCTTGGAACCCAACTCACAGTGTTATCCTTGTCATCAAAGACAGCATCATCAGGAAGACCACTTAGCTCAAAACTCACTTCATCACCATCAGGATCACTTGCATGTAAACCCCAAAGAAGTTCTTGGCTCTCAGCAAGTTCAATTCGCTCAGTGCCATAAATTTCAGGGGCGCGATCAACATCAATCACTTCAATAGAGATTTCAAAAGTTGAGCTTAACTCTCCATCACTCACAGTCCCTAGCACAGTATAACTTCCCGCATTTTCATAATTTGTTGTCCAATCTCCTTCACTAGTAAGGGGCGCCTCAAAACTATAACTAAGTGCATCTCCATCAATATCAGTACTCGGAAGATCAACTACCCTAACAACTTCCGTTTCATACACAGTAAGTTCTTGATCACCAACACTTGGTGCTCGATTGGTATCCGCAATGATAAGACGCCACTCCTTGACAACTTCTTCTTGTCCATCACTTATGCGAACAGTAAGAATGTGTTCTCCAGCACTATCATAGCCCAATTCAACGATACTTGCCTCTCCATCCCCAACTAAAATACCACCGATGTCCCAGATAATAGAGAGCACATCACCATCATAATCGACAACATCAATATCAAAACTAAACAAATCTCCTTCGCTAAGGTAGATTACGTACTCATCATCTTCACTAAAAAGACCCTCAATTACAGGAGCTTGGTTAACATTTTCAACTAGAACCTCAAAACGATCCTCAACAATTATCTCTCCATCATCAGCAACAACATCAATAACATAGCGACCAGCATCATCAAAAGTAGTTTGCCACTGTCCTCCTTGATCAAAAGGCCCTTCAAAGTCAAAGTCAAGAATATCTTCATCTGGATCAACAATGTATTCAGTAAGATCAACTAAATCTCCTTCTTGCACAGTAATACTACTCTCACTAAAGGTCGGGGCTTGGTTCTTATTAGTTACAATTATTTTAACAGTTTCTACATCCTGCTCTTGACCATCACTTGCAGTAATGTCAATCAGATACTCCCCAGCATCTTCAAAACCAGTTTCCCAAACTCCTTCATCATCAAAAGGCGGAGGGAAATAATAAACTACTTGATCTCCATCAGGATCAATTGCCTCTGGCATTAAGTCAAGCTCGTCAGTTTCTTGTACAGTGAAAGTCTTTACTGCCAAAATGCTGCTAGAAAGAAGGGCGCAGCCAAGGAGTAAAAGGATGATGAGTGTAAGTGTTTTTTTCATGGTTTTCGAATTCTCCTCTAGGTGAATTATCCATCATCCCCTTTTAATTCTGCTTGTTGCTCACATCTATGATATAAAGATAAAAAAAAGAAAAATACTTCTAAGATACATCAACTGATACATCTACTCTAAAGCAAGAGAGACATCGATGATCTGTGGCGGCATGTTGATATCTTCTACGATAACAGTCACTACCTCTCGCACCACATCTTTACCATCATCTACAGTGATAGTTACATCATAAGTTCCATGGTCAGTAAAGCCAGTCTCCCAGATACCATCATCTCCTACTGGTTCACTAATGCGGACACTAAGGTAATCACCATCAAGATCTTCAATGCTTGGGCTAAGCTCAACAGTCTCTCCTTCCATGATCCGCACTTCTCGATCTAAACCTTCAACTGTTGGAAGTACATTCACATCCTGAATAGTCAAGAAGAAAGTCTCTTCTGTGCTTAACTCACCATCACTTGCAGTAACAATGATTTCATATTCTCCTGCGCTAGTGTGATCTGTCAGCCAAACTCCTTCAGAAAGCGGCTCAGAAACAGTAATGCTCACTGCATCTTTGTTTGGATCACTCACGATTGGATCAAAAGTAATTTGGTCTCCTTCACGATAAGTCATATCTCGAACACCGTCAAGCTCAGGAGCAACATTCACCCTGTTTACCACAAGTAAAAGTTCTTGCTCAGTAGTGTGCACCCCATCACTTGCAGTAAGTGTAGAATAATACTCTCCCGCATCACCATAGTTTGTTTGCCAAACCCCAAGAGAACTTAAGGGCGGCAAGAAAGCGTATTCGATATGATCGTTATCCGGATCAATAATCACATGGTTCAGTTTAACAAGATCACTTTCATCAACTTCAATAATGATAGTTTCTGCACTTTCTTCGCCAAAATCAGGAAGTGCTACTTCTTCCTCAACAACAGTAAGCTCTTCAGTATCACTCACTAGATCATTTTCTTCAAGTTGCCGCTCAATCTCTGCAATTTCTGCCAAAAGATCCTGGTCTTCTTCTGTTGTTTCCTCCTCCGGAACATCATAAGCCTTGTAATTAAGACAGCCGCTTAACAGTAAAGTCGCCGCTAGAAGTACAACCAGTAATAATAGTGAAATTTTCCTCATTTTCCCTCTCCCCCTTTTGAATCAAGCTCTGCTTCTACTCAGAGCCGAGTGTTTTAGCATTTTTGAATGACAACAAAGGGCGAAAACTGCTATTTAAAGATTTAGACTGCTCAAACTATATTCTCAATAAAAAGAAAGAAAACTAAAAAAGAAAGAAGAGAAAGAGATTAAAAAAGAAAAATAAGGAAAAGAACAATTAAAGTTCCTATTTTATCAAAAACTCCACAGTAATATCTACACTGAGATCAACTTCTTGCGGAGCAATCGGCACTTCAACCGCAAGATCTGCTTCTTCAATTGCATAACTTCCGCCAGCAGCCCTTGCATAATAAAACGGAGAATAGCTCGTCTCTACGACAGAGACTGCCTTTCCAAGACCAACTCCCAAACCATCTGCAATCAACGCTGCTTTCTGTTCAGCATCAAAGGCTGCTTGACCAAGAAGATCTTGTTTCACTTTTGCTTCTGCCTCATCTGAGATTACAAAATTAATGTTCCCAATGTGCGTCACTCCAGCGTTTGCAGCAATATCCAAATACTCTCCAATTCTATCAATATTATGAGTAGTTACAGAGATACTATGAAATGCTCTAAAACCATTATCAACATAGCTTCGGCTATCATAATCATACTCTTGCTGCTCATGTAAAGAATAATAAGTAGTCTCAATATCTTCCTCTGAGATTCCTTCTTCAACAAGTGCCGCCTGCAATCCATCCATGATTACACTGTTCTCATTTTGCGCATCCCCAGCAGTATTTGCAACAGTCTCCACACTAAAACTTAATACTGCTTGATCAGGAGTTGTAGCCAACTGCGCTGCCCCGCTAACACTAATGGTATCCTTCTCTGCAAGACTTTGCTGACTTCCAATAAGAAAGAAAAGCCCTGCAATGATCACAAGAAGAAAGAGTCCTTGAATCATTGGTTTTTCGAGATGTTTTTTCATAATAAATCACCACTTTCTTTTCCTATCTTCAGGTTTAAAAAACTAACGAAACCTAACAAAGACTATTGAGAGATAAAAAAACAGATAAAAGAAGTGGCCCCGCGGAGATTTGAACTCCGGACCTCACGATTATCAGTCGTGCGCTCTACCAGGCTAAGCCACGGGGCCGTGCAAGGGCAGAATTGAGATCCTTTTTTAAAGGTTTTTATTGAGATACTGCTCACTTTCTCGCAAAGAAAGCACCTTTTGAATCAGCTGGTTCATGATCAGTTCAAAGTATTCCTCAGTCTCTGCTTCTTGATTTGCATCTATAATAATCACTGGACAAGAACAATGATTTGCAATAAAGGATTCGTAAAGATAAGCAAGTAAACTGAGATACTCTATAGAGATCTCTTTCTCAGCATCACGTCCTCTCTTGGCAATCCGCTTCAAGATTGTTCCCACATCTGCTCGAAGATAAATGATAACATCGGGACCAGACATTTTTTGAGTAAACAGCTTGAACATTTTCTCATAAGCTTTGAACTCTTCCAAAGTCATATTCTCCTGGATTTTCTGAGCCTTTCCAAAAACGTGATAATCCTCCTTAAGTGTTCGATCTTCTACAGCAATGCCCCCATTAACTGCAATGCGTTCTTGCCTGGTAAATCTTCCATTAAAAAACTCAAGCTGGGCCATCAACGCATAACGTTTGGGATCCAAATAGAACTTTTCTAAAATGCTTTCATCAAACTCTTCACTAAAGGTAAGAATCTCTCTATTTGAGATCAAGTGTGAAAGCCGTTGAAAAAGAAGTTCTTTGAAACGAGGGCTTTTCATCTTCTCAACAAGAGTAGACTTCCCTGCCCCAATATTTCCCACAACACCAATATGCAAATCTGCCACAATAACACCTCTTACATTTTTGGATCCAACTTTTTCTTAAAAAGATTATTGTGCTCTCATTCTCTCTTTCTAAAGAACCTTTTATAAAAGAAGCTTGGCTTTTTTGACCTATGCGTTACACCATCTTAGACTGTTACACCGATGAAGCTTCCGGACTAGGAGTCCCCCCTTATTTAGGAACTTATCCTCGCTACATCTATGCACAACTTACAAGCGAAGGACACGAAGTAAATTACCTCACTATTGATGATCTTCGACTTTGGAAAAGCTACAACAATAAAATAAAGAAAGTAACTGAAAAAGATAAAACCAATATTAAGATCTATAATCTCACAAAAAACAAAGCAGAGGACACTCTAAAAAACACCGACACCCTTATTGTTCTTGTGGGTGTACATGTACCAGGAAAGTATCTCAGCGCACTTCCAGGAACACTTCGCGAAGTCATCCCCTTACTCAAGGACCTAAACCCAAAAATGAAAAAAATCCTCACAGGACCAGTTCTTTTTGGGACACAATTAGAGGGAGGAAAATTCGCAGAAAAAGAAGATCTTTCTATCTTTGATGAGAAAAAAAGTTTTGGCCTTTCTTTTGATCAACTAGCAAGACTAGCTCCCAAAGGAGCAGAGCTCCTCAACCAAATTCCTTATCGCCTCATGATCGAGATTGAAACCGGAAGAGGATGTAAAATTGGCAAGTGTAGCTTCTGTACCGAACCAATCAAAAACAACTTTGTGAACAGAAAGATGGAAGAAGTGCTTGCCGAAGTGCGAGCTTATTACAAGGCGGGCGCACGCTATTTTCGATTAGGAAAGCAAGCCGACTTCTATGCAAGCGATAGACCCATTGAACTTCTCAAACAAATTAGAGAAAGCTGCCCAGATATTGAAGTGCTACACATCGACAATGTAAACCCTAACTCAGTGGTAGCTCCTGGCGGAGAAGAGATCACCAAAGCAATCGTTGAACACTGCTCACCTGGAAACATTGCCGCCTTTGGAGTAGAAAGCTTTGATCCCAAAGTAGTCAAAGAAAACAAACTAAACACAGCCCCGATTATTGCTCACAAAGCAATTGAGATTATAAATAAACACGGCGCAGTTCGTGGAAAGAATGGTTTACACAAATTTCTCCCTGGGATTAATATCATATTTGGACTTTGCAAAGAAAATAAAGAAAGCCATGAGAATAACATGAAAGCTCTGCACAAAATCCTTGACAATAACTTGCTACTCAGAAGAATCAATGTGCGTCAAGTAGCTGTGCTTCCAAACACACTTCTCGAAAAGCTTTGTGGGAACAAGTATGTGAAGAAAAATAAACAATATTATTGGAAATGGCGTAACCAGATTCGTCAAGAAATTGACAACCCTCTCCTTGAAAAGTTAGTACCAGTAGGGACTGTGCTCTCTGATGTCTGGACAGAGATCTATGATGGGAAAACAACCTTTGCTCGGCAGATGGGAACTTATCCGCTTGTGATTGGGATTAAAGGAAGGCTACCTCTAAACAAGAAAATTAAAGTAAAAGTTACCGGGCATATGCTCCGAAGTATTGTTGGAGAACTTGTTGAAGAATAGTTTTAACTTCGTAGTTTCTCATGTTTTATGATAAGGCTCATTGTTGATAATGGTGTAAGCCCGATACAATTGTTCAAGAAAGATCAAGCGAACGAGTTCATTTGGAAAAGTCATTTTGCTCAAAGAGATCTTCATATCACAAGCATCTAAAACAAACTGCGGCAAACCTTCTGCTTCTCCTACAAAAAAAGTAATCTGGGAATGATCAAAATCCACTCTCTTAAGCAGATCAGCAAACTTTTCTGAAGAAAGTTCTTTTCCCTTGACATCAAGCGCAATAGTAAAACCTTTGAAATCGCTTTCTTTAAACTGATTCTTCTCAATGTATTCTACCTTAGAATATTTCCCTAAACGCTTAAGAAAAACATCCATACCTTCCTTGACATAAGCTTTCCTTACCTTCCCTTGACAAAGTAACCGAATCATTTTTTTCCTTTGCTTTCATTTATTTTCAAAAGTGGACCAGCCGGGAGTTGAACCCGGAGTTTCCCGCTAGCCAAGCGAGCGCCATACCATTAGACCACTGGCCCATCTTCTCATCTCTTCTTCCTAAGTCAAAAGGTAGTTTAATAAATGTTCTTCTCTTTTCTTAAAAGCATGAAAGAGGTGGAGCGAAAGAGCCTGATCAAAGATATTGGGCGGGCAATCGATATTCTTGAGCACAAAGAAGCAAAAGATGTGCACGAACTCAGAGAACTCAGCGACCACACCATCAAAGATGTTGCACTCTACAAAAACACAGATGCAGTCTCTCTTGCAGTACTGATCTATTCTATTTACAAGGTATTCTACTGTGTACAAGGCGAAAAATATCAAAAGTTAGTTCGTGAACTCAAAAACGCTCGAAAACATCTTGAGCAAAAAAATTTCGGAGCTTATACTCGATCTTTGGGAAGAATGTTTTCTCTTATCAAAAGTTGCAACCAAAGTGTAAAAACACATGTCAGAGATGTGCTTTACGCAGCAAAAGTAACCAAAGGTGTTACTTTACTCGACCATGGGCTTTCCACCAAACGAGCTGCAGAGATCATGGGAATTACAGAATGGGATATCCTAACTCATGTGGGCGGAACGGGTTCAAGTGTCTCTCACAGCCACAGACATGAGAAGGTGCAAGCAAACAAACGTCTACAAACTGCTCATTCTCTCTTCAACTTTGACAAAAACAATCAAAACAAAGAAAAAGTTCTTTTTTTTGATGCTGGACCATTAATTAGTCTTGCTATGTCTCGCCTTCTCTTTATTCTCCCTGCCCTCAAAGAAAAATTTGGAGGGCGTTTCCTTATTACTCCAGCAGTACAACAAGAAGTGATAGAGAAACCTATGAGTATCCGTCGATTCCAGTTCGAAGCTCTTGAGATTCAAAAACTAATTCGTGATGGTGTCTTAGAAGTGCACCCAGGCATTTCTCAAACAAAAATCAAGGCTGCTACATCCTTGGCAAACAAAAGCTTTAAAGTAGGAAAAAAGTGGATGGAAATTATCCAAACGGGTGAGATGGAAACACTTCTTGCTTCACAAATGATAAATGATGCTCCCGTTGTGATGGATGAGCGTACCATGCGCCTACTACTTGAAGATGAAAAATCTTTGCAACAAGTTCTTGAGAGAAGAAATAAACATGAAGTAATCATGGATTTTGGGGCAGTACAACGCTTTCGGGAGCAGTTAGGCAAACCTTGCATTTTGCGCTCTGTCGAGTTAGTTGCTCTTGCTTTTGAGCTTGGTCTACTTGATGCTTACCTGCCAAGTGGAAGAAATGCAAAGCGTGTGTTACTTGCAGCAGTGCTTTGGAATGTAAAATACAATGGGAGCGCAATTACTGAGCACGAGATTACAGAAATTGAGCAAGTTATTCTAAAAAAGTGAAGTAAAAACCAAACAGATCCTCCTCTCCCGATAGCTTTTTAAAACGAATCGTGTTCTAAGAGAACAAGATGGCTAAAAAGTGCATCATCTGCGACGATCCTGCAGAATACAAGATTAAAGATAGTCTTGATTATTACTGTAAAGAGTGCGCAGGAGAACATTTCTCTGACTTAAGTATTTTAATCGAAGTTGAAGAAGATGCCAAACGTCTACAACAATTCCTACATCAACGCATTGATTGTATGAAACTTAATGAGACTGCAGAACTTGGTGAAGAGAGAAGAGAAGTAGATGATTTATTAGCAGAAGATGAAGCAGAGGAAGATCTTTCTTCTGAAGAAGAGTAAAGAGAAAAAAGTAAAACAAGAAGATGCAAATGTACTCTAAAAATAAGTCAATCAAACTTGGGCCGGTAAAAACATCTCAACTAGAACTTATTGATATTAGTAAAGCCTGGTTAGCAATCTCTTTTGCTTTCGCACTTGTCTTTGCTAATGTTAGTCTAACTCAAGGAAACATTGCAAATGTTTTCTCCCTACCTTTCCTGTTTATGTTTCTTATTTCACTACTTACTGCAGGCTTAGGATTCTTACTTCATGAACTTGCTCATAAGTTTGTAGCACAACATTATGGCTGCGCAGCAGAGTTTCGCTCTATGGATCAAATGCTCTACATTGCAATGGGCTTGGCTTTCTTAACCGGCTTTCTCTTCGCAGCACCCGGCGCAGTAATGATTGCCGGCCATGTAACAAACCGAGAGAACGGAATTATCAGCTTAGCAGGACCACTGACAAACTACGTTCTTGCACTGATATTCTACGGGCTCGCTCTTAGCTTTCCTTTCCTCACGCTTGGTTTTTACATAAATTTGTGGTTGGGACTCTTCAATATGATTCCTTTTGGCAACTTTGATGGAAAGAAAATCCTTTATTGGAACCGTTATGTCTGGTTGGCAATGGTCGCAATTGGTGTGTACTTTTTGTTTTTCTTCTAAGTAAAACTGTTCCTCAGGAAACAAAGGTCCTTCAGTAATAAAGATTGCATTTAACAAAGAGGGTTCTCAATAAAACAGTTTATCGACGGAAAAAACACTTGTTTTACAGAAAACTATATAAATTAGTTCTTCCTCATGCATCCTTACCTGTGGTGGGGTGTGGTTAAAAAGAGGTAGGTGGGTGTTATGAAACAACACGTTTTTCAGGTGGTGGAGAAGTACAAAATTCGCCGTAAATGCATGGGATGTGCAACCATGATGACCATTGAGAATGCCAATCGCTACTACTGTAAAAAGTGTAGGGGTTAGTTTTCTTTTTTTCTTTTGTGGTTTTTCTTAATTTTCCACATTCTTTTTCTTTTTCCAGAATTTTCACAAACTGAGCTACAAATTAATTTTCACTCAATTTCTGAGTAGCGAAAGTTTTAAGCTTAAGAAGCTTCTCCAACTCTGCTATCCAAACCCTCTTCTTTGAGAGTTTGGAATATCTGAGGATTACAGTTTACAATGCAGTTTAGAGCTATCAAAAAGCAACAAAGAAGCAATATAGTTTACAACACTTAAAACTATATAAATCGGTGAAGACCAATTCTCTTCTCTTGATTTGCTTGATGCTTTTAGCTCATCAGGCTTTTGTACTTAACTATATGGGGTGGTAGATATGATTAGTCAAGTAAGAAAAAAAGACGGTTCTATTATTGATTTTAACAGCGCTGAGACCGGTGCTGCCATTGCTCGAAGACTTTTAGAGCAAGGAGAATATTCTGAGCAAGAAGCTCAAAACGCTGCAACAGCGATTATATCTCTTATCTCAGAGAAATTCTCCCACACAATTCCAGCAGTAGAAGTCTTTGAATGTCTCATTGACATGGCCATCCAACAAAAGATGAAAGGGGAAAGTGCAAACACTTCTCAACACGGCACCGAAAACACCAAGCCAAGCCAGGAGCAACAAAGCCAAAATAAAGATCTTCTTCATCTTGCTGAGCACAGTATTTACCTTTCTGAACAAGCAAACAAAATTCTAGAAGAATCAACTGCCTTTGATGAACTTGGTCGTTCTATCTTTCTAGATCGATACTCTCTAAAAGCAAAAAGAAAGCACATTGATCGAGGGGATCTTCTAGTAGTGATTAGTAAAGAAGACCCAAAATATCCTAAAAAAGACTTAGGGATTGTAAAATCAATTGTAGGAGATCAAGTCACCTTACATATGATTACTGGACTTTACGCTGATGAGGCGAATAACTTTGAGTTCACTCAATCTCTTTGGAAATGTGACAAACCCCTTGAATCTATCAAAGATGCACACAAGAGGGTTGCTAAAGGAATTGCAAAGGTAGAAAAGACTGAAGAGTTACAAGAGAAGTGGGCAGCAGAGTTTTATGAACAGCTTCAGAAAAAACACATTCAACCTGCTGGAAGAATTATGACTGGAGCAAATGATAAAGGCGATACTTCCTACGTAAAAAATCTTACTCTCTTCAATTGCTACGTGCTTCCAAGTCCAAAAGATAGTAGAGAAGGAATCATTAAAGGAACACTTTACCAAATGACCGAGATTTTTAGTCGGGGCGGAGGAGTTGGTATCAATTTATCTAGCCTACGTCCACGATACGCCTATGTTCGAGGAGTACATGGAAAATCATCTGGGGCTGTATCTTGGGGGGGGATCTATTCTTATGGAACTGGTCTTATTGAGCAAGGAGGAAGTCGTCGAGGAGCATTAATGCTCATGCTACACGATTGGCACCCAGATGTGCTTGAGTTTATCACTGCTAAACGTAAAAAAGGCGTACTTGAGAATGCTAATGTTTCTGTTCTTGTTTCTGACAAATTTATGGAAACTCTTGCTCGTGATGGAGACTGGCCTTTAGAATTTCCAGATTACGAAGCAGTTGAAAAAGAAGTCTACAATGCAGAGTGGGATGGAAGCTTAGATGCTTGGAAACAGAAAGGCTATCCTACTAAAGTGTTCAATACTGTTCGAGCAAAAGATCTTTGGGACCAAATCATTAGTAGCGCTCACGCAAGTGCAGAACCAGGAGTTGTTTTCATGGAGCGTTATAACAAAATGAGTAACTCTTGGTACTTTAATCCAATCATTTGTACTAACCCTTGTGGAGAACAAGGATTACCTGGTTGGGGAGTTTGTAACTTAGGTCACTTGTATCTTGCTTCTTTCCTTAAGCAAATTGGTCAAGACGAGCAAGGACCACTCTACGAAATCAATTGGGAAGAACTACGCAAAGCAGCAAGAGTGCTTACTCGTTTCCTAGACAATGTTATTGATGCAACACCATATCATTTCAAAGCTAACGAAGATAATCAAATGAGTGAGCGAAGGGTTGGCGGAGGAACTCTTGGTTTAGGAGAAATGTTAATCAAATTACGTCTACGATACGGAAGTCCAGAAAGCCTACAAGTCGTTGACAAAATTTACGAAGCAATTTGTAGCGAGATGTACAAAGCTTCAGCTGAACTTGCAGCAGAGAAAGGAGCTTTCCCTGAATTTGTTGCCGAGAAATTCTTAGAAAGCGGCTTTATGAGAACCCTGCCAGAAGACGTTCGCCAACAGGTACGTGAGAAAGGGATTCGTAATGTCACTTTAACCACGCAAGCACCCACTGGAACTGTAGGGACTATGCTTGGAACTTCTACTGGGATTGAACCTTACTACGCTTTTGAGTTTTTCAGGCAAAGTAGACTTGGTTTTCATAAGGTAAAAATTCCACTTGCAGAGAAATACCAAGATGCTGAAGGAAACCTTCCAGAGTACTTCATTACAGCAATGCAGATGACTCCGCTTGACCACATTAAAGTACAGGCGGCGGTGCAACGCTGGACAGACAGTAGCATTTCTAAAACTGCAAACGCTCCAGAAGACTTTACTGTAGAAGAAACCAAGGAGCTCTACGAAGAGGCTTACAAACTTGGCTGTAAGGGAGTCACCATCTACCGAGATAACTGTCGTTATGAACAAGTGCTTACTACAGACGAGGCAACTGAGCAAAAGAATGCAGCGAGCTCTGCTGCAGGAGATGCTGAGGCAGTTTCTTCTTCAGAAACCTCAGTTTCCCAAACAACAGTAAGTGTTGCAGTTGCTCAAGGATCTGTTGAGCAAGGAGTTCAAACAAGTACGATGTCTGTCTCTGAGACTGTGGTTACTCCATCCTCAGAAAGCATGGAAGCAAGCACCGGTTCTTCTTGTACACTCAAGATTGACGAGAACGGGCAGATGTACAAGAGTTGCTCAGAATAAAATTGGCCTCTTATTTTTTCTTTTTTCTTTCTCTCTTGCTTATTTGACTTCCACCACAATGCTTATAAATGGGTTAGGGGTCTTCCCTGCTTAAGCTGTGGCTTTTGGGGCTGTAGCTCAATCTGGAAGAGCACTAGACTGAAGTAGGCGCATTCGCTAATTTTTGTGAATGTTTTTGAAATCTAGGTGTTCAGGGTTCAAATCCCTGCAGCCCCACTTTTCTAAATTTCTTTATTACTCCTTTTTCTATTTCACTAATCTTGAGTGAAAGATCTCGCAAAAAGTTTATAAAAAAAACACTTTCTGAAAGAAATGTTACTGTGTTCCCAATAGTTTGGCGTTCTTGTGACTAGTGGTTGGTAGATGTGTTTATTGAGGAAAACCACCAATGTCTTTAGATGAGCTGTTAAATCAACCTGTAGATCCAAATGTTGCAGCTAACCTTTCTGCAACTGCTGCCGTAATAGGCCCCAGAACAATTGCAAAAGAGGCTTGTCATTGGGGACAAGATTGGGCAGTAGTTCCTTTCGTATACGCTATTGGAACTTTGGATGATATCAGAAAAGATCCACTTAACGTCGCGAAAGATAATGCTGCTGCAATTGCTGGTAGCGCCGTTTTTTATGGCATTGCCTTTGGAGGACTAGAGTTAGCGAAGGGTTTTTCTTTGCCAGAGATGTTGAGAAGTCGCGCAGGAGCATTACTCAGTTATATTCCATCGGGAATTGTCTACAACGCTTTTAATAAAGTAATTAGGGGAGCTTTTGGAGTTACAAGAGAGGAAATTGCGGCAAGAGAAACTGTGCTTGATTGTTTCGAACCAACTAGGCTTAATTTAGCAGATAGATTAAGTGGAGCGGCTTTCACAGCAGTAGTTTATCCTCTTGTTAACGAAATAATGGGAGTTCCTCCTGAAAAAACAATGGATGCACTTCCCTATCTTATCGGGGCCAACCTTTTTTTGGCTCCCTTTTGCACACTTGTCATTGACAAGTTTAAGAGACTCTTTGAAGTAAGAGAAAGAAGAAGAACTGCGCTCCCTTCTGAAGCATACCCCTTTCTTTTTGAGCTTTACACAACTGACTTTAGAACTGTTTCTGCTCGCCTAGAAGAAAAGGAAGCTGGAAGACCCATAGTTCCCAGCTATATTTAACTTTTATCTCCATGAAGATAATGACAAAGATAAGCAGCACCAGCACCAACAGGATTGAGAGCAAAGCAAAGTCCAGTTCCTTTAATCTCTCCTTCTTCTCTTAGTTGACGATAAGCACCAATACCGTAAACAACTTGCGAGGCAAGCACTGCTGCAGTTAGAGCAATAGCATAATTTCCGTAAGGGCCATAATATAAATGCGATGCCCCTGTTACAAAATCTTCTACAAGATTCTCCAAACCCACCTTAGCACTTCACCCACCACACCAGTTTAAAAACATTATGCAAATACCACAAATGCATAATAAATGCCCAGATTTATTAACAAAAATTCTTTTTAAATGGGTGCGCCCCCTCCTTTTTCCCAAATCAAAGAGTGTTTATCAACACCGCTCCAGCAAACATATTAAAAAGTAAAATCACAAAACCCGCAATAAAGCAATAGAGCAAAGTACTTCTGGTCATTGCCTTTCCCAGTTCGTAACGCTCTCCTAACTTATCTGCACCATTCTCAATACCATTAGCAAGCACCGTCAAAATGTAAGCTAGCTGCACAATGTAAACCCCTACAATGATCTGAAAGTGAAAAGTAGGAATTCCTACACCAAAGATGGTGAGCATGTCTGCAAAGCCTGCATTTGCGCCAGCATCACTATATTGCGCCAACTGTCCACTCAACTTTGTCAAAACTAAAGAGATCATAGAAGTAATTCCAACCACAATTCCAGCAATGGCTGGTGTCAAAAAATTTACCTGAGATTTCATACTTCCAACAATTTCTGCCATTAAATCTTTAAGACGTTCTTCAACACGATGGATCTCTTTAATATAACGTGACATGGAAAGAAGCGCTTGCGCAGCTATGCGTGGTCCTCGCTTACTACTCTCAATCAATACTTTCATAGAAGATTCGATTACTTTACTTGGAAACTGCACAACTGCTCCTACTTTTCGATCAAAAAGAGCTTCTTCAAGACCCATACCAAGCGTAGTAATATTCTTCTCAGCAACTGCAAAAAAGTTTCCTGAAGTCGAGCCTTTCATGGTCTGAGCAACTTTACCAAAAGCAATCTCTGCTGGAAGACCATCTCCTAAGCGGTTACCAAGCTGAAAAAGCGCAGAAGAAAATTCTTCCTCAAGCTGTTTTGTTCTCGTTCGTATCTTAATGACATTCTTCGAGCGCAAAGAGTAATAAGATCCAATTGCCAAACCAAGTCCAGCAATAACTACTAAAGAGAGAAGCGATGCACCAAGTCCATAAGGTCCAATCATCTCAGAAGGAGAACAATTAGGAGTTGTGGGACCACAAATATAGCCTAAAAACTGCATGGTTCCATCAGCGTTTTGGATATCAAAAGTTGGATTAAGCATGTGCAAAAGAAGCGGACTAAAACCAATGGCAAAAGTAATCATAAGAATGGTGAGGCTAAAGTAGAGAGGATTTATTGCAATTTTAAAACTACTTGTGATCGGAACAATAACATTTTGAAGCCTTTTAAGTGGCCCTTGCTTTGCAATATCTTCATGGCCATAACCAGCCGGTCTTTTAGAAAGAATCACTTTTCCAAGATAATAAACAGAAATTGGCAAGGTCACATTGTAAAGCGTTGCAATGTAGACAGCCATTGTAAACGCACTGGTCTCATCTCCGCTCATAAAACTCACTACCAGAGGTAAGATAACTAAACCCAAGATAGGAAGCACAATACCAAGCATGTTAAGCATCATCATTGGATTTTTCAAGCTGTGTGCATACTGTAACATATTCTCATAAGTACCATCCAAAATAACATCAAGGGACTTGTCAAGAAGTGTGAGTCTACGTTCCTCAGAAGGCTCAAACAAAGAGGCTTCAATCAAATGAAATGCTTCAACAAAATCTTTGTCCCATTCTTTCCAAGATTCTAAATAAGCATCTGCTGCTGCACGAATGTTGGGATAAGTTGCAGTCTCAGTATCCCACAAAATCTTTCGAAAATCAAGAGAAAGAGGGGGGCTCAGATGCTCTGCTGCAAACTCCACTGCTCGCTCTAAGTTAGAAGTATGACGCATGTAAGTTACCAAATAAAAGATACTTTGTACCATTTGGTTACTAGCTTTCATTCTCCAAGAGTTTCCCAAAAATTCAGGAACTTTTTGAAGCGCAGGAATCAGCAAAAGTCCAGCCACCATAAAAAAGATGACAAAAAAGAACATTTGAAAGACAATAAAGGAAATAATTGATCCAAAGAACATAAGCAAAAGAGGAAGTACAAAAGAGAGAGCAACAACTCCAGAAGGAGTAACATTAAGGTGGCAAACATCAAGATACTTCTGAATCTTCTCTGCCTGTTTTCCTCCCACCTTCATCTTGAAAAGTTGCTCAGAATAGTTACAGGCTTTCTCATAAAGAGAGTAATGGGTAGGAAAAAGTTCTTGTTTGAACTGTTCGTACTCAGTAGAACTAATTTTGTTTCGAGGATTTGCAGGGTTAGCTGCTTGTTCTCCAAACTCTTGCTTGATTTTTTCTTTGTACTTGACAATCAAGTCTTGATAGGCATCTGTCATTCTCTTTTTTCCCACGCAAGGATCCACACTCATCTTCACCCTAAAACAGCTAAAAACAATATTCTTGAGTATAAAAACTTACCTTGCAGCCCCTACACGGGCCCCTTTTTGTACTTCTTCGTCTCTTTTCGAAGCCACTCTTTATACAAAAAGAAAATACGCTTAGGATCAAGAGTTCCGGTCTCTTGCTTTACTTGATCACTCAAAAGATGAAACTTATCATTTGCTCGAATCACAAACTCTGCTTCCAACATATCGGGATTCTCAGCTTCCACCGAAGCATCTACAATTGCTTGCTTACAATCCCCTCGAAGCAAGATATTTTCCCAAACAGCGTTCCAATCGCCTGCAAAGTCAGGAATGCTTCCTGCAATACGCTTCAAAATATCAGAGTTTCCATTCATCAAATCTTTAGTAACCTCTAACTCATCAGTCTTCGGGTTATACACCATCAAATCTACAAAAGCAGCCTCAGCAAGCGGATCGTTTTCCCATTCCTTCCTAATTTCAGTGATACGCAGCACCCGTTTCAGCTTTTTAATCCCAGAAGCGCTCCTTACCGGGTTAGTAATCACAATAATATCTGTTGCTTTAAAGGAAGTTTTAGGAACACCAATATCATTTACCACCCTATCATAAACTCCATAAGGAGAAGCTGCATGAATGGTCCCAGCAACAACATTTGCTGCAGCACCAACTCGCATTGCTTCATACAAGCTAATAGCTTCCTTACTTCGAACTTCTCCAACAAACAAGGCACTATCTCCAAGCCGAAGCGTACTTCGAATACCAATGCTTGCATCAACTTCTGAACCCTTTTGAATACTCAAAGCTGAGCCCACCTTGAGTGACTCAACATTATAGCCAAGCTTGCGAAGAGAATGGTTTGGCAACTCTAAAGTGTCTTCAATAGTAATGATACGATAACGTCGCATAATCTCAACCAGCACGCTCCCCAAAAAACTACTCTTTCCACTGCTTCTCGTCCCAGCAATGAGTAAAGAAACGTTTCCATCAATAAGAAAACTAAGCAGCCCAGCAGCAAGTGAGTTCATCATGCGAATCTTTGGCTGTATGTAAAGAGGAAAAGTCCAAGGATGATCTCTGTGGCGACGAAAAGAAAAGCCCATCCCAAAAGGATCAAGTGGTGCAGTGACCGCTGAAACCCTTGCAGTAAAGTTTGCTGTAGTGATTTCAGTATCAAGAATTGGATTTGCTTCATCAAGTGGTCTTCCTGACAACAAACGAAGTTTTGTTGCCCAACTATCAACCTCAGCTGGCGTTGGATAGACATTGGTATCACAGTCACCATAATCTTGATGCACAATGAAAATCGGTAAGTTCCCATTAGGGCTGTTAATGTTCACATCCTGAATCTTAGGATCAGTGAGCAAAATTTCAATCAGTCCAAAACCTATAGTGTACCGCAACAATGCACGAGCAAGAATTTCTGTTTTCTTCTCGCTCATGCGCAACTCTTTATGTTTTGCAAGATCTTGAAGTAAATCTTTTCCTATGTTAAAAAACACCTCACGCATACGTTCTGGATCAACAAATTCTTCTCGGCTTGGCTTGTGCTCGGAAAGAATCCTCTTTGCATCATCAAGAAGTTCATACTCCTCTTCTCCCAAGCGCATCTCTGGAGGAGTTACATGATAAACATTCTTGATACTATCTTCAAAACCAAAAATGTTCACTTCCACCTTCTCCTTCTCCGGGCCAAAAGAATAACTCTCAAGCAATTCTCCGTTTTCAGGAAACTCACTGTTCAACTTGGTGTACATAAAGTCTGGCCGAGTAAGAGGATGCAAGACAAGCCCATACAAACTTCTCTCTCTATGTTTGTACTCTCGTAGATGAGGTAAAAGACTTTGAATAATTTGCAGCTCTTCTACCAAATGCAAGGCTTGCAAAAGCATAGCAACAAATTTCTCTTGACTTTGTTGATGCCTTTGATCAACAAGATTGTGAAGTTTTTCTTTCTCTCTTCGCTCAAGTCGCTTAAGAGACACATAAGCTGCTAAAGGATCTTCTTTAAGTTCTTTAGAAACAATGCGCTGAAACTTAGCAAAACTTGATCGAATATAACGCTCATGTAAAGGATCAAGCACAATTTTGTTATACTGATAACGCTCTTCATGGTTCAGCTTTTTGAAAAGACTTGCAAGCTCTTGAAGCATCATTACTTGTGGATAATCATACTCGTATTCACGTTGCTGAGAAAGAACAATGGTAGTGATTCCCGAAACCTTAAGCAGAATGTCAATAAGCTTCCCCATGCAACGCTCACTGTACTCCAAAGAAGGAGGAAAAGTACACTCTTCCATAGCAACCTTCAAAACTTTGTTCTCTCCTTCGTGATAAGTCTCAAAGGCAAAACAAGCTTTGACCTGCTTATTAGTATCTACCATCTCTTACCATCTCTTTAATCATCTCCGAACGCAAGCTATAAATAGCTTAATTTCTTCCTCTTTTCTCAAAACAGAAACAAAGCGTATTTGTTTAAATAGTTTCCTTCAATGAAGACACTACTTAAGGGCTAGAAAGATGGCATTTGGCATGGGAAAAAAACCAGAAACTTCTCCACATGAGGAAGCATTTCCTGTGAGTAAACTCTACGCTTGGCTCAAGGGCTTAGAAGTTAAGATTAACAAGCTAAGCCGAGAGTTTGATCTTGTAAAAAATGAGAGTTTACGCAAAGGTGCTCAAAGCAAAAAAGACCTTCGTCATATTAATCAAGAATTACTTGAACTTCGAGAACAGCAAGAAAAACTAAGTCAAAAAGTTGATCTCATTATCAAAGAGCTCAAGCAAACTGCAGGCAAAGAAGAACTTGATGTAATAAAAAAATACTTAGAATTCTGGAATCCTCTCAACTTCGTTACCCAAAACGATCTTGAACGACTCTTTGAGCACAAATGGCAGGAGTTTGTCGGCAAAGTAAAAGAGGGGGGAAACAAAAAACACAAAAGCACGCACACAGCCATGCACCATCATAAAACAGCACCAAGTAAGAACCACAGTCATCATGCACAGACAGAGCACCACACACGCAAGCATTAAATCCTATTTCCTTGCTTCTCTCATACCAGAGGTAATTCCTTTCAATTCTTTCACTTGCTCAGTAAAAACCGGAACTACATCCTTAAAGACTTTACCAACCGCCTTGAGCTCAACTCCAACGTCTTGCATGCGCTTATCATATTCTTCTACCTTTCCAAGTACTGCTTCATGCAGCAACTTAAAATCTTCTTTAAGCTTAGCAATGTCTGCCTTAAGTTTATGGTTCTCTTCTTCAACCTTATCCTTCCAAGCAATGATCTTTTTTACTTCTGCAATAAGTTCATCCCACTTCTCATCGATAAGCCCTTCAGCAATCTCTTCAATACGATCATAAAGTGCATCCGGAGGCATTTGTCCAGAAGCACCACCACTCATTGGAGGAGCAGAAGGAGCCATGTGCATCGGAGCCGAAGCAGGAGGAAAAGAAGCTCCGGGACCAGAACCCATGTTTGGAGGACTAGAAAAACCACCTGGACTTCCACCTTGAGACAGCATTGGCGGAGCAGAAGGTGCAGAACCAACACCATTATCCAACTTATCTATTGCTGCCATAATCTGTCCCTCATGAAACCCTTTTGCTTTAAGTTCTTGTACTATCTGAGCACCAGTAAGTCCTTGCATACGCAAATGTTGCAGTTCGGTTGCAATGTCTGCCTTAAAGGCGCCACCAGCACCTGCTTGCTGTCCAGGAGAAGAAGGAAAAAGTGCCATCTAAAGTACCCCACACATCCTCATACATCCCCTGTCAAAAAGATCACTGCAAAAAAGGCAATGGTCATAAGCAATCCCATTCCAAGCACTGCTGGGTGAAAAATAATATCAACTACATTCTGCTCAAAGCCATCAAGCTCTTCTCCATCAATGCTTCCTGCATCTCCATCGTTTGGAGAAAGTTCTAAAACCGTTTGACCAAAAACAGCTCCAAAACCTGCAACTAAAATAACAATGCTCACCCCAATAATAGTAAACAAAAGTCCAGGGTAATCAACAACTGCTTTAACAAAAGTATCGTCCTCAACACCAAACATCTTGAAGACCATCAAAAGAAGTACTAAAAAGATGAAGGCAAGTACAAACCAAGGTGCAATGAAATTAATCAGCTCAACAACAGGCGGATAAATGATTGCAAGAGTAGCAACTGCTACTGCAATCATTGCATTGATTGGTGCGCCCTTAGTTTTCGAACCCTTAGGAGCAAGAAAACCTGTTTTTTGAAAGAGAGCAAAGACTACAGTAAAGATAAGAAGCCACGTAAAGATGACATCAAAAAATCCAAAGAGTCCAACTTCAAGTACACTTGCCATTTGTTAATAACTTACTATAATAAAAGATAACTTCTCCCCCCCTATGGATTACGTTGTTGTTGTTGCTGTTGTTGCTCTCTTTGTCTCCTTCTCCCTCTCTCTTCAGCAGTCTCTCCGTTTCCAGTGATAAAATAAACAACAAGCGCAAAGACTCCAATCACAAGGACAAGCTCGAGCAAATCTGAAGTAAACCAGTTCATAAAATCTGGATACTGGTAAAGATTCAATGCCTCACCAAAAATAAAGAGGACTACCAAAAAGCAAACCCCAGTGAGATAAGGTTGTATTGAAGTAAAAATACTGTCTTGGTCTGCAGGATTCCCAAACATTCCTAGGATGATAAGAGCCATAAGAACAACTACAGATAGGAGCACCACACTTGGCATGGCGGTGTACACAACTTCTACTGGATCATAGCCAACGGGATAAGTTCCTAAAATATGGGGAACGACAAAAGATGTCGCGGCAACTATCGCAATCACTATCCTATAGCGGGGGTTTGTATCAAACATCCGTATTCTTTGTGATGCAGCCAAAACCACTACAAAAACAAGTATGAAAGGAAGCAGAAAATCTAGGATACCTGAATCCTGCGCCAGGAAAATCAAATCAGTAAAACTTGCCATCGAAACAACCTCTTTTTAATTTAATAACACCAATGAATTTTGCATATTTTAATCTTTCTTTTTAACACTAAACAAATCAAACACTAATCACTACTATCATCTTCCTTCTTTGGCTTAGGTTCCTGAATAATAAAACCAACAATCCCAATGGTGATAAGAAGGAAAACAAGACCAGAGATCCACTCACCATCAACAGTTTCTGCATAATCAATTAGCCAATCAAGCCAACCTAATGCATTCAAAAAGATAGCAACAATAGTAATAAAGGCTACAATGACAAAAAAAGCCATCCAGCCAGGATACTTCTTATGAAATTTGAACTCTTTATCATGATGAAAGGTACCAACCAACATCAAAAAGCAAACACATAAGATTAAAACCAAAGCAACGTGAGCAATCACTTCGTTAATCACAGCTACAAGCTGAGTTGAAGCCACCACCATAAAAGCAGCAATGAAAGAGAAGGTGGCGTTAAGATTCTTTTTGGTAGTAAGCGCATCATCGCCTTCCTTGTGAGCATATTTCCCAATCCCAAAAATTTTGGTCTTCTCAAGAATGGCAAAGACAACGGTAAAAACCAGAAGAAAGGGTAAGATAACATCATAAAGACCGGCTCTTCCTAAAAAGTCGATCGTCTCTCTAAACAAACTATCTTCCATCTCTTACGCCTCTTTTTAAACAAAACTAGGTCAAAATCAATGATTGAGGCTATTTAAATGTTTCTTTAGCCCCATCCCCCCTTCTCTTTATAAACGAGAGAGGACATTTTCGCAAGGTTTTTGATTTTTTGTTACTTGAAAGTGACATTGAGGAAAACATTTATAAAAGAAAGCTCTTTGAAAAGCCTGATTTTTGCAAAAGAAGGCGCTTTTCTGGCAAAAACCACCAATTTACTACCAAATTCAGATAAAAAATGGAAGATACCTACGACCTTGGCTCTACCTTTGATGAGACAGCAGAGGACAGCCCCCAAGGTGGAACTCTTGGAGACCTTGAAGCTTTTAGAGAGATTTCAAAAGCATTCCCGGGCAGACCACAGTATCAAGCAAATACTCAAGAGAGAGAAGCAGTACTTGGTTTAGCTCAAGCAGTGTATCAAGGAAGAGCAGCAGACACAGAGAGATTTGCTGCAGTGCAAGAACAATATTCTTTAGAAGGGCAAGTTGAACGAGATTACACTACTGTTGCACAAAGAAGGCCCTGGCAATGGGAAGATAGACTAGAAGCAGTCAGTGATCTTCTAAATCGTTACGATCTTACTTCAAATTCCAGTGATGTTACTGCTTTGTATCAAGAAGCTAGAACACGTATTGGACGTTTACGAACAAATGAAGCGAGAAGAGAGAGACTTCTCGATCAATTAGAAGATACTTTTTCTTCTTATAACACCCAAACAGCAGCTACCCAAGAGCCTACAAATATAACAAGCGCAGATTCTCGGGGATCTCCGGTAGTTGACATTCTTGATGACATTTTCGCAGGAGTTAGTATGGGCGAAGGTGCAAGAGAATTCCACTCACGACACACACAATATGCTTCTCTATTAGAAGGTGTTGATTACGCTTGGACTTGGAACCAAAGAATTGAAGCAGCGCAGCAGGTTTTAAACAATGCTGGGGGAGCACTAACTGATGCAACTACACCTCAATTAGATGCTTTACGTGAGCGTGTCCGTGAACAGATTTCTTCTCGAAGAGGAAGAAACACACAAGCACTTTTACGATCTTTTGATGAAACTTTTGCTCCTTACACCGGAGGTGTACTCAGTCCAGAAGGACAGAGAGAAGCACTTTCTCGAGAAGCAGATTATATTGAAGGTCTAGAAGCAGTTGCTACTCAAAGAGAAGAGAAAGCAAGGATAAATGATCAAAGACAAAGAGAACTTGATACTGCTTTGGAAACTCCTCTTGAATATCCAATGGTGCGAGCTGCTGATGTGCAAACCCTTACAGATGCAGACTTAGCAGTTCAAAGAAATCTCTATGATGCAGTTTGCGATGTTATTGAAGGTGTGAACACTGCTGCACTAAATGCTCGTTACGAGGCCGAGTTTGGTGTTCGTTTTGCAGGAGAGAATGGAACAAGCGCGCAGCGTGCAAGAAACATACTTCGTTTACTAACCCGCAATACAAACATAGAAGAAGGAAATCTTTCAAGAGAGGTCGTAGATGCCGTCCGTCAGTATTCAGATCTCGTCAAGGATGAAAATCCAGCAGACATTGAAGCCTGTGGAGATATGGCCCATGCAAGAGCTATCGTATTAGCTTCTAATCTTGGGGACCGTACTGTAATCACTCACCCAGGCATCCGAATCGCAATTGAAAATAATGAAGGAAACATAACCTACAACCTAGAAGAGCTCTTAACCTGTAACAGACGAAGCTCAGCTGATGAAACCGTCCATAGAATCTTTACAGAAAGCGTCCTCAGTCCTTCCCAACAAAGAAAAGCAGAAGAAAAGAGAAGAAAAGGACCAAGAAGACTGCTTAAAGGAAGAAGAAGACATCCTATAACTCCCCCAAGAGCACCAGTTGTAGAAGTAGAAATAGAACCTTCTGCTCCTGTCGCATTTGTTGAGCCACTTGATGAAGCAGCAGCAGAGGTAGTAGATCCGAGAGTAGCACGTATTGATCTGAAGACAGTTGTCCCAGTTAGTCGTCCAGCAAGAGAAGAAGTTAGTGAGACCACAGCGAGGCTTAATACATCTTACGATACATTGAGTCCAAAACTGAGGAAAGTTGTTGATAGGAGTAGGCAAGTTACTGTTCATGATCATGAAGGAGAGTTTCAAGTACCATACTCCTTTTTTCTCGAACACGGAAGGTTTTTCAGAGAAGATGGGAACGGAGGTCATTTCTTTGACTGGCAAGCCTTTGAAGAATCTAGGACCCCCCTTCGTCGAGAAGGAGTTATTGATGCTCATGAATTTGAGGAAGATGTCTCCGATGAACCTTCTGGTTTGAGAAAGGCTGCCGAGATGGCAGGTTATGTTGGTGTCGCTGCTGTCGCAGCACTTGGAGCAGATTCAGGAACATTTGATCCAGCAGCGCTTAAATCAGTGGCAACTGGCCTTGGAGGAGTTGGCCTAGTTACCCTTGGTGCTCAAGTTGTTCCAGGCATTATAAGAGAAAGAATACGCTTAGCAGCACAAAGAAGAAAAATCGGCGAGATTGACCACCCTATCGCTGGAGAAGATCTTGTTGGAGAGAGAACTCAACCAACACTCCAAGTAATTGAAGCAGATGCGAGGGGAGGAACTGAAACAAGAATGCTCCCAGACTATGGAACCCTAGATGATCTTGACCAACTCTTTGAAGATCACAGAGAAAGGGTTCCTGTGCGAAGACAAGAAGTTGAACTTGGTGCTCCTGCAAACCTAATGTATGGTTCCGCTTCTAAATAGAAATAACTCGTAATTCTTTTCTCTTACTTTGTTTTTGCAAACATTCTTTTTGTTTTTCTAACCATAACTTTGTACAAGTAGCTATCTCTTTTTGAGTTGCTTCTCTTCCTTTAGGACAGCATTTTACTTTTGTAGTCAAAAAAACATCTTTTCTTTGCAAACCATTCTCTACGAGCTTTTGTTTTAGAGCTTCTCTACTCTCTTGATCTTGGAAAGGCAAACCCTTACGATCATCTTCTTCACTTGGACTTGTTTTAAGAACAACCACCCCAACACCCAACTTGCCTTCTCCTGGAACTGCAAGTGTTCTATTCTTCCAAAGAGGGCAAGCAGTGCAACGACGAATTTCTTCTGCAATGTCATGAAGTGCTGTCATTGAAAGAGTTTAAGAAGCACCCTATAAAAACCTTAGGCTGCCACCCTTCTTGTTGCCGCAGCTTCAAGAGCAAGAACTTCTCTCATTTTTAGAAGAAGAGCGATTATCCTTTCAACCCTCACTATCGTTCCACCAATGGAGTAAGAGGGATCACTTATCTTAATTCTTTCAATCCTTCTCTCAACTGCTCGAAGGTAATTACGCAAGTTTTTTGAATCTCTAAGAAATTTTCTTTCCTCAGCATGAAACAGTTGAGCTGTTTTCCCAGAAGAACTACCCCTTGATCTTTTCATGATTCTATCAACATCTGCAGCGAGGTAGACCAAAGCCATCTCCTTCTCCTTAATCGGAGAGAAGTTTCTCCTTGCTAGAATAAGAAGAGTCTCTGCTGCTCTTCTCCCAAGCTTATTCCCAACAGCAAGCTGTTCTCTCATGTTTTTCAAGTTGGCAAGAACGAGGGTTATCTTCTCAAGAATAAATACTATATCTGCCTCCTCAGCAATAACAAGCTCCACCAGATCTTCACTTTCACCCACCATTCTGAGAACCAAGTTTCTTTTTCTTTTAAACTTTTTTATTTTAGACTTTTTCTATCTTAAGCACCTTTACTTAGGCTGCATACTTTTGCTGATCTCTTCGCTGTCTCCTCACTACCCTCTGTCTCCTTACTCCTTGTCTTGATGCCTCAACTTTCAAAATGTGTCTCATATTTCCCAGAGCTTTCACAATAGAAGTGAGTTTAGGAATAACACGGTCACAAGTCTGCAAACGCTCCTCACGCGCCACAGGAAAAAGTCTTCGCTCTTGTTTACTTCGTAAGAGAATGATCTCTCTTACAACCCAGTTATAATCCCGCTCCAAATTTCTTACTTGAAACAAAACTTCTCCAAACTCTCGGCTGCGCATAAAAATAGATTCTTCAGGGTCAATCGCCTGGTACTGATCTTTCAAGGCCTGTAGAATAGCGAGAAGGTCACCTTCATATCTCATCGCAAAAGAAATATTTCTTGCTGCTAACTGCAATTGAGTAGTGATTTCAACCTCATCCTTTTCAGGGTTTGAAAGAAATTTTTTTGCAGCCCTAATATTAAAAAGAGCAAATTCAGTTTTTTCAATGATATAATCTATTCTATCTCTCTGATTTACAGCACTAGCTAGAACATCTCTACCTCTCTTCATCCTGATGGACCTAGTTGCCTCCTCATCCAGTTCTAAATCTAAAATTTCTCCCCTCTCTTCTTGAAGTTCTTTTCTTTCAAGCTCAAGAAACATCTGCATTCTTTTAAGAGTATTAAGTATGTTTAAGAGAAGAGCTATAAGCTCACTAAGCGTTTCTTGATCAAAATCCTCTTGAAGAGACAACATTTTTTTCCATGCAAGCTTAACATCACCATTCGATCTCCTTGCATCTCTTTGAACCTTCTTCGCCAAAGTAGAAAATTTCTGCTGTGCACTCTCTCTTCTTACTGCCCTTTGAAAATTCCAATAGAAATCGTTGAGGTGAGGAAGCCTTTTCCTTACCATTTTAAGGTTATGTTTCGCAGGGAGAAGGTAGTCTCTCCCTCTTCTCTTATTCATCTGGGCTGCCTTCAGATATCTTATAGCAGTTGAAACCTTATTCACAAGATAATAAGCATCTATTTCTTGACCTCTCTCGAAAGAAATTCCTTCTTCTATTTTTGTAGGGGTCTCTGATTGTCTGAGTGGTTCCAACTCTGAGATTGGATCGCCAAGAGAAACTTCTGAAGTATCAACGTGAGCACTAGCCTCCCTTCCTCTTCCTGGTGTAAAGAATTTTACCACACTTGTAACAATGTTAAGAAGCCCCATCTTAAGTTTCCCAAGGACCAGGAAACAGTTTTAGGTATTTAAATTTACTGAGGGCTCCTTTTCAGGTTAAATATCAACCAAAACCTGCGCATGCCATCTTCCGCTCTCAACATCCTGCCCAATCTCAAACATGTGCATGGTGATTGCTTTAATATCAAGCTTACGCTCATGCTTTCCTTCCTCAAGAGCTTCACCACGAGCCACACAGTGAAGAGCATACTCCTTAGTTGTTTCATCCAAAGTAATCTTAATAGCAAACTCCTTAAAGACAAGCAGTTCACTATCTTTATAGAAAAGAAGATCATCCAGAAAATCGAAAAAAAGATACTCCAAGTTCTTATTTTTTCCAGTTATTTCCTTTTGCACGCCAACTCCAAGAGAACTAAGCTCAGTAGTAATCTCAGCAAGGGCTAAGCCTGCTTGCACAAACACGCCTTCCAAACTTGCAGCATCACATTGGAACAAAATATCTGCAGTGTGATCAAGGAGCTTAAAAGAATCTTTTTTTTCCATGTTCAATCCAGTTCAATGGTTCTTCCCAATCTCAACAACAGCTTTAATCCGCCTTATCCCAGCAGCAGAAGATTTCTCTTTAACAATCTTAAAGTGGCCAATGTCACGAGTGTTTTCTACATGTGGCCCGCCACAAAACTCTTTAGAATAATCTCCAACAAAGTAAACTGAAACAGTATCACCATATTTTGCTCCAAATTCTTTTTGCGCTCCAAGCTTCTCAGCTTCAGCCATTGGCATTTCTTTGCGAACTACATCAACTTCCATTTTAATAACTCGGTTCACTTCATCTTCAACAGCCTTAATCTCTTCAGCAGTCAATTTACGATCAAAGTTAAAATCAAAACGAAGACGCTCTGGAGTGATATTACTTCCTCGCTGTGAGATCTCAGGAGAAATTACTTTACGAAGTGCTTCATTAAGCAAATGTGTTGCAGTATGTAACTTAATGGTATCTTCTGAAAGATCAGCAAGCCCGCCCTTGAACTTTTTCTCTGCTCCTTCACGAGAGAGTTGCTGATGCTTTTCATACTCAGCAAAGAAACCTTCAGTATCAACTTTAATCCCTTTTTCATCAGCCATTTCTTCAGTCATCTCAAGAGGAAAACCATAAGATTGAAACAAGAGAAAAGCATCTTTCCCAGAGATCTCCTGGCCAGACATTTTCTCGAATTCTCTAAGTCCCTTCTCAAGTGTTTTTCTAAATTTGGCTTCCTCTTTCTCAATCTCAGAGAGAATTACTCCTTTATTCTTAGCTAACTCAGGATAAAGCTCACTATACTGGTCAACAACTATTTTTGCAAGTTCAGCAAGTGAAGCACCATAACCAACCATGTTTCCAAAACGAATTGCACGCCGAAGCAATCTTCTTAAGATGTAACCTGCATCAACGTTAGAAGGAACAACCTTGTTATCATCCCCTAAGATAAAACTTGCTGCCCGAATGTGATCAGCGATGATACGCATCTCTTTTTTATGTTCAGCATAAGCACTTCCTGAAAGCTCTTCAATTTTTTGAATTATTGGCAAAAATAAATCTGTTTCATAAGCACTCTTTTTTCCGTTAAGCACAGCAAGAGTCCTTTCCAAACCCATCCCAGTATCAATATTTTTTTGTGGGAGTTCTTCGATTACCCCGCCTTCTTTCTTGTTATAAGCCATGAAGACATTGTTCCAAATCTCGACCCACCTTTCATCTTCATCAGGATTTTGAGTTTTTGGTTTTTCATCTCCAGTCCAATAAAATATTTCTGAGCTTGGCCCACAAGGTCCAGTCTCTCCAGCAGACCAAAAGTTATCTTCACCTAAAAAAGTAATTTTCTCTTCTGGAACCCCCAAACTTTTCCAAACCTCTGCTGCTCGAGAATCTCTTGGTGCTGCATCATCTCCCTCAAAAACAGTAAAACTCAATTTCTCTAAAGGCAAGTTGAGCCATTCTGGACTTGTAAGAAATTCAAAGCTCCAAGTGATGGACTCTTTTTTGAAATAATCCCCAAGACTCCAGTTTCCAAGCATTTGAAAAAAAGTGTGATGGGTGTTATCTCCGATATTTTCAAAATCAACGGTTCGCATACACTTTTGTACGTTTACCAAACGCTTTCCTTGAGGATGCGCTTGTCCAGCAAAATAGGGTGCAAGAGGCTGCATACCTGCGGTTGTGAAAAGAACAGAAGGATCATTAGCTGGCACCAGGCTTGCTGATGGGATTTGGACGTGCCCTTTACTCTTGAAAAAATCAGTATATTTTTGAATAAGATCTTTAGCTTTCATCAAGCTCCAAGAACCCCCCCTGGTTTTTATATCTTATTATTCAAAAAGGAGAAGATTTAGCTGAGAATCTCTCTAAGCAATTCAAGAACAGCTGTTGCGGGACCATCTTCAGTTATAATGATATCGTAGCTCTCTTTATACCGTTCTAGCTGACCTTCTATATCCTTATTGAGAAAAGCAACCTTGATGAGTTTATCATAAGCAAAACCTTCTATCATTCCCTCATCTTCCTTGTTATCACCCAAAAGAATCACATTTTTCCTTTGCTCCAAATCCTTGTAGAAAGGAAGATCATGAAGTACTTTCTCATGTTTGTTCATTGTATGGATTATCTCTTTCTCTCTTGCAACTGCTTTCCCTTCTTCATCAAAGACAAAGAAATTACTCACAATGTGAACATTACTTGTAAGAAGTCCTTCATGAGCAAACTTCAATTTTATGACATTCCCAATACCAGCAGACATGATAACAAAAGGAATGTTGTTTTTATGGGCAAGTGCAAGAAATTCTGGAATTCCTTCTCGTAATTTAATCTCTTCACTTTCTGAAACTTCTTCTAACATTTGAGAACTAAGACCCTTCTCTACAAGAAAATCATGATGTTCTTCCCACCAATGTTGCATATGTACTGCCTTCTCTTCCCTACTAAGCTTTGGATCAATCTCTATAGGGTAATACTTATCAAACATCTGATGTGCTTTTTCAATATACTCCTGACCAAGATAATCTTTGCTTCTTAATCTTGCATAAGAAGTACCTACTTTCTTCCCATCGACAAATGCTTTACTGAGTGTTTTATCAAAATCAGAGATAATGTGCATCTTAGCTGCACCTTCAGCTTTCATAGCTTGCTTAATTTGCTCTAACTTGTCTGGGTTTGGAATAATAACCGACATCTCAAAAATCACCTAATCTCGCTTGACTACTCTTCACTTTGCTGCCTTCCTCTTCAATCACCTTCTTCAAAACCAAAAAATCACTTTTCATCTGCTCTAAGATTGGCTCAGCTCTTCCGTTATAAAGATAATTAGCAGGATGCACAACTGGCACCACCTTAAAACTTGTTCCTCGAACACTAGTCTCAAAAATCTGGCCACGTATCTGAGTAATTCCTGTCTTCTTAATGATTGCTTTGGTTGCGAAGTTTCCCACAGTTGCAATTACTTTTGGCTGTATAAGTTGGATTGTCTCCTCCAAACGTTCACGACAATTTTGCATTTCTTCTGTTTTTGGATTACGATTGTTTGGTGGCCTACAAATAATAGTGTTTGTGATAAAGACATCATCCCGAGTAAGACCAATGCTAGAGAGCAATTCTTGTAAGACCTTCCCAGAAGCACCGCAAAAGGGGATACCTTGTCTATCTTCGCTAGCTCCCGGGGCTTCTCCAATGATCAATAAAGGAGCCTTATGGTTGCCAGAGCCAAAAACTACTTGAGATCTACTTTCACAAAGCTCAGGACAAAGGCTGCATCTTGAGAATGTTTCTTTGAGTTCCTTAAGAAGCATCTCTCATCATTACTTTTTTTTCTTTTTAAGTATTTTCATGGCAAAAAGTCCATTCCTAGTCTAAAGATGCACAAGACTAAAAAAGGGACGGCTTTGGCCAATTGAGAATGAGAGAAATAGAAGTGCCGCTTTCTTCACTTTATGTTACTGAAGACTGCCATTTGGACCTGGATGCTACAGCGAGAGTTGCTTACCTCCTTTCAAGAGGGGACCATCCAATGGACCCACTTGTTGTCGTAAAAGACGGATACCAAACCTTTGTTGTCGATGGTCACCACCGGGGCTATGGCCTCCTTGCCAATTCAGTTCACAATACTGAGGCATTACTTCTCGAAACAGATGAAGACGTTCGCAACTGTCAATTGGGAAAAGCAAGAGACTATAACACTCTAAAAGAACTTCAAGATGCATGCGCTTCTGCGAATACAAGCGGAGCAGAGGATCTTGGAATAACTCAACTTTCTGATTACTTAGTCAGGCAAAGGTGTCCTAGTGCTTGGGGTGGCCCCGTAGTTCATTTAGTTTCTTTAAATCCTAGCTTAGAAATTCATGGTGAAGATAAAATCCCAGGTGGCAAGGCTGTTAACGTTGCTTCTGGCATGAGGGGATTGGGTTTTGCTAACCTTTGCCTGTATGCTCTATTAGGAGGAGATAATGGTGGACAGCTAAAAAAATCTCTTTATGATGCCCATGTTCCTCTCATTCAAAGGCCCACTCTTGATGAAACACTTTCTGTTACGGTCACTGGAAGAGAAGATAAGAGAAGAAGCGCTCCAGAAAATCCAAGGGTGAGAGGAGGAGACTTAGCTGGTCTAGAAGCCTCATTGAAAGGAGCAATCAGAGAAGGAGATATCCTTGTTCTTTCCGGCTCCTTACCAAGAGATATTTCACCAACTTATTTCGCAGAATTAACGTCCTACTTTGCTTCTCAAGGAATAAAAGTAGTTTTTGATTCCTCAAACCCAGAAGCTTTTGCAGTAGTTGTTGATCAAAGACCTTACCTTATCAAACCAAATCGTGATGAGCTGTCTAGATACCTTGGAGAACCTGTTAATGGAAATATAACTACTACGGCAAGAGTAACAGACGCATTTAGAAGAGAAAAAAACATTAATACCGTTCTTCTTTCTTTAGATTGTGATGGAGCGCTCCTGGTCAGAGACCAAGGTATTTTCTATGCAAGACCACAAGTTGAGAGAGAGAAAGTTTGTTGTACCATCGGAGCGGGAGACGCTTTATTATCCGGCTACCTCACTTCTTCCTTATCTACAGAAAGACCGGGTGGAAGAAGAAGTCTAAAAGATCACTTGGCTTATGCTGTGGCTACTGCGAGCGCACATGTACAAAGAAGAAGAGTTGAAGGGATTGATAAAAAATTAATTGATAAATTGCTCCCCAAGATTAGAGTAGAAAGAATTTCCTTGTAGTTTGTAGAATACGAAAAAAAGAGGGGAATTGGAAGAAAATTATTCTTTCTTACCAAAATCGGTATAACCCGTTTTCCCACAAGTCTTTCGATCTTTGTGATTTGCTAGAAAGTCTCCAGGAGATTTAGGAGAGTAAGAATTTTTACGAACTAACTTGTCTCCTTGTACTTCATATAATTGGTATAACTTTCTTGATTTTTTAACTTTAGCTCCAGCAGCTTTCTTATCCTTGCCGCCTTTGTTTCCGCCTTTCTTTGCCATAATAATTCACCTAATTTAATCTATTCTGATTTTTCTTCAGCAGGAGCTTCAGATGCTTGCGCTTCCTTGTTCTCTTCACTTGCTGCCTGCTCTTGCTCTGCAGCCTTAGCAGCTTCTGCCTCAGCCTTTTTCTTTGCTTCTTCTTTTTTAGCAGCTGCTTCCTCAGCACGCTTCTTTGCCTCTGCTTCAGCCTTCTTTCGAAGATGTTTAGTCATCTTCTCAGTTCTTTCCTTGCTTGCCTGATCATCGTAAGCAACAGCAGAAAAAACTGCTTTTTTCGCAGAGAAGCGAGTTGCAATTTGCTTCATGACAACAAGAGTTGCTTGAGCTTTCACTTCCTTTGCAAGAGCTTCAGTCATAGCAGTATTGCTTGGGGTTATTTTGTCAAAAGCAACTTCTCCTTTAAGCTCAGTTCTCTTCAAGAGAGGATTTTTGTTTTTCTCAGTAATTGTTATTTGCATGATGTTCACCTTTTCTCTAAAACTTATTTCACCTTAATTGCATACTCGCCTTTTTTGGTAATTCCAATCTCCTTAGCAATATGAGATTTTTCCATATCGTTGATGAAAAGTCTTCCCTGCCAAGAGTCACTAAAATCAGATCTATTAAGCTTTAATTCCTTAATTTCAGCTTCAGTAAGCAAAAGTTTGTCTTTTTTACTTGCAAGTTTTTTAGCCATATATGATCACCTAACTTTCTTAAGTCTATTCTGCTGCCTTACTTACAGCTTTCTTCTTCTCTCCCAGCCAATCGAGCCTTCCAAGACCTTCTTGTCTCATAGTAAGACCGATCTTTGGGTTTTTGACATCCTTGTAACTCACTGCAATAATTCTCGCCTTACAGTGATCATTAACTTTGAGTGTCTGTCCAGTCTTCTTTCCTTGAAGCACTTTCTCCTTGCTAAAGGAAACAAAATCATCCATACTTTGTGAAATGTGCACCATCCCTTCACTTCCTCCTAAATCAAGGAAAGCTCCAAAGTCAGTAATATCTTTTACTTTCCCAAAGACCAGCTCATTAAGTACTGGTTTAAAGGTAAGCAAATTAAACTCTGCTTCATAGTACCCTGCCCCATCTCCAGGAACAATGGTACCTTCTTTAATTTCGTTGATGTCAATAACGTTGATAACAAAACCAAGTTTCTTGGAAACAAAGTTCTCATAGGTTTCCCTAATGTTTTTGAGCACCGCTTCTTCCTTTGGAAGATCAAACATACTTGGTGGTACACGAATAAAATCTTTGACTTGAACTTTGTAGAACATACTAAAAAATCACCCCAGTGATTTTGTGAATATGAAAAGTTGTTTGCATTGTCTTTTTCCTCCTTCTTCAAGACAGAGGTCATTTTTCTCCTTCTCCTGCCTTTGGACCTGTTTTTTCCGAGTTCAGCCCAACTCGAAAGCAATCCTTTCTAAGCAAGGTTGCTCTAAAACCCTTAGCCTCTATTCTCTTTATAAAGCTTTTGGCTCCTAAGGCCCAGTAGAAAAGATCTGGAACTCTGTCAATAATAGGGGAGGTGGGTGGGCACTTCGAGACAAAGAAGCGACAAAAGCTGAACATTTTGCTCTTGGAAAGGGCAAAATCCTTGTGAAGCTTTGCCTACGCTGCCGCTCTGACAGAGTTCAAAAAAGTTTGGGGCCAACTCCCAAGGCCCCACCTACTCGGACTCTTCCTCTGCACTTCTACGCTCCTCTTCTGCCTCACGTTCTGCTTCCTGCTTCTCCTGCTCATAAACAAGAGCTCGAGAAAGCATCTCAGAGCGAAGTTCTTCTACAGAAGTAGCTTTTAACTTCAGATCGGCAAAATCCTCCAGCTGCATTTCATCAAGAATATCTTCCTTTCCTAAGTATACAAAGGTTGGATGCATCTTCTTAACTTTCTTATACAACTTTAATTGATCCTTCAACGAGTAAGGTTCAGTCATATCAATGATGTAAATAACCATATGAGCAAGCTCCTTAAGAGCAAGTTCTGCTTGTAATTCAATAAAGTTCATTTTTGCTTCCCGAGCAAGCGTTCCTGGCACATCAAGCACCTGAACTTTCAACTTGCCATTATCTTTTCTCTTTCTTCCTTTGCTAACCTTGTCACCCACAGCAAACTCAAGAGTTCCAGTATTAATTTTTTTAGTAGTAAAAGAATAAACAGCAGCTTTTGCTTTAGTCCCGACCATTCTGTTCAAAAGAGTTGTCTTTCCAATGTTTGGAAAACCATAAATGACAACTGTAAAGCGATCTTTAATATCTGGATAGGTTCTCATTATCCGACGAGCTTGTTCTAAGTAATGAAGGTCCTTATCAATTTGTTTCATGACAGAAGAGATTCTTCCATAACACTGTTTTGAAATATTCTTTATCTCATCTCGTGTCTTTGCCCCGTTAATTCGAGAAACATGGCTCTTGTGGAAAAAAGCAATCTTTTTACGTGCCCAAGCAAGTGAACCTAAAGACCTTTTCAACTGACGAAAATCAAGAGTAAGTTTCATCAGTTTTATGTAAAATACAGGAATAATATCCAAGTTAGGAAAAATTTGAGCCACTTTATCTAAGCGAGTAGAAAGGTTATCTTTAGCAACATCAAGTTTAAGACCCTCTTTTTTACGAATAATTTGCAGCCAGTTTCCCACGAGATCTTTTTGTTTGGCTTTAACCCTTGCTTTTGAGAAAGCTTGCTCTAGGTAAAAGTCAGCGTTCTCTACTGGAGGGATTTTTTGAAAATTCATCTTGAACGTAGTGAAATATAAAAGAAAATACAAGCAGTGATTTATAATAATTACTTCTAAAAACAAGAAGAAAAGAAAAAAACAGGAAGAACAATCTAAAACAACTGAAAAGGATGGTCATGACCAATATCCTTTCGCTTCTTCAGATCAGCAATGTGTAAAGCACGCTCTTCTTTCAAGCTTACGTGTTTCTTACGCACGTTAGTCACCAAATCAGCCACACGCTCACCCCCTAAGAAGTGAGGTAAGATCACATAGTCAGCCCCGGCAGAGTACAGTTTCAAAGCATTTTTGATACTATTTGCAGTCACAATTACTCTAGCCCTTTTGTTAACAGAGCGAACCCGACGAATCAGGATCCGATTAACCTTCAAGTAAGGAATAGTTGAGATCATGATATCTAAACCACGAAAATTCATTTTTTCCTGAATCTCATCATCTTCAACCTCACCGTAGATACAATGATAGCCTTGTTTTACCAGATGAGAAATTACTTCAGGGTTATAATCAACTACAAGCACCTTACGTTTAATTTTCCTTAAGCTCTTAAGAATGTTATAACCAATCCTGTTGTGTCCACAAAGAACCACCGTTGGTTCCGCATCTCCAGAGTAATACTCTAATCCTTCCGTGTGGAAAAGATCAAAGAAACGAAGAGGCTTTTGCAAAAGAGCATACAGCTTCTCAGAAGAGTTCACCAAGTAAGAAGTCCCCGTAATAGTGATAAGCGTTACAATAACCATTAAAGAAAAAATGTCTTGGTTCAAATGGCCCAATGCAAGACCTTGGCTGGCAATGATTAAAGAGAACTCTCCGATCTGTGAGAGAGACATTGCACTCATAAAAGCGGGCTTTTTGGTATATTTGAAAACAGAACAAATAGTGGTGATCAAAAAAGTCTTGAAAAAAAGGATGAATGCAACAATAACAAGCAAAGGAAGCCAGTAGAGTTTAAGCACCCCTAAAGAAAGTCCCATCCCAAGAGAAACAAAGAACAGGAGGGCAAAAAAGTCTCGAAGAGATTTTACTTTCCCAATAATCTCTAAATTATAACTCAAATTACCTAAAGTAAGCCCTGCTAAAAAGGCCCCGATAACAATTGAAAATCCAAGATAATGAAAAATAAGTGAGAACAAGAAACACACTGCCAGAGAAGAGATCAACAATAATTCTTGGTTCTTCGCTGCAAAACGAAAGATGCTTGGAAAAAGCAACTTACTACAAACATAAGCTAAAGCAAATAAACTCAGAAACTTCAAGAAAGCTATTCCAAGTAAAGGGAGAGCCAGGCTGTTTACTGAGGCCAAAATAGAGAGAGCAAAAATAGCAAACATATCTTCAATAAGTAAAATTCCTACCACAATCCTTCCATGCAAGGTGTTTAACTCCTTTCGATCGGAAAGAATTTTCATAGTGATCATTGTAGAAGAGAAAGAGAGCATCAAAGCAATGTAAAGCGCCTCCAAGGGAAAAAAACCAAGTAACAAGGCGAGTAAAAAACCGGTAACAAAAAGCAAAGAGATTTGAATGGTACCACCTACAGTAGAGACCAAAGCTACGCTCTTTAAACGTTTGACATCAATTTCTATCCCTACTAAGAAAAGCAAAAAGGCAATACCAATAGTGGACATTGCTGAGATAATACTTGTATCAGTCACCAGACCAAAAACAGGAGCAATAAGCATCCCCACTATGATATAAGCAAGAAGCTGAGGCTGCTTAAGCATCCTAAAAACAAAAGCAAGGCTCGCAGCAAGAATGGTAACAAGACCCAACTGTATAAAGATAGCAGACTCACCTAAAACCATCTTTGCCCACCTGTCATTTCAAAAACAAACATCAAAACACCTACCACAAGCAGAAAAGAAAATTTTTGCCTTTATAAAGCTAACCTCATGAGAAAAAAGAAGGGAAAGAAGAAAGGAGAAAAGGACTCAGCAGTTACTCATTATTTCATTAGACAGAGCAGCAAAGCCGCAAGCCTTCAACGGATAACTGTTGCCTCATTGTCCAAGAAGCCAAAAGAAAGCGAATTTTAAAAGAATTTCCGAACTCAATAGGAAAAGCCACTTTAAACAAACTCCCAAAAAACCCTTATGTTCTTCGAACTGCTCACCGCAATCCTCCTAGGGCTCTTCTCAGGCATCTTCACCGGACTCATCCCTGGAATCCACGTCAACCTCATCTCTCTACTCGTCCTTAGTGCAAGCCCATTGTTCCTTCAGCTAACCACTCCAATCATCTTAAGCAGCTACATTATTAGTTTAGCAATCACCCACTCTTTTGTAGACTCACTCCCAAGTATTTATCTTGGAGCGCCAGATGAAGCGCAGGCGCTTAACGTCCTCCCAGGACACAAACTTCTCCACCGAGGAGAAGGACATAACGCCATTCTTTGCACACTCATTGGTTCTTACGGTTCACTTATCATCTGCCTTCTTTTTTTTCCACTCATTATCAAAGCTATGGAACTTATTTACCCCATTCTCAAAGATATCATCGGAATCATTCTCTTAACTATCGCTACTCTTATGATCTTTAGAGAAAAAACAATACAAAGAAAAGTTCTGAGCGCTTATTTTTTCATCACTGCAGGAGTGCTTGGCATAAGTATCTTTAGCATCCCAAACCTCAAACAAGCACTCTTCCCCCTCCTAAGTGGCTTGTTCGGTTTCTCAATTATCATCACGAGCCTCCTACAAAAAGCAGTTATTCCAGAACAGGACCAAGATATTCCCCTCAAGCTAAAAAACAAAAGCAGCCTAAGATCAATTAGCGCAGCATCAAGTATGGGTTTTATTGCTGCCTTTCTCCCTGGCTTTGGGAACAGTCAAGCAGCAATTATTGCAAATGAAATCATTGGGGAGACTTCCGAGGAAGCTTTTCTTACTTTAGTTGGAGGAATTAACACTGCGAACATGCTTATCAGTATTGCTACCATGTACAGCATTGAGAAAGCAAGAAACGGGGCAATCGTAGTAATCTCTGAGTTGATGAACAGTTTTTCACAAAGTACAGTCTTAATCTTTCTTCTTACTGCCATCACCACCGGAGGCCTAGCTGTCATCTGCAGCATATCACTTTCAAAAGTCTTCCTTAAAGTAATGGGAAAAGTAGATTACAGAAAGCTTCTTCTGAGCATCTGCCTGTTCATCGCCCTACTCACATTCATATTTGATGGTTTACTTGGCCTATTGATCTTAACGACTGCAACAACACTTGGCTTAGCAGCAGCTCTCTTAGGAGTGAGTAAGAACCATCTCATGGGCTGTCTAGTACTCCCAGTTATACTTTATTTCTTATTTTAAAACCAGAACCATAATCAAAAAGAAAAATTAAACTAAGAAAAAACAAAAAAGGAATAAATTTTAGTCTGCTGAACGAACTTCCAAAAGACAATCGTCAACAAGGCTTGTGTACTCGATCTGATTACAAACTTCCTCACTGTCGATCTGCACCGCCAAATTAGCATAACAGGTTGCAACATAGAGTGGGTCTGAACTCAAATCACAGACGCTCGGATCCAAAGAGCCTAGAGCTACATTGTAAAGACAACGGTCAGTACCAGGAACATCAGAAATCTCTAAACAAAAAGAGCTCTCTAAGAGGTCAACAGCTACATCATCGTAACAAGTATCACGCTGACTAGTAAGTGAAACTTCTGCACAATGGTTCCCTTCGTCATGCTCCATTGCATAATTGGCATAACAGTTATCAGACCAGTACTCTTCAGTAATATCTGAACAAATACTCACATCAGCAAGCGCCAAAGCAATACCATGCTGGCAATGCCCCATGATACTCTCATCCTGGATAAGTTCACAAACGCTAAGATCGGCAGTCACCTGCGCCATTTCTCCAACACAAGCATCTCTCAAGTCATCTGAAACAATGCTACTACACTGAAGAAGATCAAGATAACAAACATCACGCTCGCTTCCTTCTAATGCTTCACAACCTTCACTAACAACAGCGCCCGTAATGGTACATGCGCTCACAAAAAAAGCAAAGATCATGATAAGACTAAGATAAATTATTGTCCTTTTCATTGTAGGGTGGCTTGCCGATTTTTGCTTTATAAAGCTTATGGATTTGTTTTAAAAGCAAATCATCTAAACAGTCCAGCTTATAAAAGACCAAAAGATATAAAAAAGAAACAAAGAGGAATTCACTATCCATGTGGACGTGGCGAGTAATCGAAGATTACTGAACGTCACGCTCGCGAGGCTCGCGTGGACGTGCCGGAGTGGTCAAACGGGATGGGCTTAGGCGGCGAGAAATTTCAGATCTCTGAGGTCTTCTTGGCGAAGACACCCATTGGCTTAGTGCCTACGCAGGTTCGAACCCTGCCGTCCACACTTTCTTTTCTAAAAGAAAAAACTAAGCAACAGCTTTTTCTAAAAGGCCAGCAACCCTCTCCCTTCCTATCTCTAAAATAAAAGATGCTAACCGTGGTCCTTTCTCCTTCCCAACCAAAATCCGATAAGCCTGCCTAAAGAAATCTTTAACTGGAACACCATTATTCTTAGCTAAAATGTACATCTCTTCATGCAAAGCAGTGTCTGTCCACTCCTTTTCAACAAGCTTAGATGCAATCTCAGAGAATAATTTCATCTCAGAGTCAGAAAGTTCAACGCTACATTCTTCCTGAACACTAAAAGTGAAATCTTTGGGAGCATATTTCTTAAGCCAATTAGCAGCACAGGTCGCCCTTGTCCTTAAGCGCTTACGATCAAAATCATTCTTAAGTTCTTTCTCATAGTAACCAACCGTCTTATCAACATCAAGAGCATTGATCTGCAAAATAGTAGTCAAATGACGAAAGCTCGGTTGATAAGGCATCTCCTTAGGTACTTCGCCAACTGCACTAAGCTCATAAGCTACCTTCAATTTCTCGCGATCTTTATCACTGATCTTTCCGTTCTCAACTCCGAAATAAACTCGTTCACAACGATCAAAATCTTCATACATTGCAATAACGTCTACATCAAAAGAGATCGCAAACTCTCTGTTTGGACGAGTTCCTGCGAAAAGATAACGCACAATCTCAGGCTCATAAACTTCCAAAACATCATAGAGGGTAACAACATTTCCTTTGCTGCTAGAGATCTTTCCACCTTGGCCTTTGATTCGAACAAAATCGTACATGATATAAGTTGGAGCATCTCTTTTCCAAAGCTTTTGAATAATTTGTTTACCTGTATCAAAACTTCCACCTGCAGTTGAATGGTCTTTTCCTCCCGGCTCGTAATCCACTTGTTCAAAGTTCCAACGCATTGGCCAATCCACTCGCCACTTCAGTTTCACATTACCATCCTTACGAAGATCAACCGTTTCTGTTGTTCCATCTTCAAGATCATAACTTACTGACCATTCTCCATCATAACGAACATTACTAACCACATCGGTTCCAAACTTCTTAGAAAAAATTCCAATTGGAAGCCAAGAATCATCAAGAGGGTTTTCACGAAACTGGTTGAGTATTTCTCTGATCTCTGCAGCATGATCTAAAGCAAACTTCATCTCCTTTGCATAATCTCTTGATCGATATCTTTTACTTTGATAGATAAATTCTGGATCAATACCGACTAACTTTACCGCTTCTTCAATTTGTTTCTCATGATACCTTGCATAACTCTCTTCTTTTCCATGTGGATCTGGAACATCCACTATTGGTCTTCGAAGCTGTCCTTGAAGCATCTCTTGCTGTGGCATACCTTTAGGTACCTTTCTAAATACATCATAATCATCCCAAGAATAGATAAAGCGCACTTTTTTCCCTCGTTTCTCCAAAGCACGTTTGACAAGCTCAACAGTCATGATTTCTCGAAAGTTCCCAATGTGCACCACACCAGAAGGAGTGATGCCACTTGCAACAGTGTAACTACCTTTATCACCTTTCTCACGAATCACTTTCTCTGCAGTAAAATCAGTCCAGTGATACATCTTCTGAGAACCTGAATCAGATTTTTTAGCTTCCTTTCCCATGAACAAAAGCTACCCCTCAGTTTTATATAAATATTACGAGGAAGAAAACAAAACTTAAATAAACAAAAAGTATAGCTAAGGGTAGAAGATGGGAATTATAGATTGGTTTACTAAGGGAAATCCCCTTGCTCTAGAACAGATAGAAGAAAATCTTACAAATAACCTTTTTGCACAGACAAGACAAACCATAGACTTTGTCATATGGTGGGCCGGACATTACGACCCAGCCACCCTTGCAGAAAAGATCGGCGTGTTCAGTAGAGAATTCAATCATGAGAACCTAGAAAAGCTAAGAAGTCTAGTAATAATCATTGAGAGGGAACTTCCTGTTTTAGAAGAGAGAGAGAGAGAAAGTCTTAAAGCAGTTGAAAAAATTGCAGAAATAGGTCAAGAAATCTTTAGACTCTCTGCAAAACTGCAAGAAAATCTTCGTAACCTTGGGGGAGATACCCCTACGACTAGTCAAAGGCAAGAACTAGAAAGAAAGAAGAATGAACTACTTTGGAAACTTCGAGAGCTCTCAGACATATTAAAAGCCCTGTTAGCTTTAGAAAAAGAAACCAGAAAACTCATAAAAGCTAATCAATAATTCTCTTTACATGTTTCTAACCAAGCATTCAGCAGATTTATATAGCAAAACTTCTTTATTGCAAACTATGCTTTACTTCACAGATTGCGGTAATTCTACAAGTATAGCAAAGAAACTTGCTAAAGAGACTAAAGGTAAATACGTTCCTCTCAAAGTAAGTCAGTTTCCCGATGGCGACATTTACATGCAGTTCCAAACAAAACAAAAAAATACACTCAAAGGAAAAAAAGTAGTAATTGTGCACAGCTTCCAACCAAAACCAAACGCATCATTGTTCAAAGTTATTTTTGCTGCCGAAACTGCCAAACAAATGGGGGCAAAAAAAGTTATTCTTGTAGCGCCCTACTTAGCCTACATGCGCCAAGACAAAGCATTTCATACTGGAGAGTGCGTCTCAAGTAAAGTAATGGCAAAGCTCATCAACAATTCTTTTAACAAGATTATTACTATTGACCCACACCTGCATAGGTACCAGAACATGAAAGAGATCTTCAGCATCTCTGCAAAGCGACTCAGTGCTAACAAACTTTTGGGACAATACATCAAAAAGAAGATCAAAAACCCAGTAATTATTGGGCCAGACAGTGAATCTTATCAATGGGCTGAAGTTATTGCAAAAGAGATTGACTGCGATTGTAGCCTCTTTATCAAAACAAGGCACAGCTCAAGGCATGTAGAGGTGCGAATGATCAAATCAGTTGATGTGAAAGGAAAACATGCGGTTATTGTAGATGATATCATCTCAACAGGACACACCGTAATTGAAGCCGCTAAAAAAGCAAAAAAATTGGGAGCAAAAAAGGTTACTGCCATATGTGTGCATGGGCTTTATGCTGAAGGGGCGCTCAAAAAGCTCAAGAAAGCAAAAGTTAAAGAAATCATCTCAACAAACAGCATTGAGAACAAAACGAGCAAGGTGGATATAACTTCTCTTCTCCTTGAAGAGCTCAAAAAAGAGAGATAAGAATAATAAAAATGCTCAAAAAACTTCTTAGCAAAGTAAAAAGACAAAGGACAAACAACAAGAGAAAAGCCACAGCAAAAAAGGCTAACAAGACAACTCTTCCTTCTGGAACATTGAGAATAAAAGCAAGAAATCTAAAAGTTTATGAGAAGACAGCCAAAGGTTGGAAACGCTCAAAAATAAAACTTCCTGAAGCTCAGCAAGTTATCAAGTTATTCAAAGCGCATCACCGGCTCAGCGACCTAAGAGACACTAAAGATCCTCAATTTCTCAAAGGCATGCGTGACCCACAAGGCAACCCGAAGGGAGCAAGACTCACCACCCTTCCAGATGGAACTTCACTTAATGCAGCCTATTCTCTTTTTGCAAAAAAACTAACCGTGCATGACCAAACAAATCATGATCATTGGGATGTGCTTTACCAGAACAAGGGAGGAACTTTTGCCTACCTTTACAGTAAAGAAAAGAAGGCAAAGGCAACTAAGAAAAAATATCGAAAAGTGCACAACTTTGCAAAGCATTACCCAAAGCTTCAACGATCTGTGAACTCTGCACTTAAGAACTATGAAGATCCCATGGCACTTCCAATGTACACTCTTCTGCACACCAAAATGCGAATTGGTAATGAGATCTATTTCAAGCAACACCAACACAAAGGACTTTCCACTATCAAGAAAAAAGACATCACACTTAACAAAAAGAAGCAAACTGCCACATTCAAATTCATTGGCAAAGATGGTGTGCCACAAAATATTAGCAAGCACTTCCCAGCAAAATATCTACAAAGATTAGCTGCGCTAATGCGAAGTAAAAAAAGAAATGATTTTGTCTTTGCTACCAAAAGTGGCAGGCCTCTGCCAGAGAAGGAGTTCAAGAAAGCCTTTCACAAATATTGTGGAGAAGAATTCTACCCTCACATTGTAAGGTCACACTACGCTACCGAAGAAGTGAAAAAATTCCTCAAAGGAAGAAAATCAGCAAGTAAAGCCGAAGTAAATTCTCTTTTCCTAAACATTGCCAAAGAACTTGGCCATAAGCACTACAATAAAAAACATAATGTTTGGGAAGAACGCTCAACGGTAACGGTAAAGCATTACATCCAACCAGAATTGGTAGAGAAAGCTAGGGCACTGTATTCTAGGAAGTAAACTAAAAAGCAAAATTAAACCAAGAACTAACTAAAAATAAAGTAAGAAAGAAGCAAATCTACTTTTTATTCCAAGCGTACTTACGAACAGTAGCGGTTTCTCCGTAACCACAAGAAGCGCAACGTTTTTTACGAATGTGATACGCATGAGCAGAGCACCTTCTACACTGAATGTGAGAAGTCTTCCCACTCTTTTTTCCCATTGCTGCAGTTCCTTTTCCCATAATAAATCAGCCCATTAGGTTTTTTATAAATGTTAGCCCCAAACAGCCTAAGCTGCTGGAGAAATAATGGTAATAGTATCACCACGAATGAACACGGTTCCTAAGTTCTTAGTAATTTGTCCATCTTTGCTTTCTTTTGCTTCTTCCAAAACAACATTGATGTGGATGTCAAAAGCCTTAAGTTTTCCAACGTAAGAAAAACCATTTTTAAGTTGAACAATAACCATCTTTCCTCGGTTTGCATTTAATGCATCTAAAGGTCGTGAGTGTGATTCCATTTTAATATCCTCCAAATAAAACAACAAAAATCCCAACTACAGCAAGCTGTGAGGTATTTTTAAGGTTCACTTAACTTTCAAGCGAACAAACTAATTGTTAGAGACCATTTTTAAAGGACCATATATAAATCTTGTGGTGCAGGATGTAAGGAAAACAAAGCATTTTCCTCAATTTTAGCAATGCTTATAAAAATACTAAACCCAAGAAGAAAAGTATGAGAAAAGCTGCAAGAAGAATGGGCCTTACTTTACTCCTTTTCGGAGCTAGCTGTGAAAGAGATACCACTCCCCCAGAGATTTATGAAATCGGGCTAACTGGAGACAACCCTTACATTCTCGCAACTGATGAAACAGGAGAATACAACTCTGGAATTGGAGAAGTAACCTTTAGGGGCTGGGCAGAAGAAGTATGTGAGCAAGAAAAACCTTGTGAGTACCTTACGATGGGCATACACATAGAAGGAGACAGATTCGAAGCACTTCATCCAGGAGACTTTTCACAAGTAGAAGTCTTTGATCACGCTGGACATTGCGCAATCTATAATGAAGATCTCCAAGGATTTAAGACAGGAAGAAAAAATAATGAACTTTGCAAAACTTCGAGATGAAATTAAGGACTACGATGCTAAGCGTGAAGAGCTTATCAAAAAAAGTAGAGATGTGCTCAAGCTCAGCAAGCTTCTTATCTACGCAGTCCACAGAGATGAGCTAGAAAAAGCAGCAGAACTTCTTAAAGAGATTGAAACAGAACGCCAAGCACTAAACGCTATTGCAAAGCACGATCAAAAACTCTTCTATGAGGGCTCTTACAAAATTGCCATCCAAGAGTATGTTGAAGCCTTACTTTATTATTTCTACATCAAAGAAGGGGAACTCAAAGAACTTAAAGTCAGCGCAAACCATTACCTTTTGGGTCTTGCTGATCTTCCGGGAGAGTTAGTAAGAAAAGCAGTCTATCTTGCCGGGAAAGGAAAACACAGCGAAGTAGAAAAAATCAAAGATCTGGTTGACAACATCTATGGAGAACTTCTCAAATTTGATATCAGAAACGGGGAAATTCGAAAGAAAGTTGATGGCATTAAGTATGACCTTCGAAAGCTTGAAGACCTTGTCCTTGACCTTAAGCTCAAGAGCAGATAAGCATCCCATCCACACTCAGAAATTCTCAAAATTCGCCACCACCCGGTTACGGCACATAATTCTTTTAAATACGCCCCACTTCTAGATATTCATGAAAATCCTAGCACTCAGCGACATCCACGGAGACAAGCGATTCATCCAAAAGATGGCTAAAAAGGGCAAAGAACAAGAGGTAGATCTTGTAGTGCTAGCCGGAGATCTTGCCGACCATGAAGGAAACCTTGATGGCTTAGTCGGACCCTTCAAAGAAGAGGGTTTAGAAGTAGCAGTTATTCCAGGAAACCATGAAGGACTTGCTGAAACAAACTTTCTAGTTGAACGCTACGATATCAAAAGTCTGCATGGTTACGTACTCAAATTTGGTGACGTTGCTGTTTTTGGTTGCGGTTATGCGGATGTTGGAGTACATCAACTTGAGGAAAAGGACTTCTTTGAGACTCTCAAAAAATGTCATGATACTTTAGAAGGAATCAAGAAGAAAGTGATGGTAACACATGTCCAACCAAGCGAGAGTATAATTGGCCTTGGAATGTTTCCAGGAAGCTCTGGTGTGAGAAAAGCTATTGAGCAGTTCCAACCAGATGTGCACATCTGTGGCCACATTCATGAAACCCATGGTATTGAAGAAGTTATCGGGAAGACCAAAGTAATGAATGTAGGAAAGACCGGAAAGATAATTGAATTGTGAGAAAAAGCGCAAGCAAAAACTTTATCACCAAGCTCATAATTCTAATAAGCCATGAACACAGAATTCGACAGGCTTCATTTCTGCCCAGAGTGTAAAAAAGCATTACACACGGGCCAGCACAAATTTCCAGATGGAATGTTTCTAGTAAAATATTGTAAAGCTTGTGGGTTTAGAGAGGAAGTTCCAGCCGAAGAAGTAATTCGTCCCCATAAACACAAAAGCTAAGGAATTTTTAAAAATAGGCAAGACAAAAAAGAGCTCATGCGTGTTCCTCTCTCCTCACTGATTTTAGAACCAAGAGAAGTGCAACAAGGCGTTTATCTATTCTCGGATCAACCAACACAAACAGGAGAAGCAACTGTCCTAGTTCATCCATTCTATCTCTTTCATAGAGGAGTTATTCCCTTCACCCACTTCTCCTATTTAGCAGCACTACATTCTCATTTAGAAGAAACAAGAAATCCAGTTATTGTTGTAGAGGAACAAAAACACGTAGTAGAAACCTTCTCCCTTCTTCACAGAAGATACCCAAGCCTAAGCCCCTACTTCATTCTTACAAGAGAAAGAGATATCGCTCCTGTAGGAATCAGTTTTGATGAAATGATCAAGTTCCTAAACTCTTTTGATGGGGAAAGAGTAGATTTCGCTGGAGGACATTACCATCCTCTAAAGAGTAGCCCCGGGTGTTTGGGAAAGCTAGTTGAAGAATTTGGAAAAATAAGCAATAAAAGAGCAAGAGTTTTGACGGGCCTAGTTTTCTAAAATTTAACTCCTTTTTGACCCATTTTTTGCATCATCTTAGCAACATCCTGCTCAGAGCCACCGCCTTTGAACATCTTCATCATTTTCTTACTCTGACGATACTGCTTCAAGAGCTCTCGAATATCACGCACAGACAAACCACTACCAGCAGCCACCCGATCGATACGAGAACTATTAAAGACATCTGGATTTTTCTTCTCTTCAGCAGTCATTGAATCCATAGCAAACTTCCACTTTTCAAGCTTTTTCTCCTGAACTTGAAGTGCTTCTTTTGGTAACTTTAATTTCCCCATCCCAGGGATCATTTCCATAATCTTTCCAAAAGAGCCCATCTTTTTCATAGAAGCCATCTGCTCATACAAATCATTCAAATTAAAATCACCTTTTAGCATACGCTCAGACATGTCTTGCGCTTGATCCTCAGAAATTGCTTCCTTCGCCTTCTCAAGAAGTGTTGCAATGTCTCCCATTCCAAGCAACCGTCCAACAAAACGTTCTGGATGAAAGATCTCTAAATCATCAACTTTCTCCCCAACCCCAATAAACTTAATCGGAGCTCCAGTAACCGAACAAGCTGAAAGAGCTCCACCACCTTTTGCGGTACCTTCCAACTTTGTAACAATAACACCAGTGACATGACAAGATTCATGAAACATTTGTGCTTGCTTTTGCGCAGCCTGTCCAATATCTGCTGAAATAACAAGTAAACGCTCATCCGCTGCAACAGCATTGTTCATAGCATTAAGTTCAGAAACTAACTCGTCAGAGAGAGCATCACGTCCAGCGGTATCTACTAGAACAACATCAAAGCTGTTAAGCTGTTCTTCAAAATGTAAATAGATGGATACTGGGTCTTTTTCTCCCTTGACTCCTAAGAATTCAACACCAATGCTCTCAGAGATTTGCTTCAACTGTTCATAAGCTGCTGGTCTCCAAGTATCAGTTTGCATTACTGCAACTTTTAAACCACGTTTTTTGAAATACTTTGCAAGCTTTCCAGTAGTAGTGGTTTTCCCACTTCCAAACAAACCAACAAGCATAATCTTCGTTGGCTTTTTTTCAACTTTGATTTCACTACTTTCTTTGCCCAGAAAGGCAGTCAGTTCTTCATAAACAATATTGATAAGCTGCTCACGCTTAGTAAGTCCACCAACTGGATCTTGTTTAGCTCTCTCCTTAATTTTTTTACTCAAATCAAAAACTAACTTAACATTAGTATCTGATTGAAGAAGAGCTCGCTGGATATCTTTTACCAGTTCATTGATGAGTTTATCATCTACAAAGATTGCCTTAGTAATTTTGTCCAAAGTACCTCGCAGACTTGAGCCAAGCTTTTCAAGAACCATAAGAAAACTAGAGAATCAGTGCTTTATAAAGCTTGTGAGAACAAAAGAGCATAAAAGAAATATAAAAATAAAAGAAAAAGGAATTAGGAGCAAAAACCATAAGAGGTCCACCAATCTTCTATAGATGGGCCCCCCTCTCCATAAGAGCCCTCAATTGTCACCTGGCCATTACACTGGCCTGTGAAGTAATCGACACAGCTATTAAGATTTTCCTCAATCTCCATGACTAGATCTGCGCTAAGGTGAGAACTACAGAAATCATCACAATCTGATCCCGAGCAGTCCATAGTAAGTTGCTCAGAGATCAGATCATTGGAATAGGAACAATACGCTCCGTCAGCATTTTCAGAACTTCTTAAGCCCCCACCAAGTGTATCGAAATAGTCAAAATCAAGGCCGGCAACCCAATCATCATTCTCACATACAACATTAACATGGCTTGGGGTACTACACCCACATAGCCCCATCTCGCCCCCCTGGGAATCATTTAATCCAGTCTCATTCTCAGGAAGGTCTACGCAGGCACCATCCATACAAATTTCACCAAGTCCACAATCTATTTGATCAAATACAAGCGAACCATTGCTTTGACAAGAGTACTCATTTACAAAACTCGCATCATGATCACGACAAAAGTCAGAATACTCTCCTTCAACGGAGTTTATTGTTCCTGCAGTGTAGGGGTCCACTCCACCATCAGTATCAGTACAACGAGCTTCAACACATTTTCCATTCTCACAAACCTTGTCATTAACTGCGCAATCAGCAGTTGTGATTGGAGTCCCAACACCACCAACACAACGATGTACTTCAAGCTCAGTTTCACTTGTACAAATTGACGCAAGCCGGGTGTAGCCAACCTCTCCCAATGTACAAACATCCCCTGAGCCCGTTACCGCTTGACCAGCAAGTGCAGAATCACCACAACCTTGCAAAAACAATGCAAGTATAAAGATTAAAAGTCCAAAAAACAGTTTTCTTTCCAAATTAAAACACCCCTACAACAAGAAAAAGGGCCTAAAAATATATTAATCTTTCTCAAAAGCAAACATAAAAAGAAAAATCCAAAGAAAAAAAGTGGGCCCAGGAGGATTCGAACCCCCGGTCTTCCGGTCCGAAGCCGGACGCATTATCCAGACTATGCTATGGACCCACAAGCAAGTGACCATCCCTTCTCTTCTTATAAAAAGCTTCTGGTGACCAGACCAAAGAAGTGTAGATCAAGGATGTATCTCGGACAGGAGCTTCATAGCAACCTTAGTATCAAGTGGAGAGATCAGTAACTCAGTCATACGAAGGTTATGCAACTTCTTAAAACGCTGCAAAAAGAAAATCAACTCCCGGGCAGTCATACCGCCCGCCTTTCCTCCCCGAATGGTAGGATATTCAAGAACATGGCTATCTATAAACAAATAGAGGTCAGTAAACTCTTTTGCAATACTCATAACGGATTCAGAAACTTCAAAAAGACCCTCATGAGTAATCTCTTTCATAGAAAACAATTGTAACTTATTATTCTTCATAAAATCGTGCTCTGCCTTTGTCCAACTATGTTGCCCCAAAAAGATGACTCGCTCTAGTGGAAAAGTGTGATCCAAGAATAACCTATTGATTACTTCTTGTTGATGCAACATGGGCCTATTAGAAATAAAGAGAAGCCCTGGTTTTTTACGATCGATACTATAGCTTTTGATCCTGTTGTAAATCCAAGGAACATGAGAGCTCAAAAAGATAATCTCCTCATGTTTTTTATCAAGCACGATACGGGTGTGTGGAAAAGGTTCAAAAGAAAGCTTACTTCCCTCTTCATTGACCTCTTTTTTTTCCAGATGGCTTACTATCGGCAAAAACCGCTCCGAATCATAGATGAGCTTCATAAGCAAAAAGAAGAAATTTCTCTTTATTACTTTTTGGGTCTAACGCCGTCTCAAGCTTCAAAAGGAAGCAAAGCATATAAACTAAAGAAAAATAGTTTTTTCATGGAAAAGCGAGCTCTGCTCACAAGTTATCTTTGTATAAGTGTGGCAATGGCCATTTTAGGGATTGTTGATGCCATCCTCTCTTACTTACAACTCTCACCTGCTTTCTATTCAATAATTGTTTCTCTTCTTGCCCTACTCTTTTTCTTTTACAACATCTTGATCATCTTTATCTTTTTGCACCACCACTTCAGTAAGATCACTTTTGTTCTTCCAATATATTACATTCTTGCCTTTCTCATCTCTGGAATCATTGGGAGTATTCTTATCCTCAAAGGGCAGCTTACAAGCGCCACAGTACTTATCCTTTTCATCACTTCACTCGTCCAAGGAATCTTTGAACTCACCTTCAGCGGATATCTCCTAAAGAGACTTCTTTTCCAAAAACCGGTGCAAAAGCGATCCAGCATCCATGGCAAGTGAATAAGAAATATTATCCAAGCCTTGAGATGTTACAAAATCAATAAATTCTTTCTGCAAACCCTTATCCCAAGCAGCAAAAACCTGAGCGGTCTTGCAAAGATAATCCACATCACAATGTCCAATACGAAGATCATCCCCTTTATGCAAACTAGGATGTAAAGGACAATGAATACATTTCTTCTTTGCCCCGCCAGAATTTTCAAGGCTAAGCTCTCCTTCAATTAAGTTACGACAAACACCACCACGAAGATCATTTGCAAAGCGTCGATTCCTAAAGCCAAGAAATTCTTCACGAGATTTAGGCGCCATCTTCTCAAACTCAGAACTGTTGAGTTTGATTGCACGCTTAACAGATTTTGCAGAAGGAAAATTATGTCCACAGCAGCCCATGCAACCACCATTTAATTGACATAAAGGAGAATAGCTTGCCATACAAACACCAATTCAATGAAATAAGCCCTACATCTCTTGTGGAGAAGCAATACCAAGCACAGTAAGGCCATTACTTAATACTTGACGGGTTGCATCTACAAGAGCAAGCCGCGCTTGCATCTCCTTCTCATTGTCAGAGATCACCTTGCAAGCTTGGTAAAAATCATTGAAAGCTTGAGCCAAACGAATAAGATATTGTGCTACATGGTGAGGTTTATAGCTGCGCGCCATCTCTTGTAAAGCAAAGGAGTAATCAGAAAGAACTCTCAGCAAAGCCTTTTCCTTCTCTCCAACCAAGAAGGAAAAGTCAACTTCTTTTATTCCATTATTTTTTTCATCACCTACAACAGAACCTGCTTTTCGCAAAATACTACAAGCCCGGGCGTGTGTGTATTGTAAGTAAGGACCACTTTCCCCTTCAAAAGAGAGCATCTTCTTCCAATCAAAATTAATATCTCGAACCCTATCAACACCTAGATCATTAAAGACCACTGCACCAAGCCCAACTTCTTTTGCAACCTTTTCCTTCTCAGCAAGAGAAGGGTTTTTCTCTTCAATTACTTTCCTAACAGAGCTGATTGCTTTATTGAGCACTTCATCTAAAAGCACAAGTGTTCCTTTTCGTGTGGACATTTTAGAACCATCCTCTGCCATGATTAATCCAAAATCAACATGAACAAAACCAGAGACATCTACTCCAGAAAGCTCAAGCATCTTAAACAACTGTTTGAAATGCAATTTCTGAGGGTGACCAACCACATAAACTACCTTTTCAGGGTTAAAAGTATCCAAACGATAGTAAGCTGTTGCTAGATCACGAGTATGATAAGTGGTTGCTCCATTAGATTTTCGAAGGAGGACTGGAGTCATTTTGTACTCTTCAAGGTTAAAGATAAGCGCCCCTTCGGAAATCTCAGTTGGAGCCGTCTTTTGTAAACGAGCAATGGCATCTTTCATCTTATCATTGTAAAATGATTCGCCCTGCTCATAATCAAAAGTAATACCAAGCAAATCATAAACTCGCTGGAATTCACGTAAACTCAAATCGCTAAATTCTTTCCAAAGAGCAACCGCTTCTTCTTTACCATCTTCTAAATCTTTGAAAGCTGCTCTTGCTTCATCATCAAGGGCCCCTCCGTCTTCTTTAGCTTCCTTATTAAAACGAACATATAACTCAAGTAAGTAGGAAATTGGGTCTGCATCTAACTTGCTTCTATCTCCCCATCTTTGAAAAGCAACAATTAATTTCCCAAACTGTGTTCCCCAGTCACCTAAATGATTAATTCCAATCACCTTATAGCCAAGACGACGGTAAGCATTAATCAAAGCATTTCCAATAATAGTTGAACGTAAATGGCCAATACCGAATGGTTTTGCAATGTTAGGAGCAGAAAAATCAACAACGATAGTCTTTCCTTCTCCTTCAGAACTACAGCCATACTCTTTTCTCTCTGAAAAGATCTGCTTAAGAACTTCCTCTGCAAAAAGAGCAGTTTTCAAATAAAAATTCAAATAAGGGCCAGCAACTGCCGTCTTCTCAATAAACTTTGGAAGCAAAGCATCAACTTTTTCCTTTAGTTTCTCTGCAGCTTCTTTAGGATTTTTACTTTCAAGTACCTTAGTTAATTTAAAACATGGAAAGGCATAATCTCCAAGTTTAGCATCTGGAGGCACAGAAAGCATATTGCTAACTTCACCAGAAGAAATCCCACTTTGCTCCACTAAAAAATCAATTAACTGCTGTTTAAAATCCATAGAAGACGAGAGATGCTTGAGATTTTTTAAAAGCTTCTCTTCTTAAGAACAAAAATGAGAGATTAGAGAAAAAATAAATAGAAATAAAAGAAAGAATAAACTAGCGTCTTGGCCTAGGAGCTGCCCTTGCTCTTCTACGAACAACTTTCTTCTTTCGAGCCGGCTTTCTTTTCACAACCTTTTTACGCTTAGCAACCTTTCTTCTCTTAGGCTTCTTTGATTTCTTAGCCTTTGTCTTCCTTTTAGGAGCCTTGCGCTTAGTAGTTTTACGTTTAACAGCTCTCCTCTTACTCACTTTCCTCTTAGCTGGACTCTTCCTGCTTACCTTCCTTTTAGCTGGCTTACGCTTAGTCACTTTACGCCTGCTTACTCTTTTCTTAGGAGTTTTCCTCTTCGCTACTCTCTTTTTCTTAACTATTTTTTTCTTAGTAAGCTTTCGCTTCGCCTTCTTAGCAGGGGCCTTTCTCTTCAGAGTTTTCCTTTTAACCCTCTTACGCTTAGCTACTTTCTTCACAGCGCCAACCTTCACCCAACTAAACTCACCACTGTTCTTGCTACGAGAAAGGATCAAAACTTTTACCTTCCCACCAGTAAACTCCTTCAGGATATCAACTAGCTCAGCCAAGAGAACTGCAAATTTCCCTGTGCTCAAAGGAGGCAAAGCTTCTAAGTGTACAAGCGCCCGCTTGCTGCTTGACCTCAGTTTAGTACGTGGAGATTTCCAATAATCTAACTTTGCTCCAAGCAAGTTCTTCTTCTTAGCTTGATCAGTATAAACAAATGCACCTTTTTTTACTCCTTCCAACAAAGAGATTCTTTCTTTTCCATTAGCTAAATGAAACGATAGCTGACCAACAAGCTTATCGGGATCATCCACTGCCATTGGCACTAAGTGTTTCAAAGAAGTATAACGCACCAGGTTAGTTACTACATCACGAGAGGCAACGGTTTTCTTACGCAAAATCGCACGCATCAAACGCTCAACTGAAGTGTGATAATGTTTTGCTTTCCTACCAAACTCTTGTTGCGCTGCAACCCAAGGGGAAACAAGATGGTGTGTTTTAATGCTCTCTTTATTAAAAGTCAAACGAATAAGGTGCTCGGCTTCTTTGAGCAAATGCACAGACTCTTCCAACCTACTCGCATTATCTATCCCTTCAATAAGAATAAAAGCTACTTTCAAATCTGGATGAAAATGCTCAAAAACCTCTTTCTTAATAGTAATTTTCATAAAAACATCCCTCACCTTTTTTTCTAATCCAATTCAGCGCTTTCTTGCTTTAGCTTTCTTTCTTCCACCCAAGTTTCTCCCAGCAGCAGCAACTTTTTTCTCCTTCTTTAACTCATGTACAGACAAATGTGTTGCCACCGCATGCTCACGTAAAAAATGAACATCTTTGTGAATCTCTTGAAGAAGCTTCACACGCTTACGATCATAATAGACTCTAAAAAATACTAAAAGAAGGTACAAGCCAAAAATTCCCCCCAAAAGCCAACTGATAGTGCTAAGGATTGGACCAATAACATTGACAATGGGTTCGAAAAGGTTACTTACTTGGCTGGGCACCTCATCTGCTGCTACCACAGCTATATCCTCTAAAGCCATGCTTCAAGAACACATTTTACCGTATATAAGCGTTTCGGCAACAACAAATCCTAAGAACAACCTTTGTGGCGCGCTTGCCTGGTTGCGGCAACAGCAGAACCAAGCAACCATGCTCTTGGAAGCTCTTTTCCTGTTAAGGAAAAGGGAAAGCGGACAAGAGTTCTTAAGGAGCCGCCTGGCCAAGCGCCACAAATAAAACAAAAAACCAAGAAACAACAAAACATAAATAGAAAAACACCTTCAAGCAAAACATGCCAGCTGAAAAGATTTCTACAGAACATGCTAAACAAAATAAGCTCTTTTACTTTGTAGCAAACGTCTTGGTATACAGAGAAGATGGAAGATGTTTAATTCTCAAAAGACATGAAAGAGAAAAAGCGCATCCAGGAAAGTATGCAACGCCAGGTGGCAAACTTGAATGGAAAGATCTTGATCTTAATAACCCTACAAGAATGAATGGAGATATTTACGATTTCGTAGGCGCACTAGAAGATCTTTTGAAAAGAGAAACTCGTGAAGAAGCAGGCATTGAACTACACGACGACTTCAAGTATATCACCAGTGTTGCTTTTGTAAGAGCAGATGGCATTCCTGTAATGATGGTCAAACTTGCTGCAAAGTACAAATCTGGAGATGTTGTTTTAGAAGAAGGTGGGTTTACCGATCATGCTTGGGTTAATGTTGATGAAGTAGAACAGTATGATTGTCTGAAAGGAATTAAAGAAGAAGTAAAGAAAGCAATTGAGTTGTTTAAGGAGTAATTTCTAAATGTATTTTACTCATTCTCTTTAGGAGAGAGTACTTTGACCCAATCTCCAAGAATAAACACCATTTTTCAAAGAGACAGCATCATAGCCTTTACTTACTAACAAACTTGCAAGCTTCCTTGATTTTTCTCCTCGAGAGCAAACAACTACTAATTTTCTGCCCTTAGAGAAGGGGATCCTCTTTTCAAAGAAAATGTCAAGCTGACTCTCAGGGATGTTGATTGAGTTTGGGAGATGGTACATTTCAAATGACCTACTTGTTCTAATATCAAGTATAGTTACCTCTTCAATGTGTGGTTTTAGACTTCCTGCATCAATCTCGCTAGCGTTACATTGCTCATCACAAATATGGTTTACATAAAACCTTCCTGATGAACCAACACCCAGCACATCTGGCACATATTTTTCTGTGTATGACAAATAAGGTTCTACCCTATCACAAGCAATAAAAACTGCAGTTGTCTCTTCTCTTGGAGGATTTTGCTTGAAATAATCAATTGTTTTTTTGTATGATAAACCAGATGTTGGACCACAAAGAAGTCCTAATCTTCTAATCAAAGAGAGCATACCCCCGATAGCTTCTTTGCTCGTTCCAGAGATCACATCATCATAAAAAGATTTTTCAAAGAAACCAACTTCCCACATTTCATCACGCGTTCTTCCACCAGGGATATAATTTCCTCTCTCCGCAACTATGCCTATCACTTTGGAAGTTCTTTCTTTTTTTAAAACTGAACCAATACCTCTTGAAGAACCAGCAGTCCCCAAAAAAGTAAAAAGATAATCGACCTGTTCTAAATCTTTACAAATCTCTTTACCTGTCTGCCTATGTGCTTGAGGGTTTTTTATGTTAAAATATTGGTCGGTGTAAAAGATTTCTTCAGGCTTTCTTTCTGCCAGTTTTTTGGCTACTTCCATATAATCATCAGGATTGTTTGGATCTGGACACTCTGATGCGCCAGGTAATTCTTCCACGCTCGCCCCAGAGAGTAACAAGAGCTTTTTCATTTCTGGAGATTTAATCCTATTTGAAATTGTCTTGAATTTTAGTCCATTAATAGAGGAGAGTAATGCCAAGGCCTTTGCAGTATTACCACTTGACGCTTCTAAAATTGTTTTTTTCTTATCTTTACATTCCCCGATCTCATCTTTGATCATATTCAATGCAATTCTATCTTTAATTGAGCCGAATGCATTCATGTATTCAAGTTTACAGTAAAGGTGTAATTTAGGAATTCCATGAACTGATTGTGGAATTTCAAGAAGAGGCGTATTTCCAACCATTTCTGTTATGCTCTTAATTATCATTTCTCTCCTCCAAATACTCTTTCTCTGTTTGAATCAAAAAACTTCCATCACCGTTTGTTGTAAAAACATAATTCCTAATTTTCGGCATGAGGCAGGGATCAGAATCTTCAAAACTCCCAGAATAAGGTGCAGTATTACAAAATACTAAGAGATCTCCGTTTTGTGGTCTTCTCTCAAAATGAATCTTTCTATCTAACAGGACATCATCTTCCTTACACAAATTACCAATAACAAAACCTTCAAATGACTCATCTCTCTGTTCTCTTTTGTTTCTTGATATCAAAATTGGATCAGTTATCCATGTTTTCATCTGGGTTGAAAGATTATACATGTTACCATCAACAATGACCGCACTTTTGTTCTTTCCAATCTTCTTTGTCCCTAGAACACGCATGACCAGAACACTACAATTCTCTAATAAGGCATAACCTGGTTCGATACATAAAGAGAGTTGGAGATCTTCAATGAGAAGTTTCTCTTCTTGGTTATGGTCAATTAATGTTTTTATGAATTCAAATGGACTTAATGGAGAGAGTTTTTCACCAACTTGTGTTTTACTTAGCCTTCCATTCCTTCCTCTTTCGAATCCAAAAAGAGTGTTTGCATAAGCCAAATCATCAAAGTTTATTTGTTCAATCTGTTCAAAAACGCTTTCCAATTCCAAAGCATTGACTAAAGGGAAACGGTACCCTCCACCAATGTTGATCTTATTTGGGAAGAAATTATGTTTGTAAAGTCCTTTATACAAAGAGAGCAGTTCTTTTATCATCATAGACTTATTCTTAGGAATATTATCATGGAAATGAAAATGAAGGCCTTCTACCTTGTATCTCTGAAGTTCCTTTTTATCCAAAAGTTCTAAAAATGTATCTCGAGGTATACCAAAACGTGTTGGCCGGTGATACGACCCTACAAAAGGATCACTGATTCGTAAAAGCAGTCTTACTTCTCTGTTAGCAGATAGTTTTTTTATGAGGTCAAGCTCGAAGATGCTATCAACAACAATAAGACAACTTTCTTTGATTGCTAAGTCGATGAATTGCTCATTTTTTATTCCAGTACATTCTATGTTCTCTCCACTAAATCCAACTGAAAGAGCATTCCTTAGTTCACTGTAAGAAGCGACATCTACATTTATCCCAGCTACCTTAGCTTCATTGACGAAGACCTTAGACTTATTTGCTTTATGTGCAAAGAATATGGTGACAGGAAATGGAAAGTATTCCAACTCCTTCTTTAATTTTTGACAGTTCTCTCTAAAGGAATTTGGAGAGGAGAACTGAGTTGGTCCAGAGGTAAAAAGAGAATCATCTAGTGAAGGTACTGTTGAGAGAAAATCTTCAACAAATTTGTTCTGCTTTGGAAGTACTTGGAGCGTTGTCATAATAATCTTATCAATGTTTTATCCTCAAGAACACTCCCAAAACTAATCCCTACTCTTGATCACTGCACGAATTAAAAACCAAGTGCATCTAGGTTTGCAATCGCTGTACTGTAAAGAGATGTGTCAGAATCTCCAGATAAGTGCTCTCTTGCTACGGCTGCCATTTTCCTCATGTAAGAACGGTAGCCTTCCGGATCTGATCCTTCTTCAATACGTGCAAGGTCACTACCACTAAATGAACCAAGGGCAGTTAGATATTCTTCTGAGATCCGACAAAGATCAAAAGAAGCATCCTTGAGGAGGGGTTCACTTTTTGTGAGTGCATTAAGGATTTTCATGCCAAAGGTTGCTCTGATAAAAAACTCATTGTCTTGTCCAGTTGCTTGGGCTGCACCGTTCCTATAAAGATCAACGTAGGCAGTAAGGGCCTCAGAGAGGGGATCACTTTCCCTATGCTCCCTACAGATCTGCTCTGCAAGACTAAAAGCCACTTCAACACCTTCATAACTCTGGGGCACAAAATTTTGGTCTGCATCACCCATCAAAGGACTTTGTTCAATTCTAGAATCCATATAGATTCTGAAAAGATCAGACATTTCATCCAGAGATGCACCCCGTAAAGCAACAGCATCTCTAGCTGCATCTGTCAATGGTTCAACAAGCTCAGCTAAATCATCTGGCAAATGTCTATCAATGACTTCTAAAGAACCATTCCCATAGATAGTATGTGGATCTTGAACTCGCCCTCCAATAACTACTTCTCCTCGAACAACATCAAAAGGAATAACTTCTTCTCTATTGATTCTCACATAACCTTTTACTCTCTCTGTTCCTCTTGCTGCTAATTGATCAAGAACTTCTTTTAAGGCAGAAGTGTCTCCTTCAGCTGTAACTGCCTCGTAAGGGTTCAATTCAAAAGAAGCCACAGCATAACTATCATGATGGTGGTGATGATGACCATGTGAGTGTACTGCCCCAGGAGGCGCGAGTAAATGGCCTTGACCAACTCCTGCGAAGGAAAATCTTCCCATTTCAGGGATTGATACAAATCTTCTTGCTCTAAAAGCTTCTTTACTCCATGGCTCAGAACTATCTATAACACCATAATCAAAATCGTCAGTGAACAAATGAATAGTAGCATCTGGATTTTTTGCATGAACATACGCAGCAACTTCTTCTTGTTCAGCTGCATCTCCAGTTAACCAAGTAAGAACGACATGATCTGCTGCAAGAATACCATCGTGTTTTTCTACCTTACTAAAACCTCTAACAGGCATAAGATAAAGAACATGACCAACTCTAAATTTAGGAGCATCTCCATCTCTTATGTCCAGAAGCGCATCTACAATATTGTTTGCATTAGCAATGCCAGTTGGCTCGATAACAACACGCTGATTCGATCCGGCACCAAGATCTCCTAAAGCTTGACGAAAAGTCTCTTCGCCATCACAACAAACACAACTCTGACCAAACATCTTAAGCTGACCTTCAGAAACAAGACCAGAGAGTCTTCTCCCATCTGTGTGATAAGCTCCATCAGAGTTACCAAGTGCAGCTTCATTTACAAGGAGCGTAAGACCATCAGCTTGTTGAGTTCTTTGCAGGTAAGGAACTATACTTCCTTCTCTCGCACCTACAAAGGTAGTCTTCCCAGAACCAAGAGGTCCAGTAACAACAATTGCATCAATAAGAGTATCAATTGTCATTTCTATTTATCTCCATTGCCTTCTCATAGGAAAAAGAGCTGTCAACAAGCTCAGAGATCTTTTTTTTGTAATACTCATCATACCATTTCTCACAAGTCTTTTTGTGAACTTTAGAAAGATGTATGAGATACTCTGCCCAATCTCTTTTTAGGTAACCAATATCTTCAAGAACATTTGAAAACAGCCCATTATTCGATGCTACAAAATCTGTAAAAGCTTGCTCGTCTCCTTGTTCAAAACGCCGCACCTTCTTTGAGTAAGGAACAAAACCAAGAAGATATTCATGTCCAACATTCTTCCTAAGGAACTCTTTATCATCTCCATCTTCAACTTTATTCCCAAGTGCCACAACTCGAACTCGTGTTGAATCGAAACGTTCTATAAAATCTTTAAACACTTGTACAGACTTTGCAGTTGGTTCAATAACAAATACTAACACATCATAAGCCATATGCAAAGAAGTCCCAAGAATATCTGTCCCCGCAGTTGAATCAACAATAATATACTCGTTTCTTTTATCTAAAAGATAATGAAAAAATAATTCTAATGATGCTAATTTGCTATGGTAACAAGCACTACCAATATCTTTACCTTCATAAGTTCCTACGCGCATTAGAGAGATGTTATCTTTGGTGACTGCAAACTTATCAATAAATGGATCTCCGACCTTTGGCACAATAAAAGTTGAATCCATTGTTGGAGGGAGTGTTCCAACAACCTCACTAGCTTCAAGACCATTTCTTTTTCCAAGAACATATTTTTGTATAAAAGCAACAGAATCACCCAAATTTTCTTTTCTTGGCGTGATCTCAAGTAAAGGAGCCAAATGTTGGTTAACATCAGCATCAATTGCAAGAATTTGCTTTTGTGAAGAGACATGTTTGATAAAAGCAGCAGCTAGAGTACTTTTTCCACTACCTCCTTTTCCAAGAAAAGCTATTCTCATACAGAGCTTGTAAAAGAGACTATTTATAATACTTATTGAGACAGATTATCAATAAGAGAAAAAGAAAAAATTAAGTTTAACACTCGCAACAAGAACCACAAGCGCTACAGGAGTTGCAGACTTCTTTGACTTCTACCTGACATTGCGTACATTCATCCATAAGATTCACCTCAAAAAGCCGGTTTTCCAAGAAGGTACTTAAATATTTACTTTCTGGATAGGTAAAACAGTAGAAGAAAAAAAGTAGCCCCGCGCGGATTCCACCAAATCAAGGGTATCAACAAGTTTTAAGAAGTCATTTTTCTAAAAATACATCAATGAACAAGAAAATCGATCCCCACCAACATGAAAGATACTACAACAGTTGGAAGAGCAAAGGGATGATCCTCAAAGGTCTTTCTGAGGAGAATAGGGAATTGATTATCAGGTACCTACAAGATATGGAGCTTGGGAAAAATATTGGCCTTGGCTCTAAAAAGGGCCCTAGAAGCTATGGTAGGCTTAGAAATCAAAAGTCTAAGCTTCACTCAGTAATTTTACTAATTCAAGAGTACTGCTCTAAAAACAGCGTAAAAAAGGTAACAGAAGATGAGCTAATGAATTTCTTCAACGGCATGAGGAAAGGGAAGTTCATATCCAAACGTACAGGAAGGACTTATAGAGCTGTTGGAACTTATGTAAAATCGTTCAAAGCATTCTGGCACTGGTTAATGAAAGCTTCCAAGAGAGAAGGAGAAATCCTTGAAGACATCACCATTGATATTGATGCTAGGGAAGACTATAAACCAAAATTCAACTATTTTACAATCGAACAACTTCAGACGCTCTGTGATCACGCAAAATTTGACTACAAAGTCATAATGATGTTCATGTTTGATTCGGGAATTAGATCTCCCACAGAACTACTAAACACAAGACTATCTGATTTAGAATGGGACAATGAAAAAGGTCACTTCATGTTAAATATAAGAGATGACATTTCAAAGACATTCGGAAGAAAGATAAAACTCCTTCTCTGTTCGGAGATTCTAAGAAAATATGTCAATGGGAGAATGTTTGAAGGTGACGATCTCCTTTTTACAAAAAGAGCTCATAAGATAAATGAGTACATTTCCAAGTTGGGCTATAAATTACTTAATGTTGGAGAAGGAGTTTACAAGGGGAAACAAGAAAAAAGAAAGCTTGCTTGGATCAAAAACGGAATCTCAATGTATGATTTTCGACATAGTTCTGCTTGCTACTGGCTCCCAAGATATCGTTCTGAGTCTGCTTTGAAGTACAGATTTGGCTGGGTGAAGTCAAGAATGATTATCTATTATACTGAATTTTTAGGAATGAAAGATACAATCCAACACGAAGACCTTTACGTTGACATATCTAAAACAGAGCTTGATAGAAAAATCTCTAAGCTAAAGGAAGAGATTACCTTGAGAGATGAAGCGCATAGAGCAGAAATGGAGAAAGTCAACGAACAGATGGAGATAATTATGAGGGAACTGGCAAAAAAGAATATTGAGTCTGGGAAAGCAAATAAGGTCCTGAGAATGATTAAAAGTATCTGAGCCCCCATAAGTATTTAAATCAATAAAAACAGAGATAGGTATGGATTTGGAAGCAATAAAAATTATTTCTTTCCTTATTAAGAACAATAGACTTACGAATCTAATCTATATTAACGTAAGTCGCATTGGAATGGAACTGAATCTCAGACCATACCAGGGGCATTCAATCTCTACTGCAAAACTCGAGAGCAAGAAAGAATTAATAAGAACCTTACAAGACTATAAAGCACATCTTTCTAAAATAGAGATACCCAACATTCAAGAGCTCGCCAAAAAAAGAAGAGAAGATACTAAAACACTTATCTCAGAAGTGAAAGACATTTCTTGTTCTAATGTTAACAAAGTCATAGATATCACTAACATATTTTTTGATAAAGCAAATGAACTAATTATAAATAATCAAGAGATGATCAATATTCTGAGCAAAAGCATTGAGAGTTCATATGTTTCATTTGAAAGAAATATTAAGGTTAACCATCCAGATCTAAGGGAAAAAATTTTCAACATCAAGAGAAGATTTACCTTAACACTAGAACGGGATTTAAATCCAAGAGCACACTGGTACCTTGAAGCATCATCACTTTCTTTTAAACATGCAATCCAAATATTTATTGAATCACTCCAGAAAGAGATTAGTTTAGGATCACCAGAAAAAATCAAAGATAAACTTCTTTCCCTATTAACAAGTTCACTACTTCATCTTTACGCAGCTTACGAGAAACTTGTGTTTAGTCAGCTTTTTACAATAAATCCCAAGTTGAAGGATAAAATTGGATTTAAAGATGCAGTTAGTAAACTCAATGAAGTCAACTTTCCTTCAAAACACAAAAAAACTGGAAGAAGAGAAGTAATTGATTCTATTAGAAAAGTTAGAAATTCACTAGTACACAATAAGAATGAATGCTCAATACTTGAGCTGAAAGGCTATATCTGGACTCTAATCATAGAAATCGACTTCCTCATTAGTAATTTTAGAGAACTAGAACCATCAAAGAAACAAACTGCCTAATTTCTTCTCTTAGATAGTAAATCAGATAACCATAGGAAAAATTTCTTCAAACTGAATTTTGGAAGAATGAACAGGGGAAGAATCATTAGGAGGGCTAGAAGAATTAACAAGGTATAAAGTAATGTGTCCTGAAACTTGGTAATAATATACAGGAAGCCAAGCATTCCTGCAGAACCGATATAAATACAATATACAATGAACGCTAATGTCTCTTCCGGAGCTCTCTCAAAGAGGGTCCTTAGTTTCATCTGAGATTCCTTACTTGCAATCGCATTTTCTTTTTTTTCAATGGACTTGTTAACTCTCTCAATCTTCTGAATTTCATTCTCACTAAGTCTGAGGATCTCTCTCTCTGAGATTTTTCTCGCCATAAAAACAAAAGTGAAATAGTTACTTAAAAAGTTTATAGAACAATGTTAAGCTTTTCAGGCTTTATACCTGAATGGAGCGTAGCGACAAGTTTTTTACCGCTAAGAATTCTTTTTTTGAAGTGAAGTTTTATAAGTTAAAACGTTCTATTTCGGTTATGAAAGAAAGGATAATATGGGGCAACTAAAGGATGAAGAACTTCTCTAAAGGGTTAATGGAAGAAACTATCAAAAATAAGATTAAGAAGATTTTAGGAAAAAATGTTTCAAAAGTTTTTTTGATAGGAAAAGGAGCTTGTAACTATGCTTATTACATTGAAACCTTGGAGGGCGACAGGTATATTGTTAAAAAAGAGTTGGAAAAAAAGGAGTTTACTCCACAAAACTCACTACTGACTGAGGTAAAGATTGCACAGTTCTTAAATAATTTAGATTTGTCCATTCCTATTGCGAAAATTGCTTTTTTTTCTGAAAAACCAGAAATGTACGGGTATGATTTTATTGAAGGAGATACTTTGAAGACTGTTTGGAATCGCTTATCAGAAGAAGAAAAGATAAGTATTTGTGGATCACTAGGTAGATTTCATGCAGAAATTGGTAAAAAGAAATCAAAGAGGAAATCAATCAAGCGCGGAATAAAAATCGATCTATCAACAGGGTTGCATCCAGAAACTCTGGAAGAATATAAAGAGATACTTGATGACGCAGAGGTACCTGAAACATTCAAAAATTTAGCTAAAAAAGCTAAAGAAATATTTGATAAAACTAATATTAAAGAAAATGCTAAGTTTCAATTTATTCATAATGATGCACATCACGAAAATGTTTTGGTTAAGGATGGACAAATATCTGGTTTTATTGATTATGGGAATACAGAATATGGAGAGATTGCTAAGGAGTTCTCTCGATACATTCGGGATTTTCCGGATTACTTTAGATATATTGTTGCGTCATACGAAAAAATATCTGGAAATAAACTTTCATACTCAAGGTTAGTTGCCAATTCATTCCTATCTGGATTAATTGATAATGTTGAGAGTTATAAAAAAGGTAATAAAAGTAAAGATAAAGCTGTTGAAGCTATAAAGAAATACAAAGAGCTTATTTTACAGATTGAAGAATAGGAATGTTTTTTTAAGTCTCCCTTATTTTAGGATTCTTAGTTTACTTTGAAAAAGCGGTAAAAAAATTTAACTACAGCATATCCGCAGCTTTGTTCACAATATCCAGTTCTTCATCCTTCATTGCAAGTGCATGAACATACTTCATAGTGGTTCTGATGTCAGCATGACCCAAAAGTTGTTGAACCGCTCTCATGTTATGATTGCTACTTTTATGAGCTCTCCAAGCAAAGTAATGTCTTAAAGTGTGAGGAGAAATTCGATAAAGTTTCTTCTTCATGTTTCTCTGGTTAACAACATGGTAGCTATCAAGTAAACCTGTCTCTCTTCTCATCTTCTTGAAAGCATGCCCAAGGCTAGATCCCTGAATATGATCATTCTTACTTTGACTCCCATAAGGAAAGAAGAAATACCCATTCCTATACTTGTGGTTGTACTTCCGGTTATACTTTACCAACCTCTCCTGTAAAACTTTGGGAACTACTCTCTCAATGAGTTGTCTTCCTTTTCTTTTCTTCAAGAGGAAAAATCTTACTGCAGAAAAATCACTGTTGAAATTGGATCTTTTAAGAGTTATAGCTTCTCCTCTTCTCATTCCAAGGTAGGCAATAGTAAAAATTAATTCTTTCATGGAAGGAGAACGAAGGTCATTCACCCATTTTTTAATGATCTCCCATTCCATTGGAGTGATATACTTCTGGTAATTAAGCTCAGGATTCCTCTCTCCTCGCTTTTTCTTATCGTACCAAAGTTCCTGGGCTTCGGTATCCTTCTTCCAATCCATTTTATTTTTTCATAAGCTCCTTGTGTTTACTGATAACTGCTTCGAGTTTTCCTTTCCACTTCTTCTCATCATCAAAATAATCTATGAGTTCTTTCTTCTTTCCATCTAAAAACCAGTTCAGCACCTTCGATAAAAATAAATCAATCTCTTTCTTGCTTAGAGTACCATCTTGTTTCAAACCTTGAACAAGAGAACTAAGTGGTGGCTCTAAGTTAACATCTAGAACATCTTCTTCGAGGAACCCTCTAATTTTGTCATAATCTTTTGTTATCTTCTTGGGGATTTCCTTTACACCTTCAAAGTAAAGATTAAGAAAAGACCAGAAATTCATTGTTTCTTCTTTAGAGAAACCACCCAGACTAATTTTGTACTTTAAATCTTCGTAGATCTTTTCCTCTTCTTTGAAGTCTCTTACTGGGGACAGTGAACCAACCACTGAATCTCCCACCCCTATCTTTAGTTTATGAAGAATTTCTTTTCTAATCATTACGGCATGGCTATTCCCTACCTTGAATACCTTCCCAGTTATCTCTTCAAAAGGAGGATCAAGGTAATTCCTTAACCTCTCTTCATAAAGCTTCTTAACATCCACGTTATTACAAAGTAATAACTTCCAGAGATATAAATGTTTCTTAATAATCGTGCAGGAGTGAAATCTTTAATAACAACAATAAGAATAAACACATATGCTAAAAGAAGTCAAAATTCTTATTGGAGATTACACCTTCAGAGGAGGGAAAGGAGATGAGTAGTAGAATACATCTACTTTGCGTAGGGGTAAACAAATATCCTAACATGAGTTCAGGTTATCAGTTAGACTACTGTGCGAAAGATGCAAATCTTATTTTTTCTTCCTATAAGCACTACCATTCTGGAATCAATAAAATTCTTTGTGATGAACAAGCAACCAAGGAAAATATTCTTTGTGCACTGACAGACTTATCTGGAACAGATGTTAGAGAGGAAGATTATGTTATTATTTTCTTCGCAGGACATGGAATCACAATTGACGACGAAAATCCGAGGGCAGATAATAGTTTTATTTGTCCACACAATTTTAATCCATCATATGCAAAAGAGACGGGAATAAAACTTTCAGAACTAAAACAGTCAGTAGAGCTCATTAGATCAAAACATAAACTCCTAATTCTTGACGCTTGTAAGAGTGGCAGTGCTTTGAGAAGAGACCTTTCTAAGTTTAAGTTGAGATCATTTTCAAAGAGAGAACTAATTAGATTAGTTGCTCCAGGAAGTGGTTCAGCCATTGCTACAGGTTGTGATTCAAAGGAGTACTCTCATGAAAATGGGGTTGTTGAGCACGGGCTTTTTACACACTCTCTTGTTAAAGTTCTGAAAGGTTCTTCCGAAGATTATGTTCCTTTCAAAAAAGTTAGTGAGGAGACAACTAAACTAGTTATCGATTTGACTAACGGTTCACAGACACCACAGTTTCAGAGTAATTCAGAAGACTTTACAGTACCTAAAATCCCAGAGGAGGGAAAAAGATTTCCATCAAAGCTGGATCTAAAAGTAGAAAAACTCCCAGATCCATCATTTCAAGGGCCAGAACTAGAAGGATTTGAATCAGAGATCTTATCATTGATAGAAGAAAATAAACTAATTGAGTTAGATATAAACATAAAAGATAGAATTAGTAAAGCTTACAAAGAGATAAAAGATTTGATCAAAAATTTCAAGGGAGATCCTTCTTCGTTCTTAGGTTGCTTTGAAGCTTGTAGAGATAAAATAACACCTTTAAGAGTTATTTTTCAGTGTCTTGCACGTTACAATAAAACGTCCTTGATTAAAGAGAACTTTAGATTTCTTCTCCTGTTTGAAGAAATAACTATTGGTAATGGCTACACAACTATATTGAACATCCCATACATTCTCATTTCAGAGATTATTTTCTCTACTCTTATGGAAGTTAATTGTGAAGATGAGGATATTAGTTTCATATTTCATCCAAGTAAATACTACAACACGTATCAAATGGTCCCACTTATCTATAATGCAAAAATCTGGTACCTTAAGTCACTTGGAGAAGAACCAAAAAAATTGTTTGAGTTTCTCTTTCCAGGAACTACTAAAGAAGAACCACTAACTAAGTTAAAACAACAACAACTAGCAGAGGTCATTTTTTTAATTGATTCTGTTTCTGAAAAAGATGAGAGATATAGATCATTCCCTGCTTATTATTTCTTAGAATTTGATTCATATCTTTTATTGTACAGTTTAGAACAAAGAAAATACGATTCTTTTATTGAAAAAAACTTTGGGCTTAACCTAAATGATTTTCTAGAACTAGCCATAAAAAGACAAGAGAAAATAAGTGCTTGGAGAGGAGTTGAGTTTAGGCATTGGCACTCAAATCTACACAAAAGTCTCATTGAACTAAAAAAGAAGATAACCGGGCTTAATCAATAAAAATTTCTTCTCCTTCAATAATTGGCAGACAAAGTACGAAGAATTTGTGACAAAATCAAAGAAAAAAAGCTAGAAAACCTTTCGGTCAAGCTTCTCAGTTTTCAATTTCTTCAAGAGTACCACTTCAAAGGAGGGTGGAAAAAAGGTTGTTGTGACATTTTTGATGTAATGGTTTACCCACTCCACAGCCAGTTTTATTGCTTCGGAGTCCTTTTCTAGATGAAATGTTTTCTTGAGAAGTTCTAACTCAGCTTGTTCTTTTTGGTTAAATCTAACTGTTTTTCTATAATCTTTTTCTGACATTCTAATCCTCCCAAGGGTAGGTAACCTATGAGCTTTAGCTCATCTAGGCGTTAATTCATGAAGAATCTTTACTTTTCCTTCCTTGTTCCTTGAAATTTTTGCTTTTATCATTACAGGATTTTTCCTCATATAACATAAATTAAAAAGGGCGTGACGAAATGCGTCTCTATTTTTATCCATCCCAGCTTCCTTTCTAACCTTTTCAAGATATACTATCTCTCCTTTCTTTCTTTTTTGGTGAAGATTCAGAAGAGAACGGTAAATGTTCATCATATTTTTTCTGGTTTTAATCTGCACTGCCTCCCGGTTTCCATTTTGCATCTCAAGAACCTTTGTGTTACTTCTTCCGTCTGTAGAGAGTTTTCTCCCTAATATCTCTAGTCTTTCATCTACCATTTCATTATCCTCTTCTTCAATCCACTCTCTCCTTTTTGGAACAAACTATTACATTCCAAACAGTAGTACCAATATTTGTTCTTGTAGATTACTGGCTCTAATCTTTCAATATTACAACTGATGCAATTCATAAAAACCACTCCTTTTGTCTTTAACTTCTCCATACTTCCTTGGATCTTGTGTACACCTACAACAATTCAGACAAAATTTGCTGAACCTTCTTGGCGTAGAGTAAACATCACTACACCTCTTGCACCTTCTAGAATACTGGCCACTCATGTTACCACCCTTAAGAAACCAGATCTGGATTCCATCAATTTACCGATACTCCTAAGTTTAGAAACTGATTCAAGACCAAATTTTTCTTGAAGTTCCATAATGGGAACTTCTCCGTTCTCTTTACAGTAAGAGAAGGCTAAATCTTCTTTTGTTTCGATAACATCTTCTTCATCAACACAAAAAGAAGAAGCGAATTCAGTATTTGAAGTAGATGAAGTATTGGAAGATATTGAAGTATTGGAAGTAAATGAAGGTTTTAGAGTATTATTCACAATGCCATCCTTTTTTAGCTCATTTACTTCATTTACTTCATCTAAGAGAGAACCTTGTTTTTCTAATTCTAAAAACAGGGGAAGGTTTAATTTTTCCTGTTGAATCAATTTGTAATGGTTAACTGGCCTAAAACTATATTGGCATTTCTTTTGCTTACAATGCAAAAATTTCATGTCAGTTAATTGATTTAGATACACTCTTGCTTGACGCTCAGAGACCCAGGTAACTTTAGATGTAACTTCTGTAGTAGAATAATATCTATCATAATCAAGGATTCCTTTCTTCCACAGCTCAATAACTTTTTCTTTATTTCTTGGTAAGGGGATCATAGATTGATTAGAGTTAGTCGCCAAGAGGACTTCCCTCGCTCGGTTATAATCCTCTCCTTCAGCAATGATTCTTCCTTTATGATCAATACTTCTTACAAACTGATGAAGTGCAGCACTGCTCTTGATGTAATCAAGAAACCTTGAAAAGCTAGTTCTCATAATCACATCCATACTCAAAGGAAGGTGTTCCACAATCTTCTCAGCAAAAGGGATTATTACCTCAACCCTCCTTAGTTTAAACAACTCTTTAGGGATAAGCGAATTATACTCTAAAGATTCTCCTGTACTCGCTGCTTCTGCTTGCTTGGCAACAATGGCCTTGGTTTGGTCAACTGTTTCGTCAAGTTTTACTATTGGAAATCTCCTCAGAAGTTCATTGTTTGGATTAGAAGCAGCGGTAGTTATGATTAAAGAAGGTTTTCCGTTTATTGGAATGTCATAAGCTATTTGGTTTATAACAAGGGTTGTGTTAGAACCACCAGAAGACATTACTTTAAAGACCGGGCTGTTAAGGACGCCTTCACTGATATCTTCTAGATAAACACTCTTTCCATCCCAAGTCCAACTTGGTTCTCTATCTCCCCTGTGCCAATAATTAAAGAGAGTAGGCGTTATCCTTGTTCTCCTTAATGAATTCTCTTTTGGAAATATTGAAAGAGTATTCCTAACAACAAAATCTTTACCAGTCCCAGATTTCGCATTCACCATCAGGTTTCCAGAAGTCGGTTGTGAATTAATCACATAGGAAACTCCCTTCGTAAGAATTATTGCTTTACGTGCAGAAATTTCTTCGACTACTTTCTTTGAAGTTTCTTTTAAGATTATTTCAATTGGGTTTTTCAAAACATCTGATTTCACCTCTGGGCGATTCATATGCTTTGAAGCAAATTCCAAGAAATCCTCCCAGCTACACTTAAATCCCCATTGGTTCATGGTTAAAATCAATTCTTTTATCTTTGATTCTGCTTCAGGGATTGTAATGAAATCTAAATATTCATTTATTATTGCGATCTGATAATCACTGTATTTGCTTTTTCCTTGAGAAGATTGAGAGAAAGAAGGAAACTCTATCCATTTTTGAACGCACCTAAGCATTGCAGCAGGAACATTAGTATTAACTCCTTTATTCAGGAGATTCTCAGTATGTCTATCCATCTTCTAAACCTCCTTCAAGATAAAATTCATGTGAAGAGCGCTTATTGGATTTATACCAAAAAAACCAAGAATCATCTAAAGAATCTAATTCTTCAACATTGTTGAAATCAACAAGTTTTAAGTAGATAGTCAATTTCTGATCTTTCATAGTTATACCTTTTAGAAACAATTGGTCTGGAACATCTTTTGTTTCACTTTTTTCTTTTTGATTCTAAATTTCTTTTACGATAAGCTGATTGTTTACACTTTGGAGAACAATAGACTGCATTGCAGTTAGACCAACAGGGAATCTTTGATTGACAACTTCTGCAAAAATTCTCGTTGTTCACCATGTTTACTATTACCTCTTGTCTCTGATAGAGTGAACTCTCCTGTTTTGGGGTCCCAGTCATAATTCTTGAAAATCCAAATCAGACTCTGTTTAGTTAACAAGTCCTCTTTCTTGGTGATTTCCTGAAAATGATCCCATTCTTCCTTTGTCAAGTTAACTGGCATTATGACTGTCTCTCTATGAAAGTTAATGCTGCACTTCTTAGAAATGCGCTCCTAGACAAACCCCTTCGACGAGAAAAGGAATCTATCTTCTCTATCTCCTCAGGAGAGGCCACCATGCTCAACCGAATTGATTTTATTTCTTTATGTACCATTTTTGTTTAAAGGTGGTACAATAAATATATAAACCTTTTTATTTTAACACTTTTTGGCAAAGGTGGGCGCCGAGAAAGATAGGTTTAAGTATTGTGGCGTCCAACTTTAGTTAATGGTGTTCGTTCAGAAAGAAGTAATAGAAAACGAAATCCACAGCCAAATTCTCTTCAAAATAATAAAGCTCAAAGAAGCAACATCGACAGAAATTGCGAAAGAGTTGAAAAAATCACGCACCCATGTATCTGAAAGACTAAGGGGAAAAACAACAAAAGGAGAAAAAGAAACAAACCAAAAACTGACTGTTTCTACTTACATCAAGGTTAGAAACAACAGGCATTATTCGGCGAACTACGAAGAAATTTTTAAGGAATATTTGTACTTCATTGAAAGAAATCTTGTTCAGGTAAACAAGATCCTTAGTGACTGTCATAAACAGTTCAAGAAAGAAGAGTTAACTTACAGACAAGAAGGTACGGACATCAGGTTGGGTAGTGGTCACTTCCCAAAGGAAGAATCTTTTGTTTATTTTTTTTTACAAGGGATGTCAATAAAAGTCTATGCTTTCAAGAAGGAAAGTTATCCAGAACTATCCAACTATAAGATTGATTCAAAAGTGTTTAAACATCCAGAAGAACATTTTATCAACTCCCTAAACAGGAGAAAAAAGCTGAAACTGTCTGAAGAATTCAAGTCTTCCAAACTAATAAAAAGGTTCTTTCTGATTGGCTTAGAGCTTTCTGCTGATATTAGTTTACATAGAACATTGAAAGAATGCTTTAAATTTATCACAGAGAACCTTTCATCTAACCAAAGTATCGCATCTAATGAAGATATAGAGTCTATTGTCTTACTTTACTACTATCTTCACTCAGGAGAAGAAGAATTCAGTGAAGAAATTCATTCCTTATATCTTGAGAATCAAGATCCAAACTAGTCTTTATTAACCACCCACTAAATTATGGACCATATTTTCCCAATCTCCTGATGAAAACCAGATTTATATTCAAATTTAGTCCCGAAATATGGCAAGATTTCTAATGGGAGAAATGAGCTATTTTTAATAATATGTTGAAAGTAATTCTCCCGAAATTTTCCCAATCTCCTGATGAAAACCAGATTTATATTCAAATTTGGTCCCGAAATATGGAAAAAACAGTAGATTTATAATTGTGATCACCATTTTACGCATATGAAGTGGGAAAAACCCCAGTATTCCAAAAGCAAAGCAGACAAAGCAGGAGACGTACTGGCAAGTGAGACATCAACATTTGATAAGAGAAATAAGGCAATGATTGTCTTGTTCAACTGGAGGGCAAGCCATAGTTACCCATTACAAATCCTGCGGAACAAGCTTCGAAGAGAATCACTAAAAGTTGATCCAAAATCAATTACAGTTAAACGCTTGAAACGTTCTATTTCTATTATTAGAAAACTAAAGGATTCAAAAAAAAAGGATCATGGTGGGACAAAGTTATCAAGAATGCAAGACATTGGTGGATGTCGATCAGTTGTATCTACTGTATCTGAATGTGAACAATTGCTAGACTCCTTTTTGAAAAGTAAGTTACGACATATTCGTGTAGGTGTTACTGACTACATTAAAAATCCCAAACCAGATGGTTATCGAGGGATTCACATAGTATACAAATACCAAAGCGATACCGTAAAAAGATCCATCTACAATGATAAACTCATTGAAATCCAGATTAGGACAAAACTACAACATATCTGGGCTACTGCAGTAGAGATGCATGATTTTTTTACAAATCAATCAATCAAATTCGGCGGTGGTTCTAAAGATTGGAGAAGATTCTTTCTGCTAATAAGTGCCATCTTTGCAAGGTGGGAACATAGAAACTTACCACCCAACTGCCCAAATAATGAGATTGAACTTTATAAGGAAGCAATTCATCTTTTAGAAAATTTAAACGTTATTGACAGGATGCAAATTTGGGCACATTCTGTCAGACCCTTTAAAAGTCTAAATGGGAAAATAAACCCTTTTTATTGCCTTCTAGAATTTGATACAGGTGCAAAGAAAATCACCATCACTGGTTTCTCAAGAAAACAGGAGAAGGAAGCATTAGAACAATATAACAATGCAGAAAGACTTAATCGTAGGAGACATAATTATGATGTTGTTTTAGTTAGTGGAGATTCGCTTGCACAGATTAAAGAAGGATACAGGAATTATTTTGCTGATGTAAGTGATTTCCTTGAGAAGTTAAAACACGTTAAAAGGAAATATAAAACAATTACTGAAAGGAAATAACCAGGGGGTCAACACCCCCCGATTACCTCTTTTAGAGTATAGCCCCGCGCGGATTCGAACCGCGGTCCACGCTTCACTCCACCAAAAAAGTAAACTTCTCTGGCTCCAAAGAGCGCGATGATAGTCCACTACACCACGGGGCTGTAATGAACTCAAAATCACGCTAAGATCTTTATAAAATTTTGGGTTGGGTCTCAACACAGTGAACGCACAAAGTTTATAAATAACTCCTCTAAAAACATTCCAACAAGAGACAAACAGGTGAAAGCTCGTTTGTACTGGAGGAAAAAACAATGGCAAGAATGCACTCCCGTAAGAAGGGAAAATCAGGAAGTTCTAAACCTAGTGAATCTAACTCAGCATGGGTAACTTATAGTGCTCAGGAAGTTGAAAAACTCGTAGTAAAGTACCGAAAAACCGGGAAAAGTATGAGCGAAATCGGTATGATTCTAAGAGATAAGTATGGTATTCCAAGTGTAAAAGTAAGCACTAAGAAGAAACTTGGGAGCATCCTTAAAGAGAACAAACTCGAAAAAGAAATGCCAGAAGATTTGCTTAACCTTATCAAAAGACTAGTCGCTATCCAAGCACACTTAGAGAAAAATAAGAAAGATCAAACCGCTAAACGAGGGCTGCTCCTTACCGATTCCAAGGTAAGACGCCTCATAAAGTATTATCAAAAGACGGGAATCCTAGCTGCAAACTGGAAATTAGACAGAAAGCGGCTAAAGATGTACCTTGAATAGGAATACTGAAAGGTAAAAGAGGGACTTGTGAAAAAAGTCCAAAAATTATTTTTTTTTATTACTTTTTGCTAGTATCGAAAAGTATAAATAGTTTAACAAAAATATACATTTGCGTAGGCGCCCGCTGGAGCGCCTAAGAGGTGTAAGAAGAATGAGTGATGGGAAGATTTTTTTCTTAGGATTGGCTTTAGTTGCCGTCTTAGTAGTAATTGCGGTGTTAATTAGCAGCGGAGGAGGGATCACTGGAGGTATTGTGGCTGAGCAAATCGCTTGTTATGATGACCTTGATTGTGATGACGGAATCGCAGCAACTGAGGATACTTGTAGAAATCCTGGAACCGAGCATTCCATTTGTATAAATAGATGACAATAAAAATTCAACTGGCAGAAAAGCATCATCTGCCAGCCTTACTTCTTTTACAAGCTAGCAAACTTACCAATTAAGACATAACTTCTAGAAAATTAAGAAAGAAAAAAATTGAACTACAACATAGTTCGTATGCTTTCAATGTTACTTGCGATCTCCTCACCTTTATTAGTAAGCTCAAGTAACTTTAATCTTCCTTCTTTACGAAAGTTGATCAACTCTGCACGCTGCATCTCTTGCAAGATTTTTACCACATGAGAATAAGTGCAGTCAATTTGTTTTGCCAAGACAGATGCATAAACTTGCGAATTTGCATTCTTCAATTCCACTAACATCATAGCAGGTTTCTCTCGGAAAAAGACTTCAAAAATTGGTTTATTAGCCATTAGTATTCCACCCCAAAACTTCATCTTTCTTCCATCTATCACCTAGGAAGGTTTGCCCCAGAGTTGTATTTAAAGGTTTATAGTTTACCAAGCAACCTCTCTAAAACATACTTTTGAGGAGGTAATTTGTATTTAAAACTTCTGTTTAACGCTCCGCAAAGAAGTATATACAACACATACGTGTTTACTACTCTTGAGAAAGAAATTGTGCGAACCAAGAGACAACTTGACAAAAGATATAAAAGTCAATCAAAGCAAGAAAAATCGATGCTCAGTCCAGATATTGAAAAGCAAATTCTTTTTCCTCACCAAACAATTAGAGAAGGACAAGCTGAGCTTATTGAAGATGCCTTCAACTGCATTAAAAACAAACAAGTCCTCATTGCTCACGCACCAACCGGTCTTGGGAAAACTGCAAGCACCCTAGCAGTTGCAGTAGCTTACGCAATTGAAAATGACAAGAAAGTTTTCTTCCTGACAAATCGACACACGCAACACCAAATTGCTATTGAAACACTCAAAGAGATGAGAAAAGTATATGGCAAAGAAATTTTGTGTGCAGACCTTATTGGGAAAAAATGGATGTGTAACCAAGAAGTTGCTGGGCTCTTTGGTAATGAATTCAACGAGTACTGTAAGAGTATTGTCAAGAAAGGGGAGTGTGAATTTTATAGCAATGTCTACAAAAAAAAAGAACTTACTGTAGAGGCAAGATACCAGTTAGTGCAGCTTAAACAAAAGAGTCCTCTGCACAACGAAGAGCTCCAAGAACATTGTAAACAAGAAAAAATGTGCTCTTATGAAATGTCCATCTCTCTTGCTAAAAAAGCAAGCGTAATCATTGGTGATTATTACTATCTTTTCAACCCAAAGATAAGTGGCGCTTTCTTACAGAAGTTAAAGGTGGAGCAAGAAGATTGTATTGTTATTGTTGATGAGGGCCACAACCTTCCTGAAAGAATAACCAACATGCTCAGCAGCCAACTTACTAGCAATATGCTCAAGAACGCAATCCTAGAAGCCAAAAAATTCAACTTTCCAGACCTTATTCCCTTACTTAACGAGATCAACACTGCTCTTGTACAACTAGCGGACTTTCCAAGAGATAGTAAGGGGCAGGCAAAGTTAAGCCTCTCCGCATTCTCCGCAAATAACTCAGCAAAAACAAATCCAAATGCTTTCAAAAGCAAAGCTAATCCCAAAGAGCAAGAAAAACTAGTAACAAAGGATAATTTTATACAAAAAGTAAAAGTAATTGCAGATTATGATGAAATCATCAATCAACTGAATGTCGCTGCAGAAGAGATACGCAAAAAACAAAAAAAGAGTTACATTGGAGGAGTTGGAAGTTTTCTTAAAGAATGGCAAGCAGCAGATAGAGCCACAGCAAGAATCATTGCTGAGCGTATCTCAAAGGTTGGTGCTCCTTACATTGCTTTAGAATCAATTTGTCTGGATCCTAGTATCCTAAGTTCAGAGATTTTTGAAGAGCTTCATGGAGCAATTCTGATGAGCGGAACACTCACACCTACAAGTATGTATAAAGATCTTCTAGGAATAAAAAACGCTTTAGAGAAAAGTTATCCTTCGCCCTTCCCTCCTGAGAATAAGCTAAGTATAGTTCTGCCAAAAACAAGTACTAAGTACACACTAAGAGGAGAGACGATGTACCAAAACATTGCAGATGAATGTATAGAAATTGCCATGGCTGTCCCAGGAAACATTGCTTTATTCTTTCCTTCTTACCATATGAGAGATAAGATTGCTTATTTTATTGAGAAAAGGATGCAAGAAAAACAAGGCTTTCAAAGAAAGAAACTCTTTTGGGAAAAACAAGATATGGTTAAAGAAGAGAAAGAAGAACTTCTCAAAAAATTCAAGCAACATGCATTCCCAGGAGGAATACTTCTCGCAGTTACAGGAGCAAACTTTGCTGAAGGGGTCGATTTTCCAGGAGATGTGCTCAAAGCTGTCGTGGTGATAGGCATTCCTCTTGGGAAACCAAACCTCAAAACAAAAGAAACCATCAACTATTATGATAAAAAATTCTCAAAAGGTTGGAACTATGCTTACATTTTTCCCGCCATCAATAAGTGTATTCAATCTGCTGGACGCTGTATCCGCTCATCAAAAGATCGCGGAGTTATCGTTTTTCTTGGAGAACGTTTTGCCTGGAGAAACTACTTTGATTTGCTTCCAAAAGAAGGATTACAAGTAAACAGAGAACCTTTAGAGAAAATAAGGCAATTCTTCTCCCAATAAGAAAAAAAGAGCGACAAAGTAACTTCTCTGATAAAATGAAACTAGTTTGGTTCTTGCAACTTTTTGCGCACCAGTATACGAAATAGTAACATTTATATATTTGCTCACCATTACCTTCCATATTACACTGAAGTGGAACGTTCGGGCTCTCGCTTCTACCACCCTCACCCCTCAGGGAGCCCGATCTCCATTCAGTCAAAAAAAGGAGCAAAATCAGGCCAAGAAAATGGAAACCGCAAACAAGAGCTTGTTCAAATTTCCAAGTAATGCAAATCTGATCAAAGGTGCCTTCCTGTTCTTTCTTGTTGTGGTTCTTCTCTACTTCTAACCTTAAACACAGCTATTGTCTCAAATCTAGCTACAAAGCCAAGCGCAAATGTCGCAAACTAAAGCAACTGATAATAAGCAATAAAGTGTTCTTGGCTAATGGGAATACCTGCCTCCAAGAAATACTTAGCAAGTAAAGCAGCATCTTTTTCCAAATCTTTTCCTTTCTTAAATTGCAAAAGGCGCTGTAAAGTAAAACTAGAAAGAAAACCTCCTTTCACTTTAAGGATTGCCTCCTTCTCAACTCCCGTTTTTGTTTTTTTCTTTAAAGAAAATTGTTTAGGACAAAAGAAAAGGTTTCCAAAGACAAGTTCTCCTTCTTTTTGTTCAAACTGACAAGCTTCAAAGAAAGGGACTAACAAAGAATGAAGAAATGCTTTCTTACTCTTCAGTCCAACAAACTCAACAGAAGACAAAATCTCCTCACTAAACTCTTGATCAAAAGCATGAACCTTACCTAAATACTGTTTTACTTTTTGCCTTGTTCCAGAACTTGTTTGTAAACTCTCTACCAGATAGGCGTATTCATTTCCGGAAATTTTTTTGACTCGTATATAGGCCATATATGGATATTACATAAACAATATATATAAGTTTTACCAACCCCTTGATTATGTATCAGTTAACAGTGAAACGAAAGCCCAAGAAGATGCAAACTTTCTTCTGGGAAGGTGCATGTGATGTTAACTAAGCTCTTTCTTGAAAAAGAAAGAGCAAGACCTTTTCTTCCCCCCTTTTCTTAAGAACCAGTAAAGAACAAGAAAGAAAGGTTCAGAGAGGGGAGTGAAGAAAACAAAGAGGAGGTGATTTGATGGAGACATCATTGTTCGAGAGAGGACAAACAGGTAGACTTGGTGTTTTTTGCCGATGCATTGAGTGTGAAGAAATAATAAGTAATCCCATCTGTCCTGAATGTTTAGTAACACAGATGAAAGCCATGGTTGCAGAATCAAGACCAGACCTTGCAGAGGAGATTGATCCCATGAACTTTGCAGGAGAAAGTACTTGTATTCAATGTAGCAAGGACTTTAGCCTTTGTGCACACTGTTTTAGTAAGGACATATACTTCCAGCTTAAAGAAAAAGACGAAGCAATTGCTCAAGAGTTTATGCGCCGTTTTGATTTTGAACTTCGCGTAGCACTCATGTAAACCTTTCCTTCTTTCCAACAGAGAGATAGTGCTCTCTCTCACCTAACAAACAATTCCAAACATCTCAACCAATCGCTAAAATTCTACTCAACTTCAACAAGAAATTCCTACTGTCTGTAATTCAGTAGCACCAAGACACTCAAGCAAAGCAGGACAATAAGAACTGTAATCAACACCCGTAACTGCCTCAAAACCAGGAGCAACTAAAGCTGAAGGAAGCACAGTGACGCCACGGATTCCAGAATCAGGTGGATAAATGGCGTGTTGAAAGAGAATATTACTACAACTCGTATCAGCAACTAAATTTGCAAAGCGATCATAACTACTAAACTTCAAAGCAAAATCATACTCTCCTCCCACAAGCCAGTCGCACTGTCCCCCAAGCACATCATGAACACTATGTCCAATTGGAGTTTTAATCACCCCATAAGAGACAGCATAATCTCCATCATTAACCTGTACACAAACTTCTCCGAAGTCAACTAAAGAGTAAAAAGGACTCAAGGCAAGTTGGTTAACAAGAGCATCTTCAACAGACACAGCCAAATCCTGCCCGGTTGCAATTGCATTTCCAGTACTGGTACTTACAAAGAAAACAAAAGCTGCCAACAAGGCAACTGAAAGCAAAGAAATGACAACAATTTTCTTATTGTTTGGCGGCACAGTTGGATGGAATTCTTTATGAGAAGCTACCTTCCCTTGCGATTTTAAGTAATCAAAATAATTTTTTTGTGAAGTAAGCTCGTAAGCCTTCCTAACCTGAGCCTCTGGCCAACCGCTTGCCACCAATTTCTTACGAATTTGATCATAACTATCTCCTTTTCGAATGTGCTTAGTGATGTACTGACGCACATGATCGGGAATATGCCTATCAGAGTGAAGTTTATTATGTGAAGTGATAAAGTAAGTAAGAGCCACAAACACCAAAAGAGAAATGATAACTAGCAACACGTTCTGAGCAAGAGCAGCCCGCTTCTCTTTAAGCTCAAGTTCTTCTTCTACAGCAGCAAGTTCAGCTTGCGCATCGCCAAGGTCACTCTCAACAGCAGCAAGACCGGCAAGAGCAGAATCCAAACTTCCACCAAGCGAGTTTTCAAGAGAAGAAACATCACTACGCACCTGGCTTAAACTTCCATCGAGCAAAAGCAAATCATTTCCTAGTTGGGCAATGTCACTTTGCACCGCAGCAAGATCTGCTTCATGTCCGCTATCAACCAATTGAAGAGCTGCAAAGTCTTCTTGCAGTAAAAAAACGCTTGACTCAAGTAAAGATAAGCGAAGTTCAACATCTTCAGGAAGAATATCTCCCGAACCCACAAGAGTTTCATTACCTGTTACATTGCTTCCAATAATAGTAGCATTCGTTGAGTTATCAAGCGGATCAAAACTGGTCTCATGAGTATCATCCTGACCAGGATCACCAAAATCTCCCAAACCAGTTTCTATACAAAGATAAATTGCTAAATCACAACTATAAGTTTCGCCCAAATGATCACACTGATCCTCATCAAAACACATATCATAAGCTAAACTTGTGGAGGCTAACGCTAAAAAGGAAAGAACTAACGTTACAAAAACTAAGCGAAGTCTCGTCTTCATAGTACCTCTTTTTATCAAAAAAGTACCCAAAAGAGCTTTATATAGCTTTCTGTCGACAAGAATTGATCAAGCAATGCTTTCTCAAGAGCAGAAATTAATATAAATCACCTAGCTGCAGCCAGCAAAGAGATGGCCAAACAAAAAGCCTTTGTTGAACTAGAAGTAATCATTTACGATGCTGCAGATAGAGATAGAGATACCAGTCAAGGAGGCATTTATGAATTGCCAGTCAGCATTGGTTCACTAAAAGGTAATACTATTCGAGCAATTCTTCCTGGAGTTGTTTCAAGACAGCACGGTAGAATCCATTCACTCCCCTCACCAAGTGGAGCAGAGCCTTTTTTATTCTACACAGATTTAGAAAGCACTTGGGGAACCAGTTTTGGCAGAGGAGATAAAGAAAGAAGGATCAATGGAGATACAGTAAGATTACAAAGAGGTGATTATCTCAGCATTGCTCTTCCACAAGAAGATGAAGGACAAGTGATCCAAGGTTTTGATGAGCAACAAACACAAGCTTACACTGCTGCAATTGGTCAAGAAGGGGCCTTAGATTCTTGGGTAAGTATTCGAGTACTCGATTTTGGCTACCGCCAGTCCACAAATAGATAAGCAAGCTTTAAATAAGCAAAACCACCCTCCCCCAAAGAAATGTTAGATATCAAATTCTTACGAGAGCAGCCAGAAGAAGTCAAAGCTTCAGAGAAAAGAAGAGGGCACGATCCAAAAGTTGTAGACCAAGTGCTCAAAGCTGACCAGCAGTGGCGAAAAGAACTGCAAGTTGTAGAAAAGCAGCGCCAGCAAAGAAATACTATCTCCCAAGAAGTAAACAAGGCTAAAAAAGCAAAAAACGAAAAGCTTGCAAAAGAAAAAATCAAAGCTATGAAGGCGCACATCCAAGAGATGAAAGTGCAAGAAGAAAAGGTAGCCAAGCTCAAAGAGAAAAGAGACAAACTTCTCAGAACAATAGGAAACATCCTTGACAAAAGTGTGCCAAGTGGAAAAGATGATTCTGAAAACAAGGTACTCAAAAAAGTAGGAAAGATCCCAAAATTCAATTTCCCTATAAAAGATCACATTGAGTTAGGTCTCGAGCTTGACCTTATTGATCTTGATACTGCAGCAAAGAATTCTGGTGCAAGATTCTATTACCTAAAGAACGAAGCCGTGCTGCTCAGTTTCGCTCTCCAACGTTACGCAATCGACCAACTGCTCAAAAACGGTTTCAATTTAATTAAGACTCCTTTCATGCTTAATCGTGCAGCTCTTGAAGGCGGCGTGAACATGAGTGATTTTGAAGATACCATTTACAAAATCGAAGATGAGGACCTTTACTTAATAGCAACTTCAGAGCATCCTCTTGTTGCACTCAAAAAAGATGAAGTAATTCCAGAAGAAGAGTTGCCCTACAAAATTGTTGGAGTAAGCACTTGCTTTAGAAAAGAGTTGGGAACCCATGGAAGAGATGATAAAGGTATCTTTAGAGTACATGAGTTCAATAAAGTTGAAGAGATTGTCTACTGTAAACCAGAAGACTCTCCAAAATATTTCAAAGAGCTCCAAAAACTCTCTGAAAAACTCTTCGAAGACTTAGGCTTACCATTCCAGGTAGTACAAATTTGTACGGGAGATATTGGTAACAAACAAGCAATCCAGTATGACATTGAAGCTTGGTTCCCTGCACAAAACGACAAAAAGGGAAGATATCGAGAGGTAACCTCTTGCAGCAACTGTACCAACTATCAATCTGTAACTCTAAACACTAAGTATCTTAGTAAAGATAAGAAAACAAAGGATTATGTACATTTGCTTAACAATACTGCATTGACTGATACGAGACCAATTGCAGCAATTCTAGAAAACTTTCAAACCAAAGAAGGAACAGTAAAGATTCCAAAAGTGTTGCAACCTTATATGGGCGGTTTGAAGGAAATTAAAAGAAAGAAGTAGAATAATAAAAAACCTCCTACAAACTATGCTTCTCCATGCAAGTTTAAGGTGTGCCGTAAGGTCTGTGAGGGCGATAATTCCTTTGAAGCCGGGCCCCAATGTAATCTTCTTGCTCATGGAGCTCAGCTCTTTGGATAAGCCCTTCTAACTGAGCAATACGATCATTGAGTTTGCCTCTAACTCCATCCATTCCAGTAACAACTTCATCAAGAAAAAGAGGGTTTGGATAAGTTGCCATTGTTTTGGTTCCATCATCAGCCTCAACTGTTGCTGAAATCCCCAAAACCCTTGCAATCTCCACTGCAACATCTTGCAACTCTCCCTCAATTTTATGAAAGAAGTCTCTATGAGGGATATGACTACTCTGCTGCTGGGCCATTGTCTCAACTCTTAATCGTGAGCGCTCTACTAAAACAGCAAGATTATGAAGGTTTCTCCCAAGCAATTGCAAATCACTGATTGTAACTCCTGTATTAAATGGGATTACACGAACATCAACCCCCCTTGGACCAGTTCTAACAACAACTCCTCTACCAACTCTCCTTTGAAGGATAACACCATGATTATAAAGACTGGAGATCCCTGACCTAGTTCTCAACAAAAGCTCAACAAGAGGTTGGTAATTCGCTCTCCTCCTACGAACTCTTGCCTTATATCTTTTCTTATCCCGAGCATCTTTCCTTTCTTGAAAAAACTCATCCATCCTTTCCTGTCGGGCAGTACGCTGCGCATCAGTCAAACCAGGACCTGTGATAAAACGAATAAAATAATATGCTCCTAAGATAGCAACAATAGCAATGGCAAACTCAATGAACTGATTTATCGAAGCAGTAACAGGAGTACTAGCAGGAGATCCGTGCACAGCAGCAACGCTTGCATTCATTCCTTCTAAAACCCAGCCCATCAAAAAACAAGCAAGCACTTTCACAAAAGCGATCGGACGATATTCTTCACGCTCCAACTCTTCAGACTTAGGAAAACGCAGCAAAGCATACACAAAACCTAAAGTTGGAAGACCAATGATCACAAAAGAAACAACCGTTGCCCAACCAACACCAACTGCGAGCAAAACAGCAACCGGAAAACGATGGTAAGAAATTGCAGCTAAAGCAAAAGCAATGCTTCCTGCCCACACTTGCACCCTTCCTCGATGCTCATCAGTAGCTATTCTTCCAATGATAGGAAGAAGCGCAACAAAAAACAAAACAAAGGCAATAAAACCAACCATCAAACGAAGGTAGTTGGTAACAGGATCTGCAGCAATACCAAGCGCAGCAGGGATCCCATTGATAATTGCATCAAAAACATTAATGATAGTAGTATAGATGTTCGCTCGCGCTAAAGGAACACTCAAAAGAGTAAGAACTACTAACATCAACCCCTTTTGTTTCATAATGAGAAAAGAAGAGAAACTTTGTTTATAAGGCTTTTGGGAGTGGAAAAAAGAAAGAAGAGTTTATTCAACCAAACTTCCTGCAAAAGCAAGCAACTGAGTAAGTTTTTCCTCAGCACCAAGCTGATGTGCTTTAGCCTCCCTTGTTTTCATCTCATCTCTCTCTAAGGCCTCACCTATGAACTCAAGACTTTCTAAACTTAAGGGATGGCCACCAGATTCAAGTACAAAGCCATCCTTACCAAGATGGCCAGCCTTAAGAGATTCGAAGAAACCCCACTGTTTACTCTGGCGAATTCTTCTAAAATAATCTCGCGCATCTCGAAGAGCGATACCTGTCTTTATATGCTCTTGCAGAGCTTCCTCCTCAACCGCCCGAATTTTTTGCTGCTCATGAGGACCAAGGTTAAGCTGATCAAACAACTTATTCAAACCAGTGTTTACCCTCATCTGTTCTGCTGTGATTGTGTTAAAATGATTCGCGGCCTCAGTGAAAGCCTCGTCAACCTCTTTTGCAATATTAATCACGCTCCCATGAGTTGCCGGATCAATAAGCCCCCTTTTTCTGAATACAAGAAAATCACGAAGCATTAAGCGAAGGCCGTCATCAATCTTCTTAATCAACTTCCCTTCCTTACGATTATCACGGCGGCGAAGCTTACGAGCAATTCTCTTTATCCTCTTTTTCTCTCCCCAAGGTCTCCAACCACGATAAGCACCATGAGCTCCTTTAGCAGCGCCCCAAGCAGAGCCCGCAGCACCCCTTGGCATACGAGTTGGATCATCCTCAAAAGCTTCACCATAACGGATGTAATGAATGGTTTGGTAGAGAGCAACAATAGCAAGCACTACAGCAAGTCCCTCAGCAGCGCCAATAAAATCAACTATTGTCTTGCCTGAGAAATAAGAAGTCTTAGGAGCAGTTGCTGAGATATAACTTGAAAGGCTTGAAGATCCCGTAGCAAGACCACCAATTGTTACCTTGAGAAACTCTAAAAAAAGAGCAAGCAAAGAGAATATCACCAAACGTATGCCGGGAGCTTCTCTGAAGCTAAAATAAGCAAAACCCAAACCAATTATCGGAAGAGCAGCTATTGACACTGAGACAAGAGATCCAAGGGACACTGCAAAAGCAATAATGGAAGGCTGTGCAATAAAAGGCATTATTCCAACAGGAACACCAACAGAAACTGTCCACTGCACAGCATCAGGGGCACCAATTCGAGAAAGGAGCCAAAAAAGAAGTTGTCCAAAAACAATGAGCACAATCCACATCACAGCTCCATCAATAGGATGCAAAGTAGTAGTAAGAATTTTAATATCAACTAAAAACTGAAAAGTCAAGAGCCAATGAACTCCGTCTGTAATAACTGTTGGCGTTGCAGCAAAAGCAGAATAAGAAGCCAAGATGGATGAAAGAAGAACTACAAAAGGCAACTTTCTAAATAGCTTCATCACATCAATCCTCTTTTTATCAATAAAAATCTCAAAGAAAAGAACAAAACTGCGTATTTAAAGCTTTCGCGAGTGTAAGCAAAAGAAATGGACAAAGCAGTCTTAATTTTCACAAGCCGCTCTTTGCAAAAAACTTTATATACACAAACAAGCATAGTTTTTCAACTATGGATAAGAAAAATCATTTCCAATCAGCAATACCTATCATCTTATTCATCATTCTCACTGTGCTTTCTTACTTAGTGATTCAACCATTTATGCTCGTCCTTTTTCTATCAGCGATATTAGCTTACGGTTTGTACCCTGTTTACAAAAGTCTAACGAAAAGAACTAACAGAGAAAACTTAAGTGCCTTCATTATTTGTCTTGTAGTTCTCCTATTAATCATTCTTCCATCGGCATTCATGGTCAAAGAACTAGCAGAAGAATCATACACTGTTTATTTAGCCGTAAAAAATAATGACTTTCTTAGCGTTTCTGAAGACTGTCAAGGACAACTTTGTCAAAATCTTGATACCTTTCTTAATAATCCAAATGTAAAATTCCAACTTGAAAAAATAAGTAGTGGAGCCACGAACTATCTTATCAAAAAGACCTCAGAGTTAGTATTAAGTATACCAACCTTAATGGTAAACCTCTTCGTTCTCTTATTCACTCTCTTTTACTTTCTAAGGGATGGTTCTGCTTTCATAAAGGGAATTGGTTATTATCTTGGCATCCAAAAGAAGAACTTCGAACTCATTGTGTGCAGGCTAGGGGAGGTAACCAAAGGAATCATTTACGGTTACGTGCTCGTTGCTGGTGTGCAAGGGGCGCTCGGAACTCTAGGTTTTTTGATCCTTGGCGTACCATCACCCTTCTTTTGGGGAATCGTCATGGCAATCCTAGCACTTATTCCTTATGGGGGGGCGGGGATTGTATGGCTTCCGGCATCAGCAGTTCTCTTTGTACAAGGGATGCAAGGAGGAGGAAGCTTTCTCATCGCAAAAGGAATCATCTTACTTGTCTATGGAACCTTTGTAATCAGTGGAATCGACAACATTTTACGACCAAAGATCATTAGTGACAAAGCAAAAATCCATCCAGGGATTATCTTGGTAGGCATGCTTGGAGGGATCTACTTCTTTGGAGCTTTTGGGGTACTTATCGGGCCAATGATTCTTGCCTTAACTATCATTGTTATCGAAACCTTCCTTGGAAAAATGCCACATAAAAAAGAGCTACAAAAAATTCTCAAAGAACAAAAGCAGGCAGCGAAAAAAGAGAACAACAATAACAAATAGTGAATGTAGACAACAACAAGGCAAGAACAAATGAAACACAGCACAAAAATTACCCTACTTCTTCTCACAATCTTTTTAGTAAGCCAGTTCATTGGTCTTGCAGTGGTTGGGCAATATGTTGATCCTGTACTCAGCGAAGAACAAGGAGAAACAGTTTTTCAAGAACCAAGTTTTGTGGAAAGGCCCGACATTGAGCCACAAACTGCTTATCTTCCACTAATAATCATCCTTCTCATCGGAACAGGAATACTTCTCCTACTCATAAAGTTCAAGGCCTTCAAAATTTGGAGAGCTTGGTTCTTGCTAGCAGTAGTAATTAGTATTACTTTAGCAATGGATGCTTTTCTTCCAGCACTCATCTCATTAGCAATTGGAATTATTGTAGGTATCTGGAAAATATTCAAACCAAATCCAATAATTCACAACCTTTCAGAACCTTTCATCTACGCCGGGCTTGCTGCACTTTTTGTTCCAATCTTTAATCTCAACTCAATTGTTATCCTCTTAATTTTGATTTCACTTTATGATATGTATGCTGTCTGGAGATCAAAGCATATGGTAACACTTGCAAAGGCGCAATCACAAGCAAACATTTTTGCTGGACTTTCCCTACCCTACAGTGTGAGTAAAGAGGGGAAAAGTAAAATTTTATTTTCAACAAAACAAGAAACAATTACAAACAAAACTGTAGCAAAAATAACAAAAAGTAAAAGCAAAAAGACCCCACCAAAAGCAAAGAGGGAAAAAGCAGAGTTACGCTCAGCGATTCTTGGTGGAGGAGACATTTCTTTCCCACTTTTCTTCGCAGGAGTTGTCTTCAAGGAGTTTGGTATGATTCCTGCGTTGATTATTCCACTGTTTACAACTGCAGGCCTTGCTGCCTTGCTCTTTACGAGTCAAGAAAAGAAATTCTATCCGGCAATGCCACCATTAGCCATTGCTTGTTTTATTGGCCTTGGTTTTGTTTGGGCGATCGGGCTTGTTTAATAACTCAATTCTAAGAACATTAATAACAAACTTAGTAATACCCTTTCACTGGGCTCTTTGGCGTGCTAAAAGAAGCAGGAGCAAGTACTAGACCATCTTTTGCTGCAATGGTTTGCACGCCTGTTATTTTTTGAATACGACGAGCTTCCTGAAGCGGATCAGCTTTGAGCATCTCAACACCAAAATGGGTGAGCACCGCAATCTTAGGTCGCACTTTCATAATCAGTTCAAGTGCTGCATCAGTATCTAAATTCAATCCCCTCCCTGTTTTTCCAGGATAAGGAACATTCAAAACCAGTAAATCAGTTCCAGCAAGTTCTTCCACAAGGCCATCATGCAAAGTAGTATCACCAACATAACTCATCACAAATTTTGGACAAAATAGCTTGAAGCCAACAGCACTGGGATCACTATGCTGAGCACTGAGCGCATGAATTTCGATCAAGTCCACACCAACTTTACTTCCTTTTTCAAGAACAATAATTTTCTCAAGCATCTTCTGGAAATGCTGCAATAAGATTGGTCTTTCCCCATCACTTGGCTGCACTACTGACTTGGCAGCAACCAAAACGCCACGGCGCTCCATTCCAGAGTAAGTGAGCGTGTCAATAAGCACATTAAGATCATTACAATGATTAAGATGTTTGTGAGAAACCAAAATGGCAGTAGTGTTACGCAGGTTAACACCATACTTTCCTGCCTGACTTAAAGCTCCCGGCCCAGGATCAAGATGGAACTGCAAATCGCCAAGCTGCACCACAATCCCACCAGACGCTCGCAAGTTTTTACCAACTACTGCGGTGTTCCCTGCTGTTCCAAGAAAAATAATACGTGCCATAAGCTATATCCTCAAACCCTCAATTCCCCATTCAAAAAAAGCTTAATAAGCATTATTGTAGTTGAATGTGTAGAATGAGTAGAGTAGAATGAGAGAGCAGATTGAATTAGTAAAAGAGGGAAACATAGAGGCCCAAACGAAGCGTTTCCATCCCCGTTGCTCCAACATAAAGTAAGGGGGCTGTCCAAGCAGGCCCTTCCCTGCCAAAAGCAATATCTCTTTCTCTCCCAAAGTAGACACTACGAAGAAGAGAAGTCGGCATAAGAAGTTCATCCAATCCTCCTAATAAGGGATGTTTTTCTCCAAAATCCTCAACTCTTTGAGATCTGTCAAGAACCCATTCCCCGCATTCCCGAACTCTCTCTTGAACTCCCTCTCGGAGCCTTCGAACCAAAGAACACTCTCCTTCACCAACAAACATAAACAAAGAGAAAACACTCCTCATATAAAAGAACTTCAATACTTAAGCTTTATAAATAAAAAATAGGCAAAAAGAACCATATGTCTCAACCCATGCAACCCATTTTTATTATGCCAGAAGAGAGTAAACAAACCAGTGGCAAAAATGCACAAAGAAACAACATTGCAGCAGCAAGAGCTGTAGCTGATGCTGTGCGAAGCACCCTGGGTCCAAAAGGCATGGATAAAATGATTGTCGATGCCAACACACAAGAAAGTACAGTGACAAATGACGGAGTAACTATTCTTAGAGAAATGCAAATCGAGCATCCTGCAGCAAAAATGCTTGTCGAACTTGCTAAGAATCAGGAAAAAAGTGTTGGTGATGGAACTACTACTTCTGTGGTCATTGCAGGAGAACTGCTCAAGAGAGCAGAAGAATTGCTTGATCTTGAGATTCACCCAACAATCATAGCAAAAGGCTACCGTTTAGCTGGAAAAAGGGCGCAAGAAGTGCTCAGAACAATTGCACAAGAAACAAACAACATTCATGACCCCAACAATAATCTACTCAAAAAAATCGCCAGTACAGCAATGACAGGAAAAGGTGCAGAGGCAAACAAAGAAGTTCTTTCCAAACTCCTTGTTGATGCAGTACAAGCAATAGCAAGAGAGAACAAAGTTGATCTCAATAATATCAAAATTGAAAAAAGAGTAGGAAAAGATACAGCAAAAAGTCAGCTCATCAAAGGAATTGTCTTAGACAAAGAACGGGTACACCCCGAAATGCCAAAACAAGTGGAGAATGCAAAAATTGCTTTACTTAATACTCCTCTTGAGATCAGAAACACTGAGATTGATGCCAAGATACAAATTACTAGTCCACAGCAGCTTAACCTTTATCTCGAACAAGAAGAACGTATGCTCAAGACTATGGTTGAAAAAATAATTCAAAGTGGAGCAACAGTAGTTTGTTGTCAAAAAGGAATTGATGAGTTAGCACAACATTTTTTGGCAAAAGCAGGCATTCTTGCGCTAAGAAGAGTAAGAAAAAGTGATATGGAAAAAATTGCCAAGGCAACCCAAGGAAAAATAATCAATAACTGGAAAGACATCACCCAAGAACAACTAGGAAGAGCAGGAAGTGTGAGAGAAGAGAAAACTGATGACGAAGAATTCATCTACATCGAGCACTGTCCTAACCCTAAAGCGCTCACCCTCCTTCTTTGTGGAACGACCCAACATAGCGTTGAAGAGATCGCTCGCGCGGTGGAAGATGCGCTAGGAGACCTTGCAGCCACCTTCGAAGAAGGAAAAGTGCTTGCTGGAGCGGGAGCTACCGAAATCATCTTACAAAGAGAGCTGAACAAATATGCTCAAAGTCTACAAGGAAGAGAACAATTAGCAGTGCAGGCCTTTGCTAAAGCACTTGAGATCATTCCAAGAACCCTTGCAGAAAATGCAGGGATTGATCCCATTGACACGCTTACAAAATTAAATGCTTCTCAGCTCCCATGGCCAGGGATCAATGTCTTTACGGGAGATGTCATGGATGCTTGGCAAGAGGGTGTTATTGAACCACTCAAAATTAAAACTCAAGCTTTAGCAAGCGCGACCGAAGTTGCTGAGATGATCCTCAGAATTGATGATATTCTTCTTGCAGGTTCAAGCAAAACAGCTACCCCACACAACCACCAACTCCCTCCCAATGCGATGCATTCTGGAATGATGTAAGCACTACTTCTTAGGAAATTTTTTAAAGCACCTTGGATCTCTAAGCCCACAACAATCACTTCATGGCGATCGTCGTATAATGGTTATTATTCCGGACTGTGGATCCGGAGACGGGGGTTCAATTCCCCCCGATCGCCCCATTTTTCTTAAATTAACTTCTTTGGCGCGCTGGCGTCTCTGCTGGGAAAATGAGAAGAAAGCAGCGAAGCTCTTGGGAGCCCTTTTCTGAAAGAAAAGCTACCGGCGGACAAGAGTACCTCTGGCCCCGCTCCGCCCAGCGCCAAGGATAAAAACACAAGTAAAACTTTAAATAAAACACAAGCCCCCTACCTAGCATGACACAAACCGGGGCTGATTGTATTCATCATCGGCAAACAAACAACTAAACTTCTCAACATTTCTAGTGTCAACTTAAAGATTCTCCTGCATTGCTAGCTAGATTAAAGAGGCTTTCATCAAAAAACAAAGAATTATAAGAGACAAAAGAACAATAAAATGTTCAAGGAGATTTCAAAATGGCAAAATTTCAATTAGCAAAAGGAGTTAAAGACTTTAGTCCAGAAGAAAAAATACTCAAAAACAAAGTAGTAAATATCATCTCAAAAACCTTTGAAAAGTATGGTTTCGCTCCCCTAGAGACACCTATCATCGAAAGATACGAAACCCTTGCTGCAAAGTTCGGAGCAGGAGCAGGAAGTGACGTACTTAAAGAAACCTTTCAATTTACTGATCAAGGGAAAAGAAAGCTTGCGCTCAGATTCGAGCTTACCACTTCTCTTGCAAGATACATTGCTATGAATCCAACCATTAAAATGCCTTTCAAACGCTATGAAATGGGCCCAAATTTTAGAGACGGACCAATTAAACTAGGAAGAACAAGACAATTTTGGCAATGTGACGCAGATACCATTGGAACAAAAAGTATGCTCGCCGAAGCAGAACAAATTGCCATTCTTGATGGAGTGTTCAGAGAACTCAACTTCAACTTTGAAATTAAAATTAACAACCGAAAAGTTCTCAATGGCATCCTTAATCAGGCTGGCATCAAAAAAAGAAAAGAAGCCGTCATTGCGATTGACAAGTTAGATAAGATCGGGAAAAAAGGTGTTGCAAAAGAGTTAGAAGAAAGAGGCTACAGCACAAAACAAACAAAAGAAGTATTAGAGATCATAAGCAAAGCCACAACAATCAAAGAACTGAAGAAAAAAATAACCAACTCTGAAGGAAAAGAAGGGCTCAAAGAGTTAGAAGAACTCTTTTCTTATCTCAAAGAGATGGGGGTAAAAAGCAACAAGTTTGATGTTTCTTTAGCAAGGGGACAGGCCTATTACACAGGAACTGTGCTTGAAGCCTTTCTTAAGGAGAGCAAAATTACTTCTTCCATTGCAGGAGGGGGACGTTACGATGACATGGTAGGTGGTTTTCTTGGAGGAAAACGAGAAGTGCCTGCAGTGGGAGTAAGTTTTGGACTTGTTCCCATAGTTGAAGCACTTAAACAAAGTAAAGATAAGGCAGTAAAAACTCCGGCCAGCGTACTTGTAATTCCCCTCATAGAAAGCGCAAAGGCACTCAAGATTGCACAAGAGCTAAGAAAAGCTGGCATTGCCACTGACTTTGCACTAGGGAAAAAAGGCCTGAGCAAAAACCTACAATACGCAAACGCTCTTGGTATTCCCTTTGCAGTAATCATCGGAGAAAAAGAAGCAAAACAAAAGAAGCTCTTGCTCCGAGACCTTAACAGTGGTGAAGAGAAACTGATCACAAGTAAAGAAGCAGTAAAAATACTAAAAAAAGAAAAATGAAAAAGCAACAATCACTCAAAATCGCTGCGGTTATTCTAACGGTGCTACTCGTCTTCAACCTAGTTTTGTTTGCAATGCAAATCACGGACCCTTTGCTTTTTTGGCTCGTGCTCGCCTTTACCGCCCTGCTTGCTTATTACATTCTTCCAAGTATACGGAAAAAAATGACTGAGGTGAAAAAATGAAAAAGATCTTAGCTATCGCACTTGTACTCTTTGCAGCTCTCTTTTTGATGGCTTGTCAAACAACAGTTGATGTTGAAGAAAGCACAGAAGAAGTCGCTGAAGAAGTAGAAGTAAGTGAAGAAGAGATTGACGAAGCTCTAGAGGAACTTGAAGAGCTTGATGACACTCTTGCTGACACAGATGCAGATATTGACGAAGTTGATGAAGAACTTGACAGTTTAGAAGAAACTATCGAAGAATAAACCTAAAAACATATTTTATTTTTTTATTCTTTCCCAGGCTTGCCGTGGCCTTGAAATAATTTCTCCCTTCTTTGCCAGACAGGCAGAAAAATTAGTTCTTTTGGAACAAAAAAAGACCAAAAGTTCTCTTCTTCGAAAAAGAAAACGGAGACAAAACCCCAACATTTTCGGGAAATGTTTATAAAGGATCTTTGAAATTTAGAGTGCAATGGAGCAGAAGATGCTAAAAACTTTGGAGATCCTCTCTGGCAATTGCAGAATTAGCACAACCGAGCTTGCCAAGCGAATTGGACAACCAAGACATATTGCTAAATACCATCGAAGCAAACTTGAAAAAGATGGCATTATCAGAGGTTACGAACTCATTCTCAACTTTAAGGCATTAGGTTACTCTGAATATGTGATTTACCTAAAGATGATGCACTTTGATAGGATCAAAGAAAAGATCTGTGCAAAGATAGAGAAAAACCCAAATGTGCGTTGGTTTGGCTCTCCCTTCCCTAAATTCAACTTAAGAGTTGCTCTTGTTGTGAAAGAGCTTGCTGAACTAGAAGCATTTTTGGAAGGAGTAGAGAAGGAATTCGGAGAATACATCGCAGCAAAAGAAGTACTCTTAGAGAGAAAACTTCTCAAAAAAGAGTCATATTATACTAGTGCTTTCTCCACTGAGAAAAAGAAAGATGAAGCTAAACAAAAAGTAAAGTTGGCTAAAGGGGATAAAGCGCTCCTCTGGGCGCTAGAGAAAAGTCCTACAAGTTCACTGGTTGCTCTTGCAAAAGAGACTGGAATGTCCATTGAAACCATTCGGCAAAAGATGAAGCGCCATATGAACAGCGGGCTTATAGAAGGGTTTCTGACGAGACATTGGCCAAAAAAAGTGGGACATAACTTTTGGTGCGTAGTGCTTATTGATCTTGATAACATTTCTAAACATGAAGACAAATTGAAAACACTTCTCTACTCTGACGTTCGTTTTGGAAGAACACGAAGAATGTTTGGAAAATGGAACATCGAAACTACACTTTTTGGAAAAAACTTTGACGAGCTCATTGAGAACATTGAGAAGGTAGAAAAACTCTTTGGCAGCGACATCAAAGATATTGAACTTCTTGTCTATAAAGAGCGTTTCTTCTCTTCTAGATTACCAAATGAGAATCTCTTTGTTGAGGAAGAGTGATCCCAAAACCCTTTTTTTTCATCTTTCTCAAGAACTTTCTTAAATAGCTCCCCCTTGGAACACTTCCCAAATGGCAAGAATCATCTACCCAAATATTAGAGAGATAAGTACAATTGTTCTTGAAGGACAAAGGCTCAAAAGAAGGGCCGGAGATGCCCTTGCAGTAGATCCAGAAGTTCTCGCCCACTATCAAAGAGAAGGTTTTGCCAGAGCACCAACAACAGAAGCAGAGTGGCAAGCGGCAGGAAAGCCAAGCAAAGGATGGAATGGGAAGGGAACCTCTTTTCCAATAATAGAAACTAGTGAAGATGGAACAAGATTAGACCTAGCAGTAATGAGAACCCCAAGTTTTGTAGGAAGGGCACTACAAGAATTACATGGGAGACATCATTATGAGCCAAGCAAGCTCAAAAATAAGAGTCCAAGAATAGCAAATGTTTCTGGACTTGCACTGGTAGAAGGGCCCATAAGACTCTCTCGAAGAAGAGAAATTCCAGGAGGTCTTTTCTTAGTTGGTCAAGTAAAAAGAAATGGTCAGATTCATGGAGCTTACGCAGCAGGAGAGATTGAAGAGAGAGATTTGACCAATGCGGTTGCTAATCCAAATTTTCCTTATGGGGCTGTTGGGTTTGCCTTAAGAAGAGAAACCGATGAAGAAGTTGGTGGAAATCTTACAGAGCATATCTTAGAAAACGGAGTCCCAGGAATCCACCTAGTAGATGAAGCAGAACTCGGCTCCGTGAATGTTGTTCTGAGAAGAGGGCGCATAAAAAACCGAGATTTAATGGAGCTTCTCAAGCAGTATCAACCACACGATGAAGTGCCAGGGATTACATTAATTCCAACAGACATACCTTACCAAGAAACTCAAGGTGGAATGTGTAGCTTAGAAGGTCCAGTGTACCTTTTTGGGAGAGGTGGTGCAAAGGACGATAAAGTATTCGGAGCAAGAGCAGAAGGAAAAGAAGGAAGACCTTATCTTACTGCAACTCTCAAGCATATTCAACAGCACGGCGCGGAGAGTCTCCTCTAATTTCCCAAGATCAGAGTAAATTTCTTAAAAAAGCCCAGATAAAAGAGCAAAGTGGCGTCAATAATTCCAAGAGTAATATCTAAACCTTCACTTAGAGATATCGCTGTGGTTCAATTTGATTGGGATGCGACACTTGCCAACAGCATGGCTCTGAGAACACCAGGCCTCAAACCTTGGGCATTTGTTGAAGCGACCCTAGAGTACTATCCTGGGCTCAGAAGAGAACTTGAAGCACTCAGAAGCAACCAAAACGGAAGGTCAGAGAATAATAACAGCCCCTATTGCCAAGTACTCTATGCGGGTGTTACTGGAGGGCAAAGCCGTTTTGATCAGTTAGCACACCTAGAGGAGATCTTCATCACTTGTTTTGGAGAATCAGCCGCCCCAGAAGGAGGGCTCATCTCTAAAGACCCAGAAAGAAGAGCAGCTTGGAGTCGAAGGTTTAACGAATTGGTAGATGACAGTGTCGTACAACTCTTTGATGATACAGAAGAGACAGTGAGAACTCTTAGGGAAAGAGGCTACACTTGTGGAATTGGCTCAAGCGTACCACAAAAAAGATTAGAAGCAAATGTGAGGCGCTTCCCAACCCTAGGGCCGCACTTAGAATTTGTCTTAGGGAACCGAGGAGATACATTCAGAAAAGGTCCAGCCTACACTGCTTGGATCATAGGTCACTACGAACACCTAGATCTAAGACCAGATCAAATCCTGGTGGTTGGAGATTCCCCAGAAGATGTCAAAAAAGCTAGAGTTGCAGGAAACTATGTAGTTGCCATCGCTGATCCAGAAAATCCTTGGGCAAGAAGTCGCCTTGAAAAGCTCAGGCCAGATTACCTTATTCATTCAAGAAGAGAACTTTTAGGTCTTCTTCCACACAGGAAATGAAAACAAAAGGAAAATATAAGGAACAGAATATTCATTCTACAGAAACAATTATAAACTAAATTGATTTTTAGAGAGCTATGGATCAAAAGTTAGCAAAAACCTTAGAAGTTCTTTCAGGTGATTGCCGAATAAGCACATCTGAGCTGGCAAGAAAGATTGGAGCACCAAGACACGTTGCAAAATACAACAAGCAAAAGCTTGAGAAACAAGGCATCATCGTTGGAACCGAATTACTTCTCAATTACGAGGCACTAGGTTTTACAAAATATGTTATTTATCTTAAGATCTTCAAATTCCCTCAAGTAAAAGCAAAACTAGCTGAGGCCATAAAGAAACATCCAAATGTGCGTTGGGTAGGTGCTGCTTTTCCAGAGTACAATGTTCGTATCACCTTTGTAACAAAAACTGTACAAGAGTTAGAAAAGTTTCTTAATGATATTGAAGGCAAGTTCGGAAGTAACATTATCAAAAAAGAAGTGCTTATCAACCGAGGAGTTCTCAAAGGAGAATCTTATACTACAAAAGACCTCAAAAAAGAAAAAAGAAAAGAAATGACTTTTATCAAGCTCAATGCAGGGGACAAGAAGCTCTTAAGAGAACTGAGCAAAGATCCAGCAAATTCTTTAGTTAACCTTGCAAAAGATACTGGGCTGTCTGTAGAAACTATTCGGCAAAAAATCAATCGTTTTACAGATTCTCGTTTTGTAGAGTGTTTTGCAACAAAGCATGAGGCACTTAAAGTTGGACACAATTTCTGGTGTGTACTGCTCATCAAACTTAACAATCTTCTAAAGCACGAAGCTAAACTAACTAAACTTCTCTACGCAGATATCAAATACGGGAAAACTAGAAAAGTGATTGGTCCTTGGAATATTGAAATGACTTTTTTCGGGAAAGATTATTATGATCTTCTTAAAGCAATTGAGCAGCTAGAGCATGAGTTCGGATCAGACATTGAAGGATACCAGTTTCAGATCTATACAGAAAGGCTTTACTCAAATCCAATCCCAGAAGTTATTTTGAAGTAGATTTCTTCTTTACTTTCTATTTTCTTAAATTACTCAAGCTGAGCCTACCAAGCATCATCTTTATGCCGAGTGTAACATTGCGCAGCGCCCTTTCCATCACCAACAATAAAGGAATGTTCAAACTGAGCAACCATACCCTTACCAACTTCTACCAAAGGGGGATAGCTTTTTACAATCCCTGTGCGAAGTAACTCTCGCATCCCAAGCTTTGCTCCACCACCATACTTTCTTGTCATCCAACGAGTAGTAAAAGGTAAACCATTCAAGTCACGAAGATCTGTCAAAATCTTCCTAGCATAAGGACTACGAACTCCGCCATCTCGTTGCTGCATAAAAATTGTTCCTGGTTGTTTCTCTCGAATCAAACCTTGTCCATTGGTAACAAAAGGCTCAATTGCTATCTGCCAACCCTCACGAAGCTCAGTCTTATCTCCATTGTTAAAAGAAGGAATGCTTACTCCCGCATGAACAATATAAGGTTCAATAGTATGGCCAGACAAATTTTTCACAGTTGTAAAACCAAGAGCTTCAGCTTCACTAAATTGCGCTTCTCCTAATTCCCATAATTGCCGACCAGGCTCAACCAACTTAGCAGCAGCACGAAGCGCATTCTGTGCAGCCTTAATCAAGTCTGCATACTCTCCGTTTGGATCATTAATGTTTTTTTCCATCGCTCCAACAGCAACAGTCATTGCGTTATCAGCGATATAGCCATCCAAATGCACGCCAATATCTATCTTAAGAAGATCTTCAGAATTACCCACACTAGCATCATCTTCCAAGGGACAAAAGTGCGCAGCAACATCATTTACTGCCATCTGCGCCCAAGCAATTTGACCGCCAAGCTCAACAATGCGTTTCTCACAATAATCCATGGTCTCTAAAAAAGAAGCTCCAGGGACTGCAAGCTTTGCAGCACCTTCCCGGCGAACTTGAGCTGCAATTTTTCCTGCCTTACGGATCTTCAAAACAGTTTCTTTATCCAACATAATTTCTAAAAACAGGAAGGCAAGCTTTTTAACCTTTTGCACTTCCTAAACCCTATGTCAGGATTAGCAAAATTAGAGATGATCAAAAAGAAGATCGAGCAAGGACTTCCTGGAGCAAAGGTAGAGATCCTTGATCCAAGAAAAGATCAAATCCATATCAAAGCAGTTGTCATCAGCCCGCTCTTCAAAGGCAAATCCCTCATTGAGCAACACAGAATGGTTTACAAGTGTTTAGAAGAAGAACTTAAAGAAGAAGTACATGCCTTAGGGATTGAGACAAGAGAAGAATAACTTGTTCAAAAAAGAGTGTGTTCATCAATTTGCGGGGCCAAAGAAAACAAGAAGCGATCCTCTTGGAGGCCCTTTTTTTCTTGCTCAAGAAAAAAGCTACTGGCGAACAAGAGTGCCCCGGGTCTTCTCGCCTGATGAACACACTCAAAAAAGAAAACAAAGGAGAGATCAAAATGAATGAAGAACTCAAACAAAGAATAACAAACATGATCAAAAGCAAAAAAGTATTTCTCTTTATGAAAGGAACACCAGAAGCTCCCGAGTGCGGATTTTCTATGCGAGTTGTCAACATCCTTAAACTTTTAAACATAGACTTTGGATCCTTCAACGTGCTTAGCGATCCAAACATTCGCCAAGGGATTAAAGAATACGCTCATTGGCCAACCATTCCCCAGCTTTACATCAACGAACAATTCATTGGCGGTTGCGATATCACTGAACAACTTTATGATCAGGGAAAACTCCAAGAGCTGGTGAGAGAGAACTAAAATCACCACTAAAAACTTCCTTTAATTTTTCATAAGCCCCATCAGGGTTTTTTACAGAGATAAAATCTACAACTTGTGTTGCAGCATAATCATTCCCCCCAGGGTATGTTTTATCCCCAATAAATAAAACGTCCTGCAAATCAATGTCATAATGCTCACAAAAATTCTTGATACCCCAGCCCTTATCTAACCCTTTTCTGGTAATGTCAATTGAAGTTGTCCCAGCAATAGTCATATCATATTTTTTGGGGTCAAGAAGAGTTTTAAGATGGGCTACCCAAATCTTCCTTTTGCTTCCGTCTGGATCTAATTTCTTCTTCAATTCAATTGGGGCACTACGACCAATTGGAGAGAGAGTAATTTGAGCCCCCCTATCTTGAATTTGATCTTCCTTGGTAGTCAAAGTAATAATGTTAAAGTAACTAACGAGCTCTTCAAGAGCCTCCATAACCTCTTTACGTTCAGCAGCAGAAAGAAGATTCTCATAAACAGTTTTCTTTTCACCACTTTCCGCTTCTATACAAAGCATCCCTGTACAAGGAAGCAAGAAATGTTTTCCTTGTAGTTGGGAGCTCAGCATCTCAGTCATGTAACTCTCTTTAGTACCACTAATAAAAGCAAAAGTATGGCCTGCAGAAATAAAAGATTCCACCAATTTAGCCATATGGGGACTTACAGTTTGTGTAGTCTCACAAATAGTTTCATCAACATCTGCAATGATCACCCTCTTTTTCATAAACAAAGAACCTTCAAAAGTACTTATAAGGCTTATGAAAGGCAAAAGAAGAACAAAAAGACCGAATCTCTCCCACAAAAGCACAGAAAACTTTATAAACAAAACCAAAAAATATCCTCTTAGACGGCCATAGGGGCGTGGATCACCTGTTCCCATTTCGAACACAGAAGTTAAACGCGCTTCCGTATTGCTTGTTACTATACTTTGTATGGGAAGGGCGATAAGCTGTCTATCTTTCTTTTAATATTTCTCGGGCTTTAACAACACTACCCTTGAAATACATACCCTGTTGAACGATCATATCCAAAGGTCAAGAACTCCGAAGAATCAACATAGCCAATATCAAGAGAAAAATGTTCAGAAAAAGGAAATTCAGGTATTCTCTCATCTAACGAGAGAGCAACTGAGTTTTCTCCTGCCTCATGCAGTGATTCCACTCCCCTGTGCCTAATATACACCCTATCTTCCCCACCTACAAGTAACCTGGCGATCGAACGGATGTCTCTGACATCATATCTTTGACCAGTTGTAAATAGTTGCTTCGCCGCATCTAATTTTGTTTTGTCTCTTCCCATAATGAGTTAAGAGAAAGCTCAACCATTTAAATTTAATGAACTAACATTCTTTTACTCACATTGAAAATGACACTATCAACTAAAACAATCTCTCTTTTATAACTGCAAAATCTAACCCACAATTAAAATACAGAAAATAAAGACAGGGAGTAAAAAGCCCCAAACCACTTACTAATAGTCAAACCTTGCATTCACAAGCTTTTTAAGCAAAAACTTGAGTCCAAAAAGTATGAAGGCACTTGTTCTAGCAGCTGGTTACGGAACCAGGCTCTATCCACTCACAAAAAACCTTGCCAAACCCTTAGTTACTGTTGCTGATAAAACAATCCTTCAACACATTATTGAGAAACTTGAGAAGATAGCCACCATTGATGAAATATTTGTGACTACAAACCATACCTTCTTTGATCAAGTTGAAAGGTATCTTGGGAGAATGAAGTCTTCAAAAAAGATTACTGTCTTTAATGATGGGACCACCACAAATGAGAACAGGTTAGGGGCAGTAGGAGATATCCACTTCACAATAGAAAGAGCAAATATCAATGACGATCTTTTAGTCATTGCTGGAGATAATTTATTTGGCTTCTCCCTTCAAGAGTTCATAAGCTTTTTTCAAGAGAAAGGACAAAGTGCTATTGCTCTTAGAGACCTTGAGCACCCTGATGCAGTAAGGAAACGATTTGGTGTTTGCATCTTAGAGGGTTCTCAAGTGATTGACTTTCAAGAAAAACCAGAAGAGCCAAAAAGCACCTTAGCTGCAACTGCTTGTTATCTCTACCACAAAGATGATCTTCCACTTATTCGTAATGCAAAAAGAGAAGAACTTGGAGACGCTCCTGGAAACTTGTTCAAACATGTTGTAGAAAACTCTGGAGGGCACGGATTCTCATTCAAAGAACATTGGTTTGACATTGGATCACATGAAAACCTCTCAATTGCAAGAAAACATTATTATGATCTCCACTTAAACGAAAAAGAGAGCAAAGAAATAACAAAATGAAACTCAAAGAGTTTGAAGCAAAACAGCTCCTCAGAGCTAAAGAAATTCCTTGTAATAGTGGAATTCTTATAACTTCTCCGCAAGATATTCCTCTCCTCCATTCTGAAAAAGTGCTTAAAGTACAAACAGTAGCTAATGGGAGAGGGAAAGCAGGAGGCATCCACTTTGTAAACAATCAGGAAGAAGCAAAAGAAAAAGCAAACAGATTTCTTGGCAAAACATTCCTGAATGAAACCATTACTGAGATTCTCATTGACGAAAAAGTGGACATCAAAAAAGAGTTCTATCTTGGGCTTCTTTTTGATACTAGTAAAAGAATTCCTTTACTCATCTTCAGCGAAGAGGGCGGAGTAAACATTGAGCAACTCAAAAAAGAAAGTCCAGAAAAAATTCTTACTCAGGAGATCAACTATCTCACTGGTCCAAGTGAAGAGGACATTAACAACACACTCAACAAAATTCAGCTTAAAGAAGAAATAAAAGGACAATTAAAAGAAATTATCTCCAAGCTTTACTCGGTCTTTACAGAGTTTGATTGTAAAATGGTGGAGATCAATCCCCTTGTAGTGAATACGAAGAACCAGCTTCTTGCAATTGATGCTGTAGCTGTGCTTGATGATGATGCCAGTTATAGAAGAAAGATTAAGTTTCCAAAGAGAGTGAATAGTAGAAAGAAAAAAGCAAGAGAAATTGCTGCCAACAAGATCGATGAAGAAGACCCAAAAGGAGTTGCAGGTAAGACTTACTTTGACCTTGATGGCGACATTGGAGTGCTCACCAGCGGAGGAGGGGCATCCATGACTTTAATGGACACACTTGTGGAGCTTGGTGGAAAAGCTGCAAATTTTACAGAATACAGTGGAGATCCTTCAAGAGAGAAGGTCCAAAAGTTAACAAGGATAGTTCTAAGCAAAGAAAAGCTCTCTGGCCTATTAGTTGCAGGGGCCATTGCAAACTTTACTAATATCAAAGAAACCCTAAACGGGGTCGCAGATATTCTTATTGAGCTCAAACCAGATTTTCCAGTAGTGATTAGAAGAGCCGGGCCACATGACGAAGAAGCAAAAATAATGCTAGCTGAAGTTAAACAAACGCATAAACTTGACATCCACTACTACGATGAGAAAACTCCAATGACTAAGGCAGTTGAGATTATGGTTGAGCTCTCTAATAAGTATAAAGAAAAGAAAGGGGTGCAAAGAGCATGAGTATCCTCATCAAGGAAGATACAACTTTCCTCATTCAAGGAATTACTGGGAAGCAAGGAAACAGATCAACTATTGATATGCTCGCATCTGGATCAAAGCTTGTTGCCGGAGTGACTCCTGGAAAAGGTGGGCAAGAAGTAGAGGGTGTTCCTGTGTTTAACTCAATAAAAGAAGCCCAAGAAAAAGTTGGAGAGATTAATTGTTCCGTAGTCATGGTCCCTCCTCGTTTTGCAAAAGGAGCGATCGTAGAAGCAATTGAAGCAGGCATTGGGCTCATCAATATAATCACAGAAAACATCCCTATCCACGATATGGCTCATTGTATTGCACTTGCTAGGAAGAAAGGATCTAGAATAGTTGGCGCAACTTCTGCAGGAGTTTATTCTGTAGAAAAATCAAAGTGTGGCCCAATTGTAAGTGGAAAATCAAAACGAGCACTTAAACTCGGCTCTGTTGGAGTCATCTCTCGAAGCGGGGGGATGTCTTGTGAAACCTCATTAGTACTCACACAAGCAGGACTTGGTCAATCTACCATAGTAAGTATTGGAAGCGATGTGCTTATGGGAAGCACTTTTCTAGATATCATTAAAGACTTTGAACAAGATCAGCAAACTCAAGCAATCGTCCTCTTCGGAGAGATTGGTGGGACCAGCGAAGAACAACTCGCAGAGTGGCTCATTGAAAGAAAAGAACAAAATAATCCTTTCCCAAAACCTATTGTGGCTTTTATCTCTGGGAAGTTTGCAGAACACCTTGGAATCCAAAACGTTTCCTTAGGGCACGCAGGAGCTATCATTGAAGGCGACAAAGGAACCAGAGAGAACAAAGTAGAAATCTTAAAGAAAGCAGGGGTCATTATAGCTGATGTACATCACAAAGTAGGAGAGTTGGTGAAAGCAGAGTTAGAAAAAAAGAAGCAAAGCACAAGCTAAGAGGCATAAAAGATGGAATTCAAAACCAAAATTTCAAAAATTGAAGAAAACAATGTAAATCTTCGAGGGGAAAAACTCTTTGATCTAGCTAAAGACAAAAACACTCACTTTACAGACATCATCTTTCTCACACTCAGTGGCAGAAAGCCAAGCAAAGAAGAATCAATTCTCTTTGAAAAAATGCTCTCCCTTATTGTTGATCACGGTATGGGAACCACTTCAAGCCTGACTACAAGGTTCGCAGCATCTGGAGGTAACGCTTTAAATGTTGCAGTTGGCGCAGGTATCTTAAGCATTGGCAACTACCACGGCGGAGCAATTGAAAACTGTATGGGTCAATTTTATGCTTGGAAAAACATGAGCAAAGAAGAGCTTGCAAAGCACATTGAAGAAAGAATGAAAGAGAGAAAGGTTATCTTCGGCTTTGGGCACAAGCATTACAAAACAGGAGATCCAAGAGTAAAAGTACTCAAAGAACTCATCAAAGAGACCAATTACGAATCAGAACACCTCTATTTTTTAGAAGTTGTTGAGCAAGCCTTCCAAAAGATCAAAGGCAAAAATATTCTTGCAAATATTGATGGAATGATCGCGGTCCTTCTCTGCGACTTTAAGTTTGATCCAAGGGTTGGAAAAGGCATCTTCATCATTGGAAGAACTCCTGGGCTCGTTGCACAAGCTTTCGAAGAGCTCACTGAAGAGAAACCGGTAAGAAGACTTAACGAGAAAGACATAACTTACCTTGGCAAATAGTTCTAGTTATCTCTTTTCATTTTCAATAAGAAAAACTTGCTTTTTCTCTAATTCAAAGGGTTCAAAAGATCACAAGATATAAAAAGGAAAAATTGGCCAAATCTCTTGCGTTCAGTACAAATTTTAACGAAAAGACAAACTGAGGAAAGAGTAGGAACTGGTGTATAATTATGAATATTAGTGTTTTTGGAACTGGCTATGTTGGGCTTGTAACTGGGGCTTGCCTTGCAAATATTGGCCACACTGTTCTTTGTGTAGATATCGATGAAAAAAAGATTCAACTTCTAAAAGAAGGAAAGATTCCATTTCATGAACCAAATCTCCCTGAGCTTGTCGCTAACAATGTCAAAAAAGGAAGGCTTCTTTTCACAACTGATGTAGAGAAAGGAGTTGACTTTGGGGAAGCTATCTTCAACTGTGTTGGGACACCAGGGAAGGCAGATGGCTCTGCAAACCTTGACTATGTCTTTAAGGTTGCCGAAACTGTTGGAAGATACGCCAACTCCTTCAAAGTTTTGGTGAACAAAAGCACTGTTCCTCCTGGGACCGCAAAAAGATGCCAAGAGATCGTTAACCAAGTAAACCCTGACGCACTTGTTGAAGTAGTTTCCAACCCCGAATTTCTAAGAGAAGGAGCAGCAGTACATGATTTTTCACACCCAAATAAGATTGTTCTTGGGGCAAAAAACCCAAGAGCAAATAGTATCTTAAGAAAAGTGTATTCAGGAAGGGTAAGACAATACATTCCGTTTATCGAGACTAACTGGGAAACAGCAGAAATTATCAAGTATGCAAACAATGCCTTTCTCGCTACTAAAATCAGCTTCATTAATGAGCTCGCTAACATCTCAGACCGTTTCAACGCAGACATTAGACTTATCGCTCAAGCAATGGGAATGGATGATAGAATCAGCCCTAAGTTCCTAAACCCTGGTGTTGGTTATGGGGGAAGTTGTTTCCCAAAGGACGTAAGGGCCCTCGCTCACTGCGCAAAGGAAGTCGGTTATGACGCAAAGCTCCTAAACGCAGTAGATTCACTTAACGAGAGGCAAAAAATGGTCCTTAACCAAAAAGTGCATGAGAAGTTTGGAGAAGATCTCAATGGAAAAACTTTTACAGTTTGGGGAGGATCTTTCAAACCGAGTACTTCTGATATAAGAGAAGCTTCAGCTCTCACAATCATTCATAATCTTATCAACAAAGGAGCGCAAGTAAAGATTCATGACCCCATAGCAAATGAAGAAGTTCAAAAACATTTCACAAACCATCCTCACTCTCACAAAATATCCTACCACACAGACCTTCATTCCAGCGTGGAGAACAGCTCAGCAATTTTGCTAGTTACTGAATGGAACGATTTTAGAAACGTTAATTTCTCTCAGCTGGGCGAAAGGATGCAAAATAAACTTGTTCTTGATGGGAGAAATATCTATGAGCCCGAGTTCATGAAAGAAGAAGGTTTTGAGTACCACGGGATTGGGAGAAAATAAAGACTCACCGCCAGCACCCCAAAAACCCCATTACACAAGCTTTAAAAACTAAAATTCTCAAAAAAAAACATGAAAGTACTAGTTACAGGAGGAGCAGGTTTTATTGGTTTTCATGTTGCCAAGGCCCTTGTAGAAAGGGGAGATCAAGTAGTTGTTATAGATAACCTTAATGACTACTACGAAACAAAGATAAAACACGACCGCCTTAAAGAGTTAGGAAACTCCGTTATTTTCTACCAAGCAGACATAGGAGATATGCAAGCACTGAGAAAGATCTTCCAAAAACACAATTTCGATAAGGTTTGCCATCTTGCTGCTCAAGCAGGAGTGCGCTACTCTATTGAGAACCCTTTTACCTATCACCACAGCAATGGTCTTGGAACACTCAATATCCTTGAGCTCATGAAGGAATTTGACATCAAGGACCTTGTCTTCGCATCAAGCTCAAGCGTATATGGAGGAAACACTAAGGTTCCTTTCAACCACGGTGATCAAGTAGATACCCCTGTTTCCTTCTACGCAGCAACTAAAAAATACAAAGAGTTAATGGCTCACGCCTACCACAAACTTTATGGTATGAATATCTTTGCTCTACGTTTTTTCACAGTGTATGGTCCTTGGGGAAGACCAGATATGGCTTACTACAAGTTTAGCAAGTTAATAAGATCAAACCAGCCCATTCCTGTCTTCAACAATGGGAACCACGAAAGAGATTTCACCTATATCACAGATATCGTTGACGGTGTTCTTCTTGCTCTAGATAAAGTAAAAGGTTACGAGTTACTTAACTTAGGAAATAACAACACAGTGCATCTTATGGATTTTATTAAAACTCTTGAAAAACACCTTGGTCAGGAAGCAGAAAAGAACATGCTTCCCTTACAGAAAGGAGACGTACATCGTACCTTTGCAGACATTGAACACAGCAAAAAAATTCTTGGGTGGGAACCAAAAACAAATGTTGATCAAGGCTTACAACAGTTTGTTGAGTGGTTTAACCAATATCATCAAGAATAATAGTAAGAACAGAAAAAAGAAGTGTTAAGCAAAACATTATAAATTCTGAAACAATAAAACAGACGATGGTCAATTTTCTCGAAGCACTCTCCCTTGGACTCATCCAAGGCGTCACTGAATGGTTACCAATCAGTTCTAGCGGACATCTAGCTCTTGCTCAAATGCTTTTTGGTATCGAAGAACCAGTTGCTCTTGGAATCCTACTCCACCTTGGAAGTCTTCTGGTCATTCTCTTCACTTTTAGAGAAAGAATATTCACCCTTATCAAAGGAATCTTAAACGGACAAAAGAAAGAGATCAATTATCTTTTCTACCTTTTTATTGCTTCTCTACCTATTGCACTCATCGGCTTTTTCTTCAACAATGCTATCAAAGCCGCATTTTCTAGTTTACTCATGATTGGATTCTCTTTCTTGATCACAGCGTTTATTTTATCCCTCTCCTTCATTGTTAAAAAAGATACAAAAAAACTAAACACGAAAAACACTCTCATTATCGGCCTGAGTCAGGCTCTTGCCCTTCTTCCCGGAGTTTCAAGATCAGGATCCACCATCTCCACAGCCCTCATTCTTGGAATTGATAAAAAAGAAGCAGCAACCTTTGCTTTTCTTCTTTTTATTCCAGCAATTTTAGGAGCAACAGTTTTAGAGTTCTCAAGCCTCAGCAATATTCAAGAACCAGCAACTGCACTTCTTGCAACTCTTGTAACAATTATTTCTGGATATCTTTCTTTGAGACTTCTACTCAATATTGTACAAAGACAAAAACTCCACTATTTTGCCCCCTATTGTCTCACATTAGCAATAATAAGCTTTGTTCTCCACATTCTTTAGGAACATTCTAGAAAAGTCCTTCTTTCCCAGAGTTATCGACTACAAAAAGCTTTATATACAAAAAAACGTCAAAAGACAACAAATGGCTAAGAAAAGATTCAAAAGGCCAGATAGCAAAAAGCTTATGGCCATATTCATCAGTGTGACCATGGTTCTGAGCATCGTTGGTTTTGTAGGCATTGGGGCTCTGCATGGAGCAACAAATCAAAATTATGAATCTAGCTATGAAACGATAAGTTACAATGGTTTTACCTTCTACGATCTTGGTTACCAAAAGTTACTCAGTTTTGGCGATCAAGGTTTAGAGCAAGGCTACTCCTTTCAATACCTTCCGCAGGAGTTAGAATATATCACTTTCAATACAGATCTCTCAGAGGTCTTTCTTTCCGAGAAAATCTATCTTGCCTATGACCCAAGCGATAATGAGAGCACACAAGAGCAGTTGAATCTTCTTGCAGGAACTCTAACAAACTTTGGAAAAAGGACCCAGGATGCTTGTACACATGAAGAAGCTTGTCCAGATATTCCAATTATTGATTGTGAACAAGACACGGGATTGATTCTTAGTTATGCAGAAGAACTAGAAGTAGGCAAGCAAGGAAGTTGTGTTCTTCTCGAAGGAAGTTCAGAAGAGGAAATTGTCCAACTACGTGAACGTTTTACTTACGCATTTCTAGGAGTAATGACTTAGTTCAAGATTCAGAGTAGAAAAAGAGTAAATAGAGAGTAAGAAAAGAAGAGTTTTGAGGGATTATTAATGACACAAGAAGAGCAACATCAGGAAAAGAGAGAGCAAACACTCGCTTCATTGAAGAAAGTTTTTTCAGGCAAGAAAGAAACAAAAAATGAAGAGAAGAGTGAAAGTAAGGAAGCTGCAGACAACTCACATGAAAATCATACCAAAAAGCAAAGCGAGCAGGAAGCCTTTCTTGCCGCAGTAGAAAAAAGAAAACATTGGATCCAATACATCTTACTTGGAATCATTATCTACATTGGAACATTTATCAGAACAAGAAACCTCAACTTTCTCAAAGATGCAACAACTGGAGATTATATCCCTTTAGCTCTTGACCCACATCTTTTCTTCAAGTACGCCAAAGAAATCGTGGAGACTGGTTCTCTTGCAGCCCAAGATATGACTCGTTTTGTTCCAGAAGGAATTGCCACTGCCAAATATCTTTTTGTAAGCTCTTTTATCGCTTCCTTTTACAAAGTACTTCATTTTTTTAACCCAGAAGTAACCATCGGTTACGCGGACATAATCTATCCTGTTGTTTGCTTTGCAATCGCTCTCATCTTCTTCTACTTATTAGTCAGAGAACTCTTTGATGTAAAGGTTGCCCTTCTCGCAACACTTTTTTTGAGTGTCATTCCTGCTTTCCTTCAGAGAACCATGGCCGGTTTTGCTGACCACGAAGCCCTTGGAGTTATGCTTATGTTTATGGCTCTTTTTTGTTTCGTCAAAGGCTGGAAAGAGAAAGAAACAAAGAAAGGAAACCAAAAGAGTCTTGCTTGGAGCTTAGCTGCAGGAACCTTCACTGGGCTTATGGGTCTTGGTTGGGGGGGATGGAAGTTCCTTATCTTAATGATTAGTCTCTTCACCCTAGCAGAATTCTTCTTCAACAAGATCAAAGAGAGAGACATCTACAATTACTTTGCATGGTTCTTACCAATCATCCCAATCACTGTACTTTGGATCCCAAAATACAGTTTATCTGCTCTCATCGGTTCTCTTACAACAGGGATTGCCTTTTTAGTTGCTTTCATCCTCTTGGTTGATCTAACTGTTTTCAGAAAAGACTATCTCAAAATAAAAAAGAGAATAACTACCAATAGTCTTACAAAAAAACTTCCAGCTAACCTAACAAGTCTTTCAATGAGCCTAGTCCTTGGACTTGTCTTTGCACTAGCTCTCCTTGGACCAGCAAACATTGTTCAGCAAATTAGCGAAGTTGAGGATACGCTTCTTCACCCTCTCGGAAACGATCGTTGGGAGCTCACCGTAGCAGAACAGCACCAACCTTATTTCACCGATTGGATTGGGCAGTTCGGACCACAGTTTATGGCGAGTGGAAGTTTTAATGGAGTTCCAACATACCTGCTTTTTTTCATGTTTGGCTCCGTTCTTCTCTTTTACGTGATGGTGCAAGAAAACAAACAAAAATGGAAACTCACCGCTGCCTACGCAGCTTTCATCTTCTTGTTTACTATGAGCCGTTACTCAGCATCAAGCGCAACTTGGAATGGTACAAGCACCCTCTCCAAAACAGCATACCTTGGAAGTTTAGCACTTTTTGCAGGATATATCACATACACTTATCTCAGCGCTTACTACAAAGACCAACAAAACCTTGAGCAAATTATGAGTTGGGACAAAAAATACGTCTTTGTACTCATCTGGTTTGTGATCATGGTTGTTGCTGCCCGTGGTGCAAACAGACTTTTTTTCATCTTTGCGCCAATATCGGCAGTAGTAGCAAGTTACTTTACAGTGTGGCTTACGCAAACAAGCCTCAAAATCAAGAATCAATCTTATCGTTATATCGCAATTGGGGCAATCGCTCTTCTTCTGCTCAGCCCCCTTGCAAGTCCCTTCCAGGGAGTAATTCCACACTTTCATGAGACAAGCCTTAACCAAGCAAGTTTCACCGGACCAGGCTATAGTGCTCAGTGGCAAAACACTGGAGCCTGGGCAAGAGAAAACCTTCCTGAAAACGCAGTTTTTGGGCACTGGTGGGATTACGGCTATTGGGTACAAAATGGCTTTGGGGCTGCAACCATCTTAGATGGAGCAAACAGTATCAAATATTGGAACTATCTTATGGGAAGACATGTGCTTACTGGGCAAACTCAAGAAGAAGCCTTAGAGTTCCTTAAAGTACACCAGGGGACCCATTTCCTCATAGTCTCAGATGAAATTCCAAAGTATGGAGCTTATTCAAGCATTGGATCTGACCAAAACTATGATAGATATAGTTGGATCACAAGCTTCCATATGGATCCCGGACAAACTACTGAAACAAGGGACGGCACACTGCTTACCTTCACAGGAAGTTATGCATTGGATGACGATTTCACTTGGGAAGGAAAAGTTTTCCCAAGACAACAAGCTGGTATTGGAGGTATTCTTTTACCAATCACAACCTTTGGAGAAGGCGAGCAAGCAAACATTGCCTTTGGACAACCAACCGCTGCGCTCTTCTATAATGGACAAAGAGTTGACGTCCCCCTAGAATGTGTGTACTATCAAGGAGAAATGATGTGGTTTGAGGAGGAAGGCTTAGGTGGCTGTCTAAGAATTATGCCTGTACTCAATGGAGATGGTTCTTTGAACAACCCGCTCGGATCTGGACTCTACGTTTCTGAGGAGGGAGTAAATGCCTTATGGACAAACTTATACATCTTTGAACAAAATAATCCTCGCTACGATACCTCTGCTTTCATCTCAGTTTACAATGACGACCAAACACCTCTAGCAATCTATCAGGGAAGAATTATTGGCCCACATAAAATCTGGGAGATTAACTATCCAGAGGGTTTCACGGTTGATGCAGAAACAGAGGCGCTCTACCTTGGAGGAAATGAATTACTTCCAGACTTCTTCTTCGATGTGAATTAGATGTAAAACAAACTATTTTTTTTATTTTTCTCATAAGTTATAAATAAGGAGTTAACAACACAAACTCATGGTTCTCAAAGTAGACAACATTTCAGAGATATTAGAAAAAATTTCCCTAAACAATATTTTCCTCTTTGTTGGTGCCTTTGCAACCATATTCTCAGTTATTTCAAGATATGATCTGGGAATCAGAATTGGAGTTATTACATTAATCTTTGGTGGAATTCTGAGGGTTCAACTGCATCTTAACAAAGCCTTACCCGCTCACCCAAGATATCATTCTAAGAAAAGAGTTTTTTTTGTGAACATAGGAAGGTTTCTCCTGTGGTTACTCACACTATTTCTCTATTCATACTCCATAAATAAGGTTCTTCCCTTGTTCTAAACCTATCTCTTCCTTCCAATAACAATTACATTAAAGCACCAGTTAGGCATAAAGGTAAACACGCTCAGAATTTTATAGAGCCAAGAGAAATAGTGTGGCCACAACTGAGTCAACTGGTACAAAACAGGAATGGTTGCACCAAGTCCTTTCCTTCTAACAACACGCTGATGTTTCTCAAGCATGCGATAATACTCCCAAATTGGACGGTCTCCAGGATGGTACTCTACTTTTGCAGTGCGAATCAAACGACCCAAGAACATAAAAGCAAAGCGAGAGCTCAAATGCGCCATGTTAGGTATGCTCCAAATAATTTTTCCTCTCTTAGAAAGCAAACGGGTCAACTCCTTAATAAGGTCTTCTTGCTCATGAAATTGGAAATGTTCGATAACATCTAAACACAAAATAACATCAAAGCTCTCATCAGCAAAACCGCTTTTCATAATGTCTGCTTTCTTCACCAAATCATTACCGTAAAAAGCATCAATTCCTGTAACATCATAACCCTTCCTATGCAAATGCTCCACCAGAAGGCCCTGACCACAGCCAGCATCAAGGATGCGTGCATCCTTAGGAAGTTTACGAAGCTCTCTCAAAACAAAATTCATCTTCGCTTCAAAAGTAAGGCGGTAAGACCACTTCTTATAAGTCCATCTTGGATTTATCTCTTTAAGGTGCTCTCCAGAGTAGAGTTTCTCATAACGCATGAGTGAGAATCCAGGAGAAAGCTATATAAAGATTATGAAGGGTAAGAAGTGCTATGCCTTTAAGTGATGCTGAAGCAACAATGGAGATGGTTTTACCCATTTTAGTAACCGACCTCATGCAAGAGCTGGAGTCCAGAGGAGAACATCCAGAAGCAGATTTTACTGGAAGAACTAGAAAGGCAATTCTACAAATCCTTCCCCAATTCCCACAAATCGAAGAAGATATCTGGGATGATGAAAAGAAAAAGAAAATCATTGAAGAACTCTGTAAAGTTATTAAGCTTTAAACATATCCAACATCAGGCCCTCAAGCTTTCTTAAGATCCATACTCTCCAGATCTTTTTCCGTCTCAGCCAATATTCCAACTTGAGTTCCAGGAAGTACTCCCTTGTCTTGCTTGTGCACAGAATAATTCTTACGGATTGCATTGTAAAGATGTTTCCCAAGCCGAGTTCCCATAGCAATCCCTCGAAGTTTAATGTAACGATCATTATCCCTACAGGTCAAATAAATAAGAAGACCAAGCTTTTTTCCAAAGCGATACTGTAAAAAGGACTTGTTAAACACTGCCCTTCCTTTCTCAAGAGCTTTCACTCGCTCTTCATAAGTGAACTCAGGAGTTTCATAAACTGGTTGTCCAATCTTCGTAGTGGTATCTTTCAAATATTCTTCAGGTTGACGTAAAAACTTGGCTTTACCAACTTTCTCTTGCGCCCTAATCCACTTATAGACATCAGTTCCAGGGTAAGGAATCATGTTCGAGAACATTGCATAATCTGCAGTTTTCAAAATCTTCTTTGCAAAACGAACCGAATCCATGGCTCTCTCATAAGTCTCTTCTGGGTGCCCAACAATAAAGTTCACAGCATGTTTTAAACCAACTTTCTTGGTGAGTGCAGAAGTCTCCTCAATTTTCTTGAGAGTAATTGCCTTTTTGATAGATTTCAAAATCTCAGGATTCCCTGTCTCTAAACCATAAGAGACAAAAACACAACCTGCTTTTTTCATAAGCACCAAGAGTTCTTCATCAACTCTATCTGCTCGAATTCCATTTGCACAGTTCCAATCAAATTTCATTCCACTATCAATAATCATCTGACAAACCTTCTTTGCTCGTGGAATATTCATAGTAAAGACATCATCAACAAACTCAAAGAAACGAAATCCTTTATCATACCAATACTTAATTTCGGCCAGAATATGTTCTGGACTTCGAGGACGAAACGCTTGACCCATACTTACTTTCACATCACAAAAAGTACAACTGTAAGGGCAACCCCGAGAGGTTTCTATAGGAAGGCGCTTATCAATAAAATGGATATATTTCTCCAACTCAAATTTTTCATAAGCAGGGAAAGGTAAATCATCAAGTTTCCAGTTAAGCTTTCTAATTTGGTTTTCAACAATCTCTCTTCCACTCACTTCCCCTTTCTCTTCTCTCTTCCCTTCTCCACCTTTTCCTTCTTTTTTCCATCCTCTTCTCCAAAGAAGGCTCTTAATTTTCTCAAGAGGATATCCTGAACAAAGAAGGAGCAAAGGAATCTCTCCATCTCGTGTAACCCCAAACTCCGCTCCAGTCTTCTCTAGCGCTTCCGACTTCACAGTTGAGATATGCGCTCCACCCAAAACAATAGGAAGTCCTGTCTTCTGCTTGATATCTTTAATAACATCGTAAGTACGAATAAAATCAAAACTAAACATGGTAACCCCAATCAAATCGGCATCAAAATCCTTGGCCTTTGCAACCACATCATCAACAGTATGACCAAGTTGCATATCGATCACTGCGGTCTCAAAACCCTCTCGATCTAGATAAGCCATCAACATAGCAATTCCAAGATGAGGATTAAGCGCTTTCCCATAGGCTGCAGAAACATTAGTTACTACAAATAAAATCCGTTTAAAACGGCGAGGGTAAGAAGAAAGATCTGGCTTATCATCAACCTCAGATGCTTCATATTTGCCCTTAGTTGCCTTTTCTTGAAGAACAACGAGAGTATCAAGAACTTTTTTACTACCAATGCTTTGCTCAGTCTTCTGCTCAGCTTTCTGCCCAACTTTAGCAGATGGTTGAGGAACAATAGCTTCAGAGGAGTTTTCTTGAACGTCAGTAGGCCCCATATTCTCTCTTACAGAGCCAATACCTTTTTAATCTTTTCTTCACTTTAAGGTCCACTATGATCGAGCAAAGTGAGCAGGAAAAAAATAAACAGGGTAAATTATACAAATTAATCTACAAAAAGAGTGAATGTATTGGTGCCGGGGCCTGTGAGGCTGCTGTTCCAGAAGAATGGTTTTTTGACAAAGAGACCAGTATTGCAACTTTACGCTCACCAGATGCTAAGAAAACTGAAGAAGTAGAAGAACTTGTCTTTGATGAAACACAATTAGAAAAATTTCTTGAGTCGGCCCAAGTTTGTCCGGTTGCAATCATGGAAATCTACGACTTAGAAAAAAACGAAAAGATCTTCCCCTAAAGCACCTTTTCTCCTTTTACATGGTTTTTCATACGCAATTTCTTAATTCCATAAACGTTCAGAGCAATCTTTAGACAGATAGTAAGGGCTGTTGCAATTGGAGCTCCAATAATCCCCCACCAAGTGATAAAAAGAATGTTAAGAAAGCTGTTAAGTACAAGAGAAAGAAGCGTATCAATTCCTAATATCCAAAGGTACTCTCTAGAGAAAGTGTTTTCTCCAACAAAGATGGAGTTAAAGTAAGAATAAATAATAAGCAAAGTCGAACTTAAAACCAACACTACGGGGAGATAGCCCCCCTGATACTCTGAACCATAGAGAAGAGGAACAGCAATGTAAGCTGCTAAAAGCACCAAAGAGACAAAAGGAAACAAAAGATAAAGTATCCGACGAAGAGATTCACGCAATTTGTAATGGTTTACTGCTGCCATGGGCACTACTACCATAGGAAAAACATAACCAAGCAAACGAATAAGATTAGTTACTGAAGAATATGCAGAATAAAGTCCAAGTTGAGCAAAATCAACAAGATACTTGATAGTTAAGGCATCTATAAAACGCAAAGAATAGAAACTTACTTGCATCAAGAACAAGGAGAAAGCCAGGTAAAAAAAGGCCTTTGCTTTTGGGCTAAGAAAAGAGAAGGAAGAATTATCTCCCCCTACAAGTTCATTTTTTCCCTGTTTTCTCACAGAACGCTTCCAAATTGAGGGAAGTGCGGCAACTGAAGCGATAAACAATGCTCCAGACATACTAAAGAGAAATACTGAGAATGGAAGCACAAAATAAAATGCTCCAACAAGAAACACAAGAAGAAAAATTCTGTTAAGAAGTGAGTACAAAGAAGCACTCACAAAAGCTTTTCTTCCTCGAAGAATAGAATAAGTCAGATAGTGGAAAGTATAAGCAATAATGTACAAAGCTACAGCCCAATAGAAATAAGAAATTCCTGGATCAAATTGGGGTAAAGCAAGAACAAGATACGTCAAGAAGAGAAAGAAAACAGAACTAATCACCGTTCCCCCTGCAAAATATTTCAAAACCTCCTTTAATCGGCTGGGTTGTTTAATAATGACTTGAGTTAAAGCTTCTGGAAGACCAAAGCTTGTAAAGAGATAAACTAAACTAACCACACTGAAAAAATAAGTAAACACCCCCAATGCTTCTTGACCATAAAACCTTGCGATTAAGATCTTTATCAAAAAGATGCTCAAAGAGATAAACCCATAAACAAAGAAGGTTTCAACAAGATACTTACGAGTCTCACCTCCCACCAAAAAGTCCCTTGCAAACTTCCTAGCTCTTGCAAAACCTCTAGCCAAATTAAAACCAAAAAATTTCCTTCTCATCAAACACCTACGATCATCTTCTAGTAACCAACAACAAATGGACGATCAACAAAACTAAAAGCAAGCGATCAGACAAAAAAAGTTATCTTCTTTTGCTTAAAAAAGTATGGATCACCTCAGGCATACGGCATTCTGAAGGAGAATATGTAGCAAACTCATGAGTTTCAAGATCCCCCAATCTCCCAAGCAGATCAGAAACCTTATCACAATAGAGAAGAGCGGGAGTCTCTTTAGCCATAGCTCGCAAATATTCTACTTGGTGCCTTGGATCTGTTCTGTTACGATTTGGAACTGCAAGCAACTTCTTCTTGCGACGAAGTACTTCAAAAACAATTCCTGGGCCACCATGAGAAATAACTACACGTGCCTTCTTATAATAAGGGTCAAGAGGAGACTCAAAAGTAAACCATTTGCAGTGTTGAGGTTTATATTTTCCATGGCCCAACTGAACAATAACATCTTCTTTTATCCTTCCAGACCCCTTGAGTTGATCAATCTCTTTGACTAGGGCTTCAAATTTTCCATTTCCAACGGTGACAAAAAGAACCATCTTAAGAAAGCCTCCCAGCATAGACTGCTCTTGGGTATTGTTTTTTCATGGTCTCCCACTGTACTAGAAAAAGATCAGAAACAGGATACACCAACCTACCAGTGATAGATCCATGATGAACGCGGACCCAAGATTCAATAAAAATAGTTTTCCTTCCCATCAACTTAGCCAACCAAAACAAAGGGATAGTCATAGAAGGGCCAGCACTAATCACAACGTCAGGATTAGATCTCCAAAGCACCAAAAAAGCATCAATAGTACTTGGAACCATTTTAAAAACAACCTTAGTAATAGACTTATCCGTCATTAGACGAGGATTACGCATGACATGAACCTTACCTTTTCTCTTGATCTTATTAACAGAAGTTTTATCATCATGACCAACAAGATATTCAAAACGATAATCCTCTTCAAACTGATCAAGAAAAGGAGTAAACATGCGAAGCATCTGCGAAGTGTGTCCACCCATCCCAAGGACAGCAAGGACCTTTTTCCTCCTCTTAGATCTTCGTGGAGCCACTCGATTTTCTCGCCTCATTAGCCCACTTTGGTTTGACAAAGTTTATAAAGCTTCGGAAAGAGAAAATCAGCAGGATAAGGAGTGGTTCTTTATGAGGATAAAAGAAGTAACTAAAGAAGAAATTTCTCTGCTCTCCAAGGAGGAGAGTGCTAAAGAAAGCAAAGAGGATAAGGAAACGTCACAAAGAGGTGACGAAAAACAAGGCAAGGCAATTCCTCTTGCAAAGATAACTCCTGTGAAAAAACAAGTAAAACTATCCAAACAAGAATCAAACATAAAAGATAAAACAATCTCCTTCTTCACTGACCCCTATCATCTTGGCCTTCTAATCATCTTACTGAGCACTTTTTTCTTAAGGCTTAAACACATTGGGCAAGAGAGTATCTGGAATGATGCTGCTGTGCACCTTTGGTACGCAACAAGAGTAACTCAAGAGCCACTATTTGCTCTCTCAACAGAGTACATTTTTGGAGATTACTTTATTCCTCAGAGCATCACTGCTTTTCTCTATCTTTTCACGCAAGACGTCTTCCTTGCAGCAAAAATCACTTCTGTGCTCTACGCACTCACGGGAGTATTACTTATGTATCTTGTAACAAAAGAGTTCATAGGTAAGAAAGCAGGACTTATTGCAAGCACCCTACTCGCTTTTCATTATCTTCTTTGGTTCTACACAGTAAGGCCCTTAGCAGATGGTCCGGTTACTGTGATGCTCTTACTTATCTTGTACTGCTTCACCAAAGCTGAAAAAAGTAAAGAGAAAGAACAACAAGCATTTTGGCATATTTTGCTTGGACTCAGTTTTCTTGCTGCAATGCTCACCAAAGTTCAAGCAGCAGTCTTTGTTTTTGCAATACCGATCTACGCAGCATTAATCCATAAAAAAGAAATGATAAAAAAACCACAACTCTTTTCTTGGGCCATTCCGCTCGGAACCATCTTCCTTGGGGAGATATTAGGAAGACTCATTGCGGGAATGAGTGTCCTTGAGCGCCTCTTCGGAAGGATCTTTTTGATGAGAGGAATGGAGAACGGTTTTGAAGTATTAGGATTTTTTCCTTGGGTATTTTCTTGGTATATTATTGTTCTTGCCATCTTGGGACTCTTCTTTGCTTACTTGTACAAAAGAAAAGAGTTCTTGTTTCCTGCTCTCCTTTTCTTTTGTTACACTATTTATTTTGAAGTAGGGGTTAGCAGCGTTGATCGTTACTTACTTCCACTTATCCCAATCGCTATCCTCTTTGCCTCCTTCGCACTTAGGGAAGCGGAAGGTTATCTCGCTTTAATGAGCAAAAACAAAACGCTTGCCACAGGAGCACTCATCTTTGGAATCTTCCTTCTCTGTCTAAGTTTTTACAACATCGGGGATCCCCTCATTGAAGGAAGGAGCAACTCCTATCTTGGACACCAAGAAGCAGGAGAATGGCTTTCATTCGCAATGGAAGAAGATGCTATTGTTTTTGCGGGTTCTCCAAGAATGGTAAGGGCTTTTAGCGAGCAAGGTTATGCGGGGCCCGACGAATTTGAGGAAGGTGGGAAGGTGTGGAATCTTCGCTCAGAACGCTACACCCAAGATCGCTCCAATTTTGAAACAGATTTGGTCACGCTAAGCCAAGAACATGAGGTCTACTTAGAAATTGACATCTGGGAATACACACAAGCAAGTTGGTATTTTCCAATCTCTCAAGAAAGTATAAACTACTTTGAAAGCTTGGGTTTTAGAATTGTGCACCTAGTTGAAAGAGAAGTTCCTACACCACAAGGGATGACAAACACGCCAGTGATCATCATTTTCAAATTAATAGAGGAAACAGAGGGCCTCACAAGCACTGAACAACTCCAAGAAGCATAAACAAGAGAAGAAAACGTGAAGAGAGAAAATGGAAGAAAAAAAGACAGCATTCAGTAAAAAGTTTGACTTTCCACCTTGGCTAGCAATAGCTGCCCTAATGCTATTATCTTGGAAACTCATGACCTGGGGAATCAACTGGGGGATTGGATTAAACTATCATCCTGATGAGCTCGCTCTACTAAGAGTAATTCTTAACCAGTTTGTCGACTTACAGATGGATCTGAGTGATTGGATGCTCACGCAACCACTTTTTCATGTAAAAATTCTCAGTTCACTTTTCAGAGTCTTCCTTGGAGAAGAGCAAGTTCTCTATCTTTTGGCAAATAACAACACGGTGCCACTCTACCTTTTAGGGAGAAAGATTTCAGCTGTCTTTGCTTTAGTAACAATTCCAGTAACTTATCTTTTGGGAAAAGAACTTTACAATAAAAAAGTTGGACTTCTTGCAGCAACCTTTCTTGCAATCTGCCCGATCATCATTTGGAACAGCCATTATCTCTACAACGACATTCCAGCCATGCTTTGGGTAACACTCACCTTGCTTTTCTCAGCAAAAATCCTTAAGCAAAAAGAAGGAGAAGAAAAAATGCACTGGTACCTCCTTGCAGGCATCTGCGCAGTATTTTCGTTCACAACAAAAGCAAATGCAGGGATTGCTTTTCTTTTTCCTTTCGCAGCAGAATTTTTGCGCTTCAAAACAAACTCAGAAACAAAAATCTCCTTCAAAGAGTTATTCTCAAAGATAAAAGAGGCTAAAAAAATATTTTGGAACAAGAATCTCGCCTACCTTCTTGCAATGCTCATAGCACTTCCTTTCCTTTTAAGTCCGAACCTTTTTGATATGTTCCAACGTTACACAACAAAGTTCTTTGCTTCAGGAGGAACAGAAGCTGGAGTAGAGATCATAAAAGCAAACCCGTGGATGCTCACCAAACTGGTCTATAGCACAATCATAAGTCCCCAATTCATTCTCGGAGTTGCACTCTTCCTAAGCGTAGCCCTAGGGACCCTACTCCTACTCCATAAAAGGAGAAAAGAAGATCTCTTATTACTCTCATTTATTCTTCCTTACCTTTTTATTGTAGGGATTACTTGGCTACAGATTTACTATCGTTATCTTATTCCACTTGTCCCTGTGGCAACAATCTGTGCAGCACTTCTTTTTGAGCAGCTTTGGAAAAAAGGAGCCAAGATGGACAAGATAAAAACAAAGAACAAAACTTCCCATCTAGGGCCTCTTTCAGGATACTTTTCCTATAAAAAACTAGCAGCAGCCCTACTCATCTTCGTACTAGTTTACACTGCTGCCTTCACGACTAGCACAACGCATCGTTTTACCGAAGATAATAGAGATTTTGCCGCAGACTGGATCCTCAGCTTCACTGAACCCGGGGCAAGCATTGTTTCTCAAGCCACGTTTACAGATGGAGATTCTGTACGTCTACCTGGGGAGCTTAACTTAGGAGAAATTCCAAACTCTCTTGCAGAGTTGGAAACAAATCCACCAGACTACATAGTGTTTACGACCATTGCAGATAAAGAATATTTTCGTTATATTGAAGCAACTGAAGAAAATCTTAACAAAAGAGCAGTTAGAGAAGAAGTAAGGGGGGGCCAAAGTTATGAACTGGTCAAATCTTTTGATTCAAAATTTATAAATAAAGGATACTATCGCTTCCTCGATCCTTATTTTGAAGGATTTTACATCTCTCCAACCGTAGAGATCTACAAGAAAATATCATAACCAGACCCCAGTCATAAGAGAAGTGGAAAAAATGGAAGAGAGAAAAGAACAAAAGCACAGTGAAAAACAAGAAACAAACAGAGCTAGCTTAAGTGTCATTGCCCCTTGTTTTAACGAAGAAGAAAACATTGATCGTTTTGAGCAAGAACTCTTCTCCACATTAGAAGCGCAAGGTTATGACTATGAAGTTATTGCTGTAGACGATGGGAGCTCAGATAAAACTAAAGAAAAATTGCATGCTCTGCAAGAAAAATATCCAAACAATCTTAAGGTAGCAGTACATGAAAAAAACAAAGGGCTCGGAGCGGCAGTGCGTACTGGAATCAACCATGCAAGTAAGGAGTACACAGTAACTATTGATTCTGACTTTACCTTTCATCCAAAGATGATCAGAAATCTTTTCCAAGCAAAAGAGAAACATCAAACAGATTTTATTGTAGGAAGCCCAACACTTGCTGGCTTTGATGAAACCATTCAATGGCACAGAAAGTTTCTCAGCCAAAGCTGTAACAATCTTTACTCAGTAATGCTTGGGAAGAAATTCACAGCAATTAGTCCGATCTTTAAACTCTATAAGACAGCAGATCTCAAAAATCTAGAGCTCACAACCACTGCCTTTGATATTAATGCTGAGATTATGACTAAACTCATTCTAAACAACAAGAGTTTTGCAGAGATTCCAGCAGAGCTCACCGTGAGAGAATTTGGAGAATCAAAGCTCAACAATGTAAAAGAAATCAAAAATCACCTACGGCTTCTAAACAACATTAGAAAGTGGAAAAGAGAGAAAAAAAGAAGCAAGAAATAATAAACTACAAAACAAGAAGAAAAAGATGACGGGAAAACACAAGTTTTGTGTCTTGGTCGGTACCAGGCCAGAAATTATTAAGCTCAGCGCACTTGTTAAACTCTTCCAAAAAGAAGGAGACGACTTTTTTATAATCCATTCTGGCCAGCATTATTCTTACAATCTTGATCGAATGTTCTTTCAAGATCTTCAAGTTCCAGATCCAAGATACAATCTAGAGGTTGGATCAAAGCCACATGCGAGCCAGATTGGAGAGATCCTCATTAAGTTAGATCAGATCATACAAAAAGAGAAACCCGATGTTATTTTTGTGCAAGGAGACACCAACACCGTGCTTGCCGGAGCACTTGCCGGATCGCGAAACAATGTTCTGGTCGCCCATGTAGAAGCGGGTTTGAGAAGCTATGATAAACGTATGCCAGAAGAAGCAAATAGAATTCTAGCAGACCATGAATCAGACCTTCTCTTTGCTCCAACAGAGCTACAAAAAGAGATCCTTCAAAGAGAGAAGGCTCCCGAAGAAAGAGTGCACGTTGTGGGAAACACCATAGTGGATGCCGTGCTTGGTATGCGAGACATTGCTGAGCAGAATGCTGCAATTAAAAAACAACTCCCCCACCTAGAAAAAAATGGCTTCATCTTTACAACAATCCACCGGCAAGAGAACGTCGATAACAAAGAAACTTTCCAAGAGATACTCAATGGCCTTGGAAAACTTCAAGAGAAGTTCAACAAAGAAATCATTTATCCCATCCACCCAAGAGCAAAAAAGCGTATTGAAGAATTCAACTTAAACGTACCAGGGAACATCACACTTCTTGACCCCATCAATTATCTTGACTGCCTTTTCCTACAAAACAACGCTGCTCTAGTGGCAACTGACTCAGGAGGACTTCAAGAAGAAGCTTGTATTTTACAAACCCCTTGTATCACCGTGAGGAAAAGTACTGAGCGTCCAGAGACAGTAGAGGTTGGAGCAAATAAAGTAGCAGGAACGAGCGCAGGAGGCATTCTTCAGGCAGCCGAAGAAATGATGAGTAAAGAAAGAAACTGGCAAAATCCTTTTGGAGACGGTACAACAAGCCAACAAATTCTAAACATTACCAAAGAAAGACTTGCAAGAAGAGGATAAAAATAAGAACTTCTTCTCAAAATAGGCAGAACAAGTGTAGCGACTGATTCTCAAAAACATAAGCTTTTTAAGAGCACTTTTGATCATTCCCTTGTCCAGAGTAAAGCAAGAATGGAAGGCATAAAGGAAAAAAGAAGAGGGAAAAGAGAAGCATTGCTCACAAAGCTTCTTGAACTGATGAGCCTAAAAAAGCAGTTTAACCGCTACTTTCTTGTTGGAGTTACTGCAACACTCATTGATTGGATCACTTTTTTCGTTTTAGCAATCCTTCTCCAAGCACACCATATGTTCGCTCTAATCACTGCTTTTAGTTTGGCTTCAATTGTGCATTACACTTTAAACAAAGTATTCACCTTTCGTTGCAGCTCAAAAGAAATCTTCACCCAATTCTCTGCATTCTTAATCGTTGCTCTAAGCTCACTTGCCATGAGCTCTGCACTTCTTTACCTCTTTGTAGATGTTTTGCTCGTACACAAGATGATAAGTAGAATAATGGTAACCTTCCTTGTTTTTTTGATAAATTATCTTCTACATTCAAAAATTACTTTCAACAAGAAATACTTTAGTTAGCTACTTTCACTAAGTATTTAAAGGGAGAAAAAGAGGATATTATCATGCAAGAACCAACACAAGAGTTGCAGGAAAACCAGCCACAACCCGACTTAAGTATCATTATTCCCACCTTTAACGAAAAAGGAAGAATTGAAAGGTCACTTACTTCTCTAAAAAATTATCTTGAGAAAAAAGAAATCAGCTCTGAGATCATCATTGCAGATGGGGGTTCCAGTGATGGAACTGTTGAGATTGCAAGAGAAATGCTCAAAGGACATAACACCCAGTTTTTCACACATGAAGAAAGGAAAGGAAAAGGTTACTCCATCAAAGAAGGTATTCTCAACTCTTCTGGGAAACTAGTCTTATTTACCGATGCAGATTTTTCAACACCCATTGAAGACTTTGAGATTCTTGAGAGAGAAATTCAGCAAGGGGCCCACATCGCAATTGGTTCAAGAGCTCTTGCTCAATCAAAAGTAACAAAAAAGGCGCCGCCTCACAGACTCTTCTTAACTAAAGGCTTTAATCTTACTAAGAATATTATTATTCCTCACTTAATGCATATCAAAGATACCCAGTGCGGTTTCAAATGTTTTGAAGGTGAAAAGGCAAGAGAGATTTTCAAGAATGTAGAAACAGAGGGGGGCATGTTTGACGTTGAGGCTCTTCTTATTGCAAAAAGAAGGGGCCACAAGATAAAAGAACTTCCAGTACGTTGGGAAGATGATGAAGATTCAAGGATTAATTTACTCAAATGTGTTCTCTTCGATCCAGTAGATCTTCTAAAGATGCGTTTTAGAGACCTTAAAGGAAAACTGAAATAAGAGGGGCGAGGAGTGGTGAAAGAAAGAATAATTATTGTTGCAGGGGGACTTGGAACCCGAATGCACCCCATAACTGAGACGATCCCAAAATGTCTTGTTGATATCAATGGTATGCCCCTGATAGAAAGACAGCTACGTTTCTTCAAGAAAAAAGGCTACAGCGAGTTCATTTTCTGTATAGCACACCTCGCAGAGAAGGTAAAAGAACACTTTGAAAAACATGCCAAAGACAAGTACGATATCACCTTTGTTGAAGAGCAGGAAGAGTTAAGAGGAACAGCGGGCTCAGTAAAACTAAGTCAAAAGCTCTTCTCTCCAGAAGAGAATTTCATAGTCTTCTATGGAGACAATTTCACAAGTATGGATTTCGACAAGTTTATTTCTTCTCACAAAAAAAATAATGCCTTAATGACTCTTTGCTTAAGAGTAGATAAAAAGAAAGAAAGAAAATCTGACCTTATTCTTCTAGAAAAAAGCAATAAGATGACAACCTTCAAGGAAAAACCAAGCCAAGAAGAAGTCAACAGAGTACAAGAGCTAGGAAAAAAGATATACGCGAACAATGGTATTTTTGCATGCAGTGCAAAGATCTTCAAGCACATCCCAGAAAACAAGAAATACGATTTCTCAAAAGAACTTATTCCAACACTTCTTGCGCAGAATAAAGAAGTATATGGTTACCCAACAGAGGAGTTTTATCATGAACTTGGAAGAACAGAGAAATATCAGAAGTTCTTAGAAGCTTTCAAAGCTAAGCAGGAAATTCTCCAATGAAAAAGGCTATCTTTCTTGATCGTGACGGAGTCATCAATGAGAATGTAAAGGACCTCATCAGAGAAGAACAAGTAAAACTACTCCCAAATGTTGCCCAAGCAATAAAGAAAATTAACCAGAACAATTTTCTGTGTGTTGTGGTTACCAACCAACCCATTGTGGCAAAAGGTTTTTGCACTCTTGAAGACATCAACGAGATAAATAAAAAAATACTGCAAGAGATCAAAAAACAAGAGCCAAGTGCTCAAATAGAAGCATTCTATATTTGTCCACATCATCCAGAGAAAGGCTTTGAAGGAGAAGTTCCAGAATTAAAAATAAACTGTGACTGTAGAAAACCAAAACCTGGCATGCTACGCAAAGCTGCAGCAGAATACGCAATAGATCTCGAACAATCTTGGATGATTGGCGATTCTAAGAGTGACATTACTGCAGGTAAAGCCGCAGGATGTAAAACTATTCTCTTGCAAAGCGGCGGTGGTTCAGGAGCAAAACAAGAACAAAACATAACCACCAAGCCAGATGCAAACAAAGAAGATCTTTTAGAAGCAGTTGAATTTCTTTTTAGTTCAAAAAACACTTTATAAACTTTTTTGCATAAGATTTAAATACCAAAAATTTGCGAAAGGGTAACAGAAACAAATGTTGAGGTGTTTACAATGATCGTTTCTAGAACTCCATTACGAATAAGCCTTGGTGGTGGCGGAACAGACCTTCCTTTTTATGCTAACAAATTTGGTGGGTCTTTGGTAACCGCTGCAATCAACCAATATGTGTATCTTACCGTTAGTCCAAGAGTTGAAAAAGATTTCAAGCTCAATTATGCAAAAACAGAAGTCGTTGAAGACATTAAGGAAATTCAGCATCCTCTGATTAGAGAGGCTCTCTTGCTGAGCAAGATCAAAGATGCAGCTGAAATTCATTCTACTATGACTGTTCCTTCTGGAACCGGACTCGGATCTTCTTCTGCCTTTACCGTTGGATTACTCAACGCTCTAAATTACTCTAACGGAGAAATGGTATCAAGGTACAAACTTGCTGAAGATACATCTCATATCACCATGGATATTCTTAAAGAACCTTGTGGGAAACAAGACCAATACGCTTCAGCTTTTGGCGGTCTCAACCACCTCAAGATTAGTAAAACAGGAAGGGTAACAGTAACCCCAATTAACATTTCTCATGAAAAAGTAAAAGAGTTAGAGCAAAACCTTATGCTCTTTTACACTGGTTTCAGAAGATCTTCAATTGGCATTCTTGCACACCAAAAAGAAAAGGCAGAAAAGAGAGATGAAGAAGATATTTTCAATTACTATCATGAAATTAAAAAGATTGGCGAAGAGAGTCTTAAAGCTCTTGAGAAAGGAGATCTCTCTCGCTTTGGGAGACTTCTTCATGTACATTGGGAGCTGAAAAGAGGAATCTCTGCGAAGATGTCTAATCCTGAGATTAACAAGTGGTATTCTTTAGCTATGGAGAACGGGGCCCTAGGTGGAAAACTTATCGGAGCTGGTGGAGGAGGTTTTCTGATGGTTTATGTTGAAAGAAACCACGACAGAGTAAAAGCTGCCCTTGAAAAGGAAGGATTATCTTACATGCAATTCAAATTTGATTTTGACGGATCAAGAATTGTGTACGATGGAAAACATTTCTAGAAGATTGAGGAAATAAAAAGAATCATAATAAAGACAAAAACAGAAAATTACGAGGAAGAAAAAATGGACGAACTACGAACTGATTTTCAATACCACCATGATTACATTGAGAATTACATGGAAGAAATAAGAGACATTACTAAAAAAGTAAACAAAGAAGAAATTGCAAAAGCAATCGACATCCTTTTTGAAGCTTGGAAAAACAACAAAAGAGTTTACCTTATGGGTTGTGGAGGTTCTGCTTCACACGCATCACATTTTGCCGCAGATCTTTCTAAAACGACTATGGCTCCAGGAAAGAAAAGATTCAAAGCAATCAGTTTGGTAGATAACACCCCTGTTGTTTCAGCATGGACCAATGACGAGGGCTGGAGATCCGTCTTCAAAGGCCAGATTGAAAATTTCATGGAGCCAGGAGATGTAGTTCTAGGAATCAGCGTACATGGCGGGAGTGGAAAAGGAAACGCAGGCGAGTGGTCACAGAACCTTACCTATGCTATGCAGTATGTAAAGGAGAATGGTGGAAAATGCGTTGGACTTAGTGGCTTTGATGGGGGAGCGTTCAAAGATCTCTGCGATGCTTGTGTGATTGTTCCAAAAGAATCAACACCACTTACTGAAGGTTTCCACGCAGACATTCAGCACTTGATCATTTTCAGATTAAAGCACATGATTGCAAACTATCAAGAACAAAGTAAGCAATTTCAAGCGCAACAAAAGCACGATGTTACCTACTGAGAGAAAGAAGGTCAATAAGATCATTGCACAAAACATCGAAGAGTATGCTCTCTTTGATGAGATAAACATCGAGGATCGACTCTTTGTTTCCTGGAAGATGTTTGAGGAAGCAGTGAGCCACCTTTTTCAAGCAATCGGAGAGATCCAAGAGAAAGAAGGAAGAACTTTTGATGCTATTTTCGCAATTCCAAAAGGAGGGCTCTGCTTGGGAGTGAAATTAGCATATCTTACAGGACTTCCTCTCATCACCAGTCCAGAGAGACTCACAAGAGATACTCTTGTGGTTGATGATTGTACAAGAAGCGGAAAAACCCTTTCAAAATACAAGGAGATGGTAACACTCACCATGTTCCATAGCCCAAACTCGAACTTCAAGCCAACTGCTTATTACAAAGAAGCGAGTGAACAGATCAATTTTTGTTGGGAAGCAAAACATGAACGAAACTAAAACAAAACACGAATGAAGTTAAAAATAAAAAATCAAACATGAAAAGGTGAATACAATGGCAATTTTTCTTGACACAGGAGATATTAATGAGATTAAAAAATACTTAGAATTTGGCATTATTAGAGGAGTTACTACCAACCCAAGCATCTTACTAAAAAATGGTGTTCGGGGAGGAATAGAAGGGATCAAGCAAAGAACAACAGAGATCGCAAGATTGATTCACCCACTACCTCTCTCAGTGGAAGTAACTTCCAACGAGCCAGAAGAAATGATAAGGCAAGCTCTTGAATTTTCAAGACTCTCTGATAATATAAACATCAAAGTTACCATCCATGGGCCAAATGGAGAGTTAGATAACCTTAGGATTATCAACGAACTTGAGAACAAACACAATGTCCGAGTGAATGTTACTGCAATGATGAGTGCGCAGCAATGCCTTTTGGCTGCAATGGCAGGAGCAAGCTATGTCTCTTTGTTTGGTGGAAGAGTAAACAACATGGGTTACAATTGTATTGAAGAAATCCAAAAAATTAGAAAGCTTCTTGAAGACTTTGATCTTAAAGCAAAAATTATTATGGGCTCAACAAGAGAAGTACTCAATGTGGTAGAGTGGCTCGGAGCAGGAGCCCACATCGTAACAGTCGCTCCAAAATTCCTCACAGGCATGATTGTACACCCTTATTCAAAAGAAACAGTAAAGATGTTTTTGGATGATGCTGCAAAGATCTAGTTTTTCAGTTTTGATAAGCAGCAAACTATTTCTTTATTTTCCTTTATTTCAGTTTTATTCTTTGGCTTTTTCTCCTTTCACTTTCCTCCTAGTTCCCCTTATTTTCTCTTCCATAAAGGTTATAAAGCAAGATTTGGGTTTTCTCTTCTCTAAAAATGAAAAGAAAAGAGACCTTTTTACTCCTAGGACTTGTTCTCCTTTTGCTCTTTATTCGTATTTGGGCTTTGGATACAACACCCTATGACGATAATTCCTGGTGGGCCTTTCGGACAATCTTTGGGGATGTAACTTCCCAAACAGCCCCTCTTGAGCCCTTCCCTCCACTTTCCATGTGGATTAACCAGTTTTTCTTCCAGTTCATTGGAGAAAGTTTCTTAGCACTTAGAATTGTTCCACTCTTCTTCTCAATCATAAGTACATTACTTACTTTTTTTATAGCAAAAGAGATGTATGGCAAAAAAGTAGCTTTTTGGTCCACAGGGATAATGGCCATCAGTTTTTATCACGTCTTAGCCTCACTAATCCCAGGGATAGAAGGTGCAATTCTTCTCACCTTCAACCTCTTTATGCTCTATTTTTACATTCTCCATGAAAAAACAAAAGAAGAAAAATATCTTTATCTTTTAGGCGTAGCAATTGCGCTTTCTTTACTCAGCAAATCAAATGGAGTTGTCATGCTCTGGGTGCTTCTTGCTCATTATCTTTACAAGACAAGAAGCATTAAAAAAATCATAAAAAAATTTACCATCCCTGCAATTGTCTCCTCACTTATTTTCTTCTCAGTGAATCTTTTCCTTTTCCTGATCAACAAGCCCTATTTCATGAAGATCTATGTCTATGGGCAAGGGCTCATTGAACTCAACACAAGCTTGCTTTCCCCACTCATGCTTTTCTTTTGGGCAACTCCCCTTCTCATTGGCTTTGTTCTCCTTACTTTTTTCTCAAAGAAAGAAGAATCAAACCAAGACCTTAGTATTCTTAAGGTTTGGTTTCTCATCTATTTCATTTTCTTTGGTTTTCTGGTTGCAAGAAGAGATTTTAGTCGCTACTTCATGAGCATCATCCCTTGTATGGCCATCATGGGAGGAATCCTGATAGAAAGACATAAGATCACTTTACAATCACTCAAAAAATATCTCCCTTTATTGCCCATCTCCTTTGCCATCCTCTTTTTACTAAACTTACTTCCAATAAAATATACGAGCAGAGAGGTAGCAAGCTACCTTAATAAGCTTCTTGCAGGAAAGCTTAGCTTTGCTTTTTACTACACAGCACCCTCTGGCCCAAATATGAGTGTCTCTATGCTCTCTCTCGTTCTCATCTTTGGATTATGCTACATTTTCATTTTAGCTTGTCTCTTCCTGAAAGACCAAGAGAGAAAAAAACAATTGTTTTCCATCTTCCTAATCCTTTCTCTTTCATTAAACCTCTTCCTGGTCACTGAATATGCATTTCATCCAACACAGCCAAGCAACGATTTAGCTAATCAACTAGCAAAAGAATACATTGAAACAAACGACCCAAAGGGAAGAATTCTTTCCAATGATGAAGGAATGTTCTACCATATTAGACCAAACTATCAACTAGAAGAACAATTTGTCTATACTGGCCTTCTAGCAGAATTGTTAGAAGAATCATTCATAGAAGAAGGAGACCTCATTCTTCTCAAGGAGTTTCCTAACATTCCTGAAGAACAAAGGGTAAGAGAAGTGCTCGGCAACGCAGACTGCAAATTAGAAGAAAGCTTCATTGATAAAGGAAAAGTAATGGTTACCGCATATTCTTGCTAAAAAAAGCTAAGATATAGGGGCGATGAATTGCGTATTGCCTTCTTCATATTCTTTATTGTAAATCTCCCAATTCGGGATATAGAGTGCATACATTTCTGCTTTCAACTTGGAATACTCTGCCTTATGGATATACATCAAACCATCATCAGCTTCGCTTGAAGAGCGCAACCCCTCTAGTTCAAGAGCGAAAGAAAGGATATTATGCTCAATTACTCCTACAGAAAACTTAGCATCTTCCTTCCACCAAACACTCTGTCCATCTACACTTGAAACACTCCCAAGATCTTTCTCTCCCGCAGAAAGATAAAGAACAAAAAGCTGATCCCTTATCTTGTAGTAGTTCTCTTCATCTACCAAAAAATATTCCCCTGAATCTCCGCTTACCAAGTGAAGTTCATGAATTCCCCAAAGAAAGTCAAAGATGTTTTTCTCAAGCACTAATGGGTCGTACAAATCTAAATCTTCTTGCTCTTCCGAGGGCCCTGCAACAACATCTGTGAATAACGCTTGATCCTCAGATCCCCCTTCATTTGAAAAGAAAAAAGCAACCATCCCAAACAAAACAAGAAGGAAAAGAGCCCACGAAAAAAAGGATGCCATGAGCTCAGGTAAGGAGAGGAGTTATATAATTGTAATGGTGAATCTGAAGGGTTCAAAAGCCCAGATTCATAAGCTTTTTAAGAGCCCTCTCGAAGCTAAAATGTATGAGGTTTTGCAAGAAATGCGTACAACCAGATACCAGGCCTTCCATCAAATTTGATGACGAAGGTGTCTGCCCAGCTTGTAGATACGCAGAAAAGCTCAGGGATGTTGATTGGGACGCAAGGGCTGAAGAGCTCAAAGAGATCATCTCTTTTGGAAAAAAACACAATGTTTCTGGCTACGACTGCATTATTGGAGTAAGTGGTGGAAAGGACAGCACCAGGCAAGCTCTCTTCGTAAAGCATAAACTTGGACTTAATCCCCTTCTGGTTTCTTGTGTCTACCCTCCTGAACAACAAACTGAGCGTGGGGCAGACAATGTTGCAAACATGATTAGTCTCGGCTTTGATACTATTTGTATTGGGCCAAAACCACAAACCTGGAAAAAAATGATGAAAGAGGGTTTTCTCAAATATGGAAATATTTTCAAGTCAACTGAAATGCCACTTTTTGCAAGCGTTCCAAAACTTGCCATTGCCTATCAAATCCCACTCATTCTCTGGGGGGAAAATCCCGCTGCCCAGCTTGGGGACCTTGGTTCAGGAACACTCAATTGGGATGGAAGTAACATGAAAAAAGGGAACACCATCGCAAGTGGTCCAGAGGTCTTACTCAATGATGAAATTCAAAAAAGAGACATCCTTTGGCATTATTATCCTTCTGATGAGGAGATGGAAAGAGCAAATCTTAAACTAGTGTACCTTGGTTATTTCATTCGAGATTGGAGCAAAAAAGACAATGCAAAAGTCTCAATTAGCCATGGGCTTGAGATCAGAGACGATAGTATGAAAAACATGGGAACCTTACACACCTTTGAATCTCTAGATGAAGATTTCGTCTTTGTTAACCAAATGATAAAACAGATCAAATTTGGCTTTGGAAAAGTCACCGATGATGTTTGTGAAGAAATTCGTTTTGGAAGGATGACTAGAGAAGAAGGGATTGAACTTGTCAAAAAATACGATGGAAAATGCGCCAGAAAGTATATTCTTAAGTTCTGTGAGTACCTTGAAATCACTGAAGAAAAGTTCTGGGAAGTTGTAGAAAGCTACCGAAACAGGGACATCTGGGAAAAAGACGAACAAGATAAGTGGAAACTCAAATATGAACTAAACTAAGAGAACTAAAAGCCAGCACAAAAAGAGAAAGGAGCAGAAGAGAGGAATAAAATGTCAAGAAACGGATTAAAGAAAAAGGACATCCTTATCATTGATTACTATGTGGGAAATCATCTCTCTATCATGAATGCTCTTGCTTTTCTAGGTTACACCTTCAAAGTCTCAAACAAAAAGGAAGATATTATTGAAGCTGACGCCTATATTCTTCCTGGAGTTGGCGCCTTTGCTGAAGCTATGAAAAACTTAACAGATCTTGGCATCATTGATTTACTCAAAGAGCAAGTGCTTGTTCACAAAAAACCAATCTTAGGTATCTGTTTAGGCATGCAAGTGCTTGCTGAAAGTTCAGAAGAAGATGGATTTCACCAAGGTCTTGGCCTTATCAAAGGAGAAGTCATTAAAATCAAAGCGAATGGCGTTAGGGTACCGCATGTGGGTTGGAACACCCTTAACATCAAGAAGAGCTCTCCTCTTTTTACAAATGCAAAAGAAGATTGTCATTTTTATTTCGACCATAGTTACCATTTTCTTTGTTCCCAAGAAGCAATCGCTGCAACATGTACTTATGGAGAAACTATTACTGCGGCGGTGCAGCAAGACAATATCTTTGGAGTACAATTTCACCCTGAAAAAAGTCAGAACCACGGTTTAAGGCTCTATCGAAGTTTCTTCAACTACATTAAAGGAAAGGAAGAACAAAAAGAAGAGAAAGGAAAGTTGACAGAGCAGCAACAAAATATAACTTTAGGAGAAAATACGCATGTCTAAAACAAGACTTATAGCAACCCTCACCCTAAAAGGAGAGATCGTAGTACAAAGCATAAACTTCAAACACTACTTGCCTGTTGGAAAACCAGAAATTGCAATAGAATTCCTTAATCAGTGGGGGATAGATGAAATAGTTCTTGTAGATATGCATGCAACAAGAGAAAATCGTGGTCCAAATTATGAACTCATTAAACGTTGTTCAAAAAAGTGTTTTGTTCCTTTGACTGTTGGAGGAGGTATCAACACAGTAGAGCAAATGAAAGAACTGATTCGTAATGGAGCAGATAAAATTGCGATAAACACAGCAGCAATAAAAAACCCAAATCTTATTACTCAGGGAGCAAAGGTTCTTGGCAGTCAGTGTATTATCGTTTCTATTGATGTTAAAAAGAATGCTCAAGGGGAGTACGAAATCTTTTCCAATGGAGGAAAGCTTCCAACTAGACTTGCTCCCATCTCCTGGGCAAAAGAAGCTGAACGAAGGGGTGCAGGAGAGATTTTCCTCAATTCTATTGACCAAGATGGTTCAAAACAAGGCTACGATCTTGAGCTCATAAAACAAGTAACAGAAGCTGTCTCTATCCCAGTCATCGCTTGCGGTGGAGTTGGTCATCCCAAACATTTTACAAAAGCAATCAAAGAAACAAAAACAAGTGCGGTTGCAGCAGGCAATTATTTTCATTTCACTGAACATTGTGCAACAACAACTAAAGCCTATCTCAAAAGAAACCCGGAGCTTCCAAGAGATAGCATTAGGTTAGATAGCTACGCTACTTATGATAACTTCCCCTTCGGTGAAGATGGAAGAATAAGTAAAAAGAAAGAGGATTATTTAGAAAAATTACGCTTTGAGTATCAGCCAAAAGAAAAAATTTGAGCAAGCTGAAAAAACAAAGAAACAAGGAAAAAATACAACAAACAGAAGGAAAATCACAATGAAATACTGTAAACGTTGCCTCTACCCAGAAAACCACCCCCTAAATATCACCTTTGATGAACAAGGCATTTGTAGTGGCTGTCGCATTCATGAAGAAAAAGACCAGATCAATTGGGCAGAGCGTGAGCAAAAGCTCAAAAAGATCTTAGCAACTTACAAAAACAAGTCAGGTAATAATTATGATTGTATTATTCCAGTAAGTGGGGGGAAAGACTCTTACTTTATTGTACATATGATTAAGAAAGTTTATGGAATGAACCCGCTTCTTGTAAGCTACAACAAACAGTATAACACCAAAGAAGGGATTAGAAACCTTTCCAATCTCAGAACTGAACTTGACTGCGACATCATTTATCTTACTGTAGATCCAGAAAAAGTAAAGAAAATTACCAGAGCAACACTTCGAGAGATGGGAAGTATGTACTGGCACTGTATCGCAGGACAAACCGTCTTCCCAGTACAGGTTGCCGTTCGCTTTAAAATTCCACTTATCATTTGGGGGGCTCACCAGGGCTGTGACCAAGTAGGAATGTTCTCTCATCTCGACGAAGTTGAAATGACTAGAAAATATCGCAAAGAGCATGATCTTATAGGTTTCGAGGCAGAAGATCTTATCTCTGATTCCATGTTCCTTAAAGAAGAAGATCTCAAAGCTTTCATGTATCCTCATGATAAAGAGATTGAAAAAGTGGGAGTACGAGGGATCTATCTGAACAATTATGTCCGTTGGGATTCAAAAAAACAGCACGAGTTAATGATTAAACTTTACAATTATAAAACTGCAAAGCAAAAGCGCACCTTTGATACCTACAATGACATTGATTGCTTCCATTACTCGGACATTCATGATTACATTAAATTTCTTAAGTGGGGCTATGGAAAAGTAACAGACCATGCTTGTAGAGAAATTCGCCTCAAAAGAATGACACGAGAACAAGGAATTGCTCTTGTTGAAGCCTTTCAAAACAAAGAACCAGAAACCTTACAGCTTTTTTTGGATTGGATGGCTATGACCAAAAGGGGTTTTTATCATTTCATCAACCTTCACCGTAATCCGAAAATTTGGGAATTCAATGAGCAAACAAATACTTGGAAACTCAAAGATTCAATCCTAAACCACAAGAATGATTCAAACATCGAACAAGCAAGGCTAGAACTCACCGAACAAGTGTGCAATTTTGAGCTTACAAAACCAGTAACAACTGGCCAAAGTAAGAAGTACACTCTTATTGGAAGAGGTTTTGAAGATAAAGAAAAGTAAAAATTTGCTTTTTTGCCACCAAAAACAAAAAAGGATCCATATTTCAGTAATAGTTCTGCACAAAATATTTAAATGGAGTTTATCGATGCAGAAGCATGGCTAAAACTCTTGAAGATACCTTATTAGAAATTTCCCAAGCGAACGAACACTTTAATGCAGGAAGAAAACCGGCTGCAAAAGGAGCACTCACCAAAGCGATCAATTCTGGAGAGTATCAAGCTGATCACTTAGCTCGAATCATAAATAGAAGAGGGTTCTTTGATCGCCTTACAGGACAACTCTCAAGTGCAATTGATCATTACAATACCGCTTTAGACACTCCTGGTCTCACTGACGATTGGGCTGCACTAACTTTAGTTAACCGAGCAGATGCTAACCGCCTGAGAGGAGATGCCTACCAAAGAGACGCAAGAGTTGATCTTAGTCTTGCATTAAGAATTGCTCCAGAAGCAAGTTATGCACAAGGAAAAGTAAATTGCGAAACAGGTCTTTTCTTTGAGAACAGCGATCCAGAAAGAGCTTATGACCATTTAATGGCAGCTGCAAACTATTGTAGAGAGTTGGGTGGTTTTGATGCACAAAGGCAAGATGATGCCGCCCTCTACGCAAGAACAGTGAGCATCCTCTCAAGAGTTGCTCTAAGGGTAAGCGAACCAGCTGGCACAGAAGAACTCATTGAAATCTTAGAAGAAAATCTCGACTACACACTAAAAACCAGAGGCCACCACGATCAATGTCAAGCTTATACAGATTTAGGAGCAGTGCTTCTTTTAACTGCTAGCGGAGAAGAAAGAGAGAAGAGAAGGGTAATGGAAAGAGCAAGAGATACTTACCTTGACGCAAGAAGTGTTCTTCCAAGCATAGGAAATGAAAGAGAAGTTAACGCAAATAATTTGCATTTAGCACGAGTTCATTTCGCTCTTGGCGAGAATGAAGAAGGCATACGTTACCTTGGAATGTTCCACCAAGGACTAGATGAAGGAGCTAATCTAGAAGGAGATCTTGCTTATTGGAGGGATGCACAAAATGGTCCTTTCCATGGAGTGCTTGCTTATCTTGAAGCTACTCCTCTGGGAAGTAACCTTCAATACGAGCGCTTAGACGAGCTTAAAGCAGCTGTTGGTGTCACTGCTAGCTCTGAGTAAAGTATTTAAAATCTAAAATTTCTTTTTTTCTTTATGACCGATGATCTTCCAGAGCCTTTAGAAGGAGCAGTTTTTTATGAAGACAAGTTTCTTTACGCTACTTTAGCAAATTTTCCAAAAGCAAAGGGCCATGTGGTTATCGTTTGGAAGAAAAAAGTAACTGACCTTCACCTTCTTTCAAAGAAGCAGTATGAACACCTTATGGGTGTTGTTGAGGAAGTAAGAACTGCTATGCTCAAAGTTCTCAAGGTCAAGAAGGTTTACCTTCTCTATATGGATGAAGCAAAACATGTACATTGGCACTTAATCCCAAGATATGAGAAGATGGGAATGGTTGTGTTAAGAGAAAAGTCAAGAAAACTCAAAGAGTTCTCGCTAGCTGAAAAGTTAAGGAAAAGACTAGGATAGTATAAACAAAAAGAAACAAAAAAGTCACCAAGCAGTCCAACCACCATCAACAACTAGATTAGCTCCCGTCATATAAGAGGATGCATCTGAGCATAAGAACAAAATTGCTCCTTTATACTCATCCTTGTTTGCCATTCTTCCTATTGGAGTTCTTGCAGAGTAACGAGCAACAAAGCCTTCACTTTGGTTGGTAAGCACACCACCTGGGCTTAAACAGTTTACTCGAATCCCTTTTCTTCCCCAATAAGTTGCCAAGTGGCGAGTAAGGTTAATCACTCCTCCCTTGGTCGCAGCATAGACCGCAGAAGGGAAAGCTCGAGCCTCACTTCCTTCATAAATACTCATATCATTACCAACGACGCCATAAGTTGATCCAATGTTAACAATTACGCCCTTACCTTCCCCATTGCCCTTCCCAGAGGATTTAAGCATGTAATTTCCAACTACTTTTGAACACAAAAAAGTTCCACGAAGATTAACACTAGTAACAAAGTCCCAATCATCCCCCGGATAGTTCTCAAAAGGCTCAAAGTAAGCCTTAGGGCGACCTGCTGCATTGTTAATCAAAATATCAATCTTACCAAATTTCTCTACTATTTTCCTGGCCATTGCAGCAACAGATGCTTCATTAGAAATATCTACTTCAACCCCAAGAGCTTCAACTCCTGAACTCTCAGTAATTTGCCTTGCAAAAGCATCACACTTTACTTGATCAATATCTGCAATAACCACATGGGCCCCGGCATTAGAAAGGATTTCTACATATTGTGAACCAATCAAACCAACTGCTCCAGTAACGATAGCTACTTTTCCTTTCACACTGAAGAGATCTTCAACGGCAGAACCAGATGCTACAGAACCACTAGTTCCATGAGCCACTTGCTTAACTTCTTGACTACTACTCAGCTTGGCCTTCCGCTCATTTCTTTTTCGGATAAGCACACGAACCAGATCTAACTGGATCGGTCCATCCACATCAATTGCTCGATCGCTTGGAGTAATGCTAGCAAAACTGTTATCAGTAAACCAGGTTTTGTGTAATTTAACAAAATCCCAACGTGCTGCAAAAACAACTCCATCCAACTGGTAATACATAGGAAGCTCCTGACGATTCTTTCTTGCAACATCTTTGGCAATGAAATCCTTCATACTTTTCTCTTCATTGAGCGTGTTCATCCAAAAAGGAGGAGTGAGTGCTTCAGTAACGGTAATCACAGTGTCAGCATTTTTCTCAACCAACTTTTCAATTGCCCGGTCAATATCATCTGCAAGCCGCAAAGGAGAAGTTGCTTCAAGCTTCAGAATAATATCAAATTTTTCTTGCCAGTTTTCTTCTACCCATGCCATCATGTGTTGACATGCATCCATCTCAACAGCAGTATCGCTCGCCAGCTCATCTGGACGTAAGAAAGGAGCCTTTGCTCCAAACTGCTTAACAATCTCAGCATAGTTTGCAGAATCTGTTGAAACAATCACCTCATCAACATACTTACTCTCTTTTGCAGCGAGAATGGAGTATGCAACCAATGGTTTTCCTTCCACATCAACAATGTTCTTATCAATAATGCTTTTAGAACCTGATCGAATAGGAATGTATGCAAGAACTCTTTTACCGTTTATCATGGACAATCTTTGAGCAAAAGCCCCTTATAAAGATTAAGGTTCTTTGTTCTCTTTAAGCTGAACACTAAGAAGGTAAAAGGGGTTGCTTTGTCTTTTCTCTGATTATTTCTTGATACCCACAACGATCAACAACACCCTCACGAACTGCCCGTAAAGTCAACCGACCATATCTCTCACTCCAGGTATCACGCAGACCATCGACAACTCCATGATAGACAGTGCTTGCTACAAGCATATTCCCAACCGCCAGTAAATCATCAAGCTTTTGGTTCCTCTCATCGTCCGGGCTATATTGTCCACCTGCCCGAGCATAAGATTCAAAAAATGCAGCCTCTGCCCTTCGAACATCATAGTCAAGGAAGTAGTTAAAAAACTGTAAACGCAAATTAAAAATCTCAAGGACAGGGTGAGCCGCTTGGAAAAATTCGTTATCAAAAAAGCCACTTGGTTTTCCAGCCTCATCAACATAAAACTGCATGGGGTGAAGATCAGTCATTACTAAAACTGGAGCCATACCTTCAGAACCCAAGCTCGGTCTAAGATCAAGCAAGGTGCTAGTAAAGTAAGCTTCAACTTCGGCCAGTTCAGCTTCAGTTAAAGAACCAGTTTCTGCTTCCCTTACAATTCTTTTCTGGTTAACAAAAGCAATTCTGTCTGCAAAATTTTCTATTCTCACCGGTTCAATTACCCGACCAGGCATAACATTTCCATAACTTCCAAAAGTAACTTTCTGAGCTTTTGCAACTGCCTCACCCAAACCGCCAAGAGAAGCAAGATAAGCTCCTTCTGAGAAAGAAGTATTTTCTAGAAAATTGCGCCAAGTAACTCCAGGCATTCTTTCCATAAGCATAAGTGCAAGATCATCTCTCTGCACAACAGCATGAATTTTTGGAGAAGGCAGGCCCGCCTCTTCTCTAAGCAGAGTACAAAGATAGGCCTGGCGATCAAGAGAAAGAGGATCATCAAAATTAAAACCTCTTTGAGTCAGCAATTTCTACTTTAGCAATAATATCCGAACCATCTGCAAAAGACAAAACATAAACCCGATGAGAGCTAGTTGTAGCAAGAAGACTTGCATCTGATGGCTTAAATCCAGTATGCTCTGAAACCACCCTAACTATATCTTGATGCATAAAGAGCTCAAGAATCAGCCCCTTTAAAAAACTTCTAGAGGAAAAAACAGAAGAAGCTACAGAATGAAAGTTAATAAACTTTAAAAAGCCATTTTGGGCCAAAAATCGTTATGGTGCGTTTTGAAAATTGGCAAGCTCCAGTTATGGAGCATGGGAAATTAACAAAGTGGAATTGGATGGTCTACAACCCAGAAAATCTCCAATTAGGAACAAGAGTTGACATTGGAGCCTTCACTTTTATCAACGCAAAATATGGAATCACCCTTGAGGACGAAGTCCAAATCGGGAGCCATTGTTCTCTTTATTCTGTTTCAACCATCGATGATAAACAAGCCCCAATTACTGTAAAAAGAAACGCTCGAATTGGTGCACACTGTGTAGTTATGCCTGGTGTTACTATCGGAGAAAACGCAATCATTGGCGCAAATTCTTTTGTAAACAAAGATGTTCCAGCAAACTGCACTGCCTTTGGAACTCCAATAAAAATCAAAGAAAGCAAAAAAGTTACAACAACTGGGCAAACAAACGCTCCTCTTGCAAATGAGTTCATCCCAATCACTAAGCCAACGCTACCTTCTTTTGAAGAGCTTAAACCTGAATTGGAAAACCTTTTCTCAACAGGGATGATTACTAACCACAAACACGTAAAAAAGTTCGAAGAAACGCTTCAGAATTATCTTGGAGTAAAACATGTCATTGCTATGTCTTCTTGTACTTCTGGACTCATGCTCGCAATGAAAGCAATGGGCCTCAAAGGAGAAGTAATCTTGCCAAGTTTTACTTTCTCTGCAACAGGACATGCTGCCATGTGGAACGGACTTACCCCTAAATTTGTTGATATTGATCCCAAAACATTTCAAATTGATGTACAAAAAGTAAAAGAGGCAATAACCCCTAGCACTTGTGCAATTATTGGTGTGCACCTTTTTGGAGCACCAGCTCCAGTTGAAGAATTAGAGGCAATAGCAGAAGAGCATAACTTAAAACTGATTTTTGATGCCGCTCATGCGATGGGATCTATAAGAATGGGAAAACACATTGGTGGTTTTGGAGATGTTGAAGTCTTCAGTTGTTCTCCAACCAAACTTATGGTGACTGCCGAAGGAGGCATTGTAGCAACCAATAATGATGAAATAGCAAGAAAAATGCGCATTGGAAGAAATTATGGAGACCCAGGAAATTATGACTGTGAGTTCACCGGACTTAATGCACGAATGGGAGAATTCAATGCCCTTTTAGGTTTAAAATCCTTAGAGATGTTAGATAAAAATATCAGAAGAAGAAATGAGCTAGTTAAGGTCTACAAGAGAGAACTTTCTAACCTTCCTGGCTTACGTTTCCAAGAGATTCCACTTACAGACAGAACAACTTACAAAGATTTCTCCATTCTCATCACTCCAGAAGAGTTTGGACTTGATAGAGAAGAGCTCCTTAAGGAGTTAAAAGAAAAGAACATCCACTCAAAAAGATATTTCTACCCACCGCTCCACCTACAACGAGCCTATGCTGCTTTCAAAGAGCATTATGACCCAATACTTCCTGTAACAAATTTTGTCACTCACAACATCCTAAGCCTCCCACTCTACTCACATATGAGTGAAGAAGACGTGCTAAGGGTCTGCAATGCAGTAAAAGGAATCAGAATGAAAAAGAGGATGTGAAAAAATATGGAAAAATTAGTCTACCGCTTCTTAGTTCGTGAAGATGATTCTTTGCGTACAGTTATGAAAGCAATTGACCTTAACGGTTTTGGGGTTGCCCTTATTCTAAATGAGGACCATAAATATGTTGGCCTGGTAACTGATGGTGATATCCGAAGGGCAATCATCGCAGGAGCTGAGCTTGATTCAGAAATTAAAGGGATCATGAATAAAAATTCCGCCACGCTTAAGAAGGGGTTCAGCGCAAAGGATGTAGAGAGTATCTTCAAAGAAAAAGAAGTGGACCAGCTGCCTGTCATCGATGAGAATGGCCACGTTTGTGATATCCTTCTTACTGAGCAAATTAACCAAATTCTTAGCCATCATTCTCCTCTTTTTTCAAAAGAGACAAGTACAAGAACCAAAAAATCAGTTCTTATCGTCGGAGGTGCTGGTTACATTGGTTCCACTCTTGCTCGAAGACTTCTTGACGAAAACTACGAGGTAATTGTTTTTGACTCTTTTTTCTTTGGTGAGCAATCAATCCAGGATCTTAAGGGAAATAAGAACTTCTCTATGGTCAAAGGAGATATTGGTCACTTAGACAAAATCATCGATGCAGTAAAACATGCAGATGCTGTTGTTCAGCTTGGAGAGATTGTGGGTGACCCTGCATGCTCATTGGACTCTAGAAAAACACAACAAATGAATTATCTTTCAACAAAGCTCATTGCAGAGGTTTGTAAGTATTTTCAAGTAAATAGGTTCATCTACGCTTCTTCCTGCAGCGTTTACGGTGCAAGTGAAGGAAATGAACTTCTGCATGAAAAATCTGTTCTTAATCCGGTTTCCCTTTACGCAAGAATGAAAGTACAATCAGAAAACGCACTACTAGCAATGAGAGATGGAGTCTTCTCTCCAACCATCTTAAGACTTTCCACCGTGTTTGGAAGTTCAAATAGAATGCGTTTTGATTTAGTGGTAAACCTTCTCACCGCAAAAGCAGTAAGAGATAAAGAGATCACTGTTTTTGGTGGGAATCAATGGAGGCCTTTTGTGCACGTTGAAGACGTTGCTAAGGCAATCCAAACGGTTCTTAACGCTCCAATAGAAAAAGTTCGAGGGGAAATCTTCAATGTTGGTGCTGAGATGAACAATCTCACCATCCTTGATGTTGGAAATAAGATCAAAGAACTCATCCCAGAAGCAGAGCTTAAAGTTGATGGAGGAGCAGAAGATGCTCGAAATTACAAAGTCTCCTTCAAAAAGATAAGAGAAAAAATTGGCTTTACTGCAGATTGGGATGTGAATCGTGGCATCTCAGATATGAGGGATCGAATGCAAGAAGGGGCCCACGAAGATTATAGAAATAAAGTTTATTCAAACTATAAAACTTATTCAGAAATGTTTTCACAAGGAGAAGAAACAAATGAACAAAGAAAATGAAAAAACTTGCACAGTCCCAAAAGGACACGCTGGAAGAGTCACTGAAAAAGCAATGGAGTACTTGCGAGAAGTTGTAGAATACGGTTTTGGAAACTCTTCAGGCCCAGGAATGACTGGAAGATTTGAGCGAGCTTTTGCAAAACGCCTTGGGGCAAAGTATGCCATAGCACACTGTAATGGTACTGCAACCATGCATTCTTGCCTTGCAGCTGCTGGAGTAAAACCAGGTGATGAAGTAATCACAACTCCTCTTACAGCAGCAGCAACTGCCTATTGTATCCTCCATCAAGGAGCAATTCCTGTTTTTGCAGATATTGATAGAAAAACCTTCAACATTGATCCCAAAAGTATCAGAGAAAAAATCACCCCACTTACTAAAGCAATTATCCCTGTGCACCTGTATGGCCTCCCTGCAGAGATGGACGAGATCATGGCAATCGCAAAAGAGCACAACCTAGCAGTTATTGAAGATAGTGCAGAATGTTTCTTAAGCACCTACAAGGGAAAAATGGTGGGAACCATTGGCCACTTTGGAAGTTTTAGTTTGCAGGCATCAAAACACATTACAAGTGGAGATGGAGGGATTGTCACCACAAATGATGAAGCTATGGCTACCGCAGTAAGAAAGTTCTCCTGTTTTGGTTATCACACCTTGACGAGCAAAAGTGGAGGCATCATTCCAAAGAAAGAAAGAGGAAACCCAACATCCTTGCGTCATGCATCAATGGGCTGGAACTATCGTATGTCAGATTTACAAGGGGCTGTTGCTCTTGAACAAACTGAGCGAATGGATGAGCTGGTAAACAAAAGAAAAGAAATTGGCGAAATGCTCAAAGAGGCAGTTAAAGGTTGCGAATGGCTCACCCCACAATTCACTCCAGACGGCTTAGTAAACTCCTATTGGACCTTTGTTTGTGTCTTCGAAGAGAAACTAGCTGGCTGCACTTGGCAAGAGTTTAGAGAGAAGTTCTACTCACTTGGAGGAGATTTCTTTTACGGTGCTTGGCAACTTACTTACAATGAGCCAATCTTCCAAGAAAGAAAGTTTCTTGGAGGCTTTTTCCCAATTGATTCAGAGATCTATAAAGGGACAAAGCAACGCTATGAGCCCGGTCTTTGTCCGGTAGCCGAAGAATTACAGCCAAAGCTTATGCACTTCAAGACCAACTATCAAGATGTAGAAGTTGCAAGAAAGCAAGCAGACATTCTTAAGAAAACTATTGAGCTTGTAAACAAAGAAAGGCAAGGAAAGGCGCAGTAAACAAAATAAATATTATTCTTTTTTACCTTTTTTTGCGTCCTTCTTATCTCTTAACTCTCTTACCCGAGAAACATAATTTTCCATCCCATCAAGAAGCAAAGAAATATTCTTCGGCTTCAAAGAAGCGTTATTACAATCTCCTGGATCTGAGCCATTTCCTTCAAAAGTCGCAGAGAACAAAGCGGTGATAAACTGCATAGTTTTCTTCTTATCAACTGTTCCAGAAATTCTTTTGGCAATCTGCTCTTTAAGGTCCAAAATTGATCCCACTTTTGAAACCTCATCAAAAACGTTATAATAGACTCCCCCAAAGGTAATTACCGGCTTTTGCAAAATGATTGCCTCCCAACCAATTGTTCCTGTAACAGTCAAAATAAGAGAACTCTTCTTGATAAGTCCTATGGAATTAACATGTGGAGAGATTAAACGAACGTTTGGAAACTTTCGAATCTCCTTTCGAAAATAGTAAGGTCTGCTTGAGTAATGGTAAGGGTTCTCTTTAACGTAGAGCATATAACCAACTGGCAAACTTTTAGAAATTTTCTCAATGACATCAATCTGATTTACATACAAGTTACCAAAAAGAGAGGTCGATGCCTCGGGATCCACATGAAGCCCGTAATAGGCAAATTCTTCTCCCTCAACGGGCTCTTCAAAAGCTCCTGTTTTGTCAAGAACCTTATCAAGGTAAGGCCACATAAACTGCCGCAGGTCAGGAAGTCGCTTACGATGGCGCAAAATCTTAAGATAAAGCTTATACTTGTTTAATTTGGTAGAAAGAGCCACCTTTTTCTTTTTCGCAGAACCAAAATTAACATTAGCTAGACCATCAACTAAAAAGGGTTTCTCTCTAAAATCATGCATGAATTTCTCAGCAAAAGCCATCTCTTCAGCACTAAGCCCTCGTTTCTTAACTTCCCCATACTCGCGCTTCAACAATTCCCACTCATCTTGAAGATTATTATTAATCCCAAAACGATTTGGAATACGAGCATTGACAATAGTCAGCACTTCAACACCATGTGCTTTGAGCATATTGTGGATAATAACAATAGAAAAGCTTGCCATTCCTTGTAGAACAACAAAATCAGGAGAATATTTCTCAATCATCTCTTCAGCTTCTTCAATGATAAACTGGCCCCATTTCATAATGGTTTCCTTGGGAAGCTTTAATCGAGACTTTTTACGAGGAGCAGTGATCTGCCACAGATCCCATAAACGAAAATCATATTTTTTCTCCGCTTGTGCAATAAAACCAACATCTGCTTTCTTCACCTTTGTTTGACCATTGTGATCAAAAGACCAAATATTCTCAGAAGGAACGCCTCGTTCAATAAGATATTCTTTTCCCCCACGAACCATATCTAGATAAAACGCAGAGCTATTATGTCGCTTCTTAAACTCCTTGGCTAGAGTAAGCATCCACTCATCCTTACCATTAGCCCCACCAATAAAAAGGATATTTTTATCTTGAAACGCATGAGCCATAACAGAGCTGAAGAGGAAAAAGTCTTGTTTTAAATCTTATGGAAAAGGACAGCCCCCTAGAACAAAGAGAAATCAGCTTCTAAGGCGCTTCTCTCGAGCAGATTCAAACTCCTCTCTGAAAAGCCCAAAGTGATAATGGTCATGATATTCTCCTTCAAGAAAATCTTGCTTTCGAAACACTCCTTCTTCTTTAAAACCAAGCTTCTCAAAGACCTTTCTCATACCAACATTGGGCCCCATACAGCCACCAATGATTTTAAACATCTCTAACTCCTCAAAACAATACTCGATAGCAAGAGCAAATATCTCGGTTGCCAAACCTCTTCCCCAGAACTCTTTATTCCCAATCAAAATCCCCAAGTTTACATGTTTAGCATAAAAATCAATCGGGCCAATTTTACAAGTACCGATGAATTTTCCTTCGCTCCCCTCTTCCAAACTTTCAACTGCAAAGAAAAGATTGTTCTGACTCCTACGCAAAGAGTCAACATAAGCCTCCAGCTCTTCAAAAGTCACTGCTTTTTCTAAATAAGCAGGAAGGTTGAGATACTTTATTGTTTCGTAATCACGAAGCCAAGAAAGGTAAAATCCAGAATGAAGATGCTTCTCTGAGAAAGGAACAAGAACAACTCTTCTCCCCCGAATAATGGCTTCTTTTTTGTCCCCTAAACTAACTTTCTTTTTTACCATTTCTTCAACCAATCGCAGAGCTAAACAATAACTAAACCAACACTTTGTAAGGATCAGACAAGGAGAGTTCTTTGATATCTTTTTTCCTAAGTTTAGTATATAACTGCCCTGCCGGCCTCCCTAGATTAAACCTACTCACATACTGTATCTCTAGCATCAGGCGCGGCTTCTTTCTTGTCCTAGAACCAAAGTGAAAACATCGAGAAGTATCAACAAAAAGAAAACTACCTGCAGGACCGATTACTTTAATCTCTTCAGATGCAGGGATATACCTATACATTTCTTCATCAGGAACTCTCGTTCTGTGCTTTTTATAACGCTTCCCATAATAATCCATTCTCCTTGCAGCCTCCTGAGAGATATTTGCAGGAAAGAAGGTAAAAGGACCCTTTCCTTCATCAACATCTTCTATTGCCAAGAAAAACTTACACTGTCGATAATCTTCACCATCTTGATGATAAAGCTGAGATTCTACCTTCTTTTTATTTACAGGAGTGTACAACAAGTAAATATCCCCCAGAATTGGCATCTCTCCAAGGTAGCAAGCTGCAGCCTGCACCATCTCTTTACTTAAGGCAAAATCAGCTACTTTTCTAATCTCTTCAAGCTCATACTTTCTTTTGAAAGATTTGCTCTCATCTAAAGAAAAAAGATCTAACTGAGGATAGGATGTCTTAGAAAGATAAGACGGTATAAACTTCTTCTTTTTTTTGTAAATTTTTAAACAATGCTCCCTCACATCCTCAATACCAGAGAGAGGAGAGTCTTTTGAGTTTGAGAGAAGAAACCCTTTATCTCGAGCAATAACAAGAGATCCTCTCCGAGGAAAAATCTTTCTCAACCTTTTTTTTCTTCCAAGATAAGAAAAAGGATGCCTTAAAATTTGAAGGTCCTTTACAATTCTCCTCCTAGCTCTTGCAGAAAACCCTAACTCTTCCAAGGCAAAACGGGTCACTCTTCCAAAACCTTTCTCTTTGAATGCAAGGTAAATTTTTACTGGATTAAATTTATTTGGAACCATTCTCGCCCCTTATTTTTTTATTTGAAAGATGGTCAAAAAATTTTGCCCCTTTTTTTTACCATGTTCATTGAGATCTTGCCTTAAGAAAACTTCTCCAACCGAATCCTCAAACAATCCAATCAATTCTTGCACTGATTGCATATGTTTAAGACTCCCAAACTCTTCACCATGTTCTTTCTTAAGTCGAGAATAGACTTTGTTTATTTGTTCTGGGGTGTGATAACTAATCCCAATTGCAAAAATAGCTCCATCTTTAGCAACCCGAAGCATCTCCTCTGCTGCTTTTTTAGGGTTATGACTATAACTTATGCACCAACCGTTAACAATAACATCAAAAGAACTATCTTTGTAAGGCATCTTATGCATATCTCCTACATCAATCCAAGGAGAATAAGAAAAAAGGTCTAGTCCCCGAATGTTTTTAAGAGAAAAACCATGAGCAACAAGATTAAGAATTTCTCCTTCAGCTCGAGGGCCTAAAGAGAGTACCTTAAGGTCTTCTAAGTTATTGTAAATTGGATCAATTATTGAAAGAGGTTTAATCAGCTGATTAGAACGCACTACTGCAACCCCACTCACCGCTCTTTTATTGTATTCTATCGTGTCTGGGTGTGCATCATTTGCATCTCCCTTAAACGTTTTCATTCTTCCTAAAATCTTAGCAAGGACAAAATAACGAGGATAAGCCACAAGATAACGTACTAGATCTACAGAAAGAAACTGCTTCCAAGTCCTTATAAGAGCCACCCAAACAATGTTACGACCATTAATCTTCTTTTTTAAGATTTTCACTGCAAGAACAAGCCAAGTAATAGTTTTTAAATCTTATGGACTAGCTACTTCACAAATTCCTTACAAAAAAGTATAAAAAAATTATTGCAAGATTACTGGAAAAACCTCTCTATCTTTGTCAAAGTGAACCCAAGTTTTTTGGCCACACCATTGAAAACTAGATAATCTTCTTTATTAACCGCCCCAAAAAGAAGCAAAAAGAGAAGGTAGCTTGAGCCCAAAGAGAGAAGAAGAAAAGCAACAAGAAAATAGGAAGAAAGAAAGCTTCGCAAAAGAGAAAAAAGTCCCAAAGTAATAGAGAAAGAAAATGCTAAAGCTAACAAAATTTTGAGGTAAGCTAAAGCGTTTGAAAGTAACTTTAATCTGATAGTCTTCTTAACAACATAAAAACTTAACAGCTCCCGTATGACAATTGTGCTTCCCGTTGCAATTGCTGCTCCAGTAATTCCATAGTTTGGAATAAGGACCAGATTGAGTAGTACATTCAAAAGTAAAGCAAAAGCGTTCAACCAAAAGATAAGTCTTCTCTTATTGAAACAAACTAAAGTCTCGAAAGTAAGTCCAACAGAGACATTTACAAAATAAGCAGAAGAGAGAATTACAAGAGCAAGGCTTCCCGCAACATACTCCTCTCCAAAAACAAATCTGATAATTGTTTCAGGGAAAAAAATAAGTAAAAGAAAAATTGGCGCACTAAACATAAACATCCAATGGATTTTCTGACTGTAGATCCTTCTAACTTCATTTTTTCTCCCAGCAGCAATCATTTCTGCTATGAGGGGATAAAAAATTGGGGCAAAAGCAGACAAAAAAATACCCAAGCTTACCGCTAGGGGCAAGGCAACATTATAGATTCCTACTTCTGCTGTCGATCTAAAGATTCCTAACATTAAGGTGTCTAACCAACCCATGATACTAAGTATTACTGCTGAAAGAAACAAAGGAAAAGCAAAGCTAACACGTTCCTTATACTCAAAAAGAATTTTCTGGCCAGGCTTAAAAAAGGAAAAGACTTTTTTCTCAAGAAGGAGAAAACCAACAAAAGCACTGAAAATAAGGGAGACGAGGTAAACAAAAGCCACATGAAACACTTCTCCACCAAGAAAAACTACTCCAACAGTAAGAAGAAGAAAGAGAAAATCGCGAGCAAAGACTTTCACAAAAACATCATAAACCTGTCTTTTAAAAGAAAGCAAGGTTTGACTGATAATTCTTCCAAAGACAGAGAAAATTATGGCTATCGAGAAAACGATTAGTACAGGGACAAACTCGGGATTCTTGAAGAGTTTAACTGCTATGAACTCTGAAAAGAAAATCAGAAGAGCAATTATCAACACGCTCAAAGTTGTAGAAATGAAGAGTGTTCCCAGAAAAGATCCACGTAAACGAGAAAGATCTTTTTTCTCACGATAAAAAGCAAGATGATGCATCAAACCAACATCCAATCCGATAAGGGCAAACATATAACCAAGGCCCATCACCATCTCACCAAAAGAAAGAAGGCCATAGCCTTCCGCACCAAGATAACGAGAGGCAATGATACGGTAAATGAACTTTATAATGTAGGTTATAAAAATCCCAGAAAAGATGATTCCTGCCCCTTTAGCCAACTGCCTTGTCTTTTCCTTATCCATAGATCACAACGCTTAAAAACGTTTTATTGCTTAAAAAAACTTGTGAAAACTAACCCTCCTCCCTGGAAAGGAGGTAAAAGAAGAGAGTATGAAAATAGTCCATACCTACATCAACAACATGTACATTGATCGCCAAGATCCAAGCAAAAAATGCTTTGCCAACAAGTGGGGCTTAAGCTCCCTAGCAAAAGCAGGACACGAGGTAATCCTTCTCTGCGGCGGAGAAAGTGGAAAAAAAGAAGAATTTCTCTGGAATGGAGTAAGGGTAATTGAAATTCCCAACCATTTTCAAGTTAACAATACGAGCAGAGTGCTCAAAGGATTTTTCAAAGAGCTCAAACAACTAAAGCCAGACATCATCCACAGCCACCATTATGCTTCTTTTATTCCTGAACTAAGCTTACTCTACGGAAAGCTGCACAAAATTCCAACATGCCTTACTTTTCACAACACCTTCGTGGAAGGCAATTTTGTCAAAAAAAATCTAGGAAGGTTCTACCTATTAGGAATGCAAATAACACTTCCTTTCTTTGATCGAGTCTTCTTCATCTCAGACTATGTAAAAAACAAAGCCGGCTTCAAAGTTATCCCAAAAGACAAGAAAAAAGTTATCTACAACTATATTGAGACTCCTCCAACAAAAAAAGAGATCTCCGTAGAAAAAGAAGAAAATACCATTATGTTTATTGGAAGAATCACTCATCAAAAAGGGATCGATCTTCTACTCAAGGCCCTCTCAAAGGTAAAAAAAGAGATTCCAAACATCAAGCTCAACATTGTAGGAAAAGCAGAGAGAGAATATCTCAAAATGCTCAAAGAACTTGTAGAGGAGCTCAAACTTAAAGAGAATGTGCATTTTCTTGGAGTTAAACGAGGAGAGGAGAAGTGGAGGTTATTTTACGGTTCTCAAGCACTTATGGTCCCTTCCAGAGATGAAGGCTTTGGCAATGTAGTTATCGAAGGACAGCTCTGTGAACTCCCACTAGTTATCTCAGACAAAGGGGCTCTGCAAGAAGCATCTGGGGGGCATGCACTTCAGTTTCCGATCACAAATGATACAGAAAAGACAACAGATTTTTTTGCAAAACAAATTCTAAAAGCTCTCAAAAACAAAGAACTCAGAGAAAAACTCATCAAACAAGGGAAAGAACACGCACTGCAGTTTACCCATGATACAATTGCAAAAGAACTCCTTGAAGAGTACGAAAAGATAAGAAAAAATAGCAAAAGAGAAAAAACAAAAAATTAATGAAAATGTTCCCAAGAGACAAGATCATCTGCTTTAAGCTCTCGTCTAAGAGTTCTTCCAATAAGCAAAGGGCCATACTTTGGTTCTAATCCCGTGCCAGGTCTTCTATAATCAATATCTTGCTCGGTGACCTTTTCCCCCGCTTGCATATCCCTTACCAACACCACACTTCTCCCAAATAGGGCTTTTTTATCTTTCTCTTCCTGAGTAACAATCCGATTATAGCTTCCAAGAGCCTTCTGAATTTTCTGTCCATGTTCAACTATAACTTTCATTTCTTCTGGATCAGCAGAAATTTTGTGATCCCATCCAGGAAGAGTTTTATCTAAAGTAAAATGTTTCTCAATAACACATGCTCCTTTAGCAACCGCCGCAAGAGGAATTGCTGTACCAAAACTGTGGTCAGAGAAACCAATTGGATAAGGGAAGGTTGAACGAAGAAGGTCCATATTGTTCAAGTGAATGTCTTCATCTTTCGGAGGATACAAAGAGATGCAGTGGAGAATCACCAGATCTTCATTTCCAGTTGCAGCGATAGTGTTCACTGCCTCAACAACCTCTTGAAAAGTACCCATACCAGTAGATAAAATAATTGGTTTTCCTTTTTTAGCAAGGTATTCTAAGAAAGGAAGGTTATTAAGATCCATAGAAGCCACTTTAATAAATTCCATACCCAGATCATCAACTAAAAAATCAGTAACACCTTTATTCAAAGGAGTACAAAAGAAAAGAATTCCCACTTCATCACAATACTCTTTAAACGCTCTGAGCATCTCTTTCGAAGCCACATGTTGCTCCATCTCTTCTTTGAGAGTATTTTTGTGTGTTTCAGTAAGATGTTTTCGAAGAGCAGAATGAGAAGTAATGGTCTCCTCTCTTCTTTGGTCATCTTCGTAACAGACAGAAGAGAAAAGGTGGATGTCAAATGCTTGAAATTTTGCAGCGTCTGCCCCTGCAGCAACTGCAGCATCGATCATTTTTTTTCCTAACTCAATACTTCCATTATGATTCGATCCAATCTCGGCGATAGTAAATGGCCTTCCAAAATCCTTAATTTCAAATTTACCTATCTTTACTTTCTTTCTTAATTGAGTATTCATTGTAATTCCTCCGTGTACTAACGAATTTTTCTTTGAACCAAAGCAACCAGAACTCTCTCTAAATGAGGAGAGAAGTCGATCTCTGGACTCCAAAGAGCAAGAATAAAAATCTTCAATATTTCTTGGCCAAACTTCCATAACCAGATGGACCTCCTCAGATGATCCCAAACAAAGAGATTTTTCCAAAAGCTGAGAGATAAACCGATAATCTAATTTATCAGAAACCGCTCCTTGAGAAAAACCAATAGGGAGGTGTTCTCCAATAAGAGGCAATGTTTTTTCAGGATCAAAAACAAAGTTACAGCAATCGGAGCCATTAATATGCAAATGGTTTATCCTGTTTGCATGAGTTTCAAAAAAATCAGAGAGTTCTTCCTTGAATTTCTCTTGTAAGTGGGCAAAGTTTCTTTTGGTAAAAGAGACATAATCTTTCTCAAATTTCTTTTGTCCTTGCTCCGGATAAAAAGACAAAAACTTCTCTTCTCCACCAACAGAAGCAACAAACTGCTTAAAATGAAAACTGAGGCTCAAATGTTCAAAATCGGGAGTGATACATATCTTTGTACCAAACATCCTTTCCAAGTCTAAGAAATCCTGTTTTGAAGTGAGCAAGGCCCTTCGAGAATAATAAAGATTATGCCAGAGAGCATCTGTCTCAAAACTAAGGACAATATCCAAAGCTCTCTTCACAATAAAGGCCTTCAAGTTCTTTACCCTCACACAAAGACGTTTTAAGGCCTCTCCACGACTTTCTTGGTAAGGATTCCAAGTTGCACCATGGATCACAATAATCTTTGCGCTAAGCTTTTCTGCAAGTAATACGCTTTTCTGTAAGGCGTGTAAGGAGACTTCCCCAATCTTCCCAGGGGCAGAAAGGTCAAACGGGTGAAGCTTTCCATTTACAAAGACCCTTGTTGGGTTGTGCAAGGAAACAACCTTAATGTGCTTTGGAAGTCCAAGATAAGGCTCAAATTCTGTTGAAAAACTTCTCTCAAGAAATGGCTTCATATGAAGTTCATAAGAAGAAAAATCTCCTTCCTTAAACTGCTTGAGAAGGTCAGAATCACCCTTCGCAGAAACCACAATTCCCATAAAAAACTAGGCCAAAAAATCGTTTATAAAGCTTGTTAAACCCTATACTAAACCAGAACATATTAAATCGAAAAAAACTCAAAGCCCATACAGTTTCTTATAACGTTTAAGCATAACATCCCAAGAAAAATGCTTAATCAATTCCTTCCCACGCCTGCCATACTTCTTAGGATTATCAAGCACCTTCTCAACTGCTCTACGATACACAGCAGGAGAACTTCCCAAAGGAACCAAAACCCCAGCTTCATTATCCAAGAGTAAATCTCGAGTGCAACCTTCATCAGTAGCAACACAAGCAAGCTCAGAACACATAGCTTCCATAACAACTCCCGGAAGACCTTCTCCTTCCGAAGGGAGTAAAAGCACATCAGAGACCTTCATCAAAGCAGGGATATCTTTTCGACCTCCAGTAAAAATGATTTTATCTTTAAACTCTGGAGCAACATACTTCTCATAAACATTCTCACCATGCGCATCCCCAACAATAAGTACTTTTACCTTTTTTCCAGAGCGAAGCAAATCAGCTCCAACTTTAACAACAGTCTTAACGCCCTTGCGCTCAGTAAGCATGCCAACAAACAAAATAACCTGTTCATCTTTGCCTTTTTGCAAAGAAAACTCCTTACGAAGAGCAGCCAATTCCTTCTTACTCACTCCCTTAAACCGATCAAGGTGTATCCCAGTAGAAAGAATCTGCAATTTTCCTAAAGGAACTCCTGCCTTTTTAGCAGCCGGAAGTAGAGCTCGACCATAAGTAGTCATTTTTGGAGGGATCTTAAACAAAAAGCGAGCAAAAGATTGAGTGTACATTCTAAAAGCAGGAACAAGCCACCAAGGATCTTTGGGAGTATAAGAATAACCTACAAAACCATCTGAAGTTAAGATCAGTTTACGCCGCCTTTTCTTACTAGTCAAAGCATACAACAAAGGAAGAACAGAGATCGGGTAATAATACTCCCAAATATGCACACGATCATTTTCTCTGAAAATCTCTTTAGTGTTTTTCCAAAGCAAGCGCAAGTTAGGAAAAGAGTAGCGCAAGGATTCAAGATAATAAGAAGGGATTTTACGAAGTTTAATAGTCCCAGATTCTAATGCTGCGTTGGGAACCCAATTTTTCACAGGACAGGCTTTGCTAGAAGGATACATAACAGTAACTTGGTGCCCCTGCGCTGCAAGTTGCTTGGAAAGCTCGGCAATGGGGCGCCGCAGGGCATTTGTCGGATTAATATAACAGATTTTCATCAGAATAACACTTTTTAATAACTTATTTAAATAGCTTTATGAAAGAGCAACCTATGCTTATTAGTCAACAATCACCTACTTTCCGTTATAAAGATCTCCTCAAAAAGAACAAAAAAAAAGGCAAAGAAAAGTTCTTTTCTTACCTTCCAAGAAAAAAAGAAGTTTTTTGGATGGGCTCTGCCAGAGAAGGGATAAAAATTTCCTTGCAAGCCAGCAAGAACCGCCTAAAAAAAGAAAAGCTAAGGGTAGGGGTTCCAGCCTACACTTGCCATGTGGTCCCTAGTGCAGCAAAAAGGGCAGGGGCAGAAGTAATTTTTTACGAAAGTGACATAGTTGCAGAAGTAGAAGATATAAAAAAAATTATCAAAACAATAGATGTGCTTATTCTAAGTTATAATTTTGGCTTCCTTCCAGATATAGAAAAAATCACAACACTTTGTAAAAAAAACAAAGTCCTACTCATAGAAGATTGTGCTCAGGCCTTTGGAGCAAGTTACAAAGAAAAACCAGTTGGTTCTTTTGGAGACATGGCAGTGTACTCTTTTGGGATTAGCAAAAATATCAGTGCGGCAGGGGGCTTAGTACTTAGCAACATTCCTTTAGAGACAGAAGAAACACAAAAAATAAGAAAGAAAAAAGGACAAAAACCCTACCCAAGACTTCTTTGGTGGAAGAAAAAAACTGAACTTCTACTCAGCCCTTTCCTTTTCCACAAAGCAATCTACCCCATCACCTACCAACTGCTCAAAAGGCAACTTAAAAAACCAAGCAACGATGCTCTCTCCTTTTCTTTTCCAAAAGCCGCCAAGAGCATCCTGTATCAACAAGCGCTTCGCTATGAGAGAATACGAAGAAGACGGGAGAGAAATGCAAAATACTTGCAAAGAGAGCTCAAGGGACTCTACAATTTTGAAGAAGAAATGCATGGGAAAGCTTCCTGGCTTTATTTTATCATAAAAACAAGAGACCAAGAAGAAAAAGAACAACTCAAGATATCACTACTTAAAGAAGGCCTACATATCGGAGAAATGTTTTCCTTTCACTCATTTGACAAAAAATTCAAAAAGGCAAGAAAAGCCCAAGAGACAATACTTACCTTTGCACTCTATCGAAAGACTAAAGAATGCAAAAAGATCGTAGCTACTCTAAAAAAGGTTGCAAAAGAAAAGAAGGACAAAGAGAGCAGAGAAACAGCTCTTAAAACGAGTGAAAGAATGAAAAATTTACATTTAGGAATTACATTGATGGTTGTTTGCACACTTTTCACATCTGTGGGGCAACTCTTCTACAAAATGGGAGCAAATAATTTTGCTTTTAGTATTGAGGGAATTCTCCTTAACATTCCTTTTATCTTAGGACTGACCTTTTATGGTATTGGGGCGATTCTTCTTATCATAGCTCTCAAGTATGGAGAACTTTCCGTTCTTTTTCCCTTTGTCTCACTTTCCTTTGTGTGGGTCGCTCTTCTCTCTGCTCTCTTCCTAGGAGAGCAGATAACAGAACTCAAGCTCTTGGCAGTGATTGCCATAATTACTGGAATCGTTCTCATTGGGAGAGGTGCAGAAAAATGAATCAAGAACTTCTACTAGGAATTGGAATAGTCACAATTGGAACCATTCTTGGAGCAAGCGGGGCCCTTTGTCTCAAGTTTGCAAGCCAAAAATTAAAAAGAAACATCTTCAGTCTAGCTACAAACCCTTTCTTTTACAGTGGAGCAATACTTTATTTTCTCTCCTCACTCTTTTTCGTCTACGCTCTACGTTATGGAGAGTTATCAGTGCTCTACCCAGTAGTCTCACTCAGTTACATTTGGACAATTTTTCTCTCCATGGTATTCTTAGGAGAGAAGATGAACAAACAAAAATGGTTAGGAATTACCCTGATTATGTTAGGAGTAATTTTAGTAGGGATATCAGGATGAGCAAAGAGCTAAAGCAAGAATACTCCTTTACCTTGGAGCCAAGCAAAGAACAACTAGAACTTTTCTTAAAAAAGTACAAGCACAGCAAGGAACATATTCTCCAATACAGAGACTTTGTTAAAGAAGCCTTTAGCTGCGAGTATCATTTTGCATCTCTCATCCACAAGCAAGATAAGAACATCCAACTCATGCTCCCCATTGTTCCTGTAAACTCAAAAATATTTGGTAGGAGGGTGTTTTCAACAGCTTACATTGAGTTCGGAGGATTCTGTGGTGATCATACACTCATTCCAGAACTACTAGGCGAGCTCAAAAAGCGGTTCAAAGACAATTATGACTTTCTAGAGATCAGAAGCAAAGATGCGCTTGATCCTAAACACACAAAACAAGCCCTCACCAAAATCAATCGCTACAAACGCTTCGAGCTTCCTCTTCCAAATGAAGAAACTGTTTGGAAAGGTATTCAAAAATCAAAAAGAAAAGCCATAAAAAAATCTCTCAAGGGACTTGAAGTCAGAGAGATTCCACAAGAAGATTTGGGGCCACTCTATAAACTCTATCTCAAGAATATGCGGGCTTTTGGTACACCACCTTATGGCAAGCGCTATTTCACTACACTTTACAAGCAACTTATTCCAAAAGAGCGAGCAAAAATCTTTGGAGCCTACCATAAGAACAAACTCATAGGGGCGCTTGTTGGTTTCACCACAAAAGAAACTAAATGTGTGCACATTGTCATCGCTATCTATGATCACAAAGTGCAAGATCTCAGGCCAAACGATGCAACGCACTGGACTTTCATTAAGTGGGCAATTGATAATGACTATGAAACTTTTGACTTTGGTTTAGTTCGAGAAGAATCTGGCCAGTTTACTTTCAAAAAGAGATGGGGTGCAGAACTCAAAGAATTACCAACTTATTATGCACTGTGGAAAGCAAGTGCTCCACCTAACCTAGACCCTTCAAACAGCAAATTCAATCTTGCAATTAAGATCTGGAGAAGATTACCGCTTAAACTGACGCAAATTCCTGGCATGTGGTTAAGAAGAGGGCTTGGGATCTAAATATCTTAAAAGTTACAAGGGGATCAAAAGAAGTGCTTTCTTACAACAGGGCAAGCAAAGAAACTAAAATTAAGCAAAGCCCACAAGATAACAACATTGCAATAAGGAAAAAGCGCATGTTCTTCAGCCCCCAGAGAGCGTAAAAGTACAAACAGAAAAGCAAAAAGTGCAAGCTCAGAAGCAGCAAACCAAAGCCAATCTCCGCTGCTCCAAGCTCTCATCCCTTTTTTTGCCACAATGAAAAGAAGAGCTTCTGATTATTTAACTTTTTCTAAACAAGTTAATTCTCTAAACCTAATAAAAACCCCAAAAGTACACCAAGTGTTCTATCTTCCCTTACTTTGCCTTCCACACAAATTTTCTTTGCTTCAGAAAAAGAAAGCCAAAACTTCTCAATATCTTCACCAGATTCAAGGTGCTGCTCTCCTTCTTCAAACTCAGAAACCAAAAAGTAATACATGTCCCACTCAACCGTTGCCCCGGAGTGAGCAGTGTGATAATGTTCTATGTTCTTAACAACAATCCCAGCTTCTTCAAAAGCCTCCATGCTTGCAGCTTCCTTTGCAGCATCAAGAAGAGAAAAATCATCTTTAGAAAGCGCTTCTTGATAAGCAGTAAGAGTATCAAAAACCTTTCCACCAGGCAAACGATAATCATAATCACCTAGCTCAGCCCTATACTCCTTAGTCATAAGAATCTGCCTTCCTCTAACAATCAAAAGACGAGTTCCAGGGGCCCTTCTTGCCTTCTCAAAATAGACTTCTTTCTCACCAATTCTCATCTTTTGCTTAACAACAGTAAAAATTTTACCCGAGTACACAACTTCTTCTTGCCCTACAGGAACTGGAACTATGTTATTGCTCACTTCTCAACCCACCTCTCGCAACTCACCCACTGCACACCCTCTTTCTTTGTCACATAGCGCTCAAACAAATCCCAAGCCTTAGCACCAGTATTTCTCTGCAAGAGCTTATGCACAAAGCCACCCGAACCACCAAGATCTTTCTTCTCTAGAAATTCCCAAGGATGCAAGTAGAACATGTAAGGCTGACCAAAACCTCGAGACACAGGATCCAGCAATTTCAAATAACTCAAACCAGCATTCACAGAAGGATAGACAAATGTAGGCATCGGAAACTCTAACACGCCATCTCGAACAAAAGGTTTGGAAGGAAGCGACAAATGGCGATACCGTCCGGGAAAGAAGCGAGCAAGTGATGAATCATAAGTATAGCCAACCTGCTTCAACAACTTAAAGTGATCTTTAGTCACAACAAAACCAGGAGCTCGAAACCCTTTGACCTTAAAACCATAAGAACTTAACTCCTCAAAAGATCTAGACATTTCATCTAAAGCGATCTCAGAACTTTGAAAAAACTTATGTGAGTGAGAATGTGAAGCAACTTCATGCTTGCGAGCAATCTCTTTAACCAAATCTTCATACTTCTCGAGTAAAGAAGAGACTACAAAAAAAGTAGCTGAAATATTATGTGAAGAAAAAAAGTCCAGCAACTTTGGAACTACTTCAACTCCTTTTGCTGAGCCACAACCGATATCTCCCTCTAAATCAACGGTCATGATTTTTTTTACTTTCTTTACCATCATGATGTTTTTTAATTGCTACCTTGCTAATAATTTCAGTGAGTTTACGCTGGTTTTTCTTCAAGAGCAAATAGTTATTGAAGACTGCCAAGAACAACACCCCAATACTTACTAAGATAATAAACTGCAATGCCCCTTGAACACTTAAAGGCTCAAAGACAAATGAAGCTACATCTGGGAACAAGATCAAAATAATGAGTAAAATCCAAAGTGCTCCCCAAGACCACAAATCCCGTAAAGTCAAATCCTTTCGTTTATAATTAAAATAAGTGATGTAGAGCATCACTACAGCGAACAAAACTCCAACCAATTGTAACAAAACCATTTCTCTTTCCTCAACTCCCAAGCAAATTATTTTCCAATTCTCCAGGAAAGCATTTTCATAAAGATGCGTACCCCATCTAGGACGGTTGTCCCTTTATATTTATTGTGATATTTGGTAGAAATTGGAATCTCACTGATACTCATTTTTTTCTTTCCGGCCTTGGCCAAAATCTCAGTTTCAATCTCATAGCCAGCACTCTCAAGCTGAAGCTCTGCCAAATGCTGCGCAGCAAACAAACGATAACCAGACTGAGTATCACTCACCTTGGTCCCAAAAAGCACAGAAAAACTATTATTCAAAAAATAATTCCCAAAGCGAAAAATGCCTGGCATTTTCCTATTTCTTTCTCGAGCACCAATGACAATAGAGCTCCCACTTTCTTCCATTTCACGCAAAAAGGCAGGAATCTCTAATGGGTCGTGTTGATCGTCTGCATCAATGGTGATAACATGAGATGCATCAGTTGACAAAGCATAAGAAAAACCGGTTTGTAAAGCAACACCCTTCCCACCGTTCACAGGATGGTTCAAAACCACATCTGCCCCAGCAGCCCTTGCAAGCTCCGCCGTTCTATCAGAACTTCCATCATCCACAACAACAATTTGAGAGACATGAGGGCGTACCCTCTCAATAACTTGAGCAATGTGCAATTCTTCATTATAGGCAGGAATCAAAGCCACAATTTTTTTTTTCATATCAACCATTTCTCAAAACCATAATCAAACAAAATCTATCAACCTACAAAATAAACGCCAAAGCAATAAACAACAACTGTACAAAATGGACTCCAAGCACAACTCGTTGTTCAGTAACTTTTACCTTAAGCCACTCAAGTCCAGAAATCACAATATGGGTCAAACAGTACCATTTTCCATCATTACCAAGCTTAAGCGCCCCCCCGCTTGCCAAATGAGCAAAACTTTCCTTCTTGAAACGACCACGTAATTTCAAGAAGAACTCAATAATGTAAGGAACAAAAAGGATCAAAAATATTTTTTCAAGATCAGCAAATATCGTAATTGCTCCAATAAGCGCACCAACAGTGTAAGTAAAGCTATCTCCAGGAAAAATACGGGCAGGAAACTTGTTAAAAAGCCAAAAAGCAAAGACGGGGACAAGCATACACCAAGCAACCATGCTCAACCACCCTAACTGATTAACAAAAGCAAAATAACTCAAGGTTCCTAAGATCAAAATACCTTGGCCCGCCTCCAGACCATTATAACCAGCTAGCATGTTAAACCCATTCGTAGAGAGCAAAAGAAGCACAGGTATCACAAGCAAAACATAGAACACACCCAAATCAACTGCTCCAAGCAAAGGCAGCGACATCACTCGAACCCCAGCATCAACTGCCATAACCGGAAGGGCAACAAGCAAAGTTAACAAGGGCTTTTGCCATTGACGAAGACCAATTTTCCAGCCCAAGATATCGTCAATAATTCCAATCATTCCTGCAACAAGCACAGCTACCAAAATAGAAAGAAGTGGTGTAATGATCCCTTCCTCCCCAAGAAGGAAGACTTGAAAAGCAATGAAGAGCAACATGCCTAGCAAAAAGCTAAGCAGAACAATAACACCCCCCATCTCAGCAACCTTTTTCTCACCAATCTTATGTACATCTTCTCCAACTAATCCTGCTGCCTTAGCCCGCCTAATCCAAGAAGGCAAGGCCATGACTGTAAAAGAGAGGAGAAGTCCTAAGATCAGATATAGAAAAATCTGGCTGTTTATCACCTTAAAATATCTTAAAACTGCCTTTATATAACTTTTGAATCAAAAAACCAAAGAAGAAACCTCCTTCAACACCATTACAAACAAAGACACAACTCAAAGCATGTAAATCAACAAATAAGTTAAAGCTAACCATAACACAACCCCAACTACCAGTTGCCAATCCTTAAAGAAGAAGCCGGGTTCACGAGCAATGGGCGAGCCTTGCTGCACCAAAGCATAATAACGAAAGACCACAAAAAGAGCAAAAGGTAAGGTGTAAAGCAAAAAATTGTAAGGGCTCAAGAAGGAATAAAGGGCGTAAGAGATCACCAATAAAGAGGTTGCCAAAAGCATCATACTACTTGTTAATTCTAAGGTATACTGTCCAAGCACCTTTCGAGTTCTGACTGCCTTCTTCACTGGTCCGAGCAACAAAAGGTCCGCATGCCTTTTCCCCAAAGCAAGAAAAAGGGCCAAGAAAAAGGGACAAAGAATGAGCCAAGGAGAAATGACCACTCCAATAACAAAAGCTCCCGAGATTGCGCGTAGAACAAACAAAACCGCAATGGTTAAAACGTCAGCAAAAAGTATCTTCTTCAAGAAAATGGAGTAAAGAACACTCACAAAAAAGAGAAGAAGAGCGAAGTAGAAGAAGAGCAAAGTAATGCTAAATGCAAGCCACAAGCCCGCAAAAAGACAAAGAAAAACTAAGAAAATAGCCCAAAGAGTACTAATTCTTCCAGAAGCCAAAGGTCGATGTTTCTTCTCTGGATGTAAGCTATCTTTCTTCAAATCAATAAGATCATTGATAATATAGTAAGAAGAAGCCACAAAAGAAAGGGACAAAAAGGCCAAAGAGAGCAGCAAAAATTCTGAAGCTACAAAAAGCTGTCCAGAGAAAAAAAGCGCGAGAAAGACAAGGAGGTTCTTGTACCATTGCCGAACACGAACTAAGGAAAAAGAATCTCTAAGGAAAGTCAAGGCCTGCATGAGGACTAAAGAAGTGCTTGTTTTTATTAAGCTTCTGAAAGCAAAAAGGGAAAAGAAATCTCAAAGCCAAAAAGAAGACGTCTCAAAAAAGGAAAAGAAAAAGAAAAAAGAAAGGCCTAAGCCTATTCTGCATCAGTTGTGTCATCAGTTGCTGCATCATCTGCAGTTGTGTCGTCAGCAGTTGCATCATCTGCATCTGCTACGTCATCAACAACATCGTCTGCAACATCAGCTGCCGCTGCAACACTTGGTGCGCTCAAAGTTGCGTCCATGTAGGTAGTACCTTCAATCTCAACTTCTTCACCAGACATCTCAGCCCATCTATTAGCGATAACCTGACCAGCTAATCGAGTGTCGTCACCAGAGTATCCTGCCACTAGCATAGCCACATAGTCTCCGTTTTCAAAGACTTTTACTCGAGCCACACCAGGAGTGAATCCCTCGGTACAGTCAGCAGGGCTCCCAAGAAGCTCAGCGGAAACAGTGTTTACACAAGGACCACCAACAGTGATTACATGCTGTGCAGACAAGCTAGCTAGCTCGCTGTCAAGCTTCACTGAAGGAACGTCTACTCTCTCAAGATCACCAGTCGCAACAGTGGTAGCGGTTGCAGCTCCAGAGGTAACGTAAACTCCTGCCTCAAGCTGGGTTGCCGGGTAAGTAATTGTCACACTGGTTTTCTGATCAGAGTCACCAGCATCTTCACTTACAAAACTACCATAGGTGCTGTATCCTTCATTAACATCTTCGTTAGCGTCGGATTCAATCAAGGAGATTCCACCATACTTAGTTGCATCTAGTTCATTGCTGCTTGCAGTGATGTTATAAGCAACAAGGTCGCCACCTGTGTAATCATCCATTCTGTTGGTATCAAACTCGGTGATGTTAATCAACAACTCTCCACCAACCATGGTGCTGTTATCGTCGTTAGTGTCTGCTGTTCCTGCATAAATTAACCCCGCAGTGGTGTTCCTTGCCGCAGAAGCTCCTTCACTTGTAGTAAGAAACATCTTTGCCCCATACTCTGTGTAGATAAGGTTCTCTTGACCAGAGTAAGACCCACCTGAGATCGCAGTGATGTTAGAGTCCTTCTCATCAGGATCACTGATGGTAAAGGTAAACTCGTCACCGCCAAGGCTCAAGATCGCAGTTGTCTGAGTAGACTCGATGTCAACGTTTCGAGTAACAGAAACACCATCATCGAGACCGTGGATACTCAACTTCAACTTCGGATCTGAAGTGTCGTTATCATCATGCCCTTTATACTGCACAACATAGGTCTCGGAATCCTTATCAGTATCAGTGTTCAAGATGAACCACTCATCGTCATAGATAGGGTTCTCTGTACTAGCCGCTGTGATGTGAAGGATCTCATCCTTATCACCGAAGTGACCATTGATAGTGGTAGTTCCAGAATTATCTGCGTTCTTAGGAGTACTACTTCCATCGTAAGCAAGTCTAAACTTGACTGCGTTTCCAGCTACGTTGGTGAAAGTAAGAGAATATCCTTCTTCTCCCCCATCAGACTTCAGATCAATCGGGTTGCTCAACTCTTCAGCAAAACCTGCGAAGTAGAAGTCCCAGTTCTCGGTGAAAACAAGCTCTGGCTCTTCCATATTGTAGTTCTCGCTAAGGTATCCACCCGCCGGAACCCAATAATCATCCTGAGCAGTCATGTTTACCTTAATGGAACTAATGGTAACTTCACTTCCAGTCTGAGAGTTAGTAATTTCAGACACAAGACCGTTGATAGACTCATCGTTTACTTGCATAGTAGCGGAGTCTTCAATTCGAATCTTATCCGCACCTAGCCAGAACTCAGCATCACGAATACCACCAGTAATCTGCTGGTTAGTCACATCGCTAACACCAAAGTTGATACCGCCATCAAGCCTTTCAGTCTCACCATCAGCAAGAGATCGAGTAAGCTCACCGTTGATGATAAACTTCGCTTCGCTGTCGGAGTCAACGGAGTGAAGCTCGATGTCATATTCAGTTCCATCAATTGTGTAGGTTTGAGCCTCTCCTTCTTGAAGGAGCCCTTTAACGGTACCAGTCATAAGATCCATTCTAACGGAAGTGTTGGAAGTGGAAACTACAGAGTACTCTTTTCCTAAGATGTAGAAAGCTTCATCTTCTAGATCTTCCCACTCACCGGAAACGATGTCTGACTCGATATCCTGAGTGAAATCCATGTGGTACTGAGCAAACTGCTCGTTATCACTCAATTTCAGGAAGAGTGCAGTGGTATCATCCTCATCATCAGCTTCCTCAAAAACAACCCTTGCAGACGAGTCTGAAGAGAATCGAAGATACTGATCATAAGTTCCAGATCCTTTGGAAGTATCAACTGTCCAAGCATCAAGAGCGTCTAGATCATCTGAATCTAGGAAGGTTGTCAAGTTCACAAGACCTTCTTCGAACTCAAGCATGTTTCCGCCTTCACCAAACTTGTAGGAATCTCCTTCAACAGAAGTACTTGTTGTAGCATCTGCCCCTGCAACCCACATGTTGGTCGCGATGTCAGTGATAGCTATGTTGTCCACTGGATCTGCAATTGATCCAATAACCAATGCTCCATCGAATGCTCCCTCTGAAACAAACATATCTGGATACTCGCTCAAATCTGCAGCCAACGCACCCATCATTGTAGCTCCTAGCAAAGTTGCACCGGTAGCAACCGCCGTAAGCCGTTTAAAAGTTTTTTTTGCGTTCATTACTTACATACACCTCGTGTCAATTTACCTCTCTTTCCTCAGACTTCCACCCACAAAAATTCCGAAAAGGACTCCAAGGCGAAGATCCTTTTTCGTTTTCACAGACGGATATCTAGCGGAAATATAGCGTAATTGCTAACGAAACCCCCATTTTCGTTTATAAGCTTTTCGCAAAATCGACGAGAAAACGGCACAAAAAACAGTAACTTCGCTCTAAAAAAACAAAATTTTTTGATTTTAGGAGTTCATCACATTGAAATGACAACTAGAACTAAGTTCTAGAAAAGCAAGCTTTCCCTGTACAAACAGGAGGAAAACAAACCTTCACCTCCCAACAGGCAACAAAATTATAAAATGTTTTCTACCCACAGAAGCGAAGCAAAAGAGAAACGAAAATGGAAATTGCCAAACTAGACTTGCCAGGGTACTTCAAAACAAACTATAACAAATTCCCAAATTTAACTCCCATCCAAGCAAAAGCAGTGCAAGCCGGACTTCTTGAAAACAAAAGCCAGCTCATCTGCGCGCCAACTGCTTCGGGCAAAACCCTTGTTGCAAGCATGGCTATTGCAAACACTTTAGACAAAGGAAAAGCCATCTACTTGGTGCCTCTGCGCTCACTTGCCAATGAGAAATACAAGGAATTTCAAAAACTTCTAGAAAGCACCAGCTACAAAGTCGCAAAATCAACTGGCGACATTGATTCACCCTCCCCCTACCTTGCCCACAACGATCTTCTTGTACTCACAGTAGAAAAACTAGACTCACTTATTCGCCACAAAGTTGCTTGGCTTTCCGAAGTAAAGCTCGTTGTCATTGATGAAATCCACCTGCTTAATGATCCAAGCAGGGGCCCAACCCTAGAAATCATCCTTACACTTCTCAAAAGGCTTATCCAGCCACAAATTGTAGGACTTTCTGCAACCATTGGCAACCCCCAAGCGCTCGCCGATTGGCTAGAAGCAGATTTAGTGCAAGACGATTGGCGTCCAGTGGAGCTTAAGAAAGGAACTTATCTTAATGACCAATTGGAATTCTATTAACTCCCCCCAAGAAGAATACTTGATGGTTTGTTGGAAAATAGGCACATTTTTCTGAAATTTGAGAGAAAAATCGAGTTTTTAGGAGAAAAATCTATAAAGTGACAGCAGGGAGAAAAAACATGAACACATTCAGAGAGTTCCCCCCAAAGATAAGTGTCTTTGGTCTACGAATGCTTCGAGAAGAAGATGGATCAAGAGAGTATCTTGGCGTAGGTTTTAGAAGGAGAGAAGGAGGGATCTGTGCAAGTTTTGGAAGAGGATCAGCCATTCGAGTTGGGAGGATAGCTGGGAGAGACACTCTTTATGGAGTTTCTCCAGTCCTCGGCTGGAGTTATGAGTTTAGATCCGCTCCAGGAATTAACATTACTTGGCTAGTAAGACACTCCCGAGTTTGTCATCCAAGGGAGCTTTCAAGACAAGAAAGAGAAGATTTTGTAAGCGCGCTCTGTGAAGAAACAAGGAGTCAAGGGATCTATCTCCTAAAACCCTTAACCTAACAAATCACCAAAGTAAAGCAACTAAAGCCGAATATTCCTTCTCAGCATAGCTTTTCTTATATTCTTGACTCAACAAGATTGCTTTCTCTTTATCAACATAACCTTGATTAGCAAGAAAACTCACAAATTGGCTTACATTACTTGGCTGCTCATCATTTCTACAACGCTCAAAATCTAAAAGAACAACCTTAGCTCCCCCGTTTACCATAACATTCTTCAAAGGACGAGTAAATTCGTCCTTAGTAACCTTCATTTTATCGAGAAGAAAACACTGATGCAAAACATCTTTCAAAACACCAAGAACTTTAGCTTTATCCCCAGCATGCTCTTCCAAAAAATCTGAAAAAAACTTTCCCTCAATAAACTCACGAACAACATAACGATACTCTTTATCATAAAAGTACAACTTAGGGCCAATTCCTTCTGCGTTACACTTACGAAGCCAATAGATTTCATTACGAATCCGACCATGCGCCAAACTCTCCTTGTTCTTAACTTTAACAGCAACAGTAACTTCCTCTTTGCTCGCTAAAAATTTCTTTGCAAAAGAGTTCTTATCCCATCGACCAGTATAAACCAAGCCACGTCGGCCCTTATCAAAATACTTCAAAGAATGTACTCCTCTCGACTGCAAAGCATTACGTACATCATTTGCTTTCACTTTATAGATATACAAAGTCTCAAACATCGGCAACTTTTTCTCGATCAATAATTCAGAAGAATACATACCAAGATCAATGATTTCATCAACCTTCCCCTTGTCCGTTAAAGAGGAGAAAAGAACAAGAATTTGTCCACCATAAGCAAGATGATCTCCAACTTCTAAAAAGAAACGCTCCAAAATCTCCCAACCTTGTTTCCCACCATAAAGTGCTGGATCAACTACTGCCTTTCCACCGATGTAATCTTGTGGCAAATAAGGTGCATTGAAAATAATCGTATCAAACAAGCCTTCAACATTAGAGAATAAATCGCTTTCTAAAACAGAATAATACTTCAACTCTCCAAGTTCCCCACTAGCAATCTTCTCACGCAAAACACTAACTGCCTTGGGATTAATATCAACTGCAAGAACAGATTTGACTTTCTCTGATTTCACCAAAGAAAGTGCCTGCACTCCTGAGCCTGTGCCCATATCAAGCACGCGACCAAAAGCATGTGATTGTACTTGTTCTTTGAGCAGATATGAATCTTCTGCTGGCTCGTAAATATCTTGTGCATCCATTTTTATTATTCAAACAAAAGAAACCACCTGATAAAAATATGGTGGGCCTGCCCGGACTCGAACCGGGGATCAATGCCTCACTTATTTTCCCAATCACTCAGGAAAAATGTAAGGGCACTGTCATAGCCACTAGACCACAAGCCCATTTTCCACCAATCACTTTGCTATCCCCTGATCCCGCCTTGCTCTTTATTAACTTTTCTACCACAAAATAGCCCAGCAAAAGACAAAACAGAAACAAAAAGCATTATAAACGAAAAAAATCCACTTCCCTCCATGCAAGATCGAATTTATGAATTGCTTCTTGAACACGACGACGTTACTTGGCGAACTATGCTCTACGATCTTGTAAAAGCAGAAGGCATGGATCCCTGGGACATTGACCTTGTAAAACTGACCCAAAAATTCATTCAAGTTATCAAAGAAATGCAAGAAGCAGACCTCATTGTTTCGGGAAAGATTTTCCTGGCAGCAGCAATTCTGCTTAAAGTAAAATCGGCACATCTTCTCGACCACGACATCTCCAATCTCGATAGACTGATCAACGATATGGAAGCCGAAGATGATGAACTTGATGACGAACATTGGGACGATGCAGACCAACGAGCATTGGACAAACAGAAGAAACAAAAGTACACACTTATTCCAAGAAATCCACAACCAAGAAGCAGAAAAGTTTCTATTCATGATCTTGTCGAGGCGCTTCAACGTGCAATGGAGAGCAAGAAAAAGGTGCTTGAAAAACAAAAACCAGTCAACTTCAAGACTCTTCTCCCAGATAAAAAGATAGATATCACTGATCTCATCAATGAAGTCTACAATAAGATTAACTATTACTCAAAAAAGGAGCAAAAAAAGAAACTTACCTTTACCAAACTTCTCCCACCAAGAGCCGGGAAAAAAGAGAAAGCCTACACTTTTATCCCAATGCTGCATTTAGAAAACGAGAAAAAGATTCATCTTGAGCAAGAAAAAACCTTTGCTGAGATTTATGTGAGTTTGCAAAAACAAAAGGCAAAGAAAGGACAAGCACCTCCTGCACAATAACTCAATTAATTCTCTACCCACCCCTTCTTCCAGAAGATATATAAAAGAGCCAAGATAAGGGCACCTGTTCTCAATGAAATCTACTAAAAATATCACTGTTCCACAAAAGGTAGTAGATCAGGTTATCGGTCAAGAAGAGGCAGTGAACATCATCAAGAAAGCTGCCTTACAGCGAAGACACGTACTGCTTATCGGTGAACCAGGAACAGGGAAATCCATGCTGGGAATTGCTCTCTCAGAACTGTTACCAAAATCTGCTCTCCAAGATGTCATTGCTTATCCTAACGCTGAAGATGACAATGAACCAATTATCAAGACAGTTGGAGCAGGAAAAGGAAAAGAGACCGTAAGACGAGCTCAACTTGATGCCAAAAATGCTTTCAAAAATGTACGATTCTTATCATTTGTTCTAGCAATCTTTGTGATGATTGCTCCTTGGTGGGCAAGAACACATTACCAATCAGATGTGATGTTTGCTGCATTATTTCTTGGAGGAATGATGTTTTTAGTAGCATTCTCGGTGCTTATGAATATGGGCCCACGAGCCCTTGGAGGTGGAGCAAAAGTCATTGCACCAAAAGTAATTGTAGATAACCAAGACAAAGAAGCAGGATTTTATGATGCAACTGGAGCGCACGCAGGAGCTCTTTTAGGAGATGTACTACACGATCCTTTGCAAAGTGGAGGCTTAGGAACACCACCAAACCAAAGAGTCATCGCTGGAATGATTCACAAAGCAAACAAAGGTGTACTTTTCATAGATGAAATTGCAACTCTTGATCTACGAACACAACAAGAATTACTCTCAGCAATTCAAGAAAAAAAGTTTCCAATTACTGGCCAATCAGAGCGAAGCAGTGGGGCTATGGTAAGAACCCAGCCAGTTCCTTGCGACTTCATCTTAGTAGCTGCAGGAAACCTTGATACTATTAAGAATATGCACCCTGCCCTAAGAAGCAGAATCAGAGGATATGGTTACGAGATCTACATGAATGATACCATGGAAGATAACAAAGAGAACCGCCTCAAAATCGCGAGGTTTGTTGCTCAAGAAGTCAAGAAAGAGAAAGGAAAAATCCCTCATTTCTCAGTTGGCGCAATCAAAGAAATTGTTGAGGAAGCTAAGCGAAGAGCAAGCAGAAAAAACAAACTTACGGTGCGCCTACGAGAACTCGGAGGACTTGTAAGAGCAGCAGGAGATCTTGCTAAAGAAGAAGGCAAAGAGCTTGTAGAAACAAAGCACGTGAACAATGCAAGAAAATTAGCAAGACCGCTTGAACAGCAAATTGCTGACAAATATATTGAGAACAAAAAATCCTATGAAGTGATTGTGACCGAAGGAACCAGGGTTGGAAGGGTAAATGGCCTTGCAGTCATTGGTTCAGGCTCAGCACATTCAGGGATTATGCTTCCAATTGAATCCACAGTAACTCTTGGTGGCAAAAAACCCGAAGTGATTGCAACTGGTAAGCTTGGAGAGATTGCAAAAGAAGCAATCAAAAACGTCTCAGCAATTATTCTCAAACTTTTCGGTGAAGATATTAGAGAAACCAAAGATATTTTTGTTCAATTTCTGCAAACCTATGAAGGAGTAGAAGGAGATTCAGCATCCATTGCGGTGGCAACTTCTATCATCTCTGCGCTCAAAGAAATTCCAATTAAACAATCAGTGGCAATGACAGGTTCTCTTTCAGTTCGAGGAGAAGTGCTTCCAGTGGGCGGTGTTTCTTACAAAGTTGAAGCTGCAATTGATAGCGGAGTAAAAATAGTTATTGTTCCTCACAGCAACTTACAAGATATTGTCATCAAAAAAGAAAAGTTAGGCAAAGTTAAGATCATTCCAGTGAAAACTCTTGAAGAAGTACTTGAGCATGCGCTTGATTGGAAAGGCAAAGCAAAGCTGAAGAAGATCATTTGCAAGAAATGACCACTTCTTTCTAGACAACAACAACTTACTAACATTGAAAGTGAGAAATGGCCCCAGCAAGGTCATAACCTTTTGGAACTGGAAAAGGAACTTCTGCATGCAAAAACCCATAAAAATCAAGGAGCCCCGCTACTTCTTCTGCTTGAAGATCCCGACTACCAATCTGCTCAATGTATTCTCCCTCAAAACTTGGAACAAAAAGCTCTCCAGGAGGGTTTTCCCCATCTGGGAGAGCACTCCTTGTCCTATCAAACTGATAAAAAGTAAGGACAGGTTTTCCAACTCTAGAACCAACAATCATTGAGAGTGAACCCGGATGTAATCCTTTTGCTGGATCTGACCTCGAGGTAAAAAAGTTATACTCTGTGCATAAATCGGTCCAGGAAGGGTAACCAATAAAAGAATCTCCACTTACTGGGTGTGTATGAACTCCCAAAAGAAACCTTGCCTCAGCACAACTCTCAGGATCAAAACCAGGTGGTATAGAATAAACTGTGAAAGATCTGTCCCTTCTCAAAAGGCCTTGGGCATGAGAAGAAGGGGCCCTAATCATGCCCAAGGTTCCAAGAAGCCTCTGTCTCAAATCGTCAATAGTACTATCTCCTGTACTCTCGAGAGGTGGAGCAGAACGACGACTCTCCTCAGATAAAGCAACCCTTATCTGAACTTGCTCGGGAGAAATCTCTGTAGAGTCAGGCGATCGAAGTTCTACATCATCAAAGTAAAAATCTCCCTTAGGTGAGAGATAAACAGCAAAACGACACTCTCTATCTTTTTCTTCTGTTGCAAGAGCTGCAGCATTAACTGCCTCAGTAAAAATTGAATTACCAAGGAGCTGTTCTAAGATCATAGAAGGCAAAAACGCTGCGCTTTTATAAAAATTGTCCCAGACAAGGAGTAACTTTTTTAGGTCCCCGATGAAAGCCAAGAAGAAGAAACCTTTAAAAAGGGGACAGCTCTCAAAAGCAAAAAATGGCACGATTACAAAAACGATCAAATAGGAAGGCTAGCGGTGGTCGCTACACAAACATCAAAACTAAGCGAAAAGTACACTTAGCTCGCCAATCAACTATGACCAAGCTTGCGGAGCGAAAAGCGAAGGTTCTTAGAGTCTTAGGTGGAAACATTAAGCGATTCTTACTCTCAGAAAAGACCATTAACGTGGCTAGCAAAGATGGAAAGGTACAAAAAACTACCATCAAAAACGTAATTGAGAACAAAGCTAATCCACATTTGGTTCGACGTAACATCTTAACCAAAGGGGCTATTGTAGAAACTGATCTTGGAAAAGTGCGAGTTACCAGCAGGCCAGGCCAGCAAGCAGTAGTGAGCGGCGTACTTGTTGAGTAAAGCAACAAACAACAATTTCTTACATATTTTTCTTTAACATTCCTTCTAAATCTTCTTAGCCACTAGCCAATATTTCTCTGGCCCATTCCAAAAAATTTTCTCCTTTCTCAACCTCAATGCCAAACACTGGACACTGGACAACATTGGTCAGAGTATAAATACCTCCCAAGCCAAAAATAAGCCATGATACAAAGTCAAACAAGAATCAAGGCCAAAACGGAGGTATCCACAATGGTAGATATGAGTCATAAAACGATTAAACACCTTTTTGAGCAGCAAGTAGCTGACCTTACAAGAAGAACAGTAGGACAGCCAGTACAATCAACACAATCACTAGAACGGCAAGCAGCAGACATCTTTGACTTTCAAATGAGTGGAGCGTGGGTATAATGGAAACAAAACAAATCCCGGAAATGATCATTCCAACAAAAGACAGAATCAGATTTCTTCTAGAGAAATACGCATTTCTAGAACAAAGAAGCCACCAGCAAACTGATCTTGACGACTTTCTGTTCGCAGATCCTCAACTTGCTAGTATCCACTAGCCAGGCTAAGCTACATCGCCATAGCTTGGCCACATTACTTTACTACCGCCACACACCTCTTACACCCAAGCTGTGCGTAGGACACTACGCACGGCAACCTCTCCTTCTTTTATTCTCCACAACTTTTTTAAGCAACACAAAATGTCTCGCGCTAGCAATGGAAATCTTAGCAAAACGAGAACTCTTAATGAGAAAGCAAGAGCTCTTTGAGAAAGTAAGAGAAGGGGCAGTCTTCATTTACCCGACAGACACCATCTATGGGATTGGTTGTAATGCGCAAGATGAAAAGGCAGTTGCTAAAATTAGAAGAATAAAACAAAGACCAACAAGCCCCCTCTCTATCTGGGTCCCCTCTAAACAGTGGATAGAAGAAAATTGTGAGCTCAGCAAAGAACAAAAAGAAGAACACTTAAGCAAACTTCCAGGTCCATTCACCTTCATTGTAAAACTTAAGAACAAAAAAGCGGTTGCAAAAAATGTTATTCCAGAAACCGAAAACATTGGCGTGCGTATGCCAGATCATTATCTAAACAAAGCCCTAGAAGAATTAGACCTTCCAATTGTAACCACTTCTGTGAATAAACATGGAGAGCGCTTCATGAAAAACTTAGAAGACCTTGATCCTGATATTGAAAGGGAAGTAGACTTTATGATTTACGATGGTGAGATCAGTGGAAGACCGAGTAAGATTGTGAACTTGGTTACCAAAGAAGTGATTGAGAGATAAGAGAGATAAATCCAACTACATTTTCAACTCTTTCCCATCAACATAAAACTTCGGATTCTTAAAAGTCATATCTCCATGAAAAATCGTCTTAATAGCCCCACCAAACCAAGCATTGCTTCCAATCCCAACATGCGCGGTGCCAGATACTTTCTCATCCATAAGTGCTAAACCAATAAGCACTGCGCCCTGATTAATACCAATACCAAGCTCTCCTACCAAACGAACACGTTCTGGATACTTTGCACGGTCTTCAAACTTTTGAAAAGTATTCTCCAAAATCTCTGCTTCCGGGCCTTCCATACGAACCACTCTTCCCTTTTCAACGTGAAGCGTCAATTGGTAGCTAAGCAATTTACTTCCACTTTCATGACGAATACTTCCATCAAGCACCACAACTCCAGAACAGCCTTCCATCCCCCTGGGGGCAATGTATACTTCTCCCGCGGGAACGTTTCCTCCCATCCCTGGCAAAAAATATTCTGCAGTATTCGCAATGGCTTGCATACCTTCTACATCAACCACAAGATCAGTACCTGCTGGAGTTACAACCCGAATTTCTTTAGCTTTATCCCATTGCCTTTTGATTTTATCACCAAGTTTACGCATACGAGCATAATTACAATTCATAGCTTCCATAAAAAGCTGAAAATGATTGTTTTTTGCATCTCCTAATCCAGAAGCTGAGACAAAACGATGGCCCTGTTCTTTACAAAAACGTCGAAAACTTTTGTGCTCACCAAAACGACCAAGCTTATTAGACACCGCAACAATAACAACACTTTCCCTTGGAAGAGAAGTGATTGCTTTTACGACATGAATATCGGCTTGCATAAAACCTTTCTTTACTTCTTGCACAAGAAGAGTAGAGCTCAAACCTTTCTTCTGCGCAGCACCGTAGTAGCCAGAGGCAAGAAGCGGGGCCAAACGACTTTGCTCAGTTCCTTCATCAGTTACAATAAGAATCTGCTCAGTTTTTGCCTTCAAACAATTCTTAAGAATCTTAGTAAAGATATGAAGGTACTGCTCCACAAGAGCTTGCTCGTCTTTTTGAAGGGAAAGCATCCATTTTTCCCAAGTTCAAACACTTAAAAAGATTGCTATAAAGAGGAAGAAAAAACCATTCTGTTCAAAATACCAAGAAACCCTTATAAAACAACCAAGGAAAATGACATATGGTGAAGTAAAATATGTCTATAATGAAGTATGTTGTGGGTGGACTAACTGCCCTTACCTTAACATCTGCTCCAAGAGCAGAAGCATTTGAAACCGCAAGTTTCACAGATGAGTTCAACCATGATGGAACTATGGTCTACCTTGGCTGCGAAAATCAAGAAGACCAGATTGTCTGCAGACTTTCAGTTCCAGAAGGAGAGTATAGTTCTCTTCGTGATGGGGGCTATGGAAGGCCAGAACTTGTAACTGTAAGAGATTTCAACAAAGATGGAAATGCAGACCTAATAGAGATCAGTTTCCACAGAATGGAAGAAGTGCATGACATCACTCTTTTTAGAGGAAGAAGAGGATTCGTCCAAGAACTAAGAACTTGGAAAGCTAGAGGAAATGGAGAGAGAGCTAGGGAAATGAGAGAAAGTACTCCTTTCATTGGACCAGATACCTTTGGTTATGTCATCAGAGGAAACTTTTATCCAAGTGAGCGCGAACTGGTTGATAGAATCACAAGAGATGGAACCGAACTTTTGGACGCTGCTTGGGACGATATAACTGAACGAGTGTACACCACTCCTGAAACTGCAGGCTATGGCGTTTTGACTCAAGCAGGAAATTCTCCATTGCGGCTAATACGCTCAGAAAGAAGAGTGTACAGCAGGCAAAGCTCCCAAAGATAAACTTAATCTTTTCTTTTATTCTTTTTACTTCTTATTCCTTTTTCTTCCTAATCTTGGCAACAAAAAATCCTTCAGTATCATTATCCTGTGGCCAAATACGAAGGGTATGCTTTACCTGCTCATTCCACTTTTTTCCTTCAAACTCTACAACGGGCTCTCCCAACTTTAAGCCGGGCAAATCAACTTTCTCAACACAAGCTTCGCTGTGCCGCTCAAGCAACTTACTCACTATTCCTTCATTTTCTTCAGGCTCTAAGCTGCAAGTAGAATACACAAGCACTCCTCCTGGCTTCAAAAGTGAGAAAGCGTTCTCAAGAAGACGGATTTGTTGTCCAGCAATCTTTTTGACCATGTTAGGATTCCACATGCGAATAGTTTTCAAACTTTTACGAATGGTACCTGTTCCGGAGCAAGGAGCATCAACCAGAATTTTATCAAATTGAATATCATCTTTCTTAAACCACATCCCATCCATTAAAGTAATAACAACGTTAGTACAAACACTCCTCTGAGTGTTAATCCCTAAACTCTGAATACGAAGCCCCCGATAATCATTTGCAATAAGAAGTCCTTCACCCTTCATCATTGCCGCCATTTGCGTCGTTTTACTCCCGGGAGCAGCACACATATCAAGCACCAAATCTCCTGGCTGCGGATCAAGAACAAGTGGAGGAATCATACTCGCTGCTTCTTGCACGTACACTTTTCCAACTTTGTGCTCAAGCAAATTTCCAACATCCTTACGATCGGGATGAGAGATCCAAAAACCTTCCTTGCACCAAGGAATAGGATCAAGCTTCCATCCCTTAGTAGAAATGCTTTTCTTTACTTCTTCAACAGAAGCAAGAAGCGTGTTTACTCGAATAGAACGGCGCAAAAAAGAGAGTGATGCCCTACGAAAAGTCTCCCACTCAGTAAGCAAGCCATAGCGCTCAACAAATCCTTTCTTGAACTCAAGCTCATCGCTACCAGGAATTCTCTCAAAGCCAGCTAAGCTTTTCATTCCCTTCTGAGCAGTTTCCTGAACAAGTTTTGCAGCAATACTATTGGTCATAAAAAGTCAAATCCTTCTGTTTTTAAAAAGCTTTATATAACTAAAAAAGGCTCCCTAGACTAGGTGATAGAAAAGTGCCGGTAAGAGTTGCAATAAACGGTTTTGGAAGAATTGGTCGAATGTTCTTTCGAGCTTCCTACAACGATAAAAAAATAGAAATCGTTGCCATCAATGATCTTACTAGTCCAGAAGTACTTGCCCATCTTCTCAAATACGACTCAACACACGGAACTTTTTCAGCAAAAGTAAAGGCAGAAAAGAGCCGAATTATCGTTGAGAAAGAGAAAATCCCAATCTACGCGATCAAAGATCCCAATGAGCTTCCTTGGAGAGAACACAAAGTGGATCTTGTTCTTGAAGCAACAGGAAGATTCACAAATCCTTTTGATGCGCAGGCGCACCTTAAAGTTGGAGCAAAAAAAGTACTCCTCAGCGCCCCAAGTAAATGCCATGATACTTGCCAGGTGCCAAACGTCACCATCATCAAAGGAGTGAACGAAAAGGACTATCTCAAAAACAAAGAAAAGATCCACATTATTTCCAATGCTTCTTGCACAAGCAATTGTGTTGCGCCGGTGCTTAAGGTAATTGACAAAGAGTTTGGCATTAAAAAGTGTTTTTTCTCAACAGTACACGCTTACACCGCAACTGAAGCTCTGGTAGATAGACCAGGCAAAGACCTTCGAAAATCAAGAGCTGCTGCAGTAAACATTATCCCAACAACAACAGGAGCAAACAAAGCAGTAGCTCTCACCTTGCCAAAATTGAAAGGAAAACTTAGTGGCATGGCATATAGAGTTCCAGTGATTAATGGAAGTGTCACCGACTTTACCATAGAAATAAAGAAAGGGACAACTAAAGAGAAAGTAAATGCCGTACTTAAGAAAGCAGCAAGTAAAGAACTCAAAGATGTTCTTGCCTATAGCGAGCAAGAGTTAGTCTCTTCAGATATCATTGGAAATTCGCACTCCTCAATTATTGATGGGAAACTCACAACAGTCCTTGACAAACACACAGTAAAAATAGTTTCTTGGTACGATAATGAGTGGGGTTACAGCAACAGACTTGTAGATATTGCTAAAATTCTACTTTAACAAATTTTTGGGAATGCAAGACAAACATAATCACCAATGGTGTTTAGCATCCACAGCACTTGCAATTCTGGCTTCGAGTGCTTGTTCTCGAGCGCATTGCACCTCCGACGCTACCCCGACCAAGCAACCATAACAACTATTATCTAGATAGCTATTAGCATCAGAGTCGTAATTGATACTACTGAGGTACCACGGGCGCACGATTGGTTCATGGGCTTCATTTCCTTGATCAAAATAAAGTTGCAGTACATGATCATTTCCAGAAGATGAAGCAACTAATTCAGCATAATCATTAAGGTCTCTTCCTCGACCGAGAGCATCCCAAACTTTTCTTACAGTTGCATTAACTGGTCTCCAGACACTGCCTTGTTTCTTCCAGCCCTTTCCTTGAGCTTCTCTCTTATCATCAGCTGAAAGGCAAACAGCCCCATCTCTTTTTTTAAGAGCTTCGAAAGCTTTATCAGAAAGCACCATTCCTCCCCTGTTCAATCTAGTTTCAGGAGTTAATTCTCTTAGGTTTGGAGAATCAAGAACAATTACGGCATCCCCTAACTTTCCATAAGCGATTCCATCACCTGTATCAAAACCTAATTGCCAAGTTCCTCTGACATCTTCAGGAGCTTCCATTCTTCGCCCAATAACATATGCTACTGAAGCAGGATCTCTTCCTTCAGCAATAAGTAAAGGCATCTGCTCAGCAATTCTTCCATAGAACCTTTTATAAGGCTGCAGTGAACTTCCATTTTCTCCAGTTAGTTGTAAACCCATTATTAAATTTTCCTTCTTTTTGACCAAAGGCCAGTAAATTGGAGGAGTTATTTATAAATTATCTTACAATATTCGGGAGATTAGTGAAGATACAATGAACTACAACATCCCAAGAACCAAGAAGTATCTAAGAGCCAAACGCTCAAAGATAACACCCTTCAAACTTCTAAACAGAAGATACAAAGAAAGCTATGCTTTCTTGTACAAAGGACAAAGTCCTTTTGTACAAAAAATCCAGTGAGCTGAATCCATTCATGCCCAAACCTAAACACAAAGAAGGCTTTGCCTTCTTGTGTCCCAGAAATGAAACATTTCTCAGGGGGTTGAGCTTTTCTGGATTTTTTTGCATAAAAAAGCTCAATTAAGCACCTCCTACTTTCTTGAAAAACTAAGAGAAATACACCTGCTTCACACCCTTAACTTTCTTCAAACGGGCCACCAATAAAGCAATCTCTGACATTTCTTTTGGAACAATAACAAAACTACATTCAGAGTTCCCAGTTCCTAAGAACTTTGCCTTTGCTTCTTGCACTTGAAAACGAGCTTGAGCAATAGTGTGCAACAAATCAGCAAGCAATCCGGAACGCTCTCCAGCAGTAACAAAAAACTCAATCTTTTTACTGACCATATCCTTCCACTCTACTGGAACCCAACGCTCCTCTTCCTTAAGCGCCAACCTACAATTTTGTTTATGTACAGATACAAGCCGACGTTTAGTAATGATCCCTACAATATTCTCGCAAGGAACAGGCAAACAACATTTAGCAAGGACGCAAGCAGCATTACTGTGCTCTAAAGAATGTACAAGGCTCGCATGACTCTCATCAACAACTGGCTTAAAGGTTCGATAATGAAGTGCAGGTAGGTTCTGATATTTCTTTACGCCTTTTCTAATTTTCTGCTTCGCCCTAGTGCTTTTCACGTACTTTATCCAATTACGCCGAGGCAACTGTTTTTTGGAAGTCAAAATTTCAATAACGGCACCATCCTCAAGTTCGGCTTTAATGCTTACAAACTTTCCGTTAATGCGGGCTCCAAAAGTATGGTTGCCAACCTCTTCATGCACTGAGTAGGCAAAATCAAGGACGGTAGATCCTTTTGGGAAATATTTTACCTCTCCTTTTGGAGTGTAACAATGGATTTCATCGGTAAAAACATCTACTTGTACATTTTCCAAAAACTCGCGGGCACTAGCATCCTTTTGCATATCTAGCACGCCTTTAAGCCAAGCCATACGTTTCTCAAAAGAATAATCTGACTTCATTCCCTTGTAACGCCAGTGGGCAGCAAGTCCTTCTTCAGCAAACTCATCCATCTGCAAAGTTCGAATCTGAACTTCCAAACGACGCGCAGCACCTTTTGCCCTTCCTTCTCCCAGTAAGACAGAAGTGTGCAAAGATTGATAGCCGTTTGGTTTAGGGTGAGCAATGTAATCTTTGAGACGACCAGCAATGGGCTCAAAAGCCTGGTGCAAAAAAGCAAGGAGAGAGTAACATTCTTTCTCATCAGAAACGAGGATACGAATTCCTAAATGATCATACTGCCTATCTAACTTAACTCCTCTTTCAGTCATCTTTTTGTAGATACTGTAAACATGCTTACTACGTCCCTTTATCTTGAGTATTTTAACAGGACTTTCCTTCTTTATTTTATCAAGAACAAAAGCAATGTGTTCTTCACGTTCCTCTCGAGTTTCATCAAGATAGTGTTGAATCTCACTGTATTTTTTGGGATGGAGCCGCTTAAAGGCAAGGTCTTCTAAACTCACCCTCACCTTTTCAACTCCCAATCGGTACGCAAGAGGGGCATAAATCTCCAGAACCTCCTGACAAATACGCTGAACCTCTTCCTTACCTAAAACTTCTACATCAAAAAGATTGTCAAGCTTATCAGCTAATTTAACCAAGATAATACGCACATCACGTACAGTTGCAAGCAGAACTTTTCGAAGCGCCTCAGCCGCAAGTTGTTCATTACGAAGTTTAATCTTACTGATATCTTCAACACCTTGAACTATTTCCAAAACTTCTTTCACTCCAGCTCCAAAAGCTTCCTCAACCTCACTAGCAGAAACAAATTTTACGATCCCATGCAGAAGTCCAGCAAGAAGAGTTTCCGGAGAAGCCTTGTTCTCAGCCAAAATTTTAGCTACACGAAGATTGTGCTCATACAAAGAATCTCCAAAGAGACGCTTTTGGGAAGAAAGATACTCCTTTGCAAAACCTATCGCTTTCTTGAACAAAGAAAAATCTTTAGAGGAATAAAAATCCTCTTTCTGCTCAAGAAAAGAGAGTAAACCATGGGCATCAACAACCCTCCTTTCCTTACCTACGTCCATAGAAGCTTGGCAAATCAAAGAGAATTAAAAAGATTTCTTGCTTAAAGTCACAATCACAAGCAAGCTCAACCACAAGCACCTTCAACTCACAGAAGGATTCTCTAAGTAGCCCAGATAACTAGCGTAAACTCTTCCCACATAAGCATCACAAGCATCTCGTTGATTCTCAATCTTAAAGGAAGTGTAATAATTCTGAGGTGGAAGGTCAAAAAGTCGATTCTCTTCTTCGTAAAAATTATCCGCAAGATGAGCATACACGTCTTTCCAGATATTACAATTCCCGCCATTTGCGTTAATTGCTTCTTTAACGGCTGCTTGTCCAAGGTTATAGGCAGAAATCGCTGCTTTTACTCGTTCAGTTCCACAGTTACCGATAGAGGAAAACTTTTCTCCAAGGATTTGAGTCCCTGCCATGATGTTAGGTCCTGCACTCAAGCGATCATCGGTACTTGGACTACAATCATAACCTCCTTCAGCACACCAGGCAATAGAACCACCACAAGCAGTTCTCTCATTCAAACAATTTGTACGAAGAGCAACTTCTCCAAGCTCTGCCCCAGGACAACAAGCAACTTCTCTATCATTAGCAATATAACTTGAAGGCCAACACACTTGCATTAAACCAGAACAGCCAGTCAAAGAGATAGCGTGTGGCTCAAAATTACTTTCACGCTCGATGATAGCTTTAGTAAGTGCAATTTGTTCTTCTCGCTCTAAACCATTAATGGGATGAGCAGTAACCGCCGCCTCAATTTCATCTTGATATTGCGCTGCCAAAGAGGAAGCACTTGCTGGCTCACCACAAACATCATAAGTCACTGTTGCAGCAATAGGATAAAGCGTTGTCCAAGAAACCCACTCACCACCATCTCTATCTTCTGCTTTCCAATAAAGTTCATCAACTCCTTGAGCTCGAAACACGTCACGGTGCAATACCTGCCAAACTTCATGCAATTGTCTACAAATATCAACTTTATCACAAAGGAGTCCGGTAAACTCTCGAGGAGCAGGTTCTTCTACTGCTGCTTGGGGGGGAGAACTTGTTGAGCTTGTAGTTAAAGAGATCGAACTATCTGTGCCTGTCATAGTTGTACTTTTCGAAGCACCGGCTCCTCCACGAACGCTTTCCTCCCCAGATTCAGCTTCAAGTTCCTCAGGAAAATAATCTCCCAGAAAGAATTCTCCCCAGTCAACATCCAAAAAGACAACTTCCACTTCTGAGCTACCAACAAGCATAGAATTGTACTGGCAAGCAAGATCACTACAGTGTGGGTCAGGATCATAGACAATTGCTTTCACACTCTCTCCAAAGAGATACAAGTATCCACCGTCGCGATCATACATCCCTTCTGCCTGTTGCTCATAAGTTCCTTCATAACCATCATAAAATGTGGGACTCAAAGAACCATCCAGATAAAATCTGTCCCCATTGATAAGACGATGTTCTGAAAAGACACTAAAAACTTCTCTCTCATATGTCTTATCCAAGAAGATTATCTCTGCACCAAAATCATCGAAATAATCCTGAATAAAATAACCACTTGAAAGCGGATTCAGAACAACTCCAGTCACATCAGCTCCCCAAGAAAGAAGTTCATCACTGGAAAGATGATCTATTCCATCAACGCCCACTTCATACAAGGAAGAATCAAACACTTCTTCGGTCCCCCCAAGAAAGAGAAAGAATAAATCTCCATCAGAAAGCTCACTCATTGCTAAAACAACGTTACCAGCAACATCATCACTGTAGTAAAACTCTGCAGCACTCGCAAGAGGCAAAACTAAGAACAAACTGCAACAAAACAAAAGTCCAAGCAATAAACTCCTCCTTCCCTTCATAACTTACACCAGCTCATCTCTTTTTTCTTCTAAAAGATTCTTGACCTTCTTTAATGTAACGAAAATGTAAACATTTTCGGAACAAAGCAATCACAGATTGCTTGTTCAAGAAGGCCACGCCTTCTTTGAACAAAAAATTCACAAGCAGTGAATTTTTTTGTAGCGCTCAATCCTAAGCAACTGATTATACTTAGCAACCCGCTCACCTCGACTTGGAGCGCCTGCTTTAATCATACCACAACCCAACCCAACAGCCAAATCTGCAATAAAACTATCACAAGTCTCTCCACTACGATGACTCACCATAACCTTCCATCCTGCATCACGAGCAACTCGAGCAGCCCCAAGCGCCTCGCTAAGTGTTCCAATCTGATTCATTTTCAACAAAAGACAATCACAACTTCCAGCATCAGCAGCTTTCTCAATACGATCAACATTGGTAACGGTAAGATCGTCGCCAACAATTTGACATTTCAACTTCTTTTTTCGCAATGCAGCTCGAAGCTCCGCAAAATTCGAAAAATCTTCCTGCTCAAAAGGATCTTCAAGTGAGACCAGCTTATACTTCTTAACAAGCTTAAGATAATATTCTTGCAAAGCCCCAGGACTAAACTTCTTATGCAACTGATAAGACAAAAGGTAAGCACTTCCCTTTCCAGGTCGCCGTTTCTCAGAATAAAACTCTGATGCAGCACAATCAAGAGCAAAACGAACTTTGCTCAAAGAATAACCTGCTTTTCGAACAGCCTTTTTCAAAAGATCTAAAGCCTCTTCAGGATCACGAATCGGTGGAGCAAAACCCCCTTCATCCCCAACCGAGCGATAGACAGAACCATACTCTCTCTCAATCAGATTTCCAAGAGCATGATACACTTCCGATGCTATCTGCAAGTTTTTTGCAAAACTACTTGACTGAGGAACAATCATAAACTCTTGAATGGCAAGCTTATTTCCTGCGTGCTTTCCCCCATTAAGTACATTCATATACAATTGAGGCATGCGCAAGTTTCCTCCGCGAACTGAGCCCCCAAAATCACTCAATTGCCAAAGGTAAGCAAACAAAGGCAAACCATGATGATGCGCTCCTGCTCTAGCGCAAGCTAAACTTACTGCAAGTAAAGCGTTCGCACCAAAACGCCCTTTTCCTTTACTATGATCTAAATCTACTAACAAAAGATCAATTTCGCTCTGAGTAAACACCGACATCCCTCTCAAGCGAGGAGCAATCTTTTTCTCAATAACCTGCACCGCCTTACGAACACCTAAAGAAAAATAACGTCTCCCACCATCACGCAATTCTTTCGCCTCGTACTTCCCAGTAGAAGCCCCACTTGGCACAGACGCAGAGAACGCTCCTCCTTCAGTAAAAACAGTAACTTCTAAAGTAGGATGTCCTCGACTATCTAAAATTTCCAAAGCCTTAATGTCTTCAATATAAGCCATAATTCATTACCTTCGTTTAAGCATGTAAACACAACTAAACAACATACTCTTTAACCTACCGCACTAAATTGTTCACTCAAAACAATTTGCTTGTCAATAATAGGATTTTTAATTACAACATTCAAAGTATAAATCCCGGGATCTTCACTTGCTCCAAGCACAAAATAATCATCAAAATAAACTATTTCTCTACTCGAAGAGCTGGTAGTTTCAAAGTAAAAATCATTCTTCTCATCTATTGCAAGAATAACTCTTCCATCTGGAGCAACCAATTCATAATTCTCAACAAGTAAAAGATCTCCATTGTACACGGTGCTCATCACTTCAAAGAAAAAGTGCACTTCCTCCCCTAGAATAAAGCTTTCTTGCACACTCATACAACCAAGCTCACTGCTCACTTCGTTGCAAAAACGAAAATTCTTAACGGCAAGCTCACCTCCACGATCAAAAGGTAAAAATTCTGTGTTCAAGATATCTTGATGAGTCGCACTTCCATCAACTTTAAGAATTCCAAAGTGCAAAAGGGAAAATACCAGGGCACTTGTCAGTACAACAGTAACAAGCATCAAAAGAGCCTCTTTAGCTAATTCCCCATTTTTATTTCCAAAAAAAAGCTTCCTTCTTTGTTCTCTTTGCATTTTTTCTTCTATTTTTTTCTCTTATTCTAAGCCCAAAAATATTTTCTTCCTAAGGACAATAATACCCCGGCACAGCACCCGGCCCATACTCTGCCTTCACCCCAATATCATCAGCAATGCTACAAAGGTACATTCGAACGCTTTGGAATTCCGCAGTATTCTGCACAGTCGTCTCATCAAACATGGAAAGTGTAACTCCTCCCGCATCTCTTCTCAAGAAGAAACGATCAAGCAAGACTTTAACACTATCAACCACTGGCGCAGAACTTGCCCAAACTGGTCCATGAGGAGCGATAGTAGCTGCTACAAAATAATAAATTCCAATTACTTCATCAAGAGTTCCATCGCTAGCTAAGATCTGCTGCTCAGCAAGCGTTTGTGTTTGTACATAATCTCCAGTAACAAAGACAGTATGAAGAGGACTTGTAACACCTGTTGCACTCACACTTTGCTGAATCAAAATTTGAGTTTCCGCGCTTGACCTTCCGAGTGAACTGCTTGCCACCACTGGCTCACTTGCAGAGTAACAACCACCCAAAGGATCAGTCTCTAAAAGTCTTGCAGTAACACTGATCGTTCGCTCATTGCCACCGCTTGCAGGATCAGAATCTTGCACCCGGTAATTACAAGCACCGTTCCCTACTGCAGAACTACCAAGTATCCCCTTAAAGGAAACACCACCAACTTCAAACTCAAGCCCATTAATCTCACTAAGAGGTAAAATAGTGATCCCATCAATGTCCCGTACAATAGTTCCATCAGTTTTGAAACTGTAGCCGCTAGATCGAATAGAAATATCTTTACTTCCACTAGCCTCCCTAACCTTAAAGCCACCAGTGTTGTACTCGTAAGTAAATTGTACACGAACTCCATCACCAATCGGGCTTCCAACTGCAGTGCCAGTTAAGAAAGCTGGACAAGTAAGTGCACTACTACTTTCTGCCTCAAGACCCAAAATTTGCGCTCCAAACATTGCTGAAGTAACTGGTCCCAAACTAATCTCTGGTTGACGTTGTCCAGTGCTTCCTTTTGGAATCAAAATACGTTGCGTACCATAAGTAACGCCTGTCCCAGTAGTCTCAACTTCTAAGCAATACCCTTTGTCATCTGTGTTCATGTAAGTTTTGAACTTAATATCATCCGCACCATCCAAGGTAAACAAATTTGGAGTGTTACATTCACGATAAAGCCCACTATTTTTATCATAACAAGCCAAGTAAGGTGCCTCTAAGAAAGCAAAGCTTCCTCCATAAAAGATATCACTCAGCGCAGAGCAACTGTATTGTCCAGTTGTTGATTCAACCTGACAACTAAGCGTTCCAGGAGTAACATCAGTGATTGGATAATAGAACACACCCCCATTATCTCCCCAATACTGGCCTGGTTCGAAACAATCTTCTTGTTCATAGCCCGGTTCCAAAGTCATACGAACAACAACATGATCATACCTGAAGTGCTTGTCAATCTTTTGAGGAACTTCAATTGGAAGATCAATCATTGCTCCCGAATCCATTTGGAAACCAGAACCTCCTGGAAGTAAAATTTCACGCTCGCTCTCAAATGGAGACTGTTCAAAAGCGTTCAAACAATCACACTGCCCACTCTCGCAAACAACTCCCGGATACTGAAGATCCTCAGTATTCACACAACGAAGTAAAGTATCATAACGAGCAACTTTACATCCAGGGAATACTGCAGCGCCAACCTCATAATTATACACCGCAGTAAGACTCGCTGGGTTATAGTGAGAGAACTCGCGAGTTGCAGGCAATACCAAAGCACTAGTCTTACTTGAAACACTATAGGCAGTATCCATGATAAAATCATTACCAATTGGAAAATCAAAACCAAAGGCTGCCAAACACATAGATTCAGTAAATCCTTGCACACCGGCCCCAAAGTAGTTAGTTAACTGCGCATTTCCATAAGTATTTTCTAAATCATCAAAGCCACTATCAAGTGCTTCATAGAATGAATCAGTCCCTGCACTAAAGTAGGCTCCTAAACCATCATCACCTTTAAAACTAGCATCCTGGAAGTGGCTTGGCGTACACTGACTTTGACCTGCTGCAATCACTTTGTAGAACAAACCACAAACATGTTGCGTGAACAAAGTTTTACACATACCAGCATCCTTAAGCCCAGTATACTTCGCTTCTTCAATACAAGTACCAAGTCCTTGCAAAATACTTTGTACCATACGAAGTTGATTGTAAATACCGCTCAAACAAAGTGCCTGCCAAGTTGAAATCGGCTGAGTTTTTGGATTGATCTCTGGAAACTTCTTTTGCTCATCAGGACGGAAGTAATCACTAATGTGATTAAAGCCAAAGGCTCCAGAAACATCTCTTCCAACATAATAACGCCATTCAGGATAATAAGTTCCCATAACTCCATTACTTTCCTGGTACAATCGATCTTGCCTGTAGCTATACTTTTCAGCAAAATTTGAGTCTGTATCTTTCGGCGCCGCAGTCCTTTTACCAACATGAAGTTGCTTAGTTGGTTCTCCCTGACAAACACACTGATACATTTCTTTATCATTACCTACAAAACAATCGTTAGTAAAACCTGCTGCATACTTATCTCTACCATTAAGCACTTCTCCTTTTCCATCAACCAAGATGGTCTCTCCAGTGGCAGCATCAAGCGTTTGCTTATAACAAGCACCAGTGCTTGCAACAGTTCCCGGGGCGCTGGCAGTAGGATCAAGGTTTCCTGGGTTCCAACCATCTTCCACCGCAGTGTAGCTTCCCGCCTGGTTTCGAGCACAAACTTGACTACAACTAAAGTCTTGCGCGCCACATAAATTATCAGAGCCAGGTTCCTGGTAAGCAAGAATAGAATCTTTATCTAACAGATCTGGAGAAGTACTAATAGTACCACTCGCTCTTTGCAAACGAACAACTCCTTTATCAAGCAAAGCATTATCTTGAAAGCTAGGATCACTTGGTTTGTAGTAAAGGTTGGCAACAAACTCACCTGCCAGGGGGAGTTCACTACCTGTTTTTTCCCAACATTGATAAGTTCCACTAGGAACCGTCGCTGGTAAAACTCCGCCTTGGGTGTCTTTAACATGTTTTTCACAACTTTCAAATTTTCGAAGAGGAGTACAACCAGCAGTTACAGCGCAAGCTTGCTGACTCAAATAAGCCGCATCAACTCGAGGTTTTTGCTCATCTTCTGTCCACTTTGCAGGAACTGCCCGGCACAAGAAACGATCACAAGTCCAAAGATAAGCATCATCAAGAATTGCTTCAGCTTTCCACATGCTTGCGGTTTGCGGACAACGCTCTTCTAGATACTGCTCATTATTTGAAGAATCAAAACCAGAAGGAAGGCCATTCTCTTCATTAACTGCATGCTTACTACCACCAACATAACCATTCTGGCCCTTCAAATCATCCCAATGGTTTCTAGTCTTCTCAAGGTATAAGCCACTTTGATCTAGGGGGCAAACTTCATTTGCATTTTTTGTACCCGCAACAACTTCGGCTTGCCCACTAATCACTTCTGCTTTAGAAGCAAAGATACGAGCAAAACGAACCACAGTTTTTACTCCCAAAGAAACAAAACAACTAATCCCAGTGACCAAGACTGCCTTTTCTACATAAGGCAAAATGGTATCAAGAGCTTCCAAAGTTTTATTGATAACTGCTGCAGCATCCTCAGCTAAAACATCAGGAATCAGTTTCTCACTTTCCAAAGGGATATCAACATGATAAACAAGATCATAACAACTGCTTTGCGTTTGTGAAGGCCCCAAATTTCCTTGCGCGTCATACTCTTGATATTTTACGCTCACCTTCAAAGGAAACTTAAGTGTTCTATCTTGGTATTCATTCCAAAAATCATCATCAGTATCACTAAATTTTTCTGAGCTAAACAATCTCCAAGTCAAATAATGGGCGCTTGCATCAGGGTTTGCTAAAACTTCACTTGGTGTGCTTGGTAAGATGTTACAACCAAGCGCAAAAATATCATCTCCTTCAAGCATAGATTGTGTACAAGCTTCTTGAAACTCAACATTATTTATCTTGTAAGGTGTATCAGAAGTTGGCCCACTCACTCCAGAAGGAGTATAACCATCTCCTCGATATTCAAGCTCAAAAACAGCATGAGCTTCTTCTCTTCCATCGTCAAGAAGTCCTGGATCTAATCGGTAAGGACGTTGAAATTCTGGCAGATTAGTTATTTGAAAATCAAAGTTTTCGGAATAACAAGTATGCACTTGCACAATCTCTCTCCAAGATCCAGTTCTTCCAGCAACATCTACTGCAACAATAAAAAAATGATAATTCAAAGTCTGCGCCTGCTCTATTGCAGTTTCAGGGACAACAGAAACTCCTTCCAATTCAGGTGGAACAACAATGGCAGTGAAGTCATCCAAACTCGGTAAGTCAACTGCAAAATTAATATCTTCGAAAACAAAATTCCCTTCAGCATCAGCAAAAACACTAGCAACTGGATCATCAAAAGTTGGAGCATACTCATAAGCAAGCTGTTTGTACACAAAAAGAAACAACTCAGCGCCAGCCTCGGTTGTTCCAGAGATATCAGTTGTTGTTCTGCTATCCAAACTAGGATCACTCAAAGTGCCAAAAGAACTTCCTTGGTAGTATTCATTTCCCTTTTCGATTACTGCCTCAACATCAGGGTTCATAGTATCCACAATCACAACAAAATCTTCCACTGCAGTAAAGCCGGCAACATCAGTAGCAGTTAAGACAAAGTCGTTCTCTCCTTCATCAAGATGTTTTACTTCAAAAGAAAAACTAGTCCCAACTGTATCAAAAACGCGCGCGCCATTAATCTCCAAAACGATAGTAGTCTCTTCACTTACAGAACCGCTCAGTACGAGCTCATCATCAAAAATATGTAAAGGAACAGGATCTAAAGTCAATTCAGGTCGAGTTGCATCGCTAAACACCGTTGCCACAGCCAGTGCAACCGACTCTCCAAGCGTTGCTTCAACTTCAATAACATTATACTCATTTGCGAGAAGATCTATCTGTGTAAAAGAAAAGCCCCCTCCAACTCCAGCAACAACTTTTGAGTGAAACTGCCCATTAACATAAAGACGAACGTCGGCTCCTTCAGTAGTGCTTCCACTAAAATCTAAATCTATACCAGCAATAATCTCAGGAATATCCAAACTAACTAAAATATCACCAACAACAGTAGGTTCATCATCAATCTCAGCAGCTTCCTCTTCAACATCCACATCTAAGTCAGTATCATCAACAAGGACAGCAGCAGCAGGATCAGCCAAAGTCATAAAAGAGTAATAAGCACCAGCATTATCATCAACCACTCCACCGCTTTCTACTTCAAAGAAATATTCACTCTCAGGATCAAGCCCACCCAAACCAACATTATGTTCAGTCACCAAGCTGCTTCCTGAAACAAAACTACTCAACGCAGCAGGATCAGTTCCATAACGAACAACACTGTCCGCAGCCTCATCTGTTTCCCAATTAATGATAGCATCACTATGTGTAACACCACTACTTTGTACTCCCGATATCTGCAAAGCACTAACTACAGGAAGATTCAAGAATAAAACGATAACAAAGAGTGCAAAATAACGAAGGAAAGTTTTCCTAGCCATTTTCATCCTAACCATCAGCTAAGCACCTCCACTTCTGGGAGAAGTACACTTAAATCATCCATTCTCGCGATCATATCAAAAAAGACTTCTTCATCAGCAGGATTAGTTTTCATCACATGAAAGACCACCCCAGCACCAGGTCCTGCAAGCGTTGACCAATCTGCAATCCACTCTCCACTGTAAGCTCCGATAAGTTCATCTTCATCAGTGAGATAGATGGTCACATCATAAGTAAAGTCTGCGCCTGCCAAAATTCTAAAGGAAGACTCTTCCAAAAAGCCCTCATCCAAACTAGGAGAAAGAATAATATCCTCTTTAAAGAGCTCTTCATAGCCACTTCCTTCCAGGCCAGAAAAGCCAAAATCTAAGCTGCCTAATTCTTCTTGTTCTTCCACTTCAAGCTCTTGCTCGGCATCTTCTTCAACAGTCTCACCCTCCGTTTCACCAAAAGCATCATCTTCTTCAACTTCTCCGTAGAGCTCTGCTTCCAAAGTCTCTTGAGTTGGCGCAATATAGCGCAAGGTCACTAAAGCTGTTTGATCGGCAGCCATCTCTTGAGCTTCTCCAACATGATAACAAAGCGCATCCTCACCGTGAACCGCCTCTTCTTCAGCAGTACAATCTCGAGTTGTCATTTCGTGTACGGCAATAAGAGCATTACTCAATGAGATTTCATGTAAAGGAGTCAAATAAAGAGCAACATCTTTCCCTTCTTCAGCAGGAGTTTGCACCCAGTCTTCGATATAATTCTCCTTTTCAGCACGCACAATAGCTGAAGCACAGTAAGGAAATTCTGCAGTTAAACCAGCAACATCTCCTCTGGCAGCAAAATCATACACTGTGCTTCCAATCTCACAACTATGACTCAAACAAGAATAACTGACGTTAGCATCTTCTAAAGGTTCCGTATCATAAACTCCAGTCTCTCGGTTTTCAACAAGTGAGTAAGTAAGGACATTCATAGGAACATAATGGCCGCTCTCTTCACAAAATTCTTCGCTAGCAATCCCACTCTCACCAGAAGCTCGAGCAACAACAGTTTCTCCCTTGTTTGGGAAATTTCGAATCAAATTAACAGAAGTTGCTATCTGAAAAGCAGTTCCTGTCCTATCTCGCACTTCAATGATCACAGGATAGACTACATCATAAGTAAACTTCCAATTCTGTATACAAAGTAAAGGCAAATAGTCACTAGCAGTAAGCTGATTGCTCTGCAAATAAGCTCCATCTCGAGGAGTCACTTGAAAAGTAAAAGGAAAATCATTATCATAGCGAAAGGTAACAGAAAGATCTTTTGCATCAGCTCCAACATCCCAAACATAATGGTTTTGATAGTAAGGCAAAGTATCAGGAAAATCAATCACATCTGTTCCTTCAATTTGAAGTTCACGAAGATTCACCCGAAGCAAATCTTGTAAAGTACTCTCAGCAGTATCAACTTTCCACTGTTTCGGCTGACAACTCAAAGCAATACCACTCACCGGCACATATTCGTGTTCAAGAGCGATTAAATCTTGAGTAATATCTTCTAATTTCAAAGTGTTCATTTCATCAATCAAAATGGCATCAGCAAGTTCATACATCTCTTTGAATTGAATGGAAGAATCCTCAACATGGCTCACCAATTCAGTTACCAACTCACCAGAAACATCTTCAACCAAAATATTCCAGCTTACTTCAAAACGAGTTTTGCCATTATCAAACTGCACATCAGAAAGGATTGGCGTATTCTCAACCAAGTTATAACTTTCTTCAAAAACGCCGGTAGAAAACAAACATTCTCGCACATGTTCTTCAACATAACGATCTACCCCAAATTTAACTTCATCCAAACTTGGTTTATCCACAGTCAAACCATTCGCCCATAAAGGAACATCCAAAAAAGAAGAGAGTGGAATGTGCCAGTTCAAATCAGAACTGTAACGCTCTGGAACTTCAATGTATCCTCCTTGTTGTCCAGCTAAAACCAAGGCCTGTTCACCAACTGAAAGAATACAACTTCCAATAAAATCACCTACTTTACCTCCTTCACTAAGGACAACCCCTTCAGCTTTGAAAGAGATTACTTCAGTTTGTAATAAGATTACCAAGCCGACAATCAAGAGAAGTAAGATTCCTAAAATGATAAAAATAGTTACTTGTCCTTTCTTTGAAACAGAACCCTCTTGCGTTAAGCGCACTCTTCCTTTTTGGACTTGAGAAGAAAGCTTTAGAGAAGCGGAGCTAGAACTACTAAAAACTCTATCTTTCCTCTCTTTAAACATAGGCAAAAAGAGAGTGTTTTCGTTTATAAAGATTCTGTTCAAAGCCCTAGTTTAGAAGCATATTTTTAGAGAGAATAACTTCTCCTTTTCTAAAATGTAAAGTAAGACAAGAAAAAGTAACAAAAAATTTAGAAAAAAGAAGAGAAGAAATATCTAAATTTAAACCGATTTCTCCAACTTCCAACTGCCATCACTCCCATCAGAGATCTCAAAACCCAAAGCACGGATTTTCTCTCGAAGCTCATCTGATTTCTTCCAATCTTTAGCTGCTCTGGCAGCAGCTCGCTCCTCAGCCAAGACCTTCACTTCTTCTGGAACAATTACTTCAACACGCTTTTGCCCAGCTAAATCCAAACCAAGTACCCTATCAAAATCATCTAACAAAAACAATTTCTCAGCAGCGCTCAGCTTTTCATCTTTAAGCATGCCCCAAAGTACAGCAAGACCTTTGGTAACACCAAGATCATCACTCACTTCTTCTAAGAACTGTAAACGATAAGCTTGCCCAGCAGAAGAAAGTTCCCTTACCCCAGCCAAAACTTTCACAATTGTTTCAGCTAAAGACCAATACTGCTCTTGCAATTTTTTACGAGCAACCTTTGCTCCCTCTAATGCTTCAAAACTAAAAGTAAGCGGCTTTCTATAATGTCCAGTTAAAGTAAAATATCTGTAATCGAGTGGATGGAATCCTTTTTCCTCAATTCGAGCGAGTGTCAAAAACTCACCACTACTCTTAGACATTTTCTCACCCTTAGCAAGAACTAAAAATTCACCATGAAGCCAATAGTTTACCCAAGGTGTTTTTCCAAAAGCACATTCTGCTTGGGCAATTTCGTTTGTGTGATGGACTGGTGCTAGATCCATTCCACCACAATGAATATCAAACTGCTCTCCTAAGTATGCACTTGCCATAGCCGAACACTCAATGTGCCAACCAGGATAACCAATTCCCCAAGGAGAATCCCATTTCATTTCTTGATCTTGAAACTTTGATTTAGTAAACCATAACACAAAATCCCTTGCATTCTTCTTATTCTTATCTTGTTCAACTCTGGCCCGTTCACTCTCAGTTAACTTAACCAACTTACCATAATCTTCAAATTTTGAAGTATCAAAATAAACATTTCCACCAGCAAGATAAGTAAAACCCTTCTTTTCAAGCTTCTCAATCATAGAGATCTGCTCCTTAATATGATCAGTAGCCTTTGTGTACTTCTTTGCAGGCAAAATGTTTAACTTAGCAATGTCGCTCAAAAAAGCTTCAGCATAAAACTCAGCAACTTCCCAAACAGTCTTTTTCTCTCGGCGAGCTCCCTTAAGCATTTTATCTTCACCAGTATCTCCATCAGAAGTTAAGTGTCCAACATCAGTGATGTTCATAATAAACTCTACAGAAAAATCGTTATATTCCAAAACTCTTCTCAAAAGATCTTCAAAGATAAAGCTTCGAAGATTCCCAATGTGCACATAATGATAGACGGTTGGTCCACAAGCATAAACCTTAGCCCTTCCCTTTTCCAAAGGCTCAAACCTTTCCTTCTTCCCACTTAAGGTGTTGAATAAAGTAATTACCATCTTTACCTATCAAAATGAATAACAAAAGTACTAAAACTCAAGAATTTCAGCTTTATTTAAACTTTCTTCTTCAACAAGAGCAAGATCTAATTTTACTAACTCCGAAGAAATCTTCTCAACATGAGATTGTGTCCGAGGAGCTTTGGGTCCAAGAAGTCCACAAATTTCTGGCCCCTTTGAGATATCATAAGTACCAATTTCTTTAGCAAGAGTAACAATTTCTTGTTTATCATAAGTTAGAAGTGGGCGCAAAATCTGTGCATCAACAAGTGAACTAATGCTTGTTAAATTACTCAAGGTTTGGCTACTCACCTGTGCCAAATTTTCTCCAGTTATTAAGAAAGAATCTGCATCACTGCCGCCAACGCCCTTGTTTTCAGCGAATTTCTTCTCTTTCTCCAAAACTTTCCCAGCCAATTGAAACATCAAAATTTTAGAGAGAATAAAATAATCACGATGATCACACTGATCAACTAACTTCTTAAGCACCCGAGCAAAAGGAACTAAATACAACTTTTTCAAACCCAACAAGGCGGCTAATTTTTTTACCTTCTCAACTTCTTTTTCATCAGTTAATGGCAATTGGTGAAAATGTACGGCAACAATATCTAGCTTATCTTGCATAAGAGAGATTGCTACTGGCGAATCAATACCCCCAGAGAGAAGAGCAACTGCCAAACTATTACGCTTTCCAGACCCAGGAACTTTCTTTAAAGACATAACTGATCAAAAAAGTCCCTCATTTTATAAGAATTTAGCACAAAAAGAATAAGGAGGATGAAGAAAGAAAGCTTTATATTCGTGCTAAAGATCCCAGAAGAGAACTATGAAATTATGGATCCTAAGTTTTTTTCTCTTCATATTATTCTGTTCGGTAACTGCACTAGCAGAAACTGAAGAAAACATTTATCTTTATGACTCTTTGGAGATAGAGTTAGATCTCGAAGGAAGCTTCTCCTTTACCCCCCTAGCTGACTCCTCTTTCGTTGAAGAGGCAAGCGCAGAGTTATACCTCCTTCCAGAGAACAGCTTGCAGCAGTCAAGAGAAAGTTTCAGCAGCCAAGGAATAATCCAAGGGCCAAAAGTCTTTTTTGAGTGGAGCGAAGAAGAACTTGAAAGCTTCAATGAACAAAGCTTTTCTTACAACACAGTTGTGCAAACTAACAATATAAGAAATGAAATCTCAGAAAAAATCCCTTTTCCTATTCAAGACATCGAACAATACATCCAAGACGAACCAGACCTCCATTTATATCTAGAAGAAACAGAAAACATTGATTTTAGCAACCAAAATGTCATTGCTCAAGCTAATGAGCTTGCTCAAGGTAAAGACGATCTTTATGAAGTTGTCTTCTCTTTGGCATCTTGGGTTGACCAAAATATTGATTACGATCTTAACACCCTAACTGCAAAATCATCACAAAGTTCAAGTTGGGTTCTTCAAAACAAAGAAGGAGTTTGTGATGAAATGACTTCTCTTTTTATTGCAATGAGTAGATCTCTTGGCATCCCTGCCCGTTTTGTAACGGGAGTATCTTATACAAACTCAGAACTGTTCACAGAGCCTTGGCAAGCCCACGGTTGGGCAGAGGTTTACTTCCCAGAATATGGTTGGGTGAGTTTTGATCCCACATTTGGTGAGTTTGGTTATGTGGATGTGACCCATATTAAACTTAAAGAAAGCGTTGATGCTACTTCAGCTTCAACATTTTATGAGTGGAAAGCAAGAGAGGTCGATCTTGAAACAGAAGAGCTCGACTTCACAGTCCAAATCAAAAGTTTTGGACAACAAGCAAGAGATCAAGTCTCTCTTGAGAGTGAAACAAGTGCAGAGTTGGTAGATTTTGGCAGCTTTAATCTTATTAAGGCAACTGTAAATAATGTAGAGGATTATTATGTTGCAAGCGCAGTTTCTCTTGCCGTTCCTCCTGAGATCGAGATTCTTGACGAGAAAAGACAAAGTATTTTACTCTCCCCAAGCGAGCAAAGAGAGATATATTGGGTAGTCCATGTTCAAGAAGAACTCAACGACAATTATATTTATGATTTTCCATACCTCATTTACAACGAAAAAAATACAACAACTTATGGTAATTTTCAGGCGCAAGAAGGCTCATTAAGTTACAGTTTTGACGAAATTAAAACCCTTCTCCCAGAAGAAGAAGAAACAACTTATACAAGACAAGTGAGTTTTGATTGTGACTATCCAGAAATCGTTGCAGTGGAAGAAAAAACAGCACTTTCTTGCACACTTAAAAACAAAGGAAATGCCCAACTAAACAATCTCCAATTCTGTGTAGACAGCAGTTGCCAAGCACTAAGCCTTCCGATCAATCAGGAATTTCTGCTTGAAGAAGAGGGAACTTTTGATGAGGTTGGCTGGCAAAGTGTTCTAGTAAAAGCGGAGAATGAAGAGTTCAAAAAAAGTGAATTTATCAACATCAAAGTACTAGATGAAGCAAACATTAACATCGAAAGTGAAACTTCAAAAGACATCTATTACAAAGACCCCTTCTTTATTAATTTCAAAGTTGAGAGTTCCTCTTTCTCGACTCCAAAAGACCTTGAACTTGTTCTTGAAAGCAAATTTGCAAGAAACACTTGGACCATTTCAAGTCTGGAAGAAGCCGAAGAGATTATCCTTGAGCTGGATAGTGCAGGTTTAGCTCAAGAGAATAAATTCACCCTTACTGGGACTTGGACCGATGAACTAGGAAGAGAATATTCTCTCGAAGAAGAGATCCCAGTAACAGTTCAGGCAAGAAACTTCGGAGACAAAGTCAATCTCTTTCTAAACAGATTTATCTAAACAAGAAAAAGCCAAAAAAAGGAGAAAAAGAAAGAAAAAGAAGGTAAAAAAAGAAAAATTATCTTCTTCTTCGAGTTGTTTTACGCTTAGCAGCCTTACGTTTGGTAGTCTTACGCCGAGCTGTTTTTCTCTTTGTAGTCTTACGCTTAGTAGTTTTACGCTTGGTTGTTTTACGTTTAGCTTTCTTACGCTTAGCAGTTTTACGCTTGGTTGCTTTACGCCGAGTTGTTTTCCTCTTTGTAGTCTTACGCTTAGTTGCTTTACGTCGAGTTGTTTTTCTTTTTGTAGCCTTACGCTTAGTTGCCTTACGCCTAGTTGTTTTACGTTTAGCAGTTTTACGTTTAGCTGTTTTTCTTCTGGTAGTCTTACGCTTAGCAGTTTTGCGTTTAGTTGTTTTACGCCGAGTTGCTTTACGCTTGACTGCCTTACGTTTTGTTGTTTTTCTTCTTACAGCCATCAATCACACCTCTTATTTGTGAAACTTGTTGATTTTTAAACAGAAAAAGCATTTTTATTATTTAAACGTTTCCTTTTTAACAGATGTTTTACAAACAGTAGTTAGAAAAAAGCAAATGCTAAAAACATTATTGCAAAACAAGCAAAGCAAACAAAAAATACTGAAACAAAAAAATAAACAAGAAAAAATAAAGGGCAAAAAAGAAAATGAAAAACATTAAGAACTATTTTTGAAAACTTTTTTTTCGTCGACAAAATGAGAAAAAGAAGTTTTTGAGAAAAGAAAAAAGAAAACATACATACAAGAAAAAAGAAAAGTTATTAAAGCAAGAAACTAAAAAAGAAAAATCAAAAGTTAACAAAAACACGAATTCAAAAAAAAATTGGAGCAAGAAAAAATGATAAGCAGCATTTGGACAGAGAAATACAGGCCTCAAAAATTTGAGGAAGTTATGGGACAGAAAGAAATCTTAGCCAAACTCAAAGCATTTGTTGCTTCACAAAACATGCCGCACTTGCTCTTTTCTGGTCCCGCTGGCGTCGGTAAAACAACACTTTCTCTTGTCATTGCAAAAGAACTTTTTGGTGAAAACTGGAGAGACAATATTCTAGAACTCAATGCTAGCGATGAGAGGGGAATTGATGTAGTGAGAACCAAAGTAAAAGATTTTGCAAGAACTAAAGCAATTGGAAATATTCCTTTCAAAATCATCTATCTTGACGAGAGCGATGCACTCACTAGAGATGCCCAGCAAGCTCTGAGAAGAACCATGGAGAACTACACGAAAACTTGTCGTTTTATTCTCTCTTGTAACTATAGTAGTAAAATTATTGACCCAATTCAGAGTCGTTGCGCAGTTTTTCGTTTTAAACCCTTAAGCAAGGAAGAGATTTATGAAGTTATTGACAAGATTGCACAAAAAGAAGAACTTTCTCTCTCTGAAGAGAGCAAAGAAGCACTTTTTAACGTCTGTTCTGGTGATTGCAGAAAGTTAGAGAATGTTCTACAAAGTTGCGCTGTAATCTCAAAAAACATTGATCCCGAGCTTATCTACAGTATGGCTTCTGCAGCAAAACCAAAAGAAGTACAAGAAGTGCTGAGCCTTGCAGTTGACCAAAACTTCTTGATGGCAAGAAAAAAACTGCTTGATCTTATGTTAAACTATGGTCTTTCTGGGATTGATGTGATCAAACAAATGCAAAAAGAGATCTGGAACCTCCAAGACGATAAGCTCAATGATCGTAAAAAGGTCTTTCTCATTGACAAGTGTGGAGAGATTGAGTTTAGAATGGTAGAAGGAAGCGATGAATATATTCAGTTAGAAGCTTTCTTAGCTTTTGTGATGGCAAACACCGCAAACTAAGAAACATCCCACAAAAAACAAAGAAAGAAGAAGAAGAAAAAACAAAAAAAAGAGCAAGTAAACCAATATCTACTCAATACTCTCTTTAATTCTCAAAGTTTCAGTAATCAAGTCCTGGTAGACATAATCAAGAGTAAGTTGCACAGATTTGGTGTACAACTCTCCATCAGCAAGTGGTTCGCGAAGCTTACAGATCACTTCTGCTTCCCCATCTACCAGCCGAGCTTCATCTTCTCTTCCACCAGATTTACACTCCCAAAGGTCAGGCTCATCAATAGTGTAAGCAACTTGGCTAAAACGATCATCAAAGTCTTCTCCTGGGATGGTTGCTTCACCAGTCCCAGTATTCCTGATGTTGATACGAAGCATCATAATGCCTTGCCCCGCAGTATCTTCTTCAACCGAAGTAACAGTAATTGGTGCTCCTGAAACAGAAAAGCCCTTTGCTTCTTCAACTTCACAAACCCGATCATCAGAGATATCTTCTTTGAAACAAACGTTATCAATCAATACATTTGTTGCATAAAGATATTCAAAATCTAAAGTCCAAGGGATATCGTAAAAACCAATCACTTCCCCAAGATAGACCGCATAATCATCTGGAGTAAAAGAGATAAGTTCTTCATCACCTTCTGGATTAAACTCTGAAATTTTTTCAATCTCTTCTACATTAACAAGTTCCCAAGCAGGAATATTTTCAAAATCTTGCTGAGCAGGACCAAGTAAAGTAAGACTTACATCACCTGCAGCAACAGTATGCTCACCCTTATTTTTGATAAGCACATCAATAGGAAAGTCTTCAGTATCAAAAATGGTGTAGACCCCGTCTTCTAAGACACTAAAAGGCTCAAAGCTCAGCTCAATACCTTCTCCACCACCAATGTAAGCTCCTTCAAAGCTGCTTGCTGGTTCGCTTCCAGAACATGCCGCCAGAAGCAACATGCTAGAAAGAATACATGCGAAAAGAATGTTTTTGATTTTCATACTACACAACCTCTATCTCTCTTTAATGCGATACAAATGCAATAATAAAACAGTAACTCTCAAGAAAAATGCATTTCAGCTATAAAAACCCTTCGCAAGAACTGCTCTATCATAAGAGATTGCACCTGCGCCTCTTTGCGACCACAACCGGAAAAAGAAGCAATGCTCTTGGGAACCATTTTCGACGCCAGGAGAAAATCTAAAGGTGGACAAGAGTTCCTAAGGCGTCGCTTGGCGCGTGCCTTTTATCTCTTATGATAGAGTCACAAGAACTATCCAGAAGGAAAAGTAACTAAAAGCTTCACACACCATATCAAGGCGTCTCAATAATCTTTACTTGTTTCTGAATACTATCTAAGTAATGATAATCAAGCGTTATCTGCAGTGGAGTCTCAAAAGCGCTTGCACTATTGATCTTAAACTTACAAACAATTTTTCCTGCTTCGTTGTTCAAGCGCACCATACCACTGGAAGGATTACACTCAATCAAACTTCCACCAGTCATCTCAACAAGATAACTTACCTTATCTAAATCATCATAATCAAGAGCAACAGCTCCACAACCACTAATATCAGAATAAGGACTCAAGACTCGTCCGCCAGCAGAATTTCTAATACTAATCTCAAAAATAGCAGTATCCCCAACCATATCCACACCAACATAACTAACACTCACTGGAGCTCCTTGTCCACCGCCCATCCCCACATCTTGAGGAATGCACGCCTTTTGTTCAGAGCTAATTTGGTAGAAAACGGGATCAACACAAACACTTGGGCTTGTTTTGGTTTGATAATCATAACAAAGAACTGCGTTAATAGTAGGGTTATACTCATAAGTTCCCAAAGGAAGATCAAGATTACTAGACACATATTCTATTTGGTTGAATCCGCCATCCAAGTTATACACACTTTTCCCAGGAACATCACCACAAGATTGGATATAATCAATGCCACGAATAATGTTTGGATCAAAACCATTAAGCTGAATAAAACATTCATGAGGAAGCAAATCATCATTCCCTTTGTTACTTACTTCAAGAAGTGCAACAAACTGATCAATATCATAAAGCGTTGGCGGAGGATAATTCTGTAGAAATTGTATTTGAACCCCTTGAGTTCCAGACTGCACTTGATTAAGCGCTGCGGCAGTATCAGTAGGCCTTTCTCCTTGAGGGATCTCACTACAAGCACTAAGCAAAAAACTAAAGAGAACCACAGCCACAACAAATAGGTACCTTATCTTCCACCTCATAGGCAAAGAGTAAGAAAAATCGTATATAAAGCTTTGCACTTCTCAGCACAATAAAAGTGTAGTAAACTAAGCAAACCCCAACAATAACCAAGATTAACTAATTCCTGGTGCCGCTTGCTCAAGTTCTTCCTTATCAATACCTTCTTCAATGGTAAACTCTCCAGCAACAAATTCTTGGTAAGAGAAATCATAATTAATATACAAAGTACTTGGTACAGAATAAGCAACATCAATTACCTTACTACAAATGAGCAAGACCTCCTGCTCTGTTTTTTCAAAAGTAAAGGTGTTCGCGGTACCTCCTTTGAAAGCGCAGTCAAGATCATCATGACCTAAACGAGCTTCTAAAAGAAGGATATCTCCTGCAACTCCCTTTCCTTCATTTTCAATGCTAACCTTAAACTCTACAAGAGGGGTTGAAGCTCCAGCATTAATTATCTCTTCAACTTCTACAACAGCAAGCGGAGATCCTTGTCCTCCCTTCGCACCAACATAACGAGAAGGCTCACTTGGAACTTTACAACCACCATCATGTACGGCATGAGTTGATGGGTTCACACAGAAGGTATCTAAAAACTCATTACTATAATCATAATCAACAACCACATGAAAAGACATATCCTTCTCAGGCCTTCCTGCATCCAGCTCTTTTACTTCCATGCTTGCTTCTACACGCTCTTTCTCTCCCGCAGCATCTTCGGCTCCAAGCATCCTTCCTTCCAAAGAAACAATGTTTTGCACCCTCTCTCGAGCATCAATCTCTGCATATTGTTCTAACAATCCTGCAAAAGTAACTACCAAATTTCTAGCAGTATAAGCCCCAGCGTTATGGATATCAGCCTCAATTTTCCATTCAGAATTCTCAGTCACAACATCATTTGGGCTTCCTTCCACTAAAGAAATAATAATCCCATCATAACCCTGTTTAAAATCAGTTTCAAAAACTCCCTCTGCACTTCCAGAACCCCCCGAGCTACAAGCACTAAGCAAAAAGCCAAGTAAACATAAGAGTACAAGTACCTTCCCAAAACTAAAAAGATTAAGCTCTCTCATTTCAATTACACCTGCGCTGCAGCGCCTTCATCAGGCACCTCTTCAATCTCATCTTCCATTTCTTCAAGAGGACTCTCTCCAAGCAAAACAAACTCAAGTCCAGGAAGACTTTCAGTCAACTCATAAGTATAAGCAATATGCGCATCGTAAGATCGAGGAACATAAGGCAAAGCTAAAGCATCCTCAACAATGGCATCTGCTTCCAAAAAGCAAACGCCCATTGGGAAGACCTGTCCTGGGCGCATAACTTCGGGAAAATAAAGTTCGCTTCCTGCACTAGAGAGGCAGGCGCTTGAGCCTTCAACAAAAGCAAGATCACTTCCGGTATTTACATCGTACTCATGGACCCCAGTAATTGTTCCAGGACCCACGTTTTCTATGGAAGTTCTTAAAACAACCAAGTTAGAACTTTCCTCCCCAATATCTCCTACTTCAACAACCGCTTCATCAACGTTAAGATTCAAGCGAACGTATTCGTTTGCTGCCAGAGATACTCCTTGCTGACGAGGGAGATTATCAGCAATCGCATCTTCGATCAAAGAATCCCCTTTGACATACTCGTCAACATACAAAAGATCAAGCCTTGAGCTTGTCTCTAAACCAGAAAGCAAGGCTGTAACTTCCATAGTATAAGTACCGTCAAGGTTAACACCATCTGGTGTGCTACAAACAACCTCTAAATCGTCGTCCATTTCCTTGTGTAAAGCAAAAGAACTAGCACCACTTACCACTCCTTCAATTACCTCTCCCCTCCCATACGAAGGAACAAAAGAACAAGAAATTTCTGCGAAAACTTCACTCTCCTTCCAAGAAGGGTTCTCGTAAACTAAATCAACTACAAAGAATGCTGGCACCCCCACTTGTTGGAAAACCTTATTTTGTGCATCAGTAATATCCGGAATGATTTGCAAATCAGTAACAGCAGTTATCTCATCATCTACCCCACCAACTGCAAAAGCTTCTTGATTCCCTTGCAAACTGCGCTGCTCATCCAAACAAGTGGCATAACCATCTGGATCAACTTCTTCGACATAACCTAAATCAGCTTCACAAGTATTGGCAATCTCCCACTCAAATTCTCTCTCATCTATACATTCATCATAAGTCAAGGGGTCTTCCTGCCCTATCTGCGTGAAAGAATCATAGAAACACTGGGCTGCAAAAAGTGCACCTGGTGCCTTCCCATCATGTTGTTCTCGAAACTCCAGATCTGCCCTAACACCTTCTTGTAAGTCCTCTATACTTCCAAGGTTATCCAAGAAAGGAATAGCCTCAACGTAAACATCAACTACTCCAACAAACAAGAACAAAACCCAAAGCAAAGTCAAAATTCGAGCAATACCTACAAAGACAGAAGGGTTTCTAGAGTTCCAAGCACCGTAAGCTAAAAACCATGGCATGAACAAAGAAGCTTCAATAATCATTTGGTTATTAAGAGGCAAACCAAAAAAGCCAAGAACGTTTGCCAAACCAAAGATTGAAAGAAAAAAAGTAAACAAAAGCCAAAGTCCCTTTGCTTCACCAGCCAAAGCGTTGAAATGACGAGAGAGGTCATAACCAAACAGGGAAAGAACAAACAAGAGAGCAATAAGGCCAATTCCAAAATCAAAAAGAGAAACAAGCACTAAAGAGAGTATTCCCAGAAAGATTGTTGTGACTGCATCTTTTTTCTCAGATAAAGAAACAAAACAAAGCACCAAAAGGACAAGAGAAAACATAGTGTACAAGGGTGCAAGGGAAGGATCACGAAAAATGACCTTCATAAACGCTAGGAGAAAACCTCCAAGCATTACCCAAGTCCAATAATCTCGCATTGCAACTGCTGCATCATTTGCAACTGCAGCGCCCCCAGCAAAAAGAGCTCCTGTTCCAACGGGACCAGCTACTGCTCCAGCGGTTGGTCCTGCAACCGCTGTTGCTGCAGCCCCAGTTGCCAGGTTTGACCCAGATGATTTTCCCCAGTTAGCAAAAGCGCCACTTATCTTAGAACCAATTCCCGAACCGGCACTTGCCGCTGCAGCTGTCATCTCTTTTTATCCTCTTTATTCTTGCACTTTAACAAAAGAGCAAACAAAACAAACTAGCACAGAGTAATTTTAATTACCTAAGCACTACAATGTTTATATCAAAAACTCGCTCTCACGAGTTTTTGGGATTAAAAATTTCACTATCTAGACGAAATTTTTAATAAAAGAATAAATACATTTGCCTATAAAAAGCTTGCTGCAGACAAAACTCAAAGAAGATAAAGAAAACACAAAAAACTAATCACGAAGCTCAACCAAGAGTTCACGAACTTCAATGGTCCGAGTCGGCACAAGTTCTAAAGCATTATTACCCGCAACCACCTCTCCACTAATATCAATGGTCTCAGAAAGTTCTCGAGTATCAAAATGCTCTTTATCTCCATTGATATTGATATAACCAGTCTTGAGCTCATCATCATTGGTAAACTCAATAACCACCTTCACTAGATCATCAAATTCTTCAACATTCTCGAACTCTTCTAGAGTAAGGTCGAAGTAATAAGTAGGATAAACAATATCCTCAAGCTCGGAGATCACACGAACATGCAATAAGCTATACTGCCCAGACTCTGTAGAGAAATGAACAGTGTTTTCTCCCTCATAAGTCAGTTCCTTAGAAAACTCAATAGGAACAAACTCTAAACCACAATCCGGAACCCCAGCATAGACTTCTCTTCCATTAACAGAAACATGCAATCGTCCAACGCTCGCAAAATCACATTCCGGTTGGAAACGAAGCTCCAGATTCTCAAGGTTAGCATACTCAGTATCTGAGAGCAAAAAGGTACTCGTCGCCTCTTGGAAACTGGTATCAGTAACATCAGCAACCACCTTTATGTTAGCAAGAGTAGCATAATGAGTTCTCCAAAAAGAGATACCTGGAGAACTTACTGAGAACTCCACTTCATTGTTAGAAAGCAAAAGTGAGTTTGGGATAGTAATAATAGGTGTCGCCCCATCCTCGGGGGACCCAGAGTAAATGTTCTCTCCATTAAAACTAATCAAAAGCGTGCCACTAAGTTCCTCAACTGCAAAGCTTAAAAGTAAATCTTCAGTCAAAGAAACGCTTTCTATACGAAAATCAAAAGTGCTGGTTTCCTCAGAAAAAAGACCATTTTTTACAGTGATCACGCTCTTTTCATAAAGAATCTCACTGGACTCTTCCGTGTAAATGAAAACCGAGGGCAAACTGTGTTCTATCTCATCATATTGAAGGTAATCAATCCTACCTGGAAACTCTTCTAACAAAAGCTCCTTGAGCACACCATCATCCTCATCAGCCCGCTCCAAACTACTCTCAAGTTCAGAATACTCTCCAAGCAATGCGTCACGATCATCCGGGTTCAAAAGAACAACAAACATCACCAAAGACATAGCAATGATTGCTAAAAGCACAGCAGCAGCTCCCGCCTGCGCCTTTTTAGAACGAAATAACCTTTTGAACACCTTAACCATACAAGACACTCCTCTTTTTCAGCAGAAGAAAAGGGCAACCCACTATTTAAATATTGCTTTTTAACAGACAATACAAAAAGGAAAACAAAAAGACAAAAACAAGAATCTTTTTAACCAAAGCCAGCCCTACTTCTTCCCATGCAAATTATCAAGACTGATTTCAAAAAGGGGTTTGCAAGAATACAAGTAGAACACGCCGATGATCTTTGGTATCTGAGTCATCTCATTGACCCAGGAGACATCATTAAAGGGAGCACCACCAGAAAAATCAAGATTGGTGATAGCGAAAATGCTAAAGTGGTGAAGAAAAAAGTAACCTTGAGCATTGAAGCAGAAAAGATAGAATACGTTCCTGAAAAGAATCAACTGAGAATTAATGGAAAAATCCTTGAGGGACCAGAAGATTTTCCAAAAGGCAGTTATCAAAATATTTCTCTTGAAGAAGGGAACGAATGCAGCATCCAAAAACCAACTTGGCTCAAATATCAAAAAGAAAAGCTCAAAGAAGCAAGCGAAAAGTCTTATGCTTACCTTATCTGTCTTCTCGATAGAGAAGAAGCTCTTTTCGCCCTTTCCAAAAAATTTGGTTTTGAAATTCTTGCTAAAACCAAAAGTGACCTTCCAAAGAAAGGAGACGAAAATAGTAAAGGAGGGAATTTCTATACGGATCTCGCCAAAGGCATCGAAACTTATGCCCTGCGCCACGAACCAGAACAAATCATTATAGCATCTCCTGCCTTTTACAAGGATCAACTTTACAAAAAGATCAAAGACGATGATATTAAGAAAAAAACTACGCTTGCCGTTTGTTCCTCAATCAGCCAAAATGCGCTTGAAGAAGTCATGAGAAGACCAGAACTCAAGGAAGTACTTAAACAAAGTAGGAATCGTGAAGAAATCTTAGTTGTGGAAGAACTTCTGGCTGAGATTGGTAAGGATGGCCTTTGCAGCTATGGAAAGGAAGAAGTAAAAAATGCTATTCAAGCAGGAGCAGTTGCAAAATTGCTTCTTTCAGACAAGTTCATTAAGGATGCAAGAGAAAAACAATCCTACGATCAAGTAGATGAAGCACTAAAGTTGGTTGATACTCTTAAAGGAGATATACACATTATTTCTAGTGAGCACGACGCCGGTAAGAAGCTTGATGGTTTGGGTGGCATTGCAGCAATTACAAGGTATAAACTATAAGATCATCTCTAATTTCTAAAAAAATGGAAGAAAAAGAAATGAAAAAACTGAAATTTGCTGCCCACCTTGTCCCACTTGTGCTTAACAAAAGCAAAACAATCACTTGGAGAATCAATGATGACAAGAGTTTGAGTTGTCAAGATATTCTAGCACTTATCCATGCAGAAACCCTAAAAGAGTTTGGAAAAGCAAAGGTTCTATGGGTAAAAGAAACAACTTTTGGAAATCTATCTGAAGAAGACAGGGAAGGACACGAAAAATTTCAAAGTCTCGAAGAGATGTATGATACTTATCTCAAGTACTATAACATCAAAATCACAAAAGACACAATTCTCAAAGTGGTCAAATTTAAGCTTCTCTGATCACGCTCAACCACTTGTAAAAAAGAGCCTTCAAAGAACATACAACAACCATCTTCTCGTCGTAGAAACTCTCCTTTGGAAAACCACAACCTTTTAATAGTAGTTTTTTTTACTGATAACTCAGTAGCAAATGTTTGTTACACTACGATAAGTAGTAAAAATTAAGGATAGGTGTTGTTGTACTAATTCATCGCAAAAAGGGGGGTTTTGAAAATGATTGTTAAAGAAGATTTACTAGCAGATTTAAGAAGATTCTTTGATCTTAACTTGTATGAGGTCAAGCTCTGGGCTGCATTATTAAGCCGGGGTGTTTCTACTGCTGGAGAGCTCTCTGACATTGCCAATGTACCACGAAGTAGAAGTTATGACGTTTTAGAAAGTCTTGAGAAAAAAGGTTTTGTGGTAATGAAAACTGGAAAGCCAATCAAATACATTGCAATTCCTCCTGCCGAAGTGGTTGATCGTGTAAAAAAGAATATGCACAATGTAGCGCAAACTAAAATTCAACGACTAGATTCCATCAAAAAGTCTCCTCTTCTTGCAGAGTTAGAATCTTTACATGCTAACGGGGTTGCAATGGTTGATCCATCTGATATGAGTGGTTCTCTTAAAGGAAGACACAATCTCTACAACCATTTAGACTTCATGATTAAAGGAGCAAAAAAGAGTATCAATATTATGACTACTGAGAAGGGCTTTCTAAGAAAAGCTGACGGTTTGCGACCAAGTCTTGAGCGAGCAAAAAAGCGTGGTGTAAAGATCAAAATTGCAGCTCCGCTTACCAAGGAGAACAAACATGTTGCTGACAGTCTCAAAACCGTTGCTGAAGTTCGACATAATAAGAAGGTAAACTCTCGGTTTATGAATGTAGACGGAGAGAACTTGGTTTTTATGATGCTCGATGACAAGGAAGTACACCCTTCTTACGACTTGGGCATTTGGGTAAAAACCCCTTATTTTGCACAAGGCGTTGACGGCATGTTTGCTCATGTATGGAATACGCTTAAGTAGAAAAAGCTCAAATTTTCTCTTTTTTATTCTATTTCTTAACTTTTTTCAAACAACCCTTCTTGATAAGAAATAATTATAAACACAAACTCCAAGAAAGAAGCCATGAAAATAGTTATTTGTGGAAGTCTTCAGTTTGTTTCTGAAATGAAAAGCGTACAAAACCAGCTCACTTCCTTAGGGCACACTGTTTTCATGCCAGAATCTGCCAAAGAGGAGAAAGATAAAAGTCACTGGCAAACGTTAAGAACAGAGAACGAAGCAGAGTTTGCTAGAATTAAGGGAGAAAGGATCCTGCTACATTTTTCAAAAATTGATAAGGCAGATGCAATAATAGTCCTTAATTACAAAAAGAAAGGAAAAGCAAACTATATTGGAGCAAACACTTTCTTAGAGATGGGTTATGCATTTGGAGTTGGAAAGAAAATATTCACGCTCAACCCATTACCAAAAGAGCAAGGAAATTATGAAGAGATCATTGCCATGCAACCAGTTGTGCTTGATAACGAATTAGAAAGAATAAACTAATCTTACTTCGACAACTCCCAAATCTTCTCCAAATTGAGCTCAAAAGCAGAAACTGGAACAAGCAAACCAAAATTACTCAGCACAAAGGGATGTATTTCACCCACTACACCCACGACCTGTTTTCCGAGCACAACTTCAGCAACCCGGCCTTCAATAAAATAAGGATACTTCTTAGCTGAACCCTCTTTAAAAGATAACTTTAATTCATGCAATCGGGCAAAAGAATCAAGAACGCCCTTAATGATGGTATAATTTGATTTAGGATCAGCAAAAGCTACTGCAACATGGGCTTCGTTTCTAGCCCCAGTATCAACTGAATCGTCAACTTGCAAAGTAAAACCGTTCTCAAACACAGATTGCGGGTATTTATTCTTCCGATTAATGTGAAGAGACTTTAAAATCTCAGGCAAAATCAAAGTTCGGCACATATTGATTCCTTCATCAGCACTATCAATTAAACGAACATACTTGCCCTTGACTCCATCAGCCTTACGCCCCATCAACTCAAACTGGTCACGAGTACTACTCAAAAGGTAAGTGTACAATTCTAAATAACCCATGCTCACCAAACTTTCTGCAACTCGCTCTCGAAGTAAAGAAAAAGGCAAATGGCCACCAACAGTAGAAATGTTTGGAAAACGAGGAGCAATGTTATTGTAACCGTAAGCCCTGGCAATATCATCAGCAATATCAACATCATGCCAAACGTCAGATCGAAAACAAGGAATCTCAACAGTAATAACGCTGCCCTTCACAGAACGCACAGTATACATCATCTTCTCAAGCAACTTCTTTGCCTGCGCAACACTAATAGCAATTCCAATCAACTTGTTCACAAAGTTGACATCAATTGTAGCAGTTCTATTCTTCAAATCAAGCACATAATTCTCTGCACCTTCATACTCTACCTTAACTGCCTCAACACCAGCACCCATCTCGATAAAAGTTGTGGCGAGCATCTTGAGCATACTATCTAAAACTGCCAAGTTGTGACCACTGATTTCAATAAAAAAATCCTTATCAGAAATAGTAACCTTCCCAGTTTCTTCTGAGTTAATAATTGGAGGTAAACTCAAAACATGGCCCCTTGCATCACGAAACACAGGATAAGTAGAAAAGCCATCCAGAAGATGGGCATAAGCTCTCCCTTTTTCATGCTCTTCTAAAATCTCTTTACCATTAAGCTCAGAGCCCATACCAAGAGGTTTGAAAACAATCTTTCCTGGCCTCTCAGCAAGATAAGTTACTGGAAAATGTACTTCTCGTAAAGGATAAATTCCAATTGCTGCTTTTTTTCTGTGGCGCCCAAAAGAATCATGAAGCTTTTCCTGCAAATCAATAATCTCCTGGAGTTTATCTTCATCCAAAGAAAAACCAGTCACAAGAGCAGCAACGGTTTTTGGCCTAACCTTACTCACTGATTTTTTAACAATAACCTTATGCTTAGCCTTAGCAATTTTGTACTCAGGCAATTTCTTTGCAATGCCAAGATAATGTCGAATTGCCCGAGCAATGCCAACTAAAGAGACCATATCAAGTTTTTCAGAAGTGATTTCAATTTTTAGTTCAGGATCTTTATCAGAGCTAATCCCTTTCAAATCCATTCCCATATCCATGAGCGCGTCAGAGATTTGGTCTACAGAAAGCTTCTTACCAATGTACTTGTTCAGTTCCGATTGTTTTGCGTATACATATACCATACTAATAACTCACCAAATCACACAAACTACTTTCTCACCACGTCTCTGCTCATCATTGGGCGCTCTTTCATCCACTTAAAATCACAAGTAGCTCCAGTAATATCTCGCATAGAAGCTCTTCGGGCAAGCAACGCTGCTAAGCGTGAAGCTCCCATCCCCCAAGCAATGATTGTTTTGTTAATACCAAGTGGCTTCAAGGTCTCCTGACGAAAAATCCCAGAGTTGATGAGAGCATACCATTTACCCATCTTTTCATCATAATAATGCGCTTCCATACTTGGCTCCGTATAAGGATTAAAAGTTGGTTTAAAACGAATCTTATGAAGCCCTAACTTTGCATAATAAGCTTTGACAAAGCCCATCAAATCAGCAAGGCCCAAATCATCTCCTACAATAAAACCTTCTCCTTGATAGAACTCGGCTAAGTGTGTTGCATCAATTGCCTCGTTGCGAAAGACGTTAGCAACATAAAAGTACTTCCCATTTGGAATATCTTTCTCACCTCGCTTCTTAGCCTCAGCAGCCAAGCGAGCGAGGGTTCGAAAAGTCGTTGAAGTAGAATGTGTCCGCAGAAGTCGGCGGGCAGCAACCTTCTTTGACCATTGTCCTTTAGGTGTGTGACTTTTACCAATACCTTCTTCATGCATTTTCTTGTACACAGCAACAAGCCCTGAAGGGATTTTTGCTTCGCCTTCTAGATAAAAAGTATCTTGATCATCCCGAGCAGGGTGATCTTGTGGAATCCACATCACATCCATATTCCAAAAGGCTGCTTCAACCATAGGACCTTGCATCTCTTGAAAACCCATCTCAACAAAAAGATCACGAATAATATTGTTTGCTTCAAGCATTGGATGACGACGAGCAACCCCATGATAAGGAACCGCCACAGAGATATCATAATGACGAAACTCCTTCTCTTTCCAACTTCCGTCCTTGAGCATATCAGAACTAAGTGCTTCAGTAAGATCTACATCTCCAAAAGCAAGTAATTCTTTAAGCAAAGCCTTCCCATCCTTAGTCAATTCAACACTAAAACTTTTTTGCACAACTTCTTGAACAAAATTCCTCAGCTCCTTGAGCTGCTTCTTCTGTTCTTTTCCAATATCAGAGAGTGCAACACCATCTGCAAACTGTTCAAGCGGGTTTACATAACCTTCTAGAAAATCAACAGCACCTTCTGCTGCGCTAAAGACAAGCTCTTTTTTCTTTTCAATGTTTACAAGGCTTTCACGCTTCAAAAAACCGAGAGCCGAAGAGAAAGCTGGACCCAAATCTTTACCAACTTGAGACATCTTTTTCGGCCCCTTCACAATAGCTTTCAAAAAAGCGACATGAGGAAGATCTTTCCCAGCGCCAACATACTGTTTACCAAGTTTACTCAGAACAATAAATTTCTCTTCACTTGCATCAAGAATCAAATAACCTTTAGCTTCAAGCATTTGTAAGCCAGAGCGCACTTCTTCTAAAGAAAGCCCCGCTTTATTAGCAATAGCACCCATCTCTCCTAAACCAACGAAAGGAAGTACCTTTCTCTCTAAAGGATGTAAACGCAGAACTGCTTTTTTGACCTTCAAAACCATTAAGAAGAGCAAAGCCCATTTCCTTTTTAAACATTATTACTCTTTCAGTAAAGAAGGCAACACTGTCTTTAAAGGGGAGGTGTGTGGGAGCCAACGAAACAATGAAGAATTCTTGACGAGCATTTTTTCTAGGAAAAAATAAGGGCGAGTCAAGGCCTACGCTGCTGCTCTGACAGTGCTGCCCCAAAAACCAATTTCTTCACCTCTTCACCAGAAAACTCTTTCCAGTTCCCCTCAGCAACGCCAACACCAGAAAGCTCAAGTCCACCAATAGCAACTCGCTGTAAATCCACAACTTTATTGCCAACAGCTTCGAGCATCTTACGCACCTGGCGATACTTCCCTTCAATGATAGTAAGCAGCAATTTATGGTCACTCACCTTCTCAACAGAAACAGGAGGCAAGGTGCGATAATCTCGCTGCTCATCTAATCGAATAACCACACCATCTTTCAACTCATCCAACTGATCATCATCAAGAGCCCCCTTACAGAGCACCAAATAAGTCTTAGCCACCTTCCTCTTCGGATCCAAAACACGAGCAGAAAATTCACCATCGTTAGTAACTAACAACAAACCACGAGTTGGCACATCAAGTCGACCAATAGGGAACAAACTATTTTTCAAACGATCTTCAACTTTCATCAGGTCAAGCACATAACGTTTTCTATCATTTCTCTGACAAGAATAAGCTTGCGCCTTATTAAGCATAAAATAGCGCAAAGGAAGCATTTCAACTTCTTTCTCAACAATTCCTCCATCCCTAAGCTTGCCATCACTGCGTTTAGCCACCTCTTTAAACAAGCAAGTTACTTTCCGAGAATTCGGATTGAGTTGGAATTTAAGTGCTTTAGTTACCACACCATCAACTTTGACTTTTCCATGATTAACCGCATTCACAAGAGCACTACGAGAAGCAAACAAACCGGAGCGTTTTAGAACTTGATACAAAGTATATTTTTTTGACATAGTAAAAGAGAAGAAAAGAGAAAGAAAATAAAAAATTAAGCTTTCTGCTCAGCAGCTTTTGCTGCAGGAGCTGCTTCTGTCTTCTTAGCTGACTTTGCTTTTGGTTTTGCAGCAGCCTTAGCATGAGCTTTTCTCTTCTGACGAGGGCGCTCACCAGCAGACTTAGCCTTTTTGTTCCAAACAGCAAGTCCACGCTCTTTGAACAACTTCTCAACAACTGCATGATCTGCCTGAGAAGCCAAAGCCAGAGTATCAGCTAAAGGCTCAAGGTGCCTCACATTCACTTTTCTGCGCCGAGTTCCACCATCAACAACTACAAAACGATCATCAATTTCTTGGACAACAACACAATGTTTTCCTGCGTCTCTCCCGGCAACTTTGAGACATAATCTTCCTACATTGAATAAACTCATTGTGCATCACCACCTTGAGATCCCGAAGATTCTTCACGAGCACGCATTCTGAGAACAAAACGCATAGCTTTAGAGGAAAGAACGCCACCAAAAGGTCGCTCTGGCCTTCTTTTGCTCTTAGAGAGTTTACGCACCGCACTATCTCTTCCGTGAGGAACACCAGCTAAGGTATTCCCAAAAATTGCACATTTTGCTTTACTTGGCTTTCGCTTTCTGCGATGCACCACCGTTCTGCTTCCTGGTGTTCTTACAAACACTTTTCGAAGCCTGTTTGATTTATGTTTTCCACTTACCATTTGTTTACCTTTTCAAATTATTTTTCAAATCAAGTGGCAAAGCTCAGAATTAATCTCTCATTCTGGACCGCGTTGCCGACTAATCCTCTCCTCAAGGGAGATACTCTCTTTGAACCAGGCTTATTTATAAACCTTGCTGTAGGAAAAAACCAAAACTAAGTAGGAAGTTTCACAAGTTTTTATTAACAAATAGACAAATTAGATAAGAATGGATGGCGCTTGTATCATCATAGAAAATAACAAAGGAGAACTCTTAGCTTATCTCAGAGACAACTTTCCTAACCTCCCTTACAAAAATACTTGGTGCTTTCTTGGTGGACACACTGAAGAAGGGGAAACAACAGAAGAAACCATCATTAGAGAAATAAAAGAAGAGATTGAGCTAAAACTCACTAAGCCAAAACAAATCCTCTCCTACGAACCCCCAAACACAAATTCGCAAGCAGTCTTTTACCTCAAGAAGGATCTCGATCTCAAAACAACACCTCTTCATGAGGGACAAAAGCTCGAATGGCTAAGTCCAGAAGAAGCACTCAAAAAAGAATGGGGATATGAACAAAAAGAACTGCTCAAAATCTTTCTCAAACTTAAAGAAGAGAATAAAATCTAGTGCAAACCCATCACTCTTCGAATACTCAAACTAAAAAAGAGTGAGAAAATAATGTACCAGCCAAGCCATCCCGGTTGCCAACCAAGAATAGAAAAATTCTGTCCAGCAGGACGCAATTTATTGTAATTAATTTTAATGCTCTCAATATCACTTTTACCAGAACCTTCTTCAGCAACACTATACTCCAAATCAGTACTGATCAACACTTCTTTGCTTGCCTGTACTTCACCAACTTGCACCACAAGCTCATGCAGCCCAGTATCACTTTTCAAATACCAAGTGGCAAATCCGTCAACAAGATCCACAGACAAACTATCTCCTTCATTAGCAAGTGTTGTTCCTTCATCAAGCAAAAGCTCCGCTTGAGCTGTGATCCCTTCTGCAATTTCAGCGGTGATACTATAAGTCTCTCCTGGATAAATCGGCTCATAAGCTAAGTGAGCAGTCATCCACCCAAAGATCAAGATGATAGGCAAGAAAGTGTACAAAGTCGGCTTGAGAGACATTTTCATGTACTCCATGTTGGTTGCCATTGCTTCTTTTTGTACTGCCATCATTTTATCTGGCTGCGAGCGAAGCTCTTTCATACGCTTTTGAAACTCCTTTTGCTTCTCCTTAAGCTCCTTCATCTTATCCTGATCAGTGAAGTACTTATAAGCAAGAGAAATGAGAAGAGAAATGGCAAAAGATAAGATCACAATCCCCAAAAAAGGGTTCCAACTCAGCAAAGGCAAGAGTACTGGATTAAAAATCGGATCTAAAAGTGCCATAGTAAAACCAAAAAAGTAAACTAAACAATCACTTCATAAACTTTTCCATAGGAAACTTTTAGAAAAAGTTTCATCAAAAGCAGCAAGCTAACTACTTCATAAATTTCTTCATAGCGGGGTGCATATCCATCATGTGCTGTTTAGCAATTTCTTCATACAATTTGTAGACAATCATCACTGCCAGCAAAATACCTGTTCCTTGAGACAATGCCCCCGTCAAATCCGCAAGCGCAGCAAGAAGTCCAACTGCCGCTCCACCAACTATGGTAAGTGGCCAGATGTACCTGCTAAGCACACGCTCAAGCACACGCTCATCACGCCTAAAACCAGGGATCTGTAACCCAGATGCCATTATTTGTTTTGCCTGAGAGCTTGCATCCATCCCAGCAGTCTGCATCCAAAAGACACTAAAGATCACAGAACCACCAATCATGATCATCGCATACAAAAACGCTTGAATCAAATGTACGCCAGTAAACCCTCCCGTGATCAAAAGTTGGGAAATGTTTGGAGGACTAATCCAATAAACAAGACCTGAAACGGGAACGTTTCCTGAAAAAGTTCCAAGCCAAGGGCGACCCCAGTTAGCAAGCAAGGTTGCTACCAATTGAATGTTTGCAACAAGAGCTACAACTAAGATAACCGGAATGTTTGAAGTGTAAAAAAAGTTAAGTGGCCATCGAAAAGAGTGTCCTCGAACTCTTCCAAAAGAGAGCGGAATTTCCACCTTCATAGATTGACCATAGACACAAATAGCAAAAACAACCAGAGTTGAGACAATCGCCGCCAGCTGCAAACCCGCACTAGTAACATCTCCACCAGCTAAAAACTGAAAGAAACTAGGCAAAGCTCCAGCCGCAATTTCTGGGTTTGTAGGAGAGGGCAAAAAGTTAAGCGCACGCACGAAGACTTGCTGACCTACTCCTGCTGCAATGAATAAACTTACTCCTGAACCAAATCCCCATTTGCTTACGACTTCATCCATGAAGAGAATTAACATTCCTCCCAAGATAAGCTGAATAATCAAAAGGATCTGCAATTGTACATAAGTACTTGAGCCAGCAAGCGATGCACTCGGTGCAAGACCGCCCATGATAACATAAATAATAGCTTCAAAGACAATGAAAAACACAGTCAAAAGCTTTTGAACTCCTTGAAAACGCTGACGTCCCGCAGGAGTTGTCAGTTTCAGATCAATAATACCTGTTCCGTTAAGCAACTGCAAAACGATAGATGCAGTAACGATCGGACCAATTCCTAAAGAGATAACGCTTCCAAAACTTGCTCCTAGAATGATAGAGAGAAACTCAAATTGTTGCAAGGCATTTTCTCCTAAACCAAATAAAGGAACTAAACCAAGAACAAAGAAAAGGACCAAGATAATCATGGTCCACTTGAGCTTTTCTTTAAAGCCAAGCTTTTTTTGTGACGGACCCTTCACTTCCGGAAAGATTCCCATCAAAGTATCAAGTAAACTCATAGATCATCACGTCATATATCTCAGAGGTCTCCAAAAGAGCTTCCCTTAATAAAACTATGTAAAATTACTCCTTAGAAGCAGCTTTCTCTTCTTGCTTTACAGATTCAGCACCAGCACCACCCGCAGCAACGATAGAACCGCCTGCAGCAGTAATTTTAGATTCAGCATGAGCACTCCATTGCCTTGCCTTTACCTGCAACTTTGCCTGTACAACTCCTGCTCCAAGAAGTTTATCAAAGCCAACCTTTACAAGATCAACACTATAAACATCCCCTTTCTTAGTCACTTTCTTCGCCGCAACTAGTTGGTCAAGACGCTTTTGAGTAAAATAGTTCAAGTTGACACTTCGAATACTAGCACCTGCATGAGAAGTGAATCCTTTTCTCCCGAGAGTTACAGTAATCCCAGCAACTTTTTGACTAGCTCGTTTACCAGTCCCTGCTCTACCACGACCACCTCGGCTTCCGGCCCCACGACGCTTTTTACGGTGTCCACCACCATGAGTAGTATGTGACCGGTACTTGGTAACTTTTTTTCGCTTGTTAACTACCATTTTTCATGTATCTAATTGTAAATCTAAATCTGCCAAAACTAAAGCATCCTCTTCATCAAATCAACCACTGCTTCGCCCCTAAATCCAAGTGCGCCACCAGTTTTGAAGGGTTTTTTGATTCCTTTCCTTCCGTAGCCTTTTCGAGGAGGGTTTAAACGGAAAGTTTTCTTATATTTTTTACCTGCAACTTCAAAAAAACCAGTATATGTGTACTTGCCCTTAGAGTCAGAAGTTCTCCCAAGGAATGCTTCCCCTCGCTTTTCTAAAAGTTCACTAAAAGAGCCATCATCGATTGGACCCCAAGTAGCATAATCTTTAACCTTTTGCAACTTTCCACGAAGAATAGGACTATCGCTGTGTACAGCAGCCTGGTTCACTCGAGTAAGCCCCAAATGTCTCAAAGTTTCTTTAACAGATCCTCTAACATCCACAAGGCCACGAACCAATACTACAAGCACCTTTCCCATGTCCTTGTTCTCCTTTGTTTCTTTTGCCATTTTAAATTAAATTCCCTAAATTCAACAAACACATCATATTCATGATAATCATTCCTTAGCACTCAGTTTTCCTTCTTCAATCCCTAAAAGTCCGATATGCTTCTCTTGCACCTTTACATCACTCAAATTCTTAAGTGCTTCAAAGCATGCTTTTACTAAGTTAACTTTAGTTTTAGTCTGCCCTTCAGTCTTAGACCAGATATCTTTGATACCTGCTGCTGCTAATATTTTAGCACACTCCTTCTCAATACAAAGACCAGTTCCTTTTGGGGCTGGCATAAGTTTAACAATGACTGATCCACATTTTCCACTTACTGCAAAGGGAATACTATTAGAGTCAGCAACCCCTTCCCATGAACCACATCCTCTTCGGATTTTGATCATGTTCAATTTAGCTTTTCGAATTGCTTTGTCACGAGCAGGAACAGTCTCTTTACTTTTTCCAAAAGCAAGCCCAACATAACCATTCTCGTTACCAACAAGAGCACAGGTCGCAAACTTGATCCGGTTTCCCTCTCGAGTCTTCTTTTGAGTTTGACGGAAAATTCTTCGCTGTCCACCACCGAACTTACCCTTTGCTTGACCAATGAGGAGCAAGTCAGTCTTAAGGCTTGGGAAAAGAACATCAACTATCTCGGACTCCATGATTTTGTAACCTTGAGCAAACACCTGATCAATATCAGTAATCTCTCCAGACTTTACCTTCATACCAAGCTCAGTAACTGGTTTCCAAATTTCAAGGATATTTACTTCCGGTTGAGGCCTACGATCTCTCTGCGGACCCCTTCTTCTCCTTCTTTCTTGACCTGCCATTTTTTGTATAACCTATAATTATTAACTATCAACCTTTATCATTTCATAAGTTTCGCTCTTACCTGCTCAAAAACACTTGAGATCTTTGTTGGATCCGCGCTGTTCTTAAGATTTGCAGCAAAACGTTTCTTAAACATCTCTGGATCTTTTTCCTTAAGCCCAGTAGCGTAAGCTTCAATTGTCTTACCATTGAGACGATCTTCTCCTGGAAAAAAGTTCTCCGCATCTCCATGACGAACTTGTAATCCGCCATCTAAAGCTCCCTTCAAGAAAGCATAAAACTTTCCTTGAGTTGAAGGTGAAACCATTCCAGTATCAAAGATAAGCTCACCATGAGCCGCAGCATCTGCCTTCTTAGCATTTCTTGCCAAAAGAAGACCCGCTAGGTACGCAGCAGGGAAGTTCTTTGCAGAGTATCCCCAACCTTCTTTTTTGAGTGTACTTGAATCAGCTGAAGCTAAAACCTTGTCTCCTTGTGGGGTGAAAACCACAACTTGCGCGATGAAGCGAGTGTTACTGCTACGAAGAACCAACCTTGGCTTTGCAGAGACTAAAAGACGAAGACGCTTTTTGTAATCTGTCTTTTGCTCTCGCTTTCGGCGATAGTGTACAGGTTTTGCTTTTCTACTTGCCATTTTTATTATTATTACCTATAATTGTTAATTGTCAGTTTCTTATTTTGAAACCTTCTGCTCTCTTTGTACCATTTGCTGTTCAGCAATGTACAACTTAATGTGACGCTTGTTCCTAAAGTAACCACCCTTGCTCTTGTTATAGAGCTTTCTATAATCACTCACACTCACTAAACCTTTTGCACGAAGCTCTTTAATGAAAGCTCTCTGAGTTCGAATTTTAAGCATCCAAGCATCTTTTCTACTTAGAGTTGAACGGGCTTTTCCTTTTTTGGAACCTCTCCCTTTTTGTCTTCCTTTACTTTTCTGTGCACTAATTTTTCGAGCCCGGCAGCGAGATTGTGCGTTACTGCGTACCTTTTGAATTTTACCAACTGCAATCAAACCACGAATGTCTGCCCGAGTGATCGCCTTTTTTACTTCTTCAAGTGCTCCAGCTACGAGACGAACCTTCTTAGGGGAGGTCTTCATAATACTAGCTGCTAATCGTTTTTTTCCTTTCATTGGGAAGCACCTTCAGTTTTTACTTCTTTTTTCACTTCCTTCTTAGCTTCCACCTTTGAAGCTTCACTTTTTGATTCTGATTTTTTTGGCTTATCTGCTTGCTTTGTCTGCTTCTCTTCTTTTGAAACATCTGGGGCACTCTTCTCTTCTTTTTTCTGAGCCTCAGCCGCCGCTGCTGCCTTCGCATCTCGCTTTTGCTTAGCTGCGCTTCGCTCTTTACCAGCAGTTTTTCTCTCTTGAACTGCTTTTTGAGCACCCCTAACATAAGCTGCCGGATCCTTAATATTAAGAAGAGTTAAACCCAACTCTTGAACCTTTTGAATAAGTACGATTTTCCTTCGAATCCCCAACTTCGCGGAGAGAAGAACACCTTGGCTTGCTTTATCAACGGCAAGAAGATCTTTCTCACTAGCAATAACAACTGGGTAAAGACCAGATTTTGCATCTACGCCTCGAACAAGCTTCGGGGCACCATAACCCGGGTTAGGAAGTGCGTTTCTTCCTTTGTGCATCTGTCGAACTTTGGAGTGTTTTCCTCGAGGAAATCTCCACCTCTTCTTTACCCGTGCACTAAAAGAGGACTCCTTAACCACAAAAGCTGGCTTGCGCTTCTTCTGAGCCAAACGTACTGCCAATGCGTCTTTTTTATCTGCCATTTTTTGATTTTCTGATTCTTTTCGATGCTATTATTGAGTATAATCTTTTACCTTTTCAAGTCCTTTCTGTCTTTGCTTTGTGAGTAATCCAAATACCATCTTGGAAAATTCGAACATCTTTGTTAGTTATTCTGCAAAGCTGCTCGATGCTTGCACTTACTTGTCCAGCGAGTTCTTTTGAACAAGCACTCACTGAAATTTCAGTACCGTTTACCTTTACCTTAGCTTGAGCATCAAAGCTAAGATTCCGAGGATGTTTCTCCCCAAGGAAGTTTTTCACTGTGAGTTTGTTACCGGAAACCGCAACGTTCATAGGAAAGTGACCAGAGCAAATCTTAAGTTTATACTCAAACATTTCCTGAACTCCTTTAATCATGTTTTTAATGTGAGATTCAAAAGTTCCAATCATCCGTTTCTCACGCTTGGTTGCCTTAGGAGAAGACAAAACAACCTTTCCATCCTCAACAGCAAGCACAATTGTTGGATAAGATAAAGAGCGAGAAACTTCTCCTTTAGGGCCCTTCACAGTAAGCTGGCCCGCAACATAAGTCGCAGTAACGCCTTGTGGGAGTGCAAGTTCCTTTTGGATGTTTTCTTTCATTCTCTTTATACCTATTTTTGAAGTATGATAACTTTAAAGTTAGTAACAATAAGCAAGGAGTTTTCCTCCAATGCCCTTTCCTTTCGCCTCGCTATGGGTCATAACCCCCTGTGGAGTTGAAACCACAATGAAACCGAAGTCTCGTGCTGGCAAGTAACGCTTCTCCCATTTCGCAAACTCGTGTTGCTTAGTAGAAAAGCGCGGCTTGATAACATTACACTTATTGATATTTCCAAGCAAATGCACTTTAAGAGTGATGTGTGATCCATCTTGCACTTCTTCAAGGGAACCTACATAATTGTGTTCGTTCATGAGCGCAAGTACTTTTCGAAGCATCTTGGAAGCAGGACTAAGCAGAACTTCCTTCTTTCCTACTTTCTCAGCATTGTTAATCTTTGCTAATGCCGCTGCTAATGGATCGTTTTGCATTTTTTATTCTCCTATTTTTCTCAAATTAATATCAAATCTTATTCTGTTTTCATCAATTATATTTCTTAAATCCTAAACTCTGAGCAACTTCTCTAAAGCTGTGTCTACAGATGTCGAGACCATACTTTCGAATAAGTCCACGGTGAGTTCCAGTAATCTTACAACTTACCTTTGCCTTACCACAACTTCGCTTCTTAGGCTTATTGTGTTTAATGTACTTTGCCATTTTCACTGGCTTGTGCTTCAGTTGTTTAAGGGGTTTATCCCATTTGCTTGATGTCATTTTAAATCTCCTATCTTTTCCTCTTTAAGCTCTAAGCTTCAACAGTAATACCAAGTCTCTCTTGAACAAAAGCAATCGCATCTTCTTTGCTTACTTGGTGCTTTTTTCCTACCTTTTTGGTAGCCAATCTTCTCTTCTTGATTCGGTATCCAGGTCGCTCCAAGCTCACTGCAACTTCCAGACCCATAATTTTCAAATCAGGATCATACTCCAATCCAGGAATGTCAATGTACTCATGAATTCCAAAGGAAAAGTTCCCGCTCTTATCAAAGCTCTTTGGACTCAATCGATTCTCCTTAGCCTCCAAAAGCCGCTTCAAAAGAGCTTCAGCCTCTTTTCGAACAGTAACCTTAACTCCAATCTTAAGACCTGGCCTTAATCCCCAACCAGGAATTCTTTTCGAACTAGTGGTAGTAACTGGCTTAACAGAGGACAGTTTACCCAAAAGCTTAAGGCCCTTCTTGAGCATTTCCTCATTCTTTCCCGCCCCAACATTCAGAGTAATTTTAGTTACCCTAATTTCCCGCATTGGGTTGGAAGTATTTTGTTTTGTTTCACTCATTTTCCACTAATTCCTAAGTCATTTAATTCTCATTTAATTCTCAACAACAAACAAATAACGTTTGCTGGTCTCAATTTCTTCTTTATCTGCATTCAAATATTTTGCAGTATCCGCAACAACACTCTTCAAAGTACCTGTTGCTCCAGCATGCTTTCCCTTTACAAGGAAGACAGTTGCACCTTCTTCAAGCGCAAGCACTTTTTTCACCTTCAAGTCAGGCAAAGAGATAACAACTGAATCTCCAACACGAACCTTTTGATCCTTCCCAACCAAGATGTTTTTTCCATCGTAAAGGTTTAATTGTAATTTTCCGCCAGCAAGCATGGTTTTTCCGACTACACGAGCAACTTTCTGCCCAGCAGCATTAGCGGCAAGTTCTTCAACAATAAGACGCCCTTTAGCATCAAGAGTTACTCGCCATTGCTTCTTTAAAGTAGGGATACTCAACACATCAAAAAGACCAATAGTAGCACGACGATCTTTCCTTCGTTTCCCATCCACAAGCACTTCGTTTGCATGGCAAAGTTTTTGAGCCTCTGCCATAGTTCCCGCAAGGCCAAGGTAATCTCTCAAGACAGTACCTAAAGCGAGAGTGAATTCCATGCTGTGTCCACTTGGGTGAGGACGCAAGGTAAACTTGTTCTCCTTTCTATCAAGCATTCCCCAGGTTCGAGGTGCCGCAATTCGCTTAAGATGTGATGTCATTTTAATTTGAATCTCCTTTTACCGATTTTACTGGCTTATCCGCAACTTTGCTACCAGCACTTGTACTTGCTGTCTTTGTCTTCTGCAACTTTGCTTTTCTCTTCTTATCAGAGAGATCTAACGAAGTAATCATTAAATTTGAAGCTCGAAGAGGATAAAGTACCTTACTCCCGTCCTTCTTCACAAGTTCAACTCCACGAACGTAGACTTGCTCACGCTTCAGATCAACACGCTCAACAAGATCCTCTTTCTTCCTGAACTGACCTCGCATAACCTTTACCTTGTCTCCTTTTCGAAGTTGTACATTTCGGTAACCGTGCTTTTTACGCAGATCCGGCGAAAGATGCGCATGAGCAAACTTTTGCTGAAGGTGCAAACGAGCTTTCCTTCGAGCCTTGCGCTGCTTTCGAGCCTGAGTACTCAAGGTGCTACGAACCTTTGCTAAACTTTTAATTACCATTTTGATTTTGACTTAGTTTTAATTTCTAATTCCTTACTTACACCACGATCTTTGCAATCTTTGCAACCGCCGGCCATCTCTCAACAACTTCCTTTGCAATCGGACCTTTGATCAAAGTTCCCTTTGGGTTTCCTTTTTCATCTTTAAGAACAATTGCTGCGTTATCTTCAAACTTTACACGAGTTCCATCTGGTCTTCGATATTCTTTTTTCTGACGAACAATCACAGCAGGAACCACGGTCTTTCTCATATCTAGCTTCCCTTTTCGAACAGAAGCAAGGACAAGATCTCCAACTCCTGCAGCAGGCATTCTTCCCTTAACGGTTTTGTGTCCTTTCACGGAAACAATTTTGAGTACCTTTGCTCCAGAGTTATCACAAGTAGGAACAACTGCTTGGCTTGGAAGTCCACGAGTAACCTTTGCTTTGATTGCTTTCATTTTTGATTATAATCTCTTTGATTCTCCATCTCTTTTTCTTCTCACGCTTCAGCGTTCGCATCAAGTACTTTCAAGATAACATGATGTTTAGTTTTACTAATCGGTCTTGTTCGAGCAACAAGCACTTTTTGACCAATTTGCGCATTCACACTATTTGGGTTATGCACACGCATTCTACTGGTTCGCTTCTCACTACGCTCATATTTCGGAACGGAAACTGATCGGGCCCATTCAATAGTTGCTGAGCCGTGAGTATCTTTTTTCACAACAGTTCCAACCATAGTTTCTGGCTTTACAGCTAGCTCTCCATAAAAGGGGCAGTTTCTATCGTACTGCTCTGGTTTTGCAGGTGCTTCAACCCCAAGTACTGTTTTCTTAGTTGTTTGTTTCATTTTCGATTTCGTTTTGAGTGTTAATTTTTGAATGTCAATCTTAACCTTTCAAGCGATCCTCAGCTCGACGATCCAAGCCAGAGATCTTTTTTCCACTGTCAAGTTCTTCAAGGACAAGTCCAACTTTAAAGAGCACTTTTCTCTCCCCACCAATAGATAGGCAAAGTGTCTTAAGCGTCTCATCAACAATCTCTCCTTGCAAACCTTGCTGAGTTGGATTGTTCGAAGCCACTACCCTAACAGTCTTCCCCAAGAGGGTTCCTGCGAAGCTTGTTTTTTTCATGACAATGTCTCGTTTACTTCGCAAAGACACGAATAAGCCAAACTACTTGACTTCAACAGTCTCTGCTGGAAAGCCCAAAGAGCTGAGCGCTTCCCGAATTCTTGATTTGTGATCTCCCTGGAGTTCAACTCTTCCATCTTTTCCAGTTCCGCCACAAGCGAATTTTGATTTTAACTTCTTAGCAACGTCGTTTACGTCAACGCCACTATCAAATCCGGAAACAATAGTATACTTTTTCCCGAACTTTTTCTTCTCGATACTTACGGTGATTTTTTGATGTTCCCGAACAACCTGTTCAAAAGAGACAAGCTCTTTAGGCAACCCGGTAATTGGATCGATATCAACCATTTCTCTATTCTAACAACTCCTTTTGTTTTTGTCTCAAAAGAGTATTGATCCGAGCAATATTCTTTCTTGACTGACGAAGTTTCCCAACATTCTCTGGGTTCGTCCCACTTGCTCGCTGCCCGTTATACTTAAGTACTTCCTTTTTAAGTTCTTCTCGCCGTTTTTTCAAGTCGGCTTCGGACATTGTTCGCAATTCTTTTGTGATTTTCATTTTTATGATCCTTATTCTTCAAGAGGTGCTCCAACTTTCTCTTCAGTTTCTACTTCTTTAGCAGGAGCTTCAGATTCTTCTTTCTTCTCTTCAGTTGCTTCAGCTTGAGCTTCTTCAGACTTAGTTTCCTCAACTGCTTCTTTCTTCTTAGCAGCTTTTTTCTTAGTTGTTTTCTTCTTTGGAGCAACCTTCTTTGGCTCTTTCTCTCCAGCAACTTCTTTGCTAACTTCCTTCTCCTTTTCTAAATCTTGAACACTCTCTTCTTGCTGAACTTCATCTAAGATTTCAATATGATCTGGCAAAGTAAGCCCCGGAGGCATGATCCTTACCTGAATTCCAATAACTCCCGTCTTCAAAAGAGCAGAAGAGTACGCAGTTTGTACTCCAGAGGTTGCAATATCTCCGGACTTTTTCAGATACCCTTGGTAAAATCGCCAACTCTTAGCACGAGCACCAGGAATTTTTCCAGAGATCTTAATCTCCACCCCCAAAGATCCCGCACGAAGCACATTCGCCATAGTCTTGTGACCAACTCCCTTGAAACGAGCAGAACCAAATCGCTCCAAGCTGCTTGCAATCCTTGCTGCAACAACACTTGCATCTGCATAAGGATTCTTTACTTCAACGATTTCTACTCGCGGGTTTTCTAATCCAAAGTTTTTCTTCAAGTGAGCAGTAAGCGCCTTGATGTTTGACCCTTTGGAACCAACAATCAGACTTGGCCTACTTGTAGTGATAATGATTTTCTCTCCAAGAGGGATTTTCTTAAGTTTAATATCAGAGATCTCTGCACCACGCAAGGTAGCATCAATATGCTTTCGGATGTAGTACTCTTTTGTCTTTTGAGCAATAAATTCTCTCTCAATCATTGGGAAGCACCTTCACTTTTCTTCTTAGCATCTTTTGCAACCTTTACTTCTTCTTTTTTAGCTTCCTCTCTCTTCTCAGCAGGAGCTTCAGCCCTTGTCTCTTTTTTGACAGGGGCAGCCTTAGCTTTAGTCGCTTTTGCCTTTTTCTTAGTCTTAGCGGGCTTTGCCTTAGCTTCACGAACTTCAATTTCAACATGAGTTCGCTTAGGAGAACCACGAGTTCGTCCGCCAGCCCCAGGAATGGAAGCCTTGTTTGCTAAAATTTTAGTGATTTTCAAATTTGCAGCATCTAAACCAAGATCTTGAGCATTAGCCTCAACAGATTTGAGTAAGCCCAAAAATGCGCGTGCCGCTTTTGGAATGTAACGCCCAGAAGCCATGCCCCGCTTGTGACCAATATCTCGTTTAAATCGCTTGAAAGGAATCGCTCTTCGAAGTGCAATAGCATCTTCTAAGATCTTTTTTGCATCGCCAAGACGCTTGTAACGAAGATGGCTGCTGATCTCAACAGAGTGCTTTGTAGAGATAGACAAAGAGCGTGAACTAGCCCTAGCTACATGTCCTGCTTCTCGTCCAGTTTCTTTTTGAGTTGTTTTTGCCATCTTTGTTGTTAACTTAGCTACCTTAACATTCCTTATCGTGCAGACACCGCCTTACTTGACCTTGTAGATCCAACCCCTGCAGAGCTGTGACTTACCATCTTTCGACTTGGTGCAAATTCGCCAAGGCAATGTCCAAGCATTTCTAAAGTAATAGTGATCGGGACAAAAGTTTTTCCACTGTGAATATGAATGGTTTGTCCAAGCATAGCAGGAATTACTACCATATTTCTACTATGAGTTTTGATGTTTCGCTCACCTGCTTCAATCTTCTTAAGCAAAGCCTTTTGATCATCAGTACGTTCACGAGTTAAACTCCTTCTCCTTCGTGCAGGAAGCAACTTCAAAAAAGCATCCCACTCGAGTTCTTTAACCTGGGCTTCAGACATACCACGCCACTTGAGTTCTTTTGCCATTATCGTTTCCTCCCTGTTCGTCTCGGAGCAATCTTACCAACCTTCCTTCCAGGAGGAGCACTACGAGGAGACTGAGTTGGTCTTCCCTTACTGTGAGAGCTACTTCCACCGAATGGATGGTCTACAGAGTTCATGGACACCCCACAAACTTTTGGATATAACTTATTTCGTGCTCGCATTTTATGAAATTTATTCCCAGCTTTCAAGAAGGGCTTTTCAGTTCGACCAGACCCTGCAACGCTACCAACGGCAGCACGACAATCCGGTAAAAAGATTTTTTCTCGTTTTGAAGGCAACTTTAGTCGAACCCCAGCATCAGTCTTTGCCAAAATCTTAGCAAAAGCGCCAGAACTTCGAACAAACTTCCCACCATCTCCTGGACGAGCTTCAATGTTGTAGACCAAAGTCCCTTCAGGAAGGTCCTTCAAAGCTAAAACGGTACCATCTGAAACCACGCCACCTTCGGGAACAGAGCCAACACGAACGGCACTTCCAACCTTGATCCCTTTTGGAGCCAAAGTAAGGTTCATATCACCAGTGTCAAACTCAACAACCATCAAAGGTGCGCTGTGTCCAGGACAGTTTACTAAATCAAGGACTACTCCTTCAGCCGACTCAGCGTAATGTTTAGCTGCGCCTTTATACCTATGACTAGGTGAGCGGTACCTAAATCCACGTCCACGTCGTTGTTGAAGGATTCGTTTTCCCATTTTTCAGCTTTGTTTTATTTGATTTTTTGTTTTGATTTTTTCTGAATAGTATTTTCTCACACCTAGATAAACCCTAGGTCAGCACTCACATCAGATGCCAAATGACTTGGAGCCAATTTCACATAAGCTTTCTTCGTCCCATTAACCGCATTCTGCATATTTACCTTAGCAACTTTCACTTTAAACAACTGCTCAACTGCCTTCTTTACATCTCGCTTAGTAGCGCGAGGATGAACAGCAAAAGTAAGAGTGTTTCCAAACTCAACAGCACGAATACACTTCTCGGTTGCTAATGGAGAGCGAATTACCAAGTAAGGGTCCAAAGCTTCCTCTAACAAACTCTTTGCAACTTCAGAGGATTCCTTTCCTGCACTTGCTGGTTTTTTTGCTTCTGCCATTTTTGAAATTTAATTAATCTTAAAGATAAAGTTTTCCTTCTTCAATTTTATTTACTGCTGCTTCAGTCCAAAGTGCGACACGCCCCGCATGAGCACCAGGTGCAAGCACAGTACAATCCAAAGAGTTCGCGTGAAGTACATCAATACCAGGAATGTTTCGAGCAGCTTTCTCAAGAGCACATTCCCCAGAGACCACAACTAAAACACCTTTCTTTCTTTGGTATTTTCTTCCACGAGTTTTTCCTCGACCAGCACGAACTTTTTTCTCTGCACTTCGAGTAAGTTCAGCTTCGAAACCAAGCTCTTTGAGGAGTTTTTGAACATCGCTTGTTTTTGCAAGAGTTTCAACATCACTTGCTAAGATAAAAGGATAATTTTCAGGGACTTTGTGACCACGTCCTGCAACAACTTCTTTGTTTAGAGTTGCAGACATTGCACTTCGAATAGCTTTTCTTCGCTCTTTCTTGTTGATCTTTTGAGCCCACTTTTTCTCTGCTTTTGGAGCATGAGATCGTCGACCACCCCGAGTTTGAGGAGAAAAAGCCCCAATCCAAAAGAACCGAGTTCCTCGCCGAGACAAAATTTTTCTGTTTACTCGACTGATACCAAATCCATAAGATCCACGGTACTTTCTTCTTCTTTTGCTCAATTTGGAAGAGTGACGCATACCCGCCTTGGGATCTGCACCATAGGCTTGTCTTGCCTGGCTTTGTAGTGCATGAGTTGCACGCCTAATTAAGTCAGGACGATAAGCTTCTTGGAACTGCAGTGGAAGCGATTTTGAGCCGCTTGCCTTGTTTCCTTTTCCAACAATTTTTACTTCCATTTTTGAGTCTCAATAATTTTAATTCTTAATTTTCACCAATTCATCTCTTTGCAAGGAACTTAATCTCGGGAGCCCCTTTGAAAACAGTTGCTTTCTTAAGTTTTGGTCGAATCGCAGCAGTCAAAAGCACAGCCCCTTTTCGAGGACCAGCAACAGATCCTTTCAATAACAAGTATTTGTTCTTGATAAGACCAAACTGGTGAAGGCCGGAACTTGGAACCACATCTTCGCCATTTTCTCCAATCTTGATGATTTGTTTATTGTATTCAGTTCGTAAATGATAACCCATCTTACCTGGCTGAGCAACACGATAATCTACTCGTTTAGGAGTCCAAGCTCCCAAGTTACCAATACCTCGCTGCCCTTTCTCTGCCTTGTGGCTTTTGAGAGGAACACCGTATCGCTTAGTAACTCCTTGAAAACCTTTTCCTTTGGTTACCGCATGTACATCAACAAGAGCACCTTCTGCAAGAACATCGCCAAGAGCAAGTTCCTTACCAAGTACCTCTTTTGCATAAGCAAGCTGCTCATCTTTGCTTCCCCCCACTCCAAGTTCAAGAAGTTGTGGCTTTTTTGCACCAACACTTGTTTGCTTTGGTTGAGAAGCGATAAGTAATCGAAGATAATCAAAATCTTTAGAGAATGAATCGAGAGAATGTTGTTGTTTTGGGATTGGGTGTTGACGAGAGAGCTGTTTTTTGAGCTCTTTAGAAAGTTCGCTTGCATACACAAAGCCAACTTTTCTTGTTCGGCCCACAGCATCATTTTTGTAAAATGCAACACCGTAAGCCTGCATGGAAGGACAATCAAAGATAGTTACTGGGATCGCAACTTTCTCACCTTTGGTAGCAGACTTTGGTCGATTATCCACAACTTGTAAATGGGTCATTCCTGCTTTGTAAGCAACAAATCCAAGAGCCTTTGCTTTTTTCTCATCAGCCCAAGACCTTACTCGAACGAAGCTATGTCTAGAGCGCTTTCTAGGCCAAAACTGCATACTTCCCCTTCGTGGATTTCTTGCCTTTCCCATTTGAATACGACTCCCTTGTTATACAGATAGCGTCCCTATCTGATTTCTTGCGACAGCAACATCTATCCTTCCAAGCGGTTTCTTCCAACAGCCATTTCTTGCTCTCATCTAAAAGTCATGCTCAAGATGAAGAGCTTTTCAGGCCAACACTTCAGAGTCACTTCCTTTGCAAAACAAAGCAGTTTGACGATAAAGCCCGCTTGATTTTTGTCGTGCCAGGCTTGCAAACGCGCCCCTTTATAAATGTTTCTACTTATGAGAAGAATGAAGAGAAACAGGACCAAAAAGCAGAATTCTAACGCAAAGGGACCTTTCTTCTCAAAGGCTCCATCACACTCTCAGTCTCAAAAAAACCACCTGGATTGAAATCATTGAGTTCCACACGAGTCCAACTTTCTCGAGCGCAAGAAGCACAGCGATGCACCACATAATGAATACCTTCTTCCCAGTGAGAAGCTCCTTCTGAGAAAGGTAAAGAACAAGAACAGTATTGGCAAGAAGCATGCCCCAAGGGCGGCTCATCAGACGCAGAAGCCTCAACCCCCCCAGAACCTGAAGAACTTACCAGCTCAGCGATATTACTTCCCATCCTCAAAAAAAAGAAGTAAAGAGAACTTTTATATACTTTTCTTATCACTTGCAAGCTAAGAAAATGACGCTTATCTACTCAAATGTTCTCGGATCTTTTTTGTTTGACAAAGAATGTAATCTTCTTGCAGAAAAACGCTTTGCTTCACTAGCCGATTTCAAAAACAGAGACAAATTTGAAGCGCAATTACAAAAAGAACAGAACAAAAAAAGTAAAGCAAAAAAAGCAGCAGAAGCGCAAAAACCAAACAAAGAACAGCTACAAAAGATTCTCGCACATTTCCAAACCGAAGAACACAAAAAGAAATTCCAAAAAACTTATCGAGAAAGAAACCTTGAACTTTGTAAAGAGGCAATCAGGACTTCAGTAAGTCAAGACAACCTTATTACCCAAGCAATCGCTAACATTAATGATCTTGACAAAATTACCAATCAACTAAGCAAACGTCTAAGAGACTGGTTCAATCTTTCGCTCCCTGAACTTGACCACAATATTGAGGACCATGAACACTTCGTAAACCTCATACTAGCAAAGACCAGAAAAGATTTACTCAAAGAGCTTAAACTCAAAGAAGAAGAAAGTATGGGGGCGCAACTGCAAAAACACGATATAAAGGAGATTGAGCTACTTGCGCAAGAGATCAAAAATCTCTACCAATTAAGAAAAAGCCACGAGAAGTACCTCCAAGAAATGATGGAAGACTATTGTCCCAACTTCCTCGAATTAGCAGGAACAACCATTGGTGCAAAACTTTTTGAGCATGCAAAGTCCCTTAGACGCCTAGCACTTCTCCCTTCCTCAACCATTCAACTTCTAGGAGCAGAAAAAGCCCTCTTCAGACACATTAAAACAGGAGCACCAAGCCCAAAGTACGGAGTTATTTTTACACACCCATTAGTGCAACGGGCTCCGAGAAAGAAGCAAGGAATGATGGCAAGAACGCTTGCGAGCAAACTGAGCATTGCTGCAAAAGTTGATTTCTTTAAGGGCGAGTTCATGGCAGATAAAGCAAAAGAAGAGCTCGAGAAAAAACTTGCTGCAGCGAAGAAAGCCTAAAACACCCAAACTAACTCAAACAAGTATTTTCTGTGAGAATCTATGCCTGCTCATCAGTTACTACCGCCGGCTATAAGGAAGCCATGGTGTTCACGTAATCATTGCAAGTTGCACTTCTCAAGAGAGTAAGAATACTAAAAACATAAAAAGCTATCTAAAAGAAAAAGAAAGAACACAAACCGCAAGACAAGCCTACCCAGCGATCATCTCTTCATCATCATCTTCATCGGACCGGAAGACTTTCTCAACAGCTAAAACAAAATCTTCTTGAACCACATGATCACGCTTCTTTCGAATTGCAAAATACCCTGCTTCAGTACAAACTGCCTTCAGCTCAGCTCCACTAAAGCCGTCAGTAATTTCAACCACTTTCTTCAAATCAACTTTTTGTAGGTTCATACGGGAAGTATGCACTTTCAAAATCTCGCTTCGACCCTTCGCATCAGGCAAGCCAACTTCAATTAACCTATCAAGCCTACCTGGACGAACAATAGCATGATCCAAAATATCTTTACGGTTTGTAGCAGCAATCACTTTAATGTTACCAAGCGGTTCAAAACCATCAAGTTCTGCAAGTAACTGCATAAACGTTCGGTTAACTTCACGCTCACCAGAAGTACCTGTTTCTGTTCGCATTGCAGCAAGCGCGTCAAGCTCATCAATGAAGATAATTGCAGGAGCTTTTCGACGAGCAAGAGCAAACAACTCTTTAACTAATTTAGAACCTTCTCCAATAAATTTCTGTACCAATTCAGAACCTACAATTTCAATAAAAGTGGCATCAGTGCTGTGCGCAACAGCTTTTGCAAGCAAAGTTTTACCAGTCCCAGGAGGACCATACAAAAGAACCCCTTTTGGAGGAGTAATCCCTACCTTTTCAAACAATTTTGGCTTTTTAAGAGGCAGTTCAATAACTTCTTTCAACTCAGCAATAACCTCTTTAAGTCCGCCAACTTCCTTCCAAGTCTCGTTAGGTTTCTCAACAATGAGGTATTTCTCAACTTCAAATCCACCATTACTAATATCAACCTTCTGAACAATGTTCAAAGACTTCTGCTCAACCAAAACAGCATCTCCTTTGTCTACTTCAAGTCCAGAAGAAATGTAAGAGTAAAATTTGTTTCCATTAGAAAGTTTAATGACTGCTTTATCTTCGAAAACATTCACAATTTCAGCAACCAAGAGTGCTGGCTTCTTAAAGTTCTCAAGTTCGCCGTGAGTTTTGTTAAAAAGTGCGCGAAGCAAAGAAGTTTCTTCTTCTAAACGATGAAGAGTCATATTCAAAACACGGTTCTCCTCTTCCAATTTAGAGAGATAACGAGTTACATCCTGTACTTCATCTTGGGGTTCACTTTGACCAGAACTCTTCTCTTCAACTTCTTCAGACTCAGAACCCAAAGAAGTATCAACTATTCGAGTAGAAGACCCTCGAAATAAGTCCTCCTCCAAAGAAGTTTCAGCATTAAGTTTCGTTCTTTTTGCCATTGTAACACAAACTCATCTCAACACAGGAGAGGGTAACCACCCTGCAATAACAAACCTCGAAGTCAAGATCATTTAAAAACTTACCGTGAAAAAAGCCCATTTTTCGTCTTTCCAGGGAAAGATACCAAAATATCCTACTCCCGGGCCATTCTAAAAAATAAGGACAATGATATCTTTGAGAAAAGTGATCAGTTCATTGAAGGAAACACCAAAGACAAGAATGATCAAAAAGGCAATGATCAAAAAGAGTAAAGCGAAACGAAGAGCATAGGAAACCACTTTGTTAAAGAAGATAAGCAAGATGAGCAAAATAATGATCAAAATAATAGTCCCTGGGCTCATAAGACAACATAAGAAAAAATATTATTTAAGATTTTCCAGAAAAAAGAAAAACTACAAGACTACAAACAGAATCAAAACCATACAGTTCAGCTGTTCATTCCTCAACCATATGCAAGGTTTGCGTAGGGTAAGGGATATCAATCTTTTTCTTCATCAGTGCAAGGTACAAGAGTTCAGTTGCTTCTAATTTCTTAGCATAAGAGTTACGCCAATCGTCAACCCAAAAAATAAGCTTGAACTCAATTGCTGAATCGCCCATTGCATGGAAGATACAATCTGGAGCAGGCTCTTCCATAAGATCATCCATCTTTGATATCACGCCCAGCGCCAACTTCTTCACCGCAGCAACGTTAGTGCCGTAAGCAACACCAAAATCAATAACAACTCGAATCTGAGAACTTGGTCCGGCATAGTTTTGTACTCTACTGTTTGCAAGATAACCATTGGGCACAGTAAGCATTTCGTTATCAAAACTCACTAACTTAGTGCTTCGCAAACCAACATCAATAACTTTTCCAACTTCCCCACTTTCAAGTTTGATTTTATCACCAACTTTGATTGCCCCATCAAGAATTAAGGAAACGCCGCCAAAAATATTCTTTAAAGAATCCTGCAGTGCAAGACCAAGCACAACTCCACTCAGACCAACTCCCGCCAAATAAGGAGTGATATCAATGCCCCAAACATCCAAAGACCACATCAAAGCAATAACTACAAAAATAACTTTAGAAAAACGATGCAATAAAGGAAGCAAAATTTCGTCCAACTCCGTCTTAGTCTTCTTAGCAAAATTTCTCCCCCAAATTTCAAGTGCAATATCAAACACTCTTGAAAAGATAAAGACAATAACGAGCACCAAAAGATTGTCTACAATAAAAAGCCAAGTGCCGGTTGCTCCCAGATAAAGCATTGCTTGCTGCAAAGCAAAAACAAGTAAGAGATACAACAAGGGTCGCTCACTTTTTTCAAAGATAATATCATCAATATCTGTTTTAGTTTTTGATGCAAAAACTCTAAAATATTGCGAAGATAAAAAATGAAGAGTCTTGGCAAGAACCACTGCAAAAAGCAATAAGAAAAGAGCAACCCACCAAGGATTTTCCAGAAAAGAGAGCCAAGAATAGCTAGCCATAAGTCCAGAAACAATCTCAGCAATATGCGCTTCAAACATAAAGAAAACCAGAAAAAGGAGATTTAAAAATCTTGTTAAAAAATACCTTCACCAAACTACTTAAACCAAGAAAGCAAACCCTTCTTTTTTCTCCCAGAACCGCCTCTAGATAAGTCCTTAGTTCTTTGCCCGCGCTTATGCCGCCTAATCTCAGTTTCAATGTCTTTCTCCACCGCAGGATAACCCGGAAACTGACGCTCAGCGGCTCGAAAAGCAGAAGAATGATAGCTCGCCCTACCATTCTTATGAGAAAACTGAAACTTCTTGTGAAGCAACTCATGGTACATTAAGAAGTCAAGCACATGTTTTGGGCTTTCCTTAAAAACCGTACTCACAGTAACTGTGTTGTTATGAAAGTTATAACAAGCAAGTTTTCGAGTAGAAGCCTTTCCCCAGACCAAATTAGGTTTCTCAAGCTCACCATCAAGCAACTCGCTGTTAACTCTGTGAAAAGAGTCCTCTAACTCCGGGTGACTCTTATGAACCTCAGCAAAGTCAGGAATACGTTTCAAGAAATCATTATACAGATCAATGTTCAAATAAGAAACCGAAGTTTTATCACGCACCTTAAACAACTTAAGCAACAAAGTCTGAATCAAACCAATCTTAATCTCATCATCAATGTTTTTCCACTGCAAATTATACTTCACAGTAATCTTTCCCCCTCGAAGCAAAATATTTGCATTAAAATCTTTCAAACGCAAAGAATACTTCTCTTCAGTCAAATACGAAAACCTACGATCTGGGAACAAACGTCTAAAAGACTCCTCAATTAAATCCACCATAAATCATCAACCTAAACACAAGAGAAGCCAAAGAAAAAGCAGCATAAAAAGATTACTATAACCCAAACAACAAACTAACAAAGAAATCAATTAACTAACCATGAATCGGAAAACGAAGTATTGCAGCAACGCCACCCAAATTCTTCAACTGTACACCCTCACGAACTTCAGTAGAAATGATCCTCATTTGCGCCCCACCGTCCTGCGCTTTCTCTTCATAAGCAAAAACTTTTTCCTCATCAAGCCCATCAGAAACAAGAAGCAGATCAACCGCATTCATCTCAAGTGCAGCAGCAACTTCTTTCTCGCCATAAGCTGCCTTTCCAGGTTCATTCAAAAGGATCTTAAAAAACCGTTGCATGGCTTCTTTTTCTTGAGCAACTTCTTCAGCAGACAAGAGGTCCTGAGACTTCTCAAGCAACTCCTGAAGACCAAATTCCCCAGTATAACTCAGATCTTTGGTCCCAATAATTTTCTTCTTAACATCTCCAGTCAAGTATTCATAATTCAAAAAAGAATTAACGGTAGTTCCCGGACCACCAATAATAATGCCTTTCAAATTGTTGCCCATATGCAAATAATTATCTTTCATATACTCTGCAACTTTCTTGAAATGTTCTTTGTATGCACCTTCACGTAAGCGAGCAAAACGCTGAGCTGACTGTCCACCGGCCTTAAACTTTCCAGGAACTTCACTGTGTGTTTTTTGCAAAATCTCGATTCGCTTTCCTTTAAGCAAAGCAATGCTTGCATCACGCCGATCGAGAACAACCAGACCATACACAGTATCATCCATCAAAAAATCATCCAGAATTTGAGTCATAAAGGTTTTATCACAACGATAAATCCGCGTGTTAAGCGGCATCTTCGGTTCATAGCTCCAGACCTTAAAGTCCTGTTTACCTTCACTTGCAGCAGTGTTTCCAGAAAAAACAGCCAAACCGTTCTCTGGTGTCTGCTTAAAACCCTTCAGGTGCACAATCATTTTTTCAAGAGCTGCCTGTACATTCTTTCGAGTAACTGCCGATTTAATGTTAGAAGCAGTCCCTTGCTCTTCAGACAAATGTCCAATGATCTTATCTAGGTTATAACCAGCAGGAACATAGACTGTCACAAACTCTGTATGCATTGCTCGATGCGATTTAAGCTCACGAAGCAATTTTTTCAAGTACAAACGATCTCTACTGTTCATTACTGCCATCTTATATTCTCAAGTTGTATTCAAACAAATTCAAAACAACTTAACTAAGTCAAGCAAATTTCCACTTTATAAAGCTTTACCAAGGCGAGAAAAGACTTCTTTTTGCAGCATTCTCTTCGCACTATCAAAACAAAGAATCTTCAAACCACGACCTTCTGCTTCTTCAAAACAAACATCAAATATTTCGCACTGCAAGTTTTCTTCAACCTTCTTCTTGCCATATCTCCTCTCTTCAAGACGCTTCTTTAACTTCTTCAAATTACTGCAACGCATAATTACACACAAATCAACCATTCTTTTGGGAAGCAAATGTCCAATGTGACTATCAAAGACAAAAACTACTTCTCCTTCCCCTCGTAATTTCACCTCTTCTCGCATGAATTTCTTAATCTCAGAAGCAAGTACAGACATATCAAGATCATAACACTGTTTTTTACGATTATAACCTAAAGAAACTTCTTTATTCCTCTTCAAAAGCACATGCCAATCAATACGAACCCAACCCAACTTTTTCTCTAAAAGTAAAGCAAGAGTAGACTTTCCAGTACCAGGTGTTCCAGAAACAACAACTAAACGAGCCCTACTTGGTCCAAGGGTTTTGCTTTTCCTAACCATAAGAACAAAAAAGCAGCTATTCTTTTTCTGCTTTACCCTTTTTATCCGCCACAGAAGTCTTTTTTCGGCCAAACAAAGAGCCTAAAGAGATAGAAGGTTTCTTCCCTGGCTTGCTTTCACTCTTTTTACCCTTACCCCCAGAACTCTTCTCTTTCCCACTTGCCTTTTTAGCAGCCCCACTATTTGCAAAAGATTTTCTACTAAATTCCTTAGCCATGGCAGAATCAATAAAAAGCATAAAGCAAAAGAGCACAAGTGCATAGCCAAGCAAGATCAAAAGATCGGTGAAAATCACACCAAAACCAGCACCAAAGATAAAGACTTCTCGAATCACTTTTTCTGTGATTACAAAAGGATTGTACATGATAAATTGCCTAAGACCAACCGACATTCCTTCAATTGGGAGGATCAAACCAGACAAGAATAAAAATAAGCTTCCGGTAGAAATGGAAGCCAAAATCCCAGTCTCTTCTGAGCTAAAAGCATAACCAATTGCCATACCTACCAGAGTAAAAACTGCTGCAGAACAAAGCAGAACTAAGAACAGTAAAGGGAATTGCAAAAGAGCATCCGACATAAAAAATAAAGAGATAAAAAGAATAATAATCAATTGAACAGAGAGAAGCAAAAGATTAGTAAGTACAGTAGCCAATACAAAGGTAACTTTCTTCACAGGGATCAAAAAGTTCCTCATATAAGCTTGACTCGTCTTCTCCATCATAACTAAGGTATCTCCAAGCATAATTGCCAAAAACATCACAATCAAAGTGAGCAAACTAGGAAAAACATAATTCAAATTGCTACGCTCAGCACTTACTGTTTCTATGTTGGTAACCAAAGGAGAAGAAATTGTTGAAATATCAGACACTGCAAAGCTGCCAAGCTCAGTCTTAATGGCTTCCAAATCTTCTATAACTACAGAGAGCGAAGCACTACTCTCTTCCAAAGTACCACCAAGAGAGCTCACATCAGTAGAAGTTGTGGCAAGTTTTTCTGAGGCGTTAGAAAGCACTCCATTGATAGAAGCAACTTCATCTTCAAGAGTGATAAAAGCCATCTCTACACTCAAAAGACCATTTTCTCCACTACTATCCAAAAGGGCAGCAATATCATCAAGGTTACTATCTGCACTATCCAACTCTGATTCTGCACTATCAGTAGTCGAGCTGTTCAAAGCATCGAGCGCGTCTTGGGCGTCCTCTACGGCATCTCTACTTTCATTGAGCAAACTTGCAATTTCCGCACTAAAAGCATCCAAGGCAGAACTATCAACTGTCAAACTCACTGAACCGATATCCACCTCCCCAAGACTAGTAAAAATGGCATCCGAACTTCCCTTCGCACCATCTGTTGTTGATTTAATTGTATCAACAACCCCCTTCTCTGCTTCAAGACTACTCTGCGCTGCAGAGATCTGTTCAAAAATGTTTGAAACTAAATCTTGGGAAAGCTCTTGGGTACGAAGGTTAAACTCCTCTTTCAAAGCTTCTTGAACAATCCACACCAAATTAATCCTACTCTGATCAATATAAAAAGTAACTTCCTTAGCAGTATTGTCCGTCACTGCAAAACTATCTGGAACCGAGACACAAGCATGAATAAAGTTGTATGTGATATCCGTCTTACAAACTTCAACATCGTCATAAGTTACTACCTTAAAATCTTGTTCTTGAAGAGAACTAATAAGCTGGTTAACATCCTCAGTTACAGATGCAGAGTGTACTCCAATATTCAGGCCATAAAAAGAAGAAGTGTTGTAAGAAAGTCCAATTAAAAGAATCAGAAGCAAAGGCGCAAAAATAACTATTAATGCCGAGCTTTTCGCCCTAATGAGAAGGCGAATATTTTTCTTAATCAGTAAGCTAAGTTGTTGAAGGAAAGTCATTCTTCATCTATCGTCTCTTTAAAGGGCGAGGCCCTTTTCACTTTTTTGTACTCTTCTCAAAAATAGTTTTGAGTGAAGGGTGCGAGATATGCACCTGATTCAATCCAAGATCTTGCTGCTGGGTGAAAGCCAAAAGTTTTCCTGCTGTTAAAGCAAAATTTTCAGTCTCAACAACAATATGGTCATCTCTATCAATAATACGTGAGATGGGCAACTGTTTTGCAAAATTAACCAGTGCTTCGTGCCACTCATCAGAGGTTTTAATTTTTATCCTACTCTCTTTGTGGATAAAGGGCCTTCGTAGTTCCCTCATAGTCCCCTTTGAATGCACTTTCCCATCGTGAAGGATTGCAACTTTATTACAAATTGCTTCTACTGATTCCAAATCGTGAGAGGCAAGAACAACGGTGATTCCTTGCTTATTAACCTCTTTGATCAAATGAAGAACCTCTCGTTTCAAACGAGGATCAAGATTCATAACGGGCTCATCAAGAACCAACAACTTTGGCTTGTGAATTAGACTGCAAGCAATGTCAAGACGCTTTTGCATCCCGCCAGAAAGTTCTTCAGCCAAATGATCTTTGAAAGGAGAAAGGTCAGTAAAAGCGAGAAGATTTTTTGCATTATCAAGCAAAACACTATCTCTAACCCCATACATTCTTCCAAAGTGCAACAAGTTTTCGATGACACTCAGCTTCGGGTAAAAAGAAAGTCCTTGTGGTGTAAAGCCAATACGCTTTTTGATTTGCAAAGCATGACCAGAAAAACCTCTCTTCTTACCAGTAGAGCTGTGGTAATGTACCTTACCTTTCTCTGGATGATAAAAGCCAACAATGAGGTTAAGTAAAGTTGATTTTCCGCTTCCTGATCTTCCAATAATTCCAAACACATCTCCCTCACTGACATGAAGATCAACAGTGTCAAGAACAGCACGACCATTAAATTCCTTTGTCACCCCTTCCAAAGTTAGCAATTCCACGCCTAAAGCAAGGCTCTTTTCGTTTATAAAGCTTTGCTCGTGAGAAAAAGAACAAAACTAGCGTTTTGTGCCAAGGGTGCCAACCTGTGAAGCTCAAGAGAAAAAACAATCGAGGTCGTTGCTGGGGGAGGCCCCATCCGGGGAAGCAGAGCCTTCAAAAAACTCAAAGAGAGCTGAACCGGCACGAGTGAGATTTTGTCAAAACAAAATCGAGCAGGCACAAAACAAAAAAAGGAAAAGCAAACCAACGCCATAATCTTTATATAGCCGCTGGCAAGAAAGCAAGCCATGAAAGGTGTTTTGAAAAAGATAAGACCTATTTATGAAAAACAACATCGTAAGCTGCTTATCATTCCCATTCTTATCCTTGTCTTAGCCCTAGTACAAATTGGGGTACAAACAAGTGTTACTGGCGACTTTGTGAACAAAGGAATTAGCCTTAAAGGTGGTTCAAGTATCATTATCTATGAAAGCTTCTCTGGAGAAGAGATTTCATCTCTTGAGGCAGAACTACAAAATGCCTTTCCACTTGCCGAGTTAGACATTAGACAACTCAGCTCTGCGGGAAAAACTATAGGTATTGCAATCGATGCTGATGCGCAAGAGGAAGAAGAGATTAACACACTTACAGCAAAAGTAGAAGAACTTACTCAAATTCCAGCGAGCACTTACAGTGTTGAAGTGATGGGATCAAGCCTTGGAGAATCCTTCTTTACTCAAACTATGATCGCACTTCTTATTGCCTTTGTGCTCATGGGTATTGTGGTTGCAGCTTACTTTAGAACACTTGTACCTTCCCTTGCAGTTATTGGAGCAGCCTTCTCAGATATCATTGTAACGGTAGCAATCTTCAATCTAACTGGGATCAAGTTAAGTACTGCTGGAATTGCAGCTTTCCTAATGCTTATCGGTTATTCTGTAGACACAGATATCCTTCTTACTTCCCGGATGCTTAAGAAGAAGGAACTCAGCATCATGCAAAGAGTATACAGCGCTATGAGAACCGGACTTACCATGTCTTGTACAACTATCTCAGCGGTGCTTATTGCCTTTATCTTTGTGAAAAGTGAAGTAGTAAAACAAATCATGCTTATTCTCTTGATCGGGCTAGTGGTTGATCTTTTGATGACTTGGATCCAAAATGTGAGCATCCTAAGAATGTACCTTGAAAAGAAAGAAGGGAAGAAAAACTAGAACAAAGCCCAAAATAGAAACGAAAAACAAAACATCCTCATCAGAACAAAAATGAAACAAAAAATAACTAGCATTTTCAAAAATTGGCGTGTACTTTTGCTCCTTTTTTTCATCATCATCTCTTTAGTATCAATCTTTTCCCTAGATCCGAGTAATTGGACCCAAGAAGGAGTTGCTATTCGTGCAGTATCCTTTAACTCTTCAGCTGCAGAAGCGGGGATGGAAAACCCAGCATCAGACTTGCAACCCATCGAAAGAGAAGTAATTACAGAGATCAATGGACAAAAAATTACCAATGAAGAAGATTATTTTCAAGCCTTAACAACGCTTTCTAGCGAAACGACCATTCTGCTTGAAACGGACCAAGGCTCTTACACACTTCTTCCAAGGCTCAACGCTGAGAACGAAGTTGATCTCGGTATCACTGTTGAAGAAGTTCCAAGAACAAACCTAAGAAAAGGATTAGACTTAGCCGGGGGAACAAGAGTACTTCTCTCCCCTGATGAGCCAGTAAGTGCTGACGATCTTGATCTTATTGTGAGCAATTTACAAGAGAGACTTAATGTTTATGGGCTCTCTGATGTACTTATCTCCTCAGCAAAAGATTTGGCAGGAAACGATTTTATCCTTATCGAGATTGCAGGAGCAACCGAGAGTGAAGTAAGAGCTCTGCTTGCGAGCCAAGGAAAGTTCGAAGCAAAAATTGGAGAAGAAGTTGTCTTCTCCGGCGGAAATAATGATATTAGCTATGTCTGTCGAAGCGCAGACTGTTCAGGAATCGATCCTCAGCGAGGTTGTTACCAGACCAGCCAACAAGGAGGCTACGGTTGTAGTTTCTTTTTTGGTATCACTTTAACACCAAATGCAGCGCAGCACCAAGCGGAAGTAACCGAAGCGCTTGATGTTGTTTATGACAATGGTTATGCTCATCTTAGTGAAGACCTTACACTCTACCTTGACGATGCCGAAGTAGATAGCTTAAGAATCGCAGCTGACCTTAAAGGAAGAGCAGTAACTGAGATTCAAATTACAGGGGCAGCAGAAGGAAACACGCAAGAAGAAGCTTTAGACAATGCCTTGCAAGATATGAAGCAGTTACAAACCATTATTGCTACTGGAAGTTTACCAGTAAGTCTAAGCATTGTAAAAATGGATACAGTCTCTCCTTCACTTGGAGAAGAGTTTCTCAATAACATGTTCTTGATTGCACTTTTCACAGTGCTTGCAGTGACCACCATTGTTGGGGTTCGTTATAGGAAATTGCAGGTCGCAGGGCCAATGATTTTTACCATGCTTGCCGAGATTATTCTCATCCTTGGTTTTGCAGCACTCTTCAAGTGGCAACTAGATCTAGCTGCTATTGCAGGGATCATTATTGTTGCAGGAACAGGAGTAGATCACTTGATTATCATTACTGATGAGACCATCCGAGGAGAAAAGGCGCAGAGTATGAAGGCTCGAATCAAACAAGCAATGTTTATTGTCTTTGGAGCATATATGACAACTGTTGCTGGAATGATTCCTTTGCTTTGGGCAGGAGCTGGGCTTCTCAAAGGTTTTGCTCTAACAACCATTGCAGGTATTTCTTTTGGAGTACTCATCGCAAGACCTGCCTTTGCAGCAATGATTGAAGTTCTTTTAGAAGATGATGAAGCAGGAGCGCAGCATCACAAGACCCATCATCATAAGAAAGAATCTGAAAAAAAAGAAGTTGAAATTGTAATGAGAAAAAGAGAGTGAGCAATTAATTATTTGTTCTCCCAATAAGCTCGGTTCGCATCAAAATCTTCTCGATCTCCTCGCTCTGTATCAAACCGCTTATTTGTTCTATAGACATTAGCACGTCCTTCCACAATGCTGATACTTTCCAACAATGAGGGAATGTCTGCTTCACGTCGCCCCTTTGCTTCTGACCTTAGAGCTGCATCAACCCTAGCTTGTGCATGAAGGTGTCCAAAATAAATGTCATTTACATCTGTCATAAACAGGCAAATTCTAACACTCAGTTAAAAATCTTTACTTTCCAGTGACAAAAAAATGACAAAAAGTGCACAAACAAGAAGAAAAAGAGACTATTTTCTCAAAACTCTCGCCAATAAAGTAGGCAAAAGCAAAGAAATTGCAAAAACAACCGCTGTCAGCCAAGCATTATGCACACCAGTAGTCAAAGCCAAATCTGCAATGATGGTATTTGCTACCAAAACAATCACAACAAGGTTAACCAAAGCTATTGCAGGGATAATAAACAAAGCAAGCAAGTGGTGTTCTTTTCCAATGTGTCCAATATCACTAATAAGAAAATGGTAAAGAAAACCAATCACTAAACCAAGCAAAAGGACAACAACATACAAGAAAACAGGGGCCAAAACTAAAGAAAGAAAAAGCAAGGTAAAGGAGATTAAGATATTAGCGAGCACAACCACAAGTAAGGCACTGTAAAAACCAACCTTAGCAAAGAAAACATCCTGCTGCGTTACTCTATCAAGCTCACGAAGCGCGTGCTGCACCTCAGTTTCTGACCACCCCTTGGATTTCAAAGCTTTACGATAATCTTTTTGAACCATTTTCCAAATGTTCTCAACTTTCCTCTTCAATTCAATCCCGATGCTCCAATGCCAAAAATTGAGCAACTTGTGTAAACTGCTTCGCTGAACGCGACCAAGGATACAAGTGTTGCAAAGGCAGCTGCTTATGTAAAGACTTTTTCATCTTACGATCATAACGAACATTAGCAAGTACTTGCACACCTAAAATATCTGCAACTTCACGAGAGGATAATTCATGACTTGGCCACATACTAGACATGTTAAGCAAAGCTCCCGCCACCGTATTATTCTTCAACTTAGCAAGTTCAATAGATTTAAGTGCTTCCATAACAGAAGTATTTGTAGGAGTAACCACCGCCAACACCTCATCAGTGTGTTCTAAAATATGCAACAAATCTTCTCCCAAACCAGAAGGTGCATCCACTAAAACAAAATCAACTGTTCCCTTTAATTGCTCAAAAACCTTCCCAAGTTTAGCATAATCAGTGTTTCTAAATTCACGAAAAGAACTTGAAGCAGGGATAAAAGAAACCCCGCAGTCTTCATGTTCGTGAATAATATCTTTCATTCCTTTCTTTCTTTGCAAAAAGTGGTTTACTGTTGATTTAGGCTCTAAAAGACCCAAGTGAAGAGCAACATTAGGAGTTACCAAATTAGCATCAAGAACAACCGTTCGCTTACCAAGAGCGCTCAAGGCTTGAGCAAGATTTACCGTGCTGCTTGTTTTACCAACACCACCTTTCCCGGAAACAACCGCAATGCACCTTGTCATACAAACAACCTCTTCTCAAAGAATCAAGACAAAGGACTATTTATAATTATTGTTGGGAAGAAAAAGAGAGAAGAGAGTAGACCGAGAAAGAAAACAAACACTTATTCTTCAGAAGAAAAGCCAAGTAACTTTCGAGAATAATTAAAGAACTTATGCGCATAATACTCACAGGTCTCTAAACTATCAATATTAATGATCACAGAATGTTTCTCAAAATCAAAAACCATGCCAACATGGCGACGATACTCATTGATTTTATTATAATTACTCTTAAGAAGTTCTTTCAAGAAAAAATAGTAGGTGATGAAACGCTGGAACTGCTCATCCTCAGCATGCATCTCAGCAAGTCGGTTCGCCTTAAGCGCAGGGCTTTTGGGAATGCGATCAATAAGACCTTCTTCTTTTGCTCTGATCATGTGACTGTGGATGAGTAAGTCAAAAAAACTAATGAAACGAAGCAAAGCGTTACGCAAAACATCTGTTGTTCGAGTATACTTCAAACTTACATAAATAATGTGTTCGACGCGCTTTAATTCTTCACGGCTTTCAAAAAGAAATTCTTCTACTGATGTAAACTCTCCTTCCATCTCGCTCTAACCCTTCATTCTAAAGTATCTATCTTGCCTCTAAACACCTCTCAAATGAAGCTATCCTTTCACCTGATCCCCAAGAGCAACCAACCTCCTCAGATAATCCTGGAGCAAAGGTAACGAAATGACTTGAACTTTATAATTGTTTTCACAAATAATATAGGAATTCTTCCGTTTAAAGCTAATTAAGTCATTTTTTCTAGCTTTTTCTAGCTCAAAGAGCTCCAAAAGCAGTTCTTTAGCTTCAAAAAGCAAAGAAGAAGGGAGAGAAAGCGAATCAAGCTCTTGTACTCGAGCGAGAGGAGAAAGCAAAGCAACCTCGCCCACATCAGCTCCCAGCTCACCTTTTTCCGCAGCAAGAGAATAAAGAACATCTAAGAGTGATTTTCCGGCAGCAGCAAGATGCTCAAGAGCTGCCAAAAAGAGTTTCTCCTCTTGAACAAGAGGATAAGTTTTCTCAAGAAGGTAACGTGCAGCAGAGAGTTCTCGAAGAAAAAGGGCACGTGATTGATCTAGAGAGTAACGATCTTTAGTCATAAACAACTAAGAAGAAAGCCACAATAAAAAAATTTCCTAAGAGGAAAACCAAAAAGAGAAGAAACAAAACTAAGCAGCAAAAGGCAAAAGACGTTCTTCTTCCTTAAGCTCTCCTTGAAGAAGTTGAAAGCGTAAAAGTCCAGCGTAATACTTTTCGTAATTGAGCTTTTCTGTCATGGGAAAAACCTACACCATAAAGCAAAAACAAGTCGAGTAAAAGTCTTACTCTTCGTCAGCCTCTCGGTTTCCAGTAGGGATTGCTGTTTTGGAAATGATCAAAATGTCACCAACCGCTTTAACAAGCTGATGGGGAACAATAACTCCTTTAGCACTCCCCAAGATCTTACTCAAAAAGGAGTTTTTAGTAGATTTAATCTTCCAACCAAAGACTTTATTTCCTTGAATTATGCTATCTTCAATGTCTCCAAAGTATTCTCCAGAGTCAGTGAAAACTTTTAGATCGTAAGTTTGAGAAATTTTCTTCATCTTTAACATGTGACCACCTCACGTCGTTTAAAAGGGAGCGACTAGCTTTATATACTTTTCTGTCATCTGGTAGGCAAATGCCAATCACTATAATTGGGACCTCCCACATCAGTAAAGAGAGCATCATAGAAATTCAAGAGCACGTCGAGAAAGAACAACCAGACATAGTCTGTCTCGAGTTAGATATCAGAAGAGCAAAAACATTACTCTCAAAACAAAAAAGCAAGCTTGGTATCCGAGAAATTTTTGTCCTTGGTGTCAAAGGCTTTATCTTCGCTAAATTAGGACAATTTGTCCAAGAAAAATTGGGCAACATGGTCGGAGTTAAACCGGGAAGCGAGATGAAAGCTGCGCTTCTCTTAGCAAGAAAACACAAAGCAAAAATTGCCCTCATTGATCAACCAATAGAGAAGACACTCAAAAACTTTTCAAAACAACTTTCTTGGAGAGAGCGCTTTCGTTTTCTCTACGACATTTCTATTGGTATCTTCTTCAGAAAAAAAGAGTTAGAACGTTTGGGAATTAGCGAGCAAGAGCTCCTCAATCTTCGAGAAGTTCCAAAAGAGGAAACCATCGAGAAGATGATTGGAGCAGTAAAGGAGCGTTATCCTAATGTGTGGAAAACCATTATTGATGATAGGAACAGATACATGGTCAAAAGGTTACTTGCTCTCGAGAAAAAACACCCTGAAGAAAAAATTCTAGCTGTGGTTGGTGCAGGGCACAAAAAAGAAATGGAAAGGATGCTCAAAGAAAAACAAACAAAATGAGAAAGTTTGTTAGGGCGCCCTAAGCCACCTTCTGTCAAACCCAAACCTTCCTCTTGGAAAGGCGATGGTTCGTAAAAGCATTCTACTAAGCGTCACAATGACTTGCACCGACAAGGATTCACCGTTCCATCGATCCCTATGGAGACGTCATGGGGTTAACTCATGTCCTTCTCAGAACACTTCGCCGCAATCATCCCAGTCCATAGGACGTGTCGTTTCTGCTCCAGAGCCAAGGATTTCTCCTTCTTCTCTTGCGAGAAGTTGTCTTTCACGGTGGGTGGACTTTCCTCAACGACCTGTACGGGAGTTGAGGTTCAAAAACCTGAAAGGTTTTTTTAAACCTCAAGACCTGCAAGACGCCCATAAGCTACTGCTTCTAGACTCGATCACCGTCAGCTTTCTGACGCCACTAACAAGTGCCTAAAAGAAAATGCCATTTTTAAATCTTTAGTTGGGTAAAAAAAGACACAATTACCCAAACAGGAGAGTGATTGTCACTAGATAGTTGTAAATTCAGAAAAGTTTATAAAAAACTTCTTTTTTTGGACATTTATGACAAATAAGCTTAGAAATTATGGAATTATTGCTACTCTTGTTGGTAGCACAACAATTTGTAGTGGTAGCATGGCCCTCCTAGCCCATACTGCTATTGAAGCAGAAGAGCAAAGAATTAAGCTGAGGATGGATAGAGCCATAACAACTCAATTACTTCCAGAAGGATACCGCTCACAAGATACATTTACCCCAAGTAAAGCAGGAGAATTACTCTCTTCAGAACCTTGTAACAATAACTTGGTCTCACGTTTAAGAGACGGGGTCCATCTCGATTTAGCAAGTGAAGGCTTGACCGAAGAATACATAGTTACCACTTTCAAAGCAAATTGTGCAGAAGAGATCGCTGCTGACGTAGCTGCACTTGATGTCAACACAGCTAGCTTTAGAAGTACTTGTGATACAGTCTCAAGAGTTGGAGGAAGTGATGCCTACCACAGAAATCTGTGCCAGGTAACCTTAGATCAAGCTCCAGAAACAATCCCAAGAAAATGGACAGATGCAATCTCTGGCCTAGTTCAAGAATTTGAAGGAATTGAAGAGAAGAAACAAAGTTATGAACGTGTTGTTGACAATCAAGAGGGTTTAGCAACGCCAAGAGAACAAGATGCTCTTAGTGAACTCAGTAGATTAGACTGGACATACAAACAGGTAAGGTTTGGAAACAGCGGTTGGCTACCTCAAAGAATTGGAAGCGCAATTGATAATAAATGGGTTGCAGATGATGAAGTGTATGTACAGTTGCTTGTTGATAGCGGAAACTATGTAAGGGGACTTGAGGTCTGTGCAGGAGATTACCCCGCTGGGGCAAGAGCTCAGGGATGTAGATCTCATCATCGGGAAGCAGTGGGAAGAACCTTCAGCAAGCTACAAAGAGCAAGACATTTTTCTGGGGGAAAAGTAGCAGAAATAAGGAGTTATCTTCCTCGAGGAAATGGAAGATCTGAACTCTCCGAGATCAGAAGAGATGAAATCGAAGCAAGAATCAAATGAAAATTTCCTTTTTATTTTCCCTTTTCACCCTGATAACTAAATTCTAGCAAAAACTATATAAAAGCACAAGCACCTAAGCAGTCTATGGCTAAAGACAACAAAATTCATATGCCTTCTGGACAAGGAGGGCTTACCAGATACTTTGAAGAATCAGTATCAAAAATCAAATTCTCGCCACAAGCAGTGATTATCATTGCAGTTGTGGTAATGATCATCATCATCTTGCTCCACTATGTAGGTGGCTCCCTTTTAGGATAAGCTTGAGTACCAGCAAGAAAAAAGAACAGGTGAAAATATGCTTCCAGGAATGAATCCAAAAAAGATGCAAAAAATGATGAAGCAGCTTGGCATTCAGCAGACTGAACTTCAAGCTGAAGAAGTCATCATTAGGACTTCAGATAAGGAACTCATCTTTCACCAACCGGGCGTTGCTAAGGTAAACATGATGGGCCAAGAAACATACCAAATCACTGGGAGCCCAGAAGTGAGAGAGCGCTCAAGCACACCAGACATTTCACAAGAAGATATTCAAACAGTTATGCAACAAACCGGGGCAAGTAAAGAGAAAGCTCAAGAAGCGATCGAAGCAACTAATGGTGATCTAGCCGAAGCAATTATGCAACTAAGTCAAGAGAAATAGGACGCTTTTCTTGCATCTTCCCAGTTCTCTGTCCCAAGGTTCCTGACCTTTTCGAATCAGGAGGAGTCTCTTTAGTTTTTACCTCTGCACAAACAAGATATGCTGTTTTATTATCAAAACTCCCAAAAGATCTACCTCCGGTGCGAGTTACCTTGCCAAGAACAATTCTTTTATTTCCATATTCTTCCCTTACTCGAGCAACAACCGTTCTAATATTTCCTAAACAATCAGCTAAGGCGTCTCCTTCCAAATATTCATCACTCACTTCAAGAGAACTTCCACTAGATCCATATCCATACCCATAAGTGCTGTGGTTCCCCACACCAATAACAGACATATATTCTGGAAGCAGAGGGTAAAGACTTGTAAGATCATCTGCCTGGGCACCAAGAGCTGCTGAAACAAACAAGGCCGCCCTATCTTCAAGGGGAACATCCGAACCAAAACCCATCTGCCGCTCAAAACTATCAAGCATATGTACCTGGATGCCAACTTGAAAGCGCGAGAACGCTGCACCAACATCTTGCTCAGCTACAAACATATCTTCTGTAATTGGACCGTCATAATCTGAGCTCACAACAAAATAATGTATTCCTTGCATTGTAAATCATCTCCAATAATAAACAACGACAAACCACAAAGATAAAATAAGAAACCCCTTTTATAAACATTACTGTAAATCGCATGGAAAAAATCAGAAAAACAAGAAGATTAAACATTCTCTCCCATTAAAGGAGCTTTTGTCATACTCACAAGCGCTGCTATGAACATCAAAAGAAATACGAGCATGAAAGTAAAACCAAAGCGCAAACTCTGTGGGTAGACGTAGTACACAGAAATAAAGAAACCTAAGATTGCAGTCATCATAAAAGATGCCGGCAAAGGAACTGCATGCCATCCTTCCAAAAACTTCTGCTTCTTTTTTCTTCTTTTCTTTGAAGAACTTCTTGAGGAAACCACCTTCCTTCTAGAAACTTTCTTTGCTCTTCGCTTCGCCACACCAATCACCCAGGGAAAAACCTATTTTGAAAAGAATGTTTTTCAGTATAAAAACTTATCGACAAGCTTCACTGCCTTCTCTCGTCGCTTTTGATGCTCAGCCAAGAACTCATTTACCTTATCAATCAAAATTGATTTGACTTCACCACTAAGCAACTTTCCAGACTTATAATCTGCATAAATCTTCTCCAACTTCTTATCATCAAACTCAAAATACTTGAGCCATTGACAAGCGACATCTACTGAAACATCACCACCCTTCTTTCTGTGTTCTTCAACAGTTGCCCGCCCACCAGAAAAAGCATACTTGTTAATTTTCTTTTTCACTTGCTTTGGACTATCTGTTGTCAAAATTGCTTGAGCTGCAGTACTGCTACTCATCTTTCCATCAGCCCCAGCAAGTGGGGACATCAGTTTGGAATGCAAGATTGCGGGTTTGTGATAACCAAGCTTTTGTACCACGTCCCTACTAATTCGAAAGTGTGGGTCTTGATCTACACCCAGAGGTACCAAACAAGGTCTCTTCTTACCAGACAAAACACTCGGCAAAAAGACAGGAACCGTTTGCATAGAAGTGTAAAAAATACTTCCAATATTGTTTGAATCTGTAAAACCAAAAGCAGATTTAATAGTTGAAAAAGTAATACGTTTAGCAACTTTAATTGCCTCAGGGTACATGATGCCCGCATGTTTAGTATCAACAATGAAATGAGTCTTCTTTGGATCAAAACCTAGGGCAATGACATCAAGCATGTTTTCATGAGTCCATTTTTGAATCTCATCATAACTCTTATCTTTGAACAAGAATTTCTCATCATCAGTAAACTGAAACCACATCTCTACATCAAACTTTTCTTGAAGCCATTGTGCAAATCTCCAGGTGCCAATATGTCCTAGATGAATCGGTCCACTTGGCCCACAACCAGTGTATAAAAAGAATTTATTTCCTTTTTCATATTCATCAAGCAACCACTTAAGATCTCTATGAGCAAAAAAGATGCCTCGTTTCAGATAAGGGTGCACTTCTCCTGCAATGTTTTCAATACGTTTCAAATCAGCAGCACTGATCTTTTTGATACCAAACTCTTTAATGAGCCGATCATAATCTACTTTTCCAGAAACCTCATAGGGGTTTACTTTAGCAGATCTCCCAGAGCTCTTTTTAGCCATAGCAGAAGAAGAGAAGATTCGAATTTAAAAATTATGCCTTTTACGGACTCACAAATCAATCACAATCTTCTTATTCTTAAGATCAACCTTAGAGATCTTACTCTCTTTGAGCAATTCATCTTTAATTGAAGCCCAGCCCATACCTTGAGCAGAGCGAAGATCTTTTACAATCAAAAGCAACTGACTCAAAGCAGCATAATTTGAGTATACTACTTCTCCCATTGCTCCATATTCTTCAATTCTCTGTTCAATCTTCTTCAAAGACTCCTCTTGCTGAGAGATAATCTTTTGCTGATTAGCAATCTTCTGCTGGTAAGGAGAAACCCGCTCAAAAGGATCAACAGTAGCAAGAGCTGCATTAAAATTTGCAAACTCCTTCTCAACTTCTTTGCTCACAAGATGCAAAGGACTCATATCGCCATCACTGAACAAAAATCCCTTCCCAGCATCAAGTTCATCAAGAACTTCCTGAAGCGCAGCAAACAACAACTTCACTTCTCCTTCCTTAACAAGTCCTGGCAATTGTTTACTATCAACCTTTTTTCGAGCACAAAGTTCTTCAGCAATTACTCCACCAAGACCAATCTCCGTTGCCAAACAAGTTGCAAGGTTCTTTTTCTCGCTAGAAAGAACTATCTCTCGAAACTTTGCTTCTTTAACTTCCTTCCAATCAAGCTTTGCAGGAGGAAACTCATACTTCTCTTTTGCTTTAATGGTGCGCGACTCCCAAATTTGCCGGCTCAATGTTCCAATAATTTGCCAGTTTGCATCAGCAACTAAGAAATTTCCTTTGGAAAAAAACTCTGCAACTAAATGATAACGAAGAATCTTTTTCTCACCACTATCCTTACCAACATCAGCAACAAACACTGCTTTCTCCAAAACAAAAACAACAATCCGCTCACTTCCTTTTTGATAAATCTCTCGAATAAAGGCTCCAGACAAGTACTTACGAAGCTGCATACAAAAACCGCTTGGCCTCAAGCTACTTTCTTTCTCAGAAGTCAAATTCATAAACTTTCCAGGAATGATGCGAAGAAGCTGTTTTCCTTGACCGGCGCGAGCATGGATTTGAAAGATAAGTTCGTTTTTTTGAGGATGATAAATCTGGTTAAGCTTTCCATCTCGCAAGAATTGCAATTCGCTTACAAGCGCTGCCAAGTCCAAAGAAGAGATTGCTTTTTTCTTTGCCACAAGAAGAAACTATCCTTCTCCCTTATTAATCTTAACAAAAGCAAAAAATAGACAAAGAAAAGGAAAAGAAGAGCGCCCGGAG
>CAYFJV010000002.1:0-171586 GCA_964343575.1 uncultured Methanosarcinales archaeon | reverse complement strand
TTTATTGTCATGAAACATAGCTATAGAAAAATGAGAGCGCCCGGAGGGACTCGAACCCTCGATCCGTCCCTCTGCAGGGGACTGCATTAGCCGCTTTGCCACGGACGCAAAATGAAAAAGTGGGCCTGAGGGGATTCGAACCCCCGGTCTACAGCTCGCTTCACATACAAAAGCATGCATAGAAGGCTGTCGCCCTATTTGTCTCACAAGTGAGACAAGCCCAGAAAGCTTGCCTTTCTCGTGTCCAGACTAGGCTACAGGCCCACACAAGGACGTCACTACAGAAGACAACTTTTAAACATTTCGCAAGAGAAAAGAAAGATAGGAGCCTACTTATCTTTAAGCAAAAGATGATAATCAACACTTCTTTCCGGCGAACCACTAGCATCCCAGCGCTTATTCACCAAGACTATCTCTCTTCCAAAAACTCCTCGAGGAAGATAAAGGCGCAAAGAGAGAGGAAGCTTTGAAGCGGTGATCCAATGAGCAAAATTTTCTGGTCTCTCGCCCGCCAAGCCATAAGCTTTAGGAGTCCTAAAACCCTCTTCTTTCAAAAACTCGAGAGTTCTTTCCCTTGAAAGATCAGTAATTCCTTCCCAATAGTGAGCTTCCACTTGAGGAGAACACCCTCTTCTACCTGAACTCTCCAAAGAAAGCAGTTGCAAACATCTTCCTGCCAAGTCAACAATCGGAGTAAAACCTCCATCATGTAACTCTGCTAAAGAATAGCTCCCCCTTCCAGAAGGACTTACTACTCGAGCAGAATTCAAAGGACCCCTAGGAATATGTAAAACATCCATTAGAAAAAGAAAAAAGAAGAATTTTTTATAAAAATTGTCATATCCTACTCAATAGTTACCTTCTCAAGAACCACGTGCTCAGCAGGCCTATTCTGACTAGTAGTTTGCACAGCACCAATAGCATCAACCACATCCATCCCTTCAACCACTTGGCCAAAGACAGGGTGTTTGCTACTCAAAGGCTGCTTATCATAATCAAGATAAGTGTTGTCGACTAAGTTAATGAAAAACTGACTTCCACCAGTATCCGGTCCAGAGTTAGCCATGGAAAGCGTTCCTCGAGTGTTACTCAAACCTTCAACAAGCTCATCTGCTATAAAGTAACCGGGGCCTCCTGTTCCCCAGTAAGAGATCTGCTCATCATCTTTACTCAAAGGGTCTCCTCCTTGAATCATAAAGTCGGCAATAACCCGGTGAAATTTAGTACCATCATAATAACCACTTTCTGCCAAATCAATAAAATTCTTCGTCGTGATTGGCATTTGATCTTCAAATAACTCAATCTTAATAGTTCCCATGTTCGTCTCTAAAACTGCTGTTCTGTTCATTGTTTCTCCCTCACAAGCTACTAAAAGAAAAGATAAACAAATAAGTGCTAGACCTAAAAGTATTCTTAATTTCATGAGAAAGAAGAGAAGTGACTGGCATTTAAAGTTTCTGGAAATGGACTAAAGTTCATCTTGAGCAGGATTATCATCTTGTCCAAAGGAAGGTTCTTCATCAAAAAGATAGTAACCTACTGGGTCTCGAAGTCCAAGGAGTTTTGCCGGGCCATAAACAGCAAGAACTGCACTAAGTCCGTAACCCAAGGTAACTGTAGGAAGAATATCCATCAAATCAGGAGCTCGCTCTGCAGCAAGTTGGGCTTCAAGCCAAGAATCTGTAGAGAGATAAACACCAACTGCCAGACTAGTTGCTACAGCACCTTCAACAATGCCTTTTAAATCCATTTTTTTCAAAAAAAGACCAAACTATATAAAATTCGTCTAAAAAACAAACTATTTTTTACCTAAAATGGCGAAAAAAATAAGATAAATACAATTTTTGTTAAGAACTATAGGCCACAGAGAGAATTTTCACTCGACAGTGACAAAAAAGACAAAAAGTTTATAAAGTACTCTTAGAATAGACTACTCATACAAAAGAGGTTCAAAAAAATGACTACTTTTAACCAATTCAAACAAAACGTAATCGCGTCTTTCCGTATGGTAAAGCACGACATGTTCACCTTAGAAGCACAAATCAGAGCTTTGCAAGAAGAGACTAAAGAGCTTCGAGCTCGAAACTTAGAACTTGCTCGGCGTGTAACTGAAATGAATATTGCTCGAGTAAAAGCTAAACATAAGACAGTTGCTCGAAGAGTGACAAAAACCAAAAAGCGATTTGTTGCAAGCAAAACAGCAAGCAAATTTCATACAAAAGATTGTGCTTTCGCAAGCAATATCAAACCAAAAAACAGGCTGACTTTTGCAAGCAAAAATACCGCTTTGAATAACGGCTTTAAGCGATGCGCCTGTGTTGCCTAATTTTTTACCTCTTTTCTTATTAAAAACTAAGGCAGCCAACTTTTAGGATCTTTTAATTTCTTAGGAAGATACTCTTCCATCACAAAATTTAACCCGTGCTTAGCAAAAGCTTGCTGCTCAACACGCACCTTCATCTTAGCCATTTGCGTAAGCGCCTTTTGCCAAGGTTTGTAATGCTTAATGAAAGGATCGTTCTTAACAAGGTCTTTGATTTTCTTAATATCAACATCTTTCAGTGGATGCGTTGGTAATTTGTAATCTAAAATATCTTGTGGAGTCACCCCAATAAACTTTGCTTGAGGTACACAAAAGAACTGGTTAATATGCGCAGCATTCCCACTCCCAACTTTAAGCGTACGATAGATAGATCCAAATCCATAAGGGTCGCCATCTGTAAAGACAAACACATCAAGCTTCTGCTCATCAGCTAATTTTCGAATAAATCGACGACAAGCACGGGTAGGAACTCCACCCATTGCAATAATAATACAATTAGCTCTTTTCCAATACTTATGCTTATTCAAACGCTCAAACATACCTGATGTTTCAATCGCAAGTACAAACTTTGCCTTAGTCTTAAATCGTAAATGCTCAACTGAACTTGGAACAGAGTAAGCCCCACTTCCAAATTTGGTACAATCAATCAAAAGATCCTTGCCGTTCTCATCCTTATCAATAACAACCAGTTCACCAGCAACCGCTCCGCCTTTTTCTTCAGGGACAAAACCAATCTGCTCACGGTTCACGCGCATCATAGCTTCAATATCATCCATTACACTATCGGACTCTGGCTGTTCCTTAAAGCGAGCCTCGCCCCAGTTTTTACTTACATAATAAGCCTCTCTTTTAGTTGCTAAATCGTTATCTTGGATCAATTCGCGAGAAAGCCCCATCATACGAAGTGACTGCGCAAAAGTTTTGATAGTAGAAGCAGTAAGTGTCCTCTTTTTAGTTCGGCCAAGTATTTTGAAATAACCCTCTTTCTCATTATAGGCAACATTACTTAAAGATCGAATAGGCATCTCTAGTTCAGGCTGCTGCTGTTTTCGAATGGTAGCATAGACTTCTTTTGCTACCTTTTTCATTTGAGCAACAACATCGTTCTCTTTTCCCTTTCCACTTGCCTTTTTCTTTGCCATTTTAATTTTCTAAAATTAATCCACCCGACTTAAACCAACTTTTGCTGACCTTTCTTTCTCACCTTAGAAGATTTCTTCTCTTCACCAGCACCCTCTCTCTCCTCAGCTTCTTCACTAGAAGGCTCTTCCTTACCAATCTTTGCAAACTCGGGATCGTAATCTGGGTTATCTATCTTGATCTCTTGCAATTTCCCACGTTTATCTTCAAGAATCTCGCCCAAGTCATCCTCAATATCTTTAATCTTCATTTTATCAAGCTCAAGCAAATCACCAAGAGCTTCTGCAACGTGAGGAATAAACTTTTCAATAAAACTTCTTTTCTTAGCTTCATCCTTAATCTTCTTCTTCTTACGAACATAAGAAGCTAACTTTCGGCCACAATCTTGCAAAGCCAAACGAATCTCTTTACTAATATCATCATAATGCGCAAGCGCTTCCTTACTTTCTGAAGTAAATGGCACCCAAACTGAAGCCATGTGCACAATAATAGTACAAGGGCCAACTGGTAAGCCACCTCGACTTTGCTGTAAACCATAAGATTTCCAACTGGTATCTTGAATTGCTTTAGTGGTTGCACAAGCACCTTGCTGATAAAGAAGTGGAACACGATTAGCAAAACGCATTACTCGAACACTCTTATCCGCCTTTTGTTCTCCACCATAAGCGATAGCTACTTCAATCACAAAAGGATTTCCCCGGTATACTGTCGGTTGTCTTGTTACTGAACAATAATATTCGGCGTTAATTTCTTTACGAAGGCCTTTTTCAAGCGCTTCTGCTCCAATCGGACTGATACAGTTTGTTGGAGGAGACATAATTTTTGTTGCCGCGATTCCTTTCATCAATTGCTCAGCCATCTCACGAGTAACTTTACCTGGCTTTGTTCTTGGAAGAAGTGATGCGTGCTCGCAGATCTCTTTTGCTGTACCAGCCCCTACTCGAACAAATTCTGTTGTCAAAAATTGCTGCAAAGTTTTGGCTTCAGTTACTTTAAGCATACGAATAAGTCTCCCAAGCTCAACACCATAAGGGTGGGGTTTGATCTCCACAGCTTCAGGAGGCAAACTTTCAATCGCTCTTGGGAAAATGTATTGCTTTGCTTCAGGAGTAGTATAAATGATGGTTGCATGGGGATTTACAATTGCAGTTTCTTTCAAATACTCATCAACACTTTGCCGGCCTTTCATGTAATGACCTTCCATATCAATTTCAATTCGAGTTCCGTGCTCTTTTTCTTCCCAATCAATCTCTTCTTCACCCATGATCACTGGCTTATTAGTTTGAGAATCTATTTTTAGCTTCATTACAACTGCTTTTTTCTTCTTACCAGTTTTAGAAGTAACTTTTACAGGCTTACCTGTAGTGAGCTGCCCGTAAAGTGCTGCAGCAGAAATTCCAATCCCTTGCTGTCCTCGAGTTTGTGCAAGTTTGTGAAACTTACTCCCATACAAAAGCTTAGCAAAGATCTTTGGAACCTGTTTCTTAATAATTCCAGGGCCATTATCTTCCATAACTACTCGAAAACGAGAATCAGAAAGTTGGATGATCTCTACAATGATCTCAGGCAAAATACGAGCTTCTTCGCAAGCATCAAGAGCGTTATCTACCCCTTCTTTGATTGCGGTCAAAAGTGCACGCCGAGGGTTATCAAAACCAAGAAGATGTCTGTTTTTTTCAAAAAATTCTGCAATAGAAATTTCTCTGTGTCCTTTTGCTAAATCTTCTGCACTCCGTTTGGCCATCTACTTTGAAACTTTTTAGAAGCCTTTTAAAATTTTTGGTGGGATTCAAAACAATCCAAAGATAAAATTCCAAGCAAAAAGTAGCAAAAAATACAAAAATAAAACACACAACTCAGCCAAGAAATCTAAGCCAGCGGAACACTCTCGCCAATACCAAGACGAGCTTCCTGGCGCTTTTTCTCCAAGAACCTATAAACTGTTCGATGCATACTTCCACCAAGCAGCATACTTATCGCACGATGAGCAAGCCCAACTGCACTCACTTCACCAATGATCCCAATGGTTTTCCCATAGACAGCAATATTTGCTCCAGTCATCTCTTCAATAATGTGCCGAGCTTTTCCTTTTTGCCCAATGATACGTCCTTTCAAACGTTCCATGCTCTTTTGGCTTTTGCCAACAACATCACGCAAACTTAAAATTTCTAAAACATAATCTCCTTTCAAAAGATCAAGAGCAATTTTTGGATTAAATCCTCTGCCAACTGCTCGCACAATTTCTCGGCAGGTAAAAATCTTTACTGCATCCTTACCACTAATATCTACTGCACCTTCAGAATCAATATCAAGGCTAGCACCAGTTTCTTCTTCAATCTTCTTTTTGGTACGACCTTCTTTACCAATGAGAACAGCAACTCTTTCTTTTGGAATCTTTAACTGATAAGAAATAAGACCTCCCTCTAGCTCTTCATATTCTGCATCTTCTGAAGCTACAAGCGTTTGGTCATCAACAAGATCATTATGTTCATCCATGAGAAAATAAAACTCGAATTCTTTTTTAAATCCTCTCTTAGAAACAAGAGTAATGTCAATATAAGGGGAGGCGGGTGGGTCAATCAAGACAAGGGGACGACCAATGGCGAACATTTGTAACTAAAGGGAACAAATCTTAGTGAGCCATTGCCTTCGCTGCCGCTCTGACATTACTCAAGAATACCTAAAAAACTACTTCCCAACAATTTTTTCAAAAATCTCTTGCTCATCAACTTTCACGCCAAGCTTTCGAAAGAACTTTACTACATTCCCAATATCTCGCTTTAATAACTCATGCGCTCCAGAAGATTTCACCGTTGTTGATTGAGAAAAATCGATTAACACGGCTCGATCATCATGATTCAAAATATTAAATGAGGACAAATCGCCATGTACAAGCCCTGCTTTCTGATACAACGCAACCAACTCATCAAGCAGCTGTGCAAAAAACACCTCTGGATCACTTGGAGCAGCATCTTTCAATTGTGGTGCAGGTTGATCACCTTCACCAATCAAACTCTCAACAAGAACATTATGTTTCACGGCAAGCGGCTTTGGAGCCAAAATGCCTGCCTGTTCTGTTTTTAACAAATTCTTGAATTCACGCTGCGTCCAAGCAAAGATAATCTCGCGACGCCTTTTCTGCAGCTTTTCATAACGAGAATCACTTTTGATGTAATCATACATCTTCTTAAAATCACAATTTTGTACCCTATAGATCTTCACAATAACAAACCTAACCCCTTCGCCGCTGTGCTCTCCAGCAGAAGCCAAAAAAACATTACTTTCCTTCCCAACAAAAATAGGGCTAATCAGCTCATCAAAAAAACCCCGACTACTTAAATAGAAGAGATTACGCTTTGTAAACTCATCAAAGACTCCTTTTTCAGTACGGAAACGTTCTTGATAGGTGTATTGGGTCATTGAGCCCAACAATAGAAAAAGGCTTTTTAAGCATTTCCAAACCACCACCAAAAAGTAAAAACAAGTGCAAAGATTTATAAAGTATTGCCACTAAAGAGTAACAAACACCTCAAAACCACCTCTCTTTCCTCAGTTACTCTTTCTTCGGAAGGGGTTTCTGAGGAATCTTTTTCCACAATTCTCAACAAATTTTCAAGAAAACGGAGCGAAAGAGCTACTTCTTCCAAACACAAAGAAGAGCCAATTTTTAGCTCAAAAACGACAATAAAGCAAATATTTTGGCAAAAAAGAGAATTATTGAATTAAAGAGCAAAGGTTTTATATAGTTTTGAGCAAATGCTAAATTCAGCCTGTCACGAGAGTAACCGGCGGGAGCTCACGGCATTGCCAAGCAATGAACCTCGGTGTTAGTAGTACAGGCTTCATATTCAAAAAACAATCAAACAACACACAAGAATACAAGAAAATTCTTGTGAGAAAGGCTTCCTACTTGTAGGAAAAAGAGATCAGATTCACTTTTTTTATCACACTCTTTATCAAAGTACTAAGGTTGGTTTACAAGCACCAAACCATTGCCTAACAAAGAACAGCTCAAGGAGCAGAACTTCTTGAGCTAGTGAGAAGTAGAGTCTCTTTTTCTTGAAAACAAGTGCCAGGGCCTTAAGACGGGGGAATGATACCTATGGCAAAAATTAGCCCAATCGCGGCAAAATACATAGTACAAACTAAAATTCGAATTGACGGAATCGTCGATCGTCCCGATGTTATCGGAGCTATCTTTGGACAAACTGAGGGATTACTAGGGAACGATCTTGAACTAAGAGAATTGCAAAGAAGTGGAAAAATCGGAAGAATTGAAGTAAACCTAAACACCAGTTCAGGAAAAACTTCCGGAGAGATCATCATTCCAAGTTCTTTAGATAAGACTGAGACAGCAATCATTGCGGCAGCTCTCGAGATCATCCAAAGAATCGGTCCTTGTAATTCTAAAATTACTGTAGAAAAGATTGAAGATGTACGAGTAAGCAAGAGAAAGTTCGTTGTAGATAGAGCAAAGGCTCTTTTGCATGATCTTACCGAAAATACTCTACCAGATTCTCAAGAATTAGCAGACGAAGTTGCACAATCTGTAAGGATGATGGAGATCAAAACCTATGGAAGAGAACGTCTTCCTTGCGGTCCTGGCCTTATGGAGAGCGAAGAAGTCATCATTGTAGAAGGAAGAGCAGATGTGCTTAACATGCTCAAGCATGGTTTCAAAAATGTCATTTCTATGAATGGAAGTTCAGTACCGCAATCTTTAATCGGTCTAACTAAAACAAAAACAGCAATTGTTTTTGTTGACGGTGATCGGGGAGGAGATCTTAACATTCGAGAACTCATCAGTGTTGCAGACATCGACTTTGTTTGTAAAGCTCCAGATGGAAAAGAAGTTGAAGAGATCACCAAAAAAGAGATCCACAAAGCGCTTCGAGGAAAGATTACTGCTGAGCAAGCAAAGCTTGACCTTGGAGTTACTGCTGATGGGGAGCTCATCAACAAAGACACCCGCCTGGTTAAGCGAATGATCAAACGTGATGATAACAAACGAGCTCGCAGCGACAAAAACGGAAGAGATCGTAACAGTACAAGAGATCGCAATGGAAGAAACTCTCGAAGAGATCAAGAAAGAACTCCAAGAGGAGCAGCAAATGTAAGACGAGCGAGCCCTTCTGGACCAAAGATCTCGAAAGAAGAGAAAGAAATCTTCAAAAAAACACTTGAAGACCTCTTTGGAACTCGTGGTGCTTGCATCTTTGATGACAAACTCAATGTACTTGGAAAAGTACCACTCACTGAGCTCAAAACAACTATCAAGAGCCTCAAAGGAGGGATTCATGCCCTAGCGCTTGATGGAGCAGTAGATAACGATTTACTTAAAGCTGCAGAGCTTGCTGGTGTACATTTCATGATTGCTGGCCAATCAAAAGTTGGTAAAGGGGGCAGAGTTGCCGTTCTTACAGACAAAGAGTTGTCTGCATAAACAAAGAGAAAAAACCCGCACAGCAATAAATAAAAAATCCCATCGGAGCAGAGCTCCGGGGTATTTTTTGTCCTAAAATGGAGAATGATATCCGATGCAAAGCATCGGGGTATGAAATCCATTTTAGAAATCAACACATTTTTATTCTCTTTTTTCTTCTTCCCTAAATTAATGACTTTTGATATCATTATTGGTAGATCTAAGAAGGACATTGCTAAGTACGGAAAGAAAGGAACGGTGATGATAGCTAAGCAATACGTTTCTATGGGGCAAACCACTTCTCTTTCTAACCCCGTCTACCTTGACATCGCTGGAGCGCACGTGGTCTTTATTGTGGGAAAACGAGGTTCAGGAAAGTCCTATACCATGGGTTCCATCGCCGAAGGTTTGGCAGATCTTGAGCCAGAAGTTAAACAAAACCTTTCTATCATCTTACTTGATACCATGGGAATTTACTGGACCATGAAGTATCCAAACATGCAAGAAAGTCAAATGTGTAAGGATTGGGGCCTTGACCCCCATGGGCTTGACGTGAAAATTTACACCCCAGAAGGATTTTACTACCAATACAAAGAACAAGGCATTCCAACCGATTTTCCTTTCACACTCAGGCCAAGAGACATTAGTGCCGAAGATTGGTGCCATGTTTTTAAGATAAATATCAACAGTGCCGAAGGGGTGCTTATCAGTAAAACTGTACAACATTTTCAAGATCAAAAGGACCAAAGTAAAATTGGAGCAAGCAAAGAACACAGCTATGATCTCCAAGAAATGATTGACTACATCAAAGCTGACCAAGAAAGCAGCCAAGTAACCAAAGGAATTGTCACCAACCTTTTTGAAAAAGTAAGAGGATGGAAAATTTTCTCTAAACAAGCAACCCCACTTAAAGAGATTGTGCAGGGGGGACAAGTAACTGTGCTTGATTTGAGTCCCTACGCAACCATGCCTTCTGGATGGGATATTAAAGCGCTTGTGACCGGAGTTATTTCAAGAACTCTTTTTCAGCAGCGCATGCTTGCCAGAAAAACTGAAGAGTACAAATCGGTTGATGCTGCCATGCACTATTTTTCAAAAGAAAAAGAAGAAAAAATGCAAGAACCACTTGTTTGGATCGCTCTTGATGAAGCGCACGAGCTCCTTCCACGAGAAGGACAAACCGCTGCAACCGAACCCCTAGTTACCATTCTTAGAGAAGGAAGACAACCAGGAATTAGTCTGATGCTGGTCACCCAACAACCAGCAAAGATCCATACGGATGTGATGACACAAAGTGATACGGTTATTGCACACAGACTTACAGCAAAAATGGATATTGAAGCCCTAGGGAATTTAATGCAAAGTTATATGCGAAAAGGTCTCGATCAAGAGATTAATGGCCTTCCAAGAGTCAAAGGGGCAGCAGTAGTTTTTGATGATAGTAATGAAACCATCTTTCCAGTGCAGATGCGCCCACGCTTTACTTGGCATGGGGGATCAAGTCCTATTGCAATCAAAGAAAAACCGAATAAAGCAGAACAACTTCTTCAAAAAATCAGAGAGCTGGGCTAGCAAGAAAGAAAGGTCTATAAAGGGCCAAGTATGCTTCTCAAAAGCAAAATATGAAACTGATTATTCTTGGCCAAGGACATGTAGGAAGAGTTCTTGGAAAAATTCTCTTAAAAGAAAAAAATATCCAATCAATTCTTTTTTGTGATATTAAAGAAAATGAACAATTCAAAAGCAAAAAAGTTTCTTTCAAAAAATTAAATCTTTCCAAACAAAAAGATCTTCTTAACTTACTCAGAGAACAAAAAGCAGATCTCGTGGTTAACGCTGCACACTTCTCATTTAACAAAAAAATAATGGATGCCTGCTACAAAACAAAAACAAATTATCTTGACCTTGCTTCTGACATGTGGGCGCCTGAAAGAAAAATCCCATACAAAATTGATCAATGGGACTTTAAGAAACGGTTTGAAAAAGAAAACCTTCTTGCTCTCATTAACGCAGGAGTCTCACCAGGACTTACCAATCTCTTTGCGGGGCAGTGCGCCGCATTTTTTGACAAAATAGATGAAATGACCATCTCATTGGTTGAGGATAGCAGATCAAAAGACCCCTACTTCTCTTGGTCTGTCAATGCAACCCTAGATGAAGCAATCTCAGAGCCACTTATCTTCAAAAACAAAAAACACAAATTACTCCCCATTCTCACTAAACCAACCCAGTTCATCTTTCCAAAGCCTTTTGGGAAAAAGTGGGTAAAACCGCTCCCTCAAGACGAAGCTATGACCATTCCAAAAAATATCAAAATGAAACATTTTACAATACAAGACTTTGATAGCCAAAGAGAACTTCTAGATACTCTTTTTCTTCTTGGTTTTCTCTCAGAAGAAGAAATAACGCTAGAAAAAAGTAAAGTGATTCCTTTAAAGTTTTGTGAACAAATTATAAGCAAATATCAAGAAAAAAGAGCAAAAGAAAAAAAGAATCCTTTCCCAGAAGCGCAGTTTGCTTTTCTAGTAGACTGCATAGGTAAGAAGAAAGGACAAAAGAAGAAATTGAGATATTTCATCACCTTTCCAAAAGAACAAGAGATCAAGAAACTAAAACTCAAAGCAAACTTTATCACCTATCCAACAGCCCTTGCAACTTCTCTCTTTATACAACACTTTTTTGAGATAGAACAAAAAGGTGTGCTTGCAACAGAACAGCTCAACGAGCAACTTGGAAAAAAGATCATAAATGAGCTAAAAAGAAAAGGGGTCTCAGTAAGAAGAACAGTAAGGAGCTGCTAAAACAGAAGATTTTAATAGCAAAAAATGCTCCTTCTCCTACATGAGCATATTCAACAAGCTTCTTTTTTGGAAAAAAGACCATTTTGATTTTGGAAGTGATCTAAACAAAAATCCCTTAGATTCTGGTCTTCCAAAAGACAATTTAGGCCTTCCAGATAGTTTTGGTCAAAACGACCCTTTCAAACAAACAAGTTCGCCTTTTGGATCAACCACTAATCCAAGTGCAACCCTAAACCCAAATGATCCCTTCGCTCAGCCAAGCCAGACAAGTAACTCCACACAAAATCAAAACACAAGGCAGCAACAATACATGCAACAACAGATCAATAACCGGGATCTTGAGCTTATCAACAGCAAGCTTGATACAATTAAAACTCTTTTACAATCTCTTGACCAGCGCACTGCAAGGTTGGAACAGGTAGCTGGTGTGCAAAAACAGCCCGAGCAAAGATTATGGTAGAATGGTAAGAAAAGCAACAACAAAAACTGTTTTCTTTGCCACACTTACGGCATTCCTTGTTCTTCTCGATCAACTCATCAAAGTTGCCGTTCAAAATATTCAACCAAATCTCTCTTTCCTCTTCTTTCATATTTCTTATGTAGAAAACACAGGAGCAGGCTTTGGCATCCTCAAAGGAAACCCCCTTCTTCTTGGGGCTTTTTCACTACTCACAGCGCTTGTCATCATTGCACTCTACCCAAAATTCTCAAAAGAAAACAGTGTGCAACTCCCTCTTGCTCTTTTTTTAGCAGGAACTATTGGTAATATGATAGATCGCCTTTTCAGACAATACGTCATCGACTTTATCGGAGCCAGCTTTTGGCCCTACTTTAACCTGGCTGATGCAAGTATTAGTATTTCAGTAGCCTTATTCATTGTCTTCATGTTTTTCAAGAAGGATTATGATATCTTCAAAGAGGAAGAGCAAGACCCTAAACAAAAACAAGAAGGTACAAAGAGAAAAGTAGGAAAAAAAACTAGAACAAAAAAATAATTCTACTTCACAAGTTTATGGGCTTTATATCCTGCCGCTTCTGCTTCTTTTTTAGAAGAAAAAAACACAGCGTTCTTTGGCTTAACTTTTTCTGCCCACTCTGAACCTGCAGCATGATAATACTTCCCTCGCTTACCTGCAACATACTTCTTAGCACCAGTATTCTTTCCAGCACCTACCTTCCCAGCAGATTTCTCGGTCGACTTTGTATCCATTACCATACTATGGCTTGGGGCTGAGCTTCGCGCCGCAACACTCAAACCCGCATCAGCTGCCACGACTTTTCTTTGTGAACTCTTCATTCTTGGAAGATGAAGCAAGAGCAAAAGACCAGAAGCTATCAACAAAGACCAGTACACAAGCCCAAAGTACTCCCAAAGCAAAAGTGCATTTGCAAAACTCGCTAAAGACAAGAATAAAAACAATATACTTCCTGCCCTTTCCCTAGATAAAGCAAGTGCAAAGACAACCAGCACAGTGAGTACAACCACACCAAATAACTCCAAACTAAATAAAGGTTCAGAAAAAGAGAACACCTCTACCAAAAGCACTCCAATAAGCCAAAGGCTCAAGAGTGCAGATATAACTAATCGTAATTGTTTCATTGCCATGAAAGAAAACAAGCAAAAATGGTTTTAAAGGATTTCTCTAATCAAAAATGTTGTTTAGAAGAGATAGTGCTCAAAAGGGGATACCAAGAAATGATCAAGAAAGATAAAAATGAAGATCCTAAAAATCATCTTCAATGCTTTTAAGATAACCTTTTCGCTTCAAAAACATACGCTCAGCAGAACTTCGGTACTTGTAAATTACATCTCCCTTTGCATCTCCGCCAAGCTCCCAAGGTTCAACAATGATGATATCATTCTCACGAACCCAAAGGCCACGACGCTTACTTCCAGGAATCCGACAAAGGCGCTCCTTACCGTCAAGGCATTGTACAATCATTCTGCTCCCACCAACTCGGCGCTGAACAATGCCAAGAACTTCTTTTCCCTTTGGGATACGAACACGTAGAACAGTTGGTTCTTCACCAGCTCCCCTTCCTTTCCCTTTTCCCTTTCCTTTTTTCTTTGGTGGAGGCATCTAAAAGATACAGACCAAGGCCCCTTTATAAAACTTCTTCCCCACACCGCCCCACACCATACTCGTCCGAAAAGTAAACACTAGTCACACAAGACAGGCACTCAAAAAGCATATAAACCAAGATCAAAGTGTTTTTAAATCATCCAAGAAAGAGTGAACAAGAGTAAAAAACAAAAAGAGGAAAAGAGCAGTGGCAAAGAGGTTACAATCACCATCTTCTATCAACACATTCAAGCAATGTCAAAGAAAATACTTCTACCAGTACATTGCAAAACTTCCCACCGGAGATTCCATCCATCTTGTTCGAGGAAACATTGTCCATTCCGCCCTAGAAGATTTCTATGACATTGATGCCAGCACACTTAACAGGCAAAATTACAAGATCAAATGTACCCAAGCAATCCAAAAACTTCTTTTACACCATTGGGGCCAATACAACGATCGCCTTGGCAAACTTGACATGAGTCCAGACCAACTCAAATTCTACTTTGAAGAAAGTATGGTCATGACTCTTAATTGGCATAACCACATTCTAAGACGCCTAGACAGCAAGCTCAAAGAACATCCAAAGAAAAGTTTTGAGGAAGTTTTCAATGCCATCGCTCCAATTCGAGAAGAAGAATACAAGTCAAAAACGCATCACGTTCGAGGATTTATTGACGCTATTCGAATGCTTCCCAATGGAGAGGTACACATTGTAGACTACAAAACAAACTCACGTTCAGAGATCAAAGAAAGCATCAGAAGACAACTTTCTATCTATGCTATGATGTATGAAGAAAAACACGGAAAATTGCCAGAGAAGGTAGGTGCATTTTTCTTGCGAGACACCCTCAAAATGATCTCCGTCACCAGGGAAATGGTAGAACAGGTGAAGTTTGAAATTGAACAGATTCACGCCCACACAGAACTCACCGAAGATCCACTTGATTACAAGAAAAACATCACGCCGCTCTGTAAGTGGAGAACTGGACAGTGTGACTTCTATGAAACCTGCCAGCCACATAATCCTGGAAAGGAAAAGAGAGTGAATGTACTCACTAATTTCTAAGACCAAAAAGGAAGAAAAAAAAGTAATTTTTAAGTATTTTGTTAAGGAAAAGCCCAGTCACAAAAGTGCGGGAAAAATACTAAAGAGTACCTTCTTGGAACGCTGTAAAAAGATAGAGATTACTAAAAAATGAGAAATAAAAATAGAAAAATTGGGCTAAGCGTCGTGTTGTTGCTTATTCTGGCAACAGGGGCTCTTGCCTTTGGAACAGGAAATGGATATCATTCAGTGATTCTTTTTTCCGGTGATAGTCAAAGCGAAACTGCAGATGGAGATCATGGCTTGTCTCTGGGGCTTAACACAAAAGCAGATGGAGATTTTTCTGTAGCTTTAGGTGAAGAAACAACTGCTTCGGGGGATCACAGTGTTGCTGTAGGCAAGCTCACAGGAGCGTGGGGAGCTTACTCTTTTGCGACAGGCCTCTTATCAATTGCAAGTGATCCTTATTCTGTAGCTATGGGCTATCACTCTACTGCAAGTGGACATGCTTCTTTCGCAGCAGGAGATGCTGCAATCGCAAGTGGAGAAGGTTCTACTGCTGTAGGAGATAGCGTTAAAGCAAGCGAACATGGTTCAGTTGCATTGGGAGGTTACAATAGCGCAGAAGGAGAATTTTCAACAGCCATGGGTTACCAAACAAATGCCCTGGACGATAGATCCTTTGTGATTGGACTAGATTCAACATTTACAGATCCTTGCGAAAGTACAGAAGAGGATCAACTAAAAATCTGTGGAGAATCTTTTGTCTTCGATGGATTACCTACCTCCCTACCAGATACAACAGGTGTTGCTGGGGCTGTTTGTATTACCAATGGAGGAAGTTTTTACATAGATGCTGACGGAGTCTGTTAGAGAATTCTTTTTTTATTTTTTTTCTTATTTGGTTAGCCTTCCTCAAAAGGCTGAAAAGGAGAGTGCACTTAACGTTCTCTCAGTCGAGTGGAATGCATTCCACCCAAACTAGTTCTATTGTTTCATCTTTCTAAATCTCATGAATTTGCTTGTTTCAAAGGACAAAGAGCCAAGAAACAAAACAAAAACGCAAATTTTGGAGGAAAAAATGAAAACAAGAAAAATTGGAAAAAGAAGCAAAAGAACAAATAAAATGAAAAAAGTAATGGCAGTAGGGCTTGGTGCTCTAGCAATAAGTTCTATGGGAATTGGGGCAGCAGTTGCAGCAGATCAACAAAGCAATCCTCTACTAGAACAAACACAAGAGCTAGAAGAAGAAAAAAACGGATTTTTTGCGTCCTTTGCTAAGCTCTTTGCTCAAGAAGAAAAGATCTTCAATCAAGTAGAAATGATCTACCAAGACAATCAAGAAAGTTACGATGCTATCGAAGCAAAACTAGATGCGCTCTACGGAAAGCTAAGTGCTGCAGAAAAAGCAGGAGACTATGTTACAGCAGAAACCGTTTGGGAAGAGATTGACGCTGTAGAAGACGAATACGACAAGCTAGACCAAGATACAGGTATGGAAAAACAGTACGAAGACCTAGAAGAGCTCTATGATGATGATACTTGGGAAGATCTTGAAGATTATGACGAGTACGAAGACGACTATGAAAGCTACGAAGCATGGTTAGCTGCAGAAGGCATCGATGTAGATGATCTACAGGTGCAAGAACTCATCAGCCAACTTGAAGCAGTTGATATGCAAATTGACATTGCTTTTGAGAACAGCGACCACCTTTTCTGGGGTCTTGATGAGCAAATGGATGAAATTTTCTTCCAACTTCTAGAAATGGAAAATCCAGAAAGCAATGAAAAAGAAGTAGTCGCACTAGTGCAAGAGCTTCAGGAACTTGATGCACAATACATTGAGCTAGAAGAACAAATTGCAGGAGATCTCTTTGTGCAAGCAGAGGAGATCGAAGAAGAACTCTTTGGAGATATCGATTATGACTGGGAAGAATACGATGATTGGGGTGACGATTGGGAAGAAGAAGACTACGACGACCTAGATGATGAAGAGTTTGGTGACTACGAAGACGACGAGAAAGATGAGGACGATGAAGAAGAAGATAGAGAAGAGAGCGATGAGCTAGAGGATGAAGATGATGAATAGTCCTAACTAATTTTTTATTTTTTATCTTCCCCACAACCTCTTTGGGCGCCAGGAAATTACTTGAACAGCAAAAAATACTCTTGGTGCCCCCTTTTACTAAAAACAAGACAAACAAGCAAATAATTAATAAAGAAAAATACAATGAAAAAGACCATGGAAAAGTTCAAGCTGCTCAGCATTCTTCTTGCAGGGATTTGTCTCCTTCTGATAGGGGCCTTGGCTGGAACTGTTTTCACCGGCATCCTAGTTGGCCAAGAGCAGATTTATTTGGACGATGACGAGTTTGATGCGCTTGGGCTCCTACCTCTAGAACATACCGACATTGAATTTCATAGTTTCACCCTAGAAGAGTTTTCTCATTTCAAAAACTACGACTTTGAAGATCTAGAAGATTTCTATTCTTTTGCAGAGGAAGAAAACTACGAAATTGAAGAAGAAGGAGAAGATTTTATTGTCCTTTACAAAGAAGAAGGTTGTTTCTATGAAACAAAGATCCAAGCAGAACGTTGTTACGAAGAGATCATTGAGGCAGTAATAGAGATTGACGAAGAATATCAAGAAACTTTTGCTTTCGTAGAGTACAGCAGACTAGGAGAAGCCGAGTTTGAAGAAGATGAAGATCTTGAATTTTGGGAAGAGTTTGGAGAGGAGGACTATGAATAAAAAAGAAGCTCTCTGCCTTGGCATTTTCCTAGTAAGTTTCTTTCTCATTGGCTTTTTGTTCTTCTCTAGTATGAACAACTCAATTAACCTCACTCTTCAGAATGGAAAAACAGTAACTTCAACTGTTCCTGCACACTTCTCTCTGGCCAGCGCCATCGCACTCATCATTCTAAGTGCCATCAATGGAGCAAGCCTTGTCTACTACAGTCTCAACATTGGACAGAAATTACAACTCAGCAAAAAACAAAGTTTGGGACTCAAAATGCTTGAAGGAGATGTAAGAAAAGTTTATGAATACCTCCTTGAAAAAGAAGAGTGCCTACAGAAGGATCTTGTCTATGAACTCAAGCTCCCAAAAGTAAAAGTGACCCGCATTCTAGACAAGCTTGATAAGAAAGGGCTGATTAAAAGAATCAGCTATGGAAAAACAAATAAGATTGTGCTAGAATAAACAAAAAAATAGAGAAAAAAAATCCCACAAGTTGCTACCCCGTGGCTATCAAACTCATTCTAATAATATCTTGATACATACTTGCATTCTCAAGGACCCAAGTCTCTACTCCTGCTCCAAGCAACAAGAAGAGAAGAGCAAACAATAAGAGATACATATTAAAGCCAAAGACCTCAAAGAAACGCTCCGAGGCAAACTCTTCGAGCAACACGTCTTTAGATATCACACTCCCCGATATGGCAGCTAAAAAATAGCTCATCGCCTCTATCATCATATGAGGAAAGACGGTGAGTATGATTATCGCAAACAACCAAAAGACATTCTCCCCAGAAAACAAGCTTGCACTCTTAGCTGTAAAACCAAAAATTGTTCCCCAAACAGAAGCATTCCAAGTAATCAAAAAGATTGCCCCATCTCCAGTGAGCAAAGCCATGATAAAACAAGCCAAGAGAACCAAAAAATTGTTCCCAAGTAAAGCCCAGAACAAATCACCACTCCAAGAGCCAAGAATAGCATTTCCTGCAAAGCCTTGACCCAATCGAATCTCTAGTTGCTCACGAAACAACAAGTTTGTTTGAAAGGAAGGTAAAAGAATCGTTCCCAAGGCGTAGACCAACATAATTCCCAAAAATAAAGCAACATAGACTTTGATAATATCAATGTCATCTCGCCAAAGTGCCCGCAAAGAAACACGCTCTTCCATACGCTCTTGACGCTCTTCAATAGAAAAGATCTTGTAAAGTTCAGGAAGTAAAAGCAAAGAAGTAAAAGCAACAGCCACTAGAGCAGGATCTCCTGGGAAAAGAATAGAAGCTACCATCACCCCAATGATCGAATAAACAATACCAAGAATAAAAGCATAACGAGCTTTTTGCTCCAACCAATCTTCAGGAAACACGTGCTCCAAAACCATCTTTTCTACCTCTTCTACCTCTTTAACCCAGAAACCTTGAATGAGACCACTAAACAAGGTTAATTCACAAAAACGGCAGGAAAACTAATACAATAACTATTTATATAAGTTTGCAAAACAAAGGGTTATGATCAAAAACCAAATCAAAACTGCTCTTCTCTTGGGGCTCCTTACTGGACTATTCTTATTGTTAGGCGCACTCATTGGAGGGCAAACTGGCCTACTCCTTGGACTCATCTTTGCAGGAGGGATAAATTTCTTCTCTTTTTGGTTCTCAGACAAAATTGTCCTTGCAATTTACAGAGCAAAAGAAGCCGACAAAAATCAGCATAGCAAACTCTACGAAATGGTTCGAGACATCAGTATGCGTGCAAAACTTCCTATGCCAAAAATCTATATCGTTCCAGGGCAACATCCAAACGCCTTTGCTACAGGAAGATCACCAAAGAAGGGTGTGGTTGCAGTAACGCAAGGAATTATGAACCTGCTTAACGACCATGAGCTTAAAGGTGTACTTGCTCACGAGATGGCGCACATTAAGAATAGAGATACGCTTATCTCGACAATCGCAGCAGCAATCGCAGGAGTTATTTCTTATATTGCCATGATGGCAAGATGGAGTGCAATTTTTGGTGGCATGGGAGGAAGAGACAATAATAGCGGCAACATCATCGAGCTCCTTATTCTAGCAGTTGTGGCCCCACTTATGGCAACACTCATCCAACTAGCAATTAGCAGAAGTAGGGAATTTATCGCTGATGAAACAGGGGCAAGAATCCTTAAAGATGCAAGCGGTCTTGCTAGCGCTCTTCAAAAGTTAGAATCAGGAATCTCCAAAGCTCCACTCAAAGCGCAAGGTACAACTGAAGCAACAGCCCACCTTTTCATAGAAAATCCCTTCCGGGGCAAAGGTATCTGGAAAATGTTTTCCACCCACCCGACAACTCAAGAGAGGGTAAAAAAGCTGCAAGCGATCAGATTCTAAGGGGCCAGCCTAGGACAAAAAGGGAAATTTTCGCAATATTTAAAAAAGAAAGCCCATTTTAAGCTCCTATGGCGAAGAAAAGATTTCTTTCCCACAATGCTATGGATAAAATCATGCGCGAGGCTGGTGCTTTACGTGTGAGTGACGCTGCTAAAGAAGCATTAGCCGAAGTTCTCGAGAAAAAAGCTATGGAAATTTCTGCTGAAGCGAAGCGTTTTGCAGAGCATGCTGGAAGAAAAACTGTTACTGATAAAGATATTTATCTGGCCACAAAATCCTGAGAACAGAGAAGTTACTGAGTCAAAAGCAGTAAACTTTTTATAGTGGACGGGGTGGAAGTGAGTATTATGAGTGATTACGAGAAAAAATTAGTGAGTGTTGGTTCCCTTAAAAAGGGAGATACTATTATTATCGACGGTGCTGCCTGTAAAGTTACAGACACCACAACTTCCAGACCAGGAAAGCATGGACACGCAAAAGTGAACATGATGGCTGTAGGAATCCTTGATGGAAAGAAGAGGAACCTTGTTATGCCAGGTCATGACAAAGTTGAAGCACCAATCATTGAGAAGAAAAATGCTCAGGTCCTATCCATTAGCGGAAACATGGCAAATGTGATGGATACAGAGAGTTACGAAACCTTTGACCTTGAGATCCCAGCAGAGCTTAAAGACAGTGTTGCTGAAGGAAAAGAAGTCCTTTACTGGACCCTAATGGGTTTGAAGGTTATGAAGCAAGTGAAAAACTAGCTGAAGAAATAATAATTAGGTAGACACAATGGGAAAATTCAAAGAAGCGGACGATCGTTTATTCAAGAACATCTTCGTTGATAAGAATACAAAAAGGAAAATTCGAGCAAATCCACTAAAAGTGCAAGCTGGAAAGATCCGTGGACGTGGAAAAGGGGCAACTCGAAAACTTCGTCCTAAAAGGAAGAAATAATCTTAATTTTTTAATTCTCCTGGCAGTCTTAAGCTCTTTGAGCCAATGAGGATGTCTAGAACTGATGGTTAAACAAACAACTGGAAAAAAACAGATTAAATATTGGTTCGTTGATTCTACTACAATTGTAGCTGAGACTGCACCCGTTTTTGCTGCAATAGAAGTTCTCTTATCTGGCATGTCAGTAACAAGTTCACTCTACGCAAGGGCAATTGGGGCAGCAACAACCTATGGTGGTTTAGGAAGGTCCTATGCTTTAGGAAGAGACAAGCTAAGAGAGAGAGGAGGGGTAGAGAGACAATCTTTACAAGACGTTTTGTACACGGCAGTTTTTAACACCCTCGTTTCCGTTCCTTTGTATACTTCAACTCAAGCTTTTGCTGGTGACGAGATTGATGCAACAAAAATAATGGTTGGTTCTATCGCAGCAGGTGCTTTTGGTGCAATAAACGGTGTACCAGTAGGGTATGCAATAGATATTGGAAGAGACCTCGCGGGCTTGGAAGAATGTAACAGAGCACTGTATCCCAAAAAAGTGAAACATCTGGGTTCAAGAACTAAAGAAGGAGTTCTTGGAATGTCTATTCTTTTAGCAGCCATGAGCATGGGTTTAACTTATATTGTGGCATCCCACTTAGGTGAAGGGCCATCAAAAAGGTCTGGCTCAGAATACGAAGGAGAAGTTGTTCTAAGAGTTCAAGATCTAGAAGGACTAATTTCAAGTCAAGCCTAACTAAGAAAAGAAACAATCAAAACATTTAAATTCCCTTCTCACCGCCTTTCTCTCATGTTAGAATCAGTTCTCAATTTCATTATTCAGTACAAATACGTATTCATTTTCTACGCAGTCATTGCCGGGCTTGTCTTTTGGAAAAGAAAAGATATTGAGTTCCAAGCTAAAATCATTATGCTCTACCGAACAAAGTTCGGACTTAAAGCAATGGACAGATTCATCAAACGATACAGAGAATGGGTTGTACTTGGCGGATACATTGGAGTCGGGATTGGTTTTATTGGTTTGGTAACCATCTCTTATTTTATGATTGCTAATTTGTTCAAACTTTTCTTTAGCCCTGAAACAACTTCTGGAGTTTCTTTGGTGCTCCCAGGAGTAAATGTTCCTGGTCTTGGTATCTTGCCCTTCTGGTATTGGCTCATCGCCATCTTTCTCATTGCACTTATTCACGAGTTCGGACATGGAATTGTCGCAAGAGCACATAAAATCCCTGTACACAACACTGGGCTCGTGCTCTTCGGACCAATCATCGGAGCTTTTGTCGAGCCCGACGAGAAAAAAATGTCCAAAGAAAAAGATCTTGTGCAATACTCAGTTATGGCGGCAGGTCCTTTTGCAAATATCATCTTAGCTGCTATTGCACTTCTCTTACTCACCCTCGTCTTTGCTCCAATCCAAGGAACAATGGTTGAAGGAACTGGTTTTAGTTTTGCAGAGTATGTTGAAGGAGACTTTCCAGCAGCACAAGCTGGCCTTCCAGCAAACGCACTTATAACACACATTAATGAAAAAGAAACACTTGAATTCCAATCCTTCTCAGATGAACTCTTTTGTACTTCTCCAGGAGAGACCATAACAGTACATGCACAAGGAGACAGTGGAGAAGAAAGCTATGAACTGACTTTAGCTGCAAATCCAGATAACGAAGAAAAATCTTTCTTAGGAATCGTGGGCATCCAAAATGAAGTTGAAATCAAAGAGAAATACACTACTGGAGCGAACAAAGTATGGTATTACGTCGTCGATTGGATGAATGGCTTTCTAAAATGGCTCTATGTACTTAGCTTAGGTATCGGCTTATTTAACCTCTTACCGCTTCCAATCGTAGATGGGGGAAGAATGGTACAAGTGTTTTTACGAAAAAAGAATGGAAAAGAGAAAGGAGACAGAAGGTATCAACAAATCGGAATGTTTTTCTTGTTCATACTTGTTTTTACACTCCTCTTTCCCCTAATTAGAAACATTTTCTCAAGCATCGCTTAAGGTCCCAAGCAAGAGCAAGGCTTTCTTTTTCTGAGAAAAACTTTAAAGTGTACTTCGACTTTACTCATCCATGCCAAGAGGAAGACCAGTAAGAAGCGAAATCAGAAAAAGAATTCTTGAAATCCTCTTTATTCTGGGACAAGGTTATGGATACCAGGTAGCAAAAGCCTATAATGAAATCTTCCCAGAAGTAAGCCAAAGAAGCATTTATTATCATCTCAAAAAAGGCCTAAGTACAGGGGAGATAGAGATTGGAGAAGTTCGTGAAGAGAACGGAGACTTTTCTTGGGGATCTAGTGTGGAAAAAACCTACTATAAACTTGGGCCAACTGCTCATGTCAAAGGCATGAAACGAGTACAAAAATATTTCAAAGGAAGAAACGAAGAGAAAAATAAGACAAAAAGTAAGTAAACAGACAAAGTTCACAAAAAATGGCAAAAGCACGAATCTCAAAAGCAAAGCAGAAAGAACTTGCAAAAGAGCACATCAAAACCTACTTTGAAAAAGCAACAAAAGTGTTTTCCGAAAACAAAGGGCTTGCCAATCGCTATGTTACCCTTGCAAGAAAAATAGCTATGAAAGTAAGGATGCCCCTCCCAGTTGTGTACAAAAGAAAATTTTGTAAGCACTGCTACAAGTTCCTTATGCCAAACAAGAACGCAAGAATAAGGGTTAGAGACAAAAAAGTGATTATCTCCTGTTTAGAGTGTAAAAAATTTACCAGGATCCCCCTAAATACAAGAAAAGAAGGAAAGAAAAATCAAAGCAAAAAAACTCAGAAAACTCAGTCTTCAAAAAAATCTTCAAAAACAGATTCTTCTTGAGAACTCTCCTCTTCACCAGGATGCTCTCCTTCGCCCATGTGCTCACTAGCTTCCAGATCTCCAACTTCGGCGACAACGTGGGCGTTAAGATAATTCTCCTCTGCTTCATGAAGGAAAAGAAGACCAGCAGAAATCACCACTACTACAACAAGACCCAAAAGAATAGCATATCCCTCTTTCATCATACAACCTCTTACTTTTTTCTCTTCCTAAAAGACAGTAGGATAAATTAAAAAATCTTTTATAAATTTACCTTCATGACAGACCCAATTTCTTCTTTCTTCCAACCAGCATCAAGCAATTCCCTACGTAAATCGCCCCTAGTTCTTCCAGTCTTCAATTCTTTACTCACATAATTCTCTAGATCCCCTAAATTTCTTGCAATTCCTCCAAAGGTCCCCTCAGCCAGGGCAGGTGACGACAGCCCAGAAGATCCAGACGAAACGTACACTAAAGACCCCTTACCAAACCAAAGCACCAAACTAGTAAGGAGAAGCAAGACAGTAGAACTCACTAAACTAAAGCTGAGTATATCAACTCCAACATAATCACTCAGTTCTACAAGAGAAGCCACACGGGCAGGAATTTGGTCTTGGCTTGGCACCAAAACATCGTCTCCATCCTGCCCGCTAGCTTCTTCATCACTTATTTCTTCACTTTCCAAAGGAGGAGGCAAAACCGCATCTCCAGCGAGGTTCTCTGTTGGCGCACATTGACCCTCTATTTCAGAATATCCTGGAGCGCAGCTCCCACCTCCACCAGGAGACCCCCCTGATGAGCTTGAACTACTTGAAGAACTTGACGAACTCTCAGAGCTAGAACTTTCACTAGAGCTATCATTATTTGAAAGTGAGATACTATAATTTTCGCTTGAAAAGCCAAGTTGGCTGGCATTATCATAAGCATAACAGTTCCAAGAATAATTTCCCACGCCTAAACTAAGGGTCCAATTACTACTATTGCTCGTGCCACTAATATTTTCTGTTTGATTAAGAGCAAAACTAGCATTACTTGCATCAGTTATGTATAAAGAGACATTGCTTAAATTATGTCCATCGGTAACACTACAATTAAAATCAAAATCGGTGCTCGTATCTGAGCTATTGTTAAGATAATTGTTTGAGGGACTATCAAGAGTCACAACCGGGGCTGCATCAAATTCATTGACAGTAACAAAATATTCTGTGCTGTTGGCAGTATAGTTCTCAGAACCTTCATGGCTACAACTAATATTGTACTCCCCGGGGGAGTTGAATAAGGTATAATTATCAATTAAGGAACTAACTCCATCGTTGATAAGTGTTCCATTATTGTAAAGATTTAGATCTATCGCATCTGAGTTGTTCAATCCACAAGTGATGTTCAACGAACTACTCTGATTAATGGTGGTGTTTCCAACAACTCCGCTAAAATTAAGCTCCACTACATCGAAAGGGTCTGCTACAGTAATCGTTACATCATTATTAAAAGTAAAAAGATTTCCACCATCATCCCGAGCATAGAGTGTTAAAGAATGGTATCCTGCCGGATATTTCACTTCTGCTATCCAGATCCCTGAAACGTTGCTCCCAGAGCTCAAATTTGCTGTGTGGTTCAAAAGAGCCCCATTCTCAGAAATATTAAATTCAAAGGCAACAAATTCTACACCAAAATCATCAGTGAAGGCAGCAAAAGGTTTTGAAATACTTGCATTATAAACCCCTGGACTATTTGCTCCCCCTGTAGAAAAACTAGGTGCATTATCAATATCTGTTGCATTCACCCAGTACTCAGTTCTCCCTTCAGAATAATTTGCATTCTCGGGGTGGATACAAGTTATATTGTAATAACCAAGAGAGAATGTGGTCTCATTCTGTAGAGAGTCAAGCCCATCATTAATCAAAGTACCATTATTATACAAACTAATACTATCGTCTCCAGTAATTGTCGTACAATTTAGGGTTGCAGATGTTCCATTGGGAATTGTGATATTATCATTTGCCCCATTAAGGGTAAGGTTCACAGAGCTAGCAGGAAGGGCAGCAGTAAGAGTAAGCTCAGAACTACTTGCGGTAAAGTTCTCGCTAGCAGCATAATCACAAGTAATATTATAATCGCCTTGGACCGTAAAGTTAACACTATTATTCTCTATTCCACCAGAACCACTATTGATTTCCGTCCCATTGTTATACAAAGTAAGTGTGCCCTGGGTCGTCGTTGCGTTACAAGAAAGATCTGCACCCTCGTTAACGGTAACAGTAGCGTTTGCAGCACTTCCATCAATGTAAGCAGTAGCGTTAGACTCCGTCCGAACAATACTAAATTCTTGAATGTCAGTAGAATTGAGCGTTCCATCAGTATTATTTGCGTAAGATTTCCAGTAATAGTTCCCGGCAGCAAGAGCCCCAGCAGTATAATTGTAATCTCCATCACTCCCATTCCCAGAAACCAAAGTCATCGTATAATTCGTGGGAGTTCCCGTAAAATTGGTCTCAATCAACACATCTCCTGTGGAAATAGGAATGGCAGCACCAATCCAAGTAATATTAACCTCGATCTCTTCAGTATCATTATAGCTTGCTGGAAAGCCCGTAACATTTCCTTCAGCGTAAGGGCCCTCATCAAAAGCGATACTATAACTGCTAAAACTGCTCACATTTACTTCAACATCATCTCCAATCTGAGCAACCCCTTCACATTCAGATCCACAAACAGAGCCATCCTTAAGCGCATAGACAGTGCCACTTCCTGTAACATTAAAAAAAGTCAAAGTAGCACTATTATTAAGAGAAGAAATAGTACTACTCTCTGAAGAGCTAAGATCGAGGGTAATATTGTTTTGGCTGAGTAGGAAAGTGGTGTTAAAACCAACAGGAGAATCAAACTCCATATCCTCAAGACCACTTCCCGTTGACTCGTTCGTCCAATTAATCTGTCCAAAACTATTGTTGTAGATCAAAAAACTAATTGTATTTGCCTCAGAGTTATCTTGTAAGCGATTAAAATAATTGTTAAGAAGGGTGTTATTCTCTCCGTCAAGAAAGTTCCCATCAAAAGCCCCATGGAAGGTATTATTTTCTAGCAAATTTCTACTCCCATCAGAGGCCCAATCCATTGCCATGGCAAGATCTGAAGTAAAAGTATTGTGCCGAATGATATGATCATTACAGCCATTGAAGTAATAGAACCTATCATTCTCAATGATCGTTGCCGTGCTCAACTCAAGAATCCCACTATCTGAGTTCACACATTTGTAAGGATTTGATGCCCCTGTGCTTCCTTGATCGACATTACAATTTCTAATGGTGACGTTGGTATTTCCAAGTTCATTAAGAACACCAAAACCTCCTGAATCAGGAGTAGTAGAATAATTAATATGATACCCCGCACAATCTAAAATGATATCACTTGCATTTATAGTAAAACAAGTCCCAGTACTTGTCACATTTTCTGTTAAGGTAACATCTCCATTAACAAAACCACAATCTGTTCCATTAGCATCTGCTAAGACGCCAAAACCCGGATCACTCACAGCAGCTCCAGTAAGCGCATCCAGAACATCTCCTCCCTGGAAAAGTGAAAAGCCCAAAGCTAGCGCTGCGACAGCTAGGACTAACATAATACTTACTTCTCCTTTTCTCAAAAGGATCATTGTGCGCCTCTTTTTACAGGAAAAAGAAGATCTTGCGCTTTATAAAGATATGCAGAAGACAAAAGGAACCTCTTAGAATCTTATCTTTCCACCAGTGTGTTCACTGGTGGTGCTAATAAATAAGCTCACCGATTGGGAAGGTAAGAGCCAGAAATTTGACCTGAGCGAAGCGAGCATGCCACTGGCGTCTCACCAGTGGGGATCAAATTTGTTTGACTAAAATCTAGAACATAGAGAACTATCTGCGCCTACGCCCAAGAGAACGGCGTGAACGAAGTGAGCGAGAATTCGCCCTTCGATAATACATGTTCCCGGCAACTGAAAAGAGGAACAAGAACAAAAGAAAACACACCCCTAACACAGAAAGCCAAAAGTAACCCAATTTTTCTTTCGCTTGATCCCAGAGTTCTGGGAAGAAAGTTGCTCCCCCAGCTAGGTTTGTTGGCTCGTCCACGAAAGCCTCGGAAACAACTGCAACTGCTTCTTCGCCTTCAGCAAGACCAATAGCAAAATAACTAAAGTCTCCAACTGTTGCCTGATAATGAGCAAAGTCTCGGTCTGTCTTAACTAAATAAGTTTGCTCTGCAAACCAAACATTTCCTTCATCATCATGATGCAAAAGTATAACTTCTTCTGCTTGAGCGCCCATTTGAGTCATCCAAAAGAGAGGGACCTTGAAATCAAGAATAAATTCTTCTACTTGGGTCGGACCAACTTTGCTTCCCTTGCTTACGTGAAGTGCCTGATAAAGATCATTTCTTGGAGCTAAAAATTCTCCAAAATCTTCAACAAGCTCAACAAGAACCCAGGCCTCTGCAAGGTCTTCTTGAGCAACAAAACCAACTTGAGTCATGGCAATTGCAGGGTCATTAAGGGCGAAGCTAGCAAGTTCTCCTGCAGGAATCCCGGACCAAACTTCTTTGTGCTGTTCCCCTTCAACAATTTCACTCACACCAACAACACCAACAGAGGAAGAGCCGGAACCGCCTCCACCGCCTCCCCCAGTGGAGCCAGAACTTGAAGAGCTAGAGCTACTCGCACGAGCAGTAGTTTCCCCTAAAACTCCAGAATAAGAAAGCCCAGAGATCCGAAATCGTTCCCCAAGATCATAACAACTCACTCCGCTTACAGTAACTCCAGAGCTAACACCGATACAAGAATCTAAGTTTATCTCACTACTTCCAGTACAAGCAGAGCTAATTTCTACAACAGAACTAATCTCTGAATCCTTGACACAAAGGGCTGCAAAATCATTGTCATCAATGTAAAGCTCCTTGGTTTCTCCTTCAGGCAATTGCCCACCTAAATTAACAATCAGAGACCCCCCAGTAGAATCGTTTGTTGAATTAATGGTAACATTGTTCAAATCAAAGTCTGCATCACTGAAGTTAAATGTAAAGTTAATTAAAGGCTCATCTCCATCATAAAAAGTAACTTCTTGCTCTCCGGTGATATTTCCTCCAACACCTGCTCCACCAATGCTCACATTGAGATCTTCTACACCTTCAGCATCAACATCGCTTTCGTTCCCACTTAAACTATCAACATCATCTCGAACACCATCACCATCTGCATCATAATCAAGATCTAATGTCCTATTGCTTGATCCCCAAGTTTCTGCACTGGAATTATCAGTTGCGAGACAATTCCAAGTATAATCTCCTTCCTCCAGAACAACAGTCCAGTTTGCTTCAACATCTCCTGAACTAAAACTGGTAGTTTGGTTCAGAGCAAAATTCTCATTTGAGCCGTTACTCAAGTACAAAGAAACATTGGCAACTGTAAATTCATCTGTTGAGGAACAGTTAAATGTAAGATCCGTCGTAGTAGAAACGCTGTGGTTCTCAAAAGAAGCGGCGGGACTGTTCAAGGTAACTGTTGGCGAGAAATCATCTGTAACAGTAACAAAGAACTCAGTGCTGTTTGCAGTATAGTTCTCTGTCTCTGGCTGATTGCAAGTGATATTATAAACTCCTCCTACTGGAAAACTTGTGAGGTTAGAAATGCTCGCCGCAGTGTCCAAGTTGATAGTTTCACCATCTTTAGTCAGAGAACGAAGAAGGCTCTCTCCGGTCGTACTGCTACAACTAATGTTTACGCTAGTATCGTTGTTAATACTAATGTTTGCAGCACTCTCGTTAAGTGTAAGGTTCATGACATTGAAGGAATCTTCCTTAGCAACTGGGCCCGCCGTTGTTGAAAAAGTGAAAAGGTTTCCTCCCGTGTCAAGAGCGTAAAGATTGAGGGCAAAATCTCCTGCAGGATAAATTACTTCAGTCTGCCAAGTTCCAGAAGTGTTCGTTCCTGAAGTAAGGTTAGCACTATGATTAGAGAGCGACCCATCAGCGGAAAGGTTGAATTCAAAAGTAACAGACACCACTCCAAAATCATCATTTATGGTAGCAAAAGGCTTTGAGATGCTCGCATTATAAGTTCCTGGCGCATTTCCGCCACCGCCACCCAAAGTAGGAGCATTATCTTCATCAGTTGCGTTCACCCAATACACAGACCTTCCCTCAGAGTAGTTTGCATTCTCAGGGTGAATACAAGTTATATTGTAATAACCAAGAGAGAATGTGGTCTCATTCTGTAGAGAGTCAAGCCCATCATTAATCAAAGTACCATTATTATACAAACTAATACTATCGTCTCCAGTAATTGTCGTACAATTTAGGGTTGCAGATGTTCCATTGGGAATTGTGATATTATCATTTGCCCCATTAAGGGTAAGGTTCACAGAGCTAGCAGGAAGGGCAGCAGTAAGAGTAAGCTCAGAACTACTTGCGGTAAAGTTCTCGCTAGCAGCATAATCACAAGTAATATTATAATCGCCTTGGACCGTAAAGTTAACACTATTATTCTCTATTCCACCAGAACCACTATTGATTTCCGTCCCATTGTTATACAAAGTAAGTGTGCCCTGGGTCGTCGTTGCGTTACAAGAAAGATCTGCACCCTCGTTAACGGTAACAGTAGCGTTTGCAGCACTTCCATCAATGTAAGCAGTAGCGTTAGACTCCGTCCGAACAATACTAAATTCTTGAATGTCAGTAGAATTGAGCGTTCCATCAGTATTATTTGCGTAAGATTTCCAGTAATAGTTCCCGGCAGCAAGAGCCCCAGCAGTATAATTGTAATCTCCATCACTCCCATTCCCAGAAACCAAAGTCATCGTATAATTCGTGGGAGTTCCCGTAAAATTGGTCTCAATCAACACATCTCCTGTGGAAATAGGAATGGCAGCACCAATCCAAGTAATATTAACCTCGATCTCTTCAGTATCATTATAGCTTGCTGGAAAGCCCGTAACATTTCCTTCAGCGTAAGGGCCCTCATCAAAAGCGATACTATAACTGCTAAAACTGCTCACATTTAAGAGGACATCATCGCCAGATTGAGCTATACTCTCACAACTTGCTCCACAAACTGCGCCATCCTTAAGTGCATAGGCTGTCCCATTCCCAGTCACATTGAAAAAAGTTAAAGTGGCGCTGTCATCAAGCCTCTTACCATCACTATCAAGACTTGAAACATCAACCGTGATATTGTTTTCCTCAATAAAAAACGTTTCTCCAAGGCCAACTACTTCTCCAACATCCATAGCAGAAATAAATCCTCCTGCGGTTTCATTGGTCCAATTAATTTGTCCAAAACTGTTATTGTAAATAAACTCATTAAGTTGAGTATTCTCAGAGAGATCCGTGATAGAGCCAAAATAGTTGTTGAGAATAGTATTATTCTCTCCATCAATGAAATTTCCATTAAAACTACCAATTAATGTGTTGTTCTCAATCCTATTCCTGCTCCCATCGCCCCCCCAATCAAAAGCTATAGAAGTACTAGAATTGAAAGTGTTGTGCCGAACGACATAATCATTACAGCCGCTGAAATAAAAATGTCGAATGTTTTCTAGGACAGTCACAGCGGTGGATTCTACAACACCAGAATCTCCATTTACACAACGAAGAGGGTTATTTGCCCCAGTTGCTCCTTGATCAATGTTACAATTACGAACAGTAACATTGGAATAAAGATCAAGATCAACACCGTAACCATTAGCATCTTGGGTTGTGGAATAATTAATGTAATGGCCATCACAGTCCAGAACAGTATTGTTCGCAGTGAAAGTAAAACAAGTTCCAGTGCTTGTTACATTACTAGTAAGAGTAAGATCAGAACTTACCTCTCCACAACTAGTGCTTGTTGCAGCATCAGGATCTTCAAGATAAGCCGACCATGCAAAATCAGAAGAAGCAAAATTTAAACCACCTTCCAATTCAGAATCAACCGGACTTGCACTAATTGTCTGCCAATCTCCTGTGCTGTTGTACATGATAAAATTAAGATCGTTGCCTGAGTCAACGGCAAGATATAAGAAATCATCGCTCCCGGGCCTTTTGTAAGAACGAATATACTCAAGATTTCCTTCATCAGGATCAACTGTTGGGGAGGTGCTCGCATCAGTAATGGCTGAAACAGACCAGCTCTGTGTTTCACCATCATAAGTGAAATAATTCAACATATGATCTTCTGCAGCCGCTGTGTCAATATAGGTGAAAATTGCACCACGAGTAGAATTCCAATTACAATCAATGTTATCTAGCCCCCCAACTATCTCAACACTAGTATCTTCTGAAGGAGCACCATCATCAAAGGTAGAACCGTTCCAGATAAACGCGCTCACATCTGCGCCAACATCATAATTAATGATACAAATATCATCCGAGCTGGGATCAGAAGCAAGCCACAATTTTGAAGTTTCAGAACCGGTGATTGTCGCGTTTCTCACAGCAGGATCCCAACTTTCATTGCTTGCATTATACACTTGATAGTCAATATTGTCAGCATTTTCTCCGTAAACTAAGAGACCATCACCACTCAAAGATTCCCAAGCAAACTTTGCAGCCCGGTTATCAGAAGACAAGGTAAGAGTAACATTGTGAGTACTACCAAAATCAGTTCCATTCCAAAGTGTAGTAAAAACATCATTAAGGCTGGTGACTCCAACTACCATAATATGATCAGAGTTGTTCTTAGGGAAAGTCATAAGCCAGCGTAAACGTGCTGCATCAAGCCCATGAGAGATAGATTCTACTGTTGAATAATCGCTCCCATTCCAAGAAGAATAGTTAAAAGTTGTTCCAGCAGAGTTGTCCTGCCCTTCAAAAACGATAAGCGCATCTCCAGAACTTTGCTCATAAGCAATAGAAAGAGGTCGTTTATCATTTACATTACCACAATAAGGCGCTATGTTTGAATAATCTCCCCAAGTATCTGTCGTCCCATCATAGACCATAATGGAACAAGTTTCTGGATTTGTTGAAGTCAGCCCCCCCATAATGAACTCATCCCTCGTCGGTGCAGCTTCTACAAGTACCCATTCAATTGGATTTCCAAAATCCTGGGTGTCCGACCTGTTGCTATTAAAGTCTTTATTAGTATCATTCCAAAGACTATATTCGAATTTTGTTCCTGGAGAATCAGGAACATACACAAGCAAACCATCTGCGTTTCCAACAGAAATTTCTCCTTGCGCTCCAAGTCCAGAATCAGTCACTGCCGCCCCAGTAAGTGCATCTAAAACTTCTCCTCCTTGAAGAAAGGAAAAACCAAGAGCTAGCGCTGCAACTGCGAGCACCACCAATACACTAATTTCACCTCTTTTAGAGAAGACCATCTCCACCACAAATAAACAGGAGGAAAGAAGAAAAGACCATTTATAAAACTGTCCCCAAATGATGGCCATTTAATGGACATGAAGGGAACTATTTTTTCTCAATTTTAGCAACAATGTGACGAATCTTAGCAACAGCATCTCTATTTGCGCTAATCGAATCAATCCCACACTTAACCAAGAATTTTACCATCTCAGGTTTACTACCCGCCTGGCCACAAATGCTGGTCTCAACCCCATGTTCTTTACACACAGCAATTACTTTTGCAATCTCGCCAAGAACAGCGGGATGCATTTCATCAAATAAAGAAGCAATACGCTCGTTATTTCTATCAATGCCAAGGGTCAATTGGGTCAGATCGTTAGTTCCAAAAGAAACAAAACTAATCTCTTCTTTACAAAGCTCTTCAATAATCCAACACGCGGCTGGAGTTTCTACCATCACACCAAAGTCGATCTCTTCGACGGGTTTCAAACCGACTTCTCGCATGATCTTCTTCGCAGCACGAAGCTCTTCAACACGAATGACAAAAGGAAGCATAACTCCAACGTTGGTCAAACCCTCTTCATGGAGTTCCTTAACAGCCTTAAACTCTGCTTTCAAAATTCTTGGTTCATCAAGTAGCCTTCGAATTGCATGCCAACCCATCATTGGATTATCTTCATCTGGCTCATCTTTTCCACCGACAAGATTTCTGTACTCATCGGTTCGAATATCAGAACAACGTACCCAAACTGGTTTCTCCTTAAAAGCCTCAGCAATTTTTCGAATACCTTTTTTCAACAATTCAACATAATCATCATCCTTATCTTCACGAATGTACCAAGCAGGGTGTTTTCCGCCTTCTGCAATAATTATTTCAAGTCGGGCAAGACCAACCCCTTCTGCTTTAGTCAATGCCGCCTTCTCTGCGACATCAGGTAAATCACAAATAACTTTGATATGGGTTTTGGTCTCAACGTAAGCATACTTCTCACCACCATTGCTTTCCTGGCCAATCATCGATTTCAGAACAGCAATTTCTCCATCAAAAACAACCCCTTTACTTGCATAGACAGTAACAGTTTGACCAGAAGAAAGCTTAGCACTCGCCTCTCCAGTCCCCACGATACAAGGAATACCCATCTCCCTACTCACAATTGCAGCGTGAGAAGTTAAACCTCCTTCATCGGTAACAATAGCACTTGCTTTTTTCATTGCAGGCACCATATCTGGAGTGGTCATTGCAGTAACAAGTACATCACCTGGTTTCACCTTACCAAGATCAGCCATGCTTTTAACAAGAACAACTGGGCCAATGGCAACTCCTTGTGAAGCAGTTTCTCCCTGCAAAAGAACAGGCTCAGAGATCTCCTTAAGATCAACAGAAGCATCTGCCCCACCTTGGCTACCAGCAGAACTCTCATCAGAGTCTTCTCCTTTTTTCTTGAAAGTAGTCACCGCCCGAGTCTGCACAATGAAAACTTTCTCCCCTTCAATTGCCCACTCAATATCTTGTGGTCCACCGTAATGCTCTTCAAGCTTCATGCCAATTCGAGCAAGTTCTAAAACAAATTTATCATGAAGAACGCGCTGTTTCTGATCACTAACCGGAATCTCTTTCTTAAAGTTCTGACCGTGCCCATCACGAAACAACCCCCAAGTCTGCTTCTTAACTTCAACCTTAGAAATTTCTTTTTTCTCCTTATCAACTAAATACAAATCCGGAGTTACTTGCCCCCCAACAATGGTTTCTCCCAAGCCATAAACTGCTTCCACCACAAGCTCCTTTCCATCATTAGTGCTCGGGTTAACAGTAAACATTACACCACTTCGCTCAGAATTCACCATGCGCTGCACAATAGCAGAGATAAGTACTTTATCATGAGCAAAACCTTGTTTCGTTCGATAATAAATTGCACGAGCGGTAAACAGAGATGCCCAACAATTGCGCACCGCTTCAATCAAAGCCCTACCACCCCTTACATTCAAAAAACTTGCTTGCTGACCTGCAAAACTTGCATCTGGTAAATCCTCAGCGGTAGCTGAACTACGCACAGCCACAAAACACTCTTCACCCTGCAACAAACTTGCAGCACTCTTCTCATCGGCACCAAGCAATTCATAACTCTCAACAATTGCATCCTCAATTTCTTCTGGGATCGGAGTGGAACGAATCAAATCCTGAATTTGCTTTGCCTTATCTTGCAGCTCAGTTGTTTTCTCAACATTCAAATCAGAAAGCCAGGAAAGAATTTTTTCTTTGATACCTTGCTTTTCAATAAACTCTTTGTAAGTTTGTGCAGTTACAGCAAAACCATTTGGAACAGGAAAATTGTTTTGAAACATCTCTCCCAAGTTTGCTCCCTTACCACCAGCTAAGGGAATAGAAGTTTTATCAAGATCTTTAAACCAAGCAACGTATTGCATCATACCACCAAGAAGAAACAAGAATCAGTGCTTTATATAGTTTGCTTCATAGGGAGCTTTGTGGGAAATCTCGCTTCGCTCGTACGGGGCGTGGCTGGGAGCCGCCTCTTCCATCGCGTTTTGGAGAAACGCTCAGGTTGGCTCGCCGCTTCTTAATGAATTTCGTTGCCCTTGCGTATTCGCCCCCGTAACATTTCCCACAAAGCCAAACAGAAAATAAAAGGATAGAAGAAGAAACTAATCAAGAACTAATCTTCATCATCAAGGTCCGCTCCAAAATCATCAGTATCATCTGGAGAAGGTCCAAGATCTTCTTCTTGTTTAAGCTCATCCATGCTCACTTGCACAAAATGCTTTTTCTTTGGCCTTTCAAGCTTTTCAAGAACTTGTGCAAATCCTACTTTTGGAAGCACTTTTGTAATTTTTACTTTTACATAATCGCCCTTTTTTGTCCCGGAGACAAAAACGACAAATCCATTGATTCGAGCAATTCCATCGCCTTTTTCACCGACAGATTTGATAGACACTTCATGGGTTTCCCCCTCACTAATTGGAGCTACTTGTTCATTCATTTAATTATACCTCTCATGAATTGATTATAGTCCCTTAGCAGCCAGCATACTATAAAAAGCTTACCTTAAAAGAGAAGGAAAAAAGAAGGGAAAAAGAAGAACAAACTGCGGCTTCAAAAATCCCTAAATCCACCCTCTTCCACAAAGAAAGCAGCTTCTCCATCAGGTAAGTTTGGCGCATCAATTAACTTAGCAACCCTACTTCCCTTCTTCCCCTTACGAAGATAGATACGAAATGTGGAAGCGTGAGCTACAACGTGGCCCCCAATTGCCTGAGTTGGGTCTCCAAAGAACTGATCTGGCTTTGCCATAACTTGATTGGTGACAAAAACACACAAGTTATAGGTGCTAGACAGCCTTCCAAGCACATGCATGTGTCTGTTCAGCTTCTGCTGCCGCTCAGCAAGCGTTCCTCGACCAATAAATTCTGCTCGAAAGTGCGCAGTAAGAGAATCAACCACAACAAGACGAACTTTTTTGCCCTGCTCCTTAATCAAACTCTCAACTTTTTCAGCAAGAAGCATCTGGTGATCCGAGTTATACGCCCGAGCCACCATAATCTTATTCAAAGCTTCCTCTGGATCTAAACCAATAGCAGTTGCTAACTGAATTATCCTTTCTGGACGAAAAGTATTCTCAGTATCAATATACACAACTGAAGCATCGGGATCCATCTTCAATGTTTGCACAGCAAGCACATGACCAACTTGTGTTTTTCCCGAACCAAACTCACCAAAACATTCGCAAATTGCGCCCGTCTCAAAACCTCCATCCAAAAGTGTATCAAAGTTATCTGACCCTGTGCTAATCTTCATGACAAGCTCACGCTTTTTCATGACATCAGCGCCAGTCTCAAAACCCATCTTCATGCTATCTCGAGCTGCATTAATCATTTTTCGAGCAACTGCTTCAGAAACTCCCGCCGACTCTACAAGTCTTGAAGGACTTGCTACTGCTACTGCAAGCATATCGTGAAATCCTGCACTGGTAAGTTTTTCTGCGGTTGCTGCACCAACCCCCGGTAAATTAAGAATACTTGTTTCCATCTTTTCTGCTTCTGCTGCCATTTTATCTGACCCCTTTTCCATTTTATGATGACCTAAATAGTTGTTGTTCTTTCAATACCAATTCTTCGTAAACCTTACTCATAAGCAAGTTCACTTTTGGTAAGTCGTTGACTCGAAAGGAGTTAGTACTTTTCCACTGCCCTTCCCTATCTTGATATACACGCTCCAAAGAAATTGTTTGATAACTATGCTCTAGGCCCTTAGCATCTTTACCCTTGTTTTCCCAAACAGTTGCAGTGATTGCTCCTGCTTTGTACTTCTTTTTAGGAAAATTTCCCTTTGCTTTTGCGTTTTCTTCTGCCACATATTCGGTAACTACCTTAAGTGGCTCACCAACTTCTTCATTATAAGAAGAAAGCTTCTTAGAATTCCTTTTTCCATTGTTGCTACTTTCATAGCTCTTTTTGTATGTTTCACTCATTTTTTTGACCTCTTCCTTTCGGATCTTATTTCAACTTGCCAAGCACAAATACACCTAACAAGCGAGGTTGACCAATCTCTTGGCCATGAAATATTGGTAGAGAAACTTGTTTAAATAGATTCGTAGGCTCTGGCCAGTAGCCCAGTGCCATCACTGAATCCAGGAATAGAAACGGAGAATAAAGGCAGATAATTTCTCTGTTTTTGTCACTTTTTTGGGACAATTCGTCAGAAACGTTTAAAAAAAGGAAGAAATTTTAGACACAAGTTAGTTTTGGGGGAAAGGTGAAAGAATGATACAATTTCGAAGAAAGAAACGAGAAGCGGGAGTAAAAATTGACAGAGGAGAGCTCCCAGGGTCAGTGGGTACTTTAGTTGCAGACTTAGAAGCAAGAAGGAGTCATGGAGATATTGGGTTTTACAGGAGGGGAGATATTACTAGAAAAGACACCGAAACAGGATGTGTTTACACCATTACTGGTTCACTCACAAGGTTAATAGGAGAAGAAGATTATGTCAGTGAAAGAGAAACAGAGACAATAGTTGTAGTTGGAGGAAGAGTAGTTGAGTCAAGAAGAACTATAGATAGTACACCCAACCATCAAAGAGTTTCTCGTTACACTGCAGCAGATCCTGAAGAGTACGGACTACCTAAATTTCTTGAGGAAGCAGGCCATAGTGGTGCAAGGGTTACGGATTGTAATCTTGTGAGAAGTGAAACAAGAACCAAAAGACTTGGAGGCATTCTTTCTGACAGAGTAAGTGCAGATCCAATGGTGCTGATGAAAGTAGGACTTTCTACCCCGGCTAATCCTCCGAAATCTGGTGCAGAAGAAACGCCCTATAGCAATGTAAGATTAACTCTCTATCTAAATGATGGACAAAGAATCAAAGGAGCCATAACAGAAAGAAGATTTTAATGATGAAACAAGAAGGGAACTTTACTCCCCTTCCTCTTCTTCAGAGTGCTCATCATCGTGCTCTTCATCATCTTCATGAGCTTCCTCTTCGTGATCATCATCATGATCTTCAGCAGCATGATCTTGCACACCATCACCATCGTGGTCATGATCTCCATCATCACTGTGCCCAAGCTCAGTAGAGCAAGCAAGCAAGCCAAGAGCCAAAATAACTAACAAAACTACAAGTAAACTTTTCTTTATCATTTTTCAAATACCTCGAATTTAAACATCTAACAAATTAACCATGGACATGTCCAGGACCATAAAGAACAATCAAAACAATTATTCCTACCCCTACACAAATAGCAAACAAGTGTAAGAAAGTTTGTTTCAAATCACATTCTTTGTGGAGTTGGGGTGTCAAATTAGAAGCCGCGATATACAAAAAATTTCCGGCAGCAAAAGGTAAGATAAACGTAGTAAAACCGCTGAGTTTTCCAACAAGCACAAGACCTACAACCGTTCCCAACATTGCAGTGAGGGCAGAAATGAAGTTAAACAACAATGCCCGCTTACGAGAAAGCCCAGCATAAAGCAATACGCCCAAATCCGCAATTTCCTGTGGAATCTCATGCAAAGCAATGGAAACAGTAGCCGCTATTCCTAAACCAATGTCAACTGCAAAACTTCCCGCAATAACTAAGCCGTCAACAAAATTGTGCACTGCTTCTCCAATTAAATTTACCGGAGCTAAAGCGTAAGCATGCCTGTGCCCCTGATGCTTAGAGTGGTGTTCTTCATGCTCAAAATGCACCAACTTTTCAACCAAGAGCATAAACAAAAAACCAAACAAGAGTGTAAAAACCATTCCAAGAGTATAACCATGGGATGTAGCTTCAGGTAAAAAATCTAAAAATACAACTCCGAGCAAGGTTCCAACTGAAACCGCCAAAAGAACCAAAAGCGTCTTCTGCGGAATTTCTTTCCTAAAAAGAAAAGGAATGGCAACCAGAATAGAAACTAAAGATACCAAAGCTGATGCCAAAATTGCATAAACAACGTACATAGTTCCAAGAAAACAAAACTCCCTTTTATAAGCTTTGGTGAAAATGATTATCAATAAGGAATTTAGAAAAAATCTTCAGAAGAAAAGAAGCTTGAGCACCAGAATAAACAAAAGAAGAGTTATTGCCATCTCTGCATGACTTCCAACTCGCAAAGGCCCCCTAATCTTAACTCGAAAAGGGAAAAACACCCGCACCCCAGACAAAGAAATACCATCCCCAATAATGTGAGCAAGGTAACCAAGCAACAAAGCAACCGCATAAGCGCTTTGCCAAAAATAAGAGATAAGCCCTGCAAGGATTCCAAAAAATAAGAGTGAGTGCAAAAAGCCACGGTGAGGAAAAATTTTAGCAACAACTTTCCCAACAATACCACTCCATTGGTTAATTTTGCTGTGTTCTTCATCGATATCTGGGAGCAAAGAGCCCAACATAAGCACAAGAAAAAAAATCAGCTCGTTACCTGCAGAGAAAAAAGGACTAAAGATAAGATACACAACTAAGCCCAATAACACATGCCCAACAAATAACATCAAAAAGAACAAAAAAGAAAGCTATAAAAAACTAGTTATTTCAATCATTCTATTTATCATAACTATTCTCCACGAGCACGGGCAAGCTCAGCTCCAGCATCTGCCTTAGCAACCCGCTGCACACTAAACTCAAGACGATTAAACATCTCATTTTTCTTAACACGCCCCATAAGTAAAACTTGCTCGCCAAGCAGCTCAGTCTTTATATCCTCAAAAGAGGCAGGATTATCTCGATAAGAGCTCAAATCTTCTTCAGTCATCTTCAACAAATTGTTTGTCTGGTTTTTCCAAAAAACGCCACGAATGTTTCCAGAACCATCATCAACGATAGCATTAAGGACGTAAGACAAGACAGGACTAACTGCACCATGAGCAGCGCAAGTATAAGCTCCGCCTTCGCCACCTTCACTTGCTCGTTTGTTACATTCAGGACACAAGAAGAAAAAGCGAGGATCAAAAACTTGTACTATGGTGCCTAAGAGTTCAACACCTTCTTCGCCACCACCAAGTTCACCAATACTTTTACGAGAGTAATCTGCGCCACCAGCACCACCATCTCCAGAAGCAGCACGGGCGATCACTTCAACACTCTCTCCTTCTGGATTCAGAGTAAAAGTACCATTTCTTCCCATGTGCACTTCTACCCTCCCACGATTATCACGAGCATAAGCTTCTTTAACAAGCAAAATGCTTCCTTCAACAACTTCTCCTAACTGATCAACTTGATCGTTCCAAAAAACAAGGCGAGTAACCCCCGTATCATCTCCTACGAATAAAGAACAAACCTTTCCTGCACGCCCATTGCTGTTAAATTCGCGCACTTCATACTTTTGAATTACTTTAACAAGTGTGTTCACCTTTGCCATACCAGCATAGATCTCTTTTACTTTCAAACGATCCTTATCTGGAGCAACAACTTCAACACCAAGTTCGTTAGCAATGATGTGTGTTGCACCCTCCTCACTAATAAGCCCAGAAAGTTCATTTATTTTAGAGCGAATACGCTCATCAAGTCCAGCAGCGTCAAGCTTGCCAGAAGCCACAATTTTTTCTTTTAATTCAGCTAAAGGAATCTTATACATAATGACCACCCCGAAAGATCAAAATAATGAAGAAAACACAAGAAAAATGCTTTATAAGCATTTTGCTCATACAATCTAGATAGTTGCCATCTCTTCTTCCAAGGATTCTTCTAGACCAGGACCCGAGCCAATATCTAAACTAAGAGGATGTTCAGGCAAAGCGACAAAACCATTGACTACCGACTCTTCACCACCTTCCCAAGCACCAACCCCTACAAAATACTCCTCAAATAAAGGCAAACTCGGCAAATCTTCTGGAGCAAGGTAATAATACACCCTATCACCACAAGCAAAAGCTCCGCCAGCAACCGCAACTGGATTTGTCAAAGGACATTCCAAGCTAACATCCTCAGAAGAGAAAGCAAACTCTTCAAAATAAATTCCTGAAAATTGATAGCCCAAAAAATCTTCAATAGGGCCAACGTACATACTATCATCATAAGTTGTCAGGTAAATATGATACCAATCAGCAGCAAGCCCCACATCCCCGCCAACAAAGCTAATCTCATAAAGATCAAAAGCTGCATCATACCCCACGATAAGATCTTGCACTGGAAAAGCGCCAGGAGAACTAAAATCTAAGGCAAACTTATACTGCACAGGAACTAACTCACTAACGCCTTTAAACACCTTCTCTTCGCCAGGACTCTCTACACAAAAGGCAACTTGACGACGCTCTTCTTGATAAGCTGGCAAATCACAGTGCATAAAGTGCCAACGATCTTTCATTTCTCTCTCTAAACATTCACGCAAGAGTAAACTTGAGCTACAAGAAGCAAGAAGCAATGCAGATTCTTCTTTCAAAACAGCATACTCAGAGCTTAAACCGTAACCAAGGTCAACACTAAAGGAAGGTGAAAAAGAGTAACTTATTTTTTCTCGATCATCACTAATAAACACTTCTTCAGAACTTTTTCCAGAAAAACGCCCTCCTTCATAACTAAACTCATAAGCAAAATCCTCGGGAAAAGTAGTCTCAACTTCACGCAAAACAACATCCCCAAGCTCATCTTCTGAAGAATAGTCGCCCCCGAGTACCACTTCATTTTCATAAAACAAAGAGTTAGATTCTAAAGCAAAATTGCTTGCAAATAACTCAACAAAACCATCTCCCTCTTCTACATAACAACTCTCAACTTTATTGTTCCACAAAGTATAACCCAAATATTCTCCACAGTATTGATCAGGCATACCACCAACCGCAGCTAAATCCAGAACAGTCTCCCAAGCCAAATGTTGCATGCTCCTCTCAAGATAATACTTATCAATCTCTGCTTGCTCAAAAACATTACCAACCTCAAGAGCAGTAAAATCCTTACCGCCAAAATCAAGGGTTGTTCCGTAAGAATAAACAAAAAACATGCCAAGAGCTAAAATCACACCAATGACTGCCCAATGCATAATTTCTCCTCTCTTGTTTTCAAACAACATCCTTAACACCTAAATTAATAACTTCTCGTCTATTTCAGCAAGCGCAAAGTAACTGTCACACGCTCGCTTTTCTGATCAATAAAAGTAATACTTCCTTCACTTTCTAAATTGCCTTTTGGTCCTTTAACCGTAGCACTCCAACGATTAGAGTTCAAATACAACCAACACTTGCTATCATGGCTTCCTTTATCTTCATAACAAATGTTTATTGCCCAATTATTCTCACCAACAACAGGATCTAAAAGCTCATGACTCTCCTTCAGAATACCTCGCTCAAGTTCTTCTTGGCCTTGGTTTTGAGACAACTCCACCAAGTGCCCAAAGCTAATCTCCTGATCATCATAGTTCACTGTACTGCGAAGCAAAGTAAGTACATCTTCGTTGGCATCGAGCTGTAAGACAGAAGTTGTTGCCCCAACATTTTCAGCAGCAGCAGCTGTGTTAAAGATACCAACAAGTACAAGCAAAATAAGTACAAGGCCAGCAAAAAGAATTATGTCTGCTGCCCCCGCAAATGCTCCCTTTTTGTTTTTTAATAACAACATCATACTTCTCCTTGCACATGAATTTCAATCTGACTCAAAACAGGTCTCCTTCTCTCTCCTTCCTGCCCTTCTTCTCTCTCCTCATACACCAATACTAACTGCTCAAAAATAGTTCCATAAACATTGTAATAATTATCACTTGTTAAACCAACACCCTCATAGGCCGGCAAAACAATGGCAAAATTAACATCTTCAAAACCACCTTCTCCTGTAAAATAACACCGCTCAAACTGCTCTGCAGTAAACTTTTCCAAATCAATGCTATTTTTTACAAACTCCCCAGTAAAAGGATCTTCGTAAGCAAAACACTCTGAACTAGAAAAGAAGCGTTCTGCCAAAGAATCTGCCTGTAAAGCCAGGGGCTGCTCAGTAACATTCCCTTGAAAAGTACCAATAGTAAACAAAGTAACAAAAGCAAGTACAATTATTAATGGGATAAGCGCCATAAAAAAGATAAAAGTCCAAGCGATGGGAGCAGAAGACTCTCCTTTTCTATTCTCAAGCATGCCTCTAAACATAATGCTAAACATTTGCAAAGACCTCTTCTTCCATCTCACTTTCTTCTTCAAGGACTTCCTCAGAAACACAAGACTCTAAGAAAACACTCCTTCCCTCTTTCCTCAAACAAAAATATGCTAACTGGTTAGATGCACCAACAGCATCATACTCTTTTGGCAATAAAAGATCACGAGTAATTGCAGTCAAAGAACCTTCATCTTCCAAAAAGACAGATACCTCTCCTCCAGACAAAGTAATCACATACAAAGAAAGGTCTTGGCCTTCTTGCAAAGGGAATTCTAACACAGCATCTCCTGGCTGCGCAACCAACAACTGCACTGCTCCTGCAAGCTCATCAGCAAGTAAAATTTTATTCACGCGCTCACCAGTAGCGGAATCTTTCATATACACAGAAATGCTTCCAACAATCAAGACAACTAAAACTAGCTGAATGATAAAAATCATAATAGTGCTTGCTTTTTTGTTGGAGAAAAGCGAATACATGTTCTAAGAAAGCAGTGCAGCTTCTTCCTCCTGCTCCCCCTCCAAAATTCTTTCCTCTTGCTCCTCTTCAAAAACTGTTTCTTCTCCAAAAATGACACAAGGATCGTTTCTACACACAGCAATTTCTGCTCCGCCTTCAACCCCCTCTACGTAAGTAATAGTAAAAAATTGTCTGCCAAAATCCATGAAAGGAAATGCAAAAAAACTTGGATTCAAAACATCTCGAGTAATAATAAATCCTTGATCGAAATGACCAGTAGCAATATTGGGAACCACAACGCTTTCATCAAGATAAAAGTTTTCAAGCGCCAAATTATCAGTATAGATAACACCTGGAGTTCCAAGACACTGACGCTGCTCACAAACAAGCACTTCATCATCACTATCTCCTTCCACCACCGAGCGAGTATAATAATCACTACAAAGACAGATACAAGCGTCCCCCGCACAATTTTCATCAGAAGAAGGATAATTACTTGGCCCACAAGCATAAACCGAGCCATCTACTCCCCCCGTACAGATAGAAGTATCTTTGCCTGCATTGTAAGCAATAATGAAACTATCTCTATCTAAATGAACAATGCTTGAAGTTCCCTCGCCAGCGAGAGATGCTTCATTAATTTTCTCAGCAAACTCTACGAAACTCTCTTCTGCTTGATCGTTCTCTGCAAAAAGCCGATAGCCAATCCCAGTAATGGATCCAACTAACAATAATCCAATAAGAATAGAAACTACAAAAGGAAGCATCACCGTAGACCCCTTTCTACTTCTAAAAACAGAGCTCATACTTCATCACCCGCTTCTTCTCCATCTCCTCCTCTTGGATCCTCTTCTTCTTCTTCAGCAGCGCAAGCAGCAAGCTCTTCTTCACTACATTGATAATTTTCTAGATCTGCTTCTTCTCGAACTGAGGAGGGACAACCTGCAAATTCACTGGCAGGATCTCCAGCAAGACAAGGACATTTATCTTGCAAATTAGCAACAAGATCTTCATCACAATCACCAAGAGAGCTAATGGTATCACTAATACCTCCAAAAGCGGTACTTCCCCCTCGAGAGAACATGGCAATAAGAAGAATAACAACAACAAGTACCAATACTGCAGCAATAAGGACCACAATGGTTCGTGAACCTTGTCCCTTCTTTCCAAAGAGAGTCCCACTAGTACCCAAATTAATCATCTTATATACTCCGGCACAATGGCGCAACTATTTCCAAAATCTTCCAGCGCAGCACTGTTGGTAATATCAACCACATAAACAGTACTTACATCTCTACTTTCAACAAAATCATCAGCGTACAAAACATCACCAAAAACATCACTAAACACACCGGTTCCACCAACCACAGTAGCAACCCCCCCTGCACCAATAGTGTACAAAGCAAGTGTTCCTCCAACTGGCAAGTAAGCAAAAGCTGCAACTCCTAAGGCAGTGGTGGCAACTCCACCACCAAAGAGCGTATCACAAAAATCACAAGAACTTGTTCGCGAACCAAATGCAATAGCATAAGCTCGGTCTTCTTCAATACCAACTACTTCAACAGCCCCGTCAACCTCTTCTCCACTAAAGATAGGAACAATCCTCCCATCTCCAGCATAACTCTGAAAATAATCTAAATAGCTAACTTCATCTAATTTAGGGTGTTCTTCTTCAATGATATACTCAAGGAATTCGTCCGTAGAGATTGAACCACCTTCTTCTTCAACCCCAAATGGAAAACTAAACGCAGCCCCAGCAAGAGGCTCATCACCATCATCTGCCTTAATATCTTCAATTAAAAGAGTATTACAAACAAAACAACTATTTTGCTGGAAGATGCTCATGCTACTAAAGACATCATTTTTGTATCTTCCTTCACCGAACATCTGCCAACAACTCGCCATGGAATCTGCAAACTCTTCCAAGACTTCTTCTTGACTTCCAGAAACAACTTCATCCTCAGTTTTACAAAGAATTGGCGCGTACTTAATGTCTTGCCCAGCAAATTCTACGGCGCTCGCTGCACGAAAGGCAACACTTTCTTCACAGATAAGTTCTGGCTCTTTTGCTTCAGCATTACTAGTTGTAAAAAAGATAAGGCCAACAATCACAAGAAAACCAACGACGACAACAATCATTCTGGTCAGATCAAACTGCATTTGGCCTTTTTTTTCCATTCTCACCATTTTCCTTTTCTCTACTCAAAAAATACTAGCATTCTAACAAATAACCTTCATCAAGCAATGCTGGGATACCATTCTCCATGCCTTCATCAAAACAACTTTCTTCCAGCCCTTCTCTTGTAGCAGTACAAACATCTCCCTCATCTTCTACTGTTGGGAAGAAACAAACATTTCCATTCCCAGGGGTATAAAGATAGCCAGAGTCCAAAAATTCTTGGGGGCCAAAACCATAATTTATTGTATTCTCCCCCCCATCATCCGAGATAATAAGAGACTCAACAGGAATGTGGTGGTCATCACTGATTCTTTTTTCATCAATGTTATGCCAAAGCGCAAGTAAAAGTCCAGAAACTTCCTCACTACCTGCGATAATACAAGGGCGTACTTCTGGAATTTCTATTCTCTGAATAAGCTGACTTTGGGCACCTCCAGAGATGGTAATTGCGGTCTCCTCTTTCTCAGCACTGTAAACAAAACTCAAAGCAGTTCCGCCCGTTGCAGTTCCAAGGGCAGGAAAACCATTCTCTCCATAACTTGCCAGGCCATTATACTGAGAAAAACAAGCCTCTTCGCTGACCGCCATAAATTCCATCATAAAGACAAGTTCATCAACTGCTGCTTGATGCTCTTCACTCAGAACAATCTTATCAACGCCATCAACTTCGGCAGCACCAATATCTGGGAGTGTGTTATCAATCCCTTCAAAAACTGATTCCTTTGCCTCAGCAGAACTACTCCAGAACCAAGCTGCTAGAAAAAAAAGAGCAATCACCGCCAAAATACCAGAGCCAAGTTTAGCAAAAGTAAACTCCATCCTAAAAAAAGCCCCCTATAATTTCACGCAACTTATCTCCTAATTGGTTGTAAAAGACAATAAAGAAAAGCATGATAAGCACTGCAAGAACAATCAACACCAATTGCCAAAATTCCATCCCTTTCTTGTTCCACATCTTGGCAACACCTCAACTAACAAACCAAAGCCGGCTCTATTCTAAATACCCGAGGATCTTAGCAACAATAAGCAAGGCAACCACAAAAAAGACGATTGCCAAAACAATGACAACAACCGAGGGCATGGCTTGTCCACGACGACCAACTAGTTTAGCTTTCGTCATCGTCGTCGCCGCCAATATCGCCGATACAACAAACTTCATCGGGGCTGCCGCACTCAAAAGGAGATTTCAGCGTGCCAGTGGGACAAGTCGTACCAAGTTCACATTTCCCGGCCTTACCTTCGCAGCTGCTCACCCCTTGTTCTAAAATGTTCCCCTTTGTGGTAAACATCAAGAGCAAAACAACCATCACCACCAAAGCAATAACTGCTCCAATGATAATCCAAAAGGTGTTCGCTTGTCCCTTTCTGGCACTCATCTATCTAACCTCTTATCCCCAAGCACAGCCAAAGGATAGGCAATTTGCTTCATCACTAGCAGCAGACTTACATCTGCTAATCTCACTACTTAGATCTTGATAGGCTGCATCTTTTTCTTCTTGCTGAGCTGTTAAATCATCAAGTCCTTCAGCAGCAGCATAAGCATTCAAAAACACTGTTTCCTGCGCTTTTGCAGGATGACAAGTTCCATAACTTACCTTAAGTTCCAACAAATCTGCTTGTCCCGCTTTACTCACTCCCTCTCCGAAAGTACCAATCCTTCCTAAAAAGATAGCAACTAAAACAACTAAAACAATCAAAGCAAGCGCTGCAACAATTATAACAGTTAAAGAAAGTCCTTGTCCTTTTTTGTTTGCAAACAAGTTCATCATCATACACCTCTTTGTGATCCCACAACAACATTTGCAAGCAACTAGATTGCTACAAGCAAGTTGTAATGAGTTTTTACGACTGTAAATTAATAAAGCAAAAACCATTTTGCATATATAAAGATTGCGTTAACAGAGAACTAAATGAACAAGAAAAGAACAAAATAAACTAAACGAAGCCAAGCACAATGAAACAGAAAAATAAAACAAGAAACAAAAAAATCAATTACAAAGATACAAAGTGTTCTGCACTAAACCCAAACCAGTAATGTAAGTGGGGAACAATCCCGAACTGTCGCGCTCGCCGCCACAGTCGCCTTCTTGAATCAAAAACAATTCATACTCATCAGTTCCAGAGACAAGAGTTGAGCGAAATTCATACTCTTTATTCCAAAGTCCAAGAGATTCATCAAGCATTAGACCAACTTCTTGCTCTAAATACTCGCAACTGTGCATGTCTGAACACATAAAATTTGATGCGCCGCAAGGAAGTCCTGGAACGCAACGGTTTTTAGCACAATCTTCAAACAGATCGTCACCAACACTTAAGTATTCAACACGACTTGTCATATCACATTCTAAAGTTGTCTTAAGTACTGCGCTCATACTACTGTAAGCTAAACCTTTTCGAGTAAATACTGTTTTTTCAGGTTGTTCTTGCACAGCAAACTGCGCTAAAAACAAAAAACCCAAACTAAGCATAATAACTATAATTACCAAACCAATGATTTCTGCTTGACCTTTACGAGATATTTTCTTCCAAAGCTTCATGAGTACACCTCAACTACCAAATACCCATAACTGTACTTATCTTTTCCAATCGCACCATATTCTTCAGCCAACTCGTCTTTCAAAGCAACCACAAAATAACTCGGCTCCTTTCTCTGCCAGTTAGCAATCTCTCCCCCTTGACCATCATCAATTACTTTTGGTCGATCGTAAATTACCCAAGTCTCATCCCCAGGGTAGGTCTCTTGAACAGTAACTGTTGCAAAAGAAAAAAGGTTGAAATAATAGTCATTAAGGTATGTTGGCACAATCTCTTCAAGCGCTCGTAGCTTCGCAAGATCAATACAATTATCTTCTGCTTCAGCATCACCCCTACTACATTGCAATTCAGGTAAAAAGAGCACTTGCAAAGTGCTATCCATTGCTCGCGCACCAAGCACTTCTTCTTGGCGTTGTTCAAAGCCAAGATCTTGAAACTTAAAATAGAAAAGAAGGCCAAAAACAAGCAAAATAAAGAAGATGAAAAGCACTGCAATAGTTTCCATCATCTGAATTTGTCCTCTTTTTCTACCAGCAAAGAAAGCAAACATAAAAAGAATCATTTTTTTAGCCCACTTAAACTTTTCTCAAACAAATTCCGGCCAAAACCCGTCAAAAACTGCCAGAAAAGACCTCTTAGACAAGAGAAAAAAGCATAGCAATTTGTTGTTTTTTCGAAAAATATAACGAAATTCTTATATAATTCCGTCACTTTGCAGTAATAAGTTAAGAAAAAGTGGTCCTTGTGGGTGTATAACTAAGGTGAAACCAAAATGTTGGGCGGCTTAGAGACCATCGTAAGAAATGTAACAAGAATTCTTCCAATAGTAGCGTTAGCCGGGGCATGTCAACCTGGAGCAAAGCCCATGTTTAAGTTTGCTCACACCAATGACAATGGTTTTGTGAGCATGGCCCAATATGAGAAGGGCACCAAAAAGTCGGGCGAGCCAAGAGATCCAGCAGATATCACTGTTCTTGCTCAAGATACCAGAGAGCCAATGGCAAATGCTCTTGTAGGTTTTCATGACACCAAAGGAGATAAAGCAGAATTACTATTCATTGACCCTGGGCCGGAAAGCGGTTATCTACCTGATGCAGTGTTTGTCGAGCATTTCAGTCCTTACACCGCAACGCTTGACCCAATTACTGAAGATTTGAGGGTTACTGTTTATCAAGAAGGAATGGGCAAAGTGGGTCAAGATCCCTACTGGGAGGCAAGAAGAACCACAGATAGCCTAAGAATGGATGCCACACAAGGTGTTGGAGGAAGCGGGTATCTTGGTTGTAAAGAAAAAGATGAAGCAATACCTGGCTTATCCAGTACAATTTACACTTTCATGACTAAGAAGTTTCCAATCATTGGGGTCGTCTCAGGGATTGATCAAACAGTAGATAGTTTGTTTGAGATAGCTAGTAGAAAAGGGGTTGGTCTTCGGGCAGACGAGGACAAAGTAACACATTTTAACTATCATGCTTTGGTTGATGGAAGCAGCCACCCTGCAACTGCAAGTTTGTATCTTGCAACTGGACTCGAAGGTCTTGAAGAAGAAACAGGAAAACTTTGTCATGATGGTTTAGATAACAACTGTAATGATATTATAGATGGGGATGAAATTTCTTGTGGCGGAACAGGAGTGAGCACAGTCGTGACAATAGTTAGCGACCCAATCACACAAGACACAGATCTTTCTCTCACTGAACAGGACACAGGTCTTTGGGATACCGACTACACAACACATTCAGCTGATCCAGAATGCGAAGAAGACAGCTATGCAAATGTCTTCTGCGACGGCTTTGTTGAGCCCCGTTTGGATGTTGGAACTGCGGTAGACCAGTGGGACGATAGCCACGCAGGAGGAAACTACCAAGTCCACCCTGCAAGCGAAACACTAGAAACAACACTGGAAGGAGACGAGTGTCTCACAACTAATGAATTACCCTATGATCCTCAGAGTGATTATTCAGTAAAGTTCAGATGGAAAAGAGAAAGTTCTGATCCAGAAGACTTTGCAGTGAGGGTTTATGGGAGAGATTTTACTGATTTGGACTGGCTCGGGAGAAAGACAGGAGTTGCCTTCGTCCACAGACAAGGAGGAAGGTTTGCATTGCTTTGTTTAAACCCTGACGGTTCCTACCCAGATACTGAAAGCTATAGTGGGACGGCATCACAAGATTCTTTTGCTAATGGGGAGATTCGCATCTCTCCAGATGGTACGGCTTCTCTTTACATGAATGGAAGTCATGCAGTAAGTGTGCAAGGAGAGGATGGCGCTTGCATTCCTGCAGGAGCAAGCGAAAACTTGCAAGCAAGCCTAGAAGTCACAGGCAGCGGGGAACTAGAGTACGTTCGTCTTGACAGATTGGATTAACAACCAAAGCTAATACAAAGTAACACAACCGCGTTCGTCCAAACGCTCGTTAATTGCAGCCAAATCAAAAGCAAAGTTTTCTAATTCAACACATTCTGTGTACCCACTTATTGTACACACAGTCGCTGCCGAAGAAAGTTGTTGTAAAGAAATATCTCCATCCAAGATGTTTGAACACAAAGATTTCAAAGAAGGATCAACCAAACTTGTTCCCGTAACATCATAATACTCAAGCAATTCTTCATACTTGCTCAAATAGACTTGGCTTACGATTTCCAAACGCTTGAAAACCTTCATCATGTTACATTGGTAAGTTTCAGCAGACCCAGAGAACAAAGCAGCATATTTTGCTGCATCACGCTCACCATCTAAAGAAACAATTGCTACTTCTTCAATATGATCTTTCTGCCATACGCCACCTTGTTTAGAAAAATAAAAGGCCCCATTTGAAGGAGTTAAAGAAACACCAGAGACTTGACTATCTGCAAGCATCAGCAAACTTCCAGGCACTGCTCCTCCCGAAACAAGAGAATCACCAACTCCGCCAGAAGAAAATTCAACTACACGCACATGAAAATTATCTCCAGATTCAACTTCATCGAGCGAATCGATAAAAGCTATGTTAAAGCCTTCAGTTATGTTCTCCATCTCAATACGAAAGTCTGTTCCTTCTCCACCAAGCACATAATACTGAATGTTACGAGAGCTGAGCAAAAGTACATCCATTACTTTGAAAGGCAAATAATAAGGTAAACTCCAAGTAATAACTTCATTAGACTGAATCTCTTCTGGAGCAAAAATTGCTTCTATGGGAGTTTCGATGCTAGAGCTTGTTCCCTCCAAACCGTAGCCAGAGAAAATATCACGAAAACCTCCACCAGCATCTAACTCACACTCAAAAGTCAAACTAAAATCAAGCAGCGCCGAAGTATCTATAAAATTCTTCGTCTTCTCAGAAACTGTGGCTCCCGTAAAAATAGAATCTAAAATTTGGGTTACATCAAAAGTAAGTTGTTGCTCAGAAACTTCAGTTTGCTTTACTGCCAAACCAACAAAAAAAAGCAAGATAACTGCTCCAACTATGAGCACGTAAATCCAATTGAAAGTAAGTGTAAACTGCCCTTTCTTTCCAAAAATTCCGCCACTCTCAAAAAATTTCATTTTCCAATATTCCAAGTATCTTAGCTACCAAAAAACTCGCTCACACCCCTTCACCAAACCATGCCCTACTGATACACAACCGAACTCAGTTCAACAGAAGAGCCCCTTCCTTCCAAACGAAGTGAGAAGCGCCCCCCATTAATATCTTCACAAAGGAATCCACCATCAATATCTAAAGTGAACACCTTTAAGGCAATTGGCGCAGGAGGTTTCAAAAACACATTCTCGTCAGCAGCAGCATAACCAGTAATTTCTGCTAAAGGGTCTTGCGCAGTTTCCCAAACATCACAAGCAATGGGGTCTTTCTCGCAAAGTTCAGAGCTCGGATCAAAAGGAGCGTCCAAATCAACAAAACAAATCTGTTCATACTCTACTGGTACTCGATATTCTTCTTGGCGCACTGCTCCAAACTCAGGATAAATCTTCTTGATACTTGATTCGATCTCTGTCTTAAACTGATAAAACTCAACCTGCTCTCCCTTATCAATAAAATCAGTAATAGCACTGTAACCAAAAATAGTAATGATAGCAAAAACTATTGCCGCTACAATAAAGACAAAAACTTGCTGAATGCCCATCCCTTTTTTGTTCCAAAACATCTTCCTATCAACCAACTTCCCATCTGAGCCACAAAGCTATAGATCAGCTTGACTTACGCTTCTCGCTCAATTTCTTCAACTTTTCAAAAATATCTTTAGCTTCATCTTTACCAACTGTTGCTCGAACACTTTGCTTCTTTTTCTCTGCTTCACTAGAGATTTTATCTAAGCGCCTAAAAAGAGCCTTTTCTTCTTTCTTCAAACCTTGTTGTACAACATCATGGTGATCGTTGTAACGCTCAACAAGATCTCCTACCTTTGCATGATGACTCTTTCGAGAGCTCAAAATATCCTTAAAGTGGGGGAATTCTCCACTCTCTTTACTAAAACTTCCAAAGACGTTCTGCCTTTGCAAAGATCGTAACTTTCGTTCTCGGGATCGCTTACGAGAGGAAACTCTCCGTCTCATACTATCTAAAAGTCCTCCGCCTGCAACTCCCGTGGCCCCGAACCCAGCCCTAGCCCCGGAACCCCCAAGACCTGCACCTGCTGATCGAGAACCAATTCCTTGACGATATAGGCCGCCACCAACGCTACTTCCAAGAGCGCCGCCAGAACCGACTCCTCTCAGACTCCCTTTCCCCCCTTGCTTCAAAAGAACCTTCCCTTCTGGAGTGTAATTATAATAATAATAAAGATAACCCGCACCACCAAGCATGAACAGTGCGCCAATGACAAAGAAGATAATAGCTACAACATCGGCCCCTTCCTTTCCTTCTCCACTTCCAGGAAGGCCCAGAAGTTCGCTGTCAAGATCATTGTCATCAATAAAGGTGCTCGGAGCATCAGCAACACAAGGGTCTAAACCAGCAATGTACTCTTCATAGTTAGTGTAACCGTCCCCATCATAATCTTCATCAGTATCAGTAATACCATTACTGTCCGAGTCTATTGCTTCGGCAAACAAAGGACAAACACCTTCTCTGTGATAGACTCTTTCCCAATGATCTGGCAAACCATCGTTATCTTCATCATTTGTTCGCTCATCATCTGGAACCTGCCCTAGACCACAACCTTCTGCATCAACATCTTGTCCAGACAGAGTACCACTACAAAGATCACAACTATCAGAGATGCCATCTCCATCATTATCACTAAAGGTTATTTGAGCACTCCCATTCTCTTGGTTATCGCTTGGATCGCTTGCAGAGTAACAAACCCACCCAGAGCTTGAGAAGGAAAGTTTTTGTCCATAATAACTTGAATCGGCAGAGCAGGTCTCGGAACTTGTGCTCTGTCCATAACTAATGCTACTACAAGCAAGTTCATCCTCACAAATAATTTCGGCGGTGACTTCAGTACAACTACTACTGTTGGTTTGTACGCGAACGTTTGGCGCATCACCATCAGCAGCACAAACAGTAAGGTCAGAACCACTTGCAATAAAACCATCACTTGAAGTGTATCCGCCAGTGTTTCCAGCAACATCGCTTGCTGCAACCTTCACAAAGTAACTCTCATTTTCTTCTAAACTAAGTCCAGTAATCACAGTACCATTGTCCCCTAACAAGGTTCCTTCTCCAATAAGCACTGCTTCTTCATCATCTGGGGCTGTATCATTAGTAGTAGTAAAGTAAGTACTCAAAGAAGATTCTCCAAGATCTGATTCTCCTTGATAGAGTTGATAGTAATAAGTGCTAATGTTTTCTTCGTCTGTGTAAACATAAATGCTCACTTGCTCCAAACTACAAGAGTAAGAACCATCCTCTACCATGGTCACAGTTGGCGCAGTTTGATCTACAGTAAAGATAATCTCGGCAGTGCGTACATTTTCTGCGATATGGCAAGTGACAAGGTATTGATAATCTCCTTCTTCAAGAGACCCAATCAAATGGCTGTGACTTGTGCCACCAGTTACTTCAAAATCAACTGAACTGCCATTTTCTTCGTAAGAACAAACGCCGTTTTTGTTAGTCTCAACAAGTAAAGTAACGTTTTCTCCAGAGATAAAACCACTCGGAGCAACACTCATAATGTTTCCTGCAACAGTATAATCTACACTAAAATCAATGGTTTCAACTTCAGAAAGGTCTCCTGCCCCGTTCATACATTGTACATTTAAGCTGTAATCTCTTGTTGCACCAACAAAACTGAAAATAAAATCGTCTTGATGAGCAAGATGCAATTCTCCTTCATCGTAACCAGGGAAACTGAATGGCATAGTTGCAAATTCAGTACTTCCGTCCCCATCTGAGTTATCACTGTACCTACAAAGCGTAGGATCATCGGTGGTCACATAAAGATGAGTAACAACTCCTTCGGTGATAAAATCTGGCTCAGCGTAAGCATCACTAATACTTGGAGCAGAAGGATCGAACTCAAGGTTCATTTTCTGTGCAGGACCAATCTCTCCTTGGTAATCTTCACATTTCACATAAAGGACTTTAAGCCCGCCAATTGCGTCGTAAGCGCTCGCCCCATCTCCAGGGAAAGGAGAATAAAGGTAGTAATTTTCTCCACTAAGACTTTCCGAGAAAGTTCGGATTAGAGGGACCCCATGATAATCAAATTCTGAAGTGAAATCAAAAACGCAGCCTTGAGTATCAATCTTGCTCATAACTTCCCAATCAAAGCTATCGGCTGCACTTACTCCATAAACTTCTCCTTGATAGAAATAAGGGTCCGGTTGAACTAAATTGATGCCAAAGCCCTCTACGATGATGGTTCCACAAGTAGGATAAACAGTAGAACCGCCAAGATCTGTAGAGTAATAACAAATTTCTGTTGTTTCATTTACAAACAAACTGCCGCTTCCAGTGTACTCTACATAACCCGGGGCACTTGCAAATTCACAACCTTCTCCAAGACAATAAAAACTTTGGTCACAATCAAATCCATCTGCCTCACAACTAAAGTCCACCTGCACTTCAGAGATAAAGTATTCTTCCCAACCATAAGCAATTGGGGTTTCTTCTCTGGTCCCTTCAGTCAAAATAATCTGTGTCTCTGGCCCGGTAAAATCTACGACAAAATCAAAATAATCTTCTAACACTTGGCTCTGATCCAAAGATTCTCGACAAATCACCTGTAAGTTACCAACATATTCTCCTTCGAAGAAGCCAGGAATCGGGTTAGTTTCGTGAACCTTATTATCAATATCGATACTGTTAAAGTTACTTAGATAATCAAAGATAAGGTCGCCATCATTATCGTAATACAAGTCACAACTTGCAGACACTGCGGTCTCAATCTCAAAAATAATTGTGGTCTCAGAAACAGAGCCACCCAAAGGAGGATAAACAATACTAATATCTTGTTCTAGATCAAAACTAAGGGTCTCTTCATGCACAAAAGAGTTTCCATGATCATCAGTACAAGAAACACTCAACTCGGCAAGAGTAGCCCCAAGGCCTACAAAAGTGTATTCTTTGTCCTCGTCACGTTCAAACCCAATAACTTGCTCTGCAGCAGGAGGCAAAATTTCTTCCAATGTAAAACTACAACTCACTGGCTCGCTCAAATCAGTAAGATAGACTAAGAGATCTACAACATCTCCATCTATGCTTGGCTCAGTTACAACAGTAAAATCGGGAAGTTTGTTATCAACGAAAACAAAAGCTTCTTGTACAGATTCTTGGTTATAGAACTCATCAACGGAGTAGAAGCGAAGTTTGTAAGTCTCGCCATCAACCAATTCTGACTGTAAAAAACTTGACTCACTCATGTTAAGTTCCAAAAGAGCTTCTTCTCCCTGCAAGGTGAAAGGATAATCTGCGGCTTCAAAATCAGTACAATCACTTGCATCAGCGCTTTCCAAACAGAACCACAGACTCCCCATCCTCTCGTTATCAACAGCAACAAATTCTAATTGTGAAAATGTCTCAGATACAATTGCAAAGCCCTCTGCTTGCAAAGAAGTCACTGGCGGAGCAGTATCTGCAATACAAGAAGAATAATCTCCTGAGACAAACTCAGAACAATCATCAATACGGTTGGCATCCCCATCTTTGATACAATAACCACCGGCAGGATCAAAGTCATCGGCAATCCAAGCGCAAGCACCCCAAGTACAGCTATCTGCTGAACGCAAAATTTGTCCATTATCGTTCACAGTTGGGCTTCCTGCAGTACATTCCAGCTCTGAAGCATAACTGTAACAGTTCACCTCGGGACTACTTTCTTCGCCACAGGAATGGCAAGTACTCAAAGGCAAATCCTTATCAGAGTAACAAGCGCCCAATTCAGTACAAACTTCAGGAGTACACAAGTTGTTTTCAAAAAGACTGCTTCCAGGAGAACAAAGGGCGCAATTATCATCCTCTTCATACTCAAGCGGGGCGCAATAACCATGGCCCGTCTCCTCGCTCACAGGGAAAAGGTAACCATAATCTAAGAAAGGTTCGCTCTCTTCTTCATAAGCACTAATATCTCCTTCTCCAGAAGAAGAACTTCCGTTGATCCATTGACAACCAACTCCCAAACAGTTGTTGATACCACAAGCCCCCTCACTAACATAATCAAAACAACTTTCTACCTCCACGCAACTCGTACACTGATCAACAACTCCAGAAGTGTAATCATAGTAACAATAATTCTCATAACCGCTCTCTGCGCCAAGGTAAGGGCCATAACAAACTTCTTCGCTGTGGTACAAACCAAAAGGATCGGCGCCAAGAGTAAAGGCGTTACACATACCTGCGTCTTTACAGGTTGCAAATCCTGGGCTTGATTCTACACAATAATAATCGCTCGTACTTGTATCTAAAGCAGCACAACTTGTACTGATCAAAAGAGTGTTGAAAATATCGCAAGTGTAAGTTGACTTTAGATCGTCAGCCAGACAAAAAAGATCTCCGGGTTCTTTTCCTTCACAAGCGGCATTTCCAAGAGTGATGCTTGTCTCAGTAATCTCTGAAAAGCGAGTTTGAGGTTGGTCATCAATCATCGGACCATCAGTATAAATCGCTTGGATTCCATAGATATAACCCATTCCCCATTCCAAATCAATTGAATCGGTAAAACTTAAAGCGAAAGGTGAAAGTTGCATGTGTAGCTCACCGTCACGATAAAGATTATAACCACTCACCTCAGCACAAGGTTTATCCCAACTCAAATCTACAGCAAGAGAACCAGCAACCGCGACCGCATGTAATTCTGCAACTGGTTTTGACTCGTCCGGTTGACCATAACTACACTCTCCAATGTACTGTGTTAACACAGGATCAACAGAACTTGACTGTCCAGCAAGAACAGTAACACTGTACTCAGGAGAGACAAAATCAAGGTAGCTCGCTGTTATGGTATAATCTCCTTCATCAAGATAAATATTAAAATCTCCATCAGGGTATTGTGAACTTCCCCGATAGATCCCATCTACGAAGATACTTACCCCATACTGCAAGTAATCTGTTCCGCCAAGAAGCAAACCATCTCCTTCTGGATCAATCCAGGTGCTTCCACTAATACCTTGGAACGGTTGAGAGAAGAGAACAAAATCATAGACCAGGTCTGATTGAATGCTTAGACTATCGCTACTTGTCTCATAACCAAACTTACTCAGAGTAAAAGTATAATCTCCAAGTAAGATTTCGCTAACCAAATAAGAACCATCTACTGCAGAAGTAGTACAACCAACCCCTGGGCCAGTCCAACATAAAGAAACGTCAGCTACTGCAACACCAAACTCATCCACCACAGTTCCAGAAAGACTTGCTACTTGGTCTGCAACGCTCAAAGTGAAATCAAGTTCTTCAACTTCCCCAGATTCCAAAGTTATTGTCTGCGAAGCTCCAGAATAGCCAGTTGCACTAACACTTACCACATAAGTTCCAGGGCTCACTGTTTGAAATTGATAAAATCCTGCCACATCACTTTGAGCTGTAACTCCCGATCGAAGTTCAACTGTTGCTCCTTCAATTGGAGTTACTCCGTCCGCTGCATCAAAGATGTAACCACTTAAGCTCGCATCCTCCAATCCTGCAACACAAAGATCTACACATTCATCTGTGGTGATCGGACTGTAAGCTGAACTGATGTAAGTTACTTCATCGATAGAATATCCTTGGTAAGAAGCTTCTTCCACACAAACAGAGCGCAGATCTACTTGACCACAATAACCTGAAGGGATTTGACAACAACCCCAACTACACCACAAATCATATTCATCATCTGGAACTGCTTGTCCTCCTTCAAATTCACAAGAACCAATCGCCTGCGTGCTACAATCCAAAGAGCAAGTCACTTCTTCACAAAGGTCAGGAAAAACATCACAACTCTGCCCAGGGAAAAAATAATCATCAAAAAGCCCGTCTCCAACTAAGAGCTCATAGTCAGCCAAAGCATCTTCTTCTAAGACATCATCTTGACAAAAAAGGTCTGGGCTTCCTCCCGCATAAGTGTAACACCCTTCTAAGCCAACAGCAAAGGCGCCGTTAAGCGAAATCACAGTAAGAATAAACAGAAGGCCAAAGAAAAAAGCTCGAGCTAGAATTACATCTACAAGGGTCCTCTTTTTACTCGTTTCCACCATGGAAAATACCTCAGGGAAGAAAGCATTTTGCTTTATAAACCTTCGTTTTAAAGGAACCGACGAAGACCTTTAAAAAATAGAATGAAAAGAATGAGAAGAGAAACACACCCTTACTTCTTTTTCTTAATTTCTTTCTTTTTCACAGCACCTTTTGCTACAGAACGAACTCTTTCAAGAGCATCAATGCGTTCGATAGAATGCAAAGGAGTATTCTCTTTCCAAAAATCAATACGTTTAGCCAAAACTCTGTTCAGAAAAAACTTTTTTTCCTTCTTCTTACCTCCTGCAGACGCTTTTACTTTTTTTCGTTGATGTTTATCAACTAGCTTACCAAGACGGTGCATGTGTCTACCCTTTCCAATCCCTTTCCCTGTCTTTTGTGAAGTGTCTTTTCCAGCAACAAAAGCAGCCTTAGTTTCAGGGAAGGTTGCAAACTCTTCATGACGCTTGTAAGAGCTCACTTTTCTCTTGTGCTTCTTACGCAAAAAAAAGAGGTGTTCTTGAATTCTAGCAAAAAATGAAGGATCAAAAAAAGATCTTTTTTTCTCATCGTCTTCCCCATCTTCCAAAGGCAAACTATACTCAAAGTGTTCTTCCTTCTGCTTAAAAAGAAGATAGAGAAGAGTAAAGAATACTCCTAAAAGAACTACGAGAAGAAGCAAAAAACTTACCGGGTCCATAAGAAGAACAAATCCTAAGAAAACTTAAAACTTTCTACTCCAAAAAAGATGTAGAAAAAGTCTCCTTCTCTGCCCCTTTGCTGGCAAGAAACTTCCAATGAGCGATGCTCTTGGTAGCCATTTTCTACCAAAAGGAGAAAATCCAAAGGCGGACAAGAGTCCTTCAGGAATAAGCTTCGGCAGAAGGTAAGACTTTTTCTACCATCTCTAAAACAAAACCCAAACCTACTCAACACAAACACTAGAAACACACTGCCCTAAGAATTCTCCATCAAAGTTAGCATCACAAACACTTCCTTCTGTAGCAGAACTACATCCACAACTAAAAGAGAAAAAAGGATCGAAAGGCGCAAAAGCATCATCACTTGCCTGTCCCAAAACTGCCTGTTGGTTAATGCCCTCTGGCCCACTTGGAGCAACTCCTCCTCCTGAATAAACTACTGACCCGCCATCGCCGAGTGAGCAAAGAGCACTACAACCCATTTGCCCGTGACACCAAGCATCGTTAATACCATCAAAGTTCTCATCAACATAACCCCAAGCATCTCTTCCTTCACAGACATCTGGGATTTGATCTAAAGAGCAAGAAACATCAAAACTGCTTCCACAAACAAGGTTTCCTTGATACAATTCGCTTATTTTAGAACTTCCAGTCCCACAAACATTCCCACGAAGCCCACTACAAGTATCGCTTTCCTGCTCCAAGACAAGACCGGGAGCGCTAGAAGTCCAACCAACAATACCTCCATAACAACCAGGAGCACTTTCATAACAACTTGAGCCTGCTGCCTTGTAAGTTCCATTCATATTACAACAACTGTGGGCCGCCAAGAAAGGACTAATTTCCTCATCAAGACCAAGATATTCTCCGCTGATCGGATCAAAAGTTTGGTGGTGGTAAGGGTAAGCGAAGGGATTCTCAAGATTTTCATGAGGGATACACTCTGCAACTTCAAAATGTAAGAACTCCTTATTTTCATACTCCCAGGCGCCGCAATAACCTGTAAAAAAGGCCACACTAAGTTCGCCATCTGGCGTCGTTTGGCTTAAGTAGGGGTGCGTACTGCTCGGGCCCAACAAAGAATCTTTCCAACTTTCAATGAATGGGTCGTAAGCACTAATGTTACAAGATGCTGGGCTAGTCTCAGTTTCCATTGGAAGACCAATACAACTCTCTGCACCAAGTAAGGAAGGATACAAAGCTCCTGAAACAAAGCTCTCTCCATTAAAACCATCGTAACTAAGCTCAAGCACTTCATCAACGTCTGCTGCTAACGATTCTCCTGGGTTAGTAAGTGTTACAAAAAAAGGATCTTCGGTAGAGAGTAAACAACTATGGTCTCCTGCAAAAGTACAATAAGGGGAAGCGACCGAAAATTCAGCGGTGATTTCTCGATCAAGAAGGACGCGAACATTTTGCAAATCAGTCCTACCATGTTCATCTGCCGCTAAAAGAGTGAAGTTATAATAACCTGGAGCCGCACCTTGTAAGTCTGCACTCCAAGAATCAGAATCTACCGAACTAAGTGGCACTGGCAAATGATCGTCAAGCAAAGAAAAAGTAACGCTATCCTCCTCAGGGTCACTAGCTGATGCATCTAAAAGTAATTTTCCCATATCTCCTTGCTCTCCCTCTAAAACCAAATAATCATAACTTAAACAAGCATTACGCTCAATGTAGTCAAGTGCAGGAGGGCGATTTTCTAAAGCAAATTGAAAGAAATAATCTTGGTTCTCAAGAATCACTCCCGGGTTCAAGTTATATTGAATGATAGTATCCCCACTGCTCGCCTCTGTTTTTGTAAAAGTGGGATCTAAAAGTTGATAGGGCTCCGAACTTTGCAAATCAGCTTCTGAAAAAAGATAAGTTGGATCACTTTGCTCTTCATTAATAGGGCGTGTTACTGCTTGAAGTAAAAAAGAGCTCAAAGAGCTAGAGTAAAAAAAATCAAACTCGGTAAGTTGGGTGTATTCTTCTCCCCCTTGCTCAAGATGTAAAGGATAGCTTGCTTCTACAGCAATGCCATTTGTAGCAATATCTAAAGAAAGATCAATTTCTTCAGCAACAACCGGGACGAACAAAGAATAATTACTTTGAAGCACTTCTTCCATACAAAGAGCTGCTTCCTGAGTAATGTATCGGAGCAAATCTCCTTCAATTGCACTTGCACTCAAATGCTCCTTCTCACCAAATTTTCCTTCCTCAGGAAAACTGTAGCGACAATAATCAGGAGAAAGATCTGTGGAATTGGAACAAGGGTAAGCCTCGCTATGATTACTGTTGTTATCATAACTGATTGCATAATAAACCTGTTTTCCAAAATGAAAGGTTCCGGTCTCTCCTGCAACAAAAGGAACAGTGCCACCATCCTGCTCTTTCCACAAACGCCCTTGCTCTCCAATTTGAACTAAACCCTCCTCAAGGGCATCATACAAACAATCATCTATAAACAAACGCAAACTCTCGGTTTGAAATAAATTGGAAACTACATCTTCTTCAGCAACTTGCAATTGTCCTTTCTGAATCATGGCAGTAAGCGCTAGCATGAAACCAACGGAGATAAGAATAACCATTCCTAGAATTATGAACAGGGTAACTTGCCCACGCTTGCTATCCCTACAATGTCCTCTTTTTTGAGCTGACGCTAACATCACAAGAAAACAAGAAATTTTTCCTTATAAATCTTCACCTTATTGTTACTATTTCTTCTGCAACAATCTAAAAAAAGCCATAAGATCTTTTTGGGCTCGAAGTTCCATTCTCCTAAGCGCAAAATTTCCAAAGAAAACTTTAACGCCATACTTCTTACAAAACTTCAAAGTAAAACGCATACGATGTAAAAGCTGCGCTCGCTCCTTTCCTGGCCTAGCAGCCAAAATGTCTTGAAAAGAAAAAGCAAGAGTTTTTCCTTTCTTAGCAGCAATCTTTGCGATCACTTGATCAACTCCTGATCTTGGATAATGCATGCTATCTTTGGGGTTGATCTTTTCCATTCCTAAAACCATATCAACTGGGCTATGCTCTACCACAAAACGCAAATGATCTTCATCAAAAACTCGAGCAACAAGAAATTTTCCTTTTTTCTTTGCCTTTCGGGCTTCACTCAAAACTTTTTTCTTCTGTTTCTCTTCTAAAAACACAAAATCTTTGCCCGCAACAAGAACGCTAGAGCTAGAAAAACCAAGTTCTTTTACCAAGGAGAGCTCTGCTTCCGATGGAGTAAAACGAAGAAATACTCCTTCAAAACCTGCTCTCAATTTCTTCTGTCTAGGCATAAAGAAGAGAAAGCCGAGCAACTTTAAAATACTTAGCTTAACTACTGGATTTGGAGGAAATGTTGTTGGGGTCAATTCGCAAAACATCATAGAAGAAACAAGCGAGTGCGTTACGGGGGTGGCCCCATCCGGGGACGTAGCACAATCAAAAAAAGAAGCAGATGTTTTGCCCGGCCCAACACGAGCGTAGCGAGATTTTCTCCAAAGCTAAAACAAAAAATGATAGATCCTATCGCGCTTCAAATCGGAACTCTAAGCATTCGCTGGTACGGCGTTATGATTATGCTAGCTCTACTCTGCTCTTTTTTCCTGTTCAAATATCTAGCAAAACAAGAAGGCATCAAAGAAGAGATTGCTATGGAGTACTATCTTGTAACAGTTATCAGTCTTTTCATCGGAGCAAGAATCTTTCACGCAATTTTCTACAGTCCAACACATTTTCTTTACAACCCCATACAAATTCTTTTCTTCTGGGAAGGAGGTCTCTCATCCCATGGAGCAATTGTTGGAGGAAGTCTTGGAGCCTACCTTTACGCGAAGAAAAAGCAACTTAACTTTTGGAAGCTAGCCGATTTAAGTATGATTGTAGTAGCCCTTGGGGCTATTTTTGTGAGATTCGGTAATTTCCTCAACCAAGAAATTGTAGGAAGAGCAACAAACTCTTCTTTTGGAGTTCTCTTTGAAGGATACGAAGGTAAACGCCACCCCGTGCAGCTCTACGAAGCGCTGCAAAACACCTTCATCTTTATTGCCCTCATTACACTTCATCAAAAAAAGGAAAACAAACTTCCAGAAAGCTTCATCTTTTGGCTCTTCATCTTTCTTTTCTCTACTATTCGTTTCTTTTTAGAATTCTTCAAAGAATACCTCATTCTTAGCCAAGGGCTTACTATGGGGCAATATTTGTGCCTTGTCTTTGCTTTAATTTCGGGGTGGCAACTTTGGCAGCTTAAAAAGAAGAATAAATAAAAAGAGAAAAAGCAGAATTAATAATCAAAAAGACCAGATTCGTAAACAAACTCAAGAGAGTTGTTTGTCTCATCAAACTCAACAATTGCTCCAAGACAACCATCTTCTGGACAGTCTGCTGTTGCCAAAACTTCCAAAGTTATTCGCTTTTGACAACCCTCTCCACTTGGACCAAAGCTTCTACTTCCTTCAAGAGTATCACTTGCTCCAGAAGCCAATGCCTCTATTGGAGTATATTCCTCAACTGCTGGGCCAGCCCCCCCAGAACCAGAACCGTTACAAACGTTTGAGCTAACAAGTCTAACACTTGTATAAATTACTGAGTTTGGCGCTTGACCTTCTCCTTGGTTTACTATTTCAAGAGAATAGCCCACACTACCAGAAGTAAGTTGGGTATCATCGACAGTATAACCTAAAATAACTAAGTCTGGTAAAAGTGGCTCAACCTCCTCATCCACAACACCCGAGTCTGCTCCTTTGCTATCCACTTGACCAGAATCCGCAGTATAAACTGCTTCTCCTAATGAATCTGCGTCAGGTTCTTCTGCTTTTTCCCCTGTTGAACAGGCAAGCAGAAAAGCAAGAGGTAGTGTGTAAGTTTTCATGCTTTTCCAAGTTTGGGGGGCCATTATAAAGCTTTGCCCGCAAATAAGCAGGTAAAACTTATAAAAGGACTCAGGAAAAAGGAATACTGAAAAAAACGCCTAAGCATTCTGCTTATTAGAAGCAGTCTAGGAGGGAAAATGAACACAAACAGCACAAGTAAAAGCATTGAAGTACATAATGAAAAGACGGGCCAAACATTCAAGCTAGAAGGCTTTGAAGGCAGCACTGTCAAAGAACTTCTTCAAGAGATTCAAGTCAATGCGCAAACCGTTCTTGTCACTAGAGGCAATGAAGTGCTTACTACTGACGATCTTCTCCAAGACAATGATAACATTTTGCTCCTGAGCGTCATCTCTGGGGGCTAGCAATGCAAGAAACAAGAAACAAAACAAACTCTTGCATCAAATGCGAGGAAAAGGCAGTAATCGAATTACAGCACGGGAAACTTTGTAAAAAACATTTCATTTCTTATTTTGAAGAGAAGGTTATCAAAACAATTAATCGCTTTCAGCTTATCGGGAGAAACGATAAGGTTTGTGTTGCAGCTTCTGGAGGGAAAGATTCTCTAACCGTTCTCTATCTAGTCAAAAAGTACATGGAAAAAAACAACTTTCCAAGAGACAATTTGCATGCGCTCATTATCAATGAAGGGATTGCAGACTACAGAGAAAAAACACTTGACGATCTCAAAACTTTCTGTAAACAACATGATGTCCCACTCAAAATTGCTTCTTTTGAAGAAGACTTTGGGAAAACACTTGACCAAGCATTCCCTATCATCAACAAAGAGACAAAAAAAAAGCCCTGTAACATCTGTGGTGTGTGGCGAAGGTACCTTCTCAACAAATATGCAAAGGAACTAAAGGCAACAAAACTAGTAACTGGACACAACCTTGATGATGAGTCCCAAGCTGTGCTTATGAACCTGTTCAAGGCAAATACCAAGCTTGCAGCAAAACTCGGCCCTATAAGTGGGGTTGAGGCGCACCAAGACTTTGTTCGTAGAGTAAAGCCACTTTATTTTTGCTCAGAGAAAGAAACCAGGCTCTACACTTTTCTCAAAGGATTCAAAGTAGAATACACTGAGTGTCCAAATGTAACCCAAAGCTACCGCGCAGAAGTACGTGATTTGCTCAATACTTTTGAAGAAAAATTCCCTGGGACCAAAACAGGGATCATTAATTCTTTCCTAGACATGCTCCCTTTACTCAAAGAAAGAGAAATGGCCAGTGCAAGAAACACAAGTTCAAAAAAAGGCATCCAATCCTGCCAAAGCTGCGGCGAGCCAAGTAACGGAAAAGTTTGTAATGCTTGTAAGCTCAAAGCAGTGCTACAAAAAGCAGAAGAAACGCAATAAAAGATGAAACTCACAAACAAACAAAAGGAGCTGTACTCAAGACAAATGCTCATCCCAGACATCCAAGAAGAAGGGCAAGAAAAAATCTGTGCTGCAAGAATAGCAATAATTGGCTGCGGAGCCCTTGGAACTGTGGCAGCAGAACTTCTAGTTCGAGCAGGTGTGCAAGAACTCTTGCTTATTGATCGAGACACAATCGAGCTTTCTAATCTACAAAGACAAGCGCTTTTTACAGAAAAAGACATTGGAAAGAACAAAGCAGAAGTCTGCAAGGAAAAATTGTTACAGATTAACTCTCAAGTAAAGATAGAAACTGAAAACATGCATCTTAATGCAAAAAACATCCTTTCTCTCAAACTAAAAGAGTATTCTCTTCTACTCGACTGCACAGACAACTTTCAAACAAAACTGCTCATCAACGACTTTTGTGCAAAAGAAAAGATTCCTTGGATCTATGCTGGAGCTATCCAAAAAGAGGGTATGCTTATGGCAATAACCCAAGAAGAAGGTAAAGAGAACATCTCTTGCCTTAACTGCGCACTGCCAAACAATGCGCGAGGGGAGACCTGCGCTTCTGCTGGAGTTTTGAACAGCACAACACATATCATAGCAAGCATGCAAGTAACTCTGGCCCTCAAAATAATTCTAGGCAAAACAGTAGATCAAGGAGAACTTATCACTTTCAACATCTGGAACAATGATCTGAGAAAACTCAAAGCAAAAAGAAGAGAAAACTGTCCTACTTGTCAGGGAAACTTCACCCACCTCAACCCAGAAAGAGAGGAGGAAAGGACTAAACGCTTCTGTTCCTCTGGAAACTTCCAAATCCTAGGAAATAAAGCTATCGATCTCAAAGAGCTAGAAGAAAAACTAAACAAAGAAGAAAACATCACAACTATCTATGACAACACTGCACTCGCCATAAAAGCAAAAGACAACTCCTTCAACCTTCTCATCTTCAAAGATGGAAGAGCACTCATAAAAGCAAAGAAAGAAAAAGAAGCGCAAGCCCTTTATTCAAAATATGTGGGTAATTAACTGGAATAAACAAGAAACAGAAAAATAAAACAAAATGAAAAAACTCAAACTCCTCTCTCCGGCAGGTTCACTAGAAGCTCTGCAAGCAGCTATCAATAATGGTGCTGATGTAGTTTATCTTGGGGTGAAGAACTTCAACGCCAGAAGAAAAAACAAAGGAAATTTAACTTTTGAAACGCTCCCAGCTGCAATACAGCTTGCCCACTTTCATGGAGTAGAGATTAACCTCACATTAAACACGCTCATAAAAAACAATGAATTAAATCTATGGTTCAAAGCGCTTGACAAAGCCTACGAAGCTGGTGTTGATGCAGTAATTGTACAAGACATCTATCTTCTTCCATTCATTAAAGAACGCTATCCGGATCTCAAAGTACACATCTCAACGCAGGCAAGCATTATGAACTACGCGGGCCTCAAAAATTGGCAACAATACGCAGACTTGGCAGTAGTTGCTAGAGAACTTGACTTTAACGAGCTAAGATACATCTCAGAGCGATCACAATTTCCTATAGAAATTTTCTGTCATGGACATCTTTGCATTTCTTATTCAGGACAATGCCTCATCTCATCTCTCATCGGAAAACGTTCAGGGAATCGAGGACTTTGCGCTTCTAGTTGTCGTAAAGAGTACAACAAAGAAGGCTTCTTACTCAGTCCAAAAGATCTTGCGCTGCTCAATCAAATTCCAAAAATTATCGAAAGTGGGGTTCACACCATCAAGATTGAAGGGAGAATGAAATCTCCAGAGTATGTTGGGGTAGTCACCAAATGTTATCGAGAAGCAATTGATAGGTACTACTCTGGAAACTGGAAAAAATTTACCCAAGAAGATTTTGATCGCATCAGAATGAGTTTCAATCGAGACTTTACTACTGGCTTCTTCCTCAAAAATGAGTATAAAGAAGTACTCAGCACAACACTCCCCACCCATAGGGGAATTTTCTTAGGAGAAGTGCATAACAAAAAGATAAAGTTGCTTCACGAGCTTTATATCCATGATGGCATTGGTTTTTGGGATAAAAGAAAAGGAGAAATGAAAGGAGAGTTTGTACAAAAACTCTTGGACAAGAATGGAAAAATAATCAAACATGCTATAAAAGGCCAAGAGGTACAAATTCCAAACCCTTCATTCAGAGAAGGGGCAAGAGTTTATCTTACTTCACAAAGCAAAGGAAAACCCCTGGCTGGGAAGAATAAAAGATATCCGCTCGCCCTCAGCATTAGCCAAGCGGAGATTGGAAAAGCCCTAGAGCTCAACACAAACTGGAAAGGAAAAGAACATATTTTCGCCAGCAAAGATCTTTTACAACAGGCAAAGACAAGCGCACTTAACAAAGAAACTATTGAAGAGAAACTAAACAAAAACAACTTCTTTACAATCACGCTAGAAGGAAAACTTCCAAAGAATCTTTTCCTACCTTCCTCAAGCATAACTCAAATCAAAGAGGAACTAAACTCAGTTTTCCTACCAAAAGTAGCGAGAACTTCTCCTGGAATGCTCAGGGCAGAAGAAATTTTAGAAAAAGGGAGCAAAACAAAAAACAAAGGAGAAAAAAAGACACAGGAAAGCCTTAACATTAGGGTGAATTCCCTAGAGCTGCTCAAAATAGTTGCAAAGAAGGCAAACACCATCTACTATGATATCTTCTCTCCTGGGTTTGCAAAGGCAAAACAACTTACCAAAAAACTTAATCCTAAAGCAGAGTTCTTTGCTTTTACTCACTTAACACTGAGTGATGCAGATATCAAAAAGATACTCATTCTTCTAGAAAAGGAAAAGCCAGGTGGAATTATGATTGCAAACCACGGGCTCTACAGAGTGGACAAGGAGCTAAAACGCTCAGAAGGCACAAAAGGGCTTCCAAAGCTCAAAAAACACCTTTTCTATACCATGAACGTCTTCAATGATATTGATCTACAAGAAGTCAAAAAAGAAAACGCAAGCCCTATCGTCTCAATCGAACTTAACGCCAAAGAACTAGCTCAATTCAAAGATAAAGACTTCATGGTTTTTGCTCATGGGCGCCCAGTGGTAATGAATTTCAAAGGAGCAAGAGAAGAAAAGAAGCTCACTGATGAGAAGAAAATTACTTTCCCGCTCTTAATCACACCAAATCAAAACACAGAAATGCGTTACTCAAGAAAGGTTGCTCTTCTTGACAAAATAAAAGTATTCAAAGAACAAGGCATCAAACATTTCTACCTTGAATTTCTCAGAGAAGATTATTGCAGCAACAAGCTTCTAGAAAAAGCAAAAGAAGAAGTGCAAGCCTACAAAAAAATCCTCGATGGAGAAGATCCAGGAGACATCTCTCTGCTCAAGAAAGGAACCACCATTGGTAACTTCAATAAAGGAGTTATGTAATTAACAATAACAAACAAAGAGAACTAAGTTTCTTCATCATCTTCACCACCAAGTAAGCCAAAAGGTTCTTTGACAGCAAAAATTTTGTCTTGATAGATGGAAATAGCCCCTTGGCTGTAAAAGACAAAAATATAAAGAGAAATTTTGCGACCCAAGGCTCTGTGAAACACTTCACGCCGATAAAAGTCAACTTGGTCTTTAAGTGCAAGAAGGTCAAGAAGGTCTTTCTTATATTTTTTGAAGTAATCTTGGTCTTCTGCCGGGATAAGATTTCTTCTAAACAGTTCTTCCACAATTCTCTCGGCAAGCGCCAAGTTTGCAAAGTAGGTTCTCTTCTTCCTATGAAGAACTTTACCCACAGGGGCAGTCCCATTTACGGTAACAAGTTCATATTGAACACCATTTGGGAAAAAAGAGTCATTAGCAACGAAAACCTCTCGTAAGCGTTTCATGAGAAGACGAGCCAAAGCATCAGACTCCTCGGCATGATTTTCAATATGACCAGCAATTTTTTCCTCTTCAGCTTCTCTTCTAATAAAAGGGATCAAACCAAGCAGAAACTTAATAACCATAACAAGAAGAGAAAGATCTTTCCTCTTATATTTTTCCAAAAAGAACAAGAATTAATTCTGCGCAGCCGCTTCCAACTCAACTGCAAACTCTCTAAAAATCTTAGTATAATTGTGCAAAGAACCACGCAAACTAGTTACAGTGTTACGGATAGAATCAGAAAAGGCAAGAAACTCTTCCTCGGTAAGCTCCTCTTCCACTTCTGCAACAGCAGCACTTCTAGAAAACCCATCCCAAATCCCCATAAGAGACAAGAAAAAGCTTATTCCTTTTATTCCTTTCCAATTGCTTGAGAAAAGTTACAAAACTTCCCCTCAACTTCTGCAGAACTAAAAGCAATCAAAGGACGAAAGACAAGCAAGTCCCCTCTCTTCTCAAAAGAAAACTCTTCAAAAGTGGAAAACTGCTGCCCAACAACCAAAACAGAAAGTCTCTTCGCAGACATCTTAGCAATCAACTCTTTTTCATCGGCAAACTGCACTACCGACAAATTCTTTGGAGAATAGCTACGAAGCAACTTCAAATCCTTATCAGCAACAAGACCAGAAGAAAAGAGTATAGGAACCACGCCTCGTTTCATCATAAGCAAACAAGCAAGCAAACTCTGCTCGCTCCCATCAAGTAAAGCACCAACTTTACCTCCGGTGCCAACTGGAAGACCACCAAAGCAAGAAACAACTTCTAAAAACACAAAAGCTCCCTTTTCATTAATTTCAACATGCAAAACATGTTCTGCACCCTTCAAAGAAAATTCTAATTCCCCCAACTGCTCTCCCAAAAAACTACCTACCGCAACATTAATCTCTGGAGAAGTCAAAGCAAAACGTTTATCGGCTCGCTTAGCCATCACGCGATAAGTTCCTTTCTTTTCAGACATAAACTTAAGAGCAACTTGTTTAATTTGCTCAATTTCTTTCTCAACTCGAACTGCTAGAGCATAATTACTCAAACCAAATACTCTTTGCAGCTTTTCATGCTCTTCGAAATAAGGTAAAAGAAAACGGCTTCCCGCTCGCTCAAAGTCCAACCTACCTTGTCCAAAACCGCACTGTTTTCGAATATTAGAAAGCAACTTCTGCTCAAAACTACCCTTATTTTTTCCTTTCAAAAAAATCTCCCCATAAGAGAGAAGAATATGAGTAAAAGTAGCACTAACCATAGAGAAACAAAGAAAATGTCCATTTTAAAATACTTTCTCGAAGAAAGGCTTCAATCTCAAACAAAGGCCAAAAAAAGCAAAGCTGCCTAAAATAAAACAGCCAAAATACAAAAATTACTTGTTTTTAGGCTCTTTCCATCGGAAATGAGGGGGTCTTTTTTACTGAGAAGGGAAGACTCTCCTTCTCCTTTAAAAAGGTAAAGAAACCATTTATAAAGGGAATATTTAAATAGTCTGTAAAGAATTCCTTAAAAGTCCGAGAAAGAAGAGAATAAAACACTCAAATCACTTCCGGAGGCGTTAATTCATGGCAACAAAGAAAAAAACAGGAAAAAAAGAAATCACTATCGTAAACATTGTTGTGTCCAGCTCCTTAGAAAAAGATATTCCTTTAGAGAAAATGGCAGCAACTCTGCCAAACACTGAATACAATCCAGAGCAATTTCCTGGACTTGTTCTTCGAATCAAAAATCCAAAGACTTCAGCACTTATCTTCTCTAGTGGAAAAATTGTATGTACTGGAGCAAAAAATCTTGGTGAAGTAGAAAAGAGTATTCAAAGCATTATTAAGAGCCTTAAAAAGCTTGACATTCACGTTACCATTAAACCTGAGATCAATGTGCAGAACATTGTAGCTGCTGGATCCATTGGTATGGCACTTAATTTGAACTTCTTAGGACTTAAATTGCCTAACACAGAATACGAGCCTGAGCAGTTTCCAGGTCTTGTACACAAACTAAAAGGAACACGAGCAACCTTCTTGCTTTTCAGTAACGGGAAAATTGTGTGTACTGGTTGTCGAACCGAAGAAGAAGTGCATGAAGCAACAGATAAGTTAATCCAAAACTTAGAAAAGTTACTTAACGCTTAATTTTCTTATTTTTCTCCCTTTATTTCTGTCTTATTCTCTTCTTGACATTCTAAAACACATTTTCAAAAAGACATATTTGGTATGGAGCAAAGCTTTTTAATGAGCAAGGCTGCTAAGATTACTTGAGCTAAACAACAAAAGGAAGCTTACTTGGGGTGGACATTGGAAGTAGACAAACAAATTACTCTTTTTAGAGAGTTTATTGAACAGCACTATCACGCGCAACTTCTTGAAGCAGTGCGAAAAGGACAAAATTCTATGGTGCTCGACTTTTCTGCTCTCCTAAAATTTAACACCGAGCTTACTGAAGAAATTATTGAAGACCCAGAGAACCTTCTCAAAGCTGCAGAGTTAGCTATCAAAGAGTTTGATCTTCCCAAAAAATTAGACAAGTTCAATGTACGTCTCAAAAACTTTCCTGAATCTCTTAAAGTGAGAGTAAGTGAAATTCGAAGCAAACACCTTGGAAAATTTCTATGGTGTGATGGAATTGTTAGACAAAAAAGTGATGTGCGTCCCCATGTAGCACGTGCAACTTTTGAATGCCCATCTTGCGGGAACATTCTCAAGGTACTGCAGCTTGATCAAAAATTCAAAGAGCCAAGCAGATGCTCTTGCGGAAGAAAGGGAAAATTCAAAGAGATGAGCAAAGAGCTCATCGATGGACAAGCATTGGTACTTGAAGAATCACCAGATGATCTTGACGGCGCGCAACCAAAGCGTATGAACGTTTTTCTTAAAGGAGACTTGGTGAGTCCCATCCCAGAGAGAAAAAGCAGCCCAGGGGCGCGCGTAAAGCTCTACGGTTGGGTAAGCGAAGTACCAATCACCTTACGAAGCGGAGGAAAGTCAACTAAATATGATCTTATCTTAGAAGCGAACTTCATTGAACCGATGGAAAATGATCCTTCCGAGATGAAAATTACTGAAGACGAACTTGAACAGATAAAAGATATTGCTAAACATCCTCAAGTACATGGTTATCTTTCCGAAAATATCGCCCCATCCATTTATGGGCATGATAAAATCAAAGAAGCGCTTGTGCTTCAACTCGCTGGCGGTTGTAAAAAAGCAAGACCTGATGGTGTAAAAACAAGAGGAGATATGCACATGCTCTTAATAGGAGATCCCGGAGCAGGAAAATCTCAGCTGCTTAAGAGGATAACCAAGGTTGCACCAAAATCTCGTTTTACTAGCGGTAAAGGGGCAAGCGCGGCAGGTCTTACGGCAAGTGTTGTTAAGGATGAATTTCTTGGCGGATGGAGCTTAGAAGCAGGAACATTAGTCCTTGCTAACCGTGGTTTTGCAATTATTGATGAGATGGATAAGATGACCAAGGAAGATAGATCTGCCTTGCACGAGGCGATGGAACAGCAAACAGTAAGTGTGAGTAAAGCAAACATTCAAGCAACACTCCGCTGTGAAACCACTCTTCTGGCAGCAGCAAACCCAAAGTTTGGAAGATTCGATCCCTACGACTTAATAGCAAATCAAATCAACCTCCCACCGGCACTCATCAACAGATTTGATCTTATTTTTCCAGTAAAGGATTTACCAAGCAAAGAGAAAGACAAAATCATGGCTTCCTTTATCCTTAAACTTCATCAAAATCCGGAAAGAGCAAAATCAGATATTCCAACTGACGTCTTAAAAAAATATTTCATGTATGTGAGAAATACTGCAAACCCAGAACTTACAGACGCCGCAATTCAAGAGATTCAAGAATATTATGTAAATATGAGAAACTTTGGCAATGTTGAAGAAGGAGGAGTTCGCTCCATCCCCATTTCGGCTCGGCAGCTTGAAGCTCTGGTGCGTTTAGCTGAAGGTTCAGCAAAGTTGCGCCTGGCAAAAAAAGTTACCAAAAAAGACGCGCAAAAAGCAATTGAGCTACTTGATTATAGCCTTAACCAAATTGCAAAAGACAGTGAGACTGGAAAGATTGACATTGACCGTATTAGCAGTAAGATTACGGCAACACAACGAAGCAAAATCAGCATTATTAAAGATCTAGTTAGCAAAGTAGAGAAAGAAGTTGGAGAAAAAATCATTCCAATTGAAATGATTATGCAAGCGGCTAAAGAGAAGAATATTTCTGAAGATGATGTTGATGAGGTACTTACCAAATTAAGAAGGTCAGGAGACATCTTTGAGCCAAAAAAGGGCTTTGTGCAAAGATTATAGGCAAAGGCGGCGCACTTGCCTGGTTGCTGGGAAAATCAGAATAAAGAAGCGAATTCCTTGGGAGCCCTTTTTCCAGGAAAGAAAAAGCACCAGGCGGACAAGGGTCTTTCCGGCCCCGCTTGGCAAGTGCCACCTAAAAAGAACCTATATTCTCTACAAAAACAAAGATTAAAACCACAAAAAGTTCCAAAGGATTATGCAAGCCTCTTACACCAGACACACAGCAAGAAAGACCACCATTGGGGCTATCATTTCTGGAGAATATATTACAGAAGAGGAAGGACAAGCCAACTTTTTGCTCACAACAAAGCAAGAAAAACTCTACCGAGTAAACATTATTGCCATTATTCTTTCTATTGCCAAAAATGGTTCAACTACTTCTGTGCTTCTCGACGATGGTTCAGGCCAAATTCTAGCTCGAGTTTTTGAAGAGCACAAACGTCTTGAAGAGCTCAACGTTGGTGACATTGCCCTTTGCATCGCAAGAGTGCGGGTCTTTAACCAGGAAAAATATTTAGCACCTGAAATTCTAAAAGTAGTTGAAAAAGAGTGGCTTGAGCTAAGGGCCCTTGAACTTAAACAGGATAAGGAAGAACAAAAAGAAGAAGAGATCCAAGTAGATAAAGAAAAACACCAAGCAGCAGTTCAAGAGCCAGCTTTACACTCAGAGCAATTGCATACAGAACAAGAAGCGAAAAAAGAGGATGAAAAGATTACAGTAGAAACCATTGAGATAGAAAATAAGGACGAAATAAGTGAAGTCAAAGAAGAAATCAATCAAAGCCTTGAAAACTTAGGGCAAAAAGTACAACTCAATGAGCTCATTAGAGAGAAAATAAAAGAATTAGATCAAGGAAATGGTGTTGCTATTGAGGAGCTTATTGATCTCCTTAACAATTCTGAAACAGAAAAAGCAATTGAGCGTATGCTTGAGATGGGAGAAATCTTTCAAAATCTTCCAGGGAAAGTAAAAATTCTTTAGAAAAAACAAACAAGCTATAAACTAAACTTCAAGCGTGGAAGAACTGTGGTGTTACATAGACTTCTACAATTGCAGCAATAAGCAAAATACCTAAACTAATGAAGATTAAATCAAGCGCATCATAAAGTACTGCTTCATTCTCAAGATTATGCCGAATTACGGCAATAGAAATGATACTTCCTGCCAAACCAGCAACAAAATAGGCAGTAATCTCCAGAAGACCGTGGGTCATGTACCTCATAAAGCTAAACGCTCCTACATTAAAGTATAAAGCAATATTTTGCATACCTAAATTCGCACCAGCATCTGCAAGGCTTGTCTTTATCAAATTACCAATTGCTGCCGCTACAACTGAAGCATTCCAAGTAAGAATAAAGATAGCTCCCATCCCATAAAGGAAAGAAAAGACAAGGCAAAAGAAAAGTACCTTGAGGTTATTCAAAAAGATTGCCTTAAACAAACCAAACAAAGCCAGATTTCCTGAAACACTGTTATTAACATCTTGAATCGCATTTGCTTGAATGTAAAAGATTTCACTCACCATCGCCGAAGGTAAAACAACGTAAGCAATGGTTAAACTAATAACTATTCCTAAGAAAAAGTAGAGGAGAAAAAAGATAACTCTACTGTGCTCTTTGAGAATACGCCACTCTCCTTTAACTTGAACATCAATCTCTTCTTCTCTCTTAATAGCATTATAGACCAAAGGCATAGCTGCTATTGATATAAGAAAGACCATGAGAAAGCCAGAAAGCTGTCGAAAGACAAAGTAAGAAAGAAGCATTCCCACAATGGCATAGAGCATTCCCGCAAAAAACATTTCCCAGGGTTTTTTCTTAACAGAAAATGGATTCAGCAATGCCTCAAGAACCATTAGCAAAAAACAGCCAAAACTATTATTTAAATGTTTCCGGAAAAGAGGAAAAATTGTCAGAAAAAGAAAAAAGAAGAGAAAAACTTGTTAAAAACTTGGCTCGCCTTCGATACAATTCATTCAAATTCTTTCAAAGAATAGTCAAAAACAACACAAAAAGAAGAAAACTAAGAAACCAATATTCTTTTCTCCAAACACTAACAAGCACAAACGCACCATCCCCCTCTCTTCTCATGGAAAACTCTTTTTCAAAAAACCAAAAAAAAAAGGAAAACAAAGAAAAGTAAGAAAGGAAAAGAAATCTTCTCTTTGTTTAGAAAAGAAAAAGAAATTTTTAGAGTTAGAAGAAAAAAGAAAAAAACCTAAAAAAAGAAACACTGCTCTCTGAAAAGTTAAGCGCAGTTCTCAAATCGCAAATGCTTTTTCTAAATCTTCTTTTTTAGCTAAGCTTATTATTATTATTATTATTTACAATATTGAAATAAATAATATAAATAGAAAACAAACAAGAGAGAAACAAATAAAAGAAAAAATGAGAAGAAAAAGGAAAAGAAAAAGAGTGCATTTAACTCGTGTAGTTCATCTCTCCTCCCAACGCAAAAGAACAATGATAAAACAACTACGAAACAACCATTCAAGTAAAGAGAACAGAATATACTTCTTTTCTACTTCATTCTTCAATGAACAAAAAAGATTTAAAGGAAACAAACCACTTCAACAATTCAAGCCAAAGAGAATATTTTCTCAAAAAAGGCTTTCCAGAAGAAACTAAGGGGTGGGGCATTTCCAATGGGGATTACAGATTTTTTCGAAAACTTTCTTAAGAAAGATTCAATCTTTTTAAGTAAAGAGTATCTTCTCTCTGCCTATGTTCCATCAGAAGTCTTATTTCGTGAGGAACTTATTCAAGAGGTTGCAAACATCTTAGCTCCCGCTCTGCGTTTAGAAAAACCCTCTAGCCTTCTTATTTATGGAAAAACAGGAACCGGGAAAACACTCTCTATAAAATACATCTTACAGTCAATGGAAGAGATTGCAAAGAAAAACGAAGTTCCTTTGCAAAGCATCTATGTAAATTGTAAATTAAAAAGGATAGCAGATACTGAGTATCGGCTCATAGCCCAGCTCATTAAGGAGTTTGGTAAAGAAGTTCCTGCCACCGGTCTTCCAACAGATGAAGTCTACAATATATTCTATTCTCTTGTTGACAAAGAAAAGAAGCTTATTTTGCTTGTCCTTGATGAAATAGATCAGCTTACTAAAAAAATAGGAGATGAGATTCTCTATAATCTTACAAGGATTAATTCAGAGCTCAAAAATGCACAAATTTGTCTTATTGGAATCTCTAACAATCTTATTTTTGCAGAGAACTTAGATCCCAGAGTAAAATCTTCTCTGAGCGAAGAAGAACTTATCTTTCCTCCTTATAATGCCTTACAGATCCAGGACATCTTAAGAAAAAGGGCGCAAAGTGCTTTTCGACCAGAGGTTGTCAAACCCGGAGTTATCGAAAAATGTGCTGCCTACGCCGCTAGAGAACATGGCGATGCAAGAAGAGCAATTGATCTTCTCAGAGTTGCAGGAGAATTAGCAGAGAGAAGCACTTCTAAAACAATTGAGATAGAGCACCTTGATGAAGCAGAGAAAAAAATTGAATCAGATAAGATCATTAATGCCGTAGTAAGCCAACCAAAGCAATTTCAAGCCGTCCTCTACGCAATCCTCCTACTTGCACCAAAGAAAAAGACCATCTACACTGGAGAGATTTATGATGTGTATCAAACACTTTGTAAGAAAGTACGTTTCAATGTGCTTACCCAAAGAAGAGTCTCTGATATTCTAGCCGAGTTTGATATGCTGGGGATCATCAATGCAAAAATCGTTTCCAAAGGAAGGTATGGGCGAACAAGAGAGATCTCTATGTCCTTAGAAGAAGGTATTAAAGCAAAACTTAAAGAACTTATTGAACGTTCCATTCAATTAAAGGATTAAAACATTAGCTCAAGGGTTGCGCTAGGGGTGGTGTAGCTTACTAAAAAGAGTGAGAAAGTCTTAGATGTTCTTGTGGGAGATTCCCACATCTCTGCAACTGCAGAATCAAATAAAATGACGCAAAGCAAAGAAGATTTAATCAAAAAACTCTTCGAAAAGGGTGTACTTTTAAGCAAAGAACAGCTTGAGCAAGGGATTGAAGCTGAGCTTATTGCTAAGTTAGAAGCAGAGCAAGACATGTTGGTGCTCACTCCAGATTATGCTGACATTGTGGGAAAAGAGGAAAGCTTTGTTGATTGGTATGAAGCAGATAAATATCGAGTTGATTTTGAGCGTCAAGGAGATTTTGACCGTTACGAGGCGCAACTTCAAGATTTACGCTCTTCTTCTCTTCAAGTTCCACAAGCAGCAGCAAGCTCCCAAGGCTCTAACCTTGCAAGCAGTGCAGCGAGCAGTCATGAAGAAGTGTTTTCTAGTCTTGAAACAGAAGTAGAAAAGAGCAGCTTAGAAAAAGCTCTTGATGGCCAGAGCATTCAACTCAAAGAAACAGTAACTACTATTGATGCCCAAGAGGACCTTGCAGTTCTTGAAAAAATTCAGCAAGAGTACCAATATGAGGTCGTCTATTCTTTTGAAACCATTTCTAAGAAATACGCTGTAAAAGATTTTGCCAACATTTTCAAAACCCGTTATTACTTCCTAGAGAAAGTAATTCGCCAACACCCAGAAATGAAAAATGTCACCAGCATTAGTAGAGTAAGGCAGAAAAGAGAGAGAGAAACCATTGCTGTCATTGGCCTTGTAAGCGAAATTGCTGAAACTAAAAATGGAAATCTTTTGCTCACCGTTGAAGATATTACAGGAGATATCAAAATTCTCATCAGTAAGAACAAGCCCGATCTTTTAGAACAAGGAAAAGAACTTACTTTTGATGAAGTAATTGGGATAACGGGAGTGAGTGGCGGAGATATTATTTTTGCTGATCAAATAGTTTGGCCAGATGTACCAAGCACCAAAGAAATGCGAAAGGCGCCTAAAGAAGAATATGCGATTTTTCTCTCAGACATCCATGTGGGATCGAGCTATTTCATGGAAGATGCCTTCAAAAAGTTCATCTCTTGGGCAAGAGCAGAAGTCGGATCAGAAGATCAAAAAAATATTGCTAGAAAAGTAAAGTACATCTTCATTGCTGGAGATGTGGTTGATGGTGTAGGAATCTATCCCAAACAACCAGATGAGCTTACTATTCAAACCATTGAAGGACAGTACAAGGCTTTTGCTGACCTCATCAAAGAGATTCCTAAAGATAAAAAGATCTTTATTTGTCCAGGAAACCACGACGTTGTGCACTTAGCAGAACCCCAGCCAGTTTTCTATAAAGAATACACCGAAGATCTTCACGAGATGGAAAACGTTGAGCTTGTCAGCAACCCTTCTATGATTAACATTGCTAAAACCGAGGATTTCCCTGGCATTAATGTGCTCATGTACCATGGTTATAGTTTTGATTTTTATGTAGCAAATGTTGATAGCATTCGAAACAACGGTGGCTATCATCGAGCAGACCTCATTATGAAATACTTACTCAAGCGAAGACATCTCGCACCTGCATTCAAATCAACTCCTTACTTACCTTCTCACAACGAAGATCCGCTCCTTATCAAAAAAGTTCCAGATATTATGATTACTGGCCACATCCATTATTCTGCCATTGCAAATTATAAGGGAATTACCATGATGAGTGGCAGTTGTTGGCAAGCAAGAACAAAGTTTCAAGAAAAGTTAGGCCATGATCCGCAGCCAGGGAGGGTACCAGTAATTAACTTAAAGACGAGAGAAGTAAAAGTAATGAAATTTATATAGTGCAAATTCTTTCTTCTAACTATCTCAATAAGATAAGTAGCAAAACAAATCTAAAAAACAAACAAAAGAATAAACAAAAAGAGGTAAATACAATGGTAAACTATGTCTCTGTTTTAGTAGCAGCGCTTGCTGCAATGGTACTTGGAATGGTCTGGTATCACCCAAAAGTCTTTGGATCAATGTGGATGAAACTAACCGGCCTCAAGAAAAAAGATATGCAAAAGGCGCAAAAAGAAGGTATGGCTGGGCACATGTTCATTGGCTTTCTAGCAACCTTAGTTATGGTCTATGTGCTTGACCGTTTTGTAAATCTTACAGGAGCAGCAACAGTTCCACAAGGGCTCATGCTTGGTTTTTGGCTTTGGTTAGGGTTTATGATGCCGCTTGCTTTGGGCCCTGTGCTTTGGGAGAGAAAAGATGTTAAGCTCTTTTTCCTTAATGGAGCGTATTGGTTAGTAACTGTTTTAGTTGCTGCAGCAATTTTAGTATCTTGGGTATAGTTTCATATCCTTTTTTTTCATTTTCTTTTTCCCTTCTCGCATTCTCTCCTCATCTCCTTTAGCCTAGAAAGAACAATAGTAAGACCAGGCAAGACTATATTCCATCCTCACTATCTGCACTGGACCATTGGACAAGAACAAGAAATATAAAGCAGAAAATCCCTAAAAATTGTTATGGCAATAGTCGCTTCCCCAACCATTAGTAAATACTTCGAAAATTTACGAAAGGATGTCGACATCTGCTACACCATCGCTAACCAAGCAAGAGCAAAACAACTCGATCCCGAAGACAAACCAGAAATCATCTTGGCAAACACCATGGCAGATCGGGTGCTTGGACTTGTGAGCATTGTGGCCCCCCAAATTCTAGAAACAAATATTCCTGAGCGTGTTCAAGAGTTAGAAAAAGAATACGGAACGCTTGATTGGCGCGTCGGTTTCAAAATCGCCGAAGAAGTTGCCAAAGAAAAATTTTGTAAATTCAAAAACAAAAAAGAAGCAATTGAAGTGGGAATCAGAACAGGCTTTGCCTACCTCACACTTGGGATTGTGGCAGCACCTTTGGAGGGCTTCATCGGTATTGAAGTAAAGAAAAGAAAGGATGGAAAAGAATACCTTGCGCTAAGATACGCTGGACCAATTCGAGGAGCAGGGGGTACCGCTTCCTCCACAAGTGTTATTCTTGCTGATTATGTTCGAGTAAAGATGGGTTATGCTCCTTACGATCCGAATGAAACCGAAGTAAAACGTTACACTGCAGAAGTGCATGATTATCATGATCGGGTAACCAACCTCCAATACCATCCAAGTGATGAAGAGTTAAACTTTATGCTCTCTCATTTGCCTGTTGAAGTTGACGGGGATCCAACTGAAAAAATTGAGGTTTCTAATTATAAAGACCTTCCAAGAATTGCTACAAACCTCATTCGTGGAGGAATGTGTTTGGTAGTAGCAGAAGGACTTTGTCAAAAGGCACCAAAACTATGGAAACGACTAAGCAAGTGGGGAAAGGATTTTGATTTAGAGTGGGAGTTCATCAAAGAATTTATTGATCTTAAAGATAAGATTCATGCGCAGCACGGTCAGAAGAAGGAAAAAAAAGCAGGACCAAAAGACAAAAATGCAAAGGGAAAAGAGGAAGAAGTAAAGGTAAAGGCAAACAATACCTTTATTTCAGATATGGTTGCAGGAAGACCCGTACTTACACATCCAGTAAGAGAGGGAGGATTTCGTCTTCGTTACGGAAGAGGAAGAACCTCTGGGTTTTCTGCAGCAGCTTTACACCCAGCGACGCTTGTGGTGCTTGACAAGTTCATTGCCATCGGAACGCAAATGAAAGTAGAGCGACCCGGAAAAGCAGCGACGGTAACTGTTTGCGACACGCTTGAAGGACCGATTGTACGGCTCAATAATGGAAATGTGTTACAACTTCCTACCCAAGAGCTAGCAAAACAACATGCTAACGAGGTTGAGGAAGTACTTTACCTTGGAGATATCTTGTTTAATTATGGAGATTTTTCTGAGAATGGACACAAACTGGTCCCCGCGGGGTATTGTCCAGAATGGTGGGCGCAAGAAGTAGAAAAAACAATAAGAGAAAAATATGCAATCGAAGTAGAGATTCCAACTAAAGAGCATTTAAGCAAGGCTGCAAGTGATTTCAAAATAGATACAGAAAATTTTCTCAAATACATCCAAAAGCCACTTTTCTTCTCACCAACATTTCAAGAAGCAAAGACGATTAGCAAGCAGCTTCAAGTACCATTACACTCTGACTTTACTTACTTTTGGAAACTACTGGCTATGCGACAATTTCAAACTCTTATATCTATTCTCTCCTCTTCAAAACTAAAGAAGGAAGAAAAGAGCGAAGAGATCAAAAAAATCATCATTCCTTTTGACAAAAAAGAGCAAGCTTGCCAAGAAGCAAAGCAAGCACTCGAATTGCTAGGGATCCCTCATCAATTAATCAATAAAGAAAATATTGTACTTGAGAAAACAGAGAGTCAAGTACTCTCTTTCTTACTCAATTTTTCAACGCTAGAAGAGATCAAAAATCTTTCTCTCTCTCTCAAAACTCTCAAAGAAGGAAGCTACAAAAATCCTCTTAGATACCTTAATCAGCACGCGCCCATAAAACAGCGTGATAAGGCAGGAACTTTTATCGGCGCGCGAATGGGAAGACCAGAAAAAGCCAAGATGCGCAAAATGACGGGCTCTCCTCACGTACTTTTTCCAGTTGGAGAAGAAGGAGGAAGAATGCGAAGCATTCAAGCAGCTCTTGAAGAGGGAGAGATTAACGCTCCCATTAAAATGTTCAAGACCAAAGAAGGTAAGCTTAGTCCTTTTCGTTGTTGCCATCAAACAGGAGAACCAACAGAAGAGTTTGAGCAAGAAAAACTCTTACAAAAGATTGAGATTATCGAAATTGTAGATGCTCTCAAAAAGAAACTCAATACCAAAATCATTCCCGATCTTATCAAAGGGGTCCGTGGGACAAGCAACAGAGAAAAAATTGCTGAACACTTAATGAAAGGCATCTTGCGAGCAAAACACAACGTTGCCGTAAATAAAGATGGCACCACGCGCTACGATTGTACTGAACTACCTCTTACCCATTTCAAGCCAAAAGAGATTGGAACAAGTATTGAAAGACTCAAAGAACTTGGTTATGAAAGAGACATTCATGGAAAATACCTTGAAAATGACGACCAAATTTTGGAAATGAGGCCACAAGATGTCATCTTGCCTGCCGTTGATGTGCTTGAAGAATCAGCTGCGCAAGTGCTCACAAGGGTAGCGCAGTTTATTGATGATATGCTGGTCAACCACTATGGTCTCAAACCCTTCTATAAAGTAAAAAATGAAAAAGATCTTGTGGGTCATTTAGTAATTGGTTTAGCTCCGCACATTTCTGCAGGAACGGTGGGGAGAATTATTGGTTTTGCACACACGCAAGGGCTTATTACGCACCCAATGTACCATGCGGGACTGCGAAGGGACTGCGATGGTGACGAAGCAGCAGTAATGCTCCTTCTTGATGGTTTACTTAATTTCTCCAAGAGATATCTTCCAAGTAGTAGGGGATCAACCATGGATGCTGCGCTGGTACTCACCCCAGTACTTTCTCCAAGTGAGGTTGACGACCAAGTCTTAGGAGTTGATATGGAATGGCGTTATCCTTTAGAACTTTATGAAGCAGCGTTGGAAATGAAAGCTCCTTGGGAAGTGCGTTATGGTAAAGAAAAAAAGAAAATCGTACAGCTTGATCACAAGCTTGATACTCCAGAACAGTATGAAGGTTTTGGTTTTACACACCATGTTGACAACTTTAACAAAGGAGTAAACTGCTCAGCCTACAAAATTTTGCCGAGTATGAAAGAAAAATTATTCGGTCAAATGGAAATCGCAAGAAAAGTGCGCGCAGTTGATATGGATGATGTTGCTCGAATGGTAATCCAGCGACACTTTTTAGCGGATATCAAAGGGAATTTTAGAAAGTTTTCTATGCAAGGCTTTCGTTGCGGGAAATGTAACACGAAATATCGTCGCCCACCGATAAGCAATAAGTGCCATACTTGTAAAACAGGAAAGATAATTTTTACCATCTCTGAAGGATCGGTAGTGAAGTATCTTGAACCAAGCCTTGAGCTTGCGCAGAAATACGATTTTTCTCCCTACTTGAAGCAAACCATTAATCTGCTTAAACATAACATTGACACCGTCTTTGGTAAAGCCAAAGATAAGCAAGTGGGTCTGGGCGCGTTTATGGGGAAGTAACTTTTTTCACAAAAAACCAAAAAACAGCCCTAAAAAAACACAAAACAAGAGAATATTCTTTTTTAATATCTAAGATTTTATATAAAATTTAGATTTCCAAGAAAAAGTGAAGAAATAAATGTCAAGGAAATCAAGATTAAGAGCAAGAGAAAAGACAAGAGCAAGAATAGCTGCTAAAAATGCGCACCACCCTAGTCGGGGAGGGAAAGCAAATAAGGGCCCAAAGCCTAAAAACCCAAACTTTCAACACGCAAGAGAAGAATCTCAGGGCTCTACGCAAGCTGAAGGAGTGAGAGCACCAGAACCAGAAAGGTCTTTTATTGATATGCTTGCAGGGGTAGAAGTTGAAACTGCTCTTTATGATGACTGTTCAAGAACACTTCTTCTCGTTCATTATCCTAGAACTCCGGGCCTGTCTAAGGCCACAGGAAGAAGAGCTAGAACCCTTGGAGGAGAACATACTCTTCGTGGTAGAAGAATCACGACTGTTGTTCTCCCAAGGGGGCTTGAGGGCTATCAGGTACTGGATGTCTTGAATCCTTCCCACCAAGCAAACCTTTATGGGAAGGGACCTAAGATGCAAAGAGTTACGAGAAGTGGAGATCTTAGTTCTCTTGCAGAGCTATATGAATCTGCAGGCCTACCCTTTGAGTATAGGAGAGGGAGATCAAGATCCTCTATGGCCACACCAAGCAGACCAATCCAACTAGATGGGTCTAGAGTAAAATATCTCTTTGCAGGAGATAACAGAATTCTTCTGGTACATGATGGGCCCGGTGCTCCAAATTTGGAGCTTAGAGTTGAAGGAGCGCATACAAGCAGTATCTGTCCTCCGGGAGTTGGGACCAGGATAACATACATTCGAGGAGAAACTCTTGCTTTTTCAGTTGACAGAGCAACAAGAGAGTTAACGGGACAATTAGGACTTAGTGCTGACCAAGTAAAAACTGGTTGTAGCAATTATAATTTAGAAGGGGTGGGGCAATACGAAGATCCACATGATTTGAAAACTCTATACTCTCAACATCACATCCCACTCTCAGAGATGCCAAGGGCTCAACCAAGAAGATCTTCAAGGACTCTTGCAGTTTGGTAGTCTTTTTACCCAAGCCAAGCTTGTGCATGCTCAACGCCGCCAATCACAAGCACACGCTCTGAATCAAGAATACCTAACTCTAGACCAAGAGCAACGCTTCGCTCTCCAGTAAAGTTCACAATGTAGGCCTTCTGCAAACGTTTCAAAACTTCTTCACGACTCTTCTCTTCCCCAGCATAAAACTTTCCGGACAAATCAAGTTGCAGTTTCTCCGTTTCAAACTTTTGACCAATGATCTCTGCATCAGTGAGTACCATAACAATACCTTCTGGAGAATTATGTTCGGCAAGAATAAAGACATCTGATCCCATCGCACGAAACCCACAAAATTATTTGATTGTTTTTACCGGCTTTTTTGCACCGCAAGCTTGACAACGCAAATAAGCAATCCCCTTTTCTTCGATAAGTTGAGTTTCAGGCTTACCACACTCGCTACAAAAAACAAACTCACTAGCGTACTTTCGAATTTTATCATTCAAACGTTTCGCCGAAATCTTGGATGCGAAGATAACGCGCCCTCTAGAAAACTTTCCTGCAGTTGCAGTCTCACGAAGAAGATATTTCAAAAGATGATCAGCATCTCGACCAAGGTCTTTAGCAATCTGTTTAAGGTTAGAAATAATAGTCTTACTTCCTTCAATGTGGCCTTTCACTTTCTCAATAGTAAAACGCTCTGCTGCAACCGAGTGTTCTGGCAGTTCTTCAAGAGCCTTTTTGAGTAAAGCTTCATAATCATCCATAAAGAGGCAAAGCTAGGTCATTTTTATAAAGCTTTGGCTTAGGGTTCTCTCTCTAAAGAAAAGTACCTCCCAGCAGTATCTTCATAAAGAGGATCAGACCCAAGTATTCTTTCCATTCCACCAATTTCTGGAGAGGCATTGGCAGCATCGGACAAAGAGAATATGCCATAACTTCCTAAAGAGGCCAATAAAACAGTTCCAAAAACTAGCCCATAAGTGAGCATTGGAAAACCAGGTGCTTCACTTCCACGATACGTTTTTCTCATGCACGCACACAGAAATTTTCTTTTTGTTAACCTTTCCTCTTCTTGAAACTAGCTAAGCAAACATTTATATAGCTCAAAACACTTTTTCCAAAGCAATTTAGCAATCAAAAGAGGTGCACAAATGGCAGAATTATCCTTACTACAAGTTATTCTCGCAACCATCATTGGAACCTTAGCTGCAATTGTTTACAGTTTGCGTGTGCTTATCATGCTTGAGCGACGTGTTGCAGGAATGGAGTCCAACATTCAAAGAATGACCATGCGAGTTTTGCGAGAGGAAGCAGTAATTGAGAGAGCTCTTGGTATCAAGAAGAAGTCTCCAGCAAAGAAGAAAAAAAGTCCTGCTCGTAAGAAAACAACTTCTCGAAGAACAACTAGAAGACGAAGATAAATCTTCTTTTTTTCTTAAATTTTAATTTTAGAAGATAAAACAGTTTATTTTTTTCTCCCGCTCTTTCTTTTTACAGTTTTCTTTTTAGCAGGAACCTTCACTCTCTTAACTGTTTTTTTCTTAGAAGCTTTTGATTTTGTTCTAGCAGCTTTCTTCTTTGTGGCTTTCTTTTTCACCACTTTTTTCTTTTTAGCAACTTTCTTCTTAACTGCTTTTTTTGCTTTACTCGCTTTTTTACGAGCAACCTTGCGTTTGCTTGCTTTTCTTTTTGCTGCCTTTTGCTTCTTCTTCTTTGCAGCCTCTTTTTTCTTACGCTCAGCTTCCTTTTTCTTCAAAGCTTTTTCTTTTGCTGCTTTCTTTTTCGCAGCTTCTTTTGCCTTTCTCTTAGCCTCACGAACCTTTGCTCGCTCACGAGCAGCCCTCTTCTTCTCAAGCTCCTTAGCTTTTCGTTTAGCCTCTTTTGCTTTTTCCTTGTCAGCCTTCTCTTTTGCAAGTCGGCGCTCTTCTCGAGCTTTTTCTTTTGCTGCTTTTTTCTTCGCTTCTTCTCTTCTCTTCTTGCGTTGAGCATCACGGAACTTTTGTTCAGCTTCAATCTCTTTGCGAAGTTCGGTGATTCGCTTTTCAAGCAAAGTTATACGCTCAGCATTATCTTCTTGCTCAAGAAGCGCTCCCGTCTCAGGGCAGTGAAAGTCAAACTCCATTGCTTCATCAAAACTTAAACGAGTGCTTCCATCTGGAGAGACAAAGAAAATCTCTTTTCTCTCTCGCTCAAGCATCTTTTCAAGCCGAGCAAGAGTCTCCTTTTTCTGTTTAAGGTATTGAAAGCGTAAAGATTCGAGCATAAGGGTCCAATAGTAAATATACCATCCTTTTTGCTTGTCTTTTTTTCGTGTGAAAGAAACTAAATTGTGATTGTAAAGCAAATAGAGCATCTTACGAACAACTTTGATATCTTTCTTGAGCTTTTTTGCAATATCAAACTCAGAAACGTTTTCTTGCCCCTGAAGAAGTTCCACCAGGGATAAACCTTGTTCTCCAAGGATTTTTATGATGACTCCATCAATTTTTTGTTTGGTTAGACGCATCTTAGAACTGGACAGACCCCACTATCTTGTCCTCTACGACAAAGGACGACACTTATAAAGCTTTCGTCAAAGAAGACAACTTTTCCAACCTCACAAGCAGCTGCCAATCAACACCTAAAAAAGAAAAAAACTAACTCTCCAACAACTCTTTCAACCTCAAGCCACGACGTTCAGCAACATCTAAAGAAATGACAAAAGCACTTTTGGTCTCGATAAGATCTTCAAGCATCACGAAATACCAATCCTCAGAGCCAAACTTCACCCCCAGCCAAGACTCAGCTCCAAAGTTGCGAGCAAAAATACGCAACTGCTGCACATCTTCAGCGCTAAAGTATTTACGTTTCTCCTTCGTAACTTTACACTCGATAGCAAGACGTCTGCTTCCATTACCTGCCAAAATATCTGGGCAAGGATAACGTGAAGACCCGCTCCCGGCTGCCCGCAAACAAGACCAACCAAAAGAATGGATTGCATGCACTAGCTGACGTTCAGCGTTTGTCCCCTTAGCTTTGCGGTTCATAGATATCAAAAGCAAGAATGCAATAATGCTTTATATACACTCACCGCACTTGACCAGTGCAATAAAAAGAGAACAAACCAAACTCCAAGAACTCAAACCTTAATCTCCATAAAGTCCTTAGCAAAGCTCACGGACCCCTTAAAGTACTTCTTTGCTTCACGAACCAGTGCGCTTGTCGTCTTATAGCGTAAACTTGGATGAGTTAATACCAACTTTCCAACTCCTGCCTGAACAGCCAATTTTCCAGCATCAGCCGAAGTCATATGATGAAACTCCAAAGCCTTCTTTGCATCTTCACTATGAAAGGTACTCTCTGAAATTAACAAATCGGCATCCATTGCAAGTACAACGGCGCTTTGACACATCTTGGTATCAGCAACGTAAGCAATTTTTTTACCTTTAACAACGGTCGTTACATCATCGCACTTAACCTTCTTACCTTTATGCACAACATTCTTTCCTTGCTGCAACTTACCTAAAACCGGACCAGCCAGCCCCAACTTTTTAGCAAGAGCAACTTTGATACGCCTGCGATCTTTTTCAACAAAAGAATAGCCAAAACAAGGCATGCAATGCTCGAGCGACTGCGCATGCAACTCAAAATCCTTTCCTTCAAAGACAAGCCCCGAAGATCCTAACTCATGCAACTGCACATCCAATTGATCAAGACCACAAGAGAAGGCTTTTTGCATAGCCAAGAACCTTTTCCGAGAACCCTTAGGACCATAAATATGCAAAGTCCCAGAATATTGATTTGCTGCCATGGTACTCAAAAGCCCAGGCAAACCAAGCACGTGATCACCGTGCCAATGAGAGATACAAATATGCTTTAGCTTTGTTGGCTTTAATCCCGCAATGCGCATCTGCCGCTGAATCCCCTCACCACAGTCAAAAAGAATTTCTTGCTCTTTAAATTTGAGATAGATACCACTATGGTTACGATCCTTGGTAGGCTGCATACATGTGGTGCCGAGAAAGACTACTTTGACCATAAGGCAATAAAAACAAAATGCTTACTTAAATATTCCCCAAATTACAAACTCTCAAGCACTGCTTCTAACTCCTTAAGTGACTGAATCTTAGGATGATAATCTCGAGTATTCTTACGATCAACAAGCACAGCAGAAAGCCCAACAGCCTTTGCTGCAATCACATCACTTTGAATGCTATCGCCTATCATGACACAATCTCCAACCCCCACTCCAAGCTCAGAACAAAGTCCAGGAAAGAAAGCTTCATCATTTTTGATAAGCCCAACATCGCAACTAAAGTACAACTTATCAAACAGACCAGTTAAAGAAAACTTTTCTAAAACATTTTGAATAGAAAATTGATCTGTGTTAGCAACAAGCACTAAAGTAAACCCTTTCTCTTTAAGTTTGGCCAATTCATCAGCAACCTCCTCGTAAGGTTTTGCAAGCATCCAATTTTTGTTCCACATGCCAATCAGTTCTTCAATTTTAGCATCATCACAATCAAGGGCAAATTCTGAACACACCGAACGAAAAGCAGCTTCTAAATCTTCATGCTTTTTTGTCATCATGGCTCCTTGCATACGGTTAACGTACTCAGAGAAAGGCAAACGGATACCAAGAATGTTTCGAATTTGTTTTGTTGGGCTCCAAACTCCGTTTTCAGCGAGCGTTCCCCAGAAATCAAACAAGAGTATTTTTTTCATTAGTCTAATCCCCCCAACACCCAATCAGGACACCTCCTATCTTGCTATTTATACTTTTCCACACCACAGCACAAGCATCCCTTTTCCCAAACTATTATGGTTCATTCCAAAAAGCTTTAAATAACTGTTAAGGCCCTTAAAACAAACTATGAATCCAGAGCAAAAAGTAGCAACAATTGAAAATGATCCTCTTTTTGAAGAATTGATCACCAAAGAAGACTTACTCAAACTTTTCCAAGAAAAAGAGCACCCAATCGCCTATGATGGTTTCGAACCTTCCGGGCAAATTCACATTGCGCAAGGCCTCCTTCGAGCTATCACTGTCAACAAGTTAACTTCACTTGGGATAAAATTCAAGTTCTGGGTTGCTGATTACTTTGGCATGCTTAATAATAAGTATGGAGGAGACTTAGAAAAGATTCAAACTGTCGGAGAGTATGCAATCGAAGTGTGGAAATCTTGCGGCATGGATCTTAAAAACGTTGAGTTTGTTTGGACTTCAAAATTCTATGAAGAACATCCCGAGTATTGGGAAACAGTAATGAAACTTGCAATGAACGCAACTGTATCAAGAGTCTTAAAGTGCGGACAAATTATGGGAAGAGAAGAATCAACTTCTAACCCTGCAGCGCAAGTGCTTTATCCTCTGATGCAAGCAGCAGACATTCATCACCTTAATGCAGACATCGCGCAATTAGGCCTAGATCAAAGAAAAGTAAATATGCTCGCTCGTGACGTCTTCCCTAAAATTGGTTTACAGAAACCAGTGGCATTACATCACCATATGCTTTTAGGCTTACAGTTTAAACAATCTGACGCAACAGGAATCGATAGGAAGATTGCAATGAAAATGTCTAAGTCAAAGCCCGATACTGCTATTTTTATGACTGACTCCAAAGAAGATGTGCAAAGAAAGTTCAAAAAAGCGCACTGTGTTGATGGAGAAGTGGAAGACAATCCAGTATTAGAGTATGCAAAGTACATAGTTTTCCAGCTTATGGATAAGTTAGACATCGAAAGACCAGAAAAGTATGGGGGCAACCTTTCCTTCTCAAGCTATCAAGAACTTGAAGCTGCTTTCAAGAAAGGAGAGCTCAAATCCATTGATCTCAAAACCGGGGTCGCTGCTGCAATCAACTTTCTTTTAGAGCCGACAAGAAAACACTTTAAAGAAGATAAAAAGGCAAAAGAACTTTTGGAAAAAGTGCAGGCCTTTCAAGTGACAAGATAATTATTTTTTTTCTATTTCCAAAAGAATTTTTTTTACGGCTTCAGCAACAGAAACTTTGCTAGTATCAATTACAATGTCTTCACCACTTTCTTTAACAATTCCATGTAATTTAGAAATAACTGCCTTTCCTTTATTTTTTCCACGATTTGCATCTCTAAGATACAACACTTTTTTCGGAGCCTTAAGAAAAACTTTCAAAACCAGAATTTTAAATTTCTTGACTTTTTTCAAGATCTCTTTGTATTCCTTTTCTCTAAAAAGTTCTTCGATAACAACACTATATCCTTTTTCCAACAATTTTTGCAGGAAGAGACTTCCTACCTCATGCGCAATCTCTGTACGGGTCTTACTTGACTCTTTAGAGATAAGGTGTTTAAAACTATCCACATCAAGATGTACTAACCCTTCCTTTTTTCTTTTCAATGCTTTAGAGATAGTACTTTTCCCAACTCCTGCTGGGCCACGAATGAGAATTAAAACTTGTTTTTCCTTCACTTCTTCTTCCTCCCAGAACCATTCCCGGTAATAAAAGCAACAGTAGGATACTGCAAATACTTACGAACCACACGACGAACATCAGCAACAGTCACTTTTTCAATCTCTTTCAAATATTTCTCAAGCCAGTGTGCATTGCCTACCTGCTCCCAGAATAACATGGTGTCTGCAAGCTGCTGCGGCTCTTCTAAACCTAAATAATATTCTCCCTCGAGGTAGGTTTTAGCCTCTTTAATATCATCTTCAGTTACCGAAAGCAACTTCTTAATCTCGCCGCGCATTAAGCGTTCAGCCTTAGCTTTATTCTCCTTACTAAAACTTGCATAAAGCGCAAAATAGCCGTGATCTTCTTCTGCAATGTGTTCGGTTCCCACATCATAAGCAAGCCCGTGCTTCCCACGAAGCTCAGCAAACACCCTTCCACTTTGTCCACGACCTAAAATCCCTTGAATCACATCAAGCACATAACTATCCTTATGCTCACGAGTAACTGTGCGAAAACCCATCGCTAAATGGCTATTGAAGGTTTTACGAATCTCAACAACGCTTTGCTTCTTACGCAAAGGTTTCTCCTTCTTATAGCGCAAAGCTTTCACAGGACCAGAACGCATCATGCCAAACTCACGTTTGACCACTTTTTTCCAATCACGTACGTTCCCGACGATACAAAGGATCATGTTGTTCGCCACGTACTGTTTCTCAAAAAAAGAGCGAACGGTGCGCACTTTCATCTCCTTTAAATCCGCAACGCTACCGTAACTCGGAAACCTAGCAGGATGTTCACGATACAACTTTCCTTGCATTAATACCCACTGATAAGAACGGGGATCATCGTAGATCATGTTGATCTCTTTTAGCACAACCCCTCGTTCGCGTTCAAAATCTTTTTTCTGGAATAAGGGATTTTGTAAAACATCTCCAAGTACATCCATAGCAATAGAAAAATGTTTGTTCAAAACCTTGATATAATAGCTTGTTCGATTAAAGCTCGTATAAGCGTTAAAATCTCCACCAAGCTTCTCAATTTCATTTGCAATCAACTTTCCGCTTGGCCTCTTGAAAGTCCCCTCAAAAAGCAAATGCTCCATCATGTGCGCAACACCACGCTCCCCTTCGGGCTCATGATTGCTTCCTGCCTTAACAAGCGCTTGCACTACAACGGTCTTGCTTTTCTTTTTTTGATAAAGTACTGTTAAGCCGTTTGGAAGAACTAGTTTTTTCATCAATCCCTCAAGGAAAACCATTATTTTTGGCTTTATAATCCTTTCTGATCGTCTACAAAAGCCAAAAATAAAACTTCAAATCTCTTAATCTACTTAGGGCCCCCCCACAAAGCTACCTTTAAATACGCAAAGCCCCCTTCTTTCCAACATTATGAAACTCAAACTTCTCCAAAAGCAACTCAAAGACAAAAAGATTGATCTTCTCTTTCTCACCCTCCCGGATCCAAACATTACTTATTTAGCGCAAGAAGACCTCAGTTATGCCTTGCTACAAATAACCCCAAATAAAGCAACACTACACATCACCAAATTAGACCATGTTCCCAGAAAGAAGGGCCTAGAAATTAGGCAGCTAAAAAAAGAATGGCAAAAGGCCTTCACGTCAACTAAAATCAAGCGTCTTGCAGTCAATAAAAGCAAACTCACTGTTTCCTTCCAAGAGACGCTCAAAAAGATCTACCCCAAAGCAAAAATAATTGACTTTTCAAAAGAACTTAGCGATTTAAGAGAAACAAAGACAGAGACAGAGATCTCCAAGCTCAAGAAAGCAGCAAGTATCGCCGATAAGGCGCTTCAAGAACTCACAGAGAACTTTACAAGAAAGCGTTTTCCAACAGAGCTTTCCATCGCCCTTTTCCTTGAAAACCACATGAGAAAACAAGGGGCGCAAGTTGCTTTCCCAACAATTGTTGCCAATCAAGCAAACGCAACAGTGCCACATCACATCACCAGTAAAACTAAACTCAAAAAAGGATTTCTACTCATAGATATGGGAGCAAGGTACACCCTTTACAATTCAGATATGACGCGCATGTTCTATCTCGGCAGACCAACAAAAGAAGAAAAAGAAAAATTCTTACTTCTTCAAGAGGCACAATATGAAGCAAAACAACAAGCAACAACAAACAGATCATTCAAAGAGATCGCGAAGCATTGTAGATCCATTCTCAAAAAAGACAAAAAATTCTTCACCCACTCGCTTGGCCACGGGATAGGAATTGAAGTCCATGAAAATCCAAGAGTTTCCATAAAAGCAGATCCCCAGCAAACAGTCAAAGAGAATCAACTTTTTACCATAGAGCCTGGACTCTACTACAAAAACAAGTTCGGCCTTAGACTTGAAGACACCTTACTTTTCAAAAACAAAAAAGCAAGGGAAATCACTAAGTTTCCTCGAGAGCTTCTTTTTCTCTCCTAAACAGGCTAGGATTGGCCATTCTCCTCGGACCATAAACCTTTTAAACCCCCTTCCTTTCAGCCAAACACTACAAAACCTTTATAAAGAGCCACAGGGGATGGAGCTGTAGTGTAGCTTGGTCTATCACTAGCGGTTTGGGACCGCTGAACCCCGGTTCAAATCCGGGCAGCCCCACTTTTTACGTTCAAGAGAGTAGGTAAAAGAAATGTCATTATCAACAAAAAGATTTGGAGCTCGTTACGGGAGAAGAACAAAAAAAGTCTTCGCGCGCATTGAAGCTAACCAAAGAAAGAAACACAAATGTCCTTACTGTAACGCAACTTCTGTGAAGCGTCAAGCAGTAGGAATCTGGCAATGTACAAAACCGAGCTGCGGCTCAAAATTCGCTGGAAAAGCGTATACAACACATTAAAATGGAATATACTTGTGGTGAATGTGGGAAAGAAGTTGCTGATGAGTACACTGCAGCAAGGGTTCGTTGCCCTTATTGCGGATATCGTGCAGTAGTTAAGGGAAGAAGTGTTACAACTACTGTGAAAGCAAGATAATTCTTCCTAAAAGCCCACTGCCAAAGAGGCATGAAAATGAGTTCAACACATGCAATGCAGTTGCAATTGTTACAACAAAACTTACAGCAACATCTTTTGCAGAAAGGACAGATCCAGCAACAACTTCTTGAATTTGAATCTGCACTCAAAGAACTTCCTTCCAGCGAGCAAGTCTACAAAATAGTGGGAAAACTTATGCTTGCCAAGAAAAAAGAAGAACTTCTCTCTGAGCTTGAAGAGAAGAAAAAGCTCATGCAACTTCGTTTGAAAACGGTAGAAGAACAAGAAGAAAAGATTAAAGAGTCCATTAAGCAAGCTCAAGAGAAACTTATTGAAGAGATGAAAAGTTAGGATCGAAAAAACAGAGATAAAAACGGTGATGACAATGATACCTGAGGATCAAGAAGAAATTTTAGAAGCAATTGAAATGATTAAAGAGGACCAAGATGCGAGTAAAAAACTCAAAGAAAGTCTTGATCGAATTGCTAGCCTTCTCAAAGCAGACGATTCCTTAAAGGTAGAAAAAGCTGTGCTTGAGCTTGAAGAGATCAATTCACAAGGAGTTTCTTCTTATATCAGAACACAACTTTGGGACCTTATTTCTAAGTTAGAAAGTATAAATGCTTCTTCTTAAAAAACCCCTTTGCATCTTATACAAAGGACTAACCTACTTTCTCTTCTTCTTAACAAGCACTTTAGAGCGCAAGAACAAATTGTTTGGCACGTAAAGGATATCTCCTTGCTCCGTTTCAATTTCTGTTTCAAGGTGTCCAATTTTATCAATTTTCCCGCTAATTTCTTTTACTTGCACTCGCATACCAACATGCAAAGAGTTTTTCCCTCGCAAGAAAAGACCTGCAATAAAATTAGGAATCACATCTTTAAGACCAACTACGAAGCTAAGAATAATGATCATAAGCACTGCTCCAAGCAATAAATACAGTACAATACTTGTTATTCCCAATTGCTGTAAAAAAAAGATGATAGTTACTAAGTAAATAATGTAAGAAAGAAGTGAACTTACAATCTCTTCTCCATTGTAAGGAACATTAATGATGCGCAAAATGCGGTTAAAACCAATTTCTTGGAGCCCCTTTCTGCTAAAGCGCTTTGCAAGCACACCCAAACCGAAACCAACCAAGAGCATAATAAAGCCAGCAATGATCTGGTAGAAGTAATCAGCAAGGCCCTGCCAAAGATTTTCAAACATAAGGATTGATTCTTTCTTCCAACTTTTAAATATTTCCTCTAAGAACGCTTCTTTTTTCTCCTTGCTTTCTGTGTCTTGCCTGCTGCTTTCTTCTGGCTACTTCTTTTTGTCTTTTTAACAGCTTTAGTTGTCTCCAAAACAGCATCTTGCCTTTTCTTTTGTATACGAAAGACAAAGACACTCAAAGAGCTGAGTAAAATGGTTCCAGTGATAACCACATAGATCACCTTAGCCAAAAACTCTGCATGCATAACTCCTTGGGAGATTGCAATTTGTGCGATTGCTGCTGCAGCAAGACCCCGGGCAAAAATGACATTAATCAATTTTCTATCCCAACTACTATAACGTTTGGTAAGCAGCGATGATGCGCAACGAGCAGCCCAAAGTAGAAATGATAAAATAATCCCAATAAGAAGCGCTTTCCAATCACTCAAATCAATAAGAATACCAATGTACACAAAAAAGAAGGTTTTCAAAAAGAAGGAAATTTGGTGATAAAAATATTCTTCGGAAGGCGTAGTGATAGAAACACCAAGATCTCCTGCGATAATATCCTTTCTTTTCTTGAGAGAAGTATTTTTGGTAGTGATTCCTTTAATGATAGAGGACAATTGCTTTGAGTTATTCAAAACAAGACCAAAGAACAAAGTTGCAATTGCACCATTCCCATTCAAGAAATCAGCAGCAACATAAATGAAGATAAGATAAGCAATAGCCATCATATAATTGTGTTCTCTAAAGAATTTCAGAACTAAAAAAATCCAAACAATCCCCCCAATGATCCCAACCATTGCAGCAACCGCAAAAAGAGAACTGAGCTGCGTCAAAATCTTTTGGACACCAAATCCTCCCAAGCTCATGACTTCTAAAACAGTCAAGGAGAAAACGATACAAAACACATCCGTAAGAGCAGATTCTAAAGCAAGTAAAGAATAAACTTTCTGTCCAACTTTCATTTCTTGCAAAACAGGGATAACAAAGGCTGAAGAAACGCCACCAAGAGCAAAACCAACTAATAAGGAGGTGGTGATATCAAACTTGAACAAGAAAAGTACTCCAGTTATCACCGCAGAGGAGATGAAAAAGTTGTAGGTGGTAAGCACAAAACTTTGTGAGAACTCTCGTATCAACGAAGAGAGATTAATGTTGAAGGCACCATCAAAAAGCAAAAAGAGCAAGGCGAAGGTCGTGAATATTGGAGCGATATCAACAAAGAAGCTTGGATCTAAGTAACCTAAGACATGTGGTCCCAAAATAAAACCTAAAATGATCAAGAACAGAACATCTGGAATGTTGAATCTTCGGAAAATAAATTCTGAGAAAAAGCCAAAGAATAGGATAAAACTAATGGACAAGAGTGCCAGAGTTACAAAATCCATACCCTAAAGAACAATTTTTAGCTTTAAATAGTTTCTGTTAAGAAGAGCTCTGTAGAAAAAGTCACCCCGCCTGCCTCTTGTCGGCAAGCGATGCTAGGGAAGCAGTTCTCTTTGAACGGTTTTTCTGTTTTACACAGAAAAACGAAAGCGTGAAAAGAGCCTTTTGCTCTAGACTCGGCCAGGGGAAAAGACTTTTTCTGCTAAGTCGTTAAGAAGTATGCAGCTAAATAATAGCTAAAGCTTTATAAAAAAGGCTGAAGCCGGGCTCTCGATGACACTTGATACCATCTTAGAGTATGAAAAATTTAAACAAAGGTTGGATGCAAAAGGAAATCCACACCATAACGGAGTTCCAAGGTACAATAACTTTTGGACTCGTTTTGATGAAAAGTGGGATGATGTCTGCGCAGACGACCCCCATAGAGCAAGACTTTATCGAGAGCACCCTGCTCTTGTTGCAAGAGTAAGAGGAGAAGTTGCCAGAGCAAAAGCTCAATATGAAGGTTTTAAAGCTCGAAAATTAAAAGTTGGGATTGCAAATTGCCTTGGGCCTGCAGAGCCTGCCCTTTATGAAGCCTATATAATCTTGGTTGGTTACGGTGCTTCACATAAAGATCTTTCTTTCCAAACCTTCCCCAACTAAAGCTTTTTAAGAGTAGGGCCTTCTTCAAGTACCCATGGCCAGCTATCGAGAGAAGATCAAAGAACTCGAGGACGAAATTAAGAAGACTAAATACAATAAGGCAACTCAGCACCATATTGGTCTTGTTAAAGCTAAAATTGCCATTCTTAAAGAAAAAGAAGCGGGCAGATCTTCTAAAAAAACCGGAAAATCTGATCACGGATATTCGGTGAGAAAATCTGGGGATGCGAGTGTTCTCTTACTAGGATTTCCAAGTGCAGGAAAATCTACGCTTCTCAACAAACTTACTGGCTCAAAATCAGAAGTGGGAGCTTATGCTTTTACTACACTCAGTGTTGTCCCAGGGATGATGAACTATAAGCAATCTAAGATTCAAATTCTAGACGTTCCTGGTATTGTAGAAGGAGCAGCAAGTGGGAAAGGAAGAGGAAAAGAAGTGCTGGCAGTAATTCGAAATGCAGATCTTGTTCTTATGGTGGTTGATGTTACCACACCAAAGCATCACAAAGCATTGCTCAAAGAGATCAAAGATTCGGGCATTCGTATCAATAAAACAAAACCAGAAGTTTACATCAAAAAGACTGCTAAAGGTGGATTGCAAATCGGAAAGACGGTCAAACTTGATGTGCCCGATGAAACTCTTAAGAGAATCCTCAGAGAATTTAAGATCAATAATGCAGAGATTCTTATTCGAAGCAAAATAGACATTGACGATTTTATTGATTGTATTGAGGGGCACAAAAAATATTTGCCAGCAATCATCAGTATAAGCAAAGAAGATTTAGTTGGAAGAAAAGAACTTGCTAAAGTAAAAAAGGAAATTGGCGCAGACATTGCCTTTTCTGCGCATACTGGGAAGAATATCAATAAACTCAAAGATATGATTTTTGACAAGCTACAGTTCATGCGTATCTATCTCAAAGAGCCAAGAAAAGAAGCTGATATGAAAGAGCCGCTTATCATTCAATCACCTGCTACTATTCGAGACGTTTGTAACAAACTCCATCGAGACTTTCCAAAGCGTTTCAGATTCGCAAGAGTCTGGGGAAAGAGTGCAAAGTTTGATGCGCAGCGTGTGATGTTACATCATAAGTTAGCAGATGAAGATATCTTAGAGATTCATTTAGATTGAGGTTTATCAAAAAAATGGCGGTTTTGAATGTAAGAAATTCTGAAGATGTTGCTGCTTACCTAACAGACATACTCGGAGAACAAGGGGATATGTTTGTTCAAAAGATAAACCAGGAAATCCAGCTAATTATTGATGAACTTTTAAAAAAATGTCCTCCCAAAGACCCAAAGATAATTGAGAGAAATGAGAGGGCCAGGGTCATACAGAAATTAGAAAGATCCGTTGCAGAAATAACAAGGTACCACAGAGATAATCTTGGAGAGAAAAAGAAGAATTATTTTCTTGATGGTAGCTCGGCACTATACTCTTATATCTCCACAACTATTTTTCACTTTGAATCAATCTTGGATCTTTTAAGTTATTTTCTTGATAAGGAGAAGGCCAAGGAACTTTATCTCCAAGACTCAACCTTAAGTCATCTTGACACAAATGGAGCAAGAATTGTACTAATCCAGGAAGTCTTTAAGAAAAACCAAGTTGCTGATCCAATTATTTTGAAGTTTGTAGATCATAAGATTAGAAATTCCTTAGCCCATTTCAATTTTGAATTCGTGAGTGATGAAGGGATAATCAAGTTGTTAATCTTCAATAAAGGAAAGATCTACAAAGAAATGAGATTAACTAATGAAGATTACAAGAATATCTTTGAACCACAAATTGCATCTTATCCCATTTTAGTAAATGCCATCTTTCATTTATTTCTTTTTAAATTGAATGAAAACTTTAGTTAAGATTAACATTCCCCCAAAACCCTTATAAAACCACTTCTCCAGTACACATATCATGTGTGGCATCATAGGAATCAGTGGACAAGAAAATGCAGCAGCGCAAGCTATCCAAGCCCTCACAACACTCCAAAACAGAGGAAAAGATGGTTGTGGAATCACCAACAAAACCACAACTCAACTCAAAAAAACAGCAAAAGAACTCAAACCAATCAAGGGAGACACCATCCTTGGACACACCCTGCATGCCATCGTAGGCCACATTCCACAACCACTCAAATCAAACGAAAACACCATGCTCACAGCCAACTGTGAAATCTATAACTGGCAAGAACTCAAAGAAAAATATCAGCTAGAAGCAAACAACGATGCAGAGCTTCTCCACGCCTTCCTCGACAAATTCCAACTCAAAAAGATAGACGAACTTGATGGTGTTTACGCTTTTGCTTATTGGAGCAAAAATCAGATCATTATTGCTAGAGATCTTCTCGGCGTGAAACCCCTTCATTTCACGTGGAACACAGATGCCTTCACCTTCACTTCCGAAGCAAAAGCTCTCGAGAAACTAGGCCACATTGACATCCAAGAGCTTAACCCTCGTCAGATACTAGTATACGATACTGTGACAAAGAAGACCAAGCAAATTCAAAGAAAATTCTTCACAATTACACCAGAACATAAGGAAAGCAAGGAAGGAATAAAGCAAAAATTAGCCTCCCTTCTAGATTTAGCCATAGAAAAACGCCTTCCTCAAAAAAAAGTGGCACTCCTTTTTTCAGGAGGGATCGACTCAACCTTCATTGCAAAGACCCTTAAGGAAAAAAATGTCGACTTCACTTGTTACACGGCAGCTTTGGACTCAGAAACAACTGTCCCGCAAGATCTCACAGCAGCCCTTAAAGTTGCACAGGAACTCAAGCTCAAACATAAAGTTATCAAAATCAAAGAAGAAGAAATTCCAGCTAAACTCAAGCACTTAGTGCCGCTTATTGAAGACTCCAATGTGATAAAAGTTGGAGTAGCATTAACTTTCTACCTCGCAGCAGCAGCAGCCAAAAAGGATGGCTGTAAAGTGATCTTCTCTGGCTTAGGATCAGAAGAGATCTTTGCCGGCTATGAAAGGCACAAGCAAGCAAAGCACATCAATGAAGAATGCTTAGCGGGCCTGAGAAAAATCTATGAGCGAGACCTTTACCGTGACGATGTCCTCACCATGGATAATAACATTGAGCTCAGACTTCCCTTCCTTGACAAGGATCTAGTCAACTACGCTCTCAAAATACCTGAAGAGTACAAGATCGCAGAAGGCTATGGAAAATACATTTTAAGAGAAATCGCACTAGAAAAAGGCATCTCAGAAGAGTTCTCCTTACGAAAAAAGAAAGCAGCGCAGTACGGGAGTAGAATTGATAGTGCTCTTGGCAAGCTTGCAAAGAAAAACAAGTTCAAAGGAAAGTCTGCTTACCTTCGAACTTTCTATCCCGAACATAATCTCAAACTTGGAGTATTGTTCAGCTCAGGAAAAGATAGCACCAGCGCAGCACTGATTATGCAAAGGCAAAATTATGAGCTTTCTTGTCTCATCACCCTCAAAAGCAAAAACCCACATTCTTACATGTTTCAATCCGCAGGAACCGAACTTGTCGAGCTCCAAGCAAAAGCCATGGAATTACCCATCATCATTCAGGAAACACAAGGAGAGAAAGAAGAAGAGCTTAAAGACCTAGAAAAGGCAATCAAACGAGCAAAAGAGAAACATAAGATCGATGGCATTGTTTCGGGAGCACTTTTCTCACGATACCAACGAGAACGCATCGAAAAGATCTGTGACAAATTAGGACTCAAAATATTCTCTCCACTTTGGCATAAGCCGCAAGTACAGCACATGCAAGAAGTAATCAACAACAACTTCACTATCATTCTCACAGCAATTGCAGGTGAAGGAATCGATAAAACTTGGCTCAACACTCCGCTCACGCAAGAACATCTAGAAAAGCTCAAAGTAATCAACAACAAAAATGGTTTTAATATTGCAGGAGAAGGTGGAGAGTTTGAATCTTTAGTACTTGACTGTCCACTTTTCAAGAAGAGAGTAAAAATAGAGCAAGCAGAGATCATCGAAGAAGACAAACACACTGCGCACCTCAAGATTAACAAGGCAATTCTCTTAGAAAAATAAGAATTCTAAAAATCCCCCAAACGTTTTTAAAACAACCTCTTTAGGCTAAAGAGTATGGAGAGCAGAAAGGTTCAAAGAACAGCAGATATGCACTATTTATACCTTCCAACCAAGTGGTGTAAAGAGCATAAAATTTCAGGACAATCCAAGATTGGGATTCAAACCAATGTTGATGGATCCTTAGCGCTTTACCCTCAGGTAAAAAAACAAAAACCCATCAAACTCAAACTCAGATGTCAGAGCAAAAACAATGATACCTTGCACAAACTTATCATTGCTTGCTACACCAGTCCAGCAGAAGCATTTTCTATCACCCTCGAGCAAGAAAAAGATTTTACTGCCCTTCTCACTCAAAAAGATTTGCTCAGCCTTGCCCTTGTAGAAATTGAAGGAAATTCTATCACTTGCGAATCTTCTCTTCCAGCAAATGATCCTTCTTCTTTACTCATTACCATGCTCAGAAAGCTAAAAAATTTAGTTCTTGTCCTCAGCAAAAAGGCGCCACGAGCTCTACTTGAACGCTATGAAGAAGAGATCGATAGAACAGAAATCCTCATCAATAAGGCAGTAACCAGCGCACTAACTCACCCTGCAAAAGCAAAACGAAAAACCATTGAGGTGCATTACATCTCTCTTATCGCAAAAGAATTGGAATCAATTGCAGACCACTTGCTTCTCCTTTGTACCATTCCAGATAAACAGATCAAAAAAATCAACACAATACTTACTGATCTCAAAACATTCTTCGAAGAGGACAACAAAAAACTCAATGTAACTACCATTCAACCTTTTCTGGATAAAGTAGCGCAACTGCAGCAAGTAAAAGTAAAGGACATAGATACCTACAGTCTTAAGCGAATTGTAAGATCCCTAAACAGTATTTCAGAAGTGCTTGTTGATTGGGCAGTGCTTAAAGAGACGCAATAAAACAACTCTTTCTTTCTCCAAAAACTTAAGAACCAACCCCTTCTTCTAACATTATGGCAAACATTTTGGTGGGAACCCCTCTAACTAAGGCAGAAGTAAAAGGTCAGCTCAAAGACCATTACGACATCATCATCATTGGATCAGGTGCAGGGGGCCTTGGCGCAGCTGCAGCTCTTGCAAAAGCAGGAAAAAAAGTGCTTGTACTTGAGCAACATTACACTGCAGGGGGATTCACCCACACCTTTCAAAGAAAACACCAAGGGAACACTTTTGAGTGGGACGTTGGCTTACATTACATTGGAAAAGTTCACCTCAAAGACAGCCCACCAAGAAAAATGTTTGACTACCTCACTGAAGGCCAACTCAAGTGGCAAGAGTTTGGCCCCGTTTATGATAAAATAATTATTGGAGAAAAAGAATTCAATTTTCCAAAAGGAGAAGAAGAGCTCAAAAAAAAACTTAAAGAGTATTTTCCAAAAGAACAGCAAGCAATTGACAAATATTTTCAAGCACTCCAAGCAACAAACGATGCAAGAAAAAAATATTACATCCCTCAACTGCTTCCAAAGCCTCTTCAGAAGCTAACAACAACTCTTCTTGCAAGGAAATTCTTCAAATGGTCAAACAAAACAACCAAGGAAGTTCTTGACGATATAACTAAAAACAACCTTCTTAAAGCGGTTCTTGCCGGCCAGTGGGGAGATTATGGCTCAACTCCTGAAGAATCAAGTTTTAGCATGCACGCGATGTTAGTGCAACACTTTTTTGATGGCGCAGCTTACCCCATTGGGGGTGCAAGACAAATTGCAACAACGCTCACGAAAACCATAGAAAAATATGGTGGCCAAGTACTCACACTTGCTCCGGTAGAAGAGATTCTTATCGAAGATAACAAAGCAATTGGCATTCTTCTCGAAAACAAAGGAAGCAATAAGAATAAGGAAGGAAAAAAAATCACAGCAGACACCATTATTAGTGCAGTCGGTGTCCCAAATAGCTATCAAAAGCTTCTTCCAAAAGAAATGAAAGAAAAACTTAAGGTAAGTCAAGAGCTCAAAACACTTAAACATTCTATGGCCCATTATTGTCTTTACATTGGTCTAGATGGTTCTCAAGAAGAGCTTAATTTAGAGAGTGCTAATCTTTGGATTTACCAAGATGAAAAACATGATCAAAACGCAAAAAATTATCTCAAGGATCAAAACCAACCCTTCCCTGTACTTTACATTTCTTTTCCTTCAACAAAAGATCCAAAATGGAAAGAAAAGCACCCCAAACTCTCCACAGTAGAAATGATTGTACCGGCGTCTTTCGAGCTTTTCAAAGAATGGGAAAATACTTCCTGGAAACAAAGAGGAGAAAACTACGAACAGATCAAAGAAGAAATAACGAAAAGACTTCTTAACAAACTCTACCAAAGGATCCCTCAACTCAAAGGAAAAGTGCTTTATCATGAACTTTCAACGCCGCTTTCAACAAAACACTTCGCAGCTTATCAGAAAGGCGAGATTTATGGAGTGGCTCCAACCCCGCAGCGCTACAAGCACCCTTGGATGCAGATAAATACCCCCATAGAAAATCTTTACCTGGCCGGGCAGGATGCTCTTTCTGTTGGCGTGGTTGGTGCGCTTATGTCTGGAGCTTTTGTTGCTGCAAAAGTACTTGGCCTTCACAGAGCAAGAGAATTGTTAAGCAAAATGTGATAAAAACAAAGCAAAAACAGACAGAAACAGGGGAGAAAAACGAAAGCTATTTAGTCTCTTTAGGTTACTCTTATATGTGGCATGGGCAAAAGCCAAAAATGTAATGGAAGATAAGCTTAGAATTGAGCAACTTGGCTCCCTCGAAGAAACCTGGGAAAAGAAGCTGCGCCAAACCAAGCGTTCCGTTGAGAAAAGAATCAATACTTCTAAGAAAAAAGCTCAAGGAGTTTATGAAAAAATAATTACTCAAGCAGAGATCTCTGCCAAAGAAGAACTCAATCAGGCACAAAGAGAGGCCCAAGATATCATTGAAGAACTACGGCGCGACGTTGCACTTAGAAGAAGTTGGATGAGAAATGTCAATCCAGAAGAAGTTGCTGAGAGAATATTCAGTGACGTGTTAAGAAATTTAGTATAGGCGGGGAATAGTAGAGCATAAAAATGTTAAGCGCAAAACTTCACCTTGTTAGGATCATAGCAAAACAAGAAGAGAAGCGATCTCTTCTCACAACGCTTCAAGATTTGGGAATTATGCACCTAAGGCCCGCTAAAATCCCAGAACCTTTCGCTGCAGATCTTGTTGAAGCTGAGGTTGATGAAGTAAGTAAACTCTTGTTAGAATTACAATACATTGCTAACGAGACAGAAATCCAAAGAACTTTTTCATTGGAAGGCCTTCCTGCTTACGATAAAGTTATGGCTCACGCTAAAGAGTTTGTTGCTAGCCACCTAGAGAAGGTAAGGTCGCTCGCTGAAAAAAGAAAAGAAGTGGAAGGAGAGCTCACAACACTTGAGGCGCAAAGAAAGATTCTGGAGGATATCCCTTTTGTTATCCGTCAGCCCAGATCGCCCAAAGCTTCACTTTTCCTTCTCAAATCAAAAAACGACTTCTCTTTCTCTTTCAAAAAAGCAAAAATAAACATAAAAAAAATTCACTGGAAAAACCAATACTATTTCGCAGTTGCAGTGGCCAGCAGCAAACAAAAAGAATTTGTTGCTTATGTCAAAACAACTCCACTAAAACAAATAAACTTGAGTTTCTTGGAGGGAAATTCAACAAGTCATCTTGAAAAAGTAAGTTCTCGAATAGCACAAATCAATAAAGAACAAGAAGAAATAAGAAAGGAGCTTTTCAGAAAAGTAAATGGGAAGCAATCAAAAATTTGTTTTCTTCTCAACGCCTTAGAAAATTACCATGAACAATTTAAAATTTCAACTTTACTTAAGAAAAGCAAGCACCTTTTCGCCTTAGAAGGTTATGTGGAGAAAAAAGAAATTGAACAACTCAAAGAAAAATTTCCTCAAGCTCTCATTGCTGCCGAGCCAGCAAAAGAGGGCGCGCCAACCAAATTTAAGAACAATCCTTATAGCAAATCTTATGAACTCATAACCGAACTTTTCGGCATGCCAAAGTATGGGGCGATAGACCCGACCTTTTTGGTATCTCTTTTCTTCCCCTTTTTCTTTGGCTTTATGTTAGGGGATGTGGGTTATGGTTTAACCTTACTTTTGCTGGTCGCAGTTGTTCGCTTCAAGTTCGGCAAAAACACTCCAGCAGGAACAAAGATCTTTTTTTGGTCGGCGCTTAGTTCCATCTTTTTTGGACTTCTTTTTGGCTCCTTTTTTGGAGACCTTGTCGAGATTACTCCTTTGTATCAAGACGCCTTTTCAGCATCTTTTACCATCCTTAAAGCAAGTCTTATCATTGGGCTTCTACACCTTAACCTTGCGGTCTTTCTTAAGATCTATCAGATGTGGAAGTTTAAGAAGAGCTGGAAAACTATTATCTTTCAAGCTTCCCCCTTCCCCCTACTGCAAGCGGCTGCCTGCGCATTCTTTTTGGGATCCTCGGCTCTTGGGGTAACTGCTCTTTTCTTGGCAGTAGTTTTCTTGATCAAAGAAAAGTCAGTCTTTGGAATCATGGATATTAGTGGATTTTTTGGAACTTGGTTCTCTTACGCAAGGCTTCTTGCTCTTTCTTTAGCAACAGCAGGAGTGGCTTTGGCAGTAAATGTCATTGCACAAAAGGCACTAACTTTAGGAATCATTGGGGTGCTTCTTAGTATCTTGGTGATCATTGTGGGCCACACTTTTAACTTTGGTCTGAGCATTTTGGGTTGCGCAATTCATGCAGCCCGTCTTCATTACGTTGAATTTTTTAGCTTTTTTTTCGAAGGGGATGGATACAAATTCAAACCCTTTTATGTAAAGAATCTTGGAGGAAAGAAGTAAATGGTAGAAATAACAACCGGATTAATCGCTATCGGTGCAGGAATTGCTATTGGTTTTGCAGCACTGGGTAGTGGTATTGGACAAGGAATTGCTTCTAGCGCAGCAGCAGGGGCAACCGCAGAGAACGAAAAACTTTTGGCAAAGATGTTGGTATTCGCAGCACTTCCAGAAACGCAAGCAATCTACGGTTTTGTTATCGCGATCTTACTCTTATTCGTCTTTGGAGCATAAACAAACAGGAACACTGTTTGGCCCAAAGCTAAGAGTAACGAGCATAACAAAGGATTTAGGTAAACGATGCGAATTGTAGCAGATAGGAGTAAGGAGCTCAGCGATTTCATTGCTCAGCAAGTGCAAAGAGAGATCACTTCCCTCAAGGTCTTAGCACAAGAGGAGGAGAACAAGATACTTCTTGCAGTTGAGAGAAGAGCCAATGAACAAGCAGAGCAGATAAGAGAAGAGAGTAAGCGCCAGGCAGCGCAACTCAAAGAGAACCTTATCGCTAGTGCTAACACTGAACTCAACACTGATCTTAACAAAGAAAAGCTTGCGCTCTACAATCGCGTACTTGCTTCTCTTCGCTTGCAACTAGAACAACTTCCTAAGGAAGAGAAAGAAATGTTGGCGCTCGTTTTCCTCAAACACCTCCTAAGAAGGATTGAAGAGATGGGTCTTCAAAAAGAAGAATTTCAGTTTCGAGTGTGGTCTGGCTTTAGTAATAAAGCCCTCTCTACTTTTTCTTTGAAAAAGGTTCAAAGAAACTTGGATGAGCTTGCAGTAGAGGCAGAGTCAGAAACCTTGCTTCTCAAAGACTCTTTGGATCACCATCTGGAAGGAGAAAAAGAATTCATTATCAAGAAGATTATCGAACAAGTATAGTAAGGAGAACAAAAGAAGAAATAAAAATTCAATTCAAAATGGATGAAACAACCTTAATTGTGGTACTGCTCAGCGGACTTTTTCTGCTTTTTTTAGTAGTACTTGTTCCCGTGTTCAAGGTTCTGGCAGGAACCTATCCCTATGCATATACAAACGCAAGGATTCGCGCAATGAGAAGAAAACTGGTGGGAAAAGAAAAGTTTGAAGAGTATCTCACGCTCCCTTACAATGAGATCGTCTACTCTCTCGAGAAAAACTTCTTTCCAGGACTCACAAAATATCTTGCAGCAGACTTTTCTTATGCCGCAATGAACACTGCTCTAAGAAGTGAACTAATCACAACCTTAAGTAAACTCAAAAAGATTAGTCCGCAAGGGTCTCAAAAGTTTCTAAGTATCATGCTCTCACGATATGACATTCAACTCATCAAAAGTCTAGTGCGTTCGACAAATGTCACCTTACACAAAAAACAAGAGATCTATTTCACAACCGAAGTATTTTCCCCAGAATTTTTAGCTCAAGAGAACCATAATTTAGAAGAGCTTCAAAATGAATTAAAGGGGACTGTTTATCAAAAGATAATCAACAAACATTACGAAGAGCTCAAGAAAAAACAATTCGCCTCTTTCGAAAGAGATCTCGACATTTTATTACTCAAAAGAGCTCTTCATCACGCAAAAAGCCCCGCTGCGAGGGGATATGTCAAACGCCTTATTGACATTCACAACGTAAGTTTAGTGCTCAAAGGGCAAGACGCTCTTTTCACGGGGGGTTATATACCAAAAGAAGAAGTATCTCCAAAGATGACCCTACCTGAACTAGCTAACAAGCTTAAGGACTTTGGCTACAAGGTAGATTTGAAAGCTAAAGAAAAGGTTGAGAGAGATATGTATCGCAAACTCAAAGATTTTGCTAATGACCTTCTTGCTAAAGATCCGCTCTCTGAGAACACGATACTTGGTTATATGATACTTAAGATGATCAATGTACGTAATGTAAATATCCTTTTGAAAATGAAGCACCATGATTTTTCAGAAGAAAAAATTTCTGAGGTACTCTCATAATGAAAGGAAAAGAAAGGAAAAGAAGCAAAGAGCCTAGTAAAGCCCCTGCCAAAGAGATAGGGATAGTGGCCTTTCCTGACGATGTAATTGGTTTTGGTCTTGCAGGAGTAAAAAACATGTTCGAAGTAAATGAACAAGCAAACAAAGAAGACCTACTAGCTGTACTTGAGCAAGCAAAGGACTTAGAAATTTTGTTCATAAGTGAGAAGCTTCTCAACCAGGTAAGAACACACTCTCTATTGCAAGGAAAATTTGTGGTAGAAATCCCTCAAGCAGCAGGAGAGTTTAATGCAGAACATATTGATAAACTAGTAAGAGATACCTTAGGAATCAAAATGAAAAACTAAGTGAAAAACAAAGAGTAATGAGAATAAAAATGGCAAAGAAAAAGGAAAACAAACAAAGTTCACAAAAAATGCAAAGCAAAGGAGTCATAAAGCGAATCGCAGGCCCGGTTGTCTATGCAGAAATTGAAGGATCAGTAAATGATGTTGTTCGGGTGGGAAAAGCAAGATTGGTTGGAGAAATCATTGAAATTAGAGGAGACATTTCTGTAATCCAAGTCTACGAAGAAACAACTGGCCTCCAACCAGGAGAGCCAGTAAGTAATACTCACAAACCACTCTCAGTAACTCTTGGTCCAGGGCTCCTAGAGCAAGTATTTGATGGAACGCAAAGGCCATTAGAAGTAATAAAAGAGAAAACTGGAATCTACATCACAAGAGGGATTGAAGTAGCTTCTCTTGACGAAAAAAAGAAATGGAACTTTGTACCAAATCCAAAAATAAAGAACAACGCGACCGTGGAAGGCGGGCAAGTACTTGGAACAGTTCAAGAAAACACCCTTATCACTCACAAAATTCTTGTTCCTCCCGGAATTAAGGGAAAAATAACTGGGCTCAAGAAAGGCAAGTATAACATTACTGAAGAGATTGCAACTATTGCTACTAAGAACACAAAACACTGCATCAAATTAGCTCATGATTGGCCAGTGCGAAGACCACGACCAATCAAAAAGCGTCTGCCGGTGAACAAACCACTCATCTCTGGCCAGCGTGTTCTTGATTTTTTATTTCCAATTGCGAAAGGAGGAGTTGGAGCAATACCCGGACCTTTTGGTTCTGGAAAAACAGTAACCCAACAACAATTTGCAAAATGGTGTGATGCCGAGATTATCATTTACATTGGTTGTGGTGAGCGTGGAAACGAGATGACCGAAGTTCTAGAAGAATTTCCCCACTTAAAAGATCCAAAGTCTGGAGAAGCGCTTATGAAAAGAACAGTGCTTATCGCAAACACCTCTAACATGCCAGTAGCAGCAAGAGAAGCGAGTGTCTACACCGGAATCACCCTGGCTGAATATTTTAGGGACCAAGGTTATGCAGTAGCGCTCATGGCCGATTCTACCAGCCGTTGGGCTGAAGCAATGCGTGAGATCTCAGGAAGGTTAGAAGAGATGCCCGGAGAAGAAGGATATCCAGCTTACCTTTCCAAACGTCTTGCAGAGTTTTATGAGCGAGCAGGCATTGTCGAAACAGCAAACGGCGAAGAAGGAAGTATTTCTGTGATTGGTGCAGTAAGCCCTCCTGGAGGAGATTTTTCAGAGCCAGTAACGCAAAACACCCTAAGAATTGCACAATGTTTCTGGGCGCTTGACGCAAACCTTGCTAATAAGAGACATTACCCCGCGATCAATTGGTTAACTTCCTACTCTCTTTACAAAGAATCTTTATCTGAGTGGTATGAGACATCAATTAGTGAAGAGTGGAACCGTTTGAGAAAAGAGAGCGAAGAGATTTTACAAACCGAGGCAGAATTGCAAGAAGTTGTACAGCTTGTGGGCCTTGATAGCCTTCCAAAAGAGCAACAATTACTCATGTTCGTTGCCCGTATGCTTCGAGAGGATTTTCTGCAGCAGCACGCTTTTCATGAAGAAGACACTTTCTGTCCCGTAGAGAAACAGCTTATCTTGGCAAAAGCAATCTTCCACTTTTACGAACATTGTAAAACCCTCTTGAAGGATATCGACTTAGAAAAGTTGCGAGAATCAGAGACTAGTAGTTTTATCGCTCGCATGAAATACATGGATAATAAAGAGTTTCTAGGAAAAAAGCAAAGCGCCACCTGGAAAAAGATAGTAGAGAAAATTGCGGAGGTGCACTAAAATGACGAAAAAAGTGCAACCCTGGTATAAAACAACAAGCTCCATTCGAGGGCCACTTCTTGTTGTTGAGAAGACCAAAGATGTAGCTTACGGAGAAATTTGTAATATTAAATCAACAGGGAAGGATGGAAGAAGCAGAGAACTTCTCGGTCAAGTACTTGACGCTTCAGAAGATAAAGTTGTTGTGCAGCTTTTTGAGAATAGTATGGGGCTCAATCTCAAGACCCAAGTACAATTCACAGGAGAAGTAGCTAAAATGCCTGTTTCTAAAGAGATGATTGGAAAGGTTTTCGATGGGCTTGGAAGGCCAAAAGATGGAAGCAGCATCGTGCCAGAAAAGCATCTTGACGTGAACGGCTCAGCAATAAATCCTGCTTCAAGAAAAAAGCCTGCCCAATTCATTCAAACTGGGGTTTCTACCATTGATTGTATGAGTACTTTAGTTCGAGGACAAAAGCTTCCTATCTTTAGCGCTTCTGGACTTCCTCACAATGAACTTGCTGCGCAAATTGTGCGTCAGGCAAAAGTTGCCGGAGAAGATTTTGTGGTAGTTTTTGCTGCAATGGGAATTACCAATGAAGAAGCTCGTTTTTTCATTGAAGATTTTAAGAAGACCGGGGCGCTTGATCGTGCAGTCATTTTCCTTAATGTAGCGAACGATCCAAGTGTTGAGCGTATCATCACTCCCCGTGTAGCACTTACAACTGCAGAGTATCTTGCTTTTGAGCACAATTATCATGTGGTTGTAGTCCTTACCGATTTTACCAACTATTGTGAAGCACTTCGAGAGATTAGTGCAGCGCGCTCAGAAGTTCCTGGAAGAAGAGGATATCCTGGGTACATGTATACTGATCTTGCTGCCAACTATGAAAGGGCAGGGATGGTGCAAGGAGCAAAAGGGAGTGTAACACAGATTCCCATTCTTACTATGCCTGCAGGAGATAGAACACATCCAATCCCAGACCTTACTGGTTATATCACTGAGGGACAAGTGGTACTTGATGCTGCGCTTCTTAAACGGAGCGTCTTACCACCGGTAAACCCGCTTCCTTCACTTTCAAGGCTGATGAACGCAGGGATTGGGAAAGGAGCAACCCGAGAAGATCACAGTTCAGTTGCTGATTCACTCTATGCTGCCTATGCAAGAGGATTGGAGTTGCGTCAGTTAGTTTCAGTGGTTGGAGAAAGTTCTCTCTCTGAGATTGATAAGAAATATCTTCGCTTTGCAGATGCTTTTGAGAAGGAGTTCATCAATCAAGGATTTTATGAGAACAGAGACATTGAGACAACTCTCGATTTAGGCTGGAAGTTACTCTCCATCTTCCCTCGATCGGAGCTTAAGAAAGCAAAGAAAGAGTACATGGACAAATACATGAAAAAGTATGAGAGAAAAGCTTAGCGAAACAAATCAAAACAAATGACAACAGCAAATCATCCCGCAACACGTATGGAACTTTTGCGTGTGAAAGAGAAAAAGAAGCTTGCCCAAAAGGGCCACAGTCTTCTCAAGAAAAAGCGCGACTCCTTGATTCGAACTTTTTTTGAGATGATCCAAGACTATAAGGTACTTAAGAAAGAAACCATCGCCGACCTAGGACAAGCTTACGAAAACTTGCACATCGCACAAGGAGTAAGCGGGGTAAATCGAGTAAAAAGTCTCGCCTTTTCCTCTCAAGAGAGTTGCACTTTTGATTTTTCTGAGAAAAACCTCATGGGCGTTAAAGTGTTTTCTGTTGAGGTAGAGCAGCATGACACTGAAGTGAACGCTTCTTTGGTTGCAGTATCGCAGTATGTGGAAACTGCTCGCCAACGGTTTTTGTCCTTACTTCCAAAGATCGTCAAACTCGCAGAAATCGAAACTGCTATCTTTAAAGTAGCAGAAGAGATTGTGAAAACTAAACGAAGAGTTAACGCGCTTGAGTATATCAAAATCCCGGAAATTTTAGAGGTGGAAAAGGCAATCAAATCACAACTTGCGGAGATGGAGAGAGAATCTTTTATTAGGCTAAAAAATGTTAAGCAAAAATTGGAGCAAGTGGAGTAAAGATCCAAAAAAAATAGTTCTTCTTATGCGCATCGCGCTTTTCGTAGCAAATGTTATGCTCATATTGGGTATTGCAATCTTCTTTTACCTTAACTTTGTAGCAAAATAAGAGATACAAAACAGAACGAGAAAAGATTCAATAATAATGTTTACTCTTTCTTCTTGTACTTTTCTTCTTAGAAGTTTTAGATTTTTTTGACCTCGCCCCACTGCTCTTTCTCACAGCCTTTTTTCCTGCCTTCTTTTTTCCCTTTCCTTCCAAATAAGAAGAAAAGATAAAGACATGCTCCCATAAAGAAACAAACATCTCAAATATCAGCACCAGCAAAATGAAAAACAAAGCAATGCCCCAGGCTTCTGGAGCTAAAGAATTGATCTCTTCTTTAGCCATTTTTTTGAGTAAAGAAAAACTCACTGCAACTGAAACTACGAAAAGCCAAGTCATGTAGGTATGCTGCATGTGTGATTTAACATAATGAAAATCATCTCGTAAGCTGATGTAAGCGCCTTTATCTTCAAAAGCCATTACTGGGTAGATAAACAAAAGCCGAATACCCATGTAAACCAAGTAGGTTACGATAAGGATGCTAAACAAAAGAAGAGCAAGTTCAGTATTTTCTGGAGCAAAAAAGAGCGCAGCTAAAACAAGCAAGATTACAGGGAGTACAATTAAACCAAAAACGATACTGTGCACTTTAAGTGTGGTAAAAAAATGAGTCTTTCCGAAGCGAAGCCCTTCATGAAAACTAGTTTTTCCTTTGGATAAAAGGTCTTTGATCATGCCATACTTTGCGCAAGTAAAATAATTATCAATTAAGATGACAAGAACAACATAAGCAAGAAAATACCAAATGGTGCTTGCGTTTACAATCTCTTGCAAGCCTTGGATAGAACTCAAAGAAAAGATTTCTCTTCCAATACCGCTAAGTTCTAAAAAGAGTACCAACAAAAGAAAGTTGGATGCAAACATGATTAAGTTTGGTAAAAAAAGTTCTTTGTGTCGATCAATAAGCTCAAAAGATTTTGCTGCAAGAGAGCCTTCCTTACTTTTCATGAGTGAAAAAGAGCACTCTTCAGTTAAAAAGCTTCTTTGTAATTAAACAATGGTTACTGAAAGGTAAGTGGCGCGCTGGCGTAGTCGCTGGGAAGATTGGAACAAAGAAGCGATTCTCTTGGGAGCACTCTCCCAAAAAAATCAAAGATTTTTTGGGCACAAGAAATCTCTGATTTCTTTGTGTGCTTCAGCAAGAGGGGTTTGCGGACAAGAGTACTTCTGGCCCCGCCCCGCCAGCGCCACGAAAAAACCACAAGAACACAAACTTTTAAATTCAAAGATCTTTCCCTAAAAGATAAAACTGTGGGCAAGAAAGGAGAATGTACAGAAAAAAGTACAGGAAACTCAGCCCACTGGGGTGTTTATTATGGCAAAAAACGTATGTATAAACTTTTATGAAACCTTAGCAAAACGATATGGTGACGCATTATTCTTCATCTTTCGAGTGCTTATTGGTGCAATGTATATGGGGCACGGCGGAGTTAAAATCTTTGGATGGTTAGGAGCAAATGCTTTTCCGCTTGCAAGCTTTATGGGAGTTGTAGGACTTCTAGAATTTCTAGGTGGACTTGCAATCTTACTTGGTATCTTTACAAGGTCAGCAGCACTCATCAACGTTGTAATTATGCTTGGAGCCTTTTTTCAAGTACACTTTCCAATGGGATGGAACCCGCTGAGCAACGGTGGAGAGTTAGCGCTTCTCTATTTCGCAGCGTTCTTGGTTCTACTTGCTAAAGGTCCTGGAAAGTGGAACCTTGGAGAGAAAGTCTTTAAAAAGGCTTATTATTGAGGAATTCCCTCATTTTCTTTATTTTTTTCTTTTTCTTCTAAGCATCAGTGAGATCTTTCCAAGTTGTCACTAAAAAGTGACAAAACAAACGAAAGATTTATAAACAGAACCAATTCTAGACTTCTCTATGGTTGATGAGATTAACTATCCTATTGATGAAGATGCTATAACTCGCTTGGGGTACGTAAGAGTTTCTGCTTCCCAAAAGCACGATGTCCTTGCTGCAATGCACGATGGTGTTCAAGAACACCGAAGAAATTTTGCTCAATTGGAGAGAAGTAAGCTCAAGGGAGAGGCATGGGGAGCGTCTTATCTTTGTGATTTGGCTGATGCAGCAGCGGAAGCTGATGAGGAAGCAGGAGAGGGCTACACTCCCTTTGAAAGGTTAGTGGCCATTGCCGCAGCTGCAGATCAAATTCTTGTAACTGAAGATGAAGTAGCTAATGATAGGGCATTAGCAGTCAGACAAAGGGATGAAGGACAATTCTATGATCTTGCAGTAAAAGCAGCAGCAATTCGTGATGCAGAAGCTGATGGAGATATCAACTGGGTTGAGGCAAGATGGCAACAGTTTTGGTTAGGCAGGGAAGCTGCCAACAGGGTCAAAACAGGAGTATTAGGAATAGTTGATGACGTTCGCAAAGGAATCAACCCCTATCGTGCAAGTTTAATTGACAGAGTAGTAGAATTAGAGGAACAAAGGCGAAGGGTACACTGGGATGGGGCTTCAAGAACTGTTGGGGCTCACGCTGATGTTTATTGGGAGCCAAGTGCCGGTTCTGAGAGAAAAATTATTCGTGCCGAATTGGATGGAAGTGATAATTTGAGGCACCAACCGCTTGGAAGAGATGACATTCCAGAAGGACAATACTTCGACAGATTTCTAATGCATGTAGATGCAGATCTTGCTGGAAGAATCAAAGGCTTAGAGGAAGAAAAAGATGAGCTTATGCAAGATGCCCTTACTGTCTTGGAAAGACAAGGAAAAGAAGCAAGATCAGTTACTCTTGCTGATTGGAATGTAGCTTTACGAGCAGCTGCCGATGGAAATGGTGCAGATCGTTGGGAAAGCATTTACAGCCGAGCAGCAGTCCTTGATACCGAACTTTCAGCAGCGGTTGGAAGAAAATTGGGTGAAGAAAGAACAGCGGGCCATTTTGATGGTGCGGTTGCTACTCTTCAAAGAGCACTTGGAGATTACTCTGCTGTTTTTGATCCAGTTAGCACAAGCGGCGTAAATGCGGCAGGCTATCAAAGAATTTGCTCCGGGTTACAAGGAGAAATAAGAAATCTTCAAGGAGATACTTTTGCTCTTGTGAAGGTCGAAGAGAAAGATGGCTGGAGAGGGAAAACAAGCCCATATGGTTTAGCTCCAGGAGTTTATCAACTTGGAGTTGAAAAAGTTGGCAGAGGCAAAGAAGCAAAGGATGTGATCACCGCAAGAGATCTCACAACTGGAAGAAGTCCAGTTAAACTTGGAAAAGGAACTTTCTTCACACCTTACGAAACTTCAATGGATGATGCGGTAGCAACTATTCAAAGCTATGGTGGGAGAGAACTAGTTCAGGTTCATGAACTTACCAGAGAACTTGGTATTGAAGATGAGGCGCCAAGTGAGATTTTCGAAGATCTTGTTCTTAGGTATCATTCAAGAAAATTTGGGGAAGAGATGGCTACCAGAATTGCTTATAATAACAGCATGGCAACAGCTTTAGACCCTCCAAGAAGAAGCAGATCTTGAAAACAACTAAGTTCAAGGCATGCTCATCTTTCCAGAAGAGAAATCTATAAAAGCTTCTTTTTTTTCTATTCCCTGTGAAAAAAGGAATTGATTACCCCGGAATTACCACTGTTTTTCTATGCCACGATGGCAATGGTAATTATCTTCTCAGCAAAAGATCTATCCAATGTCGTGACGAGCACGGAACTTGGGATCCGGGAGCAGGCGCCCTGGAACATGGGCTTCCAGTTTTAGAAAATCTCAAAAAAGAGATTGAGGAAGAGTACTGTACAGAAGTTCTAGAGCTTGAACACCTAGGATACAGGGATGTGCACAGAGAGCACAAAGGAGAAAAAACCCATTGGATCGCCTTAGATTTCAAAGTACTCATCAATAGAGATAAAGTAAAGATCGGAGAGCCACACAAAATAGAAGCAATTGGCTGGTTTAAGAAAGAAGAGTTTCCAGAACCTTTACACTCCCAATTCCCTCACTTCTTAGAAAAATACAAAGATAAGATGTAAGAAAATAACGCCAAAACTTTTTAAGATACTCTTTCTTCTGACACAACAATGTCTATTTTCACTTACATTGATACTCCAGAACAACTCCAAGAATTTCTCAAAGAGATCAAAACGGACAAACTTCTTGCTTTTGATATTGAATGTGAAAATAATATGCATCACTATGGGGTTTATCTCTCACTTATCCAAGTAGCAAATAAAGAAAAAGTTTGGATAATAGATACACTGAAAGTGAAAGGAAAAGAACTAGCTCCTCTCACAAAAATTTTCGAAAACCCCAAGATCAAAAAAGTCTTTCATGACATTAGTTTTGATTTTCGTATTCTTAACAAACAGCTTAACTGTCAAGTGAACAATTTTTTTGACACACAGCTAGCAGCACTTTTTTTAGGAAAAGAACATATTGGTCTTACTTCCCTTCTTGAAGAATATTTTCAGGTGGAGAAAGAACGTCAACATCAAAAGGCAGATTGGACCAAACGTCCACTCCCTCCAAAAATGCTCAGCTACGCTGCTAAAGATGTTGAATACCTCCTTCAACTCTACGATAAACTGAGAAAAGAGTTACAGAGCAAAAAACGTCTTCTGTGGATAGAGCAGGAACTTGAATTTCAACAGAGTAAAGAATTCACCCTAAAAGAACAAAATTATAATGATCTTAAAGGCTACAAGCAACTTTCTGCAGAGCAACGAGGGGTTTTGAGAAAACTTTTTCAAATGAGAAGTAAACTTGCCAAGGAAGTAGATCGGCCAGTTCATTTTGTGATCAGAAATAAACAACTCATTGCTTTTGCCACCAACCCGCCTTCTTCTTGGGCAAAAGTGCGAGGAACCCATCCCATTGTAAGAAAACGAGCCCTACAACTAAGAAAAGCAGTGCAGGAAGGAAAAAGAAGCCCCCTTCAAGTTAAGAAAACAACCCCAAAGAAACTTCCCTCTCAAAAGAAACAACAATTACAGCTACTTCAAGAGAGAATCAAAGAAAAAGCAAGCAAAGAGCAAATCCCTGCCTACTTATTACTTAACAAGGAGCAAGCAATTGATATTATTGTTACTGAAAAACAAGACTGCCTTAGAGCTTGGCAAAAAGAGTTGCTCAAAGAAATTCTGAAAAAAACACAAGTTAAACAAGAATAAACTTTCTATTTGGGCTCTTTCCAACAACAATTCTTAAAAGCTTAAAGGGGAAATGGAAAGCATGTTCCAAGAGTTAGTTCAAGAGTATGCAACTTTGACAAAAGGTTACGATGCACTTTGCGGAGGGATCGATAGTGTTTTAGGAACGGATGGCCCGGTAAGCTGTTTATGGTACTTCTTGTGCAGGGAAAACTTACCTAATGGATAAAGTTAGGGCTCACTACCGTGAACCAAGAGTGCTTGTCTTGGGGATGGATCGCTATTTTCTTTCACCAATAAAAACGCCAGAAGGTTTAGAGAATCATGACCATCCAGACGTATTAGATCATGATCGCTTTGAACAAGACGTTTTAAGTTTTTTAGCAGGAAGACCAACCATGGTCCCCGTTTACAAATATGAAATTGGAAGAACAGGAGAAGAAGAACTTTCTCCTCCAGGCAGGCTTCTGATCACAGAGGGTCTTTATCCTGTTTATCGCCCAACACTTAGAGATGTTGCAACCCTTATTGTAAAAGTTGATGCAGAGCAAGCCCTTCGCCGTGCAAGAAGGTTACAGAGAGACACTGAAGATACTACAAGGGGCGTTGGAGATCATAGGAGTTTGGATGAAACTACAAGAAAATGGGACCTTACTGTTGTTCCAATGGAACACCACATCCACGAGCAGCCAGCACACGTCACCATTTGGAACAATTGGAGATCTTCCTAATCTCTAAAAGAAGAAACGTACAACAACAACTGCAACCATAACAAGGAGCATATAATTTACTCCTGCACTGCTGATACGCAATTTATACCTTCCGAAAAATTCTGAAATAAAAGAGTGGGTATAGTTCTTTGGATCATTCAACTTATGGCCACGAACGCTTTGCATCACAGTGGTTACTGGACAAACGTTACGGTAATGGCCTCCATTGAATAAGTACATAATTGCTCCCCAACTTCCTTGAACCACAACGATAGAAAGAACGTAAAAGAAATGCAAAGACTCAATGCTGGGAACAAGACTTTTAGGAACAAAAAGAAGCCCAACGATGGGAATAACAATGAGAACGTGCGCCCAAAAAACAAGCTCCCCTAAAAATTTACGAAATTTCCCAACCATACCTCCAGAAACCAGTGCCTAGTTTATAAAAATTATTGAAAAAAGGAATTTCTCATCTCTTTTTCTCACTTTTCAACAAAGAATAACTCAAAAGAGCAATGAGCACAACACAAAGCTGGGAGACTAAGCAAAAAATACAGTAGGTGTGCAAAATAAAACTCTCTACATAAGTGAGATACAAGGAAAATAAGAAGGAGATTAAGGCAAAAGCAAACAAGACCCTCAACTGCACAATCTGCTTCCAAACGCCCTTAGTAACAAACTTCCATTTCTTAGCATTTCCAACACCAAGCGCTAAGAACCCCATGAAAGTGTAACCCAAAGCGCCGAGTAAAGCAACCGGAATGCCAAAGACTACGCTATATTTACTTGTGTTAACCGTGTGGCAAGAAAAAGTCTCATTAATATCACAAACCCCTGTGCCTTCTGCATAATGAATATTCAAAAGGTAGAAAGAAACCCCAAGTCCAACAAGACAAAGGACAAAAATAGTCTGCAAAAAGAGCTTTTTTCTTTTTCCGCTTAGCATAAAACCTCAAGAACTGGGCCAAGATATAAATTTAACGCTTCTGTCTCTTCTGCCCCTTTCTCTTTAAAGAACCCCTATTCCCAAAATCAACCTTACAGTGAGGAGCAGCGATTTGCTTTGACACAAACAAAATACTTACTCCCAAAACCAGGATTCCAAGTAACCCAATTTCCTGGCCACCCAAAGGAAGAGCAGCTCCAACGCTTCCAAAGCCTACTACTGAAAGCACTCCAATACCACAACTGGGGCAAGCTGGAGCAAGAATACTAAGAAGGACTCCGCTGGAAGATGCAGCGCCGGCAGAACCACGTGAATGTGATTCTAAAACATTTTTTTTGTAGCCATAAAAAAGCATGACCAGCAAGATACTAGAAAGCAAAGAGAGCAATACTAAAAAAAGCAAAGAATACCAAGGCATGCTCAGCAAACTGTAGGCGTAGGCGCTAAAAAACACTTCTACATCACTCAAAAAGACCCAACCAACTTGCAAGTATTCTAAAAGAAAGAAGTTGAGGGTAAGAAAACCAAGGGCCAAAAGAAACACCCATGTAACATTTTTCCGTTTAGAAAACACTTCTTTAAAAGCCAAACGCAGGTACAAAAACCAATCACTAACACTCACCATTCTTCTTGCTCAAAACACCTCTTAGACATATAAGAATTCTCCTGGATCTTTAAAACTTTCTTTTAGAGAAACTGGTAGAAAAACACCGAAATCAGAAATGAACAAAGAAATGAAAATTAAAAAGAAAAAATCAAAAATAAAAAAATTCCCAAGCTAGTTAAGCTCAGCTTCAATGATTTGCTGGAAAACGCTAAAAGGTTGCGCCCCACTTACCAGCTGACCGTTCACGAAGAAAGCAGGAGTCCCTTGAACACCAAGCGCTCCACCATCACTGAAATCTTTACTTACTTCATTGAAGTACTTCTGGCTTTCAAAACAACTGGTAAACTGCGCTTCATCAAGACCTAGCTGCCTTGCCCATACGATATAATTCTCTGAGCTCAAGGCATGTTGGTTCTCAAAAAGCAGGTCGTGGTATTCCCAAAACATTCCTTGTTCGTGAGCACACTCTCCTGCTAATGCTGCAGGTGTTGCTTGAGCATGGAAACTTAAAGGGAAGTCACGAAAGACGATTTTCACATCTCCATTAGCAACATAAGTGTTTTTGATCTGTGTGAACGCATCGCTGTAAGCTCTTGCACAAAACGGACACTCAAAGTCACTAAATTCTACAATAGTAACTGGAGCATCAGCATCTCCCAAAACCGGATCGCTCTCCTCATAAAATGCGCTCAGATCAATTTCTGCAGCCGCACTATCATCAACAGCGCCAGAACCGCCTGCGGCGTTCCCAGCCATTCCAATATCAATAGAAATGTAGCCACCAATTCCCATAAAGAAAAGTAAGAGCGCTAAAACGATTGCGATACTTCTCCAAGTGTTTGCCAAGAAAAAATCAACAATTCCCTTACCACTTTCACTTGCTTTTTTATTACTAGAACTTGTCTTTTTTTTGTGACTGTGGCTATGTGTTTTTGCCTTATCACTCTTTTCACTATGTGCTTTCATTGAAGATTCACTCTCTTCAGTGACAATTTGCACTTTATTTTCTTCTTCCATAAATGTCACCCCAATTGACCAGAACCTCAGGGCCCCATAGGGCACTAAATTACCAGCCTTTCTTAGTAGCAGAATAGGGGAGAGTTAGCCCATTTAAAGCTTTTTGTTCTCAACCAGAGAATTGCTTCAAAGATTAGTTTAAGAATTGAAAGATAATTTGCATCCTATATAAAAGCCAGCCAATCCAAAAGAGCGCAGCAACATAAAAAATCCCAACCCCTTTGTGAATGGGAAAGTAAGGGCTGAGCCAATGACTTGCCCAATCATGCCATTTACCTCTACTCCAAGCTAAGATATTATAGATCAAGCAATCTGCAACCAAAAGCCACCAAAAAAAACCTTCGAAGTAAAAAACCATAGGAAAAGACAAGAAAATTCTGTTTAAATAGTTTTCTAAAGACCTGGTCCTTTTGACTCCTCATCCAAGGAATCAACTTCTTGCAGATCATACTTCAAAATGCTTCCATCTTCTGCAAAAGTAAATTTTGCTCGTACCTTCTTCCCTGCTAGAACCAAGGGCATCCAATATTTATCATCAACCCACATCCGACCATAAGGAATTTCTTGCTGCAAGAATGTTTGTGGCGCCATCTCTTCTGATTCACTTGGCTCTCCAGAATAACTGTGTGATCGAAATACATGCACTTGCTGATTCCACTCCGGCTTATGAACAAAAAAGAAATCCAAAACAGCAACCAAGTAGGGATTATCAAGTTTAACGCCCGCTTCCTCTTGGGTCTCTCTAAGAACACAATCAAGCATGGTCTCTCCCGGTTCTGGTTTCCCTCCAAAGCCATTAATTTTTCCTGAACCAAAACCCTTTTTCTTCAAACCTAAAAGAATTTCAGTATCATTAGCTAGTACAGTTAAGGTTCTTTTCGGAAGTTCAGTCATTATCTACTCGTGGAGCCAAAATAAAGCTCATAGAAAGACGATCAACTACTACAAAGTCCAAACGTAAAGGATAATCTGAATTAAAGCTCACATGAACTTCGTCGCTAAGCTTTGCTCCGTTCATCATCTTTTTCAAATACTCAAGACTATATTTGGCTTTAAACTTTTCTTCAGAATCGGTTTTAATCTGGGTACTTTCATCTGGTTTGATCTCAATAAAAGCCTTACTTAAATCACCTTGCGCCTTCACTAACAATTGCTCTTTATCCCCTAGAAGGGTAACAGATTCAGCAACAATGCTTACATCCTCTATAGAATCAGAAAGTGTAGAAGAGAGCATAGTGACACTAAATGGAAAGCTTAGTTCAGGAACACGTTGTTCTCGGTCGTCGATCTCAAGAAGAGGAATAGAGAAAGAACGAGTTGTCTTGCCCTTCAACTGCAACTTCAATTTGCTATCTTCTGTGGTTTCAACACTGAGTACATCGTCTCCTTTTGCACGACGAAGAATTTGCTTTAGGTTATTCAAACTAACCGAAATTTCCTCACTTTCTCCGGAAACTTTGTACTCCACAAAACTGCTGCTTAGAATCTTTAAGATAACCATAGCAACGTTAGCCGGATCCATAGAAACCATCTCAAGACCATCATTTGTCGCCTTGAAAGTAACTTCATTTACCAGCTCAGAACTGATCGCAATACTATTTTTCAAAAAACTTACGTCCGCTAATACAAACTTCATATGAAATTCACCCTCTCAACCACTGATCAGGAGCAAAATTGCTTTATAAGATTTGCTGTGCTTTGGCACAAGTATATTCTAGAATCTTACCTTTCCATCAGCGAACACATCTCTGTGCTCATCAATTGGAAAGGTAAGGGCCAAATTTTTTGACACTATAACTTCAACCTTTTTCCATTCTCCATCATGTGAAAACTTTCATTTTCAACATAGCCGCACTCAAGAGCCAGTTCTTTCATGTGTTCGGCCTTAGCATGGCCCGCATGCGCAGGAATAATATGTTTCGGTTTAATCATGTCGATCATTTCTCGATAATCTTCACGGTGACCATGTCCAGAAACGTGCACATCTCTAAAAATACGCACGCCTTTCCCTTTCAATTTTCGCTCTAACACCCGGCGGTTTTCAATGTTCAACTCCACTGGAATAACTGAACAGCTAAAAACAACCAAATCTCTAGCATCAATCTTAAGAGGCAACTCTCCATTTGCGATACGAGACAAGATCGCACGGGGTTCTCCTTGGTGCCCCGTACAAATGATCAAATATTTCTCCATCCCTTCTTTATTAATACGCCTCATCACTTTTTCAAGTTCATAACGTCGACTGTAAATCTCAACGTTCTTGGTAAAATTGACAATATTTATCCTCTCAGCAGCCTCAACATATTTCTTAAGCGAACGCCCAAAGAGCACAACCTTACGCCCCATTTTTTGACCAAGTTCAATGGTACTTTTAAGACGAGCAATATGCGAAGCAAAAGTGGTCACAATAATTCCCTTCCCTTCACAATCTGTACAAGCAATGAGGTCCTTGAGCATCTGCCGAGCAATAGCTTCAGAAGGACACTTTCCATGCACATCGGCATAAAGCGTCTCAGAAATAAGCAAAGTAACTCCTTCACTTGCAATCTCACGCAAACGTTTATAGTTTGGTTTTTGCCCCAAAGTGGGGTTTGGATCAAGTTTGTAATCGTTAGCATACATTACCTTTCCGTAAGGTGTGTGAAGTACCACAATTGCGGTGTGGGGGATAGAGTGAGTAACGTTGACAAATTCAATAGTGATTTTTTTAGAAAGTTTATACTTGGAGTTTGGGTTCTGAGCAATCAAACGGTTTTTTAGGCGAATACGTTCATCGCGCAGAATGCTCTTGATAACCTCGATAGTGTAAGGTGTAGAAATGATAGGGGCTTCAGGAAACATGGGCGCAGCAAAAGGAATGGCGCCAATGTGATCAAGGTGCGCATGACTTGGAACAATCGCTTTTACCTTGCTACTCCAATCATTGATAAGGTGCAAGTTGGGGACAGCATGTACTTTTACAAGATCGTCATACTGCAGCTTCACCAAATTTTCTCGCTCGCCCTGGGTGTGTTTGATGTAATTTTCCATCTCAAGGCCAATGTCAAGAATTACCACCTCATCGTCGACCTTTATGGCAGTACAATTTCGACCACATTCAGAAAAGCCACCAATAGTACATACTTCGATACTCATGGGAAAAACAAGCCCCTTGCTATTTAAAAATCTTTGTTCTACTAGCTTCTACTAGTTTGGGCGGGAAGTGATAAATTATTTATAGCGCTTTTGTTTCTCACTTTGTATGCTGGCGGTAGTTCTTTTGGTGGGTGACGGAGATAAAATTCTTCTGAGAAAAAGAAAAAAAGAACCAGATCAAGGAAAGTGGGAACTTTTTGGAAGTTATGTAAAAGAAGGTGAAACTCTCCTTCAAGCAGCAAAAAGAGTTCTTGTAAAGAAAGCACAAGTAAACACAGAAAGCATGCCACATTTCACAGGAAAATTCTATGATGCCTTAGAAAGACATCCTGGAAAACGTTGTGTCCCTTTGGTCTACAAAGTTTACATAGATAAAGACAAGGTACAAGAGACTGAAGAGTTAAAGTGGTTCTCTCTAGGGGAGATAAGTGGCCTAGGCCTTGCTCTTGACAATAAGCAAATAATTCTAGAAAATTAAAAGTGTGGATGGCAGGATTCGAACCTGCGTAAGCACTAAGCTAATGGATTTTGAGTCCATCCCATTTGACCACTCTGGTACATCCACGTGATTTCAAGAGCGTGATGTTCAGCAATTTTCAATTGCTCGCCACATCCACATAAACTCACATAAGTGAATGCACAGCAAAGCTAGAATTCTTTTATAAAACTTACTTGACTAGAGAGAATACAAACAAAAATAAGAAGAAATTAAGAAAAAATAACTCTATCCAATATTCTGTAATTGGGCCTCAATATCTCTTAATTGAGATTCAAGTGCATCAAGCTCGCCCTTGCCCGCATTCTTGGGGGGGGCAACGCTTTTCGCTTCAGGAAGCGCAAAAGACCGTGGGGCAGGAGCTTTTTTTGCCCTCATTTTTTGTTCTTCCATCTCAGCTTCTTTTTGCCGCTTTAAAGCCAGATCTAATTTTCCCTTGGGCAGATAATAACGCAACTTGGTATCGATAAGATTGTTCAACTCCTTAACATCCGCCTTAAGCTGAGCAAAAACTTTCACTTTCTCGTCTTGAATACGACGAAACTGCTCATAAGCTTGCATAACAAGAATAACTTCTCGAAGAGACTCTAAAATGTCCTTACGAATCGCTTTGGGTTCGCCAACACGTACCATATAAGATGGTTCTTTTTCTCGACTCACCTTATGCTGGCTTCTCCTTTTAGGAGCAGCCTTGCGAGAGCTCGTCTTTCTTCGTGAACTTTTTCTTTTCTTCACCATTTTCTACAATCTTGACCTAATATTAGTAGTGCTCAGGCTCATTTAGCGTGTGATTAATGAACTCTACTTTCTTTTCTACTTCAGACAAACCAGTATGCCAATGTTCAACTAACTCATCTTCTTCATTCTTAAGTTCGTTAATGCGAACTAAGGTTTCCTTCGCTTCGTCAATCTTTCTTTGGATTGCTCTCATCAAACTGAGCACATCTTGGTACTCATCAACTCGAACAAAAACGGGCATTCTTTCCATAACTATCACCTATTATTTCAATTTCATAAACTATCAATGCTTTTGCCGTTTATCTTTGCGGCTTAAATAAAATTTCATCTACTGAGAGTAACTTATCATGTAATGCCTTCATACTTGAGCGCAGATCACTAAAGCTACGCTCCTCATTGAATTCTGCTTTCTCTAACTTTCGAGAAGTCTCAGAGAGGTGAGAAAGTTCTCCCTTACACTCTCCGATGTCTCCCAACACTTCTTTATAACGCTCAACATCAATAAACACCGGGCCTCCAACTCCTTGCATCTCAACTGGGGCAAAACCTGGCTCAGATGGAGCAAAGTGCGAACTTGCAACCGGCTGCTTTGCTGAACTTCCCTCATGAAGATCCGAAAGATTTAGGGGAGGAAGCGCTTCACCACCAAGGTCGAAAGTTCCTGAATCTCCAAAGACTGGCTTTGCCACGCGCTTTGGCATCGGCGGCGCAGAGCGCTTAGGCATTCCTAAATCAAGTTCATCAAAAGGAAGGTCGACTCCTGCCGCTTTCTTAAATTGAGCAGGTTTTGGAGTAATGATGGTCTCTGAACTTCCTTTCCTTGGAAAGTTCAATTGATCGCCAGCTGGAGCACGAAGAGGTCTTGGAACCCCGCTTGGCTTTTTCTTGCGTCCGAAAAATAATCCCATAAAGCAAAACCAGGCCAAAATGGCTTTTAAACTTTCTTGAGTCCTTTAAAGGGGTGACACAAAGAATATGTCTCAATAAATTGTAAAGTAAAAACAACAAGATTATTCTTTATTTCCTTCAGATTAAAGAACCCCTTCAAAACAAAATCACCAATGAAACAGATTTCACTCTATATCTCCCTGATAGTCTTTAGCACACTCTTTTTCTCTCTAAGTCAGGCATCTTCAGCAAGCCGTTTCAGGAACGAAGTTATGTATGACCCAGCGCAATGCAGCGACACCTACTGCGAATGGATAGAACTCTATAACCCAACAAATCAAACAATCTCTACAATAAACTGTAGCATAGGCAGCAAAGAGATCGGAGAACACAACATTACGAACAACAGCTATTTCATCATTGCCAGAAATAAAGAAAACTTCACTCACTTTTTCCTTAACCAAACAAGCGAAAACAATGAGACAAACATGATGGGTATGAACGAACAAGAAAATATTCTGCAGTTGGCCATAAGCCTTACCAATGATGGAGAAGAAATTATTCTCGAAGGAACAGAATACTGCCAAGATAGTTTTGACTACACAACTCAAACAGAGCAAGGCCTTGCCAAAGGAAACAATTACAGCTTAGAGCGAAGAGAAGACGGAACTTGGGGAGAATCTCTCAAACAAGGTGGCAGCCCCCTACAAGAAAACAGCATTTTCTCATTCTCAACAGATTACAACCAAATCAGCATCTCAGAATTCCTCCCTGATCCCTATGAAGAAGACGATGCCCTCAAACCTTTTGGAGAATGGGTAGAACTTTACAATGCGGGAAGTAGAGCAATAGATCTAAAATCTTGTTTTTTCACAGATCAAAATAGTGAAAACGAACTTTACATCGCCGCTACTAAAACAACAACAGGAACAACTATCATTGAAGCAAACAACTATCTCACTGTTTATCGTGATGCAGACAGCGATTTTTCTCTTAACAATAATGGTTACGATGAACTTCAACTCTACTCTCCAGAAGAAGAACTGATAACAAGTACGAGCTACTCTGGAACAACTGAAGGCATGTCTTGGTCTCTCATTGATAGTACTTGGCAACTCACACTTCCGACTCCAGACCAAGCAAACCACTACCAAGAAGGCTGCGATTGGCAAGTCTACCTCGAACTAGAAAACAATATTTTCCATGAAGAAGACCTCAACTTCAATGTCATCACACAAAGAATTTCTGGCCAAAAAAGTACACTTACAGTACGAGGAAAAATTGAAGATCTTTTTGGCAACACAATAACTGAGTACAGCCCTTGGACAGATGCAGAGATTACCAGCAGCAACAGTAAAAGTTACTCGCCTAACCTTGATGAAGGAAGTTATCAAATTACTTTTTGGGTGGAAGAAAACAGCTGCCAAGACTACAATGAAGACAACAACCAAGTCCACGAACTCATCGCTATCAATCCAGAGTACAAGAAAAACGAATCACAATTATCCATAGAAACGCTCTATCTTGGAAGCGACGATTCTGCAGAGTGGGGGGATCAATTTACTGCAAAAGTGAACATCTTCAAAGGGGATGAAACAAAAACTGCGGTAGAACTTTTCGCAACTCAAGATGAAGAAACGGTGAGTAAAAGAACAAAGATCAATGTTTACGACACTTACCAAAATTATACAGTAACGCTTCCTGTGCAACTGCACGCCAACTGTGATGGTTCAGCAGAAAGAGGAAAGGCAAGCCTTGTCCTTGAAGGCTTCAATCTTGAAGTGAGCCAAGAGTTTGAAATTGAAGGAATTGATGAAGAAGTTTGTACAGATTATTTTGATTATCTTGAAGAGATTGGAGAGGAACAAGACAGCTCGGCAACAGGCGCAACTCAAGCGTATCAGATCACTGACTTTCCAAGTCAAGCAAATCCGGGAGAGAGCATCGAAGTAACCGTACAGCTCCTAGGAGATGACCTTCCACATACCTACCAAGCGTGGGCTTATCTTTACAATGGGCCCACCTGCCATTCCTGTCAGGAAAACAGTGTAGAACGAAACGCAAGTATAAAACTGGTTGAGCTCAAAGAGAACGAGCTCAAGAAGATAACACTGCCAATAAGCATCGATACTACCACAGATCCCGGAGAGTATAAAATAAAAGTAAAGTTACTCAAAGACGAGCTCAAAACACCTTATGAACTTACTGAAGATATCACATTAATTTCTTCCCAGAGCCAAGATGGTTTTTCACTTAGCTCAACAGGGGAAGAAGCATCACCAGAACTTTTTGCAAAGATAACCCCAATTGATGGTCAAGAGTCCCAGAACAGCTACTTGGAAGGAAGGGTAATTTACCAATCTCCTGGAGAAAAAGCAAGGGCTCTTGCCCCCTATTTTTTGCTTCTTGCCAGCCTGCTTCTAAGCTCTACTTTTCTGATGAGAAAGACTTAAAAACCAGCTTAGAATGGGCATTTTTATGGAAAAGATTCATTGTCGAGCACTTATCGAGGTGCTTGGAAAACCAAAAGAACATGTAGAAAATGCCCTTCGTGGCTACCTTGAAAAACTCAAAGGAGATGAAAGATACAAGGTAAGTTCTCTAGAGTTAGTAGAAGCAAAAAAACAAGAAGATGCAGAGCTTTGGGCTGCCTTCGCAGAGTTAGAGTTTAGCATAGAAAAAATAGAACACCTCTCTCTCTTTTGTTTTGAGTACATGCCTTCTAGTATTGATGTAGTCTCTCCAAAAGAACTTACTTTCAAAGAAAGAGAGTTTTCTCACTTTCTCAGTGATCTCCAATCTCGACTTCATCAAGTGGATCTTGTTGCAAAGCAAGTGAACATGCAAAACCAGAAGTTAGAAAAAAACATGTCTATCCTCATGAAAAACCACCTTATAGTTCTTCTAAGTCAAAAGAGACTTACTCTCACTCAACTTTCTCAGCTTTCTGGAGCTCCAGAAGAAACGCTTGGTGACTACTTAGACCATCTCATCGATAAAGGGAAGATTGATCTTGATGGGGAACATTATTATATTAAGAAATAAGACTTAGAAAAGACAAGTAAAGAAAAACAAAAATGACGCAAAAAAAAGAATCGGCGATTGATGTACAAAAAAGAGTTGAAGCAGTGCTCTTTGCTGTAGGAAAAGAGATCAGCACCGAACGTGTTGCAAGCCTTTGTTCTCTTGAAGTAAAAGAAGCGCAAAAGCATATCAAGCAATTACAAAAAGAGTACGCAGAGCGTGACCATTCTTTGCAGATTGCACAGAAGGAAAATGGTTGGAAACTCACCGTAAGAGACCAATTTATCCCTCTTGTAAGTTCCATTGTTTCTTCAACCGAGCTTGAACAACCACTCATGGATACCTTAGCAGTGATTGCTTGGAGATACCCAGTTGTACAAAGTGAGATTATCAAGCTGAGAAGTTCTGCTGCCTATGAGCACATGTCTCGTCTTGTTGAGCAAGGTTTTATTGCCAAAGAGCGCTTTGGAAGGACTTACAAGGTCAAACTCACTAAAAAATTCTTCAACTACTTTGACTTACCAAGCGAGCAGGCAAAACAAGCATTCTTAGAACAAGTACCAAAAGAGCTCTTGCAAGAAGCTGAAGAGGTCAATAAAGAGATTGATGAAGTAGAAAGGCTTAACGCCCAGCAGGAGAAAGAAGAAGCAAGCCAAGACGCCATTAAGAAGGCAATGGCAGCGGCTTCTAAGGGAAATTAGTCCCAATTTACATTCTATCACCAGAAGCTTTATAAAGCCCAATTTGTCTCATTTTGTAGAGGAGAAAGGGTGTTAGATTAGAGCAAAATTAATGCTAATTTTTCTAGAAAAAACAAGCAAAAATGACTGAACAAAATCAAGGGGGCCTAGTGGCAATTTCCCCAGCAACTGCCGCAGATCAAGCACCTCCAAACCAGGGAAGAATCATCTCACAACCAATCCAAGAGGAGATGAAACAAGCCTACGTGAACTATGCAATGTCGGTTATTGTTGGACGTGCTCTCCCTGATGTCAGAGACGGATTAAAGCCAGTCCATAGAAGAATTCTTTATGCCATGTATGATATGGGCATGACTTTCAATAAGCCTTTCAAAAAGTGTGCAAGGATTGTAGGGGAAGTACTAGGTAAGTATCATCCACATGGGGATACTTCTGTCTACGATGCACTTGTGAGAATGGCTCAAGATTTTTCCCTAAGATATCCTCTTGTCAACGGACAAGGGAACTTTGGAAGCATTGATGGAGACCCTCCGGCAGCGATGAGGTATACTGAAGCAAAGCTGCAAAAGATTGCTAGCGAAATGCTCCAAGACATCGAGAAAGATACTGTTGATTTCAAACCAAACTTTGATGCAAGCCTGAAAGAGCCAAGTGTGCTCCCAGCAAAACTTCCTAACCTTCTCATAAACGGAAGCGCAGGGATTGCTGTAGGTATGGCAACCAACATCCCTCCACACAATTTAGGAGAAGTTTGTGAGGCACTTGTTGCGACTCTCAACAATCCAGAGATCACCACATTAGAGCTTAACAAAATTGTTCCAGGACCTGATTTTCCAACTGGAGCAGAAGTCTATGTGGGCTCAGAGCTTCTTGCTGGCTACGATCGGGGACGCGGACGAGTTATTATCAAATCGGTTGCAGAAATTGATGAGCAAAAAAAGAGAATCATTGTCAGAGAGATCCCCTACATGGTCAACAAGGCAGACCTTATCATTCAGATTGCCAACCTTGTCAAAGAGAAGAAAGTCCCCGGCATTCGAAACATCAACGATGAGTCAGATCGAGAAGGTATTCGTATTGCGGTCGATCTCAAAAACGATGCAGACCCACAAGTGGTGCTTAACCAGCTTTACAAGTACAGCAGGCTACGAACTTCATTCAGCCTCAACATGCTCGCGCTTGTAGACAATGAACCAAAACTTCTTGGCCTTAAGGATTTCTTATGGCAACACATTTTACATAGAAGAGAAGTGGTAAGAAGGCGAACAGCTTACGATCTTAAAAAAGCCGAAGAACGTTTACACATCCTTGATGGGCTTCTCGTGGCGCTTAACAATCTTGATGATGTTATTCCTGCAATTCGAAAAAGTGCAACTGCAGATGAAGCAAAAACCCACTTAATGACAACTTACTCTCTCTCAGAATTGCAAGCAAAAGCAATTCTTGATATGCGTTTGCAAAAGTTAGCTTCTCTTGAGCAAGAGAAGATCAAAAACGAGCATGCAGATCTTACAAAGGTTGCAGAAGGTCTGAGAGAAATCCTTGCATCTCAAGAAAAAGTTGACCAAATTATTGTTGACGAAACCAATGAGATCAAAGAGAAGTTCGCAACCGAGCGAAAGTCTAAGATTATTGTTGGCGGAAGTGATGATTTAGATATTGAAGATCTTATCGAGGAAACAACGCAAGTAGTGACTATTACTCACGCAGGATACATGAAGCGCTTACATCTTGATACTTATCGAACTCAGAACCGGGGTGGGAAAGGGATCATTGCAACTGGGATGAAAGATGAAGACTTTGTCGAAAAGGTCTATGTTTGTTCAACACATGCTTACCTTCTTGTCTTCACCGATCGTGGCCAGCTCTACTGGCTAAAAGTCTATCAAATTCCAGAAGGAAGCCGTCAAGCGAAAGGAAGACATGTAGCAAATCTTCTACAACTCAAAGAGAACGAGTCCATCGCAGCAACAGTTCCAATCAAAGATTTTGAAGAAGGTTACCTTTTCATGGCAACAAGCAATGGAACTGTGAAGAAAACAGACATCGCATCCTTTTCTCGTCCAAGAAAGGGAGGGATTCGAGCAATTGAGCTTGAAGAAGGGAACAACCTTATCGGAGTGCGTTACACTACGGGAGACCAAGAGATAATTCTTGCAAGCAGATCTGGAAGAGCTTGCCGCTTTAAAGAAGAAGAAGTACGTCCCATGGGAAGAACTGCTCGTGGAGTTCGAGGCATGCGCCTTGAAGCAAGTGACAAAGTCATTAGTCTTCTAGCAGCAAAAGATGATAAAGAAATTCTCACTTTAACTGAGAAAGGTTATGGAAAGAGAACAGTTGTGAGTGAGTATCGCTTATGCCACAGGGGAAGTAAAGGTGTTACTAACATCAAAGTTACTGAAAAGAATGGTCCTGCTGTGCTTGCAAGGGTGGTTGATGGTTCTGAAGATTTAATGATCATGTCCAAAAATGGTATCGCTATTCGTGTAGCTTGCGCAGATATTTCTAGGATTGGGCGGGCAACCCAAGGAGTACGCGTGATGCGCATGAAAGATGATGATCAAGTTGCAGCAGCAGCAAAGGTTATGAAAGAAGGAGAAACCACTGAAGAAGAGGAAGAGCAAGACCCTAAACAAACACAAGAGGCATCTTCTCAAGAAGAAAAGCAAGAGGAAGCATCTTCGCAAGAAATTGCAACTCCAGACATTCAAGAGACCAAGGACTAATTCTCAAGTAAGGCTTAAAAAGCAGCCAGCTTTTTTCAAAGCAATGACAGCGATTCCTTTTTTTGCAGTAACTAACGACGGTTTAGGCCACATTGCCAGAGAAGAGATTCAAGAAATTCTAAACCAAAAGGGAAAAGAAGTAAAGCAAGCAAAAGATGCTTGTCTTTTTCAGATTCCTCTAGAAGAAATCAGTTTAGCAAGAAGAGTTTTTTTACAAAACCAGTCTTTTTTCTCGATCAATCTTCACCTTGCGACTGGAAAAGAAGTGGAAGAGTTTTCTTTAGAAAAGATACACAAAGATATTGATCTAAAGACCTTATTCATAACAATAGAAAAAGAGAGATTCACTTTCAAACTAGAATTTCTAAATGTTAAAGGTAACGAAAATCGTATTGCCTTAGGAAAAAAGATCTATCCTATTATCGGAAAAGCTTTCAAAGAATATTGTCAAAAGGAATTTTCTGTAGATTTCAAAAATCCAGATTTCATCTTTCAAATTTATTGGACAGGAGAAGAATTTCTCCTTGGCCTTCGTCTCAATAACAATCCCTTTGATGAACGAAGCTACCGGCTTTATCCTCACCAGGCATCATACAAAGGAGACTTTGCCTACGCTTTGCTTAAAGAAGCAGAGCTCAAAAAAGATGACCAAGTGCTTGTGCTTTTCTCGAAGGATGGTGTGCTTGCGATTGAAGCCGCTTACTATCAGAACAAGCTTCCCTTAAGAAAAGCAAAGCGAAAAGATCCAATGGCTTGGCTTTCCTTGTTTCAAGTGGAAGAAAAAAGCGAAGAAGCAAAGAGAGAAAAGCAACAAGTTAAAGCAATGGATGAAAGCATGGGTTGTTATCGTGCAGCAAGAAATAATGCGCAGCTCGCAGGAGTTCTTGATCTTGTCGATCTCAAAAAGCTTCCTTTGGAAGATGTTGAATTAAAAATAGAAAAACACTCTACTGATAAGGTCTTCCTTTCAATCACAAGAAAGGATGAAGAACGGCTTCATGAAATATTTTATCAGCTCAATAGCATTCTCAAAAAAGGAGGCCAAGCAATCTTCATTGGGCGCCCTGCTTTTGACCCTTCTTGTCCAAGCACTTTTGAGAAAACTCAAAGAAAGGAAATGAGAAGGGGCCAGAGTAGTTATTCCTTAACCATATTTCAGAAAAAATAGCCTTTCAAGCAGAAATATTTATCTATTTCCTCTTTTTCTCCTCTTTTATGCAAGAAATTGTTCTAAGTTATGATCCACAAGAAGCTGAGCGAGCGATAAGTGATAGGCAATGGTCAAGTTTTACAAGAGGGATTGTCAAGTCGATTGATACTGCGCTCAGAGAATATGGTTGCTACCAAAAAAGTCTTTGCTACAGGGGGTTTAGTCCAGCCTTCTTTCGTAGAGCAAAAAAATATGGAACCGATACTCCAAGAAGTAGGCAAACCTGGTGTGCTAAAGAAGGGATATTTCATTACGATCTTGAAAGATCGGTTCATTATGCTTATGTTTATAGGGGTTCAGGACTCTTATCAAAAATAATGCGATACGAAGATAATCTTGCCTTTTTGGTTTTTGACCCTTCTTTTTTTGAGTCGCACACATCGCGAGGAGAAGCTACTCTAAAACCAGGAGCAACATTTAAGGAAGCAGCCGTTGCTTTAGTTCTTTTCATTCCCAAAACTTAGTTTTAGGAAACAATATTTAAATACAAAACCTCCCTCTCAAAGACCATGCTCTCACACTATGAACGCTTCGCAAGAAGAAAAAAGTATTTTACCTTCAAAAAAGAAGAACTTTATCCTCTCCTTGCAATTTCTGCTCTGGCAGGGTTTATGTTCTCCTTGCGTCACCCGGGAGAAGCTTTTCGTCTTATTGCTTGGGCTTGGTACTTTGTAGTGAGTGTTCTTCTTTGTACAGTCAGCTTTTTTTCAAGAGTTGCTTTGCAAAAGATAGCCGGCTTAGAAAGAGGTTATTACGTGCAGTTTAAGGTTTGGTGGGAAGCAACTATTGTCTCGCTTGTTGTTTCTCTTCTCAGTTTTGGTTATGCTCCCATTTTAGTCATGGGAGGAACACGTTCCTCTTTTATGGTGAGGCACAGAATAGGAAAGTTTGCCTACGGATATTCTTTTGAGGAAAATGCTAACATTGCAAATTGGGGGATGATTGCTAATTTGATATTAGCAACCATCTTTGCTCTCTTCCTTTTCATGTTTCCAGAATCTTACATCTTTGGAACTGGCCTAGCTATCAACTTGATTATGGCATTTTCCATGCATTTACCTTTGCCAAACTTAGATGGTATGCAAATTTACTTTGGTTCGCGAGCATTGTATTGGACTTCTTGGGTAGCTTACTTTTTTGTAACTTTACTTTTGCTTTCCCAAACAAAAGTGGGTCTTATCCTAGTCATCGTTTTAGGAACCATTGCAGGGGTAGCTTCAATCTTATGGAGAGCCTAAAAAAGAGTAAATAGGGAAGGAGATAATATAGATGAGATTTTTCAAAGAAATTGATCTTGGGAGGTATTGGGTAGAGTATTTTTCTTTTGCTCTAGCTTTCGCCGGATTTCTTGGAGCCGTAATTATCCAGAATGATGTTTCAGTATATCTGACAATTTTTCTGATAGGTTTTCTTTTCGGTAGAATTTTTTATGTAAATCGTGTAGAACACCCTATCTTACCCTATATAATGATGGTTACTTTCTTCTTTTTTGGTTTTGTTCTTGGCAGTCTGCTTAGTGGAAGAATCATAGCTATTTTACTCTTTTTAGGAAGCTTTAGCCTTTCTTATTATCTTCATATGAAACAAATTGTCGGAATCTTTAAAAGTGAGACTTTCTTGAAGTAAGTCTATGGCAGAGAGCTATGAATGTAAAAGTGTGGTAGTAAGTAGAAAGCCAGGAAAAGATAAGGACGGCTTGTGGACTGCAGTCATCGCTTTGTTTGAGACGAACAATCCTCACTTGAAGGCAAAAGTGCCCTTTAAAACTGTAGAAATAGAGGATGTTGTCAAGGTTCGTCTGCATGATTTACGTAATGTTTCGCTCTATTTGATGGGAAACGACTTGGTGGTGAACAACCTTGTTCGCTTAGATGTCAAATTTGATGAAAACAGCCGAGTAGTTACCCTTGGTGGAAAGCAAGAACTTTAACTTCTTCTTTCTTCTCTCTTTTTCTTAAATTGTTTTTAGTGTTGCCCAATTAAGGGGTGGTGTGTTGAGAACGAAGTGAGCAACAGGTTAGAAATCTCTGATTTCAAAGAGGTGGGAAGCAGCCAGGGAAAGAATTGATAAAAGCTGAGTATTTTTTGAAGGGAGTGAAGAAAATCCAAGTGAAGCTTTGCCTACGCTTCTGCTTTGGCAACACTAAAAACAAACAAAAATAAAAAATGCAAGAAAGCACTTTTCCAAAACCAAAGGTACATCTTTTCGTTTGCGTAAATGATCGTACAACAATCCCAGGAATGGAAAAGGCAAGTTGTGGGCCAAAGATCAATCTACAAACAGTCAAAGAAGTGAAACAATGGATTCTGCAAAACGGTCTTGCAACCCAAGTCTATTGTACAAAAACAAAGTGTTTGGGCTTTTGTCATGAAACGGGGGGCACAGCAGTTGTGTATCCCAGTGGAAAGTTCTTTAGAGAAGTGCAAAGTGCTGAAGATCTCAAACAGATCATAAAAGAAGAGTTGGCAAGGGATCTCTAGCTCAAGAACAGTCTTCGCAAATGCCGGTCATGTCAATTTGAAAGTGACGAATCCCTTTCTGTCTACGCTTACTCAAAAAATCTAATTTCTTCACATCAACATGCTCGACTTTTCCACAACTCTCACAACGAAAATGGCAATGATTATTCTTGTTTTGCGAATACACGCTACGTCCTTCACAAAGATAAGAATGTAACTCTCCTTTTTCCACTGCAGTTTTCAAAAAACGATAGACCGTGGCAATGCCTATCTTACTGTTCCTTTTCAGCGCCGTAGCATGCAACTCTTCAGCCCCAAAAAAACTATTCTGTGCTCCAAGAGATTCGTACAAATCCTTCTTTTGCTTAGTCATCCGAACCATAATTGATTCTAATTATCAATAAGAGATATAAAACTTTCCCTCCTAAACCAAACAAAGATTAAAAACAAAACTTTATAACAAGAAAAAAAAGTCTTCACAAACAATGCCAAAGACCGTGGAACTGCATACTACCTTTATTTCTTTTGAAGGCAAAGAGCTCAAAAAGACTGCTAAATTTAGAAAATTCTTCAAGCAAGCAAGTAACTACCATTTGGAAGACGAAAAAACAACAATTCTCTCTGCAATTGTACCAAGGGTCACCACACAATGCATTTTCTTAGAACCCAAACATTTCAACAAACTTGGAAAAGAACATGCTTTTGAGGGCATGACTCTTGTGGTAGAGAAAGAAGGAAAAGTACATTTAGTTTATGCTGATGCCTCTAAAATTTACTAAGAAACAGCTTAATTAACACTGGACAGCCACGCTCAAGCTTTTTAAACAACCCTTCCCACTAAAACCTTCATGCTTGTAGACTTCACACCAAGGCTTTACCAACAAACCATTTTAGGCACCGTTGTAAACAACAACACCTTAACCGTTCTACCTACCGGAATGGGAAAGACAGCTATTGCCTTTCTTCTTGCAGCGCAACGTCTCAAACTCTACCCAGAAAGTAAAATTGTACTCCTAGCACCAACCAAACCCCTTTGTGAACAACACAAGATTTCCTTCGCAAAGCATCTCAATATCCCAGAACACAACATCACTGTTTTCACGGGAGCCGTGCAAGCAAAAAAACGACAAGAGCTTTGGAAAGAAGCAAAAGTAATCATCAGCACCCCGCAAGGTTTGGAAAACGATCTCATCAACAAAAGAATTTCTTTTCAAGACGTTTCAGCACTTATCTTTGATGAAGCGCACCATGCAACAGGAGAGTATAGTTATGTTTGGCTTGCAGAGATCTATCAAAAGACAGCAAGCAATCCAAGAATTCTCGCGCTCACAGCCTCACCCGGATCAGATTTAGAAAAAATCCAAGAGATTTGTAAAAACCTCTCTATAGAAAAAGTAGAACTGCGAACAGAAAAAGATCCCGACGTTAAACCTTACATTCAAAAGACAGAGACAGAGTGGATAGAACTCAAGTTCCCTGCGGAGCTCAAAAAGGTGCAAGATGAGTTCAAAATTGTTGTTAAAAAGAAACTCAAACAGATCAAAGCCCTTGGGCTTTGCAACACAACACAACTCAATAAAGGTCAACTCCTACGCCTCCAAAAGATTTTACAATCTAGAATTGGAAGGTCTCAAGTAAATTATGATGTGCTCAAAGCACTCTCGCTCCTAGCCGAGGTGCTTAAAGTAGAGCATGCACTAGAACTTCTTGAGTGTCAGAGCCTTACGGCGCTTAATGTCTACCTCAACAAACTTTTCGAGCAAGCAAGAACCAGCAAAACAAAGGCAGTAAAGAATCTTGCAATTGATCCTAACTTCAAAGCCGCCCATCACCTTACACAAAGCCTCATAGAAAGGCAGATCCAACATCCTAAAGTAGAAAAACTAAGCAAACTAGTAATGCAAGAGATTGCAACAGTTCCTCAAACAAAAATAATTGTCTTTACAAACTTTCGTGACTCTGCTCAAGAGATCGCAAACCAACTCCAAGCACTTGCCATCAAACACCAAATTTTTGTAGGCCAAGCAAAAAAAGGAGGTTTAGGCCTCTCTCAAAAACAACAAAAAGAAGTGCTTGACAAGTTCCGTGCAGGAGAGTTTCAAGTACTCGTCGCAACCTCTGTTGCTGAAGAGGGCCTCGATATTCCCAAAGTAAATCAAGTAATTTTCTATGAGCCCACAGCAAGCGCTATTCGAAACATTCAAAGAAGAGGAAGAACAGGGAGATTAGAGCAAGGATCAGTTAAAGTGATGTATGTTAAAGGAACGCGAGATGAGGCATACCGTTGGGCGGCATTTCATAAAGAAAAAAACATGTACAAGGTGCTTGATAAGCTTAGATCAGATCTTAAGTATCTTATCAACGAAAAGTCATTACAAGATTTCTCTACAGCAAAGAAAGTCAAGCAAAAGACTACTCTCAACAAATTCTTAGTAAAAGAAACTCCTCCTCCTCCACCCGCTTCTCTTCTCAAAAAAGAAATTACAGAACAACAAACAGGCCAACAAAACATCGCAATCTTAGCAGACCACCGAGAGAACAACAACAAAGTACTCAAAGAACTTCTCAGCATGGGCATTCCAGCAAAATCTACGCAACTCAACACAGCAGACTATGTGGTTTCTGGCCAAGTTGGAGTTGAGCTCAAGAAAGTTCCAGATTTTGTTAACTCCATTCTTGATCGAAGATTGCTCCAACAAGTAAGAACGCTCAAAGAAAGCTTTCCGCAAGCATTGCTTATTATTGAAGGAGAGGAAGATATTTACGCGCAACGCAACATTCACCCTAACGCAATTCGAGGAGCTTTAGCGAGTATCGTGCTTGGCTATGCAGTTCCTGTGCTTTATACAAAGGATGCAAGAGATACTGCAGAATTGCTTGCGGTGATGGCTAAACGTGAGCAAGGAAAAGCAGGAGGAAAAGTCTTCAATCCACATCAAAGCAAACCTCAATCTCTTAAAGAGCAACAAGAGTATGCTGTAGCTTCGCTTCCAAACATTGGCATGGGAACAGCAAAAAAACTTCTTAAGCACTTTGGCTCTATCAAGAAGCTTGTGAATGCAGACGAAAAAGGATTGCAAGAAGCAAAAGGTGTTGGGAAAACAACTGCCAAGCGCCTTACTGACTTTTTCAAAGAGCCTTACAAAAAGAAAAAATAGGAAGAATGTATTTATTCCTTAGCAAATCTCCAATCGCGCAATTTCCCCGATTGCCAATCTTTAAGCAAAGATCGAGCAGTTCTCTCTGTATCTGCTCTTCCCCCTTTCAATAAGAACTTCATGTGAAAAGCAAGTGCTTCTAAAATCTCCTCAGGATCATTCAGACTCTTATCCAGCTCATAAAACTCAAGCACCATCTCCTTGTGCTCAGCAATAAATTTTTCAGCAACTGTTTCGGGATCTTTTAATTGAGAATAATCTACTGCCCCTGTCATCCCATGCTTAAACTCGTCCTTCTCTTTGTAGGGAAAGACCCCGGGGGTATCTAAAATCATAATTTTGTTATCAACCTTAATCTTCTGAACACCCTTAGTAAAACCGGACCAAGAAGAAGTACGCGCCGCTCCCCTACCAGAAAGAGCATTGATCAAACTTGATTTCCCAACATTAGGATAACCAACCACACCAACAATAACTTTCTCTCCACGACTAAGCTCCAATATTTTCTTTTTCAGAATGGTGGTTCCCTGTTTTTCAGTGCTGGAGATAAACACACATGGCTTTAGCTTTCGTTTCCAAGGATCAAGCTTTCCTTTTGGAACAAGATCTGCTTTGTTGATCACAAACAACAATTTTTTTCCAGCTTTTGCTACCTTTTCTTCTATCTCAATATTTCTGCTTTTCTCGATAGAGCGTGCATCAAGCACTTCAATAATGATCTCTGCATCTCGAAAGACGCGTTTGACATGATTCCAAAAGCGTGCCATACCTAAGCTATCTCTTACTTTCTATAAAAGGCTTTGTACTCAAAGAAAAGATTAATAACCAAGTACACTCAAGCAACAGACATGTTCGTCCATAATATCAACCCAATTCTCCTAACTCTTGGCCCACTCGAACTACGCTGGTATGGTTTAGCATACTTATTCGGTTTCTTCTTCTGTATCTGGTGGCTACAGTACTGGAGAAAAAAAGGAGAGCTTAAACTAACTTCAGATGAGGTTTGGGACTTTGGCTTTTATTTAATGCTTGGCGCGCTCATTGGTGCAAGACTCTTCTTGGTCTTTTGGGAACCTACACTTTATCTTAAAGATCCTTTAGAATTTTTTAGGGTTTGGAACGGTGGGATGAGTTTTCATGGGGGGCTTGTTGGAGTTATCATCGCAGGAGCAATCTATGTCAAAAAGAAAGAACTCAATTTCCTCGAGCTTGCAGACTTGCTCGCAGTACCTGCAATTTTTGGTCTTGCTGTAGGAAGAGTAGCTAATTTTATTAACGCAGAACTCTATGGGCCAATCACAAATGTTTCCTGGTGTGTGGACTTTTCACAAAATCAATACATTACAAACCTTCCAGATGGTTGTCGTCATCCAACACCACTTTATGCTGCAGCAAAACGTTTTGCAGTCTTTGGCTGGCTTTATTTCTTAAGTTTCTCTAGCTTAAGAAAACAGTTCAAACCCGGCTTCATCTTTTGGAACTTTATGTTTTGGGATGGGCTTGGAAGGCTTATCTTAGACATTTGGAGAATTGATCCAGTGAGAACAGTTACGCTCACACCAGGACAATGGTTTAGTATTACAATGATGGCAGTAGCCCTCTACTTCTTTTGGAAGAATCACCAAGAAGATTGGAAAGCATTATTAAGATTAAAGAAAACAAACTAAACATGGCAAAAAAGATAAAAGCAAAAAAAAGCAAAACGCAAAAAAGAGTAAGCAGGCAAAAAAAGAGCGATCCTGATTACGAGTTTCTCAAGAATCTTAAATTAATCGGAGCAATTGGAGAGACCGTACTTGCAATTCCCCTTTTAGGAGCAATTGTTGTGCTTGCAACTGTTTGGACCATTCTACCAATCTATCTTGCTTTTCATATTGCTGTACTTCTTTTTGGCAACAAACAGGATGCTAAAAAAACAGCACCTGTTATGGGAATTGTTGCTGCTGCGCTTGGCTGGGTTCCCCTCGTAGCCATGATTTTGCATATCATCACCGCAATTTTGTATTGGCGTGATTGGAACAAAATGTAGTTTTTTTCTTTTCTTTCAAAGCATCCTCGCCCAAATTTCTCAAAATATAAGGAAAAGCTTTATAACGAATCTTTTCCATCCTTTCTCTCATTAACCAAGCCAAGGAGCACTGCGCGCAGCATAACGCTCTTGGCTCATTGGGGTGTATTTTATGGCAAAGAAAAAATCAAGTAGTAAAACTTCTAGTGCAAATGTTGTGAGTGAAGGAAAAATTTGGGCATTTATTGCTATGTTTTTTGGTATCTTAGGATTTCTTATTGTCCTTCTTGCTAAAAGAGATAACAGTTATGCAATGTATTATGCAAAGCAAAGTCTGGTACTTTTCATCTTTAGTGTGATTGTATCCTTTATTCCAATTGTAGGATGGATCATCTCTTTGGTCTTCTGGGTGCTTGGATGGGTTTATGCGCTTTCTGGCAAAGAAAAACCACTACCTCTTATCGGGCAATTTGCAGATAAGATCAACCTTTAGGCCCATTTTGGCCTTTTTTTTCTTAATTTACTCTTTTTTTTGGAGTTTTTCGCCGCTGGCTAGCCTTTTTCTAGGAAAGATTTATAATGTTACTCCTTTTGGGTACTAAAATCTCAAAGAATAGAGGTTATACTCATGAAAACAAAAGCACTTATTGGCGCGACTGTGGTTTTAGCCCTTGCTTTAGTCGTTGTTGCTTTCTTGCTTGCTGGAATGCCAGCAGAAGAAGTGACTGTTGAACAAGAGCACGAAACTACTGTAATTGTCGCAGGTGATGCTTCGGCTAACACTGGAAGTATAAACACCGTAGTTATTGAAGGATACAACTTTATGCCAACTGATTTAACCATCAATGTTGGCGACACCGTTGAGTGGGTCAACAAAGACGATGTGCATTATAGCATTGACTTTACTGGCGGCGAATTCGTTGCAGAGTTACCTGACGGTGCAATCATCTCTCACACTTTTACTGAAGCTGGTGACTACTACTATGTAAGTCAGTTTCACCGCGAAGATCGTGATATGGATGATGAAGTTGAAGATCCTGAAATGACTCATGTCTTGCAAGGAGTAATCTTTGTGAGATAAACTCTCTTTTTCTTTTTTTACAACCTTTTTTTCATACTCCTTATTTAGTCTGTTAATTTTAACCAAAAGCAAGGATCTTTTTCTTAAACAAAACAAAAAAGAAATTATTTTTTGAAATTTAAACAAAAGTTTTTAAGAAAAAGCCAATTTTCTAGGGAGATGAATGCTCGGGCAGCCCAAGTGCAAGGAATGGATAATTCTCCTGCCGCAATTGAAGAGCGTATGCGCCAGTATATTGCTGAACAGCTTAGAAGTGATGAGCCGGACCCACTTTGGATGAGGGTTTTTGAACCAGCTTATTTCTACGTTTTAAGTCCTTTAGATATTGATGATGATGCACCTTATTTTGAGGTATTGCGAGCAACAAATTCAAGATTGGTAGATTTGGTGAGATTAGCAAGACGACCTTTCCTCCCTTTAGAGGAAGCTCCTGAAGTCCTTGCTTTATACTCTGGAAGAAACACAGATGTGTTGTATCAAGTTGTGCAGGATCAAGGATTTTTCCCTGGGAATGATCCACAAAGATCAGTTTTGAACTGGGGTCACTTGAGCTTAGTTTCAAGGTATCTAATCGGTGAAGGTAAAGAACAGCTTCATCCTTCTCGTTTCCAAAGAGTGCCTGAAACAGAATTAACAAGAAAAATTCTAGAACAAGATAATGGTTATCTCACACGTTTTCGCAACACCAAAGGAGTTTATGGTCCTAAGAATAATACCGTTTCCCACTCGCCTTCTGCTCACGATCTTTAACGCTTCCCGGCTTGTTAATTCGAGGACGCCCAGAGTGAGGATCACGACGCAAAGTAATATCTAAACTTTTCAAAAACTCGTTCATTCCTTCTTCTTTAGAGAGCGGACCAACAACAGTTCCAGAGATGGCCGGCTCTCCCCCAAAGACAAGTAAGCGGTCAGCAAGGTAATCTAAAAACATCATATCATGATCAACAACAAGCACTGTTACTTCTCGCTCGCGCGAAACTCGCTTAATGACCTTTGCAACAAGCATTCTTTGTTCGATATCAAGATAAGCAGAAGGCTCGTCTAACAAGAACAACTCGGCATCTTTGCTTAAACAATGTGCAACTACTACACGTTGCAGCTCTCCTCCAGATAATTGATTCAACTTTTTCGTGTACAACTTTTCTAAGTCAAGTGGTTTAATTAATTGCAGCTCATGATTAGCAACAGCATCGGACAAGAACTCAACAACAAGTCGCTCGTCCTCGCTAAAATCTAAATATTGGGGTTTGTAAGAGACTTCTACTTTTTCACTTACTAAACCAGAATTAGCATCAAATTCTCCAGCTAAAAAGCGTACAAAAGAACTTTTTCCAGTTCCATTCTCTCCTAGAATACCAATAATCTCATTCTTGTTTAACTCGCCGCTCTTAGCACTCAAAGAAAATTTGCCTAACTCCAAAGAAACATCCTTCCAACCAGTAAGTGGCTGCAAGATTGCAGTGCTACTTTCAACTCCTGCATCAAACTTCAGTGCAGAGCTACGAAAACGTACGTTTTCTTCACGCAAATAACCTTCTAAAAAAGAGTTAATCCCTTCACGAGAGCTTTTTACTCCACTTACAACACCGTAAACTGAATCATGTCCATACATGATATTCAAAAGGTCTGTCATAAAATCTAAAATGATCAAGTCGTGCTCAATGACCATAACAGCATTATCCTCAGAAGATAAACTTCGAATAAAGTTAGATACTTTCACACGTTGTTTAATATCAAGATAAGAAGAAGGCTCATCAAACAAAGTCAAGTTTGCTCCTTTCAAAACTGCAGCAGCAATGGCAACTCGCTGTAGCTCCCCTCCAGAGACTTTTGTAACGGAAGTATCCATAAAACGTGCAAGATCAAGCGCCCCACTTACCTTTTTAACACGCCCTTTACCGACCTTATCTGCTTTGCTTAACAGTTCACGAACAGTCCCCTTGAATTGTTTTGGAATAAATTCGACTTGCTGTGGTTTGTAACTTAAAGTAACTTTGCCTTTCTGAAGCTGCTCAAGGTACTTTTGCATCTCGGTGCCTTTAAAGTATTTCAGAACTTCTTTATCGCTTACTTCGGCATCCCATTTTCCAAGGTTAGCCTTAACGATGCCACCAAGCACCTTAAAGGCAGTAGATTTTCCAATTCCGTTTTTTCCGAGCAGACCAACAATCTTCCCAAACAAGGGTGTAGGCAAAGAGAACAGAGCAAAAGTGTTCTCTCCATACCTGTGAATCGGATCCTTATCCAAACCCGCAGGCAGATTAATGATCTCGATTGCTCCGTAAGGACAGCGTTTAGGACAGATACCACAACCTGTACAGAGTACTTCATCAATGACAGCTTTATCGCTAGCAGGATCTCCTGTTTTGACACATTCTTCACCAGTTCTGTTAATTGGGCAAAGTTTTGCGCAAAGATAATTGCCGCAACCGATAGGGTTACATTTGTCCTTGTGAATGACTGCGATACGCTTTTTCATAGGACGACTTTAAAGGAGCTGCTTTTATATTACTTTTGGATGCACATAATGTGTTTAAACTAAGACATTACTAAGAAAAATATGGTCAGAGAGATTTTTGCGTATAAAATGGTCCCTGTCTCTGGAGAGGGGGATTTGGCAGTCAAGTTCGCGTATAGGTGTCCTGAAATTATTAATGGGGGCTCTGCACCAGGGCAGGAGACCCAGATAAGTAATATAGCCCAACTAATCGGAGATCGTGAAGCAATCGTTCATTATTCTCCTCCACCGATGGAAGATGGCGATCTTCTTCGGACAACATACTTGCTTGTTGATCTTACTGATGAAGAAGCAATGGCTGTGCATAATGGTTTAGTTGGCCTTCTTTGCACAGAACAAGAGAACTGACTTTTTTCTTTTTTAGAAACCCTCTCTCTCTTTCCAGTAAGTTAATTTCTAAGACCTAGAAATGAGTTTAATCCATCATGATTCTTGAGCAAGAAGGTCAATTAATGTATACTCTCCAGAACCTTCTTCAAAGTGTTTTAGCACTCTAAGATCTGGGACAACAATATCAAGCCTAAAAATTTCAGCATCTGGAAATGTATCTTGGACCCAAGTAATTGCTGCGTTGAGGTAAGCTCGATCGTATCCTCTATCAACAAGAAATTCTGCTAGCTCTCTATATCCTTCAGTTCCAATTTCTCTTGGTATTGCTAGATCAATAGCACATGCTTGTTCCCCATCCAAAAAGCCATGTGTCTCACTATCAAGGTCAAAGATCATAACATAGCCTCCATACTCAAAATCATCACAAAGAATGTAATGAACTCCCTCTTCTGCAAGATCAGCTCTCGCATCGGCCCTTCTCGATTGGTCTTGTACAATGCAACTCGTAACGTTGGGTCTCTCTTGAAGATGTTCAACTACTTCTGCCAGACTTCCAGCTTCATAAAATTCCATAATTTAGTTGATTTCTATGGTTTAGTTTTAAATATTGTCGAGGAAAATTTTAAATTAAATCAAGAAAGATCTTCTCAGGTTTAGCTTGCCTCTGTAGCATAGCGGCTAATGCGTTCGCCTCGTAAGCGAAAGATCGTGGGTTCAACTCCCACCAGGGGCTCTTACTTCTTCAGCTTAAAACCTGGCTCTCTACAAGCAAAGAAAATGTGTCCGCGTAAAGTGCAGAATCCGGTTCTCCATCAAGATAGATTCTTTGTATTTCTTCTCCAGAGAATTCAAAGTGTAGGGGCATTACTCTTTCTATCGAGTAACGATTCAGATAGCCTTGAAGTTGATCGACTCTTCTTCCAGAAAGAAAGGTCACTATCTGTTCTACTGTGTCGCTCTCTGGCACCCAAAGGTCTCCTTTTCTTACAAAGCCTTTCCCTCTCACTCCACTTACTTCATCATGAGAGAAAGGCTTCAGCAAGTAAGTTCTTCCTCTTGGGTGTTTGCTAACGAAAGTTACTTCGTTGTCGCCCCAATGAACATAGCTAGAACTAAGAAGACGTCTTGTCCAAGGCAGGCGCTCCTCGGGAAGATTTGCTTGTCCACGGGGTGAAACTCTTCCATCAATTATCCTCTGGATGGTGTACACGTCCTCAAACAAGTTTATCCTTTGCATTTTCTTCTTATTCAATTGTCAAAAATTTTCCTGCCCAATGCATACCATGCTCTAAAAGTGCAATCTCTGCAAAAAAGAGGTAAGGCTCGCGCAAATCCACCTCTCCAACCCAAGGATCATACACTTCATAGCCTGCATCTGTTTTTCTTTTTGTGATAACTACATGGGGATTGAAGTAGCCCTCTCCACTAAGTACTGCACAAATGTAGGTAATCACTGGTCCCCTCTCAAGCAGGCCATCGAAAAAAGCAGAGCTCATTTTGTAGGCTTCAACAAGCACATTCTCTGGAGTTCCTTCATTAATGAAATCTGCATATTCTTTATCACTAACATAAACTCTAAACTTCCTTTCTGGAAACCTTTTAGCCATAACAATAAGATGACCCATCCAAAAATCTTCACGGTGTTTAACCTGCGCGGCATTAAGTATCTCTTGCTCCTCTGAAAAGTCAACCTTTTCTCCAAGTTCCTTCAGTAGGGAGATCATGTTTATAGCAAGACATCCCTGGTTTGTTTTTTGTTTCATTTTCATACCTCCAATGCAAAACTTTTGCTAAATAGTTCTTCACTTACAGGATCTGTTCCTGGAACGTAAGGGTTCAGGCCAGTTCTTCTTGGGTTCCATCGATACTCGTTTAGCTCGTATCTTCTCATTATTCCGTCCAGAAAAGCCTGATCATGACCTAACTTTGCTGCAAGTTGTTTTCGACGAGAAACATTCTCATCCTCACTCTGATCAATAAGATAATGTATTGCCATATCTAAAGCAGCAAAAAATTCACGATCTGTCGTGAAAGGATTATCTAATGGGTCTTCAAAGTAGAGGTCAGTTTTTCTTTTTCCAAAAGTAGAGTGTATTGCTCCATCATCAACAACTCTTCTTGGAATGCCAAGAAGATCTCCCAAATCATAAACGTGCGTTTTCCAAAGATCTCCTAAGGGGCCCATGTCTTTACGTGATCCTAAAACAACTTCCCCAAGGACAAACTCGGTTGCATTTGTCGGATCAATTGCGCAATAAGCTCCTCCGTCAGCAACACCCATACAAAGATTTGTAATTATTCTGTTTACTGTTTGGGTGTGGTATTGCAAGGGAATGCCTGCCTCGGCGGAAAAACCCTGAATCAATTCTTGGGTGCCCCTAAGTTGCTTAGAGATATCTTTCGTGCGGTGGCTGACATAGGGTCTTTCTACCTCTCCTGCAACTAACTCTGCAAGTTCAAGATCTGTTTGAGAAACATCATCCCAAGTGCAAGTTACTAACTCAAGAGATCCTTTCTTTATCTCACCTTCTTTAAGTCCTTCTTCTATGGCCTCTATTGCAAGATAAGTAAGAACTGTTGAGTCTACCCCTCCAGATAAGGGGAGAAGAAGAAGAAGTTCATCTGAGCGCTGAGTAATTCTTCTTGCTTCATCAAGAATAAAGCGAGTCAACCTTTTCCTAGCAAAATCAACATATTCTGGATTATGCTTGGCAGTAGCTCTCTCATTAATATGGGTCCCCTTTGGTATAAACCACTGTGGGTGTTTTATCTCTTCCATTTTCTCTAATGCAAGCGGAGCTAAGCAAACTTCTATCAAACAAGAAGCTTAGTTGAGTCTTTGCTACCTTCTCCCAACAAAGTGGCAGTAACTGCACACCTGCTTTTCACTTCCAAATAGCTATCCATCATATCTTTCATATTTTCACCTTTTAGTAGTAACCGTTCGCCCGCCCCCATTTAAATACCTTTCCCAAGAGAAACACGAATTATTAAGAAAAATTTATAAAAAACAAGAACAATTCTTGCTTATGGACAAAAAAGACAAAATGATTTTGGAATACCTCCAAGAAGACTCGAGAATTACGCTTCGTGAGCTTGGAAAGAAGATCAATCTCTCTATAGATGCCACCAAAAACCGTATAGACAAGCTCAAAAAAGCAGAGATTATCCACCTTGGAGCCTTCATCAATCCAACTGCCCTTGGATATGAATACGTGGTTGATAATAAGATAAAGGTAAGCAACATCACACAAGAAGAAAGAAGAAAGTTTATCGCTTATCTCTCTGAGCTTGATGCTTGTACTACGGTGATAGCAAGCTCTGGAGAGTACGACTTTACCTGTGTACTTATTGCAAAAACAGGAAGAGAACTTAACGATCTCATCTATTCCATTCGAGAAAAGTTCAAACATATCATTTCAGATTGGAAAACTTCATTTAATTTAGAAGTCTACAAGTTTGAGAAGTATTCTTTCTAAATCTCTTTTTTTTTCTCACTCAACTTTTCCAACTTCTTCCAGTACTGCCAAAACTTTTTCTTCATCTCTTCTTTCAACCCAGAATCAAGATCAACATCCTCAAGTAAACCATCAACAAATTTCTCATCAACACCAGAAGGAAAAGCACTAAAATTTCCAAGCAACTCACGACCAGAAAGCTCACACTCTCTCTCAAGAGCAAGCGCATTCTCCCCAGCAAAGTCCTTAAAGATCATAAAACGGCTAAAACAATTAGCACCAGCGCGCAAATAAAGTGAAGTATCATCAATACGTTCTCGAACAAGTGCCACCTTAATAATTAATTCAGGACAAGCAACACGAAGCTGAGCAATCCACCAAGCCATGTATTCAGGGTTAGGTGCAGGAACAGAGCTAAACACCGTCGCATCTTGTGGTTTCAAAAAACAAAGCTGCACCTTATCAATACCAAACTCCTTAACCTTTTCAATAACAATATCAACGTCTTCCTTGCGCTCACCGATCCCTAAAATAATGGTAATCAGTTTTTCCATCTCTTCATCACGCAAATGACCTAAAAACATCATCAAGCTGCGAAGTGGTTTTGAAGGACAAATAAAGTTGTGTAGTTCTTCATCAAAGCTTTCAATGGCTGAGCCCATGCCAGTTAAATGTCCCTTTAACTTCAGCACCTCACTCTTAGCATAAGGTCCATAGTTCATCATGATTTTCTCGCCATAAACTTTCTCAATTTTATCAAGCAAACTAACCAGCTGCGAAATACTTTCTACCCGAAGACCTCCCGTGATATAACCTATCTTCCAACCCATCACTTTACACAAAAGAACTTCAGCAAGCACAGAAGCAGCGCTGCGCACCGCAACAGGATCAGTTCCTGCCTTGTGCTTTGGTTTAGTAGAAAGATAGCAATACTTACAGTCAGCAATCCCGCAAGTCCAGTTGGTAAAAATGGAACGCTCAAACCAAACCCTACCATCAAAGTGCTTAGCATACACTCTGCCTGCTTCAAGCAACAAGGGATCAAGTTCACTCTTCCCCACGACATGCCCCGCATTATTGCGTTTGATTTGTTCTACAAAATCCATAAACAACCCTCTACAAGACCCATTTAAAAAAGCTCCCTAAAAGGGCCCAAAAAGCAAGCTATTTCCTGCATCTTCCTAAAATTTATAAAGCCCCAAATGCCCCAGGCTCCTCATGGAAGAAAAAAGCACTCCCCATCAAAAGAAGGGAGAAGAAGTAGAGAAAAAAACTCCTGATCTAAAGATTGAAGTAGTGGACAAAGCTCCTGAACCAACTGGGCATAAAGTTGCAGAAAAGAAAGTCCATAAAAAAGAGGCAAAAGAGCACACTGCTACCAGTCATAATCACAAAACAGAGCCCAAAAAGAAAGAAGTAAAAGAAGCTCTAACTGAAGAAAAAGCTCAAAGCAGTGAAGAAGCTGAAAAAGCAGAAAGCAAGACTCTTTTCATTGCCATTGCCGGGCTTATCGCATTTTTTGCAATAGTTTTTATCGCTTTTCAAATCTACGATTCAGTAGCAGAAGAAAAGATCTACACAGTAGATGAGTTACATCAACTCAACCTGGAAGGAAAACTTGATTCTGAAGAAGGCTATCTCTACAATGGCTTTAGCTTTGTCCTTCATGATGGTTTGTGGTGGACAGACATTATCAAAACTTTTGAAGATGAAAGTCAGCAAATGGTAAGGATACCTCTACACTATGGCCCAAGAGATCTTGAGAATATCCAAGTCTCTGGAGAGCTAGACGACGGTTTTGGTGTGGGAAACAATCTCTACATTGGAATAGATCCTACAACAGTAAACTCCTACTACACGCTAGCAATCTCTGAACTAAGTATAAACGCAGCAAGGGTAATTAACAGAAACCCGACCGGGTCTTGCACTTTTGATGAACCTAGTGTTTGTGTTGATCGCCCAATCGTAAGTTGTGATAATAATCCTCAAGATCTTCCAACAGTAGAATTGGCGATGTCTTCAACACCAGGAGACCCAGAAATTATTTACAGTGGAACCTGTATCAAACTTGTGGGTAATGAAGAAGGGATTGTTCAAGCAACGGATTATCTCCTTTGGAACTGGTATGGGATAATTTAAACCCTAAAATTTTTTCTTATTATCCAACACCCCAAACAGGGTTCTGCTCACGTTTAAGTTCGGCAATCTCCTTCAAAACTTGAATTTCACCTTTGCTCAAATGCTTTTTCAAGGCCTTTAACTTTACAAAGTCTTCTTCAGGAACATCTGTGTATAAGAAATCTCCCTCACTAACCTGCCTGCCAATAGTTACGCCATCCATTGCCATGGCAAGCTGTTTTCCCTGCTCAGCAACAGTCACTGACTCTTGGCCTTCTTTCAAACTTTTAACAACTCCAACTCGTTTTCCTTTCATACTCAGAAGGGGATCACCCGTTTTCACGCGACCAATCTCAATATCAACTCCAGCAATAGCCGGATTATTCTGACGAAAGATGTAGCCAGGCATTACTGCAAATTTACAAGGACGAACCAGAGTGTTCAACTGACGCATCTCAATTTTTTGCTTTAGCGTCTCAACGTATGCTTCATACTCATCAATGGTTTGGTAAATGACTTCATGAGAGATAACTTTTAGATTCTTAACCTTGAGTAACTCCTCAAGTTCTGTTGGAACCTTCATATTAAAGCCAAGCAAGACTCCTTGAAACTCATCTTTGTCTCGAAGTGATTCCAATTGAGAAACATCACGTTTGGTCAAATCACCAATGGCAGCAGAACTAATCGCAACCCCTTTCTCTTCAAGTAAATTACGTAGAGCTTCAAGCCCACCTATGGTGTCTGCCTTGATCATTACTCCTTCTTGCTCGTCTCCACCAATGAGCACTTCGCCAACTTCTGCTTGTACCTCTTCTTTTGCTTGCTCAATAGCATCAGCTTTATTTTCACAACTTCGAATGGGCATCCCAGAAATGGCAGCATCTAGTCCGGGGGCAGCAATTTTCACACCAGTTGCGGCGTGCACCTCTTTGATATTTTGAAACTTACTCTTTTTATCACGCATCTCAGAGAGTGCTTTGGGCTCAAGCAGAGCACGAACTTTAACAACAAGAGCTTCTTCAGGACCACCAATAACAAGCATATCATTGACACGCAGTTTTCCATCGTAAAGAATGGTATCAATGGTTTTTCCAAGGCCCTTCTCTTCTTTGACTTCTAGGATGGTTCCTTTTGCGTTTCCACTTACATCAACTTGTAACTTTGCACCTAAGAAACGCTCAGCAAGTCCTGTAATTACCATGAGCAATTCAGGAAGACCTTGCCCAGTATGCGCTGAGATCGGAACAATAGCGATCTGTTTAGTATAATCTTGCAAACGATCGAAACGTTCAGCCTCAAAGCCACCATGCTCTTGCACCTGGGCAACTAATTCATACATGCGTTTTTCAAACTCTCCTTGCACGCTATAACCAAGTCCATTAATGTTCTCGATCAAACTTTTTCCTGCTTCATTTTTCCAGCCAGGAACTAAATCAACTTTGTTTGCAGCAATGACGAAAGGAACTTTGTTAGCTTTTAAAATTTCAATGCTCTCGATGGTTTGTGGTTTAAATCCCTCGTTAATATCTACAACAAGAATTGCAATGTCAGCTAGGCTTCCTCCTCGCTTACGAAGTGAAGTAAATGCTGCGTGTCCAGGGGTATCAATTGCGAGCAAACCAGGAACAGAAAGTCCTCCCTTGTCTTTGAAGACATCAAGTAATTTCCCACAAATCTTTTTGATCACTTCAATGGGAATAATGCTCACTCCGATTGCTTGGGTGATAGCTCCAGCTTCTGCAGCGGCAACCGTGCTACGTCGAATCTTGTCAAGAAGTGAAGTCTTCCCATGATCAACGTGTCCAACGATGGTGATCAGAACCTTTCTTGTGGTCATGCTAAGCTAATCCCAGAAAGTTTTTTTAAATCTTCCTCTATTAGGCAACTTAAATGAAAACCATCACTGAGCACAGTGCAACTATCAAAGCAAGCACTCCTAAGAAAGGAGAAGACGTTAACGCTAAGATGGAAGTCTTCTACAACCCAGAGATGATCTCAAATAGAAACATCTCGATTCTCCTCCTAAACTCTCTTCCAAGAAAAGCAAGAAAGCTCGCGCTTCCTCTTGCAGGTTCAGGAATCAGGGGAATCAGATTTCTCAAAGAGCTCAAGAAAGGAAGGATCAAAGAGATCCACTTTAATGATAAAAAAGCAAAGTTCCAAGAACTTATGCATCAGCAACTCCAAAAAAATCAGGTCTCAGAAACAATCATAAAAAACAAAGTAAAACTACATCAAGAAGATGCAATCCTTTTTCTTAACAAATCCAAGGGTTTTGATTATATTGATCTTGATCCTTTCGGCTCGCCAAACCCCTTTCTTGCTGCTGCAGTTGCAGCAATCTCAAGAGAAGGCATTCTAGCAGTTACTGCAACAGACACAGCTGCCTTGACTGGAACCTACAAGAAGGTAACTCGAAGAAAATATTGGGCAGAGTCTCAAAAGAATTGGATGATGCATGAAACTGCACTACGTATTCTCATTAGAAAAGTGCAGTTACAAGGGGTGCAATTTGACAAAGCCCTAACTCCTATTCTGAGCTATCATAAAGATCATTACTTTAGAGTCTACTTTAAAGCAACAAAAGGAAAAAAGAGATGTGACCTCCTTCTCAAGCAACACCAATATCTCCTTTTCAACAAGAAAACTGGAGAGTACAAGGTCTCAGAGTATAATCAAGAAGCCGACAAAAAGAGCAATTTCACTACTTTTGCTGGGCCCCTTTGGACAGGAGAAATCATTCACAAAAAGCTGATTAAGACCATGCTCAAAAATAGTCCTTTTCCAAAAGAGCAAAAATTCTTACAAACACTCGCAGAAGAAGCGAGCCAAGAACAAACGGGCTTTTATGATCTCCACGAACTTGCAAAACTCTCCAAGAAAAACCCAAAAAAGTTAGAGACAGTACTCAGCAAGCTCAAAGCAAGTAGAACACATTTTTCTCCAACTGGTTTTAAGACAAAGAAGTCCTTCAAGCAAATACAAAAAGCTCTAGAAGTATAAGAAAAGTAAAGAAAGAAAAAAAGTTCTAACCCAATGCTAAATCCATCTTAGCAACTTCTGCGGATTGAACATTTTCAATCTCACCCAATCGTCCAGCAATACCATCAAAGTCAGATCCTTCAACTTCATACATTGCTAATACAAGAACTGCTTTAAGACCAAAAGCGATTGGCTCTTCTTTTACTTGCATCTCACCAATAGCTCCTGCTTCTTGTGCAATTGCCTTTGCCTTTTCTTTAATATCTCCAAGATCAACTTCGGGAGATACGGGCATTAATTTGAATGTAATTACTGCTTTTGCCATTTTTAGATAAACCCCAATTATTTTTACTTTTTAAGATGATTCTTAATCCCTAAATAAAACGAAAAATGATGAATCAGTTTGGTCCTGTAAACTCACAACTTGGACATTTGTAAGGGATAGCGTTTTTACGAGCAAAGGAGCTTCGCACTAACTTAAAACCACACTGCGGGCAAGGAAACTCCACTGCGCCAGCATCGTTTGCTACCTTCTTTTTGGTTGAAATACAAATCTTTTGTTCCATAACGCTCTTTGAACGCTACCTCTTTATAAAGCTTTTTGCAAGCAAAGCCAAGCCTTCCTCCAGATAAAAGATTATTTAAAGCAAGGCAAAAACCTAGATACTCAAGGATATAAGTGTTCCCAAACAAAAATGGATCGCAAACAGGAAACAAACAGAAGTAAAGTGGTAATGGTTGCCGGAAAGTTTGATGTACTGCATCCCGGCCATCTCAACTTTTTCAAACAAGCAAAGCAACACGGTGACAAACTCATTGTGGTACTTGCTAGAGACAGTACTATCCAAAAAGAAACAAAAAAGAATCCTTGCTACGCAGAGCAGCACAGAAAAGAATTCTTAGAAGCAACACACTTTGTCGACGAGGTCATTTTAGGAAACGAAGGTCCAAAGACAGAGATTATCAAAGAAATTAGACCGAACATTATTTGTTTAGGTTATGATCAAGAGATTAATGAAGAGAAGCTCAAAGCATTCATCAAAGACCAAGGCCTTAAAACTAAAGTAATCAGACTCAAACCTTTCAAAGAAACACTTTTCAAAAGTACGCTTATCAAAAAAACAGTGAAATTTGCGCAGCAAAAAGAGCAAGAATAAAGTAAAGAAAGAAACAAAGAAAAAATGGCAAAGAAAAAAATAATCTCCAAAAAACCAACCCATAAATTTGTAGCTCTCAAAAACAAGAACGAACTAGATAAGGTCAAAACTATTCAAGGAGATTATGATGAGATGGATGATTGGAAAATGGATCCAAAAGGCTACTTTCTCATCAAAATTGATCGAAAGAGAAAAGTTATCCAAGCGGCGCACTGTAAAAAAATTGGAGTCATTGATCTCATTATAGAAGGAGAAAAGCCCCAAGATATTTACTTTGAAGTACAAAAACTTAAACTCATTTCAAGAATAGATCATGCAGCATATCTTGGCAAAGAGTTAGAGAAAGCTTACATCGCTCTAAGGACCAGAAAACGTTATGTGCAGGATAAAGAACTTGCTTTTCGCTAAGAGTAAAACACTATCCTTTTACCTCTCTTTCTCAACACTAATTTTCCCGTCCTTCTCAACGAAGCAAATTGGAAAAAATTGCTCAAGCACGTAAACATTGGTTCGAGAATGCGCAGTATATTCATTAGTATCGATAACAGATCCTGGAAGCAAAATCATAAAACAAAGCAGCTGGTCAGCAAGCTGTTCATCAACACCAGCACCACTTTTCAAACGCTTCAACAACTCAAGGGCAGCTTCTTTACCAACAGCTCCACTTTCTTTGCCTTTCTCAAGTAAAGCATCTCCAGCAAGACGCACTGGATTTTTTTGATCAACTTCTCCAAATCCATTACTATGAATCGACCATAACAAAAGTTCTCCTCCAAGAGAATCAGTCTTACGAACTTCTCGCCGAATTTGAATTGGTACTTCTTTTCTTTCGTGACCAAGATTTTCTCGCAAACAACTGCGAGCAGAAGAAATCACCCTCTCACCAATTCCTCTCTCCTCTAGCTCTTCAGAGAGATTGATGACTCCTTTTATCTGTTCCAGTTTTCCTTGTTCCACTATCTCTATTTTCTCAACTTTCTCAGAAACAGCCATTAAAAATTCTTCAGTACTTGTAAAATTCTTTCTCTTAAACAAAGGGCTGATCTCAATAAGAATCTCTCCACCACCGCTCGGATAATAGCCTCGCTTTACAACACGCAACTCAATCTTCTTAACGAAACGACGCAGCTGGGGAAGCAAGAGTTCTTGCAAATAATCAACAGACGCTTGCCACTTTCCACAAGTACCTCCACGAACAGTTAAGGTCACTTTACTAGAAGCAAACAGACAAGGAAGCAAAAGTGCTTGCAATGCAAGTGTGATACTTCCTGCAGTGCCTATATCAATCTCATAGTTTCCTCCCTTCAGAAAGCCTGTCCCCGGATGAAACCACATCTCAGTATCCCCAAGAGCAACATCGCTACTTTTAGCAGCACTCATTTTCTTAAGCGCAACAATGGCAGCCAAATGTTGGGCTTTCAATCCTGGTTTTTTTCGACCAGAACGAATGGAGTGGATACGAAAGGGCTTTCCAGTAAGCGCTGAAGCTGCAAGTGCTGTGCGAAGCAATGCGCCTCCACCTTCCAAATAATTTCCATCAAGTTCAATCATTTTTTACCAATGCGCTCTTCAAACGCATCTCTCCTTCTTCATTCTTTCCTCTCTGACAAATAAAAGTCAATCCATCTCCAAGGATCAAGGTTTCAGATGGAATGTTTTCTCCCTTCAAAAAATAAAAAAAATCTTCCAACTTTTCTTCATGCGAAATTGTATTGTCTGCGACAATAAAACCTTTCTCATCCACCAATCCCAAAGCCAACTTAATTAGATCTACATAAGCATGGGTCTCCCCATCAATAAAGATAAAATCAAAGATCTCCTTTCTTGCAATAAGGTCTTCCAAAGCCTTCTTCGCATCAGAAAAGATCATCTCAACATTCTCAAGATCTTTCAAGTTTTCTTCTGCCAAAGCAAAAGCAGGTTTACTCTTCTCAATAGTTACAACCTTATCAGCTACTAAGGAAAAATAAAGTGCAGAGTAGCCTTGCGCCGTACCAACCTCAAGAACAGTTTTCAATTTATTTCTCTCGATGAAGGAAACCAAGAAATCTTTGCTTTCTTTTGCTAAGAACCATTTTTCTCGTTCTTTTTCAAGTTTTTCAATGATGTTTTGTATCAACAATTAGTCTTTTGCCTTTCGATTTTTTAAACTATTTGAATAATTTATGCTTCGTTCCACCATCGTCCCGGCTAGAAATTAAGTCTCGTTCCACTACTAACTTTCTAAAAATATTCGGAGATGAGATTTTATGAAGTATAACACAACGATGCTTGGAGCAGGTTTGGCTGCAGTAGTAACATATGGGGCTTGTGCTCCAAGAAGTGTTCAGGAAGGAACCACTGGAGGTCTCCAAGAAACAGATACCGAGATAAAAGACACTTTTCTTGAAGGACTAGATACTGCTATTGTGATAAGAGAAGCAACTCTTGGAGTTGACTATGTAGAAGAGCTACGGGAACTTGATCATAGATATTACTCTGAGTTTGAGCTTCATCCAGGAGATGGTACTCACGATCTCTTGCAAGTTACTTTAGATGTCAACGAAACACCAGAATTCGGTTTTGCCAATGCCATTCTGAGGAATGCCTCTGACTCGGCAGATTTAGTTATTGTAGATTTGGGTCTTAGCTATGGAACTTCTGGCCTAGATGGTACGAGAACATATTCTGCTTACAATTCTCATCCAAAGTTCTCACTTTTTGGAATCCCTTTTGATGATATTGCTCTTGAGATTGAGGTTTCTCCCTCGTCATCAAATAACAATTCGCTTGTTACTCGTGTTGACCTTGAGATAGATCGGACAGCTCATCCCACTCTAGCCGATAAAATAGATGAGTTTGAATTGCTTGCTAACGTTCCTCTAGGTAGGAGAGGGATAAGTGTAAAGGATCTTTTTTATGCTTCTCCTGAAGAGCCATTCACAGCAGTATATTACTCTCCAGGAAGTTCTACTCCTCATGAGGACCTAGAGTTTACTACTTTAAGCACGGGTCTTGATGAGCGGGTGGCTTTCTTTGTCGAGGGAGACAAGAGTTATCCAATTGTTCTTGGGAAATATCAGCTCATCGGAAAATTTCCTTTTCCCCTTAATTGAATAGTGTGGCTTCTTTTTTTCTTTTCTTCTACACTTCCACAGAGAAAGCTTTTTATATGCTCTTCTGCCTAAGTTTTCTTCATCGGGGGCGTAGTATAACCTGGCAGAATGCGGGGCTCCAGTTATGGAGCGATGAGCGAATGCGATGACTAAATAGCAACGTCCAGTCGTTTCAAGGTGAGACCTTGAGATTTGGGTTCGAATCCCAACGTCCCCACCATTTCTCTCTTGGTGTTTTTGGTAAAGCTTTTTACAAAAAGGTTTGTTCCGGATCCCAACGTCCATGCTTTAATCCTTAGCGCAGCTCTGTTTTAATCAAATTTTTCTAAAAAATTTGGTTCCCGGAACTGAACGTCCCCACCATTTTTCTTCTCTCTTCTTAACTCTGTTAACTTTATTCTCTTGAAAACGCAAGCAATATAAACCCTCTAACTTTCTTTTCAACAAAGAGATGTGATAATGTGGCAAAGAGTTCTTTAGCTGAAGCAAAACTTTGGATGGCGGTAGCAACACTTGTTGGTGTTGTTATTGGTGCAGGAATTTTAGGAATACCTTATGTTGTAGCAAAAGCTGGTTTTTTTATTGGCAGCATTATCATCATTACTATTGGCCTTGTTTTCTTAGCACTCAATTTGTTTATGGGGGAGATTACTCTGCGAACCAAAGGAAAACATCAACTGAGTGGTTACATGGAGAAGTATCTTGGAGAGACTGGAAAAGTGCTCATGGCCATCTCCATGCTCATCGGGATATATGGTGCGCTTTTAGCTTACCTTATTGGTGAAGGACAAATCTTACACACCCTTCTCTCTTCCTTTATTCCTCTCTCCCAAACTGCTTTTATGCTCATTTTTTTCTTCCTTTGTGTTGCCATTATGTGGAAAGGAATGAAGTCTGTTGGTAAGGCAGAATTGTATGTTATCATTGCTATGTTTTTGGTTGTAGTTGTTATCACTTTGGTATCTTTGCCAAAATTAGATCTTAGCTATTTAACTACCTTTCATCCAGAAAACTTTTTGTTTCCACTTGGTGTGATTATTTTTGCTTTTATTAGTTCTGCAGCAATCCCTGAAATGCACGAAGTACTTGGCAAGAAAAAGAAACTTTTCAAAAAAGCAATCATCATTGGAAGTTTGATTCCTATTTTTGTGTACATCCTTTTTTCCTTCGCTATTATTGGTTTAATTGGTTTGAACAACTTTGAGTTGCTTGAGCCAAACCAAAGAATTGCAACTGTCGCCTTGAGTTTTTATAGCCACCCAATCCTTGGTCTTTTTGCAAATCTCTTTGCCATCTTTGCAATGTTCACTTCCTTTTTGGCCCTTGGTCTTGGTTTGGTGGAGATGTATCACTACGATTTTCATTTTTCAAAACTAAATTCCTTTGCACTTACTTTGCTTCCTCCGCTTGCCTTTGCTTTGTTGGATGTCAGCACCTTTATTGCAGTGCTTGGGATAACAGGCGCGCTTGCTGGGGGCCTTGATGGGACACTTATCATCCTTGCCTACTGGAACGCTAAAAAGCATGGGGAGCGAAAACCCGAGTTTGAAGTTTCTTGTCCCCGTTATCTTGGATTTCTCATAATAGCTATTTTTTTGTTTGGAATATTCTACCAATTTGCTGGACTTTTCTAGAAAAACAGTTATTTCTATGAAGTTATTTAAAAACAAAATGACAAGAAAGAGAGTATAATCTGTTTTTGTTACTACTTTGACGGGATTAAAACCACAAGATTTATAAAGTGGGCCCTACTGGGGAGTGGTATTAATTTCAGGAGACTAATTATATGGCATTAGATGTTTACGATGTTTTGAGAACTGCTGTTGGAGAGCTAGATGACGAACAAAGAGAAGAGTTTTATGCACTTCTCCCAGAAGAGCGTCTTCAAAGAGTTTCTGGTTACCTCGCTGCAGCAATTTCTCATGGAGAAGAATTTCGAGATGGAGAGGTAAACTACATTGTTATTGAAGGGGGGCTTAAAAAACTAATCTCAAGGAACCCTCCCGATTTTGCTGCTCGTGTTCTAGGATATGGGGCTATGGATAATTTCTTTAGAGAAGGCTTTGGCGCTGCAACGGTTTTCTCTTACGTTCGAGAACAAATTAGGCCCGAGTACGATAAGGTTGCCGCCCCAGATCCTGCAGATGATGGAGACACCAAACCTACTTTTACATTTGAATCCCTTTTGTCTACTGGTCGTTCTGGGTCCTACGCCCATGGAAAATTTAACGAAATGCTTGGGAAAAGAAAAGTAAAACAGGAAAGAGAAGCTCGCGAAAGAGTAGTCACTTCCCGTTTCCTTGCAGCGGCTGTTGGGATAGTTGCTTTTGGTGCCGGGTACGTATTAAACCACATGCTCTCACCATCAAACGTGACAATCAGCCCACAAGCACCAGTTCCGGTCTCAGCGCGAGCTGATGAAAGCACTTTTGCTGGAGCTCTGGCTGCAGGTCAAGAACACAAAGAGCTTGCTGAAGACTATAAGGGGCGGTATGTGGGGCTTCATCAGGAATATTTGGAATTAGATGCAGTTAGCACACCAGGAGTTTTGCTTATGGCTGCAGAAGGAGATGAAGTTGCTACTTTTCTTGACTGTTTAACTGTTGAGCGTGGAACTCAAGATGCTTCCACTGGAGATTGGAGGCTTCGAACAGCAAATAATGAATCTTTAGTTAATCTAGTTATGGTTGGGGCCGGTAGATCTTTTGATAAAGCAGCAGCAGTTAGGAAAATAGAACTTGCAACAGCAACTGGCGCTTGGAAAATCAGTGCCGGGGAGTATAGTTCACTTCAAGGATCTGCAACCTGTTATGATCTCAGAGATGATTTAGTAGCTAGGGTTTTAGAGGAGAAGGAAGAATGAGAAATGCAATCACAAATTATGTTGTAAAGCCACTGGCTCTTTTAGGATTAGTTGCAAGCCCTTTGGTTTATGCAGGAGTTCCAGACCAACCTCTCGGCGCAGATGATCCCGCCCCAACTCCTGTTGTGGTGGATCCAGTTCCTTGTCCAGACCCAGCAAGCCAAGGATATATTTCGCCTGACCAATGTCCTGAACCTGGCGCAGACTACGTGCCAAGATCTAATTTAGAATCAACTTGCGCTGCCGAATATCCTTCTACTCACACAACAACTAACGAAGTTCCTGCTGGTTACATCAAAAGAAGTGACTGTCCAGATACTGGTTCAACTGCACCTACTCCTTACACAGGACCAACAGAAAACACTTGTGAAAATCCAGATCTTATGGCTGGTTTAGGACACACTGGTGCTTATGCTTGCGTTACTCCAGAGATGAAAGGAAGGTACAAAGCTATGGGTATTGTACAAGACGAACTCCCTGGACTTTGTGAATTACGAAGGGACACAACTTGTATCGAAGTTAATCCTCAAGATAGTTGTAGATTAGAGGATTACGCGACAAGGCTTATGCTTACAAGAGGAAAACAACAGGCTTCTTTAGTAGTTGATGCTGCGGTTTCTTGTATTGCTGATGGAGAGTATTTTCCTATCGTAGAGGATGGCCTTCTTAGATTAATCATGGAAACTTACCAAGGAGATGAAGGTGGGAGAAGTGCGATCAGAACAGTTGTTAAAACTAACTTGAAAAACTTAGGTATAAATGAATTTGATTACGGTTGGGTCGTAGACGATGCCGCTACCCGAAGACTACCAACATCATGGTGATAAAAATGACTCTTGAAACAATATTAAATAATGGAAGAAAAATTGGGGTTGCACTCCTTACTTTAGGAGGAATTTCTACTGCAACACCTGCACACGCTGTTCCAGCAACTATGCCAAATACTTGTGGGATCGAAAGAGCACACGAAAGACATGCTCCTGGATCTTTTGATGACACCATGAAATATATTTGTTCAACCCCGGACGCAGCCTCAGCTATAGATGGATCCGAAATTGTTCCTGGACCTTTTTGTGAAGCAAACCGGAGAAGTAGGGTTCCTAGTACAACTTGTTACAAGTTTCCAGAATCAGAAGGGGGTCTTGAATGTGCAACTGGTTTTGCACTTGACTCTTCAGCTTACAACGCTAATCCAGATTCTTTTGATCGCAAATCAGGAGACCCTGCAACTGATGACCAAGTCTGTGTTACTGTTGCTCCACCAAAACAAGGAGTTTCTTGGAATCCAAAATCGGTAAGAGTAGCTTACTCACATTTAGCTCTTGGCCAAGCAGATGGCGGACCATTACACATTCTTAGTGCGCAGTGGGCACCAATAATTAGACTTCCAAAAGATTGGAGATTAGTCCCTGCCATCGGCGGAGCCTATGGAAATAGGAACACCTTCCCTCTTGCTTCCAGCTTTCCTGGCAGTTCTAGTACTTTTGTCAGTGCAGAGTCAATTACTTATGAACCAGTCCTTGGTGATTATTTAATCGCAGATACATTAACCGATCTTGAAAGTACCCTATTTCAAGACGGTTCAGCAAGAAAAGGCTTTGGTGGGGGACATCTTTCTCTTGAGGCTCAATCTCCTCGCTTTGGGCCATTTAGAGTTATCGCAGGAGCTAATCTAAGATACCTTCATGGCGGGAATGCAACAACCACAACAACAGAGTCCACCACACAAACAGATGTGGACACTGCTTGTTCAGTTGACGCAGACCACATCGCTACAGCTGATCTTAACTTAAGTCCATCAGAATTAAGAAGCAAATACTGTCCAGATGCAGTATCTGAACCACCAAGGACAAGAGACTTGGATCCAGAAGTTACTGCTAGTGATTCCTACCAACAAGCTTTCACTATCGGGACGGGTTACCTTGGCCTTCAAGCTCAGCTTGGTAGACATGTAAGTCTTATTGCTGCCTTCGAAGGAGGAATCTTAGATGGAACCCTTGGATACGGAAAACAAAGGCTTGCTCCAAGGGGACTGAACGTTATAGTAGGAGGTCGATTTTAAGAACAACTGTTCTTAAATTAAGAAGAAAATGGTAATGACAAAAAAACTAACAATCTTTTTCGCACTCTTACTTACTTTAACATTACTCCCTTCAGCTTTAGCCGTTGATCTTGACTGGGACATCTCTACAACCCACCGAGAAGTAACCTTGGGAGACACTGTAACTGCTGAAGCAGTCGTGTATTGTAATGATCCTTCTGCTTTTGATATCGAACTAAAATTACTTGATGCAAGCGGAACCCCAGTACATACCTGGCTTGATGAATCTTCAAGAGATTGTTATGCTCACCATGATGGTTATCTTCATGGGTCTTTGTATTACCAATTCTTCTTACTAGATGTTGATCCAGACGCTTTAGGTCTTGCTGCAGGAGATTATACTATAAGAGCAATTGAAGACGACGGTTTTACTGTTGATGAACAAACTATCACTTTAGAAGTTTTAGAACCTGTTTCTGGAAACACACCTCCAGTAATTACTTCTTCTGATTATGAGTTAGAAGTACTAGAAGGAGAATACTATGAGTACATTCTCACAGCAGAAGATGCTGACGGGGACCTTATGACTTTTGAGTTTACTGACAAGCCAGATTGGTTGTCTTCAGTAACTACTCTCTCAAGCCCTGGAGAAATCGAAGTACGAATTTCTGGTACCGCTCCTGAAATCCCACTTGGATCTTACGATCCAGCAGACCTTGGAAGGTATTACAGTCCTGTTGTTACTGTGAGAGACAATCCTCATGGAGAAACAGACGAGCAAGCATGGAATATTCTTGTCATTGATGAAGATGCAATTGCTCCAGCTGATGCGCCACTTGTTGACCTTGAATGGAACACTGCATCTCTTCCAACTGAGCCTTGGAACGAGCTTGATGGAGATATCTTTTACATTGCAGAAGGCCAAGATGCTCAGTTCCTTTGGGATGCACAAATTTTTGATAACGAAGCGGATCTTACTATCACTATTAGAGAAGATGGTTTTGGTTTGGGAGCAGAGCTAGAATCTTTAGAAGATATTCCTGCCATCTCAACTAGAAGTGGTACTTTTACCCTTACGGATGCAGAATATGTTGCTGCTGGAAGTTATCTTATTGAAGGACACATTATTGATACTACTTTCCTTGACACTCGAGATGTACTCAACCTCATTGTTCTTGTTGACAGTGATGGGGATGGGATCCCGGACGATCATGATAACTGTCCTGATGTAGAAAACCCTGACCAAACTGACACTGATGGAGACGGTGATGGAGACGCTTGTGATATTCCTCCATTTTTTAACCTTGGTTGGGACACCACCTCACCAGACTTCCCAACTCACCCTTATGTAACTCTTGTTGGAGACAGTTTAACTATTGTAGAAGGAGATCTTGCACCTTTCTTTTGGGAAGGAGAAACTTTTGAAGATGCAGCTGACCTTTTGATTGTTGATACTGAACAAGCAAGTGGATTACAAATTTTTAATTTGCCTTTTAGTTATCCTGAAACAACTGTTTTTGCAGATAGCTACACTATCCAAGAAGTACAATACACTGCAACAGAGTTAGGGAACGTATATCTAATATCTGGAACACTCACTGCTGCAGATGGTGCGGTTGTCACCGAGATTATTACCTTAACTGTGCTCTCTGATCGTGATGGCGATGGGGTTCCTGATAACGAAGACAATTGTCCAGATCATCCTAACCCTGACCAAGAAGACGCTGACGGCGATGGAATTGGAGATGCTTGTGAAGATACTGATGGCGATGGAATCGTTGATCCAGATGATAATTGTCCACTGATTCCAAATCCAGGTCAAGAAGATGCTGATGGTGATGGTGAAGGAGATGTTTGTGATAATCCTACTTTTGGTCCAATCACCGATCATGAAGTTGATGAAAATGAACTCTTAGAGATTACTTTTGATCTTACTGATCCTCAAGGAGAGCCGCTTACTGTAACTCCTCTTGTTGCAAGTGGAATTACTGATGATCTTATCGATCTTGGTGCAGGAGATGCAATTGAAGTTGTTGACAACCTTGATGGAACGTTCACGCTAAGTCTCATGCCGGCCTACACCTTTGTGATCCATCCTGACCTTGACAGAACATTTACTCTAACACTTGAAGCAACTGATGGTGGAGATGTGGTAACTGAAACTTTTGATATCACTGTAAACGATGTCAATAGAAACCCAGAGATCACTTCAACTCCCGTAACTGATGTTGTTGAAGATACTCGATATTATTATGATGTTGAAGCGACCGATCCTGATACAGAAGATATTCCTGAACTAAGATTCAGCCTCATAGATGGGCCTGTTGACATGGAAATCGACCCGGTAACCGGGGAGATTACTTGGGATGTTCCTTTAGATGCTTTTGATCTTGGACCAGAATACGTTGTAACTGTACAAGTATCTGATGCTTACGGCGGGCAAGATGAACAAACTTTCACCTTAACTGTGGAAGACTTTAGTGCTGCAAACACAGCTCCTGTACTTGACCCAATCGGAGACATCACTGTCTTTGAGGAAGATCTTGTTGAGTTCACTGTCACTGCAAGCGATGCTGACGGAGATCTCTTAACTTTAACCATGTCTACTCCTGACCTTCCTGCAGCAGCAACTTTTGTTGATGGAGCAGATGGAACTGGAGATTTTAATTGGCAAACAATCATCGGAGATGAAGGGATCTATGAAGCAACCTTCACTGTAAGTGATGGTGCGCTCACAGACGAAGAAACAATAAGTATTACTGTCTTAAAACAGGGCGCTGCTTTTAACCCTCCTGTATTGGACCCAATTGGAGATAAAGTAGTAACCGCAGAAGATTTACTTAACTTTGATGTTACTGCAAGTGATATCGATGGTGACTTCCTTACTATTACCATGGAAGGACTTACTCTTCCTGCAGCAGCAACTTTTGTTGATGATGGTCTTGGCACTGGTTTTGGGGCTTTTGATTGGTTAACTCAGTTAGCTGACATTGGAGATTATGAAGTAACCTTCACTGTAAGTGATGGAACTTTCACCGATGAGGAGACAATCACCATAACTGTAGAAGATCCAAGCGCAATCAACAATCCGCCATTTTTCGTTACTGAACCAGAAACTGACGCAACTGCTCTAGAACTTTACGTTTATGATGCAGATGCAGAAGATCTTGATGGTGACGATTTGGAGTACTACATCATTGAGGGACCATACGACATGGAAATTGATCCAGATACCGGGGTAATCACCTGGGTACCTCCTCGAGATGATGTAACTGTTGACATTACTATTGGTGTGACTGACGGTGATCTGAGCGCTTCTCAAAGCTACACCCTCTTTGTGAGTGTGTACAGAGAAGAAATAAAGTTCACTAATGTGCGTTTCACCGATGAAGTGGTTCCAGCAGGTGGCCAAACTTGGCTAGAAGTTGGAATTAGTAACAATGGAGATAATGATCTTAATGATCTGCAAATCACTGTTGATTTCCCAAGCCTTGGAATCAGGTATGTGGGTCAAGGGTTTGATCTAGACTCCAGCGAAAGTGAGAGTCAAGGAGTTTTGGTGACTATGCCTTACGGTACCTATCCTGGTATTTATGATGCAAAGATTACCATGACTGGAGATGACATCCAACATACCACCTACCGAACCCTCTGGGTGAACTAATTTTTTAGCGTTTTTGTCGTGCTAGAAACACCTCCCAAAAAAGGAAGTGTAACTACTCAAAAATGCTAAAAAACACCACAAGATTTAAATAGTGGTTGTCACTCTGGAGTAAAAAGTGGTTTTATATGACGTGAAACCGCTTCAAAAAACCTAAAAATTGCGCAATTTCGCGCGAAATGATATTCAAAACTCAATACGAGAGATTTTGGAGGAAGATAAAAAATGAAAAAAGTACTAAATTTGATGGCTGTTTTTGCCATGACTATGTTACTTTTGACCTCTGCTGTCTTTGCGACTGCTCCTGTTGATTCTCAAGTAGGACAGGTAACCATTGAAGAAGTAGAAGTTAATGGTATTAGATTTTCAGATATTGGAGTTGACTCCTTTGTCGTTGAAGAATCTGAAGATGATGAAATTGAAATTGAAGTAACTATCCGATCTGGAGACGTTCCTTTGTATGATGTTGAAGTTGAAGCTGAATTGAACGGCTTTGAGTACAGCGACTACATTGACACTCGTGATCAAACCACTCCTTTTGACATGGATCCTATGACTGTGAAAAAAGTTGATTTGACCATCCCAGTTGGAAAATTCTACGATGATCAGGTATACACCTTAGAAATTACCGTAGAAGATCGTGACTCTGTTGGTGACCTTGCTGCTGTGAGCTATCCTCTTAGCATCGAACCTTCCCGTCACCTTGTAACCATCGATGATGTATACTTCTCCCCTGGAACTGAAGTTCAGGCAGGACGAAGCTTACTTACCACTGTTGTTGTTGAAAACGATGGTGACAACGATGAAGAAGACGTAAGAGTTACTGTAGCTATTCCAGCTTTAAACATCCAGGCAACTGACTTTATTGAGGAAGTTGAAACTCGTCAAGATAATGACCAAGTTGCATACGAAGCTACCGAAGAACTTTTCTTAGGTATCCCTGCTTGTGCTCTTCCTGGAACTTACGCAGTTGACGTAACTGTTGAATACGATAACTTTGAAAGCATCACCGAGACCTACTCTATCGATGTACTTGAAGGTGACTTCTGTCACACTGATAGCGCTGAGAAAGTAGTTATCGCAGTTGGTCCTGAAACCCAAAACGTAGTACCTGGACAGCAAGCTGTCTACACTGTTGTTTTGAGTAACGAAGGAACTAACACTGAAACCTTTACCCTAGAATTAACCACTGGCGACTGGGCTACAACTAGCCTATCTGACAGCGTTGTTGTTCTAGCTGAAGGAGCTTCCGAAGTTGTTTACGCATACGCTACTGTTGCAGAAGACGCTGCTGCTGGCCTAAGCACTGCTAGTCTTGTTATCAGCAATGAAGGACAAGTACTTGAAAGTGTAAGCCTTAACGCAAACGTTCAAGCAACCGAAGGCGGAAGTATCGCAGACGGTGACTTCAGTCTACGAAACGGATTAGAACTTGCTTTGATCATCTTAGTAGTATTACTTGTGATCATCGGTTTAATCATCGGTTTCAGTAGATTACGAAGAGATGAAGAAGAAGAAACTTACTACTAAGTAAGTTGCTTTTTTCTTTTTTATCTTCTTCTAAAATTTTTCTTTTTTTCTTTATGAAGAAGATACCCCCTTTTTCTTACATAACTTTTTTTAACTGATAAAATCAATGCCTCTCCAATGAACATAGCAATCATTGGGGCGGGGCCGATTGGAAACTACGCTGGCTACCTTCTTGCCAAGCAGGGGCACCAAGTAAATATCTATGAAGAACACCCCCAAATAGGAAACCCTATTCAGTGCACAGGACTGCTCAGCTCTGATTTTGACAAATTTAATCTTCCAACAAAGGACTTTTTAGTGAACACCTTCTCCAAAATAACAGTAAGTTCACCAAAACACCAAACAACAATCCCACAAAAGGAATATCTTGTTTGTCGAACTAAGTTTGATCAATTCTTTGGAAAGCTTGCGCAAAAAGCGGGGGCAAAGATCCACTTACAACACAGCTTTTTGAGAAAGGAAGAAAGTAAAGACAACAAAGATGGCTCACAAAATCCAACTCTCATTATCAAAAACCTCAGAACAAAAAAAGAGATCAGCATTCAACCAGACATTGTTATTGCAGCAGACGGTCCCTTAAGTAAGACTGCAAAAGCTTACAATTTCTATCACAAAAAACGAGAAAACTACTTTGGCATACAAGCAGTGATTAAAGGAGATTTTTCAGACCACCAAGCTTACACTGCTCTGCTCTCACAAAGCCTCTGCCCTGATCTTTTTGCATGGATTGTTCCGGAATCAAAAACAACTGCAAGGGTTGGCCTTGGAAGCAAGAAAAATAGTCGTCAACTTTTTGACAAGTTTATGGAGCAACACAACTTCAAGAAAGATACCATTCAAGAAATGCAGGCCGGAACCATTCCTGTCTACCACCCAAGACAAAGACTTCAAAAAGAGAATTGTTATCTTCTTGGTGATGCTGCAGGGCAAGTGAAGGCAACGACTTTGGGAGGTTTGGTCCCTGGTTTAGACGCAGCGCAGATTCTTGCAAAGTGCATTGAGAGCAAAGGAAAAGACAATCAAAAAAAAGGAAAAGATTACAAGAGGGCACTTGCTCCCATTCGAAGAAGACTTTGGCTTCATCTTAAATTGAGAAACATATTAGATAAGTTCGGCGATGAGGATTGGGATAAACTCCTTTCTCTTGTCAAACAAGAGAAAATCAAAAAAGTGCTCTCAACCTATGCAAGAGATAACCCTATTCCTCTTGTAACTCAACTTCTCCTCAGAGAACCTCGCTTTCTTTACTTTGTAAAATATTTGTTCTAAGCTTTTCTACATAAATTCATGTTAGGTCTGTGTTAACTGCACTTCAAAGGACAAAGCCCCACAAAAACTTCAAGCAAACCTCTCCTCTAATATGAATAACAAGATTTATAAACCAAAAAACAGTCCTTCTAGCAAACAAATGGCGGCAAAGCTAGCTTACGCTCAATGTAGCGCACTGCTGCTTGGTACTCCGCTCAAAGAGGTGTTAGATTTATGGCAAAAAGAAAAACTACACGAAGAAAGGCAAGCACTCGAAGAGCTAGTCCTTCTCGTTCTCGAAAAAAAGTTGTGAGTAAAAGGGCAAGTCCAAGAGCTAGACCAAGAGCAATGGCAGCTTCTCCTATGATGCCAATGTCTCGAAAGAAAGGCTGCGGTTGCGGACTTTGGCTTTTAGTTTTAGGTATCCTTGTACTTCTTAACGGATGGCGAGCATGGATAACTTGGCCACAATTTATCGGGGTTGTACTCATTATTTGGGGTCTTGCTGAGTACGCAAAACGCTAGGTAATTTTTCCTTTTCTTTTTTCCTTTCTACTTCACTTACTTATTTCACCCTTCTCATAAGCATCAAGCCCCATCTCTTGGATAAATTATTAAAGCAATCTCTTCCAACTAACAAAGATGCAAAAGCTGAACATTCTCAACAGCAGGGAAATAAAACGTCTACGAGAGCAAGTACTCTCTTATTTTGGTTATTTCTTCAGTAAAGACTATGCCTACCTCAAGAGTACCAAAGGAAAAATCTTTCTTGTAAACAAAGATATAGCCAACCTTCCACTAGAAAAACTCAAAGTTGACCGTTATGGAATTTATTTTGCTGAGGATAAGGAAGGCAGCAGCTTTCGTTTGAGTATGGAGGGCGCAAAACAGCTCGCCAACGCAGCAAAAAAGGACCAAAAAGAGCTCCTTAATGTGCTTGAACTGAGCAAAGAGGAGATGGAAAGCTATTTTCAAGGCCTAGATCTCCCCAAACCTGGCTTAGAAGGGAATAAGCCAGTACTGCTCAGCTACCAAGGAGAAGTCTTTGCTTCTGCCAAGCTCAAAGAAGAAAAAGTCCTCAATTTTCTACCTAAAATCCACAGAGGAACAGTAATTCTCTAAGAAAACTACAATTTGCCTCCAATAAAAAAAAGCAAGGAAGCTTGCCTTTTTTGTCATTACTTCTAAGTAACACAAGACCAAAAGATTTATATTTCCGTTACAGAATTATAACGCTTTCCTCAAAATCGTTATTAACGGATGAGTGTGATAGTGTGAGGTCATCTGGGACCTGATATGAATGATGAATACGATTGAGGGAACTCATTCTTGTTAGTAAAGTAGTGGTCAGATAAATACTTTTCGGC
>CAYFJV010000001.1:0-665018 GCA_964343575.1 uncultured Methanosarcinales archaeon | reverse complement strand
TTGAAAAACTCAATCACTGCAGCAACCGCCATAGAAATTACTGTAGTAATTATACCAACAATAGTTAGAATCCTACTGGTTAATCGTCGATGCTCATCTTTGTGTTCATCTAGATCAACACTGACTGCTTTGAGTTTTTCAGCATAACCCTTCGTATTGACTTTAAGGTCTGTGATGCTCTCATGTATTTTGGAGACTTCTTTCTTGAGATCCTTCTGGGAGTCCTTTATGTTGACCATATCATTGCCAAGCACACCTACCTTGGCATACATCTTGGTAATGAGTTCGCCATGCTTGCCATTAAGTTTCGGAGCTGCCATCTTCCTCTTCCAGTTCTTCTGGAGCGGCTGCTTGAAGCTTAATAAGGCTCTCAGAGAGTTTATTCAGCATCTCCTTGTAAGCAGATCTGACCGCTTCTTTAATAGTCTCAGGTTCTTCCTCATTGAAGTTTCCAATGACTGCAGTCTCATGGAGATTCAATCTTCCACTCAAAGCATAGGAAACATTCCCTCCTTGATTAGCAGAACCAAGCACACAGGAAACTGGCAGTGTTGTTTTTTCTTCAACTTCGACTTCTCTAAGAAGTCCATTAATCATTTGTAGTTTTTCTTGCGAATTCATTAGTATCACCTTTGTTTCTTTTTTCAATCAACCATTACGCCACAGCTTCTATTGTAAATCTCTTGGGCATTGTTTTTCGAGCACCAGCAGTTTCAAACTTATGCCATGCATTCTCCCAGTTGAAAGACCACCATACATCAACTATGTGAAGTTGATGGGGTTTCTTTTTGCTTGGAAGAGAATAGAAGTTTTTCAGCCCACGAGTTGTTTGGCTCGTTGCTTCCATGTGTCTCCACACATCGTTCTTGAAATCATAAACGTAAACAGTTGAGTGTCCTCCTAGTTTCGTCATTCCACAAGTGTTTCTTAATGCAAATGCGGGAAGACCAGCTGCTTTGAACCAGGACAATAATAAGTTTGAACTATCTTCGCAATCACCTTCACCTAAGTAATGAGTGAGTATTGGCAATTGCCAGTACTCGTTGAATCCATACTTGTTGACATCATACTTGTACTTAACATATCTTCGAGTATGTTTGTAGATGTCGAATGCCAGTTTGTTGACCAACTCTCCCCACTCGTGCTCAGAGTATTTTTGCTTATATGCTTCCAAAGTAAACCCAAGTCTTTTAACTTTATTTTGAAGCTCGTAGAATTCTCCGATAAAATTTTGTACTTTGACATTTACATTCACCACGTTTCCATCTTTAATCAAAATAGGAAGGTCATGAGTAACGCTAACTTGCGGATATTTTTTGTTCAGTTCTTCAGCAACTCCTTGATATTCTAAGGGTATTTTTTCTTTGTCAGAGCAATCTGCAAGTTTTACTTTGAACTGATCAATGCTCTTGTTCAATTCGGTTGTCTTAGCATTACATGATTCTAATTTTTGATTTGCATTTTTTACAGATTGTCGCAACAGAATCCTTTGTTCCCTCAACTCACCCAATTCTCTTAACTCTTTGTTGAACAAGACGTGCTTCAATCCGTTGTGTAATGCTTGCCAAACTTTCAATTTATGCACCTATGTTTTGATATCTTGTTTGAGTTTTTCAAGTGTGTTGGGGTGTACCAAAATCTTTCCTTCAGGAATAAACGCAGAAGGAATAATGACTCTCTCATTTTTGGTGAGTGTTCCTTCATCCTTTACAACAAACTGTTCATTTTGTTTCAAAAGATTGTTAAGCTGTTCACCTAGCGCTCTCACAATGACTTTCTCATAAACTAATATCGAATGGTTGTTAAGCAAAGATTTAATCAGGTTCTTGCTTCCTTTAGGTTCGTCTCTAAACACCTCAAGAAGATGCTTTGATGATGCATGTTCTCCAAGATAAATGTCATCGGTGATAGCATAAGACGCAACAATTTTTGCTCCGACTCCTTCTTCAGGGACGTGACATTCTAACTTAAGGTTGTCAGCAACTTCAGAGTGTTTTTCTTTCAAGGCTGATTCTATTTTCTCCATCGTAGATTTAATGAAAGCTTTTTGCTCTTCTGTCCACTGACCTTGCTCTAACATCTCTTGGTTAAACTTAATTTCATCATTCATGATATCGTCGCTCCATTCATGCCACAATCAATTGAGTGAATCTATCGATCAGAGTTTGATAGTATGTTTCTTCGTTTGATCCGACAGTTGTTTGTGCTTTGAGAGCTTCAAGTTTATCGATAGCCATCTGCATTTCTTGTTTTGATTGCCTTCTTCTAAGGATTCTCATCTTCTTACACCTCGTTATCTATGAACAGCCCATACTCAAGGAACTCTGCTGCTATGTCTTTAGTTCCGTCGGGAGTCCAATGGAATCTTATTTTGAAGTTGTTCAAAGGTTGACTGATTGCTGGAATGTTGATGTAAGTATCTAAATCCTGATTTGTCAAGATTGGTGTGTCAACTTCGTCTAATACATCAAACTTCATCAAATCAAGTAGATCAACAGCTCCTCTTCCTGCAACTTTTGCTGTTACATATATTCCCTTGACGTTCTCTATTGCGAATGCTTTGGTTTTTATGTCAAATCCAACCTGCTCTCTCCCTGTTTGCGCATTGGCATAGTCTGCAATATAGAATGCTTCATTAGTGGAATCCCACATGACAATGCTGTTTTTTCCCATTTGACTGACCCCTCTTCTCCCAGAGAAGCTTCCAGCTGCAACAGCTTGTCCAGGTGTTCCAGTTCCGCCCTCTATTTTGTAAGTCTTGTCATGGTAACTGTAAAAACAAGTATTTCCACCATAAGCGATAGCATATCCTAATCTGGCACGACCGCTAGTGTTAGCAGCCTCGACATTACTTTCTATCAATATTCCTCTTTGGTTGACATCAACTCCTAGGTTATAGTTTTGCCACCAATTATCATTCTGGCCAGCTTCGAAATAAATTACTCGTAGGTTGTATTCTGCATCTCTGTATGGAATCCACATTCTGTCTTTGTCATTACAGATTGCATGACTGTTCCAATATCTTGGCCACCCATTTGTATTGGTATGGACACTGCCTTGATAGTGATCTCTATATGATATTATGTAATCCCCATTATCTAACATGAGAACTTTCCATCTTCTACCTTCACATCGATAATTTCCTGTTTGGTGTCTCCATTTCATTTGGTAAATGAATCCGTTATCTGGGATGTAACCTACTCCATAAAGATAATAATTAGTGTCCAGCAAGTCTCCAGTCCATATCACATTGAAGTTCTTATCGAAGAGAACAGGTTGCCTGTAATAGCCCCAATCTGTAAATCTTTGACCGCCTAGGTAGATAAGAAATCCTCTTAGACTTGGCACATAGTTGAAGCTGTAAAGATTGTACCATCTCACGAATCCTGTTGTAGCTAATTCAGGAGTTATCCATCTTACAACATTCAAATCCTCATCTAAAACCATGATAAACACACCATCTGTTTGTCCAAGACTTACCGCTGACTTATACACGGGAACATATAAGTAATTGTCATCATGCGTCCAATCTAATGGATGTGCACACCACGTAGTGCTTGCATGCTTGTAGAAAGTGTGCGTTCTTGTCCCAGTCGGATTGTTGTCAGTTTGATTATTTATCCAGTCATGTGTCCATATTTGAGCATGAATCTTTGCTCCAGTTGCTGGGTTTATAGTAGCCATTCCCCAACCAATCTCATTCTCATCAGCATATTTGAGGTAAGTTACAATCTTTCCTTTCCAGTAATAGGCCCTAGATTTCCAATCAAAAGTAGCATTACCACTAACATCAGGAAGACCAGTAACGTTCACTTGCCCTCTTGGAAAATCAATTGCTTCCCAACATCCGTGCAAATTTTCTCCTTCAGTAACAACTTCGACAGTATCATTCAAACCATTTCTATCCCAAAACTTGTCAACAATCATATTGCTGAAAGGTATGTCTGCTTGAAGATTCATTAATGCATTCTGTTCTATTTCATTCAGTGCAAGATGGACAATTTGGCTCTTGATTGTCGTAAGTTCACTTTTTGTTTTGTCAGCATTTACAGCAAATGTATTTGGAACTCTTGTATCGAATATATTTGCCCCTGTTAAAGTTGTTATTCCAGCAGGAACTGTAACGATTGCCAAGCAGTGCTTATCAGCTGGCAAGTCAGGAGGTTCAACTGGGTTCTGACTTTGAGGAGTCCCTTGAATCAACTCTGTTTTTCCATCTTGACCAACAACTATGATGTCTTTTCTCTCATCGTTAGGATCTGCTGCTGGAACATCAATTAGAGTATTGAAAGATACTAAATCAAAATAGAATTCATGAGTTACACCAGTCCACTGCAAACCATCAAACTCAAAGATAAGTTCTTGGAACTTGTTCTTTTGCACATCAGATGCTGGCAAATCAATCTCAATAAGATTCCATTGACCTGCAGTTACATCAAGTGGATTAACTTGAGCTAGGGTAAACTCGCTGTTATTATTCCTGTATCTAATATATAATGCATCTTGAAGAGCAAGAACTGGATAGAAATAAAAGATTAACTTATTCCTGTACTTGAAATCTATAGTGTTGTACTTCTTTAAAATTCGATTATCAAATTGAGTAAGACCATCATGAGTCCACGTCATTTTCATAGCTTTTGTTCCTTCTTGAACGATAGAAATTTCTTCACTCACTGCTGATTGACCGCTAGTCTCCCAATCACTAACACCAGCTTCAAAATTATCCTGAACGCTATCAAGCCAAACATTTCTCACATCATTAATCCATACCTGACCAGCACTAGGTATTTGCAGAATCATATCTTGATAAGGTATAACTTCATGACTATTCTCGTCACTCACTCCAAAAATCCTGTGTCCTCGGTTGATATTCTCAACAGCAGGTGCAAAAGCAATTTCGTTATTCTTGATTTCGTAGGCCATAGTATCACCATCCTATTTTTTTCTTAATATTATTTTATTTCAATCACGACATCTATCAACCACTCTAAGAGCGATGATTTGGTCTCTGGAGGGAAGTTCGTGATCACAAACAGGCTCCCTCCGCTAGGTGCATCAAGCAGTCCTAACTCGCTGAAATCATTACCGTTTCCTTCAGTTGATCCGATGAAGCATTCAACATCAATGCTATTAGTGTCTTCTTCAACAGTTTTGGCTGTAACTGGTTTTCTAAACTGTTCAGCACCGAGTGAAGTAGCAAACTCATTATCGGTGTCTTGAGCTGTTCCCAAAGCAAAATGAGTGATCTGACTATTCAAAGCTTGAAGAAGTTGCTGTCTTCCAACTTTAGTTATTGCCATGATTTAATCCTCCTTATTCAATCTTTATGGTGTATTGAAACACTATTTTGATGAAGCTGGTCTTGTTGATTCCCTGATGCAAGAACCTTGAGAACAAGGTGTTATTTGCAAAGAACAATCCAATTTCGCTAAGAGTGTTTCCGTTGCCCTCGGTGAAGTCCACTGTCAGTTGGTACTTCATTTCCCTTAGAGAGGGAAATACAACGCTGTCAAATACCTTCGTTGGAATTGCCACAGCGAAGTCAACTGGTATTTCCATTCCAATATCTGCTCCAGTTGGTTGTGTTGTCCCAGTTCCTATCTTGAAATAACTGATAGTGCTGGTTTCCTGCCCGTTGATGTGTTTTAGCATTGCTTGGATGCCTGTATCAACGACTTTGTTTTCAGTCATGCTCTCAATGACTTTTCCTTCTTTATCGATAACCTGCATGTTTACAGTTCCGATTGCTTTGAGTGTATCTTTTTTTTGTTCCATTACCATGCTGCTTCACTCCATTTTGATTTTGAGTTGATGAAATCCGTCAGCTGATTAAGCGAATTGATGCTTTGGAAGCCTACTCTTTCGGAAACAACTAGGAGTTCTTCCTCAAACTTATCGTGAGTGGCTGGCTGTTCTGCTGGTTGTTCAAATTTCACCCATCCGTCTTGATTCCAGAGCTTTATGCCCCATCCTCTAAAGACTGATTCAAATGACACCTCCAATCTGGCGTCCTCTCCAGAAACCAAATCATCCTGTACTATTCTGTTCTGTATGTCCTGCTGAGCGAGACTCTTAGGGATATTTCCCCAATCATCAGTGCTCCAGGCTCTGATTCCCCAGAAGAATCCATCCTCCAACTCATTGAGTCTAAAGGAGACAGTTTCCCCTGTGACAATATCTTCATCTATTTCTTTCAAGATAATATTTGCGGTTGGCGTAAACTCAATCGTAGGACTCTTGCTCCACCGAGACCTGCTGTAAACAAGTTCATCATCCATGAAGCTAGGCAATTCAAACTCCATAGAGATATGCTCACTGGACAAGAGATCATTAGTTACATCTTTGATATGCGTAGGTTCAATGAGAGGAATTTCTTCTCCTGTTTCGCTCCAGACATAGTTGAAACTCCATAACTTGTTCTTTGTGTCTAGTTGAGGATCAAGCGTTAGTTCTATGCTCTCTCTTTCAGCAGTGGACAGTAAGTCAATTGCTTCTTTCTCTTGGGTTATTGGGGTTGGAGCACCAGGCACAGGAGTTTTGGTAAAGCCTATCTTAGACCATAGCGGAGGACTTGCTCCATTCAGACTCCAAAGTGTTGCGTTGCTGAAGTCTGGATGCACTGAGAGATGGAATGAAGTTCTCTCAAGATCAGATTTCAATTCATCAAGGATAGTCTTCTCAATAGTTGGAGTTGGGATGGCAAACACTGTTTCTCCGCTCCATGAATCTTGAGTCCACTCGCCTAAACTCCAGACAAGAACTTTGTCAAGTTCTGGGCTAAATAATACTTCAACTTTCAGTTCCTCTTCTTGGAAGATTACAGTGTCGGTATGCAAAACATCTTTATCACCAAATTCAAAGAATGTTTCAAATGCTGCAAGGTTTTCAACTCCCCAATCTTTCTTATTCCATACCCCTTCTCTGCTGTAAGTGAATCCTTTAAGCAATTCTCTTTTCTTTGCAGTAATTCTCTTAATTCTAATTGTGATAGTTTCTTCAAATGTTGATAACTTAGTAACAATTTCAACGTCTCCCCTCAATAATTCTTCTACTTGTTTTAATCTCAGAATGATATCTTTGAGAACTGATGATCCTGTCTGCGCTGTCTGAGCAAGTTTTAATACAGTAGTAAAGCCATCTCTTTTTGAAAAAGTGTAAGTGCATTCCAACACTTGCATCTTGCTGTTAATTCCTTTATTAGAGTCAATAACTGTAATGACATTGCCAACATCAAAATCTACGCTTGCTGGTGCATCTGCTTCTGCAATGTTAAGAGGTTTACCATATTGCTTGATGTATTCTCTTGCATACTTTCTTGCTTCTGATTTCTCTTTGATATTTTTATTTTTGATAAGTTGGACTTTCTCTCCATAACGAGCAATGGAAGCGAAATCTGTAGCCTCAACTTTGATAGGGATATCATAACTGTAAGTGACAATTATATTTGCCAAATTGGCAGGAGTATTAACAAAAGTTATCTTTCTATTGAAGAAATCAACAAAGAAATCAGGACTTGTAGCAGCTCCTTCAATACCACCATGCAGTTGATTACCATCAATAGTTATTCTCACGTTTCGTGGTTTGAAACGCACAGTAAATTCTTTGCCTGAACCATCTCCGAGAAATCCTTCCTCAGTATTAAACTCTCTTTTGTCACCCTCAATGATAACCCTATTGAACATTTGAGACTTATCTTCGATAAATATCAAATTCTTCAAGTTCTTTCCACGTTCCAGCACAAAATTTGAATTTACACTCTTTCTTAACTTGCAGAAGAATTTAATCTCATTAGCACCATCGCTCTCCACCCAAAAATTAAAACCTATAAGATCAGTGAGATATTCAATAACATCACTAATTGGCTTGTCTTCAAAAGCATAGTTCTCTACAATAAACTCATGATCATCAAAAGAATTTTCATCAAAAGTGTACTCTGGAATTTGATCCTGAATAATATCTTTAATAATGTCTACTGCTTTTGTTTGAATAAAAGCACCAGTGATAAAACGATCAAGCATGTAAACAGAATAGTCATCAGCTTCAACATCAAAACTCTCATCAGTATTTCCTTTCCTAATGTTGCGAATTAATCCATCAAAGATAAGCTTCAAATTGTTTTCATCATATCCTGCTTCAATCTTCAACCTAGCAGAAGTATCAAAGTCTTGTATTTGTTGTAATGCATCATAATTAATATCAAGAGAAGCAGTATTTGTTCTGGAAGTTACCGCTACATTAGCATCCCATTTAATAACCTGGTTTGAAATCTGTTGAAATCCTTCTCCGTTGTCTATACTTACTTTGAATACAGGTATGTGCGGTTCTGCCATTTTCAATTATTGAATTGTGTAAGCACAATCGTAAATTCCCACGCCTCTCCTCCACGTTCAGGAATTTCGATCTCTGTGATAACGTACTTTCCATTTAGATCGTCCTCGTAACCTTCTGTGTCAAGATAGAGTATCGTTCCATTTAGTGCCAAACTTCTAAGCGTTCCTTTGTTAGTTGCTTTGCTTGATTGATCACCAAATAATCGTCCTGTTAGAACAACATCGTTATCGCCTGTTCCCATAAAATGCCTTATGTTTCCTGTTTTGTTTGGAATGTCATGCTCTATCCAAATGATTTTATCTTTAGTTTCTAAAGTTGTGATGGCCTTATTAGTATCATTGAACACAAACAAGTCCGATGTTTGATTTTCATCTGTTAATTTCATAATCTCACCAACTCTCCAAGTTTCTTAGCAATAAAAGCGTCAATCTCTGCGAAGAGTTTCTGCTTATCAGCTTCAGACGAAGCATTAAAGTTCTCAATATTTACAGTGAAGCCTCCAGCTTCAACAGTAGAAAGTTGAGAAGGTAATTGAGCTGGAACAGCAGGTCTCTGAAACTGCAAAGATTGAAGATCAACAGGACTAAACTGAGCAAGTTTTGGAATATTCACCCCTTTGAAAAGAATCTCTTTTGTTCTGATAGTTCTCGTCCTAACTTTACCAGACTTTGTTCTCCTCCTAACTCTTCTGGTTCTTGTCCTGGTAATGTCTCTCGCAAGAACATCAGCTGCTCTGTTGTATTCAGCAATAAGCCTATTCACAACTGACACAAGTTGATTGAAGAACTTCTCGAGATTATCAAGCATAGTATTAACTGATTGCTCAGTAACATCAATCACTGCGATAAACATGGTTCGCCATCCTCCAACAAAGATGTCAAACATTCTTCTTGCTAAACTATCCAAGAAAATAGGTACAATCTTTAAGCTAAACAAGCTTCTCAAGAAAAGAGTAATAAACTCTTTTAGTGCATCATTCATCGTCGTGAAAACTGGCTTAATGTTTGAGTTGAAAATCTCTACTAATTCCTGAGCTCCTTCGGCAAGGCCAGTAAAGAAAGCGGCACCAAAGTTCCTACCCATTTGATGTGCTTCTTCATTTGATGGAAATATTGATCTTACAGATGCTTGAGATTGTGCAATGTTTACTGGGTCAGTGAATGGTTGCACAAAGTTAGATGCTGTTTGAGCACCTAGTTGTGCTGCTTCTTGAGTAACTTGTCTAAATGGATCAGCAGCTGCATCTACTACAGTCTGACCTTCTGTTCCGAGTGTTGTCTTCGCAGCACTAAAGAACGATGTGCCAGTTTGTTGTGCTGCTTGCACTTGAGGAGTAACCGCTTTTTCAGCATCTTTAGCAAAACCAAGTAAACTACTCAGAACATTTCTATCAATTTTGAAGTTATCTCCGATGAGTTTGTTAAGGAGAGGAATTTTCTTTGCGACATTGATCAGTTCATTAATGAGATCAATGAAGATATTGATCATAGAATCAATTGCTCCAATAAATGATTTCAAGATAGAGATTCCTATTCTCTTTGCTACTTCTCCAACTTCTTTAAATGCTGAAAATCCTTCTGTTCTAAACTTCTTGAATGCTTCTGCAACAACAAAACCAAACTCAACTATTCCAGCGATGATCTCTGCCACAAAATTAACGATTGCTCCAACAGCTTTCAAAACACTGCCAAGAACTGTAAGAGTTATTCTTAGGGGGACAAATAGTGCGGTTACCAATCCCTTGATAATATCAAATGCAGAGATGCCTTGCTCTCCTGCTTCTCGTAAGCCATTAGCAAATGGTTTAATGACAATGGCAACCAAACTGGCAAGTATCTTCCCCAATGCGTTGAATGTTTCTTTGACACCTTCCCATATCGGCTTGATCAGCTGGCCAACATCTCTAAGATTCTCAAGTATTGCAGACCCTACTGCCTTGAATATCCCGACCACAGCTCCAAAGATAACTTTGAAGTCGTCTCCTAATCCTAAGAAGTTCTGTCTGACTTGATTGATGAATCCGATAACTGTTCCAATTATAGCCACAACAATAGCAGCTGCAGCACCAGCAGATACTCCGATAGCACTGCCTATTGCTGCGAAGATAGCTTTTATGCTTCCTCCTATAGCGCCGAGTTTGGCTAAAAATCCTGTGCTTGTTGTAGCAGCTCCAGAAGCAGCAGCACCTACTCCAGTGACTTTTCCAACAACTCCGCCAAGTGCAGTAGTAAGTTTGCTTGCTCCACCTAAAAGACCGCTCACCGCTCTTCCAGCTCCAAGAATGCCTCTAATGAAAAGACCAGCAACTCCAACGATCTTACTCAGAATGAAAAGCAAAGGCCCTAAGATTGGTGAAAGAATAATGAATGCTGCTCCGAATGCACCAATAGCGGGAGATATCTTTTCTAAAATTCTTCCAAGTTTCTTAAATGCACTACTGGCATTCTCAATTAAGTTCGTGTTTAATATTCTGGTGATCAGTTGTGCAGCTCCCTTAACAATGCTGCCAAGAACTCTGCCAAGCACAGTGCCGAAACCTGTTGCTTCATCTTTGATCACACCAAAGTTTCTTACAAATGCTTCTCGAAGTTCAATAACAATATCAGGAGTGAATACTTCTTTGAAACCTTTTCCAATTCCTCTGAAGAAACTGCCTATTACCCTAAACACTTTCACAAGTCTATCTGCAAGTTGTTCAACGCCTCCACCTGTTGAGAAATCCTCTATGCTTTGCTGGATATTCCTTACAACATTAGTTAAGTCTAATCGTTGAGCAATAGCTCCACCAATTCGGATAAATGTTGTTGTAATAGTATCTTGCAATTCTTCTAATGCACTTCCTAAGTTGTTAAGAAGAGTTTTGTTTAACGTTTGAGCGTCTTGATTAGCTGCATTAATGTTAGATAAAAATGTTTCAAAATCTTCATCAGTACTCTGGATAATCTTCCTAAAATCTTTAACAGAGTCAAGAGGCAAGAAGTCTGCTAATACTGCTTCTATTGATTCAGCATCAAGGCCAAGGTCTTGTACTTCTCTTCTTAAATTTCTAAAGATACCTCTTGCACGCTCATCCAAAGCAGAATCTCTTAATGCCTTATCTACACCCTCTGGAACTTTCTCGATATCTTTAATGAGATCCTCAAATGTAATGCCGAACTCTCTTGCGAAACTATCTTGTGCTGAAAGTGCAGCACGCAATGACGATTCATCAACAAGTTCTGTCCGTAATTCTGTTGCTGTAATCAAATTGAATAATTTATCAAACTCGCCCAACTCCTTAGTAAGCGTCAGAACAGAACGTGCACCTCTAACCCCAAATATCTCTACAAGAGCAGTAGCTTTCTGGACAGTAGAAGCATTTACCTCAGCAAAAGCATCGTTAAGTTGCCTGGTAGCATCTCGCAATCCAACAAAGTCCTGAGAACCCTCTCTTACTTGTCTTCGCAATGCGTCAAACTCTTTTTCTTGAGCTTCAAGAGATTCTCGTAACTCTTGATTTCTTAATCTTGCATCATCAAATAATGTCTGCAATCCGCTAACACTTTTTGATACACCCTCTGTTGAATCTGATTCTTTGCCAAATGCTTTCAACTCTCTTTTAGCTGATGCAAGTTGAGCACCGAGATTAGCAACTTCTATATCGCTTTGTCTGACTTCTTCTCTAAGAACATTGAACTGATCTTTTGTAGCTTGAATTGTTGCTTGTGCTGCTTGTGCAGATTCATTAAGTGTAAAGAAATTCACTCCCAAATCTTCTGTTACTTCAGCTGCTTTCTCGCTGGGCTTCAGTAATCGAAGCATTGCCTGGTTTAAACTTGTACCTGCAATGCTTCCACGAATCCCAACCTGTGCAAGAGTTCCAAGAGATGCGCTAACCTCTTCTAAACTAATTCCTAAATTAGCTGCTAAAGGAGCAACGAACTTTAATGACTGACCTAAATCCTGCAAAGTAAGAGCAGAATTTGTAAACGTGGTTGTTAAGACAGTAGCTACACTATTGGTGTCTGATGCCTCTCTTCCAAATGCATTCAAAGCAGCAACAGCGATATTAACTGCTTCCGATAAAGAGAGATTTCCTGCAGTAGCAAGACCCAGTGTAGATTCTGATGCTTCCAGAATTTGATTAACATTAAAACCTGCTTTAGCAAATTCTTCAAATGCTTCTGCTACTTCTTGTGCTGAGAAAGCAGTGCTTGATCCAAGTTTGAAAGCAGTATCAGCAAGTCTTTCAAAGTCTTTCTGAGTACCACCTGCAAGAACTTGAACTCTTTTAATCTGTCTATCGAATTCACCGAAGCTCTTGATAGCTTTGACTCCTAGTGCTGTAAAAGCAGCACCGATAGCACCTAATCCAATGAGAAGTTTCTTATTGACACTTGAGAATATACGGCCAGTGCCTTCAAGTTTAGAGGTTAATCTACCAACGCCTGCATTGATCTTGTTAAGTGCAGGTGATACCTTGTCTTCTCCTTTAAACTTGATGCGTACTGATTCAACCATTGCTTACATCCCATTGTGTTTCACCTGTCCTCGCAGGAAGCTATCGCTTTCTTCTTCTTGCTCGCTTCATTTGCTTGTTCTTTTCTTTGATCTCCTCGTTATATGCAGTGAGCATGAAGTGAACTTGTGGCATGGTCAGCTTCGCTACCTGATCCCACGTTAATCCGTAGTACCTCAGAAGGATGTAGATTACTCTCCCTTCTGAGGACTTGGAAAACGTTCAGCTCGCCTTTGAGCCAATTTGTCCAGTCCTGATTCTTTGGAAATGGCATCTCCTAATGCAGGAACAAAGTCCAGTGGTAGCTTATTCACTTCTTCATCTGACAGGCCAGTGGCTGCTTTGATGATCTCTCGTGTCATCTCCTTATCACTTGGGTCTTTGCCTCCTCCTTTGGACATTACTGTTCCAAAGGTTACTGGAGTGATCTCCACTTCCACAACATCATCGTTGTAGGGAACTTCGATAGTTTTCTTTTCGTTTGACTTTGCCAACAAATCTCTAAGCTTGTGTCTGTTTGCCATGCTGTGCACCTCCTATGGTCTTAACTTCTGTTTTTTCTGAATGCTCCTCGGCACTCTTCTTACCAGGCAGAAGCATGGCAAGTTGCTGCTCTACAGCAGCGAGTCTCGTCTCAACTTGTGTGAGAGAGTCATACATTTTAGCCCTAGAAAGCAAAAGATCGATGCCAGCAGGGAATTTGTTACCAGCATGGATTTTACACCATTGCTTGAATTCCGTAACCACATCCTTATGCATGTGGTATATGGTTATGTTTCGGAACTCTTGCTGTTCCATCTTCTCTTTTGGCGTTTCTTTGCTTTCTGTTTCCTCTTTAGGTTTTTGTTGTTCTTCCATGAGTCTGATCCCGCCTAATTGTTTAGTCAATAGGCTTATGCCTTTTTGACATGCGTGATGGTTATGTTCTCAGGTTTCACATTGAAACTGAAGCTCTCCTCAAAGATTCCTTCAGCTTCGTTGCTAAACTCGTGATCAGTGGCCACGCAGTCAACACAATCGATCTTAAACTGATTACCGTCAGCATCAGTGTAATCGAATGTTGCATTAAACTTGGTTCTTGTAGTTCCAAGAGTAATGGTTGTTGTAGTATCTCCTGCAGCTGGAGTGTCTGCTTGAGTCACAACATTACCGAATAGCTTTCCAACAAAGCCAGGATCATCAGTAATGATACTCAAACTCCCTTCAACTAAGTCCAGTGGTTTTTCATCAAAGATGGTGAAATTTCCAATGGTCTTAATTTGCTCAATGTCTGCACTTGTGGATAAACTCCACTCTGTAATGTTTTCGGATTGAACTGTGTCAATCTCGACGCTTCCTTGTGTTCCGAAAAATAAGGTCATGGTTAATCATCCTCCGTTGTTTTGATTTTGTTTTGGTTTCAACTCAATTCACCACAACCTAATGCTTCACTGATCTTTGGAATCTGACAGTGATCTGTTTTCTTACAACGCCTTCAGCAACTTCCGTATTAATGGGCTTCATCCCAAGTCTCTGATAATTTCTCAAGCCTAGCGCATCTAAATCCAGTTGCTTTGTTCTCAATAGTTCTACTATCTCTCTGGCGATAGCATCTCGCAACTTTGTACCTTCAAACTGTTCGGAGTCTCTTTCATAGATGATTCCTGACTTAACCCATACATTGATATCAATGTCAATGGTTTGCATTTCATCTTTTGTTCCAACAGTTATCTTAGAAGCAGGCTCATCGGCATCTGTAACAGATACCCGAGGGTAAGAAGGATTTCCTAAGTTTACTTTTGGGAAGTCTGGATAAATCCATTCTCCAGTTCTACTTGTATTATAGTCGTAGAGTTCTGCCCGTAGCAAATCTTGGACTATGATTATTGGTTCTTTTTCCATTCCTTTAGCCCTCCTCACTCTTGAAGAGACGCTTGCTAAGATTCTATTGATTGAATCTTTTTTGCACGCTTACTTTGACTGCATCTCCCACACTTGGGAAATGTTTATTGACAGCATTTCTCATGAAATGCTTTGGCGGTATTGTCCGAGTCCCTTCCTCCTGGAAGACACCGTAAAATACCCCATCAGCTATGAAGCCTGTGAGGTCATCTTCAAATCCAACATGCAACGATGCTTTCAACAACCCTGTTTTAGCAGGAGCATTGACCACTGCATCTCCATGAATCTTCGGGAGCACTTTCCTTATGGATTCATGCACGTCTTCCTTGAAGCCCTTGTCACCATACGCATCTACTTTCTTCTTTAGCTTCTTGAGGTCAGGGCTAATTACCCTTATCTTGACCATAGAATGAGGACTGTATTTTTTTCTTAATATTATTTCAGGAGCTTTTATATATTCCAAGTTGTACTTTCAATGTATGAAATCTGTTTACATCAAAAAAGAGGTCTCGCTCAAGAAAATTGCAGCAAAATATCGACCAATCTTGAAAGATGTTAAGTCAGAGTTGCTAAAATATTCTGATAAGATTCACAGTATTTACTTGTATGGAAGTGTTGCAACAGGACAGGCAAAATCTCCAACTTCTGATTTAGATATTGTGGTTGTTCTAAAATTAAAGCCAACGACAAGATTAAAAGATCAATTGAAACAATTAGAAAAATCTCTTTCGCAAAAATATCAAAGAACGTTCAGGGAAGTTGGTTTCGCTGTTACACATAAGAATGAAGTTTTACGTGGTAAAGAATCATATGGTTGGAGATTTTTCCTCACTATTCTAAGTGTTAAAATCTTTGGTGAGACTCTTTATCAGAAGGCAATAAAGTTTAGTCCAACAAAAAAATTAGCTAGAAATCTACACTCAGATATTGATAAAAACATTAAGGAAGCAAGAAGAAAGATCAAATCTGCAGATGAAGATGATGCAAACTTACATATAAAATCAATTATGAAAAAGATTATCAGAACAGCTTTTAGTATTGTAATGGAAAAAGAAAATTACTGGACGACTGGTCTTAATGAAATGACAAACATTTTCGTTAAACATTATCCTGAAAAGAAAAAAGAAATAAATGCTGTTTTGAAAATTGCAAAAAGTAAATCTCCTGATAGAAAAAGTGCTATTTCAATTCTAGACACTTTTGGTAAATGGGTTTCATCAGAATTCTTCAAGCAAGTGTAAATTAATTTATTCTCAACTGTAGCAACTTATAGATTACTTCAGAGCCTGCAGTTTTAGTGGTGATCTTTACAATCTTATATTCCGTTCCATCTTTAAGAATGACATCTGTTTTGCTATCGGGAATGAGTGATCCTCCATCATACGATTGTTTGGCATACGCTTTGATGTCTCCTATCTTAAATTCCCCTTCTGGCCTGAAATTCTCCACTTCTCCTGTAACCTCTTGCCACACCAATTTAATAGTGTGATCTTGGAATGAGTCGGATATCAAACTGCCATAATCTGGATCAATGGTTTGAGTCTTTCTTCGCAGAGTTACATCTATTCCGATGTCCAGGTCTACTATTTTCTCAAAGTCCTGTCCAGTGATTTCCATTATTCCTCACGTTGTGGAGCATTGCTTCCGAAGTTGGTTTGAGGGGACGGGTCACCTTCAATTACAGAAGCACCGATAAAATTTGTAGTCTTATCAACGCTGAGATGATCTTTCAATTCAGCTAAACTATTTTTTGCACTCTTCTCATAGATAGCGATTTCCTTTACTGAAGATGAGTCCACATTCTTCTTGTCCACTGAAAAATCACCAACTCTATAAGAGAGTCCTGATGTTGTTCCGCTTCCAGCACCGCTCATTCTCAGAAGCAGTTTGATCACAACCAGATCTGTAACAATCTGTTGCACTGTTGGATATAATGTATCAGTTGGTTGCCAGCTGTTCCCTATTTTCTTCGTACATAAATCTATGAAGTTGCTGGCTTCTTGAATCCATTGAGTGATCTCACTGTCCTGAATGTCAGAGCTAACATTATTCTCTCCAACTCTTGCTTTCGCAATAGCTACCGTTGTATATTCTGTTTGAGCCATTTTTTCACTTGTTTGTATTTCATCATGATCCATCCAATTAAGACCATAAACTCAATCGACATTCTCTCCCTCAGTTTCATTTTGCTTTTTGTAGGCCCTTCTCTAATGCTAAGAGAACAGACACAACAAGTCCTGTCAAAGCTGATTCTGCAGGGAATAAGTCTGCACTTGCTTGCACAAACTCTGCTGCATATTGCACTCCTGCAACGAGAAGCGTAGCGAGCAATCCTTTCAAGAATCGCTTAGCTGCAGCTTTTACCCTTGTCTTTGGGTCATACTCTGGTTGGTTCTTACTTGCCACAGTTCACCTCGTAATTTCTCTTTTGAAGACCGCAATAACTTTGCCATTCCAAAGCTGGGTCATGAATATGAGCTCCCATCCATTATTGCCTAGTTTATCGAGTGCTTTCTCTGAAATATTCTTAACTCGTTTACTGATCACTTTGTATTGCCAATTACTCACTGTTGTTCACCCACTTGGCGGTTCTATTTCAATATCATTGATTGCTGTTCGTTCTTCTAATGGTAAGTTTGATTCATCTTCATCTAATTGGATGAAATGCTCTTTTCTTTCAGCAACTCCATTGGATTGTTCAAGCCATTTCAAGACAACTCCTCTATCATCACTGCTTTTGATGATCAATGAACCACTGACGTAATTAGGCCCTGCTTCAATTGTATCCATTTTTTCTTGTACAGTTACCATTTACGCTCCCCTCATTCTATACCTGATAATTCCTCCTTTGATCTTCCTGTTACCCGATGATTTTTTGACTTCAACTTTGAGAGAGTCTTCAAAGAATAAGGGGACAGGATACGAATCTGCAAATGAATTTCTTGCAGTACTTAGATATGTGTCTTGTTCGTCACGAGAGAGATTGACTTTATTTCTCAGATCTGCAAGATCAAACTCATAATAGACATTACTGTCGATAGTTACTTTGACCCAAACTCTTGAAATGCTAGTGAAAGAAAGTTTGAGCATGTCAATAAAACCCTCTCCTATAATATCAAAGATTGTGGTGTAGCTTGTTGGGAGGTTGATTGGATTGTTCGGTCCATAGAGTTCTACTTTTCCTTTGTATTTTTCTGCTGTCATGTTAGTAATACCCTTGCCACCTCGCAAATACTAATCGTCTTCCTGCTTCCATTCTTCGACGATGCAACACTACTCTTTTTGTCCCATCTCCAATGATCTCTTCATTCAAATCAAAATTCACATTGCTAATATTGGTGAATGCCATTGCAATAAGAACCCAGTTTGGATGTCCATCACGTTGACTTCCAGTAGGAGTATCACCGTTATTGTCTAACCATAACGCTACATACGTATCCTTGCCCCTATCTTCAGATGATCCAAGAAGTTTCTGAATACGAACAGTTTCTCCACTTGGAATAACATAGTAATCATAATCAGCACTGTTTCCATTAACGTCGTCAAACTTTGTCTGCTTCACTTCAGTTGTTCCGACTGGAGGAGAAGGAGGAGGTAAAGCTACAAGCAATCTTCCTGAAGCATCAACAAATACTTTCTTATTCGAATCATTGGCATCTTCTATTGTTACTGATCCTGAAGTTCCGCCACCATCACTTGTTACTAAAAGTCTGCCATTAGCATCAACTTTTGCTTTCTTATTGTTATCATCTGGATCGACTATAATAGTATCATTTGTACCTTGTTGTTCAGTTTCAACAAGAAGTCTGCCTGCTGCATTTACTTGAGCTTTCTTATTATCATCAGCTCCGTCTTTAATAGCTACTATATCGACTGGATTTTGAGTATTGACATTAAGACTTCCATCTCCTTGAACTGTGATGGCTTCAGCTACTGCTTTGATTGCATCTGAAGCTGCTTTCAATTGTTCTAGGTATTCAATCTCAAGACCCATTCTTGATCACCGCCACAGCATTTCCATCAGTGATAACAGGAGCTACTCGTTCCCTCAAGATGAATCCTTTCTTGCCGTTCCAGTGATCTGCAAAGTCATTAATCTCAAGAGGAACTCTCTCTAAGAAAAGACCTGCATGATTGCTATCAAGAATAATCACTGTATCATCTGGAACTGCAACGTTAATGATAACTTCAGTAGCATACGAGACAAGTTTTTCTTTTAACTCTTCTCGTTGCCGTAATGATTCTGCAATACCAGCGTTCACTAAAATTGTAGTGGGAGAGTACCCATTCTCTTCAATAAACTTCATGGCAGCAAGAAAATTATCGAGAACGGGAGTCTCCCTTATATCAGGTTTGCTTTGGGAGGTAATAGTTTTGCCAGCACCAGCAATTAATGAATCAACTACGAGCCTGTTTTCAGTATTTGCTAAATGGAATGTTTGTTTGAATGATTTTTGAAGAACCTCATTAAGAGCGTTGTCTTCAAATTCTTCAGCAGAAAACATGATCGGAAGTTTAAGAGTAAGAAAAAATACAATAACTGAATCTGCATCAAAAAGAGAAATGGGAGCAGATCCTAAAGTAGGAACTACTGCACCATTCACATTCTTGATTTTGGTGACTTTTGTGGCCGCACCTTCGGATACTTTCTGCAGTTGGAGGAGCTTCGGAGCTAACCTGAATTTGTTCGATTCTGTGATTATCTGAGTCTTCAAGCTACTGATGTCCATTAATCCTTCCTCCTTGCTGTGCTTAGCTTTACAAGGTCATCTTTGCGACAGCATTATCGTCTAATACGGCTGGTGCTACTCTCTCTGTGATGGTCACTCCCCCTGCCAAATCTCTCAACGGGTCAGTGAAATTCTCAATAGAGAGCGGACGTCTCTCCACTAACACCACAGCTCTACTGTCAAGAGCAAGGATCGTTCCTGGGTTAAGTGCAGTGGTTTCAAGGACTTGTAAGCCAGCTACATTGCCAAGGATTCCTTCCTCATCAAGCCTGTCAAATGCCTTGTAGCCTTTGCCAATAAGGTCCTTTTCTAGACGTGCCAAGTCATCAGGGTGTGCAATAAGCCATTTGGCTTTGTAGTTATTCTTGTTCACAGCATTTCTTAACGTGACGACGTCTTCTTGCACGAATTCTCCTGGTGTTTTTGGACTGACTGTATTTGTAGTGTTTTCTAATACTCTGAAGATTTCCTTATCTTCTTTTCTTGCTACATCTTCTGCAGCCATATCAGCTTTGAGTCTTACCACGTCAAATGCCGAGTCTTCAATTGATTCTTTTGCTACAGCAAAGGCTTTCCCTATCTTGAATGGTGTAACGACAACTTCAGTGAAGTCGCTTACATCCAATGGAATTTGACCTAGTTCTGGGATGACGTAGGCTTGTCCTTCTCCCATCTTGGGAATTTTTAAGGCTGAACCCTCATTAAGAGTGATCACTCTTACAAACTTTCTGCCCACTCGTTCTCTCGTTGCTACTTTGAACACGTTGGAGTCAATGACTTCCTTGATGAGAGGTGCGGCATCTTGTGTGGAAAACAGTTCTTGCATTGATTTCATTGTTCTCTCTCCTCCATTTTACTTGATTATTTTCACAGGAATTTTTTTGGTAACCGCACTGCCTCCGGCACTGTTGTCAACTTTCTCGTATGCTTTTGCTACGACTACTCCTGTGGTTTTTGCCTGCAACGTGCTTGCGTCTTTGACTTCCAACTCATCACCAACGTTAAGAGTTGCACTTGCTGCAACTTCTACGTCAAGGTAGAATGTTCCTAACGCTCCAAGTGATATTGATTGGTTTTGATCTGAATCTCTCAAACACACTCCCAAAACATCTGCTTGGGCGAGTGCTGGTTGCAGGTCTAAGCCTACAAACTCTCCTTTTTTCAGATCTGCTGCTGCAACGAGCATACTTGGATTTCTTCCGTCATCAATCATGATATCGTACACCATTTTTGTTTCACCTCTACAATGCCATCCCCAACGCTTGTGCAATCTCCTGCTTTCTGTCTAGTGATTGGTTGGAGTTGTTCACTAGCGTTTTTCTATCACCAATACTTTGGTGCAGTTCAAGCATCTTATTGGTTTGTTTTGCGTACAAGTCAAAGCCTCCAGCTTCATCCAAAGCTTGCAATTCTTTGAGTCGTTCTTCTTTTGACACTTCAAGAATACCAAGCTTTTCCTCAGCTTCGATTTGTTTGTTGAGAACAACGTCTCTTGCTGCTTGTTTAATATGTTTCAACTCTTTTGAGACTGCCTCAAACTCTTTACTGAGTTGTTCTTGCTTGGCTGTCAAATCTGAGATCAACTTGTCTTTAGCAGTAACCTCTTCTGCTAATTGCGAGATCTCTTTGTTTTTAGCGGCAAGTTCGTCAGAGGCTTTCTTCAAAAGAGATTTTGCTTGTTTCATTTCTTTTGGTTCGTCCATTTTACGATCATCTCCTCCTCTTTAGTGGATTTACTTTTGCATCTTTACATGCAGGATCATCTACCAAACTCAATTCCTTAAATTCCAAATTATGAGCAACATCAATGCCATCTTTCTCTTCCTTGTCAATAAGCACGCCAACACTTACCGAATCAATCAGTCCATCAAGCAACTTCTGCGCAATATCCTTGTCAGTAACGATTGCTTCAAACTCAATCCACTTCTGTTTACGGTTGTATGTTGACTTGATGACTTTACCAACAATATCACGTGAACTCGACGAATGATCAATACGTAACGGCTTACCCTCTAGTGTTTTGTAAGCTCGCTCTAACTCTTTGGCAGGATAAAAAATATTATTCCATGCCCCTTCACTAATAGCAATACCGGCTATTCTTAGCTGAGTTCCTTCCTGCAAGACTTGCTTAATCTTAACATCTTTGAGCTTAACGTACTGCAAGTTTTTACTGAGCTTTTGGTTTTCAGAAACGTTTCTTCCCTCAACCCATGCCCTGGCTCTATCAATTGTCCAGTTGTAAGGTTCATCTTTTTTGAAACGAAATCCTTGAATCGCAAGACGAGGAGCAACACTCTCTTTTAGAACTCCTAAAACAATGGAGATGCCATTGCCTAAACTTCTCCTCTTGATTGTGTTTCCAAGAAATGAAGAAGGTTCCTCAAGTAAGCAAACAATTTCGTTTTCTGTTTCTTCCCAAAGCTCACCGAGTTTCTCTTCTTCTTTTGCTTGCTCTTCATCGTCTTCAAAATCGTGAATAGCTTCAATGAATTGATTAATCTCTTGAACTGTTGTATCATTGCAGGCAATGTAATGGTCTATCAAATACTTAGAATTCAAGGCTTCAGGTGTTTCATCAAGAGTGCTGATAAAACTATTAATCTCTTCAACAAGCTGGCTAGTCATACATCAAGAAATGTATTTCTTTCTTAATATTATTTTAGCAGAATGAATCCTTTAGAAATAAGTGTTTTTCAAGATTAATTCATCAATCCACCATGATATTCTAATTTGTAAATTTCTTTTCCTTGATATAATATTCTCTCAGTTCCTTTAAATTGGTTGATATCTCCTTCTGATTTATCAAGGTATTCCAAATCACCTTGTTTAAATCTACTAGGTCCTCTAAATGGTCTGTCTTCCATTACTTGCCTCATAGCTGTCTGAAGGAACTTGTACACTTGTTTTTCGGGAATGACTTTTGACACAATCTTCCCAAAGTAATTCATTCCCCAAATAATCTTCTTATTTCTCCACACTATTTCTTCACCGATAAATGGATTAAACCCATAGTATCTATCACGATATGTAAAATCTTCATCTGAGAAACTTAACTGCTTACATTCATCATCGAGTATCTGTTCATCTTGTTCTCCTTGACTTGCATAGGTAGATATTTTAGCTTTAACAAGAAATTTACTTAATTCAACAGCGGCAGTATAATTACGTAAATCTTCTATGAGTTTCTCAACTGTTTCTTTTGAAGGTTTTGGTGGACTTGGTAAGTCAAATGCGATATCCACCAACAGATTTATTGCATGTTGAAGAGCCTTATCAAAGAGAGGGAGTGCATTAAGAAATTCATTATGTATCTCTTTTGCTTTACGTTTCAGTTTAGCATCATTAGGATTTCCCAAATAGGATTCATATATTTGAATAAGCTGACTTCTTAACTTGGATATATTTATTTCATTTTTTGATAAATCTGCCATTTTTTAGTATTATTCACGACGTTGATTTAATAGTTTTTCGAGAGATTGGGCGTCTATTTCTATTCGTTCTGCTTGAATCATTTTTGCCTTTCTTTTATCAAATTGTTTTGTATCGACAAATCTTTGAATATCTTTCAATAAGTCAGGACTATGATTGGCGTCCATGATCCTTCCTGATGATAGCCCTCCAAAGTCTTGGATTGTTGTTTCTGCTGAGTTAAGAGATATGTTGCTACGAAGTTGTATTGCTATGTTACGATTTGGTAAATAGAAATAATTGTACTTTCCTGTTAAACCTAAATCTGAATTTCTGCTACCATATGCTCTCTCTATTTGCACAAGATATGCTTCAACCATTTTTTTGTTTCTCCTTCCTTCTCATATCTTTAATAAAACTTGCAACACTATTTATATATCTTATTTCATCGCCATTATGGTATGTGATATTTAATGCAGAGGCAATCAATGCATAGTGAGGTCTTCCTTTATGTTGTCCAGTTTGGTGTTGATAAGATGTATTCATTGACAATTCTAAAGCGTATAGTTTTTCTTCCTCTGTCCAAGGTGTTCTACCTCGTGCTAAAATCATTGCATCAGTATCTACTTCATGTAGTTCATGTCTTCTTCTTGATGCTTCACTGCATGCTTGTCTCCATTCTTCTGAGTTTCGATCACCGATGGTATCCTCAAGTGTTTGTGATCTTTTAAGCGCAGTTAGTTCTCTTTGTTCTTCTTCTGGAATGAGTGTCCTCATTGCATGCCCTATGGCTTTGCTCGCAGCAGCAGGATATTGTTCTGCAATAGTAGGAATATACTGATGAGCAATATCAAGGTAAGTATGTACATTTTCTGTATCTCGGTAGAAGCTGGCAATTTCTGGATGCTCTTCAGCTAACTGTGTACCTAATTCAATAATCCACCTTACAGTTGCTCTTCTTTGATCTTTGGGATCATCGAGAGCACAAAATCTACCTTGAGGAATTCTATCGTAATTTGTTCCCATTAGTTTCATTCAGTCTGCCTCCCGATGATTTTTTCTAATTCCTCAATATTCATCCTTTCAAGATCACAAACTAAATCTTCTTGCTCACTTTGTAACGTTCCCACCCCATAAATAAGAATTTGTCGTCTCACTTCTTGAGGCGAAGCTCCATCTCTTATTGCTAAAGAGTAAGGTTCTCTTTCATCTGGCTCAGTTAAAGAAACCACTTGTACCGGTCCCTCCAGATAATATTCTGGTCTATGCAATGCTCCTACCCTTATAGTAAGTTTGATCAAGTCATCTTCAATATGCGGATATGTCTCCCTTATGCCTTCTTCACATTGTAATAGCTGATTTGCTATATGACGATCACGCTCATCAACAACTTCTACTTTAGCTTTTGTTGCTTCGTACATCCACTGCACATATGCATTTACATCACCTTTTCGTAGTGCATCGAATGAACGAGCAGCAGCCACAAAAAGCCCCCTATATTTGTCAGTCAGAGGACTAATTTTCATTCTTGAAGAAAACCGTTCAACATGCCATTTTGGCTTACGTTCACGTAATAAAATAACTTGTTCCTTCAAAGCATATGCTTGATCAAGCAACTCACACTCCAAAGATTGTGCGCGACTAACTAAGTTTTGCATAGCCTTTCTGTACATCTTGTCATCAGAAAGGGCGGTAATCCATTCTCGCTCTGCAAACTTTGCCCCATACTCGGTCCCAAATGCAGCTTCTGGAGCATACACATCACATTGCTGAATATACGGAACAAGCTTTTTTGCTTCATCAGCACCAGAGTGTGAAACTTTTAAGATAGTTATATCAAGTGCCATTTTCTATTCTATCACATTGCCTCCATATTGCTCCCTCAGCATCGCATCCATTTCAGGCTTTATAGACAATAAAAATCCTGAAGCAATCGCATTTACTACACATAGTTTTTCACCTTTGTTCAATGGCGTATAAGAACTTACATCATCAACATCTTGTTTTTCTCTAATTGATGTAACTTGTATAGTTTTTCTGTCTAAACCAGGAATAACAAATTTAGAATCTGGAAAGATTACTGGCGAGTCTGGAGGGTTATCTCGGTGATACGCTGCTAATCTAATTGGCGGATTATAAATATCGCGGTTCAATGAATGAATGTGCTTTGGTAATAAGAAGTTGTATCCTGACAACGGGCATTCTGTTTTTGGACGGCTAAAAGTTTTTCTAGCATAACTTGAAAAGAAATCACATATTTTCTCAGTTAGGTTATCCTTACCAACAATAGTTTCCAAAGCTCCAAAAACATCTGCTCCAATTAATAAACCTACTCTCTGTTCAGGAATTAAACCCTCTGCCAAATACTGATCTCCTTCCTTCAATACCCAGTTTACAGGTGAGGGGTGTCCTCTCGTCCCTGTGGCTGCAGTTTCAGCCCATCTTACTTCGTCATTTCCACCAAGGTTGGCTATAGTGCCATATTCTTCTAATGGAGAAAGATATCTGCTCCAATTTTTAACAATAATATCTAAATTATTTCTGTGTTTAAGAGCTCCAACTATTGCCTTGATTCTTTCTTTGTTAGGAGCTAACGAAAGAACATACTCGTCTCTAGGAGGGATCTGTGAAAATCCTTGATTTAGATTAAAACTTGTCATTTTTCTGTACCTCCCACTTTTAATTTCTCTTCAGATTCAGAAACATGTACTTTTATCTCTCTGAAACTTTTCAGCTTTGTCAATTTTTCATATGCTTTCATAACCTGTTCACTTTTTATTTTATCAGTTTCGGCACCGGTGGTATACTTAAGATAATATTTGAAAATATCTATAAATGGATATGTTACGATTTGAAATTCTTTATGTTTGTCGATTTCCTTTATAGCTGTTCTGAATGCTTTAGGTACATCATCCCAGTGCATTGTTTCAATATCGTCAATGTGGCGGATATTATTCCAGATAAACTCTTGAATGAGTTCTCGATATTCGTTCTCAAACTGAAGATTTAATTCTTTGAATTTTAATGCTTCATTTAGATGATCATGAAATGCAAGTTTTCTTTTTGATTTATTGTATAAATTAACATTATACTGTTTTTTATTTTTTACAAGGTCTTCTGCAGTTGCGATCATTTCTTCATATTGCTTTCTAGATTGTTCGAAGTTTTCATGCTGTTTTTTTATGAAGCTCCAAATGCTCTCTTTTGATGTGATATGTTTTGTCTCAGTCATTTTCTTTTCTCCGCATGACCACCAATCTACCAAAAGACATCTGATTTTGAGTGTGAGTTTGCCGTAATTCTCCTGGAGCAATATCATCAAAAGTGAATCCTGCTTCTTCTAAGTCACGTGTGTATTCTAATCCGTGGAATGTGATCGCTCCTTTTGGCGTGACACGATAGATTTGTTTTGCTAATTCTGCACTGTATCTTCTTAAGTTGCTCATACTTGGCGGTCCATAGAGCACACCATCTTCTAAAACACCGAAACTACATACAATTGCCGATTCGTCTGCTTGTCGCATCAGATAGCTAAGGCCGTCTTCATTGTACTTTGGATCACATCCTTCATAACTTCTTGCTCCGAAACGAAGTACTTGGAACGCAATCTCACCTTTTGGGTTTAATCTTATACTACTTCCAAACAGTTCGTCCATGCTTGATGCTGATTTCCACCCTTTATTTCCTAGTTCAATTATTCTCTTGTCATGTAGTTCTTTCGTAAGAAATTCTTTCACAGGATCGCTCAATCTATTTAAGTCATATTTCCCATCTATTTGGCATGTGGTAATTGACGGAGTACGATTGAAATACTGGACTAACGCAAAAGCGTCATTCTCATCAAAAATAGATAAAAGTTCTGGAGTAATTTTGCGTTCTAAACGTTCTCGTTCTTCTCTTGCCTCCCTTACTCTTCGTTCTCCAGGTGATTCATTGCAATACATTGTACGTTCATCCTTTATACCATAGCTTAATGGTGGCAGATTACGTTCTTCACATAATCTTGCTGAAAGATTTTTTTGATTCTTTTGTTCTTCAGTCATTTTTCCTCACCTGTTGGAGGGACTATTTTCCATAATGATTCTCTTAAAAAGTCCTCTTTGAACACACTTACGGGGTGTGTTTCTCTCCAAGGTTCAAATGTACGAGTATCTGCCCAAATAGGCATGTAAAATTCCATTTCAATGGACCGCCCATCATTAGAAGTTACCCTTCCTGATCGAAAATCAATTCCTCCGCTTCTCTTGAAGTAAGCAAGTTGGAACTCATCTCCTTTCTTCCACTGTTGTACGTTATTATCCAAAACTAATTGAGGATACCGCGCTGCTTGTGCTTTGTTTTGGGCGATATGAGACAAGTAGTTTCGCCCAAGTTCAACGGCAGATCTCATGTTTTCTAAATATTCTTTTACTAATGCAGGGTTCTTGTATTTACGTGCTCCTTCACCACATCCAAAGCCCCACTCGTCCACTAATCCATACAGACCAATACCATGGGTTCTTAATACTATTCTTGCAAGTTCTTCAGGAAGATTCTCCCAAAAATAAACTTTTTCTCTAGGGCCTTTTCTTCGTTCTACATCTAACACATGCGGAACTTTTGCTTTCTTGACTTCATCGGGAAGCTTACGCCAGTACCGTCCTTCTACATGACACATATCGTCCGCATCTTGAAATGCGCAGGTATGATGTGGAATAATGCCTCTACCGACTGTTCTTTCTTCTGTTAAATATGTTAAAACATTGTGAAAATTCCTGAATAACATAAGTTGCATCATAGCAGCATATTCTTGGGTATTTGGAATTCTCTGCATATATCCTTTATCAACCAGATAACACCCATCTCTTTCACCAATAGGAAATGCCCATGTAATGTCTTCTAAGCAAGGTTCATCTAGAGGGTCGTAACCTTTCGTTACTTCTCTTGCGATTTCTCCGACCTCTGAAATGCTTAGTTTTTCTTCAACCATTCTACTTCCTCAGATAAAAGATACCAAATGTATCGTGAGTCCAAACATTATGTGCGCTACTAAACCCCGCTAATCTTGCGTTATCTAATGTTTCTTCAATTGTCCAAGGATTATCTTGAGTACGCTCTTTCTTAACATTCTCAGCGACAAATTCTTCTCTCGTGCCTCTCTCCCGTGCAATAGAAACTCTAAAATCATACAAGTAATCCATAAGTTGAGGATCCTCATATTTGATTAAGTCACCCCAAATCAATACACTGCCAGTATTTAGCCAACTATGAATTCTCTCTAATTGTTCAATTTTCTTTTTATCTCTGGTTTGCTTACCTTCTGTGTGCTTTCCAATATTGTGCAATACGAGATTTGTAAAAACTGCATCATAGGTGGTATCTGGTTCATAGTCCTTTAATTCAACTGGAAATACTCTTACTCGGTCTCCGTATGGTTGCATAACTTGTTTTGTTCTTTGGAACATTGGCTCAGAAGCTTCAACCAGATCAAGATGCATATTCGGGAGTTCTTCCATCAGTCTCCTTTCAATGTATGATGTACCAGGTCCAATATCAAGCATACTGTCAGGATTCTTTAACCTAACGAGATTGACCAAAGTATTGACCATGTCCTGTGCTTGAGGAACCCAAGCCTGAAATTCGTGATCATATGCCCTTGCTAATTCCTGATAATACCCTTCAGCAGCTTTATTTTCCATTTTTGAACCTACAAATGAGCCCTTCATTTATAAAGGATTTACTAAGAAAAAGAGGAAGTCACTTATAAAGCTTTCTATTTAGTTGCTACTGTCAAGTGAATATTTATTCTTGACTTATTCACCAATCTTCGCAGCAACCCAACCACACCTGCATCGTGGATGAACTGGGATAATTCCTTCTGATAATTGCACTGGTACTGCTTGGCTATCAGCTGCAACATCAATACACTCTTCACACGCTCCAACGTTAATAATCATTCGTAACTTCTCAACTTTTAGTTCTTTGAAGCTTTGCAGGTTGCCTTCAATAAATGCTCGGTGCAGTTCTGTTCTTGCTATGAGTTCGGCTCGTGTGCCTACTCTGTTAAATCGTCCAGAAGTTCCTCCAAACTTTTCAAAGACTTTCTCGATGTCTTCTTTGAGTTGCTTTGCTCCTTTTCGTGCTTGCAATCCTTCACGTATGGCTGTTTGTGTTGCACTCAATAAATCATCGTGTAAGGATTTAGCCAGTTGAGATGATCGTAAGTCAAGAGCTCTGACTGCTTGTTCATTTACAGTGCTTTTTACTTTAATTCCTGCAACCACTGGATGTTTCTTCTTTATGAAATCCTCTCCAAGTTTGATGCCTTGTTTAAACTTTTTCTTAGAGTCGATAAAGACTGCTGCCACAAGAGCATCTCGTTCAGGAGCAAGAAGTTCAGCGTCAACAAGTATGTCTTCAGCTGCAAGTGTTTGTTCATCACTAAGCTTGTCATCAATCTCTTTCAATACCTTAGTCATAGACCTATTCATAATTTTATTCAATCTGTGAGTGAGAATTTGTTGGTCTCGTATAAAGCGTGAACGTATTGGTCTGCTCAATTCCTTCAGTACACCTCCAAACTCTTCTTCTTTCAAAGAATACTCCCTTGCTTGAAAATCTTCATCCGCATCAAGCATTAATTCTGCATCATTGAGGAATTCTTTTTCTGAAAAAAGAAAAGCTCCTGATGAACCAGAGATGGACTCATCCGTTGGGGGTGGAGAAATAGGTTCCAATCCCATCTCTTGCCTGACCTCATCAGGAGTCAAAACACCGTTTTGCAGATAGATTTCCCTTTCTTCCGCTAACTCAAGGTCAGTTTTGGTTTGCAAAGAATTAAACATCATAGACACAGGGCTTTCCTCAACACCAAGCACTTTAGTAAACAAACACTTCTGCAATGTTTCAGCAAGTAGCATCTGCACGCCACCAATATACAAAAAGAAATTCTGCTGTTGAGTAAAAGATGTTGCTCTGTTACTTCCTTCACCAGAACCTAACAGAATGGATTGGGGAACGCCAGTACCAGACACGATCTGATCAATGAAATATTTCAAGTAATTCTCGCCGCCTTTTAATGATGGAGCTTCTAAAACTTTGATGTCATAATAGTATGGTGTGACAAATTCTGATTTTGAATTAATGCGCTTGTATTTCTCACTCTCTTCAGTTACTTGATCAGCTGTTGGTTGATGATCAACATCACCCAGCTTAACATGAAATTGTGGAAACCCATGACGATACACTGCTTCAGCTAAACCTAACTCAATATTACGTTTTGCCTCGATAACTTTCACTAACGGTTCAATAATGCCAGTGCCAGTTAAAGAATCAGCAATCGTATTTATTCTAAAATGTATGATTTGTTCAGGATTTAAATCCACTTTCTTGGCATTAACTGTTTGCACGTAGCCTTTTATGCTTCCGCTTTCATCAAAATCAATTTCACCAGTAGACTTTTTCTTAAACATAATTGTCTTAGGGTCAATTAACACTAATCCGACAACTTTCTTCTGGTCAGTTTTAGAATACACAATCTCAAGATACGCATTGCCGTAAATGTGTAAGTGACGAACAACATCAGTCAATAATTTAGAAAGCCCAACTTTTGCATCAAACGAAGATATCTGATCACGCATTTCTAACTGTTCATCAGTATTCTCACTCACAATGTATTCATATCCTTTTGATATGGCAAAGGTGCTGATGATGTTGACTGCTTGAAAGACCATCTGCTCCGTCTTGTAAATACTTTCAAGCTTCCCATAATTAACACTAGAATAATCTATGGTGATCGCTGTTTGCCTAACCCCTTCATTGACTTGCGAGAGAATCATCAAGGGTTTACTTTCTGGAGGACTTTTTTCTTTTGACATTTTTAGACTTCCTTTTCCCCAATTTGATCAAGTCATTTTTTTCTTTATAATATTTCTTCACAAACGAATCCTTTAGTACATACAGGCGAACATACCTGCAATTAACGATCCTGTTCTTTGTCATGCTACTGGCCACTGTCAGTTCCGACTTTACAGGAAACCTAACAAGAATATGTCCTAGTGCTTTTGCTCCTTTAAGTCCAGTCTTCTGAGAGTACTTTGAGATGTACGTGTACATCTGTGCTGCACTTTTCTTTCGAGGATAAAAATACAGCAATGCTTTGAGTATTTTTGAATCCCGCCTGTTTAATGTGTTTGGGTCAAACTTCATGATAATCACCTCCTTTTTATCGTACAATGCTTGTTACAAAACCATCAGCTGATGCTTTCTTTGCAGCCTCTCCAGCAAACACAAACGCAATAGGAATATCAGGATGTACACCAATCTCTATGATCTTCCCATCTTCCAATGCAAAACTCAGAAACTCTTGTTCCAAGAGCTCGTACTTTTCTTTAGCTTCATCACTTGCATACGGAATGATAACTTGATTGTTCTCAAACCATGTCGTCATACGAAGGATTGCGTTTGTTTTTGAAAGAGAATTATTTGTATCTCTGCTTCCTGTTCGCAAAGTCTTAATAGGCAGACCAATGCGTTGGATATCTTTACTGATGGCCATGATGCTGTTTTCTTCTAAAGCCATCGTGTCATAATCATAGACGGCATGTAATTCTTTGAGTTTGTCGATTTGTTGCTGGCCTGTCATTCCTTTTCTTCTGAAAAAATCACATAGCAACAAACGACCATCGTGCAGTCTAGCAAGTGTTAAGAAAACCGAGTAATTTGCTCCTTTTCTCTCGGAGAAGGCAAAGTCTGCACCGCACATCACATTACTAACCTCAAAACGATCTAGCTCACTTCTATTCTTAATCAAATCTAAACTTGCATCTTGTGCTCTTCGTAACCAGTCTCGTTTGAAGATTGAACTATGATCATCAATAGGATTGAGCATGTACTCGCACTGAAATCTCAGAGAACCAATGGTTTCTTTGATTCGTATTAATTCTTCAAACGATTTTCTGAGAGGAGATAACACTTTCTTCTTTTCAAAATCAAGAATTGCTGGATAGGCATTAAATGAAAATTGTGTGTTAGCTTTCAAATCATACAGAATATCAGTGAACCGTAAAGGAGTTCCGATAACAGTTATCGTTCCTTTCTTTGCAGTAGAACAGTTAAACACAGCTGAATAGAATTTGTTAATAGTCTGCTTATCACTTAAGGTGCTGTCTTCAGTGATAATATCATCGCATACTATTCTGTCAACATGCAGTCCTCTCCATTTGCCTGCAATACTTCTGGCATGTACGATAGAATCATTTTTCAAGACAACCTTTTTAGAATTCCACGAACTTAAACTGACATTCTTATCTGCTCCTTCAGGTTTGAAATGCTGATTCAAATAAGGACTAACGTAAAAGAAGAATTTTATTCGATCAAATAATTCATTAGTTTGATCACCGCTTACTGAAGAAACAATTTGTTCATGCCTGATGTCATAGATAGCATAGTAGATAGTAAGCCAGACAGTGAATATTTCACTTTTGCTATGGCCTCTGGGAGCTTCAATAGCATTATATTGATTACTTTGTTCTAAACAAAACCATTCGTTATAATATTCTTCTTCGACAAAGACTTGTTCCATGTGAGGAGCTAAGTATCTCTTGACAAATCCTATGAAGTTGTCATAGGTTGGTTCTTTGAAGCTTTCAAAGAGTGCTGCCTCAATCGGATTGTTTAGCAGATTCAAGAGCACACCTCCATTCCTTTAACACTTCAGGATGTTTTTTCAACACCGTAAGTGTTGCATCCTTAAACAATTGAAACTCCGTATGAAAATTATTGATTTGCACATTGACTGTTTGATCTTGTGGCCTGCGAAATTTAGTATCTTTCACACGCAAGAAAATCAGTAGGAAGTCTTTGAGTTTCTCCCAATCATCCTGCGTCAAATTCTTAATATACATCCGCTGCACTAATTTATTGACAAAGTTATCAAAATCTTCCTCTGTCTCAAATGTCAAGGCAGACATCAAATGAAAATAGTTAGGGATATTGATGACTTTGCATGCTGCTTTGGGGTCTTTAGGATCATACGCACTGCATTGACTACGAAACATACAGGTATGACAGTGCGGAACTCGCTTGGAGTACCTTCCTGTTTTCATGGCATTGAAAGCACTAGCCCGTGATCGATTAGCTGACTTGACCTTTCTTCCTTTAGCACGATCTGCTTCAGTAAGTGTGTGCAGTTTATCTCCAAAGTTGTCCAGTCTGCTTTTTCGACTACTTGTTTGACTGCGGCTTTCCTCTAAGCTCATTGCTTCCTTCACCCCACTCTATTGATTTTTGACATACCTCAATCAATGCCTTATTCTTATCAGAACTTTCACACCTGCCAAGAGCATTCATGACCACTTGCTTCTCAGCCTCCTTAATCATAAATGTCAGTACAACTGGTGCATCTTTTGATTCCTGCAATTCTTGCTTTTCTAACTCTTTTTGAATAGAAGGAGATAAGTTTAGTAATTCCATTCTATCTTTAATTTCAGACTGGCCAAACACCGTAAGTTTTTCAATATCTTTCAAGGCATACCGTTCATGGATGTGTTTGAACATCTGCGCTTCTTTGTATGGGTTATGTGAGCCGTGAATGTTTGCATTCAATGTATCAACCATTGCTTCAATCTCATCCACATTGTCAATAATGCATTCTACTTCTGTGTAGCCGAGTTGTTTGCATGCTTTGAAGCGGTGAGCACCATCAATAATCACATATTTCTCACCTACCTTACGAACTTCGATAGGTTTTCGAAATCCTTTTCTCTTAATGTTCTGAACTAATTTTTTGAACTTGTTTTCATCCATCTCGTTTGGGTTGTACTCATTTTCTGTAATGAGTTCCATCTGTATTTTTTCTGTTTTCATTTTGTCACCACCAATATTTCTGTTGCCGTCTGCATATCCTCCTTACTTGCAGTTATCGCCCACTTATGCTTAATCTCATGCAGTTCAGCTGGGCGATGTTCCTGCACAATCCTCAATAAATGCTGGCCGTCAATTTTAGGCCCGCCAAAACTAAAGATAACTCGAGGAATATGCATTGACTCTTCCAAAAGTTTGTGAAGAAATTGTTCAGCATCTTTAGAATTGAACTTGCTTTTAGTAACGGGAATCTTTTTCTGCATCAAGATACTGTCTAAGATATTGTAGAATTCTTCATAACTTTGACTTCCAGCGTACGGTGGATCAAAGTACACCGTATCTCCTTTCACGCTTCGCAAGAATTCAAAGACATCTTTTTGATGAAACTCGTTCTGTTTTCCATTATCAAAAATACCATAATTGATCTTCTGCTGTAATTGCTTTAGGGTCCTTATGGGTTTAAACATGTACTTCAAGTGAGGTTGAATAACTTTGAGATTGCAATCAGACAAGTCTCGAGGTACTTTGTTTGAAAGCATGCTAAAGGGTTTGTATTTGAACAAGAATTTGATTAACAATAATTTCTGCAAGTCAGTCTTAGCATTGGCAAAAGCATTGTCCAAGAACTGGATATCTTTTTCCAACGCAAGATTAGGAAAGGTATCTCTAATGAATTTATTCTCTGTTTTCTTGAATAAAGAATACACATCGTAATCAGAAAGTTTTGTATTCTTGTTTTCAATGATTGCTTTGCCTACTATTCGTGATCGTTCAGCAATATCATTACAGATAACTCTGTACCCTTTTGCTTTAGCAAGTAAAGAAACACTGCCACCGCCAAGAAAAGCGTCAATGAAAACCTCTCCTTTAGCATAGCTTAAGATTTTCCTGGCTAGTTTTCTTTTTCCTCCAAAGTAGCTGGGGAGTGCTTCATATCCTCGCCACATCGTTACACCTCAACGCTTTCACATACTCAGCTAAGTAGTAAGGAAAGTTGTTTTTGTTATTTGGAGCTCTCACATCATGCTGCCGAGCCCATTGCATGACTTCTTCATAGGTTTCTTCATACACATATCTTCGTTTGAGCGATTTCATTCTTGTCCACCTCCATCGCACAGTGATTTGAGTGCGTTTGCAATCTTTTCGAGCTGGATAATTCTCAGCTCATTCTCAGTTATTTGTCTCTTCCATGATGCATTGTCTTGCTTCATGGCGTTGATGTCCATCAAAATTTTATGTCTCAATTGTTTGGCTTCTCCCATTTTTGTTCTACCTCCTAATCTATATCAAACTCCTTTGCCCTTCCTTTGAGGATGAGCAAGTTAGCAATGTCAATATGCGTCGTAAGAATATCTCCTGGCTCAAAAGGTCCCAACACTTTGAGGTCAAGATCGACAAAGCTTGGCACTGCTTTGATGAACCGTACTGTTTTTCGTTGTTGTTTCTTTGACTTCTCAAAATTGCCTAATGTTTGTTGCACTCCTTTCATTTCTGACACCCCTTACACACATCATATTGACCAAGAGAATGAAGCAATGATGTCACGTATCTGCATCCGACTTTTCCTGTAGTGCTTCGTGCTGCAGCAAGAATCGTATCATCACGCAAGTAACCACTGAGAATGTTGGTGTTCCAGTCTCGCAAGATACGAACCTGATCAGGATTATCATAATAATGCGACGCCAAAACAAACAACGCTCTTTTCCTACCCTCAGAACATTGACTAAACGCTGGGCTTTCAAAGAATTGAATGCAAGGTTTACTTTTCTCAGTAGTTGAGACTGGCAGCATGAAATCTTTAAGTGATCGTGTTTCTTCTTTCTCAACACCAATATTTTTCGTAAGTACAAATTCCTCGCATAATTTTACCAGATCAACTGGCACAGAGTATTTGATCTTTGCATCAGAGTAGCAGTAATGATGAAACGGCAATTTAGGGTACACTCCATTCTCCTGATTGTAAATCGGAGCAATACTTGGAACATCTTCAGGAGTGTGACCAAGAAATGTTTTGAAACCCAGCTTGTTTAAACTTGCTTCTGAACGAATCAAATGATTAGTATGCACTAAACTGCCATCAATACCATACGATGGAAAGATGTACTGCAGTTTCTTGACAATAAATGCAGTGAGTCGTTTGATGAACGTTTCTTTTCTGGCAAAATGTCGTACAATTCTCTTCTGTAATTTCATGTCAAGTTTATCTGCAAGGATTTTGTAATCTAAATAGAAGTGAGCATGCAGGCCTTTGTTACCTGAAAAATAGATGTACGGAACATATCCTAACTTATGCAGTAGGGAGTAAACTACTTTGAAGCTGTACACGTTCTGATAATATTCTGGCTCGTCAAAATCAAGCACAAACTCATTGTTCAACAATGTTCTATGAATTGTGTATGCATTGAGTTGTTTCTCATGATGCATACTACTCCACGACTCACGTTTAGTAAAGTAACCCTCCTTACTCTGCAGGCTTACCATGAAATCAGTAGTTTGAGCTAGTACATCCAAGAACCACAAACGATGAAATCCTACTGATTGGTTTTCTTCATAGATGGGTTCGCCTTGCCACCATTCTTGTTCTACACGAGTACAGAAAAGTCTCATGATCCCACCTCCCACTCATGATGGATCACATACTCGCCATCATCTCGTACAAAACCAGCTTCTTTCAGTAACGACATCTGAATAGAAATCATACCACCACGCATCTCTTTCTTGCAAGCCTCATGCAACTCGCGAGACTTCACCTTATAACCCATTGAAGCTAATTTTCTGAGAATAAACATGGCTTCCTCAGGAAGGATGTTATACTTGGCTTCTACAGAAATGGTAGGGTCACGCAAGACCTCGTCAACTTTTTCTTTGTACCATCCTTGAATCATGGTCGTCCAGATAGCTTCAAGGTCTTGGTAATCCTCATCAATCGCTTTGAATGTTTTATCTCTGGTGGTTAAGCATCTTGTTTTGATAATACCGTCAATAAGGCATTCCATGTGATGCAAGTACCGAGCTTCATACACGCCCTTAACTTTCTCACTCATCAACACTAAGAACTTATCATAAATCTCAACTAAACGTTTCAATTCGTAAGAAGCATCAAAACTCTGCAAGTAATCCTGAACACTGAGTAAATCATTAACTTCTATCCAATCTTTTGTGTATTGTTTTGGTTCTTTCTTTTTTCTGTGAATAAGTTTAACATGATCGTCTGTTTGATAATAAATCAAAAACCTGCTCAGAAATGCATCATCAAATTTCTCAATCAAATTCGTAATCGTATTAGTCCCAGCAATAGGATTCGTGCTTGCTAGTAAACGAGCTGTCATACTGGTTCTAATCCTTCCTTGCCCACTGCCCGCCAATCGATCTTTATGTTCAAGCAAATCATTCATCCGACCGCATTCACTTTCCTTATCCTTGTTATTGACCCTAACAATTCTAAAGAACTCGTCCACAAATACCATTCGTGATGCTTTTGCTAACGCACCCATCTCTGGCCTGTTTGTCTCCTTAAAACTAGGAATCAAGTATTTGATCGTAGAAGAACTGCCCGCAATAATTTCCTGAGCCTCACCACTTTTCTGATGCAAGCTTTCCATGTAGGTGGTTTTGCCTGCTCCACGATCAGAAATCCATAACAAATGCAAAGGATACGGACAAATATTTCCTTTCTTGCTGTGAAATAAGAATGCTGCTGTTAGTTTCAAAAACCATTTTGGATGCTCAAGCAACTGTACCTTTTTATCTTTCTTGTAACTACATAAGTACTGATACAACTTATTGCCAGTTAGTTTTAACTCATCAGCCTTCGCAAACAACTCATCATGATTCTTCAACTCACAGATATGGCTTTGTGCAGTATGAATAAAAAACACAGGATACTTACTCAAAAGTCTATATGCATCTCCTAAAATCTTAGAATCTTCGACATCAATTGCTAACCCTTTAACAGTATAATCATCAAGCTTGAGTTTATCAATACTCACCAAAGCAAACTCTTTGCTATCTTTAGTCAAAAACCTATACAGATAAAACTCTCCAGTGAGTTCATCAACAACTTTTGCTCTTCGTGGCAGATTCTCACCAAAAATGTACGGAACAAAGAGTGACTCTTCTTTGGTCTTAATTTCAATAAGCCAGGCAACAGGAATCTTAATTCTTCTTTGCTCAACCTCACCAATAACCTTACCCTCAACCTCTTCAGTCTGAGGAATAGGAAAAATCAGAGCATTATTTCTCTCAAACAATTCTTTCGTAATAGTTCGAAGTTGTTGATAATTGAATTCCTGAGCAAGCTTAATGATACTACTCTGACTATACTTACTCCTAAACGATTTGAGTATAGCAGTTGGAACATCGCTTTTCTCAACAGTTTTAGTGCAGACTATAGAAGAGTTTTTGTAGGCGTCAATAAAGTTGAAGATATCTGGAAAGTCAAGATCATGTTTATCACATTGTTTTTGTATAAATTCTCGTAGTTCTTCAAGTACTGTAATGTTGTTTTTGATGTTTTTCTGGGTTGTTGCTGGTTTGAGTTGATATGATGCTTGCAGCCATTTCTCATCTAATGCTTTACGTACTTGTTCATCTACATGAGTAAGTTTTTTGAACCTTGCAAAGCTCATGAATATATCTTCATTCATTCTTCATTTCACCTCCGTTGTTTGTTGTAAAGCTCTCGCTATGTTGACGAGGCTCCACCATTTCACGTGATTAATTACTAAGGAGCACTACCGTTGAAAAAACGGGAATAACTATGCGTTTAATTTTACTAAGTGATTTACTGTGTGTGTTGTTCCCGATTTCAGAGTGGTAGTACCTCATAGTAACAATCCTCTTACCTCACCACTTCTTCCTTGACTTCTGGCTGTGCTTCTTCCCACTTGTTCACGTCGTTAATGGTTGACCCTTTCAGTGTCTCTTTCTTGTTTGTGTTAGGGTCTGTGAACTCGTAGTCGTAGTCATCAACCAGAACTTTTGCCTCAGCACCAATGAAATCATTCGTGTCAAGACCTTGCGTTGTAAACGTCCAGCCAAGCGCTTGGAAAATCTTTGTTATCCGAGAGTTTGGCGTTACTGCTGTTCTGTACGAGCCATTCTCTTGCTTGTACTCGCTGTACGTTTCTGTTGCCAGCTGCAAGTATTTTCCTTCTTTTTTGAAGGCATCATTCAAGATGTCAAATAAGAGCACGACTTTTTTGCCGTACTTGCTTTCTGCCTTCTTTGGACGTACTTCTACCAGCCTGGCATGGTAGAATCCTTTCTTGATGTGTGGCCTCCTTTGAGGCACTGCTACTTTATCTGATACTTCCATTTTCATTTTCTAGACCTCCGACCGCTTTGGGTCTTATCCTTTGTAGGGTTGTCAATTCTGTCTATGCCCAAGTCATCTAGGTATTCCTGGAATTCTTGGTTGTCTTTCTCTCGTTTGACGTTCTGCCGTGCTTGTCTGTTCTTTTTCTCAAGCTCTTGGCGGATCTCATCTGCGTGGCTCATTCTTGGCCTCCTTCGATGAGTTTGGCCTTGAGCTGCTCATAGCCGAGAAAATAGGCTTCTGTGCGTTGGAGAATTCTGGCAGTAATCTCTGCCTCATTCAGTGCTTGTGCGCCCTGAATCAGGTGTATTTCCACATCTACTGCTTTTTTGAAGCAGACTTGTAGGTGGATATCTTTGTCTTTTTTTGCCCATTTCTCATCTTGGCTTTGCCGGTATTTCTCGACCGTTTGCATGTCTTTCATGGTGGTTCACCTCGCTTAACTCAATCGGTCTCATCCGCTCGCAAAGCACGCCTTGAGAGCCTGTAATGACAAGTCTACAGGCTATCTCATGCCTTTGGCAGTTCAAGAAGTACAGAGGCCGTAAGCACAAAATTCAGCACTTTCAGCGTCTTTACTGCTTGGTGACTGAATAACGGTTTTTAGAAAATGCGTTATAACCACTCCTTAGTAACGAAACATTTATAAATGAATCACGTTCTAAGACAGTATTACACATGTGTTGGTAGAATATACTTTACCGAGGTAAAAACAAAATGAACTTAAAACAAATGATGGCAATTTTTGTGCTCTTTTTGTTAGTGGGTTCTGCCGTGGTACTTGCTGTTGATCCGACCGCAACGTTGGATACTGGAAGTGACGCTGCAACTGCTACTGAAGATCACGAACTTGTTTTGAACATTCTTACTGACGATGCTGATGGAACAGATGTTACCATTAGTGAACCAACAGATGATTTTGCTGGAACTACTTTTGACTCCGCAACTCACTTTGTTGATAATGGAGATGGAACAGCGACAATTACTTGGACTCCAATTGAAAGCGACGTTGGAACCCATACTTTTACAACTACTGTAGAAGATGCTGATGTAGAAAGCATTGAGTATACTTTTACTGTGACTGTAGAAGAATTCAACGACCTTCCAGTTGTTTCTGGGAGCGATGCTGATGCTGTTGTTGCTGAAGAGACCGTAACTCCATTTTACCGAACTTTCAGTGCAACCGATGAAGAATCTGATGCAACCACGCTTACTTTTAGCGTAGAGGACGACTTTTCTGGAAGCACCATCACTGAAGCACTTACTGACAACTTTGACGGAACTGCAGAAATTTTCTGGACTCCAACTAACGAAGATGTTGGTGTACACACTGTGACTGTGAGAGCTCAGGATGTAGATGGCGCTGTAAGCGACGATGCTACTAGTATTAGCTTTACCATTACTGTAGAAAACGTGAATGATGCACCTACTATTACTGCAATCGAAGACCAAATTGCAGATTATGATAGCCTAACTGGTGTAGACTTCAGTTATCAAGTAGAAGCAAGCGATGTAGATATTGCTCTGGCAAGTGACGTGCTTACTTACACCGTAGAGGTAACTCCTGCCCCTGCTGTTGATTTTGAAATCGACGCAACCGGTCTTTTGACCTGGACTCCTGGAGCAGGAGATGCTGCAGCTGGTGATGTTTACACCGTAACTGTAACTGTAACTGACTTGGCTTTGGAAGAAGTAAGCACTAGTTTCGATCTTTCTCTTTTCGAGAACACTGAACCTGTACTTGCTGGCTTTGATGCAGATTATCCTGTAAACGAAGATAGTACTGTTACTGTAAGCTTCACTGCAACTGATGTTGATGGAGATGCTCTCACTGTAACTGCAAGCGAAAGTGTTGCTTTTGTAGGAGATTACAGCACCACTAGTTCCTTTGCTACTGCTCACGCTCTTAGCGATGATGGTGCAGGGAACTATGAACTAAGTTGGACTCCAGCAAACAACGATGTTGGCGTACATACCATTACTGTAACTGTACAAGATAGCATTGCTACTGTGACTGCTGACTTTACTATTACTGTAAGTAATGTAAACGATGCTCCTGTAATTTCTACACAGGACCAAACAGTAGTTATTGGTGGATCAGTGACCGATACCATTCAAGTAGAAGATCCTGAAGATGAAGCTGTAACTTTTGATTCATGGTCAGTTACCTGTGCTGCTTGTAGTTCTGCTACAAGTTCCCTTGATTTAGATGATACAAGCATCTTTTCTGAATCAACCACCACACCTGGTAACTATGAACTTGATTGGACTCCTGTAACTGGTGATCTTGGCGAGCACATCGTAAGCTTAACCTTTAGCGATGCAACTGGCGCAAGTACAACTCAAAGCTTTACTATCACTGTAGCTGAAGACTTGAGTGATGAAGAGCAGTCTGTTGTAGATCTTGAAGAGCGCTTTGAAACCCTTGAAGATGAATTCAAGGACGAAGAAGACGAGCTTGAAGACGCTGAGCGTGACGATGATGATCGTGACATCGAAGATGCTGAAGAGAACATTGAAGACATCGAAGAAGATGTAGAAACTCTTAAAGACGATACAGAAGACCTTCTTGATGAGATCAAGGACGATGACGACCTTGATGAAGACTTGCAAGAAGAGCTTGAAGAGCGTCTAGAAGACCTTCTTGATGACATCGATGAGCTTTTAGATGACATCTCAGATGTGCTTACCTATGGTGCTGGATACCGTGGAGATGGAGAAGCTGCAACACCTTACACTCCTCCAACTACTACAACCACCACTACAACTACCACAACCAGTGCTGACGATGATGACGACGAAGTTGAAATCACTGTCTTGCCTGGCGCAGAAACAAATACTCCTAGTCTTCCAGTAACTTTTACTACTGAGAATGGAGAGTTTGCTTGGGAGAACATCCGAGCAGTAGCTTGGTTAGTAGCTGCGATTTTGGTAGTCTTTGCATTGTTAGTATTTTTGCTAGCTTTGCTGGTAGGCGGAACTAAAAGATAAGCCAGGGAACTGGTTTTTTCTTTCTTTTTTCTTCACTTTTTTTCTTTCCTCACTTCTTTTTTGTAACCTTTTCTTCACCAAAAAGTTTAAATACGCTTTTGGCCCTAGTTTTTCTTACAACTTATTGTCGTTAAGAGATAACTCTGTGAGGGGGTAGAGCAATGGAAAAAGAGAAAAATTATTCTAGAGAACTTCTAGGGAAAACTATCGTTTCTAAATCAGGAAAAAAGTTTGGTGATGTGGGCGACCTTGTCTTTGAGGTGGGCTCAGGCGAGCTGATTCACTTGGTCTTAAGAAATCCAACTTCTTATACTGATCGTATGGAACTTGAGCAGAACCGAGAAGGACAGATTCTCATTCCATTTTCTGCTGTAATCGCTACTGGCGATTTCATCGTTGTAGCAGAAGAAGATATTATTTAGCTTGTCAATTATTTCTTTACTTTCTCTTATTTTACTTTTGCAACTTTTCTTACTCTCTTCTCTCACTTTCAAGCTGCTTCTCTATCAATCCAAATGAGATCTTCTGGGTTAACACCATTACCAATAGCCACCACCTCAAAACCAGAATAGAATTCAATTGCTCCAATAACATTGGCAACATTTCTAGGAAGTTCTGCTCCTTCGTGAGCAACAAAGCCCGTATCCGATCCAATAGGGCTATCTTTCCATCCATCCATCACTTTAGTGATAGAATAACAATGTTTAAGCACATTATGGCCTGGAACAACGTGTCCAGCTCGAATAATCTCTCCACTTCTATAGCGCCTTCCACCAGAATCCACATACCTTCCGTCCCCATCTTCTAAAAAGTCTCCCTTCTCGCTAAGGTGCACCACATAAGCAATGGTAAGGCCAACATAATCACAATGGTCTCCTCTATCCATACAAGAAAGCACTAAGTGCGGGCCCTGCCTTTGATTTACCAGGCTACCTAAAACGCAATCATACAATCCAGTAATTCTTGGTTTTCTTGTGGTGGCCCCTTCTTCTCCAAATTGCTGGCAACTTGCCATGGCCATAGCTTCATCAATGAGATAAGTTCCAGTGGAGTCGGTGTACTCTACAGCAGCCAAGACGCCATTCTCTCCAATTGCTTCAAAATAAGCTCTCTGAATCCCATCAAAGTCGGTGCAAGCACCACACAAATCATCAATAGTGCTAATGTCTGCGCTGGAAAAACGATCTTGGGTGGTAAAAGAAGCAGGAATATCTCCAATTCCAACTCGGGAAGGAGCAGGAAATTTATTCACATTAATGATCACGTAACCTTCTTCAGATGCGTTCACACCAGATGTTGCTAAAACTCCTTCTGCGTGTGTTTGTGCAGATGTACCTGTATCTTGTAATTGTGGTACTGCACTTGAGAGCAGAACACTCTGTGGGCTTTCCAAGAGAATTCTCGCTCCTTCTGCTCTCAGGTCTTTTTGAAGCTCAGCAGTGACATCTCCTCGTCTTGGAAATGCCTCATCTTCAACAACTCTTTCTCGGTAAAGATCAATAAGAAAAGCAGACTTGTCTTCTGCCTTTGCAAACTCTAAAACATGATCTGGAACTTTACGTTGCCCACCAGCGCCGCTTGCCCGAATCTCTTCTAAGCGTTCTACAATTGCTTCATTCCCTAATCGTAAGATATATTCATCAAGAGCACTTGTCACCCCAGCCATACCAAGAGCACGTGCTCTCTCCAAACCCAACTGCACAACAAAGCCAAGCCAATGTTTTTTCATATCTCTCTCAAAGCGAGCTCGCTGATGCCCTTCAGATTGAAAAAAATCATCCAAACGAGGACAGCTCTTTGTAGCAATAGAAGCGTGGGTTCCAGAGATGCCAACACCTGTAGAAGAGTTAGTTCTGCTCCCCAGCACATCCATAATCTTATGATACGGTGTGGTAATGAACATATTTCCCACCATCAAATTGTCATAACTAATCCCCTTGTCAACGAGTTTTCCAATCTCATTGTCCATAAGAGAAACAGGATCTGCAACAACATTTGGACCAATGTAGCACTTCACACCATTGACCACTGCAGAAGGTAAAATATGGAAGACATACTTCACTCCATCAACATAAACAGTATGTCCCGCGTTAGCACCGGAGTTTACCCGTGCAACTGCAACAATATCTTCTAAACGAGCAATACTGTCGGTAACTTTTCCCTTTGCTTCATCACCAAAGTAAGCCCCAGAAACAATGACTATGCGAGAATCTCCTAAAATATCTTCTAGGCAACGTTCCCTATTCCCAATGAAGCGTTGCTCATTAAAAGTTACAGAGAGCCCTTCAACGGGATCAACTCTTGCAAGTGCTCCCCACGCCGCCCTTCTTGTATCTATATAGGCTGCGTGGTTCTCATCAGAAAATATACTCATAGCTTATCAATTAACAAAGTTGAAAAAGCATATTTAAACATTTAGCTGGCCAAAGAACACTATTGCAAACAAATTGTAGGTCAGAAAGAAAATACTCTCTCCAAAAGATAAGAATTTCAAGATCAAGAAAAACTCTTACCTTTCTTTTTTCTCCTCGGCAAACTCTTGATCAATCCTTCCAAGATAATCTTTTACTCGATTCAAGACAGAGTTCAGAATGAAGTTCTCAATTTTCTCTTCAAAGATCTCTCCAAGTGAAGAAAATTCAGTGATCCGGTACAAGTTAGCATTGGTTTCAATCAAATGCAAATCTTTCATCCTTTTCAACTGACGACGAATGTTCGAAGATGCAACCCCAAGCATAGGCAAACCACGCTCTTTTCGCTGTGCCATAACCAAATTCTTAATCTCTTCAGAATGTAACTCTTCGCGACGCTGCCGAGCTTTCAAAAGCACGTAGAAGACATCTACGATAACATCTCGTGAATCTCCTGGCTGCAAAAGACCAAGAGACAAGCAAAGGCGTCGAACTAAGTCGCGATCATCTGCGCTTGGCTTTTCATAGCGACGAAGTGTCAGCTCAGCCAAAGGAGTATCAATACTAATTTTTGCCATATAAACCACCCATTACCTTTTCAAAACTAAAAACCATAAGTTAAGCAAGCCCCTTACTCTCTACTTATGTAAATACCATACTTTAACTTTTCCTTTTTCTACCTTATCAATACGAGCAAAAGCCACCCGCTGTAATTGCACAATATCTCCTTCTTTAAGATCAGCAAGCCCTTTCTCTCCAAACCCTTTCAAAATACCATGATCTTCAAGCATTAATTCTACATCAACTTTGCTCTCGCCAATCGCTAGCCAGTGAATAATTTTTCCTTTTTTCTCTTTCCCCGCCCTACTATAATCTTCATAACTCTCGGAAACAAAACGAGCAACGCCTCCTTCAATAACAAAATTCAAACAATCAATCAAACGATGTACCTTCCCTTCCTCAAGCTTGTCAAAGTCCTCGCGGGCTAAATAAAAACCTTCTCGAGCAAGCAACTTTCTACTGCCTCGATCAGGAAAATCAGGGTGTAAATCAAGTGCAACTTCTTTTCCAGAAAACCCTTGCATAACAATTTCCACAGGATCAGCAACAAAAAAATAACGATTAGCCTTCTCTTCGTTAACCTCTCGATCAAAGGCGTTAACCATTTTCCAAAACTCTTTCCAACTTACTGTTTTGTCGTTCTTGCTGAGGCCAATCTCCATAGCAAACCTTCTGAATGCTTCAACTGCATAACCTCGACGACGAAGAGCACCTAAGGTAGCAAGACGAATATCGTCCCAACCATCATACTCTCCTTGTTCGATAGCTAGGCGCGTCTTACTCGTGCTCAGTTTAAAACCTTCAAAGTTGATTCTTCCCCAATGTTGGTATTCTGGAGCTTTCCAACCAAGATAACTCATAATCAAAGCCTCTTTTCTTCCGTTATCTTCATGATCTTTTCCATTAAGCACGTGAGTCACGCCAAGTTCATGATCATCAATTGCAACTGAGAAAACCATAAGTGGCCACACGCGATTCTTGCTCCCGGTCTTAGGATGCTTTTTCTCTACAATACGCATAATACCAAAATCACGCATTGCAGGGTTTTTGTGAGCAATATCTGTTTTCAAACGAAGCACCGCTTCTCCTTCAGCATAGCCGTCAAACAATTTTTCGTAACGTTCAAGTTGCTCCTTTGCCTCCAACTCTCGGCAAGGGCAAGCTTTTCCCTTTGCCTTAAGTGAACGCCACTCATCATTATCACAAGTACAAACATAAGCCTTAGCAATTTCAACGAGTTTTTTAGCATGCAGATAATAACGATCAAGTCGAGAACTTTGCACTACCACTTCTTTGAGGATATCTCCAACTAACCAGCGGGTATCTTCTTCGATAAGTTCGTAAGCAGGAGGGTAAATGTTTTCGGCGTTGGTATCTTCAATGCGAAGAAGCAAACTTCCTTTATACATCTCGGCGTAAAGCGCGTTAATGAGTGCGCCATAAGCATGACCAATGTGTAAGGGTCCGCTAGGGCTTGGCGCCATACGCACTTTTACTTTTCCAACCTCAGCATTCTTTAGAGCTTTGAGCGGACCTTTAACAGTAGCACTTTTTCTCTTCCCACTGGCCTCTTCCTTTTTCCCATCCTTCTCTAGGTGCGCTCCTTGTTTCTTTAGCTCAGCTTTAATCTCTTCAAGAGACATCTTTTCAACGTCTCCAGAGAGCTCAGAAATTGTTTTGAGCACCGCACCAACATCTTTTTTCAACTCAGGGTGTGCCCGCAAAACAAACCCAAGAACCACTTTGATATTTGCTTTTCCACCAAAAGCAGCAGCATTTTTGAGCACGTGAGGCCAAATAATTTCTTTCATCAAGAAAGACGAAGAACTAGTGATTATTAAAGGTTTTTGTTGTTGATGGCTGTGTCCTAAGAGAGTGCACTCCTGCCTTATTGCGACCACAGCAAAACCAAGAAGTGATCTTCCTGGGAGCCATTTTTGGACTGGAAGGAGAAAAATCTGGGGGTGGACAGGAATACATAAGGCGTCGCCCGGCAGGTGCTTTTTGTTTCTTAGGACACAGTTGTTATTGATGAGTATCCTTCCTTAACAAAAACACAACATCAACCATGCATAATCAGCTTGCGCATACGCTTGACAAAATCTTCAGCTTCTTTGAAGTAAGCCTCAAACTCTTTTCCTTTGATTTCTTTGATCTCTCTGTGAGTGATCATTTTGCTTAATTTGTAGAAACGTCGCATGGTCTCAACATATTCTTTTTCCAATTTTCTTTTTTTAACGAAAGCCTTATCGAGCATGCTTGCCATGTGATCAGGAGAAGGAGGGACATGTCCATGTTTCATAAGCGCTGCATGGGCACTATCAATCACTGCCCAATACAAATCAAGTGTTGCTTGCATCACGTGCCAACGAGAGTTAGTGAGTGTTTTTGGTGCTCGCGCATAATAACGCCAAACACTCTCTTCAGTAGGACGAACTCTTCCCGTTCGAAGAAGCTTCTGAAGCGGACGAAAGAAGCCTTCATCATATAAGGAAACACCGTCACGTAAAATGTTATAGACTACCGGATCACCAACACGAGCATACTCCCAAAAAGAGCTTAAGGTCATAGAAGTTACATGCAAACGAGAGGAAGTGGTCGCAATCACCTTTTCCATAATAATGCGGTAAGTTTCAATGAATGCTTTAGTGGTTTTAAAATCGATATCATCTCCAACAACCAAGATATCAATATCGCTCTTTTCTGTGCTCTGTTTCCGAGCCGTACTTCCAAAAAGAATCACTGCAACTACAAAATCTTGAAGCTCTTCGCGAAGCTTTTTGGCAAAAACTCTTGCCGTGCGAAGGTCTTCTGTAGGATAACGTTGTAAGTTATCATCATCTTTTTTCTGGATTTTAAATTGCATAGCCAATTTATAAAGAGTCATTTTCTCTTTATTAATCTTTATGTTTCATCACCTGTTTAAGAAAATAGAGACGCTCCTACAAGGAAGCTAAACAAAGTTTAAATAGGAGCCTCTACTCAAGAATTATCATGATAAGCGCTGGTTTTCCAAAAAGAAAAAATGTGGCCGGAGATCTTCTTTATCTTACTGGACAAGCTGGTTTAGTTGGGCTTCTCACCACACTTGGGGGCTATGAGGCACTCCAAGCGGTTTCAGAAATGCCCCATGTTGCTTCTGCAGAGTCGGCAACCTTAGCTGTTACTCATCTTGGTCTTGCTGGGCTTCTTGCTGGGGCAACATATAATGAGTATTTTGGAAGCAGCAACTACAATCTTAGAGAATAGTTTTTTCTCCTAAAAGAAAACTTTTTATACCTTCTAGGGCCCTTCTTTTCTTATGGAAACAAGAAACTTAATTATCATTGGCGGTGGTCCAGCAGGACTTACTGCAGCACTCTACGCTGCGCGAGCAGAGCTTAAACCTTTAGTCTTTGAAGGATATCAAGCAGGCGGGCAGTTAATGCTCACAAGTGAGGTAGAAAATTTTCCTGGTTTTGAGAATGGTATCATGGGGCCAAAACTTATTGAAGAGATGCATAAGCAAGCAAGTCGTTTTGGGGCAGAGATTGTTACCAAAGATGTAAGCAAAGTTGATCTCACCAAACGACCTTTTACAGTTGAAGTAGAAGGGCAAGAATACAAAGCAAAGACTCTAGTTATTTCCACGGGGGCAAGTGCAAGATGGCTCAATCTTGAAAGTGAGCAGGCGCTTATGGGAAGAGGAGTTACTAGTTGCGCAACTTGTGATGGTGCTTTTTACAAAGGAAAAGAAGTAGTGGTCATTGGCGGTGGAGATTCGGCAATGGAGGAAGCACTTTTTCTTACCAAATTTGCAAGCAAGGTGACCATTATCCATAGGAGAGACGAATTTCGTGCATCAAAAATTATGCTAAGCCGAGCAAAGGCACACGAAAAAATAGAGATCAAAACACCTTACGTTGTCGAAGAAGTGCTTGACCCAGAACAGAAGAAAGTAACTGGTGTAAAGATCAAAAATACAAAAAGCAATGAAATAGAAGAATTGAGTTGTCAAGGTTTTTTTGTTGCTATTGGCCATATCCCAAACACAAAATTGTTTGGAGAAGCTATCAAAACCGATGAGAAAGGATACATCATAACCAACGCAAAATCAACGGCAACTAATGTCACTGGCGTTTTTGCTTGCGGAGATGTGCAAGACAGTACTTACCGTCAGGCAATCACTGCAGCGGGAACCGGTTGTATGGCAGCAATTGAAGTTGAACGTTTCTTAGCAGAACATGACGAAGAGTAGAAATAAAGACACAAATAATAAAGAAAACAAATGGAGAACAGAGGGAGAAATAAAATGAGAAGAACAACCTTACTGCTGGTAACTTTTCTTGCAGCATTTGCTTTACTCTTAAGCGCTTGTCAGTCAGAACCAGTAATTAGTGAGAACCATGAAGAACTTTTGGCGCTTGCAACTTGCCTTGAGGAATCAGGAGCAAAAATGTATGGCGCTTACACTTGTTATTATTGTGAAACACAAAAAGAACAGTTCGGTTCAGCTCAAGACGCATTACCTTACATTGAGTGTAGTCAAGAGCAGGAACTTTGCGCTGCTGCAGGAGTGCAAGCCTATCCGACCTGGATTTTTGCTGACGGATCAAGGACTACAGGAGTTCAAACCTTTACAACCTTGGCAGCAAAGACAGATTGCGTCTGGGAGTCTGGCTAAGTCTTCTAGACAAACCTTTTTTTCTTTTTCTTCTCATTTTTCTTCGTAATTCTCCCCATAATCTTTAAAAAACAAAGAAGAAACCCCTCCTTCCTCTTCAAATCTGAAGTCAATTCAAAGTTTAAACAAAAAATGACCAAATTCAAAGTAATTCATCACAAGAAAGATTGTATTAGTTGCGGCGCCTGCGCAGCAATTGCTCCAAAGTATTGGGAAATGGATGAAGAAGGTTTAGCTCAACTAAAGGGAGCGACCCAAAAAGAAGACCACTGGGAAAAAGAATTCTCTACATTTGAAGCAAAGGCAGAGAATCAAGAAGCTGAGCAGGTCTGTCCTGTGCAAATCATTAAGGTTGAAGAGAACTAGAAGATCCTCTTTACCTTTTTCTAATTTTTAATTTCCACTTTTTCGCAAACTTATGAAGGTTTTCTCCACTCACCACATACACTAGTTCAAATTTTTCTTTGCGTTTTGAAAAGTTCTGAAACTCAATACGAAAGAGGGAGAGAATCTCTTTTTTTGGAACATCAATCTCGACAATAAAACCTTTTTCTTGGCGCGCATAACGCTCTGCAATTTTTTTATTATCTGTAAAGTTTTGCAGAGCCAAGCGTTCTTGTTTACGAAGAGTAAGGATTTCAGAATTTGTTTCTTGAGGATAACTAAAATCTCCTTTAGATCTCAATTCAAGGATCTTTTTCCAAATCTGTTTATTCTGCTCCTGGGCCTTTTCATCAAGGAAGATGAAGTCTTCTTTTATCCCCCTATAAAGCTTCATTTCTTAGCCCTCCAAAACTATCTCTTCTTTCGCACAAACTTTGGTGCAGGACTTCGTGACTTCTGGCCCCTTTTTTGACTAGTAGAATTTCTTCCTCGGCTCTCACTTCTTCGCCGATCAGATCTTTCAGAACCATCTCTACTCCCAGGTCCGGATTTTCTCTCTCTTCTCTCAAATTTCTTCCCTTCACGTCGGTGAGTAAAGTCAACTCCCTTTACTCTTCCAGCATTTTTCTTAGCGTTAGCCTTCTTAACTTCTTCAACAGGAGGACGTTTTTTGATCACAAGCATGTAATGCTCCTTCTCATGTGGAGCAAGATCACGAAAATCTACCACCATAAACTCCTTCTCAACAAGGTCACGCACTTCCTGACAGATTTCTTTTGCTTTACGTTTAATATCAATGCTACGCGCTTTAATTGCGAGCAAACCAAAGCCACCTTCTTTCAAGAACAGCCTGCAGTTTTTCAAAAAGATCTCTGCCTGGTTTTTTTGAGCAACATCTTGAAAGACCACATCAACTTGGCTCACTTTATCAGCATAGCTCTCCGGCTGATTTGCATCACCCAAAATTGGTGCGATGTTTTCCCTCTCTTCAGCCAAAAAAACAAGATCTCGAGTAACTTCTGGAGAAAAATCAAGAGCAAACATAAAGCCCTCACGACCGATCATATCAGAAACAAAGCTAGGAGTAAATCCATGAGATGCTCCTAAATAGAGAACTGTTGACCCTTCACGAATTCCGGTGTTAGAGCAGCCATTCATTACGGTTGCAGCAAGCTTGCTTCGTTTTGCTTCCCACTCACGATAGACCTCTCCACCTTCTTTTACAAGTCGTTCACCGAAGTGACTTTGAGCGGGCTTAAGTAAGGATTTTGTGTACAAACGCCTTCCTTTTGGATCTTTGTAGATACAGAATATTTGGTGTGGGACCACTCGTTGCTTCATAAAATCCACAAACTCTTGTGCTTATATAAAGCTACTGCTTCAGAACTAATGCCGAAAGAAAAGTAGGAGAAAAGGCCATGGGAGATAAAAACATTTGTACATTCTGTCATATAAAACGATTTAAATGATAAAAGAAAGACAAGTTTTGTGATCTATTCAATTCCTGTCTTAGATATGAGAGAATTTCGAGATGGCGCTCCTCCAGAAAGAGCAAGGTTTGTTGACACTTTGATCACTGCGTATAGGGCAGTTGGTTTTGTTGCAATAAAGCATCACGGTCTCCCCGAAGATCGTATGGGTGCTATGCACCGAGCAATTCAAAGATTCTTTGCAAGGTCTTCAGAATTTAAAAGGCAATATGAACGTCCAGAATTAGGAAGACAAGTAGGATACACTTCTTTAGGTGTTGAGATTGCAGCGGGAGCAAAGGAACATGACCTCAAAGAGTTTTGGCAAGCAAGGCATCCAACAAAACCTTCTTCTTATGGTTCTAACCTAGTTCCAGAGGGCATTGAAGAATGGGATGCACTAGGACAAGTGTATCTTGCAATGGAAGAGTTTTCTTTAGACATTTTAAGTGCAGTGGCAGTTGGTCTTGACATTCCTGAAAGATATTTTGACAAAATGTGTCGAGGAGGAGATAGCCTCATTCGTGCAATACATTATCCTCCTGTTAAAGGAACCCCCTCTGCTTTTAGGGCGGGTGCACATGGTGATATTAATATGAACACTACTCTGGCAGCAAAAAAATGGGAGCCAGGTTTGCAAATTCTTGCACCATTAGTTGGAGTGGGTAGTGATGCGATTAGGGAGTTAGAAAGTTTGCTAAGAAGGCAAGACTCGGAAAGAGTATCTAATTGGGCAGAAACACACATTCCAGAACCAGATGTTAAAAGAGTAAGCAATTTACTCTTAGGCGGTCGCTATGAAAGTGGTGGTGTTTGGATTGATGCAGAGATACCAAAAGATTTGGATTGCGTGGTAGAGAATGTGGGAGATATGCTTCAAGAATCAACAGGAGGTCTCCTTAGAAGTGTGATTCACCGTGTAGTCAATCCTGCGGCAACAGGGGGTCCAAACGTTGCACGTTTCTCAACCCCTTTCTTTGGTCACCCAGTGTATGATAACCCAGAAATAACTTTGACTATTGATCCAACCAGTCCGGGGAGATTGCCAAGAACAGCTTTGGATGAAAGATTGATCGCAATTAATTGTCTTGACCCAGAAGATCCAAACGCAATTACTGATGAAAGATTAAGAAGATTACACGCAAACTGTAGGGACGCTCAAGTATTGGATAGAATTAGCAATCTCAGGCGCTTACAACTTTGATATCATAACAAACCCTATACACATAAGGTGCGTGCTGGCCACACTTTACTGCTCGCTCAATCTCAACAACGTAGCCAAGTTCTTTACAAATCTTAACAACTCGCTCACCTTCGGCTGCAATATCCTTTTCATTCAAAAAAGCATACAAGTTAATCACTCCACCTACTTTGACCATCGGTAGTGCAACATCTAGAAATTCTTCACTGGTCTTTGGAAGTGGCATAAGCACACGATCAAACTTCTCGATACCTTCACTAACAAGCTTTGGCAATACTTCACGAACATCACCATTGATCAAGCGCACACGCTCCTTCCCCGCAGGAAGCGCTCGCCTCTTCTTTTTGTTATTTTCATCATCACGCTCCCAGTAATAATTAACTTTGTTCAACTCCAGATTCTCAAGAGCAAAAGCATGTGCCTTTGGATTAATTTCAACACCAAGAATAAAAGAAGCTTGCGAATGCCGAGCAAGAACAAGAGGATAAGGTCCAGATCCAGAGAACATCGCAAGCACCCTCTCACCATCCGCAACCTGTTCTGCGATACGCAAACGCTCATGACCCAAACGTGCAGAGAAATAACTCTCTTCCAAATTTAACTTAATACGCACGCCACTTTCTAAATGCACGGTCTCCTTTCTGTTCTCTCCAGCAATGACTTCTACCCCACGAGTGCGAAAGACACCAGAATGAATTTCTGTTTTCTTCACAACAACTTTAACATTCTTGTGCAGCTCTAAATAGGCCTCTGCAATTTCTTTCTCAAAGCCCATCAGTTCTTCTGGAATCTCAAGGATCAAGATATCACCAACTACTTCTTGGCTGCGTGGTACAAGTTTTAATTCATCGGCACTCAAAACAGAAGAGAGCAAACTCTCAATTGTTTTTTTCTTCTCCTTCAAAGGAAGCTCTTTCTCAACAACTTCAAAACTAACTGAATCAGAAACGCTACTAATCTTCTCAGGTAAAGCAAAGTATAAAAAGTCTCCTTCACGAACGCTCTTGCGACTCAAATCCATTAGAGATTTCTCTAGCAAATACTTCTTCACTTCCTGTGCATCTCGCAATGCTACCTTTGCTGCCCATACCATATTTCTTACTTTTCTCCTCAAAGAGCAAGGATTTATAAAGCTATGCAAGCCCTAAAAAGCTATGAAAAAGAGCAGCAAAAAGAAGATCAAAAAGAACACAAAAAAGGCGTTTAGATTCTTAGGGCTCACTGGATGGAGAGCAACAAAAGCAACTGCAAAAGGTATTGGGAAACTGGGCTCGCTCACCTACAAAAAAATAAAATCTTCCTCTCAGAAGGCAAAAGAAAACAAGTTACAAAAAAAAGAAGCAAAGCGTGCTGAAAAACTCAAAATTACAAGAAAAACAAAAGCAAAGTTTCAAGAGCCAGAACAAATTAGAAAACATAAAGGAAGTTTAGAAAAATTCACCTCCCTCCTTCACAAAAACAAAAGCAGTATTGGTATCATTCTTGGAGCAAGAGGTACGGGAAAAAGCGCACTTGGTATGCATCTTTTAGAGAACTTTGCAGCGCAAACTGAAAAACACATCTATGCTATGGGTTTTAAACAAGATTCCTTGCCAGAATGGGTACAAGTGATTAAAAGACTTGATGAGGCGCAAAATGACGCAATCTTGCTCGTCGATGAAGGTGGCATTGAGTTTAGCAGCAGGAGCAGTATGAGCAATGCAAACAAGCTGCTCTCAGAGATTCTTTTCATTGCCAGGCACAAAGATCTCAGCGTATTATTCATCACGCAAAATTCATCCAATTTAGAAATTAATGCATTGCGTCAAGCAGATTTCCTCTTACTAAAACCTAGTTCTCTGCTTCAAGTAGATTTTGAGCGAAAAAAGATCAAGGACATTTATGCAGAGATCAAAGAAGAGTTTGAAGAATTGCAAGAAGAACATGAACACGGGCTTACTTATGTCTATGCAGACAAGTTCAGGGGCTTTATGAAAAACCCCTTGCCGAGTTTCTGGTCGGAGCAAGTGAGCAAAGGCTATGCCAAGCGATGAGCTTCCTCAAAACTAATGTTGCGTGTATCTTGCATGTCTGCAAATAAAACGATGGCCCACCTAGTGACTTCTTCACTATACTGTACTCCTTCTCGCTGCTTTACATCATGCCAGGCAGGATGAAAATTCCCTGAGACTTCCTCTGGGAAAGTAGCTGAGGGAAAGAAGAGTGCACTGTATTCCTGGTGATCAACTTTTTGCAAACTTTCGGGACCCCTTCCAATACGCAGACCTGGAGCGCTTTCTGCAAGTGCAAGTGTGCAAGTGCCTCTATCAAAGTGAGCCTTTGCTAGAAAACGGTCTGTATTACTTTTGTACTTCAAAAAGCGAAGATACAAGAAGGGCTTTTTCCCAGGAGGAAAAAAACGTTCTTGAACTCCAGGATGTTCTCTCTCAAGGATCCCAACAATTTCTTCTAGTTTTCCTTTAGCAATTCGGTAGACTTTACGAGCCTTAGCAATAAATTCTTTTGCGAGCTCCCCACAAGAAGCAAGCTCCTCTGCAAACAATTCTTCAAGGAACTCATTATAATGGAAGTACTCTTTGTTGTCAAGGTCACCAAATTCTCTTTGTTTTATTACATAGCCAACACTTGTTCCTCTATTGTCTGGGTCAAGATGAATTGCAGCAAAGCGTTCTTTCTCATCTCCTTCTAAAAAACGCAAAAAAGAATCTGCAACATCCTGAAGGTAAGCGGTACTTAAGGGAAAAGAAACTGTGCAATAGGATTGTTGATCTAATTCATCGAGGATTTCATCATAACTTTTCATAATCTTCATGAAAAAAGCAATTTCAAGAGAAGCAGTTAAAAATAAAGGACTCTTTTCAGTACTAAAGGTACTAAAAAATGGATCACAAAAAACTCCTCAAAAAATTAGGTTTTACAGATTATGAAACTAAAATTTATCTCACTCTTGTAAGGCTTGGACCTTCTAAGGCCTCAGTAATATCTAGAGCATCCTCTGTACCAAGTAATAAGGTCTATGAGTCCCTCATTAAGTTGGCTCAGCAAGGATTTGTTTCTAGTTTAGACCTTACACCAAAGTTTTACAAAGTAACAGGAATAGAAAAACTAAGAGAGTTAGTTGAAAAACAAGAAAAAGAGATCAGGGAGATAAAAAGTTCTCTTTCAAATCTTGAAAGAAGTATTTCTGCAAAACGCCCCGACATCCAAGATATTGCAACAGTGCTTAAAGGAAAGAAAAATATTATTGCAAAACTAGGAGAGCAAACTCCAAAGTTTGAAGAATACCAATATTCTTTTGGCGGCTCTTTGATTTGGGGAGCAAAGAGTGCAAGACTTGTAACAAAAGCTGTGAGGCGTGGAATTGATATTCGTTTTCTGATCCACAAAGACTCTAAAAGAGAAGAAGTTTACAAAAAGTGGCGTAAGGTTGGAGTAAAAATACGTTTTCATCCAAAAGCAAAACAAAAGAGCATACGTTTCTCAAGTATAGATAACAAGATTGCCAGAGTAACTGTTGGTAAACCCCAAATAGAAAAAGAAGAAGACTATCTTACTTTTTGGATTGAGTCTCCTGCCTTTGCTTCTATGCTTAAAGATCAGTTTTTGGAAATGTGGGAGAAAGCAAATGAGAAATAGGAGCTAGTTGTCCTTAAGAGAGTCCTTTATCTTTATGAAAAACCTTCTCTGGAGTCACCATATGGACGAGAGAGAAAAAGTACCAATCGGCGCGTTGCCCCATTTACTACCTTATTTTCTTCTAAAAGATCTTGGAGAGGGAATTCCTGGTTGTTTAACAAGAACAATTGGGCTTGGTTTTTTTGCCGGCGCTTTAGTTGGGGCCGGTTATTTTGCACATGACTATCTGGATTCTCCAAACTCTGAGCCAACTGAAGTGAGAAAGGTAGAAGATAGAAACTCAGATGGGCTTCAAGACTTATTATTAATTGGATCCACCAAGGAAAAAGTTTTCTATAATTGTGGAAATAAAAATTTTAGAGAAGACCCTTCCTACTGTGCAGACTAAAAAAACTCACCCAGGCCCTTTTGCTTTCCTTTTTTCAACTTCTCAAGCAACTTACCAACCTTTGATTTCACACGACCTTCAGAAAACTCTTTTTCTTCAATCAAAAAAGAATACAAACCATCAACATCAACATCTCCCCAATCCAAAGAATACTCATCAGTTACTGGCATATCTTTAATCACAGAAAAGATCTCTTTCCAGGAAACTTCAGGATAACTTTCTTCCCAATTTACCTCAGCAAACACAGCATCAAAGTCATGGTCAAACTTCTCAAGCAGTTTCAATCCTTTCTTAGGACCGATACCTTTGATTCCTGCAGGGTTATAATCAGTTCCCACAAGAATAGCAAGGACAATAAGCTGATCTCTATCCAAACCAAGCTCAGAAAGATTCTCTTCCAAAGACAAAATCTCTGGTTTGATAGTATCGTAAGCGAACTTTCCAGCTCGCTTCTTACGTCCAGCAATAGATAAATTCTTCACCAAAAGTGAGCAACCAAAAATAAGGTTATCATAATCTTGACTTACTGCGGCGTAGACATCCCCACGAGCAGACATGTAAGCAGTTTGCGCTTCACCCTCACTTGGCGCTTGAACAACAGGGAGCCCTAACAAGCCTACCAATTTTTTCGCATCTTCAATCATCTCAGAAGTCAAGCGAACAGTACGCGAAGCATATTTTCTCATGCCCTCAACATCTCCTGCTTCCTCAGCTTGCTTCAAAAGTAAGCTTGCTTCTTCTTTAATTGCCTTACGCTTTTGCCGAGTAATTTCCTTTAACTCAGGAGCCTTCCCATCAAAAACAAAGACCAGTTTTACACCTTCTTCCATAAGTGATGTCGTTCGATTAAACAAACCAATCAAGTGAGAAGTTACTTCTCCCTTAGAATTGGTCAAAGCTGAGCCGTCTGCCTGACGAATAGTTGTCAAGAATTGGTACAAAATGTTCATAGAATCGACAGCCAAAACTTTGCCGTGCAAATCAGCAATACTGATCTCTTTTTTGACCACAATTGGTTTGAATTTTAATCCCATTTCAAAGAACTCTATCACTCTTTTTTCTCAACATCCATCTTCTTGGCCATCAAATTGTCAAAAGCTCCCGAGGCCAAGAACTCTTCTGCTCGCTTGGTCATCCCTTCAGGGTACAAAAATAATAAAGGCATTTTTTTCATCTGTGCTTCCATGTAGGCGGCGCTTAGATCACGCTCATCACAACGTTTCTTGTTCTTTGCCTTACAAAAATAGGTCATAGTGCCAACTACAGAAGAGACTTTAATAGTTAAATTAATCTCAGCATTCTTACGTACAATATCATGCTCAACAAGTTCGATGTTCATCTTATCAAGATAGGCTTGTACAACAGGTAAGAACTCATCGTTCACTTTTTTTCTACGCTTACCAATTAATTTCTCCTTAAGTTTACCTACAAGCGACTGTTTAGGGGCAGAATCCTCTTTTGCTTCTACTTTCTCAGGAGTTTCTTCACTAATCTCCTTTTCAAGAGGAGTAACTTCTACTTCTTTTTCTTCCTGCTCAACAAGCTCTTTACTTTCTTCCTTAACTTCAACAGCCTTTGGGGCCAATTCTTCTTTTGGAGCTTCAACCAAGGTTACTTGCTCTTCTTTTTTCTTCTGAGCTCCAGCCACCTGTTTCTTTTTCTTGACTTTCTTACGCTTGGCTTTGGCCTTCTCCAACTTCACTCTCTTTCTTTTCTTTTTAGCTAAAGCTTCCTTCTCCGCTTGGTCTTCTTCAAGCTCGGAGCTTTTCTCTTCTCTTCCCTCTTCCCTCGCAGAAGTTTTCTTAATGGTCTTTGCAGTAACCGGTGGATAAGCTTGTTTCTCTTCTTCCTCAGCTTTTACTGTGGTGTTTGGAGGATACGCTTGAACACTTTCTTTCTCTTTCTTCAAAACCCCTCCCTTTTCAGTAAGTACGGAAGCTTCTTCTTTTGCAAGCAACTTTTCTTTCTCCTCAACAAGCTCTTGTTTTTTCTCTACTTGTTCTGTCCTTTTCTTAGCTTCTTCAACTTTCTTTTCCACCTTCTCTTCAGCAGCTTCTTTCTCTTGCTCAGGCGCAAGCACTTCTGGACTTAAGATAAGAGCAATACGATTGTTGGCTTCCGCTGCATCCAAGAGGTACCACTTCCAAAAGAGTTCTTTTTGACCAGCAAAAGTAACTTGAAGAGGCACTGCAAAATCCTTCAAGGCCCGTAGGACAACTTTCTCAAGGAGTTCCAGTTCTTTTTCTCGCAGAATTTTTTCATGACCTAGTTTTGCCAAGATTTCTTGATCCTTTGCTTTCAAATCTTTACTGTAGTTGAGTAATTGTGGTTCCTGTCCAGGCAAAAAATACAAAGGAGAACTTCCAATTTTAAGGTGAGATATCCTTACCTTTTTTCGAGAAGCAAGTTCGGAGAGAAAAGCTGAAGCAAGTAAATTTTGTTCACCAATCCCTTTTGCAACGTTAATAGCTAAACTGGGCCCATTAAATTTAAGGTAATTAAGAATTTTATCCTCAGCAAGCATGGAAAAGAAGTGCAAAATCTGCTTTAAATACTTTTTGTAACCCTATTACCACAATGGTCCAAGCATAGTGCAAGGCCCAGTGTTAGGGTTTCATCCAACGAATTTCGTAGTAAGTTACATCTCCTTCATCATCTACAATACCCATGAGAAGTCTCTTCTTAGTGCTGTGCGCAACCCTATTTTTTGCTGCAAATTCATACCAGGTAAGGGTACTTCCTTCATGTACGGGATAAATGATCCAGCGAGCATGGTCCTCTCCGGGTTTGATTCCTCTATCATAAACTCGAAAATCCGCACCAAACTTTAGCGCAGTTTTAATGATATAACCCCGATTTCGAATGTCTTTGTAGACACAGTAACGAATCCAAAAATTTGGCTCAACTTTACGCGCCTTTTTCACAAAGCTATCAAACTTCATCTTTCGATTAGCCTGACTTCGCATATCGATTTTCCCTTTCTCAAAAAGATAGAGTCCTTCAAGCAAAGAAAGCTCTAATTTCCCATTTTCAATTAAAGATCCAAAGCGAGAGTGGTGATACAATTCACGAGCATCGTCACTGGATTCGGTAATCACTCGTGTTTCACTAAAGATTGCTTTAACCGCAGCCTTCCTCTTCTTTTCTTTGTTTGCTGAAGCATTAGCTTGCGCTAAAACTTCTCTTCCTACGAGAAATGTTTGTGTCTCTCCATCGTTTCTTTCCAGAACAAAAGGTTCCTGGAGATTCCCTTCCAGATCTGGATTTTCTACGACATACTGTTTTTCTTCTGTTAAGGTTTCAGTGCTAGAAGCTACTGCCTTAGCAGAATCTTTGTTTTCTGCCATAAATCTCCTTATTCAAGCCTCTTTTTTAAAGCTTTTTAAGTATAAGCTGCCGCACTGACACTGCTCTAAGAAGACAAAGAACAAAATAAAAGAGAAAAGAAAAAAATTATTCTACTACAATCATTCCTTTCATGCCCATACCAATGTGGGGCTGGCAAATGTAATAGTAAGTTCCTGCTTCAGAAAAACTAACTTCTTCTGTAGCTCCAAAACCAACTTCAAAACCGCCTTCAAGAGCAACATTTTGATTAGCTTCCCAGTCTTCCTGACTCACTTCCACTGCATTGTGAGTTGAGCCAAGATCAAAAGTAACACTCTCACCAACAGAAATGGTTACGGTATCTGGGGTGAAGATAAGTCCATTAGTTTCAATAACAACTGGTTCAGAAGCAGCTTCTTCTAGATCTTCTTCTTCCATTTCTCCTTCCATGGAATCAGATTCACTTTCCACTTCTTCGGTATCATCTTCGCTCTGCGGAGCAACCACTTCATCAATCTCTTCTACAAGTGTTTCTGCGCTTTCTTTGGCCTCTTCAACCACTTCTCCAACTGCATCAACAACATCTGCAGCTTCATCCACTACTGCGCTTTCCTCACTGCAAGCAAAGAGAAAAAGAGCTAAGCAAAGAATGGAAATAATAACAAATATTTTTTTCATAGTATTAAACCTCCGAGAAATCATAAAAATCTACCTAAACACAAAGTTAAGAAAAATAAGAAAAAAGTAAAGTTTATTCTACAGTAATCACAGCTCTTGGAGAGTCGTAATAACGTAAGGTCCAAACTTCGTAAGTTCCAGCTTCTTCAAAGGTGTGCGTGTGAAACTCACCAACATCAAACTCTGGGAGTTCAACAGTTGAATAAGATGTGGAAGCATCAGTGATTGAAGCTGCATCTTTCTTAGCAACGTGTTCGATCAAAAGAGATAAGTGTCTGTCTCCTCTGTTCGCTTCAGGATCGTTATCATTGATAAACTGCACAGACTGTCCAACTTGAACTGTCACAGCATCTGGGCTGTATCCATCTGCACCACGAACATAAATTGTCGCCGCTGCACTTGTATCAACTTCGGTATCAACTCGTGGTTCAACTGGAGCTGAGGGTGCCACTTCTACTTCTGGTTCTACTTCAGGTAAAGTAGTATCTACTCCGTCATCGGCTGCTGGTACATCTTCAGGAGCAGCATCTTCAGAAGCAGTACAAGCAAAAAGAAGAAGTGCTGCAGAAAGCACGACAAGCAGTAATAGTAGGGTTTTCATTTTCATAATAATTCAACCTCTCATAATGTAATTTACCCTTAGAAAAGAGCGTTTCTTATATAAAGTTAACCTCTTGGCCACCTTCAAAATACACAACAGAAAGACTATTAAAGGAAAAATATTTCTTCAACACCATGTTTCTAGAACCGATTGTCATTGTTCTGGCAACGCTTTTGGGTTTTGTGTACCACTTTGCTAACCAGTTTGATATTAGAAATAAGAGCTATCACGCTAAAATCGTCTCACTTTCTGCAGGAATTTCTATAACTTATCTTATTTTAGAGCTCTTTCCTACCTTTACTGCACAAGCCCTTAGTGTAAGTAAACTGCTCTTCCTTACTGTACTCTTTGGCTTTATTGTTCACCATCTCATTGAGAAGAACATTTATAGACATCACCACACCAAACACGAGCTCATCCGTCTCTTAAGTATTGAGGAGAACATCTTTAACTTTGCTTACCATTTTGTGGTTGGTATCCTTTTGGTTTTTTTCCTGAGTAACAATGTTGTTGAAGGAGCACTTTTCTTTTTTCCAATTGTTGCTTTTACATTAGTAAATAGTCTAACTACACAACCTCATGAATCTCCTCTTGATTCTGTGCTTAATGCAAGCTCGACACTTCTTGGGGTACTCTTCACTTTGCTTTTCTATAACTTCATTCCCCAACTCACTTATTTTATCTTACTGGGAATTGTAACAGGAGTCCTCTTGTATAGTATTACAAGGCACCATGTGCCTTACAGAGAAAAAGGAGAGCCAAGCTACTTCATCTTTGGTTTTCTTTTTTATGCCATCCTCATTGTCCTAAGTTGGTATATCTAATTTATATCTAAAAAATCTAATGTTTGGGTACTCTAAAGAAAAAGTGCTCTCTCCAGTTCTTTGACTGCTTTCTTTGGAGAGGAGGATCTGCTTACAAAAGATCCAGAAACAAAATAATCTGCTCCTGCGTGTCCTGCAAGAGCAATAGTAGAGGGTTTCATCCCCCCATCAACAACAACAGTTAAGCTTTCTTTTAACTTCTTAAGCTGACTAACTTTCTTAAGGGGACTTTTCAAAAAACGCGCCCCATAACGTCCTGGATGAACTGTCAACACCAAGACCATATCAATCTCCCTTAGATCTTCTTTAAGTTCAATAACTTTTGTTCCTGGCTTAATTGCAAAAGCTACCAACATCTTTTTTTTCTGCAGCCAAGAAATAAACTCTCTTCTCTTCTTCTTGCTTGAAAAGCTTTCCCAAGAAGCAACAAAATACTTTATCTTTTTTTTTCGCTCCAAACGCTCAATGTACTTTCTAGCATCTTTCACCATCAAATGAACCCCATAGGAAAACTTGGAACTCAAACGAAAATCAAAATCCATAACTTTACTTTTTACAAATTTACCATCAGAAACATCTAAATGAAGAAAGTTCGCGCTCCCTTCCAATTTCTTGAACAAAGCATTCAATTCCGCTTGATTTTTAGCCATGACAGAAGGTAAGATTTGTTTGCTGCTTTTCATCTCTTTTTCTTCCCCTTAGTTTTTTTTAACCTTCCCAACTTTCTTTGCCTTTCTCTTACTTGCTTTTCTCACCATGGACTTTCCTAGCCTTGGAAGCTTTTTCTTTGTCTCATAATTTCCCAACTTCTTCAAACGTCGCTTATGTCTTTGCTCACCAGAGAAAGGCGTTTCAAGCCACAAAAGCACCATTTTTTTCACCAGGCTTAAAGAAACATAATCGCTCGGAATTGCAAGCACATTACTATCATCATCCTCTCGGGTACTTTTGATCATTTTCAGAGAAAAGCCTGTAGCGCAGCGAATTCCCGGCACTTTGTTTGCAGCAATACAAACTCCTTGCCCGTTACGACAAAGGACAATGCCCCTAGCTCCTTCTTTAGGGCCATAAGAAGCAACCTTCTCGCCAAGAGGAAGCACATAATCAACATAATCATCTCCTCTATCAAAAATATTATGTCCTAAATCTTCAACAAGATATCCTTTCTTGAGAAGATAAGCAAAAAGCTCTTTTTTGTAGCGAAAGCCTCCGTGATCAGAAGCAAGGTACACTTTTCTAAGACTTCCCTTTCTCTCTCTACCGAAGTTTCCTCCAAACACACTTTTTACTTTTCTAAGCACCATCCACCTTTCACCTTCTTTTTCTAATTCTATCTCTTTCCCTTCCCGACACAGCCAAAAAGCTTCATCCTCTCTTCAGCAACTTGCTGCATAAACGTCCTTGCAGGCCCCAATATATGCCGTGGATCAAAGTCTTTTGGCTTTTCTGCCAAAAACTTACGAACCCCTGCATCAAAAGAGATACGCAAATCGGTATCGGTATTAATTTTAGTAATCCCATGAGCAATAGCTTTCTTGACTTGAACTCCAGAAACACCCTGCACTCCAGAGAGTTCTGCTCCGTATTTTTCAGCAAGCTTCACCCATTTTTTAGGCACTGCACTTGCACCATGTAAAACCAAAGGAATCTTAACTTGTTTACGAATCTCTTCAAGGATATCAACTCGAAGTGAAGAGCGCCCTACAAACTTGTACGCTCCATGTGAAGTTCCAATTGCCACTGCCAGAAAATCACAACCACTGCGTTCAACAAACTCTTTTGCAAGTGAAGGATCAGTAAGAACTATTTTTCGGGAGCGAACGGTATCTTCTACGCCACCAATGGTGCCAAGCTCTGCCTCCACAGCAATACCTTTGCGAGCAGCAAGTCCCACCACTTTTTTAGTCAAACGAATATTCTTCTCAAAGCTTTCATGTGATGCATCAATCATTACTGAGGAATATCCTAATTTCAAGGCTTTTCGAACAGTATCCATGCTTCTGCCATGATCAAGATGTAAGGCAACAGGAACTTTCGCCCTTGCAGCTGCAGTTTCCACCAAGCAATGCAAATATTCCATGCCTGCGTACTTAACTGCTCCTTCAGTTGTAGCGAGAATGATTGGAGAACGAGTTTTGTTGGCGGCTGCAACTACTGCCTGCACCGCTTCCATATTATTGATGTTAAAGTGTCCAAGTGCATATCTTCCGCGCTGAGCACGCAGTAAAAGCTTTTTGGTATCAGCTAACATTGTTTTCGTTGTACCTTACAACGCAACTTTTTCACTGCCTGCTTGGCTTGCCTTTGAGAAAGTAAGCGATGCTTTGTTCCTCGAAACTGAATAACTGAGCTAGCAAGAGCTTGCCCAAGTAACAATGACTCCTCAACTCCTTTTCCTTGTAATACACCAGCAAGAACACCAGAATTAAAAGCATCTCCTGCTCCAGTAAGTTCTTTTACCTTCACTTTGGGAGGAAGAAAAGAGTACATACACATACCATCGTAAGCAAAAGCTTTGCGAGAACAATTAGTAATAACCACCAATTCTGGACCTAACTTGTGAAGCTTTTTACATAATCTCTCTTCACTACTCCTCTTATCTTTAAGTAAGGCCTGTGCCTCCTCTTTGTTGAGCACTAACACTTTGGCAACAGAAAGAAAGGGCTTTAGCTTGCGTGCACCCTGTTTTGCAAGGTAGAGTGAAGGGTTAAAAAAAAGATTGATTTTATTTTTCCTAAAATAAGGCATAAATTTTTTCATAACCTTCTCTGAATCGCCCATCAGAGAAGAGAGGTAGACCCATTTGGCTTGCTTAAGTGCGGTTTTACTTATGTCTTGCTCGTTCAGATCAGAAGAAGCCTCTTTGTGTACAAAAATAATACGATCTTTATCTTTTTTAGAACAGACAATGGTGCTGTTGTCTGTGTGGTGCTTACTTCTTTTCTTGTTAAGTACCTTCACCTTAAATTTTTCACACTCATCGAGGAGAAAATCAGCATCTTCATCATTTCCCAATTTTGTAATTAAGCCAACTTTAAAGCCCTGCTTGGAAAGAGCTGCTGCAACATTGCTAGCTCCACCACCACTATGGCGCATATAATCGCTTGCCAGAATTTTAACACCCCTCTTAATTGTAGAAAAAGAGCCCTGCATAGAAACAAAATTATCTACTGTGGACGAACCAATGCACACAACCTCAAACACCATTCTTTACTATTCCTCTCCTATCCTCTCTTGGTACTCATCTTTGACTTGCTCTAAGAAAGACAGAACACCTTATAACTCTGAAAAGAGACTGGTTTTATTTAAATGCTTTTTCTTTCTTTTGCCACTCTTTTGATATTTCTACCTTTTTCTACCTTTTACAAAATAGTTTTCTGTGGCTTCTTCTCTCTCTGAGAACTTCCTAAAGAAAAGCAAATAATTTAAAGAAGCATATCTTACACCGTTCTTCATGCTAAGAGCAAAACTCTTCAAGATTTTTCTTCTTACCCTTCTAAGTCTGTTCATTCTCTCTTGTACAACTGTGCTGCCAACCATGTCCATAGTTATTCAGTTTGAGAGCAATTGTAACTTCCATGAAATAATCACAAGGCCAATAGACACAGAAATTATCTTTAAAGAGACAACAATTATCCAGACAACAGCAAATCAAGAAGAGTTTCTTGCACTAAGAGAAAATGAGTGTGTGCGAAGAATTGCAACAACGCAGCAGCTTGAAGAGATTCTTCCCTCTTTAAGCGAAGACTTACAAGAAGACTTACAAGCATTTGTAGAAGAGCATGAAGCAAAAAAGAGTATCCAGTATCAAGATATTTCAGATGAAGAGGGAGTTACTGAGTACTTAGAAGAGGAAAACATTGATTATGATGAGGACCCAAAAGTAATTTCTCCTTACCAACTTTATGTCACACCAAACGCTCCTGCAGTAAATGATATTGCAAAAAACATTAATGGTGTTCAGCAAGCTTATGACGAAGCTTTGCAATGGGTCTGGGTCTCTGAGCAAACGCTTAATGGAGTAATTGAGTTTTGGTATCGCCCACAAGCTTTTCTCACCTTAACTCCCGATCTTAACAGCAATCCTGCGCCTGGAAGTATTGCCAGTGATTGTTCTGAGCAGGCAAACACTCTTGCTTCTGTGCTCATCGCTGATGGCATGGATCCTAAACATGTACGAGTAACCCTCGGCCTAGTTGACTTTGGAGGAGAAATTGGAGGCCATGCTTGGGTAGAAATTTATGAAGATGGCATCTGGTTTCCAATTGATGCAACAGCCGGAGCTTATTACGATGAAACAACGAGAACACTGCACCAAGCTCAAGATGTTCCTTACCAGTACTTCAAGTTTGTTCCTTTCCCAGTGGAAGAGACCTGGATGTATTACAATAATGAATACTTTTGGGACGTAGAACAAAAGGAAGGAAATGCTCCTGCACTTTGGATCTAATCCTTCAGCCAAATCTTTATTCTAAAAAGATGTTCCCAAAATCTTTATGATAGAAAAATTTCTCCGCATCTTCTGCAAGTGCAGATTCTTTGACATCGAGCATCTGGCCCACCTTCGCATCCAAGAGCTTAGCATGACTTATAAGCAAGGCCTCGCTACTAGCTGGCTGCTTCGCAGCACCATAACTTTTCCTACCCAAAGAACTGGCTAGAATGTGCCGCAGCTTCATATCTTTCTCAGAGCTTATGCCTAGATCTTTTGTTTTCTCAGAGAAGAGTTCTAAACCTAAAACAACTGAACCAAGCAATTGCCCTTGCTTAGAAATTTCGATACTTTCACGAACTTTAAAGAAAGGAATTTTTCCAATGTCATGCAAAAGAGCTCCACAAATCAAAAGCTCTTTATCTAAACGTTTCTCTCGAGAGGAAACATCTAAACAGATTTTTGCAACACTCAAGCTATGTTCAAGCAAACCTCCACAATAATTGTGGTGACGAAACAAAGAAGCAGGGCTTAGTTTAAACGCTGCAGCAAACTCTTGGTTATGAAAGAAGGCTTGAAGTATCCTTCTAAATTCTTCATCCTTAATCTCTTCGATAAGAGATAATACTCTCCCAAAGAGTGCTTCAGCATCTTTCTTCCCTTTTTTCAAAAAAGCATCTGGAGCAAACTCTCCTACTTTCAGCCGCTTAATAGCGCCACTTCCATGGTTCACACTAATCTCACGCACTCCATTAAACTCAGAAACTCTTCCTTGCACAAAAAGCACATCACCGACTTCTAGACCATCATAAAGTGCAGCAATTTCCTCTTTGTTTTCATTGCCCCAATACTTTAAATCCAGCTCTGCACTGGCATCTCCAACTCGAAGTCCAAAGCGCCACTTACTTCCGCTGGCATAATCTTGAATTCCCTTCTTCTCTTTGAGTAAAAAGATATCAGCTACAGGATCATGTGCTCCGAGTAAAGAAATATTTTGCACCTTTTTGAACATGAGAACGTAGCAAATTTGCTTCTTTAAATATTTTAAGCATATATCCCTTGACTTTGTTCTTCAGAAATTTTAGACAGTAGGGTAAAGAGAAAATCAGTTTTCTCCCCATCTACTTTGAGCATACAAAGTCAACCGTAAAGATAGCTCTTCTAAAAGTCCAAGGGGGCGATAATCTCCTTCTCTTTTCAAAGGGAGCATGTCAACAGGTTTTCCTCCCGATACTTTTCCCATTTGTGCCACAACTGCACCAAGATCACTTCCAGTTATAACTTGAAGTTCCTCTTTACCTGGGGCTCTGAAATGTATTGTGTAACGATTCCCGCGTCTTCCAATATACGCTGTTTGTGCCATTGCCCAGCCAAACCTCAAGAAGCCACTTATAAATTTTTTGGATAAAACTGTGTAGCAGACCTGTCCAAAAGAAAAAAAGCTCTAAGCAAGCTTTAAATAGAAACTAACTTTTGCAAGAAATGGTGTGTTTATTCTTTGTGGTGTCATTAATGAGAACAGGTGATGCAACAAATGAAAAATCTTTTTAGTTTGATGAATCCTCCAGGGGAAGAAAAATCTGAGCTTAATCAGAGAATGGATGGTGCTTTGGCACTAGGACCCCGGTATCGAACAGATGCGCTTAGCGAAATCATGAGAGATGCTTGGGAAGTGGGAGACCTCGGAGAACGAACAAGAGCAACAGGACTCCTACTTGCCTCAAGGGTTTATGATCGTTCCCCTGCAGGAAGAGCTACACCTGCTTCCTACAGGCTGTAATTTTTTTACTTCTTTTTCTTTACTAAGCTACCATCTGCACCAAAAGCTCTCAGAACTTCTAGTGGTACAGCAAAGATCACCGTATTACTTTGATCACTACTCATATCATTAATACTTTGCAAGGTACGCAAGTGCAAAGCTCCAGGAGCAGAAGCAAGAGTTTTAGCTGCCTTTGCCATGTTATTTGCAGCAACTACTTCTCCTTCTGCTTTAATGATAACAGCACGCCTTTCACGATCAGCCTCAGCTTCTTTTGCCATGGTACGCTTCATATCGTTAGGAAGTTCAATATGCTTAAGATCAACTGACTCAACAATAATCCCCCAGGGGTCTGTTGCTTTGTCCACGATCTTTTGAATACGTTTTGAGATCTCATCTCGCTGGTTCAAAAGTTCATCAAGAGTAACTTCTCCAACCAAATCACGCATAGTAGTTTGAGACAACTGAGAAACCGCATAAAAGTAATGTTCTACTTCTAAAATTGCCTTTTTAGAATCACTTACCTTAAAGTAAAGGACAGCGTTCACACGAACAGAAACATTATCTTTAGTGATACAATCTTGGTCAGGAACATCCACTGCTCGAATACGCAAGTCTACTCTCTCCCAACTTTGAATCACTGGAATAACTACTCGAAGGCCGGGCTTCATAATCCCAGAATACTTTCCAAGCGTAAACTTCACTCCTCGCTCATACTCTTTAACGATCTTTAGTCCAGAGAGTACAAGAATGATCAAAAACAGAAAAAAACTTGTTGAAATAAACCATACCATAATAAACCACCAAAATTATCCTTTACTGGTACTGACAGCTCTTCAACTATAAATGTTTTTCTTTACTTCTTCATCCAAGAAACTCACAAGAAAATAAAAGGAAAACATTAAACAAAAACTTTTATAAGCAAGATCTTCTCCCTCCCCTTCAAGAGATATAATATCGGTGAGTATTGTTGGAAAAAAAGCAAGTTGTAAAAAGAGTAATTTTGTTTCTTATTGTGCTCTATATTTTCTTATTAAGTATCAAGCTCATGGGAACATCTTTTAAGATGTTTGGGGCAGATTTTGCTGAGACGCTTATCACTTTTACAAGTAGTCCTTTTGTGGGACTTTTTGTAGGGATTTTGGCAACAGCACTTGTACAAAGCTCTTCGCTCAGCACATCTATTGTGGTTGGCCTTGTAGCGAGTAATGCTCTTACTGTTGCTGGAGCGATTCCTATCATCATGGGTGCTAATGTTGGAACCAGTATCACCAATACCATTGTCTCTTTAGCGCATATAAAAGAAAAAAAAGAGTTTCGTCAGGCCTTTGAAGTTGCTACCGTGCATGATTTTTTTAATTTTATCGTTGTGTTAGTTTTCTTTCCCATAGAGATCATTTTCCATCCTTTGGAGAGAATCGCAACAAGCTTTACTGGGATGCTTTTTGGAACAACTGCGGCTGTCGAGTTTACTAGTCCGCTTGATCTTATCCTTAAACCTGTAACTGGCTTCGCGAAAGAGCTCTTTGCAGGCAACCCAATTCCTCTTTTGATCATTGCCCTTGTGCTCTTATTCTTCTCACTACGCTTCTTTGTAAAGATTATGAGGCCACTAGCAGAATCTGAGTTCAAACATAAGCTAGATGAACATATCTTTCGTTATCCTGGGAGGACCTTTTTTCTTGGACTTAGTCTTACTGTCCTTGTGCAAAGTAGCTCAGTAAGTACTTCTCTTATCGTTCCATTGGCGGGAATAGGTATCGTCACTCTAGAAACAATTTTCCCTTTCATCTTGGGAGCAAATGTGGGAACCACAATCACTGCCTTGCTTGCATCTTTGGCGAGTTCTTCTCCCACAGCTATCACTGTAGCTTTGGTGCACCTTCTTTTCAACGTCTTTGGTTCAGTGGTAATGTATCCTTTTAGAAAGCTTCCAATCAAATTTTCAAGAAGACTTGCCCAATATGGACTTAGGCACAAGGTGCTCCCGATAGTTTATATTATTGGTGTTTTCTATGTTCTTCCCTTTCTTTTGATTCTCTTGTTTAATGTACTCTAATAAGAGAAAGGAAAAAGGGAAAAAATGATCAAGAGCACTGCTCGTTAATACTTTCAACAGTAAGTGTAAACTGTACTCGAGAAATCGTAGGATGAGTTATAAGCTCACTTTCCTGCCCAACTTCTACAGTTACAACTTCTTCGCTAAGAATTTCTCCTGAGTTCTTTTTCTTAAGTTTGATAGCAACAACTGTTTCTTCTCCTTCTTCCTTACAGTAATCTGCTCCTGCAAGCAATTGCCACTCTACAGCTCCTGCAGCAGTGTAACTTCCTTGACCCCGAGAGAGCAAAAGTTCGTCTCCATCACTTGTAGAGACCACAACTTCATCAAAGTTACACTTAGAATCACATTCACTTGCCGTATCATAAATAGTAACCATCTCTGCACATGCTCCATTAATACACTCTTCGTTCCAAAGACAATCTGTTTTTGTAACACAAACCGGACCTTCCTCAACAATAATCTCCTCTTCATCCTCTGTTTTTGCTTCATCAAGAGTAGACTCTTCGACTTCTTCTCCAGTATCGCTCTCCTCAGAGAGATCAACCTTAACAGTACTACCCGTATCCACTGCTTTTCCAAAACTGCAAGCACCAACCAAAAAGAAAACTAAAACTAAAAACCCGATTAGAAAGAATATCTTTTTCATAAGAGAAAACACCAGAATGCTTCTGGTTTATATGTTTTCTGGTGAACATCAATTAATACAATGCAAGCGATCAAGCTCGCCGCTCCACACCTTTACATTTTCACTGTAATCAATTGGACATTCAACAAGCACGGGCCCCTTGCAAGCAAAAGCTTTCTCAAGCACCTCTCCTAACTCTGAAGCACTTCCTACTTTAAACCCTGTTGCTCCATAGCTTTCAGCATACTTTACAAAATCTGGGTTTCCATAATCAAGCGCAAAGTCTGCAAAACCATGGTTCTTCTGTTTCCATTTGATAAAGCCATAAGCATTATCATTTAGGATCAGGACGACCACATTTAAACCTAAGCGAACAGCCGTTTCTAACTCTTGGGAATTCATCATAAAACCACCATCTCCGCAAACAGCAAGCACTTTTTTGTCCGGATGCACCAGTTTTGCCGCCATAGCGCTAGGAAGTCCTGCTCCCATAGTTGCCAGTGTATTATCTAGAAGGAAAGTTCCAATCCCATAGGTTCTATAGTGACGAGAAAACCACATCTTGTAAATGCCATTATCTAAACAAACAATATCTTTATCATCCATCACAGAACGCACATCACTAATGATACGACGAGGACGCAAAGGAAAACTTGCATCATCTGCACCTTCAACAAAGAGAACCTTTTCAAGTTCTGCCTTAACTCGCTCTTCATATTCTCCGTTATGCTTGAAAGCATCTCCATTTGCTCCCCCTAATTCTGAACCTAGTAAGTCCAGTGAAGTAGCAATATCTCCAATGAGCTCACAACTTGGGTCATAGTAAATATCTGGTTCAGCAGGAGTAAAATCAATATGCAAGATTTCTTTATCTAATTCACGATTCCACACGCTCGGGGGATGCTCAACAGTAGAATAACCCACTGTAATAATAAGATCAGCACGTTCAACAACACAGTTTACATGATCTTTTTTGTGAATACCAAAAGCAAACAAACTGTTTTTATGATCATCTCCAAGTACCCCTTTTCCAAGTTGGGTGTGGATGACATACAAGTTACTTGCATCACAAAACTCCTTAATTGCGCGACTTACTGAGTTACGTTGAGCTCTGCTACTGACAATCACAATTGGATTTTTTGCATCACGAATTTTTTGCGCAGCGATACGAACACCTTTTGCATCGCAGATCGTTCGACGAAGTCGATGACTCTTCTGAGGGACAAATTTATCATTAAGCGTTTCCTTTGCAATATCTTCTGGAAGCTCAATGTGACAAGCGCCTTGCCTTTCAGTGGTAGCAATCTTAAAACAGGCCCTAATTTCTTTTGGAATACTTCTCGGACTTTTCAACTGTACTGCATGTTGCGTAAGCGGTTTCATCATACCAACAATATCCAGGACCTGAAAGTTTGCTTGAAAGTTTTCACGAATGCCTTTTTGTCCAGTGATTGCAAGAAGCGGCATACCACCAAGCTCAGCATGAGCAATCCCTGTGACAAGGTTTGTTGCCCCTGGTCCGAGTGTAGACATACATACTCCTACTTTCCCAGTCAGTCTTCCATAGGTTGCCGCCATAAACGCTGCACTCTGCTCATGGCGGTTAACTATTACTTTAACAGATGAAGTGCGCAAGCTCTCAAGCAAGTCCAAATTTTCCTCCCCAGGGACAGCAAAAACATATTCAACACCCTCTTCTTCTAAACATTTGACAAATAAATCTGATGCCTTTTGTGCCATACTAAAAAATCACCTCAGTGATTTTTTGTATACAAAAAATAATTCCATTATTTTTTCGCATTTTCTTTTCCTCCAATCAAACTTCTAATTTCCTCTCTGCTGCTCTTTTCTTTCCTATCTTCTCCACTCAATCATAAATACTAATGGTCTTAATATTTACAAACTCTTTGATCCCGTAATGAGAGAGTTCTCTTCCAAATCCACTCTTCTTAATTCCCCCGACAGGAATTAATGCATGTGTTCGAGAGATACTATTCACAAATACGCCACCAGATTCAATTTGCCGAGCAACACGTTCTCCTCGGGCATGATCTTTTGTCCAAACACTTGCGCTTAAACCATAAGGAGAATCATTTGCAACACGCACAGCCTCTTCTTCGCTATCAACAATGATGATCGGCGCAATAGGTCCAAATACTTCTTCACGTACAGCTTCCATCTCTGAACTAGTTCCAGCAAGAAGTGTTGGCGCAAAAAAATGCCCTCTATCGGCAATCCCTTCACCATCCTCGGAGGAAAGTCGCTTACCACCAAACAATACGCGGGCTCCTTTCTCAAGGGCATCTCGCACAAAAGTTTCCATTTCTTCAATAGCACGGGCATCGACCAATGGTCCCATTTTTACTTCTGGATTCATAGGGTCACCAACCCGAACTGCAGCAAAGTGTTCGGCATATTTCTTGCTAAACTCTTCTGCAACACTGCGCAAAACGATAATCCGCTTAGAACTTATACAGACTTGTCCTGCGTTGCTCAACCGACCAAGCGTCGCACCAGCTGCTGCCTTATCTAAATCAGCATCATCAAGTACAATTAAAGGATCAGAACCTCCAAGTTCCAAAACAACTTTTTTCACATTCTTTCCTGCTCTTTCAGCAATACGTGCACCAGCACCAGTACTTCCAGTAAGAGATACTGCTTGCACATAATCACTATCAATTAATTCTCCAATCACATTGTGTCCAGTAACGATGGTGCGAAACAAATCTTGTGGGAATCCAGCAAGCTTGAATGCTTCTTCAACGAGCAAAGCGCTTCCAGTAACATTACTTGCATGTTTCAAAATAATTGCATCTCCTGCAAAAAGTGGGGGGATCGCAACTTTAAAGGGTTGCCAGAAAGGATAATTCCAAGGCATAACTAAAAGCACCGTACCAATTGGATCGAAGGTAACCACATGTTTTTTCCCTCCGGCAGCAATCTCCTCCTCGCGCAGCCAACTTTCACCATGTTCAGCTACCATTTCGCAAAGCCAAGCACATTTTTCAACTTCGCCAAGAGACTCAGAAATAACCTTCCCCATCTCACGAGTCATGCTCTCTGCAAAACGCTGTTTATGCTCGCGAAGCACAGCAGCCAACTTTAAGAAGTAGGGCTTCCTCTCAGCTAAACCCAACTTCGCCCATGACTTCTGTGCCACCTGCACAGATGATGCAATAGCAAAAGCTTGATCTTTGCTCATGCGCTCATAGCTTTGTAATGTTTCTCCAGTTGCTGGATTAATTGTCGTAATACTCATTTGAGAACCCTCCCAACTCCCTTCAGATCCTTTTCCTTAAAGAATCTTCCTTGTAGAGTCAATTTTTCTTTTAACAATTGATGTAACGCCCGATAAAAATAAAATGAAAGAAGTAAGACCTTCAGATTCTACTCCTTACTTTCTCCTTGCAAAAGTTCAACAATCTTAGCGCCAAACTCTTCGGCAGCATCTGGTCCATTGGCGGTAACCAAGTTTCCATCAACAACCACATCTTCATCAACAAAGTGTGCCCCTAACTTATCTAGGCGCTGACCATTTTCACCATCATCGTCCCAGACAGTAGCATCCTTATCTTTGAGAACTTCTGCATGAGCTAAGATAAGTGGTGCAATGCAAATAGCTCCCAGCACCTTTCCTTCTGCATCAGCGTCTCTTGCAATCATATGGGCTTGTACATCTTCAATGTACTCAACTGCCCCCGGACCACCAACAAAGAGAACTGCTTCATATTCAAAAACATCAACATCTTCAAAGATGATGTCAACCGAGCAAGTACCTCCCAGCTTTCCGGTTGCTTCTCCATCTTCCTTAGCGGCAGTCACCACTTCAAAACCCGCTGCTTCTAGAATTCCTTTTGGACGTTCGTATTCGAAATCTTGATAGCCCTCATTAGCGACGATCATCAATACCTGTTTTGCCATTAATACCCACCCCTCTTAAAATAACCAAAATAAACTAAAAATAATAAAGACTAAAACGAACTCTCCTTAATAATCATTTCTTCTTTTGCATATGCACTTCGGCGAGCTGTTTATCATCAACATCACTAGGAGAGTTCATCATCAAATCTTTTGCTTCTTTATTCTTAGGAAATGCAATTACTTCACGAATAGATTCCTCCTTTGCCATAAGCATGACCCAACGATCAAGTCCAAAAGCAAGCCCTCCATGTGGTGGCGCAAAGCGAAGGGCTTCAAGCAAAAAACCAAACTTCTCTTGTGCTTCTTTCTCACCAATACCAAGCGCTTTGAAGACTTCTTTTTGGGTCTCTTCATCAGAGATCCGAATTGATCCGCCACCTATTTCAAAACCATTGAGTACCAGGTCATAAGCTACAGAGCGCACCTTTGCCTTATCGGTGTGCAAAAACTCCATATCTTCTTTTCGAGGAGAAGTAAAAGGATGATGCATACTCAAGAACCTGTTCTCTTCCTCACTAAACTCAAACATAGGAAACTCAACCACCCATAAGAAGCTAAATTCTTCACCAGTTTCTCCACGAAGATCAGGTTTGTCTGAATCATACTTCTCCATACATTCAGCGTAAGTAATTCGTTTAAAAGGAATTTTAATATCGATGTCAAGTACTTCTTTCCACACGTACTGCACCAATCTTTCAACAAGTGCATAGATATCTCCTTCTTCAATGAAGGAAAGCTCCATGTCTAATTGCGTAAATTCTGGTTGACGGTCTGCTCGAAGGTCTTCATCTCTAAAACAACGAGCAATCTGAAAGTATTTATCAAGCCCAGAAATCATAAGAAGCTGTTTGTAGATCTGTGGAGATTGTGGAAGAGCAAACACCTTTCCTGCAAAGTTCCGTGCAGGGACCAAATAATCACGAGCTCCTTCGGGAGTAGATTTACTTAAGATCGGAGTTTCGATTTCCAAGAACAATTCTTTATCTAAAAAGTCACGAATAGCTTTGACAACTTTGTGGCGAAGCATTAGATTTTTTTGCATACGTCCTTTTCGCAGATCAATGTAACGATAAGCAAGACGATTTTCTTCACTTGTCGAAATCGACTCATCAATTTCGATTGGAAGTGAAGGCACCTCTTTGAGAACGACAATACTGCTTGCTGTGAGTTCAATCTCTCCGGTCCCCTTTTCCTTTACCTGGTGCTCTGGCCTCGCTTTGACTGTTCCTTTAATTTGAAGCACATCTTCACGATGTAAATTTCTAAATTCCTTTGCCAGTTCAGCGTTGAGAAATACTTGGGTTTTTCCATACCTGTCACGAAGATCTAAGAAACCAATTTTTCCACCGATTCGCACTGCATCAACCCAACCAGCAAGAGTAACCTCTTCACCAGCATTTTCCTTAGATAATTCACCACATGTATGACTTCGTAACATGGCACTTTCCAACGATATTACCTATATAAGCTTTTGCTCGAGAAAAACTCTCAAAAAAGTGACAAAAGCTTTATAAATCACCACTTGAAAGAGACAACATGGAAGCAACCTCTCTCCGATACGTCTTAATTGGAACCCTTGTGGGCGCATTAGCTACGGTATCAACCTGTCCTTCGGTGATAAAAGATACAGCTATAGAGAGAGTGCTGCAAACTACTTTTTGGGGGGCAGATGGTGCAGGGGGAGAATTTGATAGATTTGCTGTTAAGAAAAGAACACTTCAAGATTGCCTTGATGAATCTCCAATACTAAGAAGCTCCGCACATCAAAGAATTGCAGCTCATGAAGAAGATATTAGAAGATACCATGAAGCGGTAAATTTTGATGAAGAAGGAAAGCCAAGAACTTTGCTAGATCCTTTTGTACTTGCTGCTCAGATAGATAAAGAATCAAGATACAACAGCCACGTCTGCTCATTGGTTGGCGCTTGTGGAACCTTTCAAGTGATTCCCGTTACTGCTTTAGAGAATATTCTTACTGCTGTAAAGTTTCCCGGAGAGTTTGAGAGTGATCGAAGGACAGCAAGAAGAGTCACAACCCTACATACGGGACCCCTAGAAGAAATGCGCTATTTTAGAAACCATGCTCGAACCCTTGCAGCTTATGAAACTCAAGAACATGCAGTTTACCTAGACTTGGATGTTCTACTCCCAAAAATAAAACTCAAATCTGGAGAGATTTTTGGTGTCAAGAAATTCTATGAAGAGACTCAAGAGCGTATTGCTGAATACAATCAAGAGGGAACAACAAAGGAAAGAAAAGGAGAGTTAAGAACAGAGCAAACCGAAGCAAACCAACACCTTCTCAATTTAGTTGACAATTTTTGGGAAGAAGAAGTAAACCCTCACAAAGTAAGGAAAGCAGAGAAGCACTGGGATCGCTATGAGTTAAATCCTGACACTATTGAAGAAACCACTATAAGTGCTTTAGAGTACCTAGGGCTCATTAACATTATCAGACACAACACCCTTTATCTTGATGATAGAAAAGCTTTGGAGTGGTATAACCCAATGCCTTGTCCAGAAAATTTTGATACTGCTGGGGATTGGTTAGAGGATGCTTGTGAAGGAAAAAACCCCAAGGAGTATGTTGGCAACCAAAGATATGCTTCTGCCATCATCTCTGGCGGAGAACTGTCTGCTCTAGAAATAGAGTCTCTCTATGATACTTGTGGAGTTTCTTTGTAAGAAAAGAACAAGTGAGAAAAGGGATAAATGAAAAAGTAAACAAGAAAAGAAGAGATCAAACTCTCCCTCGCAACTTCTCGGCAGCCAAGACACGATCAATTGCAATCAGATAAGTGTTAGTTCTAAAGTCATAATCATTTCCCTTATACTTTTTCCAAATGCTGGTAAAGGCAGCAAGCATTTTTTTCTTTAACTTCTGCTTCACCTCCTTTGCTTCCCAATAATAACCAGTATTGTTCTGCACCCACTCGAAATAACTTACCGTAACTCCCCCTGCATTAGCAAGAATATCAGGGATAACAACTACTCCTCTACGATGCAAAATTTCATCTGCTTCTGGAGTTGTCGGCCCATTAGCAAGCTCAAGCACAACCTTTGCTCTTACCTTAGCAGCATTTTTCTTATGAATACTGTTCTCTAAGGCTGCAGGGATGAGGATGGCTGCTTCTTGCTCAAGCAATTCATCATTGCTCATAGAAACCGCAGAACTATACTTTTGTACGCTTCGAGTTTTTTTCTTTACGGCAATAACTTTAGAAACATCCAAACCTTTCTTATTGTAGATTGCTCCACGAGAATCAGAGACACCAAGTACCTTAAAGCCCAGTTCATCAAGCAGCTGCGCAGCAATCATTCCTGCGTTACCAAATCCTTGAATAATGACCGTCTTCTTCTTGATCTTCAACTTTTTCAAAGCTTCTTCAAGCACATAAAGTCCTCCAAGTGCAGTTGCAATACTGCGCACCTGTGATCCTCCAAGCTCAAGCGGTTTTCCTGTGATCATTCCCGGGGCGTGTACTCCTTTTATTTTTTCAAATTCATCGAGCATCCAAGCCATGATCTGTGAGTTCGTGTAAACATCAGGAGCAGGAATATCTTTGTCTGGCCCAAGAACTTTATGGAAGGCGCGCACATAGGCTCTACTTAGTTCTTGCAGCTCTGCTTCGCTCAATTTTTTTGGATCAACAGTAATTCCACCTTTTGCTCCCCCAAGGGGGATGTCCACAGTTGCACACTTGAGTGCCATCCAAAAAGCAAGTGCCTTTACTTCACCTTCACTGACTTCTGGATGATAGCGAATACCTCCCTTCCCTGGTCCGCGAGCCATATTAAACTGCACCCGATATGCAGGATAACTCTTTCCAGAAACCTTCAGTTTTGCCTTGTGTACTTTTTCTGGTCTCTCAAGCACTTCCAATTCCTTTTTGCTAAGTCCTGCAATCTTTCCAACCTTACCAACAAACGATCTTACTTGACTAAATTCCATCTTAATTCTCCTCCAATGCCTCTCTGTCCAAGACTCAGCTAACAAACAGCACCGGGCAATTTACTTAAGAGGATAAGCTCGTCCTATTTAACTTTTGTTTAATCGGTTCAAAGAGAATTTATTATTCAAAATAACAAGAAGTGCACAAAAAATAATGAGAAAAGAAAAAAAAGAAAGTTTAGAAGAGCAAAACCTTACCTCACATCAACTCACAACAAGAGTTCCACTCATACCTCGCCACTCTTCGCATGAAGAGCAAGTAAAAGCAAACTCTCCTGCGCTATCTGCAATAAAATGCACAACAGTTTCACCGCTAACTTCTTCTTCAATTCCGAGTCCTGGAATAGCAAAAGTAAAGTCAAGGTCTTCAGGAACAATGGTAAGCATAACTTCACTCCCTTGTTCTACGCTAAGCACTCTTGGACTGAAGAGCCAACGTTTTGCTTCCATTTCTAAAGAAACAGAAGGAGCAGCCGAGATCTCCTCGATAACTTCCTCTTCCTCAGTCACTATTTCTTCTATGCTTTCATCGCCAATTCCCATAACTTCATCATCCGCTTCAGTGAGTGAATCTGAATCATCCTCAACTGGATCTAGTTCTGCCTGTTCCTCAGCAGCAAGCGCAGCAAGAATACCTTCAATCTCGGCTTCAAAAACACTGTAGGGTTGCGCCCCTTCAAACATTTTTCCATTAATGAAGAATGCGGGAGTGCCACTCACACCAAGCGCTTGACCGGCAGCAAAGTCTGCCTCAACTTCTTGTGCGTAACGCTCATCTTCTACACATTCAACAAAAGCCCCAGAATCAAGTCCAATTTCTTCTGCCCAGAGAAGATAATTCTCTGCACTCAATTCAGATTGCTGCTCAAAGAGTAAGTCATGATATTCCCAGAAGAAACTCTCTCCTTGCTCGTGAGCACATTCTGCAGCCATTGCTGCTGGTTTTGCCTGAGGATGAATATTCTCTAATGGAAAGTCTCTATACACTATTTTTACATCGCCACTAGCAACATATTTGTCCTCGATTTCTTTCACTGTACTTGTAGCACTTTTACAAAAAGAACACTGAAAGTCACTAAACTCTACAATGGTAATTGGAGCATCGATGTTTCCTAACATAGGATCATCATCAATGGAGACTGCGTTTGGATCACCAACATCAAAAACTTCCTCGTCAGTCCCTACTGTTTCATCTTCTCCACCAGCAAGAAGGCCCTCTTCTAACTCAAAACCTTGGGGAAAGAAAAATTCTCCATCTTTGGTCATGTAAGAGTCAATTTCTTCATCAGCAAAGGAGAAGGTTAAACGGTACAAATCACCTTCTCTTTTAGAATCAACAAGCTCTGCTGAGAATGGAGCAACAAGTAATTCACTGTTTACAAAAGCAATTCCTAGCTCCTCAGCTTCACGAAGACTAATCTCTCCCGCTTCTCCACTTCCAGAGAAACCGCCTCCACTAAACAAAGAGAAAAGAAGTAATACTACTGCAACTCCCGCGATAAGTTTCCAAACCCCAGTGCTGCTAAAGAGTCCTTCTTCCTCATCTCCATCTGAATCCTGGGTGCTTGAGTGAGACTTACTCTGGCTTTTCTCCCCTTCAGATTTTAGAGAAAGACTTTTTTCTTTCTTTGCTGGTTCTGCCTGCTTCATGCTACCGGCGCTTGTACCTGTTTTGGTAGCTGGCTCAATACGAATAGAATCTTCTTTTTTTCCAGAAACGACCACTGGCTCTATTTTGACAGTCTCTTTGCTGGAGACTTCAGGTCCAGTATTCTTCTCCGCTTTTTTCAAACTTGTACTAGCTTTTGTGCTTTTACGTTTAGATGCTGCCTTAGAAGTGCTGATTTTTCTTTTGCTTACTTTTTTCTCAACTTCCTTGTCAGTTCTTTCTTCGGATACTTTCTTAAGCTTAGCAACCTTCTTTTTGCCCATCACGACTTCTTCATCAAGAATTGCTTCACCAAAGAAAGATTCATCAATTTGATCAATTTTCTTTTGTTCCATCATTACACCCTCCCTGGGCTTTATCCTCAAAAAATCGTTTATAAAAATTTAGCTCCTAAAATAGATAAATTGACCACTATAGGAGGAAAAAGAGAACTTTTTGTAATCTAACTAACACTTGGCGGCTCAGGAGATTTTTTGAACCTCTCCATCTTTGAGGTGCACAACTCTATCTGCAAATTTAATCAAACTTGTATCGTGAGTAATCAAAATGATTGTTTTTCCTTCCTTTTTATGCAAGCGACGAATCATATCCATAATTTGCTTACCAGAACGAGAGTCCAAATTTCCTGTTGGCTCATCAGCAAGGATGATGTCAGGATCATTAACTAAAGCGCGAGCAATAGCTACTCGTTGTTGTTGCCCCCCACTAAGTTCTTTTGGGAGGTGATCTATCCTATCTGCTAACTCAACGAGGCCAAGTAGGTGTTTTCCTCGCTTCAAACGTTTATCTTCGGCCATGTTTTGAAAAATGGTAGGAAGAACTACGTTTTCAAGTGCGGTGAGTGTGGGAATCAGATTAAATTGTTGGAAAATAAAACCAATCTTGCGTCCTCGAATTTGTGCTAGATCTGACTCACTATATTTACTAATATCTTTTCCATCTAAAAAGACAGTTCCTTTGCTAGGGGTATCAAGAACGCCAACCTGATTCATCATAGTGCTTTTACCAGATCCAGAAGGACCAATGATAGCAATAAATTCTCCTTTTTTGATTTCAAGATTGATTCCTTTGAGTACATCAAGGCGGTTCTCACCAAGAAAATAAGTTTTCCATACTTCTCGAAGTTCGATAACTGTTTTCTTCTTAGTCATTTTCTAATTTTTACTCGTCCGTTTCACTCATATCGTAAACTCTCCACTGGATTTAAACTTGCTGCTTTTCGTGCAGGAGCAATGCCCGAGAGCATACCTACAATAAAAGAAAACAATAAGGTAAAGACAATCAAGCCCCAACTTATACGAACAGAAATCAACGCTGTGCCTGAAGCAACCAAAAGCAATTCAACGCCTTTTGCAATGGCAAGTCCGATCGCGCCTCCAAGTATTCCTCCAATAAGCCCATAAAAACCAGATTCAACAATAAACAAAATAAGGATGTCACGGTTACGAGCACCAATCGCTTTCATGATCCCAATTTCTTTAGTGCGCTGCAAAACAGAAGTGTACATGGTGTTCATAATTCCCACCCCCCCAACAAGCAAAGAGATGCTTGCGATACCTACGATAACCATCTGCACAATGTTCAAAATAGTGTTAAAGGAAGCAACAAGCTCAAGTGGCGTCTCAACTTGAAAGTCTTCTTTTCCTTCTTCCAATCCGCGAGAGTCACGCAACTCTTCTTCAATATCTTCAGCAACTTTTTCTATATCTTCACCAACTCCAACCTGCGCTACAATAAGACCAAACTCTTCTTCATCATAAGCAAAAATTTCCCAAAAGGTTTCAAGAGGTATACTAATGGACTTATCATCGGGGGGGTTACCAATACGTTGCCAAATCCCGATGGTCTTAAACTCATAGCCATTAATGAAAATTTTGTCCCCAAGTTCTGCTTCTCTCCCAAACAAGTTTTCATCCTTATAATTAATTCCAAGTACTCCTTTGAACTTTTCTCCTTTCTCGAAAGAACGCCCTTCTCCAATTTTATAATTTTGGCTCTCCCCAATCAGTTTTCTCTCCTCAGGATCACTTGGGTTTCCGTAAATAAAATGGTAACGAACAACATCATTAAATTCGACCGGGGCAGTACTAAAAATGAAGCCCGCCGTTCTCTCAACTCCTGCGACATCAGCTACCACATCACGATCATCTTGAGTAATTTTAACTGCATCAATGCTCAATCCTGCAGTGAGGGCACTTCCTTTTGGACTGATGAAGAGTTTATCATTTCCAAGTGCGTTGAGTTGATCTTCAATCTCATTTTCCAAACCTTGCCCTAAGCTCACCAAAGAAACAATCGCAGCAATAGCAATAATGATTCCAATAAGTGTCAAAAAAGAACGAAGCTTACGCCGCCGAATTTCTCTCCAAGCAATGCGTACATATTCTTTCATCTTCTTTCACTCCACCAACTCATTTCTCACTATCTCTCAGATCTTTTCCTCTCTTTCCTTATCTTCTAAAGCCATCAACTATTGCCATCCGTGATGCTTGATACGCCGGAAGCGCTCCGGAGATTGCCCCTACAAGAAAGGAGAAGGCTAAGGCTCCAATAAAAATTTCTACACCAAAGTTTGCTTGCAACAAGTTCTCTCCCAACGCTTGTCGTGCAATCAATTCCACTAAAAAACTAATGGAAAAACCTATTGCAATACCAATGATTCCTCCAACGGCTCCGAGCATGCCAGATTCTAAAACAAATAAGAGAAGAACTTCTCTAGGCTTCGCTCCGATAGCTTTCATAATAGCAATCTCTTTGGTTCTCTCATAAACGGAGGTGTACATGGTGTTCATAATCCCAATTCCTCCAACCAATAAAGAAATTCCTGCAATACCAACTAATGCCCCTTGAATAACTCCTAAAATACTATTTAGGGTCTCAATGAGATCTTGCGGAACCTGCACTTCAAAGTTTTCTTTCCCTTCTTCAACGCCACGAGAATCACGCAACTCTTCTTCCACACGTTCTCCCACTGCCGCAACTTCTTCTCCTGCTTCGACACGAAGAGCGATAAAATCAATCTCATCTTCAATGCTTAAAATTTCTCGCATTGTTTTCTCAGGGATCACAAAACTGTTATCTACTCTGGGATCTCCTGTCTTTTTTACAATGCCCACAATCTTGAACTCTTCTCCTTGAATCAGGAGGCGATCACGAAGTTCCATGGTTTCTTCAAAAAAGTTTTCAGCAAGACCTTCTGGGATAACCACTTCTCGTTGAGCCCCGGGATCAAACATGTCTCCTTGAACAATTTCATAATCATAGACATCATCAATAAAGGCGCGCTCATCACTCTCTTTTGGCATGGAAAGAAGATAATTAAATTTCACCTCATCTTCAAATTCTAACTGTGCGGTTCGAATGAGCCTACCCATGGTTTGATCAACACCTTTTACATCAGCTAAATCATCCTTATTCTTCTCCGTTAGTGGTTCGGCTGTTGCTGTTCCAGGAGGACCAAAACCAGAACCCGCTGCCTGCACAAAAAGAGTATCAGAACCAAGACCTGAGAACTGGGCAAGCACAGCATCCTCTAGGCCCTGAGATAAAGAGAGAATGGCAACCACTGCAGCGATACCGATGAAAATACCAATCATGGTGAGCCAAGAACGTATTTTTCGCTTTCTAGCACTTGAATAAGCAAGCTTGACATAATCTTTGATCATCGTTTTTTCTTTTTCTTCTTACGATAATAATAGTACCCGCCAGCCCCAGCAAGAAGAAGTACTACAAAGAAGAAGACTCCTCCTTTTCCACTTTCTACTAGCCCATACTTACTTAGTTCTCCGCTATCGTAAAGAGTAAGTTGCAGATCAAAATTTTGCTGATAAGCTTTATTGCTATCATCACTATAGCTTACCTTCACCGGAATCACAAGTTCGTCTAGCCCCTTCTCAGCATAAATACTAATTTCTTCACTTTCTGTATCATCAGAGTCAAGGTCTCCAATGTAAAAATAATTACTTGGAGAAAGCAGAACAAAATCTGTTGAGTCTAAGACTTCTAATTCTAGATAGTTAATGTTGCTTGTATCACTGTTTGCAAGACCAATTGTTACCTTTCCCTCTTGTCCTGCACTTACAATATCTGTCTTTTTTACGTAAGCTCGAAGAACAGGTTGCTTACCAACTTGAAGAGCAAGAAGGTCGTTGAACTCGTAAGCATTTCCTTTTTCATCGTTATAGGTCACACTAAGTGGGATTTTGTAAAGTCCTCCTGCGGCATCTGGGAGCGCAATAACGTTGAACTGTAAGCTTTGTTGAAAGCCAGATTCTAGTTGAGCAATTCTACTCTCGGAAGATCCTTGGTAAGGAGCAAAAGGTAGATCATCATCATCAAAGTCAAGGCTAAAAATAATATCTTTAAGAAGAGAATCTGCAGTGTTCTTCACCAAAACTTCCACAGTTGCACTTTCTCCTGGAGCAACACTCTCACTACTCGTGGTGATAGAGGAGATCTCTAAAACTGCATCGTGGGTTTGGATATCAATCATAAACTCATCGTTAACATAGTCAATAGAGCCGCCATCTCCAAAGACCAGACTAAATTCTAACTCTGTATCTCCTTCAGCAGCATCCTCATCAACTTTCAGTTTATACTCAACCTCTATAGCATCTGAGCCACTGGCCCCTGCAGGCAATACTCCTAAGTTTTTTTCAGCAACATCGCCGTAAAGAGAGAAAGGATGCTTTGGAAGAAGAGTCGCAACAACATCACTTTGAGTATCTAAAAGGCCCGTTTCTATCTTAAATTTTACAGTAACTATTTGTCCTGGCTCGACCGGATCTGGAGATTGTGATTGTAGGTTTACAGTAACACTACTATCTGCAGCACTCACCAAACTAAAGGATAAAAGAACAGTTAAAAGTACAAATAAGAATAGATGCGTTTTTCTCTTCATTAAAACCAAGCCTCTCTTCTCAAAAAAGCAGCAAGGCAGGTATATAAATGTTTTTCTCGTTAAAGATCATTAACACAGTTAAAAGAAAGCAAGCTGGGCCAAGAATCATGCTTTTGCCTTTTTCAAAGCAGCATCTACTTCTTCTTTATCAAAACCAATAAGAACTTCTTTTCCAATATGAAGAGTTGGCGTAGAAAGTTGGCCAGTAAGATCAATCATCTCTTCTCTATACTTATTGTGATTTCTCTCTTCATCATCAACGATATCCTTCTCCACAAAGGTGATTCTTTTTCTACGTAAGAATTCCTTTGCTTTTTTAGAGAAAGGACAGTGTGGTGATGTGTAAATGGTAACCTTCATCTTCCTTTCCAAATCAAGGTGCCTTTAAATACTTTTCTTCCTTTATAGCAACACAGAAAAAGTCAACTTCTCTGCCTTTTCGCTGGCAAGCGGATCAAAGCAGCAACTCTCTTGGGAAGCATTTTCTACGCTAGGAGAACACAAAATAAAACAAGTTTTATTTGTGCCCAAGAAATCCTTGATTTCTTTGGGAATTTGGGGCTGGACAAGAGTGCTCCGGGGATAAGCTTCTGGCAGAAGTTAAGACTTTTTCTGCTAGCTTCTCAACTAAATCAACCAGCACATACCTTTAAATACATATTTTTCTTCACTTAGCTTATGGTTGAGGCAAGAACGCTTACTATCATCAACATTTCTTTGGGCTTTCTTTCCCTCTTGCTTATTGTTTCGCTCTTTGGTTTGACTCTTCCAAATGTGGGCTACGGGATTTTCAATGCTCTTGATGCTGGTGAAGAGCACTGCTTTCTCGAGGTAGGAGAAGAAAGCCAAGAACTTTCCTTAGCGCAATGTTGTCAGCATGTACGCCAGCAACTAAGCTGTGAGCAAAAAACAAACAACATCCAAGAAGTAAACACAAATGTTCTTTGTAAAACGGGGGACTCAGAGAATACTCCAGAATATTACTTAACAAATAAAGCCTATCGAAGTTGTGCACAAAGTCAAAAATGGTAAACAAAGCAAATGTTTCAACAGCAAAGCAGGCCAGTAAAGGTCAGATAACACTCTTTTACATCCTCCTCGCAGTCACGGTCTCTCTGCTTATCATTAATGTAGCTCAAGCACGTGGGTATTTTGTACCAGGGATTGCTGAAGTGGTAGTTGATGAAAATACCATCAATCTTAATGCCATGACTCTTGAAGAAAAGATTGCCCAAATGGTGGTCACCCACGGAGGAACACATAATATGGAGGCTTGGAAGAAGTTGCAACTGGGTGGAATACACTTTTTTGCTATGCAAACCGAGCAACTTTTCTTGGATATCATTGGAGAGTTTCAAGAAGGTATGCAAATTCCTTTTTTTGTCACTGCTGATTTAGAAGGTTGTCTTAACCTTTTTGCAAACTTTAAAGACTTCCCGCTCACAAGTAGCATTACCACAGTCGAAGATGCCTTTGCTAAGGGGCAAGAAGAAGGGGCTTATCTTGCTTCACTTGGGTTTAACTTTAACTTTGCTCCCGTAGTTGATTTAGAAGATACCATTTGGCTTTGCCGTTCTTTCCCTGGAGACGAGCAGGAAATAACACAGCTTGCGCAAGCTTATATTGATGGCCTGCAAAGCGAAGGTGTGCTTGCAACTGCTAAGCATTATCCTGGAAGAACTTTAGAAGTAAGTGATCCCCATCAGAATTTAGTAAGTGCAGCGGTAGAAGAAGAAGACCTGTATCCTTATGATATCTTAGTAGAAGAAGATGCAGTGGCTTCAGTGATGATTAGTCATTTAATCGTTGAAGGGGCTGCAAGTTCGCAAGGAGTTCCAGGAACAGTGTCTCCCGAATTAATTGGCTCAATCAAAGATGAATTTTCTGGGCTCATTGTCTCAGACGAGCTAAGTATGCTTGGTTTGCAAAATTTTTACCAAGGAGACTTAGACAGTTTGTACATTGATGTTGTTTTAGCGGGAAATGATATCATCCTTAACTTCAACGAAGATCCTAACGAGATTTATCGAATGATCACTGTGATTGCTGGGGCAGTTGAAGAAGGCATTATAGATGAAGCACAAATTGACGCCTCAGTTACTAAAATTCTAGAAGCGAAAGGGTTGGAAGTTGTGAGTTAGGCTTCATCCCATCTTTCATCAGCTTTGTTGTTCCAATCTTTGAAAAGAACTTCTCTTGAGAGCAAAAAGCAACAGTTCTCTTCTCCCATTTTATTCTTTAACATTTTCATAAATCTTTTTGCGGTGTTCGAAACAATTAACGATGATTGTTTTGTTTTCAATCTTGTAAATTATTCTGTGCGGGGGAATTCTTAAGCTTCTGTGGTTCTTGAGATTGTTTTTGAGAGGCTTTCCAGAGACTGGTTTTTCTGAAAGCTTACTTAATTGTTTAATAATCTTCAAGCGTGTTTTCTTATCTTTAATCTTCTTGTACTGTTTTTTGATCTTTTCAGAGAAAATGATCTTCATTTTTTAGCTCATGAGAAGTCTATCAATCTCTTCTGGGCTCATAGAAGTGTCTGCTTTAACAAACCGTCCCTTCTTAATCTCTTCTTCACTCTCCCTGATGTCCTCTAAAAGTTGAAGATCTTTTGGTAAAGAATTTTTAATAACTTTAAGATAGATATTCCCTTTTTCGCTGAAAACAAGAAACTTAGTTGCTGGCTTTAGTTTGGCTTCTTTTCTAATTTCTTTGGGTATAACGACTTGTCCATTCTCAGACATTTTAGTGATGGCAAATTCCATTTTAGAGTTAAAAGCAGTTTTATTTTTAAAATTTCCCTGCCAAACTTCTGCTTTTGTGAACATAACTTGGCTTAACCGGCGCAGTAGAAAAAACATCTGCATATGTTTTATGTAAGAAAAAGCGAGCATATCTTAGAATATGATCATCCTATGGTCCCTATGCTTCTTGGTCTCTAAAGTTTCAAAGGATGTCTGCATAAGCTCTTCAGAGACTTTAATTTCTCCAATCTGGGGATCGACAACCGCATAGTTTCCGTTGGAATATCCGAAGACAACAACATAATTGGAAGTGTTCCTTTTTTCATCACGTAGGGGTTTAACATTGAGTCGAAGCAAAAGAATCTTTCCTTCTTTAAGAAGCTCCTTAATCTCTTCTAAAGTAATTTTTCTCTCTTCAATCTCTACACCTTCTTCTTGCGCTGTTTTGAGGTAGTGTGCTGCGTTAGTTGCAGCGTGACCAATGTCTTCTTTGGTGTAGCGATAAAAGCGATAATCTGGGAAATCGTAGTCTTTTTTTTCTACAACAACTTTTCCCCCTACTCCTTTTTTTTTGGCGTAGGATGCGAGTGCGTAGATACAGCTAGCTCTTGTGGGGAGCAGTGCGCTAGCTCTCCATATAGAGAATTCATTATCTTGAGAAAGTTCGATTTCTGTTTTTTGATGGTGAAGAATACTAAGGAGCGCGCTAGCAGCGGTGGTGAAGGGTGTGCTTTGGAGGTATGGTTTCATTAAAGAGAATGAGTAGGAGGATATTATAAACCTTACTTGTTCTCAGGCCTTTCTTTTTCTATAACCTCTCAAAACAAGGAAGAACTGTGGCTAAAGAACCCTCTTTGAAAGAAGTTAGGTTATCATCGGAAGCTCTTACATAGAATCCTCCAAACTCTCCTCTGAACATGTAAGGACAAACATTGAAGATCATCTCTTGCTCTAGTCTAGATCCCTCTTCAAGAACAGCAACTTGAACTCTTGGTAAATTTATCCTCTCCTGAAGTATAAAATCTGCTCCGACTGCTTCTTTTGCCACTCTTTCCCACTCTTCGGGACTTATGTCACTCCCAATGAAAACCGCTTTACTAGCAAATGAATTTGCTGCCTTTATCACTAACCTTTCCCTATCTTTTAACATCTCCCTTAAAAGCCTCTCTGTCGAGTCTGGTCTTGAAAGGTCTCTCGTGCGTGGAATATTTTTCCTTACCCTTTTTAAGTCTTGTAGAAGTCTTGGTGGGAAAAGGCGTTCATATGCTGGGTCGGAAAGAAGAACTTGAACTCTTTTAGAGCTTACTCTTTTAGAAGCAACTGGGTTTACAAGCGCAACGGAACTATCGTTTAGCCTTCGAGCAAAATCAAACCCTTCTGGATGCTCTTCCGGAAGCCTATCTAGAATAAATCTCCTATAAACCAGATCAACAACTCTTCCTTGAGCATAGAGGTGGCCATCTCTAAAAGTAGCTGATTCAAGAGGAAGAATTTCACAATCATAGCCTAATTGTTGAGCTGCAATTCTAAAAACTTCTACTTCTCCTCTAATTCTTTTGATCTCTTTTGCAGCTTTGAAGAGCACAATTCTTGGTTTTTCAACAATCTCTCCTTCTCTGCCTTTTGCTCTTTTTTGCTCTTGGTAAGAACTCACTAAGGCGTTAATTCCTTGACTTAATCTTGCGTGGGCCTTGTATCCTGAAACTGCTTCAGGGAAGTGTCTCAAGAAAAGTTCTTCAAGGTAAGAATTTTCTTCGATACCTCCTGCAGATTCTGTGTTCACCTCAACGATCCTTGGACCATCTTCCGTTAAGAAAAGATCTATTCTTCCAATTGGAACGTTGTGGGGATAGCTTGGAGCTCCAGCAAGTAATTGGTCCAATTCAGGCTCGTAGCCAAGGTGTTCTCTAAAAGTACCATAATCTCCTGCAATATGTTCAAGAAGCCTTGAGTATGCTTCTACTGTCGGCCTAGTCTCATCTACAAGTGTTCTCTGATAAAAGAAAGGGGAAAGCGGAATTTTTGCAACTCTCGTGCCTAACATATCTAAGACTGCATCGTGTTCTCTAACATAATTTTCAAAGTTTGGGTGTGTTGGAAGAATCAGCGACATTTTCAATGGTATCTTGGGTAATTTCTAATACTTTTATTCAATTCGGTTATGTTTTTTTAAACCTTTATCATTCCCTTGGAAAGAATTTTTCTCCTTTAGCAATTGTAGACAAAAAAATATATATATTTCTTATCTTAAGCAAAATTCATGAAAGTTTTTGGGTTAGATGTTAAAGGGGGAGAAATTTCTCAGGGTTTCTTTGATCTGTTCACCTATGCAACAGGGGTCTGTGAGAGAATTCCAGTAGTCATCCTTGGCGGAGCAAAAGAAGGAAAGACCATATCAGTTGGGGCAAATATGCATGGGGACGAGCAAATTGGCTCTCTTGTTATTCTTGATTTGATAAAGGAAGCAAGAACAACTGACTTTCTTCAGCATTTGGAGGGAACAGTGATCTTGTTCCCTAGCTTGAATCCCTTGGGGGCTTTGCGGGCCAAGAGAACTTTTTCAATATTTGATTATGATATAAATGGTTTTTTCCCAGAGGGAAAAGAACATGAAAAGAAAAAAGAGATAGAACAAATAACAGAAAATTTTGTTTCAGAGCTAAGCAGGCATACCAGTTTTCACATTGATTTGCATTGTTCAAAAATTTGTTCTGATTCTTTTATCTATGTAAGAAAAGCTCATCGGGAAGAAGACCGGGATGTTTGTCGAGAAAGCTTTCATCACGCAAACACATTTGGGTTCCCTGTCCTCTACAACGAACAAACTCCCGGGAAAAAAATGAGGTATGCTAGCACTCTAGTGGGCTCTTTAGTTTATTTCAAAAAGATTCCTTCTTTCACAGTTGAGCTTGGTTCCCGATTAGTGGTAGATAACAGAAAAGTTGCTTCTGGGTTAAGCGGAGTAAAAAATGTGATAGCTTCTTTAGGCCTTATAAGAAGAAATGTTGCTCTTCCCTCGAGAAAAAATTTTATTGGTAGTGCTGTTCTAAAACCTTTAATGCCTAAGAGCGGTGTTGTTAAGTTTCTTGTAACTGTTGGTGAAGAGATTGAAGTTGGAACCCCTGTTGCAGAACTAAGAAATATTTTTGGAGAAGAGATCTGTGGCGGGAAGATTTTAAGTACTGTAAAAGGGAAAGTGCTCTACCTTTATGAGGGTGCCTTCTTTAACCAAGGGCAGCCACTGCTTCGCGTTGCTGTGCGTGAAGAGACGCTCCCCTTGGAAATATAATCTCTTCCAAAAGTCTTTGTTCTCCTCCATTTAATCTTAAAAATAATTCTCTATCAAAACTACCATCCTTTCTTACGAGATTTTGAGCAACTCTGTCTATTGCAACTGTAGCTGCAACAGCAGTTACATACATTTTAGCAAGGTCGTCTCTTGTTATATTCATTGATGCATAGTCTTCTGCAGTTGGTATGATTCTTCTATCTGCTTCTGTCTTCCAAACCTTTTCCCCATCTGCTAATACTCTCTCAAGTACTGAGAGGTTGGTTCCTAGAACATCCCATGAGTCTACTTCCCTTCTACCAAGTTGGTTAAGTGGGGCTCTTCCTCTCCGGGAGTAAAGTCCGGCGAGTCTAAATCCTTCTGTTGGGTGGCTAACTACAATAACCCTATAGTCTGTAGCAAAGCTCTCTCCATCAACAATACAACCAGAATGGTGGAGCTGGGGGATACTTCCATTAGAAGTGACTTCTTCACTTCCAACAAGTTGCTGAACTAAGTAGAATCTTCCGTCATCAGTTTCTGCTTCTGCCCTTTCGAGTTCCTCTTTGTTTGTTATTGTCCAAACTCCGATGCCTGAGTTAGAGTAGGGATCCTTAACAACTGCAACTCCTCCAAAATCTCGTCTCACCATATCAAAGGCTTCTCTTCTTGGGACAGCGGCAGTTGTAACTGGCACGGAAAGTTTGATTCTACTAGTTTGGTTAAATGCAGTGTAAGCAGCAGTTGCAACTGCCTTGTTTCTTGCTCCTCCAAGGCAGGCAATAACTGGGTTTGAAACAGGAATTTCCACACCATCTCGTTGATTAAGAATTGCTAATTTCCTCCAAGGATCTTGTGTTACAAAACGATGTGCACCTGCAATTGGGATTCCATCTACCATGAGGGTATGTGGGTCAATATGCCTTGCAGCAACTTCCGGTGTTGGAACATAAACTCCATAAACCTCTCTGCCACTAAGTGTTGCGAGCACTTGGGCCATTCTTTGATTTCCACTTGGATTTTGATCATACATCACTGCCAATGGGCCTTCTTCAACAACATGTGGAAGAAGTGCAGAGCTAAGAGTTCTTGCAAATGCTGAATCTTCTACTCTTGTAATGCTAGCAGAAGGCATAGATCGTGCTCCACCTGGACAACTATTAGTTTCAATCAAAACTGCCCTTTTTTCTCCATCTCTGTCCACAGCAAGAAACTCATCTGCTCCAGACCATCGAAGATACTTCGTTGAAGTTTTCAGAAGAGCTAGTGTTTCTCTATAATCTGCACCGGTCGCAGCGCTATAGATACGAGCAATCTCTGTGTTAGGGGTGTCAAGAAAAGCAAGAACTTCTGGAGCCATATTTAAACCATAAGAACCATCTACTCCAAGGTCTAAAAGGTCATCACTTGAGTATCTCTTTGGGGTAAATATTTTTTTGTGGTATCCTATATTTCCTGCCATTTTAGAAAAAATATTTTTAATTGCCTTTTTCATCAAATAAACATATATAAATACTTTTCTATGGTTTTTAGAAAAGATAATTTATCTTAAAGCCAAATTTTGGGGGCAAATTAGCTATTTATTGGAAAAAAGGAAGAAAAATTTGTCTTCGTGTGTAAAAAAGGCATCTATTTACAAGAAAAGGAGAAGTAAAATTTTAGTGATTTATTCTAAACCCTTCTCTCTTCACTTCTTCAACAGAGTATTGGATAGAATACTTCTCAATTCCAAACTTTTGCTGAAGGTGTTCTATAAACTCATCAAGATTGCTAACAGATTCAAACACTCCCTCAACCAAGAAGGTAAAGCCGTTGTTAGTTTTGTACAAAGAATTTATCTGGCTGTGAGAACAGAGGTGCTTCTTCACATCACTATTCTTCTCAAAGTTAACTTTTAAGAGGACAAAGGCATGCACAGAATAGCCTAATTGTTCAAAGTCAAGTAAAACTGTATATCTCTTTACTGGTTTGAGACTTCTCAACCTATCAAACAAGGTGGAGATGGGAATACCTGTCTTTTTACTCATTGAAGTTAAACTCTCTCTTGAATGTTCTCGAAGTCGAGAGATGATAAGTAAATCTTTTTCTGTGGCCTTCATTTTAAAGTAGGAAACAAATACAAATATATAAAATATTTTCATAAAATTCTTTACTTATTTCTCTTTTTCATGCTATAAATGGAAGAAAAAGGAAAAGAACGAAAGAATCTCAAGCTGAGCCTTAGAGAAAGAAAGATTCTCTACTTACTGCGTTTAGATGCCCGTATGTCTGTAACTGAAGTTGCTAAAAGGGTTGGCTGCAGTCGGGAGATGGTGCAGTATGCCCTCAATAGACTACACAAGAAAAAGGCAATCAGAAAAATAAACCTGTTCGTAGATTTCGACAAAGTAGGTTATGAGTACTACTCTGTTTTCATTAAATTCAAGTGCTCATCTGACGAAGCTAATAAGCTTGTGTTGAAGTTAAGGAAGGTCAAGGGGGTTCTTAGAACTGGCTACTTTTTCGGATCTTATGACACCATGGTCTACTTTTATGGGAAATCAGTGAAAGAGATTGAGGAGATAGTATCCAAAATCAGGAAGGTAATAAGAAACAAGGTCTCTAAGACCAGTTATCAAAGAATGCTCTACCAAAAAACTCTTCCCTACAAAGCAATTCTTACCGACCAAGAGATAAAGTCCTTAGGAAGGATAAACACTAAACAAAAAAAGAAAGATAACAAGCTTTATCAACTCACTGACGAAGAAAAACACTTCTTAAGAATACTCTATCAAAAACCAGATGCAAGTATCTTAGAACTCTCAAGAAAAACAAAATTCAGTTACAAAAGAACAAAATCTTTTTTCAAGTCTCTTCAAGAAAGGGATATCATCACCGGTTTTCATATTTATGCAAGAATTGGAGCACTTAACTACAATAATCTCAATGTCTTTGAAGTTCTTCTCAACTTTAGCGAAGATGAAAGGAACAGCAAAGAGAGGTTCGAAGAATTCCTTAGCCATCAAAGTAGATACATTATCTTTCTCAATCGTTACCTTCTTGGAGAGTTTGATTATAAGCTCAATTTTTTGGCAACCAGCGCCAACCACCTTAAAAGCCAGCTTAATGAACTAACTCTTGGGTTTCCAGAAAATGTGGAAATTATAGCTATTTTACCCTTTGGTATCGGAGAACAGGACGACCTTTTAAGAGAGACCTCTGGCCAGTTCAAAAATCTCTTTAAGAACTAGGCCTTCACTCTGCCTCAAAACTTTCAAAAACAAGGAGCTTCTTGAAGTTCAAAACCTATTCTGGGCTCAGAAACCTTTATAAAACACCCCTACCCAAAACAGCTCAACTGGCATCAAAGAAGAAAATGCCAGATCGCCCTCCAAAAACGATGAGGCGTAAAGTCATCAAACTCTGGGGCTAGGCCAAAAGCCAGCGACCCTCACGAAAAAGAGCTTTGCGAAAAAGAAAATGGCAAAAAAACCAAAAAAACAAGCAAAAATTAAAGTTAAGAAAAAAACCTGGTTCAAAATTCAAGCACCAAGCATCTTTGGAAAAAAAGAAGTGGGAGAAACTTACCTTACTAAAGCTGAATTGGCACTTGGGAGAGTAATGACCATCAACTTAAGGGACCTTACTGGATCCATTCGAGATCAAAAGGTAGAAATCACCCTTAAAATTCACAATTTGAAAGCATCTGTTCTTGAAACAAAAGTAGTGGGTTACAACCTTGTTGCTGCTTCTGTAAAAAGGATGGTGCGAAAACGTTCTTCAAGAATTGATAATGTTTGGTATTTCACTACTAAAGATGGGCAGAAGGTACAGGTAAAAACACTTATCCTTGCGCTTTACAGGAACAAAAGATCTACTGGAGTTATGTTACAAAATGCGGCAAAAGAACTTCTTGGAAAAGAAATTAGCCAAAGAGCTTTTGCAGATTTGGTAAGCCAGCTTACTACGAAAAGGATTCAGCCAGGAATCAAGAAGAAACTTAATCCGATTTATCCTGTAAAAGAGTTTGCAGTACGTTCTCTAAGACTTCTTGATGAAGGAAAAACTACTGTTATTGATGCAACAGAGCAAGAGCAGCCAGTTCAAGAACAAGAAGAACAGGCAGCTCAAGAAGAGCAAGCTGCTCCTGAACTTGAAGAGCAGCAAGATGCTGAGCAAGGAGAAGAAACTATTGAAGAAAGCGAAGAAAAACAAGAAGAAGTACCCGCTTCTGAATAATTTTCTTTTTCTCTCTTTTCCTTTCCCAGAATCTAAAACCAAAGCAAAATGAAGTTTCTTACCTTTTCAGATATACATGAGGACTTTGATCAGCTCAAAAAACTAGTAGCAAGAGCTAAGGAAGATGATATTGATTTTGTCATCATTGCAGGAGATTTCAGCAACTTTGGAAGTGGGTTAAAACCTACACTAAAAAAAGTCAACGAACTCAAAAAACCGATTTATATCATTCCTGGAAATCATGAGGAAGATGAAGGTTACGCAGAAGCGATTAAAGATTACGAATATTGTCATGACATGCACAAACAAGTCTTAGAAATTGAGGATTATGTTTTTCTCTTCTACGGTGGCGGAGGTTTTGCACAAAAAGATCCTGAGTTCAGGGCTCTTGCAAGACAATGGTACGGCAAGTACAAAGAGAAGAAGATTGTTTTAGTAACTCATATGCCTCTTTACAACACTAAGCTTGACATTGTTGCTAAGAAACATGTGGGAAGTATTGATTATAGAAAGTTTGCCAAAAGAATTAAGCCAAAATTAGTCATCTCTGGGCACATTCATGAATCTGCTGGTGAGATTGATGAATTAGAAAGCATAAAGTTAGTGAACCCTTGTTGGGAGGGCATGGTTATAGAACTCAGCTAAGGTGTCTAAATCAATTCTAATATAGTTTCCTGCCGGACTAAGTTCCACTTCTCCAACAATATAACCTCGAGGAGAAACCCTCTCCCTAAATCTTCTTAAGAAAACTTCTGCTTCTGAGAACAAAATCTCTCCTCTCAAAACACCTTCGCCCATTAAACAGGCAACTGTGTTATCATAACTTCTAGGACTAAAGCAAAGATAAAATCTTCTCCCTTCTGTAAAACAAACATCTAACAGGGCTTCAAAATACTCAAAAAAAATTTCGTGTGCTTCCCTTCCTCTACGATCCATAAAAGGAATTGCGGGCATATCAACGATAATCTCTCTTTCTAGGTATACAATCCTGTTTTCAGCACTTTCAGACCTGGCTTCTTCAGTTCTAAGAAAAGAAAGAAGTCGCTCTAACCAAGAGCTACCTTGTTCCTCTCTAACTAAATCAAAATAATGATGTCTTCTACTTGTTTGTGATTGGGTCATTGTGCTCCTTGCCAAAACACCTTCTTCACCGCAACAGCAAGCCCTTTGCGCTCAGTATTAATCGCAACTGCTGACATCAGTGCTTGCCCAACAGCAACAAGTTCTCCTTTCAAGCTCATCACGGCAACCAATTCACCTTTCTTAAAATTATTAAGCATACTCACACCAGGGGCTCCAAGATCACGACCATGACTTAAACTCTCAATTGCAGAATCAAAGATCCAAACCTTTCTCAAGTGGCGTACACCAACTTCTATCGGTTGGATACAATAACGAAGTAAAGAATCATTTCCTTCCTCTTTCCAAAAGTGATAGGCATCCGCTAAGTCATTAAGCGTTACTAGGTGATCTTCTTCATTAAGCGGACCAGCCCCAGTGCGACGAAGTTGCGCCATGTGCGCACCAACACCTAACTTTTTTCCAAAATCATGGCAGAGTTTTCGAATGTAGGTTCCTGCTTGACAACGCACCTTAAACAAAACATCTTGTCCATCAATTTCAAGCAGATCAAAGGAGTAGATCTCGCGTGTTCTTTCCTGACGCTTTACGGCACTTTTTATCGGAGGCAATTGACGAATTTTTCCCAAAAACTCCTCAACCATCAAACGAATTTTTTCTTCAGAAACTTCTTTGTGCAGATGCATAACTCCTACATATTCTTTCGGAGCGGTCAAAAAGAACTGTGTAATACGTGTTGCATTGCCAAGTGCAACTGGTTGTACTCCCGTAACTGCAGGATCAAGCGTCCCACTATGTCCTGCCTTCTTCACACCAAGAATTTTTTTGACAAAATCAGAAGTCTGGTGGCTTGTAGGTCCCTTTGGTTTATCAATGTTTACAATGCCAAAAGAAACAAGCTGCTCAGTACTGCGTTTGAAGGGATCTTGGCCAATCTCCCCAACTTCTTCCTTAATGATGAATCTTTGCCCAGTACTCATTTTTGAGTGGCCTCACTTTTTCTTCAACTTCAGCCAAAAACTCTACTGCCCGCGGCTCAAGAAGCTCAGCAAGCTCAGTAAAAAACTGACTTATCTTTTCATCATTGATCTTTCGTTTAATATTGTAGTAAGAAAACTTTGCTAAACGTTTCATCTTCTCACGTAAAGGAAGCGCTTTTTCATCTTTAAGTTCTCGGTAAAACTTTACACTGAGCCAGTTTTGAGAAGTTCCTTCTGGGCTTGCAAAATTCTCGAAGAATTTGAGTAGTTGTTTTTTTCCAAGCAAAGCAATAAGTCTCTTGTTTTTTTTCTCACTCATCTCATGAAAAGAAGCAAAGGCAGTGACCACTCGTACCATGCGAGGATTTCTTACTGCGCGAGTTACTTTCTCGATCAGTTGCGGATTTTTCCTTGCCAAAATATGATCAACAGTGTACTCAATGAGAAAATGCACCGTAAGCATATCGATTTTACCAATACTATCTCTATACTTTTTAGCAAGTGCTTCAACATCCTTACTATTTTGCTGAATAAAGCCATCATATTTGTGAGTGTAATGATCAATACCAAATGGTTTTTCAGCATGCATAACAATTCCAAGTGCTGAAATTTTGTGTAGATGCTCAGCAACGTATTCAAAGAACTCTTTACTTCTGGTGTGTGTTTTGTGGTATTCAATCATTCCAGAAAGATGAATATCAGGAAGTAAGCTACCAACAATAAGGTGATCTTCTTCTTCTTGACTGAGGCCTTCCTCTTCCATTAATCGTAAGGAAAAATAAGCATGCGTGAGTGGATTTACCATTATTTCTCCCAGATCTTTACTCTTTTTAAGAATCTTACTAATTTTTCCCAATCTCTTCTCTGGGTTGTAAATTTTTATAAAAAAAGAGAAAAATAAGAGATTATGCTTGAAAAACTCTTCTCAAGACAGAGAATTAGAGAATGTGCTGACCATCATCCTGATCTTATCCGCCTTACTTCAACCCTTGTGAGGTATGATTGGATGCTTATCCTTGCTAGTAGGCAAGCTCGTCTTCAAGGAGATTATCATCCTGCGGTTTTAATAGCAGAGCGATCAGCTGGCTTCTATAGAAAACTTCCCCAAAGAACAGATCAGGAAAACCTGGCAATGGCAGCAGCCATAGATGCTCAAGGACGTGCTTTTTGTGATTGGGGAAAGTGGGAAAGAGCAAGTGAGCTTTACTTTTTTGCTCTTGACCTTCTAGCCGAAGTTGATCCAGACAATGAAAAGTTAGAGAGGGGAGTTAAATCTCGCAAAGCAAGCGTGGCAAGCAACTTAGCTTCTCTTTATACTCTTAGAACAGATGGAAAAGATGATTTGAGGGGAGCAGAAAGCCACCTTAATGCAAGTGCAAAAATGTACCAAGAGTTGAGAAGACAAGACGGTTTAGATTTTGCAAATATTCGAAGAATGGTCCTGCTTCGAAGAGGGGGAGATCCAGAATCTGCCTATGATTTAGGATCACGCCTTCAGAAATTACAATTTCAAAGAGGAAAAAGGGACCCACTTATCTCTTTAGAACGGGGTGAAGCAAGGATTGCTATGGAGGATTTGGGATCCGGTGGTCTTTGTTATGCAGAAAGACATCTTGAAACTGCATTGCATCTTGCAGAGAGGGTTCCTGCATATCATAGAATGAGGACAGACATCCAAAGATCACTGAGCATTGCACAAATGCGAAGACATCCAGGAGGGTCAGGAATGCCAAACTTTACCATAATCGATCTTGCAAATGTCTTTTTAGCCTATGCAGCAATGGGCGTGGACTACGAATTAGATCGAATAAACCGAGAAGTTGAAGCGGTTTTAGAAAGGGGTCTTGTCAACTCCTTAGGCTTGCTACGAGACGATCCCAGCGTAGAATCTTTGTATCGAAAAGTTCTAAATGTTGAAGCTGCAAGACAAGAAAGACATCACTAAACAAGCAAGATTATTAACAAAAGATCAAACACACTAAAAGAATTATTCCTTCTTTACTTCAGAAGCAGGTGTACTTTCAACTACGGCTGGAGTTTCTTTTTTACTCTCGGTAGCTTCTACTTTTTTCGCAGGAGCTTTAGCCTCTTTCTTCACTGGCTTTGCTTTCTTTTTAGCAGGAACTGCTTCCTTCACACCAAACAAATCAGCTTTCACTACGCCTTCTTTATCTTTAGAAACACTCACTTTTACTTTGTGAGGTGGGTTACGAATACCATGCTGCCAGAGTTTTTCATTAAGCGCCTTACCTAAAAGCACCTTCTCAGATTTCATATGCTTTTGTAAGTACTCACGAACAGCTTTCACTGCCTTCTTGGTTTGTCTCCAGTTAGGCACCTTACGAAATTCCTTACGTAAAGGAATAGTATAGGTTCGCTCAATTTCCTGTGCAGCTGCTTTTTTTGCCATTTTAAAAGTTTGAATTAAAAGTTTACCAAAGACTATGCCTTGGTACTGGTTCTCCTCCAGTTTCTTTTGACTTTGGTGAGTCTTGAAGGGTGTACACGTTTTCCTTTCCCATAAGCCTTCAAAGCTGTCCAGAAAGGAGCCCATTTTGTTTGTCTTCCTAACTTAATTAACCGCTTTTTTTTGGAAGGATGTTTGTGTCTCGCCATAATTATAACCTGTTATACTCATTCCAACTCATTTCTTAGCACTTGCTTCTTTTGCAATCTGCACCGCAATCTTATCTAAGAAAGAAACTCCTTTTGGAGTAAGCACACGTCCTTTGTGCACACCTTTCTCAGCTTGCTGAACAAGACCTGACTGCTCAAGCTGCTGTAAGATTTTTCGGATGATGTTTCCTGATGCCTTATAGAATCGCTCTGGCTTGTGGCCACGGTTTTTCTTACCACCAAATTTGGTACGCATCTTCTCAGTTCCGATGGGCCCTTTCAAAGCAACGGTTCGCAAAATTGCTGCGCTTCGAGAGTACCACCAATCATCACTGTCTGGAAGCCTTTCTTTGTGGTGCCCAGTCTTTACAAACTTGCTCCACTCCAAAGGTTGAACTAAAGTTCCCTTCTTAAGTTCATCTGCAGAACGTTTTACAAGCTCGTTTGGGTTCACCAAGTTAATATGAGTCATAACAGGGCCAAGACAATGGTTCATTTATAAATATTTTGATTGGGAATCTCCTTTATTTCCAAGAAAATACCTCTTATTGCCTCTTGCCTTACCTCTATCTCATAAAAAAAGGTCAAAAATGAGCAAAAGAGCTTTCACAAGCCTTAAAAAGCGCATTTCTCCCTCCCAAGCCATGAGGAAGGTTGTGGTCATCGGCGGTGGAGCGGGTTCATACACTGTACTTAAGGGACTCAAGGCCTATCCCCTGCAAATTTCTTCCATAGTAAGTATGTTTGATTCTGGGGGAAGCACTGGAAAACTGAGAACTGATCTTGGCGTTCTCCCTCCAGGAGATATACGAAGATGCCTTCTTGCCCTAGCCGATGAAGATCAAGAGAACGCTCTTAGTGATCTTTTTGCCTTTCGCTTTAACGGCGCAGCGGACAACCACTCTTTGGGTAATCTTCTCATTACTGCAGCGCAGCAAAATTATGGTTCTCTTGTTATTGGAATTCAAAAACTCTCACAATTACTTAACCTTCAAGGAAAAGTAATCCCTGTATCAACAGATGATGCACACCTTTATGCTGAGTTGATTGATGGAACAACAATAGAAGAAGAAGACAATATCTGTGTGCCTAAAACAGAGAACCGTGCAGCGATTCAAAAGGTGTATCTCTCTCCAAAAGCTAAGGCAAACCCGGAAGCACTCCTTGCAATAAGCGAAGCTGATCTTATTGTTTTAGCTCCCGGAGATCTTTATACGAGCTTAATTCCTAATCTTCTTGTAGAAGGAATCCCCCAAGCCTTGCAAAACAGTTCAGCCAAAATAATTCATGTTTGTAATGCTATGACCAAAAAAGGCGAGACTGATGGTTACACTTGTTCTAAGTTTGTAACTGAGGTCGAAAAGTACATCCAAAGAAGAATTGACTTTGTTCTTTTTAACGAAGGGCATATAAACTCCTCCTTACTCCAACGCTATCGGCAAGAGCAGCAGTTTCCCGTGGTCTTTGATATGCTTCAAGACCCAAGAGCAGTGCTTGCCAATCTGAATGAGGAAAACAATCCTTTACTTATCCGTTATGATTCAAAAAAACTTGCAAGAGAGCTGATCAGACTATGCTAATAATTCTAGATTTTGATGACACCCTTGCGGACACTTCTAAATGTACGATCCCTCTCAAGTTTTACGACGTCATAGATGTGCTCCTCGCAGCGGGATTGAAAGGAGACAGAGAAGAGATTCATAAAATATTCCTTCAACTGGACAAAAGTTCCTTTGCGGCAAGAGAAACTTTTCAAAAATTTCTAAAACAAGTTGGTCGTGAAGATCTTTACGAAGTTGCGGTAGAAGAGTACACTACTCCATTTAGAAAATCATTCACAATAAGCTATGTAAACTGGGCCCAAGAACTTCTTAACACCTTAGAGCAACAAGGACACACCCTGGCTCTGCTCTCAGCTGGGCGAGAAGAGATGCAGTTTGCTAAGATGAAAAAAATAGGTCTCGATCTTACTCGCTTTGCTGATGTACAAATAACTTTTAATCTTAACAAGGAAGAGAGTTATAAGAAGATTCTAAACAATACTGGTTTCCAGCCAAAAGATACCGTATCAATAGGTGATAAGTACAAAACAGACCTACTCCCAGCACACAAACTCGGCATTACCACGATCCATTTCAAGTATGGGAGGGGAATTGCTGATCCAACACCCCAAGAAATGATTGGAAAAGAGATCAATTATGTGGTTGAATCCTTATCAGAAATACCAGAAATCATTAAAAAAATACAAGGAAAAGAATAAGTACAACAAGTGAGCAAAACCCAAGAAAAATGCAAGCAGTAATTTTAGCCGCAGGAAAAGGAACAAGGATTTTTCCTTTCTCAACAAGCAAAGCAAAGCCGCTTATCGAAGTAGCAAACAAACCAGTGCTCATGCACAACCTAGATCAAATGCTTGGTATTGTCGATGAAGCAATCATTATTGTTGGCTACAAAAAAGATCAAATTATGCAAGCGCTTGGCGAGCATTATCATAGTATCAAAATAACTTACATCGTGCAAGAAGAAATGCTTGGAACAGGCCACGCTCTGCTCATGGCAGAAGGTAAAGTAACGGGCAAGTTCTTTGCTTTCTATGGTGACGATCTTTATTCAAGAAAGGATATGAAAAATCTGGCTAAATTTGATAACGCAGTACTTCTTCAACATAAAGATGATGTGAGTAAGTTTGGAGCGGTTGTTGTTGAAAACGGCTTAGTAAAAGAGGTGATTGAAAAGCCCCAAGGTCCTCCACCTTCAAATTTAGTAAACGCAGGAATGTTTTGTTTTACTCCTGAAATTTTTCCCATTCTCAGATCACTTAAACTTTCTCCAAGAGGAGAGTATGAACTTACGGATGCTATGCAAGAATTAGCAAAACAAGGAAAATTGCATTATCAAGAAGTACAAGGTTTTTGGATTCCTGTGGGCTATCCTTGGCACATCTTAGAGGCAAACGAGCAAATGTTAGCTGATGAAGAGCTTTGTTCCATCAAAGGAAAACTAGAAGAGGGCGTGATGATTGAAGGGAGCGTTGATATTGCCAAAGGGGCGATTGTCAAGAGTGGAACCCTTCTCAAGGGAAATATTGTTATTGGTGAAAACACCGTCATTGGTCCAAACTGTATTATTACTGGTTCTACTGCAATTGGAAAAAATTGTATTATTGAAGCAAGTTGTGGAATAGAAAACTCAGTTATTGCAAGCAATAGTAAGTTGGGAAAACGTTGCATGATTAAAGATTCTGTGCTTGGAGAGCACGTTGAGCTCAGTCCAGGAGTACGTATTGAAAATAAAGGAAAGAATAACAATGGAACAGTCAAAGTGCGCTCTGCCAAAAAAACATTTGATTCTGGAAGAGAAAAATTAGGTGCTTTTGTTGGAGACAAAAGCAAAGTAAAAAAGGCACTTGAACCTGGAGATTGTGTGCAAGAAGATCAACAAGACCAATAAAACCGCATTCTACCAAAGGCCAAAAGAACATTCTCTACAAGTTTCTTTACAAGTCACTTCGTAACATATATAAACAAAAATTCTTTCTTCTAGAGTAAGGGGAAGAGAGATGAAGACTTTTCAGATAAAAGATATGGATATTGCAACCGGAGGAATTCTGGTTGCCATTCTCAATGAAAAAGATGCGCAAGAGCTAGACCTTCATGTTGGAGACCGTCTTTTACTCTCTGCGGGAAGAAACAAAGTAAATGTTATCCTTGATATTGCTGAGAACAAAAAAGTGGTCGCTCCTGGCCAAATCGGTGTTTTTGAAGAAGTACTCAAACGGCTTTGTCTTCAAGGAAAGAGTAGGGGCAGAAGTAAGAACAAAAGCTGTCCTGCAATTAAAGTAAAGTTTTCCGGAAAACCTGAATCTGTGCAGCACATTAGAGCAAAGATGCATGGGAAAAAACTTTGCTACACTGAAATTCTTCATATCATTGATGATATTACTAACGATCGCTTAACAGATGTTGAAAAAACTTATTTTGTGGCGGCAGGTTTTACACATGGCTGGTCAGATAAAGAAATTGTAGATATGACTAGGGCAATGGTAGAGACTGGAGACAAGCTCAAGTTCAGAGGGATTACTCTTGATAAACATTGTATCGGTGGAGTGCCAAACAATAGAACAACCATGATTGTAACTCCCATTATTGCAGCAGCAGGACTTACCATGCCAAAGACTAGTTCGCGAGCAATTACTAGTCCGGCAGGAACAGCAGACACAATGGAATGTTTAGCAAAGGTAGAATTGAGTCAAAAAAAGATTCATCAAGTAATCAAAAAAACTGGCGCTTGCATTGTGCATGGTGGTTCAATGAACCTTGCTCCTGCTGATGATAAAATCATTCAAGTAGAACACCCTCTCTCTATTGACGCAGAGGGGCAGCTTATAGCTTCGGTGATGGCAAAGAAATATTCAGTTACTGCAAATCATGTACTCATTGACATTCCCATGGGTGAAGAAGTGAAAGTAAAAAATCCCACTCAAGCAAGGAAGTTACGAAAAAAGTTTGAGAAAGTAGGAAAAGCACTGAAGATGGACGTGAAAGTGATTGTCACTGATGGCTCTGAACCAATTGGAAATGGTGTTGGCCCGCTTCTTGAAGCACAAGATGTGCTTGCAATTCTCAAAAATGAGCAGCATGCTCCAGAAGATCTCAGAAAAAAGGCACTCAATATGGCAGCCACACTTCTTGAAATGTCAAAAAAGGTAAAGAAAGGAAAAGGATTCAAAACCGCAGAAGAAATCCTCTTTTCTGGAAAAGCTTGGAAGAAGATGCAAGAGATCATCAAAGCGCAAGGAAAGCAAACACTTCCCACCCTTGGCAGGTATAAGTATCAAGTGCGAGCAAGCAAATCTGGAACTGTCAAAGAACTAAGTAATGGTATAATTGCAAAACTTGCTAGAATTGCTGGCGCTCCAAAAGATAAGGGCGCAGGTTTATACTTGCACAAAAAAGTGGGGCAGCAAGTAAAGAGAGGGGATCTTTTGTTCACACTCTATGCACAAAGTAAAGCCAAACAAGAGTTGGCACTTGAACTTCTTAAAGAAAAGCATCCCTACCTCATTAGATAATTTTATTCTCATAAGAAGAAAGAACTCCTTTTAGACTCTCTTTTGGTAAATAAAAAGAATTTTTCTAGATACCTCTGCTTCCCTCTCTCCCTTTTATATACATTTCTTGCATGCCTAGCAACAAACTTTATAAAGAGGTCCCGCCCCGTTCTTACTCACCCACGGGGTTTGAGGGATAAACTAAAGCAGCTAAGGTAGCAAGTTGGTTTTTTTCTCTAAGGCTGGAAAACAGCATACTACTAACAATAAAATAGAGGTGTTTTATAACATGGCAGAAGTTGAATTTTACGACGTTAAGTCCAAAAAGAAATTTAAGACAGACAAATTTGAAGTACGTAAGAAAGAGGCTAAGGGAGTAACTCGTTTTTTCGCAGTAACTAAGTCTCCTTCTGGAGATTATGAGTGTTGGAGAGTTCTTTCCAAAGCCGATGCTGAGAAGTATAAGAACAACAAGATGTAATTATCTCTTTGTCTTCTTATTTCTTTTTTTACTTTCTTATTTCTTTCTGATTCAATTCAAGATTTCTTTTTGGCAGCAAGTTTTCTTCTCTTTCGTGCTTTGGCATTATACTCTTTTTGTTTTGCTTGATGGTAGCTACAGAACACGATGCCAGGAACAATTTTTTTACTGCAACGAACGCAAATACCGCTCTTTGCTTTTCTTTTGTAATTTCCACGTCGCTCTTTGTTTAACCTTCTTTTATTAAGATGGTAGAATTTTTGAAAACGGTTCTCAAATTCCTCTTTATCTAAAGATCGAGAACTCCTCCTTCTTAAGGAAACAGATCTTGGCTTTCTTTTTTTTACTTCCTTCTTAACTTTGCTCAAGAATTTTTTTAACACAGCTAACCACCTAAGCAGAAAGAAAATAAACTGATTTTTTAAAACCTCTGAAAAGCAAGCTCCTTGCCCATACATTCATTCTTATAACATTCTACTACCGCTATACTAATTATCTCTGACAGCTAGCACAAAAATAGGTGCTTCGAGAACTCATAGAAACCAAAGAGATTTCTTCCTGGCAAACCTTACACTTCTTTTGTTTATAGACATGTAAGAACTGAGAAAAATTTCCTCCTTGTCCATTCACTGTAACATATGCGGTATCGAAAGAAGTGCCATTAAAAGTAATCGCTTGGGATAAAACAGCTCGAATGGCATCATACAAATTCTTTCCTTCTTCTAAAGTGAGACTTTCAATTTTACGGCGAGGATCAATCCTTGAAAGAAAGCAGGCTTCCTGCGCATAAATGTTTCCAAGCCCAGAAATAACTTTCTGATCCATAAGCGTCGTTTTCAAACGAGACCTTCTCTTTCGATGCAAAATTTCACTAAATTCTTGAAAGCTAAACTTCTCATCAAGAGCCTCTGGGCCCAAAGCCTTCTCATGGAAAAATTGCTCAATTGCATCACTTGGCAGCACATTGATCTCTCCAAATTTTCTCCAATCATTAAAATGAAGAGTGGATCCATCAGTGAAACTAAAAAGCACCTTCGTTGCAAAAGAGAGTTTCTTGTTTTTCTCAGCAATATGTCCTGGGATAAATTGGCCGGTCATCTTGAGATGTACAATCAAAGAATTAGAATTATCTAAATGCAACAACAAATATTTCGCCCTCCTACCAACCGAGCTAACACTTGCTCCTAGCTGTTCATCTAAAGGGCCAGCAATGTTTTGAGCATAATCTTCTACTTTGATTGAAGCAATCTTTTTTCCAAGAATTTCTTTTTCCAAGCCTCGGCGTACAGTTTCTACCTCTGGAAGCTCTGGCATAGGAAAGGAATGGAGTCAAAATCTATATAAAGTTATTGAACTTAACCTAGGCTCATGTCTCATGCAAAAGATACAGAACGAGTACTTTTCGAGCTACGAAGAAGCAGGAAAGCCTACTTTATTGAGTATCTCTGTGCAGGAATACTTTTTTTCATCTTTGTTTTTGGAGCATCACGGGGTCTTGATTATGATGCTTTTGACATTTTACTTCTTAGCTTAGCTGTCTTTGCAGTGTGTTATGCAGAAATTTCAAGGGTGATGAGGCGTTACCTTATCCACCCTTCTAAGATGACCATTATCGATGGTATTATTCGTCAACATAGAAAACATGTCTACTTTCACCCTCTTGGTTTTGTTCCTGATATCAATGTACATCAAGATTGGCTACAAAGAATCTTGGGTTATGGAACAATTTCCATGAAAGGCTCAGTAGAATCTTTTGAGATCAAAGACATAGAAAATCCTCATGCGGTCATGGAAAAGATTGAGCATCGTATTCGGGAGAATAAGAGCGACAATCTTCAGAAAGAATAGTCAAAACAATAGTTTTCTTGACAGCTCTTAACACTTCACACAACCTTCTCAACAAGGCATTTTGCCCGGCACCACCTTTAAAATACAGAAAACTATAAAAGTTAGAAGACTCTTTTTCTACCATAAAATACTCTTATTTTCCAAAAAGGAAAAAAAGGTGTAGTTACAAAAGAGGTGTTTTTATCATGGCTCATGCTCCGGCGCACAATGCTCATCACACAGTTCGTTATTATCTTGTGCTTGGTACCATTCTTGTAGGTGGGATCTTTGCACTTTTGCTTCTTAATGAAGATACTGAAGGCCTTACTGGTTCGGTCGCAGGTTTTCCAAGTATTGAAAAGGCAGGAGAAGCTGCAGTTGAAGAACTTGAACCTGGAGAAGGTCTTGGAGCTACAGCTGAAAGTGCAGTGGCAGTAAAGAAGGCAGCCGCGGTGGCCGATATAGAACATTCCTTAGATCTAACCATGCAACAAATTCCTGATTTAGAACAAGAAGAGCTTTTTGCTGATGAGATTATAGTTACCTTTAGTGACCCTTCTGCAGTTATCAAAATAGATAAAGAGGAAGAGCTTAACTTAAGGAACCTTGATGAAGTAACCCTAAGTATTCACAACTTCTTAGGAGACTTATCTTTGGAAGGAAGTCTTACCTTGGTGGGGGATGCCGAAAGATTAGAAGTAAATGGTGTTGTGCTTTCCACTGAGAAAAGTTTTGCAATCACTTTAACAAACCTTGACTTTGATAGCGTTGCTCTTGATGGAACTTCTTTTGATATCAGTTTTACCTCTGCTCATGGGGAAGCTCATCTTGAGAACAAGCTAGATTACACCTTTGCAGGAGAAGACGCAACAGTTGCCGGCTTTGTAGGGGATGCAACCTTTACAACTGGTGAAGAAATAAGCTCACATCTTCAAGGAGGAATGGACAGTTTGGTTCTTTCTGGAGATGGTCTTGCTTTGGAAATCAAAGGATAAAATCAAGAAAAATTTTAGGAAAGCGGCTACCCCAACCATAAATGATGGGGTTTGAACCGCCGCTTTCTGAAATTTTTATGATACAAGAAACTCAGGAAAACTGAACTCATTCACAAAGAAAGCTCTGCTTTCTTGTGCAAGTAATTTTCAATTACCTTGCGTCCCCAACACTAAAGTGTGAGGTTTCCTGAGTTTCTTTGTATAAGAAGTAATTTAGTTTTCTTTCTTTTTCTCTTTTCTTCTCACTATCTCTCAAATTTTCCTTTCTCTGTTTTAGGATTCTTTTGCTTCTTTAACACTCACTCCAATACCAAGAGCAAACTTCTCACTTACAGAACCCGCCTTGCCTGAAAAACTAATCTTCTCAACCTTAAGAACTGCTTTAAGATCAGCTTCCATACTTTTTACCGCTGCTTCAAAGCCGCCAAGCTTCTCAAGTCCTTCAATTTTCTGGACCTCTTCTCCCTGCGGAGCAACTAAAACTAATTCGGAAAGCTCAGCTTTCAAAGAAAGTTGCTGTTCTGACTTGAATTTACGCACAGCAGCAATGATATCAAGACCAATATCTCCAACAAGCTCTGCCTGCTCCTGCTCATCAGCAAAAGACCACTGCTCGGCAAGCTCTGGCCAGGAACTTCTATGGATGCTTTTTAGGCCTTCCTGTTTGGCAAAGTAATGACTATAAATCTCATCAGTGATGTACGGCATAATTGGTGCTAACATCTTTAAACTTCCAAGCACGGCGTGATAGAGCGCTACTTGTGAACTCCTACGAGCATCTTCTCCACGTTTGTCTGGGTTGTAAAGCCTATCTTTTACGATCTCAAGATAATTATCACAAAAGATACTTCTAAAGAAGTATTCTGCTTCAGCCTTTGCTCTTGCATATTCATAGGCTTCAAAGCTGCTGGTTGCTGCAGCAATTACTTTTTGTAAACGAGCTAAGAGCCACTTATCAAAAACTTCGGTAACCAGTTCTACATTCTCTGCATCGTCTTTCCCAAAACCATCACCCAAGTTCATCAGTGCAAATTTAGATGCATTCCACATCTTGTTAACAAACTTTTGACCAGTAAGTACATCTTTTTCCTGGTAGGGAAGATCTTCTCCTAATTTGGAAGTTGCTGCCCAAAAACGAATAGCATCGGCGCTAAACTTTGCAATAACATCTTGTGGAGCTACCACGTTCCCTTTTGATTTAGACATCTTATTTCCCTTAGGATCAAGTACGAAACCACTTATGGTTGCATCTTCCCAAGGATTGGTGCCATCATAAAGCAGGTTTGTTTTTGCCATGGTAGAGAAGAGCCAAAAGTTAATGATGTCATGCGCTTGTGGACGCAAGTTCATAGGAAAGAGCCTTTTGCGAACTTTCTCATCTTCAATCAAGTTAACTGCTAAAAATGGGCTGCTTGAGCTGGTAAACCAAGTATCAAAAACATCCACTTCACCAATAAGTTTTACATCATCGCTTATGCCAAGTGGACGATCTTTAGTAGGATCAACCGGCAATTGACTCTCATCTGCGTAGTACACTTTTCCGTCCTCTCCGTACCAAACTGGAATGGGAACTCCAAAGTGACGTTGCCGAGCAATACACCAGTCCCAATTAAGACCCTTGATCCAGTTATCAAGGCGGTGTTTCATGTGTTCTGGGAACCAGTTAAGCTCTGCTCCTTTTTTTAGAAAATCCTCTTTGCGATCAAGATATTTTACATACCACTGCTTAGAATTAATAATCTCAATTGGCTTTCCAGAACGCTCACCAACGCTCACGGTGTGACTTATTTCTTTTTGTCCATTCAACAAGCCCGCTTCACGAAGATCCTCGATAATAGCAGCTCGAGCTTCCTCAACTTTCATCCCAGCATACTTACCACCCAGTTCAGTCATTTTTCCAAACTTATTCACTGCAGATTTCAAGGGAAGATTGTGTTTCTTATACCATTCAATATCTGTTTGATCTCCAAAGGTACAACACATAACAAGGCCAGTTCCTTTTTCGGGGTCTGCTTTCTCATCAGCTAAGATTGGAACCTTTTCCTCGTAAAGAGGAGAGAGTGCAAACTTTCCAAACAGCTTTTTGTAGCGCTCATCATCTGGGTGTGCAAAGACTGCAACACAAGCACTGAGCATTTCTGGACGAGTAGTTGCAATGATTAACTCTTCTCCTTTCTCGCTCTTAAAGATGATATCATTAAAGAAGGTCTTTTTATCAACACTCTCCAGTTCTGCCTGAGAGATCGCTGTCTGGAATTGAGTGTCCCAAATAACTGGTGCTTCTTTTCTGTACACAAGTCCTTTTTTAGCAAGATCCAAAAAACTTTTTTGTGAAATTTTTCGACTGTAATCATCAATGGTGGAATAACATAAAGAGAAATCACAGCTCATACCGATGTTCTTCCAATCCTGGATAAATTTTGGTCTCTCTTCATTGAGAAAGTCAACACAGATCTTAATTGCATCTGGCCGGGAAACATTACGCAGATTTACTTTTTTCTTCTTTTGAACTAATTTTTCAGTTGCCAGACCATTATCATCGGTTCCGAAAGGGTAGTAGACTTCAAAACCACTCATTCGTTTGTAACGAGCAACAAAATCTTGTTGAGAGAAACTAAAAGCATGGCCCAAATGCATCTTCCCGCTAACAGTCGGTGGGGGGGTATCAATTGAGTAAATTTCTTTGTTGGTCTTTTCATCAAACTTGTTCACTCCCTCATCTTCCCAGAATTTCTGGATACGGGGTTCTGCTTCTTTAGAATCATAACGTTTAGGTAATTCTGCTGCCATCCCCAATGGGAGCCAGCTCTTCTTTAAAAAGTTAATGAGAATAAAAGATAAAAATAAGAAAAGAGAAAGAAAAGGTCAGGTAAAAGACTACTCACTCAACTTCATTCCTCGACTCTTACTCTCGGTCCAGCCCGCAGAAGTAATGCGAATAAACTCTGCGTTTGCTTGCATTTCCAAAATGTTACGTGCGCCACAATAGCTAATGCCGCTTTGAAGTCCTTTGACCAATTTGTCAATGACTCCTCTTACCTCTCCTTTGTAATCAACAAGACTACTTACTCCTTCAACGTAGACATCAAGGTTTTTCTTGATCTTTTTCCCACCAAGGTGCTCTTTTCTCTCGTGATTACTCACATACGAAGCACTTCCCATGTATTTCTTGTAGCGTTTTCCATCTTTGTAGACAATGCGCGCTGCAGCTTCCTTGGTCCCCGCAAACAAAGTTCCACTAAAAGCAGTACTTGCTCCAGCAGCAATCGCCTTAGCAACATCTCCAGGAGTTCTCATACCACCATCTGCGGTAACGGGAACGCCATACTGTTTTGCAACGCTGCAGACATCCATCACAGCAGTGAATTGTGGAACCCCCGCTCCTGACTTGATACGTGTTGTACACACGGGGCTCGGGCCAATACCTACCTTCAAACCATCTGCTCCTGCTTCAATCAAATCACGTGCAGCATTGGCTGTTGCAATGTTTCCCACCATCACATCAATATCAAATGCTGCTTTGAGCTCTCGAACACGCTGAATTGCAAGATCTGAATGAGCATGCGCAATGTCAAGTACTAAAACATCAACGCCAGCATCGATTAGTGCGCGTGCCCGCTCAAGCGTATCTTTCACACCAACTGCTGCGCTTGCAAGGAGGCGACCTTTTGCATCACGACTTGCGTTAGGCCAAAATTCTAGTCTCTTAATGTCTTTGGTAGTAATGAGCCCCTTAACACGACCATCTTCTACAAGAGGGAGTTTCTCGATTTTATATTCTTGAAAAATTCTCTTGGCGTCTTCCAAGCTAATTCCTGGCGCAGCAGTCACTAACTTTTCTTTTGGAGTCATCACTTCACTCACTCGCCGATCAAAATTGCTTTCAAAAAGATAATCTTTGGAAGTGAAAATACCAACTAGAACTCCATTCTCAATAACTAGAAGGCTGGTAACGCTGGTCTCTTCCATTTTATCAACCGCCTCTTGTACACTTACATGGGGGCTAATGGAGATGGGATCTTCAATAACGTAACTAGTGCTTCGTTTCACCTTTTTTACTTCTTCAACCTGTTCTTCTATGGTGTTAAATTGATGAATTATTCCTAGCCCCCCTTCCCTTGACATAGCTATTGCCAGTTTATGTTCAGTAACTGTGGCCATGTTTGCACTGACAAGTGGAGTATTCAAAGAAATATTTTTGGTCCACTTACTTTTCACATCCGCCTCTCTTCGTGAGTTAAGAGGAGTTCTCTTTGGAACAAGAAGAACATCAGCATAAGTTAATCCTAAACGCATTGTTGCCATACGTTGAGAAAGAACCCTTTCCAAGCTTTAAATAGATTATGAGCATAGAGAAGATACTAGTTTTCATCAACCCAAATATTTTAAAACTTAAAAATGAGCCAAGAAGGGATGTTAGAAAAGATTTCTCAAAACACAGCTCAAAAAAGACCTGCTCTCTTCACAATAAAGTATGCTCCCCAATCAAGTCAGGAAATCATTGGACAAGAGAAGGCAGCACACCAACTTAAACATTTCATAACAAATTACAAAGCAATCAAAGCAAAAAACCCCGCAGCACTTCTTCATGGACCAATCGGAACAGGAAAAACAAGCTCTGTCTATGCACTTGCAAAGGAACTGGATCTAGACCTCTTGGAGATCAACTCTTCTGATTTGAGAAACAAAGATGCTATTGGAAAGTTCCTCTCTTCAGCTATGGGTCAGCAATCACTTTTCTTCAAACAAAAAGTCATTCTTATTGATGAGCTTGACAACCTTTCGGGGAGAAAAGATCGTGGAGGAGCTCAAGAGCTTGCTAAGGCAATTGAGAAGGCTTCCTTTCCCGTGATTATTACAGTTAATGACATTGAAAACAAAAAGATCAAGGTACTCAAGAAAAAGTCAATGAAAATTGAGTTTCCTAAAATAGATCACAAGGTAATGGCAGCTTTTCTTGAAACAATTTGTCAAAAAGAGAACACAAGCTACGAAGAAAAGGCGCTGCAAAGCCTTGCCCGTCAAGCAGACGGAGATCTACGCGCAGCCTTACTTGATCTTCAAACACTCACGCCTCTCAAAGAAGTAACTTTCAAAGATGTGCTCAATCTCTCTGATAGGAAACGTACTGAAACCATCATCCAAGCACTCACACTTGTCTTCAAGTCTTCTTCAGCAGAAAATGCACTACGGGCTTTTGATAATGTGGACATTGACCCTGATAAAATCATGCTTTGGCTTGATGAAAACTTACCAAAAGAGTACCAAAACCCAGCAGACCTCTCACGAGCTTATGAAAAACTGGCACGAGCAGACATTTTCAAGAGAAGAATTATGCGAAGGCAGCATTGGCGTTACCTTGTGTATGTCTACAACCTTCTCAGTGCAGGTATTTCAACAAGTAAGGATCAACGAAACCCAGATTTCCTTAACTACAGACAACCGATGAGGCTCCTCAAGATCTGGCAGGCAAAAATGAAGCTTGCTAAGAAGAAGGAGATCGCCAAAAAGTTTGCAACAACGACGCACGTCTCAAGTAAAGTAGCCTTTGCTCAGATGCCCTATATACAGCAAATCGTAAAAAATAGCGACAAAGAAACGCAAGAACAATTTGCAGAAGAATTTGAACTCAGCTCCGAAGAGCTTGACTGGCTCAAACGCTAATCTTTAGAGTAAGGCTCCTATTTTCTAGAAAAAGCTTAATAAACTCCTTACCTTCCCTCTCTACCATGACACTGAGTATTGAGGAGATGGCAACTTTCTGTAAAAAGAAAGGATTTGTCTACAGGAGTGCGGAAATTTATGGTGGTTTAGCAGGTTTCTTTGATTATGGTCCTCTGGGAGTTGAGGTAAAGAACAAACTCAAGCAGAGTTGGTACAAATTCATTGTGCAAGATAGACAAAATGTTGTTGCTCAGGATGGGTCTATCATTACCAACCCGAAGGTTTGGAAGGCTTCAGGACATGTAGACACTTTTGCTGATCTTCTTCTCACTACTAAAAAAAGCAAGACCAAGATTAGAGCAGATCACTTCATTGAAGACGAGCTTAAAATTCCTGCGGATGGGCTCAGTGCAAAGGAGATCCAAGCACTTATTAACAAGCATAAAATTACCTACAAGGGCGAGGAATTTCAAGAGATTAAAGATTTCAATCTCATGTTTCACACCCAAGTTGGCCCTTCTGAAGAGAAGGCGAGCACTTCCTATTTGAGGCCTGAGACTTGTCAAAGCATTTTCCCTAATTTTAAACTGATTGTGGAGACTACAAGGCAAAAACTTCCCTTTGGAATTGCGCAGATCGGGAAAGCCTTTCGTAATGAAATTTCTCCAAGAGAATTTCTTTTCCGACAAAGAGAATTCGAACAGATGGAACTAGAGTTTTTTACACATCCAAAACAAAAAAAATGCCCTGAGCTTACTAAAGAGCATAAGCAAGTCTCCTTTCAGTTTCTCTCAGCAAAACAACAAGATGCAAAAAAGAAAGGAATGCAAAAAGTAAGCATAGCAGATCTGCTCAAACAAAAACTTCTCGGTGAATGGCATGCTTACTGGCTTGCAGAGTTCTATCTTTGGTACACAAAAGAACTTAACTTCAAAGCAAAGAATTTGAGAGTAAGAGAGCATGTGAAAACCGAACTCTCTCACTACTCCAGCGCAACTTTTGATATTGATTACAAATTTCCTTTTGGTTTCAAAGAGATATTTGGTCTTGCAGATAGGGGGCAGTATGATCTGACCCAACACCAAACTCATGCAAAATCTAAACTAGAAATTTTTGATGAAGAGACCAAAGAAAAAGTAATCCCTACAGTTATTGAGCCAAGTCAGGGACTTGATCGTCTTTTTTTGGCGCTTCTTTTCGAAGTTTACAATGATGATAGAGAGCGTGGAAACCTGGTGCTTAAACTTCCGCCAAAACTCGCACCCTATGCAGTAGCTGTTTTCCCACTTGTTAAAAACAAAGAGCCTGTGCTCAATAAAGCAAAGGAAGTATACAATGGCCTCAAAAAACAATTTCCAACCTTCTTTGATATCTCTGGAAGTGTGGGAAGAAGGTATGCACGAGCTGATGAGATTGGCATTCCATTTTGTATCACTATTGATTTTGAAAGTTTGGATGACGAAATGGTAACTATTCGTCATAGGGACTCAACCAAGCAGGAACGAGTGAAAATCAGTGAGCTCTCAGCAAAGATTTTTGAGTTGTACAACAAATAATTAATTGTTTTATTTCCCCAGTAATTTTCCAAGAATACAAAAAGAGTGTTTCAGGTGTTAGGATGAGGCAAACAAAAAAGAATGTAAGGGTGTTGATTCTTGCGATCATTTTTCTTACCAGTCTCTCTCTTATAGGATTAAACTTCTTTATGGCGGGCCAAAATATCAGTGGCCAGGCAATCTCTTTTGAGGCAAGCTATGCGCCAATTACTGTGCTCATGCTTTTTTTAGTAGTGCTCATCTTCTTTTTTGTCATAGCTTTTTTCTACTGGGAGTATGGTATCCCCGCACACCGTATGGAATGGAAGCTAGAAAAGTTTTCTTCCAAACTAGAAGAAAAACCCCTTGAAGAACTCAAGATTGCCTATAATCAACTCTCTTCACTTTATCATCGCCTCACAAAAGTGGAGCAGCACCATTTTCATGAGGATCTGGAACGCATCAGAAAAGTGGTTGAGAAGCGTCTATTGCAAACAAATGAGATTGAACATGCTCTCAAGCAAGGTCACAAGGCAAAGAAAAAAGAAGCTCATCAGCATCTTAAGGTTGCCCATAATATCTTTCAAAAGCTCAATGAAGTGATGCAAGAGCAATATCATCCCCATCTTAAGAGCTTGCGCAAGAAGCTTAAAAAAATATAATCTTCTTCTCTTCTCTCAATCAGCCTTCAAGGTAATAGAATCTTCTTCCGGCCCTGTCCTAAGAGAATGCACCTGCGCCCCTTCGCGACCACAGCAAAACTAAGGAGTGATCCTCTCGGGAGTCCTTTTCGACTGCAAGGAGAAAAGAGAGTGACGGAAGAGAGTTCCTAAGGCGTCGCCTGGCGCGTGCTTTTTGTCTCTTAGGACAGAGCCTCTTCTTCCTAAAAAGTTAAAAAGGACCGGCCTTGCTAGATTTGAATGGTAATTTTAGCAAGAAGTTTAGGAGAATATACTGATTCCCACACGAAAATTGGGAATGCGACTGCAGGAGATGTTCTAGTACTTTGTCCAGATGAAAAGGTTGGGTTGGCAGAAGTCTTAGTGTACGGTTTCTTAGATGGTTTTACTCCTCAAATTCCTTGTAGTATGGCTGGAAGAGACCCAAATGGATTTATTGAAGCTCTTGAATATGGGGGTGAAGAGTTAGGTTATGTTGTTGAGAACTCAGGAGGGTTAATTACTCTGAGGCCTGGTGAGAAAGACCCGATTGTTGGTTCATACGAGTTTAATGGAAAACATGACCCAAGGCGGCTGCAGTCGGGGCTTCTTACAAGCCTTTTGTCTCCCTCAATGAAGGAGTTACAATTAGATATCGGAAGTAACCCTGGTGATGAAAGGGTAAGGGGGGTCGCAGTAAGCTATCTCCTTCAAGGTGGAGAGATCCAAATAACTTATACTCTTAAATCTGGAGTTGGGAGAGTTCCCTCTAGCAGGATCGATCGGTTTACCAGAACAATTGCTGATGCAGTTCGTTGGGGACAACAAAAAAATCGTTTTGAACTAGGGGTTAGTCAAGAAAGAAATACGGGGACCATTCAAAGGATTCGACCCGTGCTTGGCCTTTAGAGATCTAAATTTTTATAAACTTCTTTCTCTTTTTCCCTACAATAATGAAACCGCTCCCTTCTCTTAAAGAAAGAAAACGCTATGTACTTGTCAAGGTAATCAGTAAGGAGAGCAAAACCAACAAAATACTCTTCACCTATCCAGAGATAAAGCAAGCACTTGAATCTACTTTTCAAGAATTCTTTGGTACTTTGGGTCTTTCACGAGCAGCAATCAAACTTTTGGGAAGAAAGTTTGACAAAGAAGAGCAAACCCTTCCAATCAAGGTTGCGCATAAGCATGTAGATGAGCTCAAAGCTGCACTCGCTTTGGTGAAGAAGGTCAAGGGAAGTTCAGTGATTGTTCGTTCTCTAACTACTTCTGGAACTGTGAAGAAGGTAAATAAGAAATAAGTTTATAAGTCCCTTTATTTCCTCCTTTCTCATGAAATACATTGCAATGATTTGTGGACATAATTCTGGGAGAAGCCAGATGGCTCAGGCAGCTTTTAATCATCTTAAGAAAATTTTTCCAAAAGTAGATTCTGCCTACGAGGCAGTGAGTTGGGGAACAGGAATTGGAGAAGGGAAAAGCGTAAATCCAAAAATAGTAGATCCAATGAAAAGTATTGGGGTGGATGTAACTGATGGAAGTTACTTCCCAAAAAATGTAGATCATCCTTCTCTCCAAGGAAAGCTTGCACGGGTTGTAGGAGCTTACACTATGGGTTGTATGGCAAATGGGTGTGAGCTTCCTTCTGGAATGCAAATAACTACAAAAGAGATTCAAGATTGGGCACTAGCAGATCCAGCAAATGAAGGCACAGATGTTGTTGATGTAAGAAACAAGATCATTGGTAATGTCTTAGAATTGCTGGCAAGATTAGACGGGGAGTAGCTCTCTCACTCTTTTTATTGGTCTCCCCGAAATTCATTCACTTACGGCTTGAAGAAGAGAAGCCTTTATAAGCAAGGAAGAATTCTGAAAAAGCATACTTTTTAACTGGTTTTGTAGGTGAGTTATATGAAAAATATGATGGATAAGATGGGCTACGATCGTAGCATTACTATGTTTTCCCCTGATGGAAGACTTCTTCAAGTTGAGTATGCAAAGAAAACTGTAAAGCAAGGATCTACTGCAATTGGAATTACTTGTAAAGATGGTGTGGTAATTGTAGCAGACAAACGAGTAAACTCAAAACTTATTGTTCCAAGTTCTGTTGAAAAGACTTTTAGAATTGATGATCACATTGCGGTTACTGCTTCAGGAATCATCCCGGATGCAAGGGTACTTGTAGATCGGGCGCAGCTTAAAGCGCAGCAACACACCGTAACCTACAACAGTAAGATTGACATTTTAACTGTAGTAAAGGATATTTGTGATCTTAAACAAATTTGTACGCAAAGTGCGGGCCTTCGACCATTTGGTGTATCTATGCTTATTGCAGGAGTAGAAGAAGATGGAACTGCAAAGCTCTACTTGACTGAACCTTACGGACTATACTTTCAATATCAAGCAGCTGTTATCGGTGAAGGTGAAGCAGAGATCGAACCTGTGCTGCAAAAGAAATACAAGCCAGGAATGTCTGTGCAAGATGGACTCTCTCTCGCACTCGGAGCACTTAAAGCAGCGCTTGGAAGTAATTTTTCTGTTGATCGTTTAGATGTAGTTTACGTCGATAACAAGACCAAGCGTTACACTAAACTCTCTCCAGCAGAGATTAGGAAGATTGCGAAGTAAGTTTCTTTTTTTCTTCTAACTTTATTTTTTAATTTCAAACCAAAAACCTCAACTGGTGATTATCATGACTGACAAAGTAATTCTAGCAAGACTCAAAAAAGCAGGAACTAATTTTGAGATTAGTGTTGATGCTGATCTGGCGATCGATTTCAAAGAAGGAAAAAACCCAAACCTTTCCATCTCGGAAGTACTCAAATCTGAAAATATTTTCTCAGATGTAAAAAAAGGGATGCTTGCATCAAGCGATGATCTGCAAAAAGCCTTTCAAACAAGCGATCCACTCAAGGTTGCAGAAGAAATCATCAAAAAAGGTGAGGTGCAAGTAACTGCTGAGCACAGAAATAAAGAGCGTGAACAAAAAAAGCGCCAACTCATCACCAAGATTCACCAATTGGCCATTAATCCAACAAACAACCTCCCTCACCCAATCACAAGGATTGAAGCAGCTCTAGAACAGGCCAAATTTCACATAACTGAGCATAAATCAGTTGATGAACTCTTTGAGGAAGCTCTCCATAAACTTAGACCCATCATTCCACTCAAAATAGAGAAAAGGGTCCTAAACATCACTGTTCAGGCGAGCCAAATTGGCAAGCTCAATAATCCCATCCGTAAAAACAGCAAGATTTTAAAAGAGGACTGGGATTCACAAGGCAATTGGAGGATAAAAGTAGAAATCCCCGCTGGCATGCAGCAAGAGTTGATTGATTTGCTGAATAAGTTGACGCAGGGGAACATACAAATTGATATTGAAAATGACAAGCGAAGTACGAGTTGAAAACAGAGCTGTTGTCATTCCGGGGCAAGAACTTGCTAACGGAATGGATTATCTTCCCGGTGAGCATACTTACCGAGAAGGTGATAAGATTTTTGCCAAAATTCTTGGACTTGCAAATGTTGCAGGTCGTGTGATCAAAGTAACACCATTAGCTGGACCTTACCAGCCAAAAGTTGGTGATAAGATCATTGGACAAGTAACTGATATTACTATGTCTGGTTGGAGAATTTGGACCAACACCGCATACTCAGCAATGCTGAATGTAAAAGATGCTACTAACAGGTTTATTCGAAGAGATGAGGACCTCAGTAAGATTTTTGCAATTGGAGATTTTGTAGTTGCTAAAATTACCAAGGTAACCTCTCAAAACCTCATTGATTTAACCATGCGTGATCCTGAACTTTTCAAGGTAAACGGGGGAAGAGTTATCCGAATCAACTCTCAAAAAGTTCCTCGAGTAATCGGAAAGCAAGGAAGTATGGTTGGCTTAATTAAGCGATATACTCGATGTGATATTACTGTTGGACAAAACGGAGTAATCCTTGTTCGAGGAAGAGAAGTTGACAATGAACTTCTTGCAGAGCAAGCTGTAAAACTTGTTGCTCAAAAGGCGCACACCAGTGGCCTTACTGAACAGGTAGAAGCTTTCCTAAAGGAAAGAGCTCCTGAACCTAGTGCAGAAGAAATGAACCGACAACGAGCACCTCGGCGTGAAAGAAAGGACGAACCAGCTCCTCGTTTTGAGCGAAAGTCAAGAAACGATGATGCAGAAACCTCTGCTCCAAAAGCAGAAGAAGCTGCACCGGCAGAGAACAAGGGGGCTAGCGAATAAAATGGCCTATACAAAACGATTAGACGGAAGAAAAAAGGGCGAACTACGCCCTATGGAAGCTAAGGTTGGTGTTATTCCAAACGCAATTGGATCAGCTTACTTTAAAGTTGGGAACACTGTTGCTTATGCTGCAGTCTACGGACCTCGGGAAGTATACCCCAGATTCTTAGCAGACCCTAAAAAAGGGATCTTGAAGTGTCATTACAACATGCTTCCTTTCTCAGGGACTGGTGAGCGTATCAGGCCAGGAAACAAAAGAAGATCTCAAGAAATTTCTATGGTTATGAAAAAGGCGCTTGAGCCAGTTATTGACTTAGAAGCCTTTCCAAATGCAATGGTTGAAGTCTTTGTAGAATTTCCTCAAACTGATGCGGGAACCCGTTGTGCTGCAATCTCTGCAGCATCCATGGCTCTTGCTGAAGCTGGAATCCCTATGAAAGATATGGTTGGTGCTGTAGCTGTTGGTGAAGTTGATGGAACTGTAGTTTCAGACTTAACTTACGCTGAGGAAGCTTACGATGCTCCGGTATCCGACATCCCAGTTGCAATGCTACACAACTCCAAAGAAGTAAGCTTACTGCAAATGGATGGTGAGATCAGCAAGGAAGCACTTATGGAAGCTTTAGAGCTTGCTAAAGATGCAGTTGATCAGATCTATGAAGTACAGATGAAGGCACTTCAGGAGAAGTACGCAAGCACAGGACAGCCTAGTGCAGAGAAAGGAGGTGCGCAAGAATGAAACGACTCATCAAAAATGGCGAAGTAGTAAAGCGCATCATTGCTCAGGATAAACGTCTTGATGGACGCGGCTTACTTGATTACCGTGGACCAATTACTGTAGAAATTGGTATTGCAAAATCAGCTGAAGGATCAGCTCGTGTGCAGATCGGAAATACTGTAGTAATGGCCGGGGTAAAAATGAGCCTTGAAAAGCCTTACAACGATACTCCTGATCAAGGTGGAATCATGATCAACGTAGAACTACTTCCACTTTCCAGCCCAGAGTATGAACCGGGGCCTCCTGGAATGAAAGCAGTTGAAGTTGCAAGAGTAACTGATCGTGGTATTCGTGAAGCAAAGGCAATTGACTTCAAAAAACTCTGCATCAAGAAAGGAGAACTTGCTTGGTTCGTGAGCGTTGACATTGTTACTATTAACGATGATGGAAACCTTTTCGATGCTGCATCCTTAGCTGCAATTGCTGCACTAAGAGACAGCAAGTTCAGAGTATTCGATCCAGAAACTGGCGTTGTTGACTACAAGAAATTTAGTGATGAGAAGATGCCTATCTTAAAGGAACCTCTTTCCATTACTGTCCTTAAAGTGGGTGGTAAATTGCTTGTAGATCCAATTGCTCAAGAAGAGAAAGCTTACGAGGCAAGGCTGACTGTAGCTTCTGATGGCGATGGTGTTATCTCTGCTATGCAAAAAGGCGGAGAAGCAACTTTGACTGTGGAAGAAGTAGGTCAGATCGTGGACATTGCGCTTGAAAAAGCAAAGTTTTTACGAGAAGCTTTAAATAAGGCGAACTAATTTTTGTTTTTTTATTACTTTAATTTATTCAGGTACATTTACAATGGCAAAGAAAACTGATAAAACTCAAGAAATCACTTACACAAAGTATGAAACTGCTCGGATGATTGGAAGTAGAGCTCTGCAGCTTGCTATGGGCGCACCTTTCTTGCTTAAGCTTAGTGAGAAAGAACTTCTAAAGCTGCAGTATAACCCAATTAGAATTGCTCTTCGTGAGTTCAAAGAGGGCGTAATTCCAATTACTGTAAAACGACCTGCTCCTAGGGCAGAGTAATTTACATTCTACTTTTTTTATCTTGTCAATTTTTTCTATACAGATTACAAAAAAGTTTCTAGACTTTCTCTAAGGTAAGGTTCTTCTGTTTTCAGTATTTCTCTTAACGCGTCTTTTGCTCTGCTTAGACGAGACATGACTGTTCCTAATTTTAGTTCTAGGATCTCTGCAACCCCTCGGTAAGTCAGCTCTTCATAAAATCTGGCTTCTATTATTTCTCTATGGTCTGCTGTAAGTCCTGAAAGTGCAATATCAAGGTGAGCACGCAGTTCTTCTCTAGAGATTGGACCTTCTTGACCAGGCAGGCTGTGGTGTGCTTCTGGGAGGTTTTTATGGTGGCCATCTAGAAGGTTTTCTCTTCGTTTTCTATCCCTTATCTGGTTTAAAGAATAGTTCCTTGTTGTTCTGTAAAGCCAAGCTTTTACATTGCAGGCTTGGCTCCCATGTAACTTCCTAAGGTTTCTCTCATTCATGAGTTTAGAGAAAGCAACCTGTGCAACATCTTCTGCCTCTGCTGGGTCTTTCAAAAACCTTGTTGCATAACGAACAAGTGCAGGAGCATAACGAGTGTAGAGAACTTCAATACCAACGGGGTTTCCACAAAGAGCCAATCCTACGCAATCTCTATCTGGCGGCTCCAATCCACTAACTGGAAGGGTCATCAGTTTCTCTCCCTGCCACTCTTTTTTAAACCTTTATGAAGAAGATATATAACTGGGCTCTTATTCTTAAGCCAAGATGCAAGCAATAAAAAACGCCATCACCCAAGAAAAACTCACCCAGTACTTCAAAATCACTAAAGAAGCTCTGGATAAGGCAGAGCAAGCCTTTGATCCAAAGCGCCTAGAACAAGCTAAAGATTTCTTCAATATGGCCCAAAGTTACTATCAAGATGCCCAATTCTTCCTCGAGAAAAGACAAGACGCAGTTTTAGCCTTCGCTGCCCTCAATTACGCTCACGGTTGGCTTGATGCTGGGGCTAGAATTCACCTTTTTCTCGTCAATGATAGCCGACTTTTCACTGTGGATGACGATTCTTCCAGTAGAGAATAAATCCCTCTGCCCCATAGATACCACTGTTCGGTGAATAAAATACCAAAAGATTTATAAAGCAACGTTTTTTCTTCTATCCAGTAGTAAAAACACACAGTCTGCTCCGGTTTTGAGAAGGACAGTTCATCTGTCAGACGGAGGAAGAGTCACAATGATCGTTCAAAAAGAATTACTTAACAAACTCAAAGACTTTGGTCTGAACTCTTACGAGTCCAAATTATGGATTGCTTTACTTTCTCGAGGAATTTCTACTGCAGGAGAGCTTTCTGATATCTCCAATGTACCTCGATCTCGTGCTTACGATGTTCTTGAGAGTCTTGAGAAGAAAGGATTTATTGTAGTAAAGGTTGGAAAACCAATCAAGTACCTTGCTGTGCACCCTCAAGAAGTAATTGAACGTGTGAAAAAGAAGATTGCTGAAGAAGCAAAAGAGAAAACAGATATTCTGAGCAAGATCAAAGAATCCCCTCTTTTAGAAGAGCTTAACGTACTTCATAGCGATGGTATTAAGCTTGTGGACCCAAGTGAAAAATCTGCTTCTTTTAGAGGAAGAGAGAAAGTATATGATCATTTGAACTATCTTATCAAAGGAGCAAAAAAGAGTGTGCACTTAAAGACCACTAAAGAAGGTCTTGAGAGAAAGCACGATGTTTTGTACAATCAGATCAAAAAAGCTTCCGCTCGAGGAGTAAATGTAAACATCACTGTTCCAAGCTCTGCTAAAAAAGAAGTGCTCAAGAACTTTGAGAAAGTAGCTACTGTGCATGCTTCTGATGCAAAAAGTGATGCAAGGTTCTGTCTTGTAGACGGTAAGAGTGTCCTTGTCTTCTTAACCGACGATAAGAAAACGCACCAAAATTACGACTCTGCAGTTTGGCTTGAAGCACCTCATTTTGTGAGTTACTTCGACTCTTTATTGTAAACCTTTATTATTATTTTTTCTTCTGCATTCTACTACATTTTTCCTAACAACTTACCTAGGTGGGAGATAAACAGGTTTTTATAACAAAAGAAATTTTCGGGATTAAGAAATGCAATACAAAATGAAACAAGTTATACTCGTACGCCAAGACCTGAAGATGCCAAAGGGCAAAACTGCAGCGCAAGCAGCACATGCAAGCGTAGAGGCTGTCTTTAAGGCAGGAGTAGACTCAACTGAGGTCAAAAGCTGGCGTAAAGAGGGTATGGCTAAAATCGCGCTTAAAGTTAAAGATGAGAAAGAATTGATCAAGTACTTTCAGATGGCAAAAGAGCAAGGTCTCCCTACATCACTTATCACTGATGCGGGGCATACTGTAGTGGCGCCTGGGACAAAAACCTGCGCTGCAATTGGACCTGCAGATGAGGAGGAAATTGATCAACTTACCAGAGAACTTTCCCTTCTTTGAATCCGAAGCAGGGCCAGATTTTCTTTATAAAGCAGCCTCTTCTTGCCAGTCAAAAACTTTATAAATAAACCCCTTTCTTAAGTCCACTCAGCAAGTACATTAGAGAGTATAAATAAGGTCTATTACAATGAAATTACCAAAGTTAAGAAAGCGATTGTGTAGAAGCTGTAAAAAGCACACTGAACATAAAGTGGCACAAAACAAAAGAAGAACTGCAAGTTCATTAAGTTTAGGTTCAAAATATAGGGCACGAAAGCGGGGCTTAGCTCGAGGAAATGGTGGACATGGAAAATATTCCAAGCCAGCAGTAACCAAATTTAAACGATCTGGTGCAAAGAACACCAAGAAAACTGATCTTCGTTTTACCTGCCAAGTATGTAAAAAGGCAAGTGCTCAGGCATCTGGGATAAGAGCTAAACGGGTGGAGTTAATTTAAGATGGCAAGTGAACCAAAAAGCAAATTCATTAAAGTTCGATGCTCTGGTTGTAAGAATGAGCAGATTGTCTTTGGCACTGCAAGCACTGTAGTGAACTGCCTAGTTTGTGATAAAGAAGTAGTTTATCCTACGGGTGGGAAATCAAAGATCTCTGCAAGAGTTTTAGAAGTACTTTCTTAAGTTCTTGTAACACACAGCAGCCTTCATTGGCATTAATTATTTTTTCTCTTCTTGAGAAAAGAGGCAAGACAAAAAATGTATTACAAACGTCAAGGGCTCCCGGAAGAAAACGAAATAGTTCTCTGTAAAGTAACCAAGATATTTCCCAATTCTGTTTTTGCTGATCTTGTTGAGTATAATGATTCTGGTATGATTCATATTTCTGAGATCTCTCCTGGAAGGATTCGAAACATTCGAAACTATGTAAGTGTTGGAAGACAGATTGTTTGTAAGGTGCTTCGAATCAATAGAGAGAAAGGACACATTGACCTTTCCCTACGGCGGGTAAACTCTACAACCCGAAGAGAGAAACTTGATCAAATCAAACAAGAGATCAAAGCAGAGCAAGTGATCAAAAATCTTGCTAAAAAGCTCAATAAGAAACCTGAAGCACTTTACAAGATTGTTACCAAGAGTGTTTTCAAGGAATATTCTCATCTTCACTTAGCCTTTCGTGATCTTGCTAAAGGAGAGGTAGATTTCGTAAAACTTGGACTTGATAAATCTCTTGCAGAGGAGCTTGCTACTGCGGCTAAGGAGAAATTCAAAGAGCCAAAGATCCTCTTCCAAGGAGAAATCTCTTTGAGAACCTATGCAACGGAAGGCCTTGAAAAGGTAAAGAGCACCCTTAAGGAAGTAGAAGCAATCTCAGAAAAGCTAAAAGTGGTTTATCTCGGAGCAGGAAGATATAAGTTTACTTTAGAAGAGCGAGATTACAAGAAAGCTGAAGATCAGCTCAAAGAAATCCAAAGCGTTTTAGAAAAGTTTAACGATGGCCTTTCAAGTTCTAGCTTTAGTAGAAGAAAAGCTGAAGTCGCCGATTAGAAAGACAATCTCCAGTGCCACCAAATTAAAAACTAAAATGAAACAAATTCACTTCTGCAAAGAGTGCAAAGTCTACACTCTTAAGAATTCTTGCCCAAAGTGCAAAAAACTAAGCATTCTTCCAAAGCCACCAAAGTTTTCTCTAGATGACAAATACGCAAGCTATCGAAGAGAAGAAAGAAAGAAAGGATTTCAAAAGAAGGGCTGGTACACAACTGCTAACTAGGCCTCACCCAATATAATTCTGCTCTTTACTAATGAGTTTAGCTCCTGCTTGTTGAGAATGAGTCATTTCATCAAACCATTCCTTGGTTTTCTTCAAAACCTCTTTCTCAATGGCAACGATTTCCTTACCCATCTTCTTCAAGTTGATTTTAAGCGCATATTTCTTATCAAGCACGCGCAAAATTTCTTTAGAACCTTTAATACCAAGATACATTTGATGACCAAAAGTCTCAGCAAGAAGCGCCGCAGATTTGATTTTATAACGAGCACTTAACCCAACAAGCACTCCAGAAGCTCCCATGATAGGACCAACTACTCCAAAGATACTAGTATTCACACCAAGTCCTTTCTTCCCAAACTGCTTTAAGAAAGCACTACTATTTGCAGCGCAATAGACTTTTGGTTTTTCAGGAACTTCTTGCAAGCCAATACCTCCTGTAGTAATGAGCTCTTTACACTTATACTCTTTACAGATCCTCAGTACTTCTTCACAGAAGCTGTAGCAGCTTGCTTCATCAATAGGTTGCACATCTCCTGTCAAAAGAAGAAGATCACGCTTTTTGCTCCCTTTTCCATTTCTAAATTTCTTATAATAAAGCTCGATCTTAGGAAGCTCAACAAGATTTTTCTCATTCACAAAAACAGAATGAGGAAAGCTGTGTGAGTGAAAAGAAGCCAACTTTTTAGCCTTCAATTCTTCAACAAGAAAATCAACTGCAATTTTCCCAACGTTAGCAATACCTGGGAGCCCTTCAATAAACACTGGGTTGTTAAGTGTAGGGTCATCGTGAAACTCAACTTTCCAAGAACTCATAAGAAAAAAGACGATCCCCTCGTTTAAATACTTTTGCCTTCCTGAATAATGAAGATCTGCTGGGGTCTTCTTCAGTAAATTTCTTTTTGTTCTCTAAGTCGGGCTCTTTCTTGTTCTTCTAGCCTTTCTTGACGAAGATAATTCCTTCCAAGAAGATTAAGATCGTTTTCAAGAGTAGAAAGTGTTAAGGAGGAGGGTTCTCCCACATCAGTATCACAAGAAAATTTAGTTCTTGCTAGGTCGCAAACCCTTCTTAGCTTCCTATCTACTAGCCGCGGGTTATCAAACAAGGAAGATCTGTAAACTTCAGACCCTTCTCTATGAAAAACTTCATCACCATTCTCAAGAAGCACATGAAACCAAGCAGTTGGGGTGAGTTCTCCGTAATAATATGCTCGTCTATCATCTTCTAAAACTAAACTTACTTCACATACCCATTCTGGAGGAGTTGGATTATCTTCCAAAAGATTTTCCATAACATGGTATGTCCACTCTGCAGGAGTCTTATGTCTGTCTCCTATGAGTCTTGCAGTAACATAATTAGTTACTTCTTCTCCAGAATCCAAGTTAGCAAGAGGAGATTGAGCAAGACTCCCGGGACCAAAATCGCTACACTCTACTACAGGTAATTCTTCGCCCTTATGATAGCTTACTGCAACTTGTTTATTTGGGACTAAGCGAATAGGACCGCTAAGATATTTATCTAGAAAAATAGATCCTGGAAGAAAAGCAGAACCAACTAATAGAGAAGCAACTAGGCTTGTCCCAAAAATACATCTGCTTCTCCTTCTATTTTTATGGTCCATCTCATTCTCCAAACACCAGAAATATCCTAAAAAGAACATTTTTTATAAAATTTTCCAGAAAAACTAACCAAAAGAAGAAAGATAGACAAAATTAACTCTTTATCTTATATCCTTTTCTCATCAGATACATAGCAGCTGAAACCAAAACAATCGCAATTAAGGTAGCTACTGCCACACTCAAAAAGACATTGGTATCTGAGCTGCCGATAAAAGCAAAGCGAAAACTATCCACTAGATAAAAAATTGGGTTAAACTGTGAAATTGATCTCCAAAATGGTGGAAGCATCTCCACTGAATAGAAAACTCCTCCAAGATAAATCAACGGCGTGATCAAAAAGACTACAAACACATTCACTTGATCAAAATCTTGCGCCCACATTGCTGTTATAATCCCAAACTGTGCAAAGATAATTCCTGTGATCAGTACGATATACAAAGCCAAAAGTGGGTACGCAATAGTAACTCCTGCTAAGAGAAAGCCAACTAGGTAGGTAGAGACCCCTACAAGAGAAGATCGAACAATTCCTCCTAAGGTATAACCTGCATTAATGCTTAGATAAGACATGGGGGATGCAAGGAGTTCTTGAATGCTCCTGTGAAACTTGTTGATAAATAAAGAGAAAGAACTTTGTGAATAAGAGCTAGTAATTACTCCCATGATAACAAGACCTGGAAAGATAAAGGTAAGATAATCTACTCCTGTGCCAAGATCAATTCTGCTCCCTAAAGAATAACCAAAGATAAGAATGTACAATGCTGCAGTCATTACTGGTGGTACAATGGTCTGTCTCCAGATTCTAAAGATCCTGCTCAGCTCTCTCTCAACTAAGGTAAGAAGTGCAACCAACTGATTCATTTTTCCTCACCTTTTTCCTTGTTCTTTTTCTTTTCAGCTCCAGCTTTATGTTCGTCACCATACTTGTGGGTCAAATCAACAAAGATCTCCTCAAGACTTTTCTCCTTTGTTGTAATTTTTTCTAATGGCAGCTTAGTCAATTTTTCAACGAGTTTATTATAATCAAAATTTTCAGAAGGAATGCTAATACTCACAGATCTTCCACCATTCTCATATTCGTAATCTTTCAAGACCTTGGCAAGTTCTTTTTCACTTACTTTCTTACTTAGTTCTACACGCACTTCATCACGACCAAACTCTTTCATAATTTTCTCTTTAGCATCACAAGCAACAATTTTTCCTTTTTGAATGATGGCGATACGCTCACAGAGCTGTTCCGCCTCTTCAATATAATGTGTAGTAAGTAAGAAGGTAATTTTACTCTCTTTGTTTAGCTTCTTCAAGAAATCCCACATCTGTTGGCGAGTCTCTACATCAACACCTGCTGTTGGCTCGTCTAAAATCAAAATCTTTGGTTTATGGAGCAGGGCCCTTGCAATCATGAGTTTACGCTTCATTCCACCACTAAGCGTAATAACCTTGTTTTTTCGCTTCTCAGTTAAACCAGTAAGTTTCAAAACCTCATCAATTCTTTTCATCCTTTTTGATCGAGGAATACCATAATAACCTGCATTAAACCAAAGCAACTTTTCAACTTGCTCAAAAATATCCATATTAAATTCTTGAGGAACCAAGCCAATTTGTTCTCGAGCTTTAATGTGATCTTTTTCAATATCATAACTAAAAATTTTAACTTCACCACTTGTTTTGACTGCTAAACTTGTCAGAACGTGAATGGTGGTGCTCTTTCCTGCCCCGTTTGGACCAAGTAAGGCAAAGAACTCTCCTTCTTTAATCTCTAAATCAATCCCAGAAAGCGCTTGAAAGTTACCTTCACTTCCGGCGTAAGTCTTCGTCAAATTTTTTATAGTTATTGCATTGGCCATGAGAAACAATTTGCAAGAATTAAGCAGCTTTATATGTCTTTCTACCGACGAAGAAACTTAACAGGGTTAACCAAAGCCAAGAAGAAAAAATATGCGAGGGACGTGACTCGAACACGCGTACCCACTTAGGGACAGCCCCCTCAAGGCTGCGGATTTGACCACTCTCCCACCCTCGCATAAAAGAGTAAAGAGCAAAAATCCTGCAAAGATCATTCTATTTAAAGCTTATCCAAAGAAGCAAGCAAGACTAAATAACTACTCCAAACACCAGCCCAATCAGATAACCAAACAAACCCGCACCTGCACCTAGCAAAACCATTTCTAAACCTGATTTTAACCAGTTTCTATGACTCACTGAACTCTTCACCACACCAACTAAGAATAAGACAAAAATAGTTAACCCTCCAGAGATCCACATACCCACATAACTTCCAGAGAAAAAGAAAGGAAAGATAGGGAACACGCTTCCAAGTGAAAATGCCAAAAACATTGCAAAAGCATTCTTCCAAGGATGATCAAAACGTTCTACAGATAATTTCAACTTTTTTTGAATATAATTTTGCAAAAAGGTATCTTCGTTATGCTCAATAAAGTGTTTGCTCATAATCTCAATCTCATCAGCATCAAAACCTTCTTTTCTCAGTTCAACTTGCAGTTCTTTAAGTGCCTTCTTTGGTGATCTTTCAATTAATCTTTGCGTGCGAGCAATCTCTGATTCATAGACCTCACGTTGCGATTTAGAAGATAAATAAGATCCCGCAGACATACTCAAACTTCCAGCAAACAAACTTGCAAGGCCCGCAAGCAAAACGGTTTGTTGTCCAGCTCCTGCAACCCAAACAGCAAAGACAACGCCTAAATTAGAGACAAGACCATCCTCCATACCAAAAACAATGTCTCGCGTAAAATCACGTAAAACACCCTTTGCCTTTTTTCTCATAGCTTACACCTATCTCCAACTACCCCAAGTCCCTACCTATTCATTTGCAACAAGTACGCAAGCACCACTCACACAAGCAAGTTCCGCTTGGTTACAATCAAGTGTTCCCGGCTCGCAAGAAGCGGTACAAAGCACGCCACTACAATCTGGAGCATAGTTTTTATTAACGCCAGCATCGGCATGACAACAAACAGCAGGCACACAATCAGCATCAACGGAACATTGCTGCTCTTTTGGAACTCCTGCAACACCAGAACTGCAGGCAGAGAGTAAGAAACTGATCAAAACAAGAAACGTAACACCAAACAACATCTTTTTCCCCATTTCCATTGTAGTAACCTCAAACAAACTTTTCTTTGTACTCAATAGCAGTATTAATCTCTCCACGAAGATTTTCACCAACAAGCCTTTTAACTTCTTCTACCTTATAATTCCCAAGGAGCCAAGCAAGCTTCACAAGTGCAGTGTTTGCAATCATATCCTCCCCAGAAAGCACCCCACAATTTAACAGGTCACGCCCTTTGTCATACACATTCAAGTTGACCGAACCAAAAATGCACTGGCTGGTCATTACAACTACACAACCAGAATCAACCAGTTTCTTAATGGCAGGCAAGATTTTTTTATGAATCTTAGCAAGATCGTTCGGCACATGGCCAGGAGTGTGCCCAAGCCCGGTCCCTTCAACAATCAATCCTTTAAACCCTTTATCTAAAAAGAATTCAAACTGCTCTGGGAACATATTAATATGAATCTTAAGTAATCCCACTTTTTCTTCCATCTTTGGCTTAATTACTAAACCCTTACTGCCCTTCTCAGCACTTTTTTTAGGATACCAAGCACCAGTAAACTTCACCCTTCGTGTTTTGTAATCAACAAAAGCAATTGGATCAGCATTAATTGACTTAAACGCATCACGCCTTGAAGTATGAATTTTGTAAGTCTTGTTCGCAGGTAAAATTGCGCAGCTATCATCTTCACCACTGTGGTGCATACAAATACCAACGCCACCAAAATCTTTAGCTTTGACAATAAATTCTGCAGCGCAAATAAGATTCATCGCAGCATCGCTGCTTCCTCGATCGGAACTTCGCTGAGCTCCAAGTACCAAAATTGGAACTGGACATTTCTCAATAATAAAAGAAAGTGCTGCACTAAAGACTGCAAGGTTATCAGTCCCTGAGCCGATAATGATCCCAGAAACTCCTTTCTTCACATACTCTTCAATCTTTTTGGCAACAACTGCAAAGTGCTTAAATCGTAGATCATCACTCCACATTTGGGCAATTAATTCTGATTCAACGTTAGCAATATCTTTCAACTCAGGAAATAAATTCAACAGTTCTTCCGGAGAAAACAAGGTAGAAACCCCCCCTGTTCGGTAATCGACCTTAGAAGCAATGGTTCCCCCAGTATGCAAAACAGCGATTGTAGGAAGATCCTTCCTTTTAGCAACTTTACTCTTTTTAGCTTTCTTTTCTTTTGCTTTTTCAAGCACTTTCACTTTAGCCTTTTTCTTTTCAAAACCAATATTATAACCAGTATCTAGCTTAATAAGAATAACAGAGTCATCAAAGCTCGGCATTAAGATTCCTTCTTCTTTGTGCCCTTCAGAAGTAATTTGCACCTGATCTCCTGGCTTTGCAGCCACACCTTTTACCATACTCCACTTTAAGCTCTAAATATTTATATATCTTCTGATTTGAAATTACTCTTAGTAGCATGGTAAAAATAGGCATTATCGGTGGCTCTGGATTAGACAACCCTAACATTCTCAAGGACGCCTATGACAAAAATGTTGAAACACCTTTTGGTACACCTTCTTCTGCACTTAAGATTGGCAGCATTGCTGGTGTTCAAGTAGTTCTTCTGGCAAGACACGGAAGAGATCATAGCATCATGCCAACTCTGGTAAATAATCAAGCGAATATCTTTGCGCTCAAACAGGAGGGCTGTACACACATTCTTGCATCCACTGCGGTGGGCTCCTTAAGAGAAGAGATAAAACCAGGAGATCTTGTTTTTATTGACCAGTTTATTGATCGCACGACAAAACGAAAACAAACTTTCTATGAGCAAGGAAAAGTAAGTCATATTCCAATGGCAGATCCTTTTTGCCAAAAGATTCGCAACACTTATGCTCAAGTTGCAAAGGAACTACAACTCCGATATCATGAACAAGGAACAGTTATTACCATTGAGGGTCCTCGCTTTTCAAGCCGAGCAGAATCTCACTTATTCAGATCTTGGGGAGCAGATGTAATCAACATGTCCACAGTTCCAGAAGCAGTTCTTGCTAGGGAAGCAGGGCTTTGTTATGCTGCAGTTGCTATGTCAACAGATTATGATTCTTGGAGATCTAGTGAGGAAAAAGTAAGTTGGGAGGAAGTACTCAAGGTCTTCAAACAAAATGCACAAAATGTGATCGAACTTTTTATCAATACCATTCCTAGAATCGCAGCTTGGCAGTGTTCTTGTCAAGAAGATTTCAAAACCGCAGTGGTGAATGGAAAACCAAGAGAAGAATTCTTAGCTCAACCCAATCACTGGGCTTCAGAAACAACAGAAACATTTGATCTCAAAACAAGGATTCGAACCGTTCCAAACTGGCCAAAGCCCGGCATTATGTTTCGTGACATCACTACACTTTTAGAAAACCCACAAGCCCTCGCCTACACTGTAAAAAAGTTCAAAGAACGTTACCAAAACAAAGGTATCACAAAGGTGGCTGGCATTGACGCGCGAGGGTTTATTTTTGCAGCCCTTCTTGCTCAAGAATTAAAACTCCCCCTAGTTCTTCTAAGAAAGAAAGGAAAACTTCCACATCAAACAATCTCAGAATCTTACAATTTAGAATACGGAAGCGCTGCCCTCGAGCTGCATAAAAGCTCAATCCAGGCAGGAGACAAGGTACTTATTCTTGATGATCTTTTAGCAACGGGAGGAACCGCACTTGCAGCAGCAAAACTTATTGAACAGCTTGGAGCAAGAATAGAAAGCCTTGCCTTTGTCATTGACTTGCCTGATCTTAAAGGTGCAGAGAAGTTAAGAGCAGCAGGGCACAATGTGTTCTCCTTAGTTGAGTTTGAAGGAGAATAAAAGAAGTAAGAAAAAGGATAAAAAACAATAATCATCTAAACTCGATTTCAAAGCGAGCAAGTTTGCCTGCGCCTTTAGTACCACTTTCAATTACAAGAACGTCTTTATGAAAGATACGGTGTTCAACATTTGGAACCAAAGGCGTTAAACTGCCCTTTCTTTTTATCTTTGACCCAAATTTGACTCTTGGATTTTCTTTGTAGAAAAGTTTTCCTCCATCTTTTCTAACAAAAACGCCTTGATTAGTGGAGACTACCTGGGCTGCAGAAGGAGCAGCAATCATAGCTTTGGTACTCCTTCCAAAAGTGATTTGTTCCTCACTTCTTGGAAGGGTGATTGCTTCATCCTCAAGAACCCGGTCTCCCATATAAAGTTTCATCCTTGCTCTAGTTGGTCCAAGAGAACCAGGCCTAATTGGAATAATTCTTCTCCACCAAGATTCACGCTTTTCCTCTTCAGTGTATTCTTCTCCGCTTTCAACTTTGACTCTTGTAAACCCAGAAGGGTCATCATTTCTCATTAACTTTCTAACAGAAATTCTTGCCATTAATCATTCACCTCTTTAACAATAAACCTACATAAAATAAAACTTAGCTCAAAGAAAGAAACCAGCCTATAAAACCTTATCGTTTCTCAAATCACCAAAAACGAGCAAAAGAAAATACTCAAGCACCACGAATCTTTTTCATCGCAGCCAAAATTTCTTCACGATGCTTACCCTTAGAACTCCCTACATCAACACCTCCGCCAATGCGCTCTACTTTCTTCTCTAAGGCAGGGATTACTTTTTTCTTTTCTTCAGCTTTAGAAGTACCGCCATACTTCACCTTCCAGCTTGCATCCTTTATTTTAGAAGCAAGCGAATCCAAATCATAACTTGGCTGTGAAGGCTGCCAAAGCAGATCAATCCCATCATTTTGCCAACGAGGAATCACATGCATAGCTAAGCGACCAGTTGGGTTATCATCAGCAACCCCACTTTTCAGAATAATGTTTGTTCCTTGCGCGCCAAGTCCTTCAAATACTGCAGTAGAAGCAAAGGAGCCTGTAAAAAAGAAATGGCTGCTACTTTCTTGACTCAACTTTTCTACATCTTTCCCCTCTTCTTTACTATAGACAACCAAGTGTCCTTTAGCAACACTTGTTTCAGGAGCAACACAAAGTACCTTCTCATCTTCGTAAATGACAAAGTCACGCTCATACACAGCTACAAGGTGTGCAGGAACATCGCCTTTACCCACATGCCAAGCAGCAGGATTTCTTCCAAAATGATTATTCATCATAATGGGCATGTTATTTGCAAGCATGCTCTTTCCCTTTTCATCCAAGCCTTCTTTGTTTCGATCAAACAAGTACTTAAACCAACCATCTCCAACTTCACGAGGGAACAGATGTACTAAAAAATGGGGTGCTTGTTGCCCCGCAACACCACCCATAGCAACAAAAACATTTGCTCCGGTGCGCACAACTGCGCTCTTAAGAGCCGCAACCAAGTCAGGAATCAGAGAGAACTTATGTCTAAATTCTTCACCAGAAACATAAGCTGGCAGAGGATAATGTTCTTTGAGCATAAACAAAGTGTGCCCTTTCATTGCAGGATAAATATCAAGCATAGCAATGCATTTATCATCTTCAAAAACCGTTTTAGCTGGCATCTCTCCAGCAATCAATTTACAGAAGATACACTGTTTTTTTTGCTCAGCAAGCTGCGCCTTTATCTCGGGAGTAATTTGCATTTTTTATTCACCATAATGAAAAATTTAAAGAAATAAAATTAGAAAAACAAAGCCTTACTTTTTCTTGTGTTTCTCAACTTCCTTAGTCAGCTTCAACTTCTTAATGAGTTCTTTGTACCTGTTACGAATAGTAACTTCGGTAACTCCAGCAACATCAGCCACTTCACGCTGAGTTCGTTTCTCACCATGGATCAAACTTGCCACATAAAGTGCAGCAGCTGCAATCCCCGTAGGCCCTCGACCAGAAGTCAGCTCAATTTTTCGAGCCATCTCTAAGATCTCAACGGATTTACTTTGCGTCTCTGGGCTCAGCTTCAGTGCAGAAGCGAACCGTGGGATATAATCGCTAGGATTACTTGGACGAATGTTGATCTCAAGTTCACGAGTAATGAATCGGTAAGTTCGACCAATCTCTTTTTTCTCAATACCTGAAGCTTCTCCCATCTCATCAAGTGTTCGAGGAACTTCGTGACGCCGACAAGCTGCGTAAAGAGCTCCTGCAACCACAGACTCCATACTTCGACCACGAACAAGACCTTTTTGTACAGCAAGACGATAAATACGGGCAGCTTCCTCTTCTACTTGACGAGGCAGCTTCAAGTAAGAACTTACTCGCTTAAGCTCGGCAAGAGCTACCTTCAAGTTTCGCTCAATTGCAGTGCTAATTCTGTATTGCCATTTTCGTAATCGAAAGAACTTATCCTTATCTTTTCCTAGTTTATAGTAATCAGAAGTGCTCCCAATCTCAGTGCCTAAACCTTGATCAAAAGAGGTCTGAGAAGTTGGCGCCCCAGTTCTTCGTTTGGAAGCTCCTGCGCCCCCATCATCTTCAAAAGTTCTCCATTCTTGGGAGAAATCAATCATACGATCTTCAATAACGGTACCACAGGTCCTACAAATGGTTTCACCACGCTCACTGTTGTTGTACACGTCCTTACTTCCACATTCCGGGCAGTTTTTTACCTTGCTTTTGAGTATTTGCATCAAGAATCGCCTCCTGGAGAATTGATAAATTTGATTTGTTTATAGTTAGTTTTATATACTTTCAACGCAGTTTATTTATAAATCTTTCGCAAATGAATTGGGTTTTTTTGGACCTCTAGGATCTGATGTGGGTTCCAAAAGGACTAAAAGAAAGCTTTAAATACGCAAAAAAATTGGTTTTTCTTATGATATTTAGAAGTAAAAAAGGGCAGTTAGGTGTTATTGAGTTCAAGTATTTTATGATGGGTCTCGTGATTGGTCTTATCGCTGCCTTTATTTTGGTTGCACTTATGAATGCTGGTGTGATTGGTGTGAAACTCCCTTTGCTAACTTGCGCTGCAGCAGCTTAGTTTTGGATTAGTCCTTATCACTTAGTCTTCCTTCATTTCTTTTACACTTCTTTTCTTAGTCTCTTTTCTTCATAAGCAAAAGTTTTTTCTGGTCTTTAGACGATCTTATTGATTGTTCAGTATCGAAAAGCATTTTAACTTCTTTCTAAGCAAACGATCATTCTTTTCAGAATGAATAAAGAGGTGCAAGAGAAAGATGGACATAGAGCGAATTCAAAAAATTAACAAACTTGCTGTTGAGTTGATGCAGCAAGGATTGGCGAGTAATCGTGATGAAGCAATTGCCCAAGCAGAAAAAATTTTCAAAGTGCAAGAGGGAGGAAGTAGTTTGCAAAGCAATCAGATGGCAAGCAACTCTTTGCAGGTAAATCCCGACGGTTCTTCAGGATCTCAAGTTGCAGCACAGCAAAGCTCCCAACAAGCAAGCACGAGCAGTGGTTTTCCAAGAGAAGTTGAGAGAATCCTTAAACAAAACACTGACTTCTTAGTAAAGCAGATCAAGAGTTTTCAAGAACAAATGGAAGCAATGGAATCTAAACTTTCTTCACTAAGAAGAGAGATGATTGATCTGAAACGAGAAGTTCCTTCTAGACCTGCAGCAAGCCAACAACAAAGTGCGGCAGTCCCTAGACAAACAAACCCCGCACCAAGCGCTCCGCAAGGAAGTCAAAACAATGGTGGCGGTCCTGCAAAGGCAGAACATCCACGATCTGGAGGATATAATGATGAAGACGTCTCCATTGAGAAGTTCTTCTATGTTGGTCACAAGTAGGTGACAACTTTTTTCTTTTTCATTATCTTTTTATTTTCCTCTTACCTTCCTTATTGGCAAAGTGGCTCTAAACATACACTCACAGGATTTTCTATACAAGGTGGAGAACTCTAAGCAAAGAATGCTTCAAGACTGTCAAGATCCAATTGAATACAAAGCCATTGAGACTATGGGGCTTCCTCTTTTCTTTGTCCTTGCTCAAGAAGTAACTGGAGATGATACTCTCGCTGGAAAGATATATCAATTGGTTCTTCTAGAAGCAAAATATATCCTCTACCTTGACTTTTATCATGAAGGGAAAGGTGTAGAAAACAAGAATTTGGCAGATCAGTTCCATAATGAACTTTTGTTTCAACTCAAAAAAAATCAAAGAGAAGAACTCTTATCCCTCGAGAAAAACCTTTTCTACTTCTGGGATCTTGAAAGAGAGCTAGCAAAAAAGATGTTTGTGAAGCAAGTTACCTTCCAAGAAGTTGAAGAATACACACTTCTTCAATCAACAGACGTTTTTTTGTACATTCAAATTCTTTCTTTTTTTTGTAAGTTTCCAAATCATCTTTATGAAACCCTTTACCTTGCCCAAGTTCAGAGAGATTTTGGAGATGATCAAAGGGACCTTCAAGAAGACTTTGAGGAAGGAATGCCAAATCCTTTACTTTTGCGGCTTTGGGAGAAAGGAATTACTCCAAAAGAGTCAAGATTAACCTTTCTACAAACGGAAGTAACTCGTTTTGGTGTTCTAGAAGAGCAAAGTATTTTTCTTAAAAGAGTGGGTCTCTCTTCTTTAAAAGGAAAAGTTTCTCTACCTTTTCTTCCCTAACTTTTAAAAATCAACTTCTCTTTTGAGTGAAACAAGAACTCCTTAAACTAATGGAGGGAGATTTTACCATGAAAACAAAACTATTTTTGATTATTTCTTTGCTTACAGTGCTTCTTTTAGCAAGCAGTGCTTTTGCTGATATTACTGTAACTAATGAAGAACATCTTACTTTTGAAGTAGACTTTGCTGATTTAGAAGATAATGATGAAAGTCTTAGCTTCACCCATAGCCTTACCTTAGAAAACACTGGTACTATTGATGAAGACCTCACTCTGACCATTTCTGGGGAAGAGAGTGAGTACACTGTGGATTTAGCAAGTGGAAGTGATGCTTTCACCCTTGTAGCAGGAACTACTGCGACAATCGACATTGAGATTGAGGTAGAAGTTGAGGATCAGGACATTGATAGTGGAAATCACACTGGTGTTTTCACTTTAGATATTGCAAGTTCTACAGGAACCACTTCCTTTGATCTTAACGCAGATGTACAAAACATGATTGATCTTGAAAGCATCTTTTTCTTCGTCAATGGAAATGAAGAAGGAGAGATGGATGAAGGCGATAGTAACGATGGAGATGATGATTTTAAGGCAGCTCCAGGAGATCTTATTGAAATCTCTTTTGATATGACTAACCGTTTTGACAATGATTACGATCATGCAGATCTAGAGATTGAAGTCGAGCTTGAGCTTGATGACAACGACTTTGGTGATGATGTAGATGAAAGTACTAGCTTTGTCTTAGAAGGCGGGGACGATACTGATAAGGGCGATAGGGGAGATCGTGTACTTTCCTTTACTGTGCCAGTCGATGCAGATGAGCAAGATTACGAGATGGACATTCGCATTGAAGCAGAAGATGAGAACGGCGGGAAGCACATCTACGAATGGGTTGCTCAACTAGAAATTGAAAGGGAACGAGAAGACCTTCGAATCGATGAAGTAACTCTTAGCCCTAGCTCTCTTGCCTGTGGCCAAAGTTCTACACTTACCGTTGAGGTAAGAAACTATGGTTCAGATGAACAAGATGACGTAATCGTTACTGTCTTTGGTTCAGAGCTTGACCTTAATGACAACTTCCAAACTTCACTTGGTGAGGGCGGAGACAGAGATGATGACAATGTCAGAACAAGTTTTTTGGTAAATGTTCCTGAAGACATTGACGCAGGGGATTACGAGATTGAAGTAAGCGCCTACTATGAAGAAGATATTCTTGGAGATCGAGAATTTGTAGATCTTACTGTGAGCTCTTGCGCTTCAGCAAGTTCTTCAAGTGATGCTGACGATACCGAGAGTGATACCAGTGTGGAAGTGATTACTCTAGGAACTGGAAGCGACGACGATGTTGATGATACGACAACCGAAAGTACTACTGAAGAAACTTCTGCAGAAGCAGATGAAAGCACAGTAGAAACTGTAGAGAAGAAGTACTCTGGTCAAGAAGTTGCAACAGCGCTTATCCTTGTCTTAATTGGATTAGTTGCTCTAGCAGTTGTATTGCTTATCATCCTGGGCTTGAAGTTAGGAAATAGAAGATAACTTTCTCTTCTTTTTCTCTTTTTTCTTTATTTTTCCTCTTTTCTTTTCTAAGTCCTTCTTCTTTTGACAAAGCAATAGCGTAAGCTTCTTAAAGAGAGGCAATGCTTTGCCAAGCATGCTTCATAATGATGGATATATCACACAAACAAGAAGGCCTTCATCTCCTACATTACCTGGTCTTCTTTGGTCTCCCACTTTCCAAGATCTGACTCATCACAGAGTAGAGGACTCGGGAGAGATCTCTGCTGGCAGAGAATATATTGAGCTTCTTCTTGGAGTTGATGGCAGTTGTCAACCTGGTCTTCGCATGAAAGTTTTAGAACTAGACCAAGGAAATGAATCATTCCATGTAGAACTGACAGCAGCTCCAGTTTATGGAGGAACTACAAGAGAATTTAGCTTTGATCGCTACGTTTTTTCTTCGGATTCTCCTCACTGTCCCGGGCCAGATTCAGTGAGGTATTTACTAAGGGTTCCAGGAGGAACAAGAGTAGAAAGACCTGGTCCTTCACAAGCAAAAAGCCCTTACGCTTTCTTGCCATCTCCCAGAAACGAAGATTTAGTCTCCTGATTCTTCTCCCTCTTCTCTTGCTTATCTTTTAAGAAAAGGTTTTAAAGTAAACTCTTCATTCACGAACACATGAAAAAGAACACTGCAGTTCAAAAGCTACTTATCTCAGTTAAAGGAAAAAGAAAAAAGTATTACGTAACTGATACAAGTCAAGAGTATCTCACCAGTGAAGGGCTTATCTCTGCTAAAGACTTGCAATCAAAACAAGAAATTGTTAAAACAGATAAGGAGACAGAATTCTACCTTTTAGATCCGCAACTTCCAGATTTGATGGAAAAACTCAAGCGTGCACCACAGATTGTAACTCCTAAAGATATAGGACTTATCATAGCAAAAACAGGGATTAACAAAAATTCGATGGTAGTTGATGCTGGTGGTGGATCAGCTTCCCTCTCTCTTGCTTTAGCACACATTTGTAAGAAAGTCACTTGCTACGAAATTAATAGAGCACATCTCGATGTAGTAGAAAAAAACAAAGCCTTCTTTGGCGCAACGAACCTCACAACCAAATACGGTGACATTGCAAAAGAGCTTTCTGAAAAAAATCTTGATCTTATTACGCTTGATCTTCCAAGACCTTGGGAAGTGCTTGAAAAGGCAAAAACTGCGCTTAAACGTGGAGGGTTTCTTGTTGTCTATCTTCCAAACTTAGTGCAGATGAAAAATTTCTATGATCAACTCAAAGAAAGCAAACTTAAGTATCTAGAAACAGTTGAGCTCATCCAACGTAATTGGAAAATGGAAGGACACATTATGCGTCCAGAAACAAACATGGTCGGGCACACTGGCTTTATGATGTTTTGTAGGAAACTTTGATAACAAAAGAAGTAAGAAAAAAATGCAAATAAAAATAAAACGATTAACTTCAACAGCAAAACTTCCACGTTACGCAAAAGTAAGTGATGCTGGTATGGATATCTATGCTGACGAAACTTACACGCTTCAACCTGGAGAGAGAAGAGGGATTTCAACAGGGATTTCTTTCGAACTTCCACAAGGGTATGTCGCATTAGTTTGGGACAAATCAGGTGTTGCATTCAAGGCAGGACTCAAAACTATGGGTGGCGTTGTTGATGCTGGTTATCGCGGAGAAATAAAAATCATCATTCACAATCTTTCAAAGGAAGCCTATCACATTGAACAAGGAAAAAAGATTGCTCAAATTCTTATTCAAAAAGTAGAGCAACCAGAGATCATTGAAGCAACAGAATTGTCAGAGAGTGATCGAGGAACTGGTGGCTTTGGAAGTACTGGTTTAGACTAACTTTATTCTCTACTCTCCTCATCCATAACTCTCTGAACATAAGAACAAAGAGCGGCGACCCCAGAAGAATCTTTGGCCATGTAAGTAATTTCTCTCTCTCCTGCAGTTCCTTCAACCGAGTAATCTGAAGAATGGATGATACATTCTACTTCAGGAAGCTCCCTTCGCAAAGCATCGTAAAGAGAAAAACAACGTGGACCACCCCCATCATAGCGGTCAAGCCCATCTAATTGAATAAGGTTTGGGGAAAAATTCTTGGCAACAGCAACGGGATCTTCATCAACTTCGCCAGATAAAAGACAAACGCGAATATCAAGTCCATCTCCAAATCTTCCTTCTAGGACTCTTTTAATCCCCTCAGCGTCCCTCTCACTATCTTCAACGATTAAATATTTCATTTAAACGCAATAGCCACCCAGCGTTTTAAACTATTCCATATCTCATCAGCTAAGCTTGGCTCATCTTTACCATAATATGCATCAATCACATTTGATCCACGGTAGAGCTTGCCGTTGCTACTGTGCATCTCACACAAAAAAGCTAGAATAAACTTTGCGTTAGCATCAAAAGCTCGTGAGATCCCTGGGATTTCTTTGTACTCACTCACATTAGTAAGCCGCACGGTGCTGCCATTCCATTCTAACTTTAGACCAAAGTTAGTGAATCCTTGTTCGAGCTTCAAGTCCTGCATAATCTTTTCGCTCACGGGAGCGTCTAGACGAATGTCGTAGTCTGTCATTTCTACCTCCAAAGGTTAAAAGTGCAAGTAAAGTTAAGGGAATAAAGGAAAGCAGCTCCAACAAAAAGAGCGCCATCGGGGGATACATGCCATTAAAGACAAGGATGTGATAAAACAAAAGGAGCACATCAACAGTGACAATGACAGTAAACCACCAAACAAAAAGAACTCTACTGCTAACTATACCAAGTCCGCGAAGTAATTTTTTAGATCCTTTTTTGATTCCCATAAGCAGCACAACTCTTTTCTCATCACACAATTATAAACGAAAATATCTATCTCTGGCCCAGATCAAAAAGCGAGTAAGGAAAAGTGCTCCTAAAACTCCAATGAAGTTTATGACTAAACCTGCCAGAGCAACAAGCGCCCAGTTAATCTCACCACCCATGCGCTTTCTACTCCCAACAGCTCTTATAAGCATTTCTTTACTTGAATATGTCCACGAGATACTGCTTTTCAATTCTATCCAACTCCACTAGAAATCTTTATAAAGGGCCTAGGACTCAAACGAAGCAAATGCCCGGGTGGCTTAGCGGTTAGAGCGGACGGCTGTTAACCGTCAGGTCGAGAGTTCAAATCTCTCCCCGGGCGCCATTTCCTAACAACATAAAGCACTCGCAGAAATTTAAGAGAGAACGGGAAGAGCAATTGCATACACTTGCTGCGCAATCTCTCTCATCTTTTTTTCATTATCACAATTCTTAAACAAAATCTCTCCAAAGCCGTGGCAGATAAACTCAAGCCCATCTCTCTCTAAGACAAGAAGAATTTTGGTCTCCATAACAAGCTTAAACTTTCCACTTCCCTTGACAGCCCCAAGATCCAATTGCTTTGGCTGTGGAAGCTTCGCTGAATACGCTGCCTTTGTTTTACACTTAGCTAAGCTAAACTCTACCATGACAAACAAAATTCTCCTTTCAGTTTAAAACCTTCTGCTCCTAATCTAAATTTCCCAAAACAAGAGTTCTAAACCTCACTTCCAAAGCTCTCTGTTTTGCTTCTCAAAAGCATATAATCTCAAAATGTAAAAAACAAGCCATGGCCATCCTTAAACACATCTTGCGTTATCAAGGAACACTCACGCTCTTTCTTTGTGGGCTTCTCCTCCTCACTTTCCTAGCGAGCATCTTCTACCCGGAACTTAACTTAGACAAATACTTCTCCATCATTACAGGTTGGCTTGGGATAGTTATTGGTTTTTTCTTTAACCAACAGTTTTCTGATTTTCTCCTATACCGGCTCAAAGAGAGTGAACGCCAGCGTAAGGAAAGTATTGCTTTGGCAAAACAAAAAGAGTCTATTCTTCTTAAGGAGTACCAAGATCTTATATGGGCCACAGAAGATTTTTATAATCTGAAGACCTCTCAGAAGGCAAAGGGAGCTAAAACATCTAGGGGCAAAAGGTGAAATTTCTATGGTCGAGCGCACAGAGATAAAGATAAGAAATAAGGAACTTCGAAAAAAGCTTAAGCCTCGTTTAGAAAGAATAAAAGCTTTGCAAAAAGAGTTTGATGAAATCGTTGAGCAAGCTCAAAAGAAATCCTTTGATCTCTAAACCTTTACTCTATTTTTCTCTTATTATCTTTCTTTCTCTCCTCTTCAAATCACCGAATGATTTATATACTGCATAAACTTCATTTCAATATACTTTTCATAGAGGTGATTGGTTAATGGTAAGACGTAAAACAAGATCAAGTTCCAAACGATCCACTCGTTCTTCAGCAAAAGCAAGCCGTTCTGCTCCAAAAACAAGAAGAACTCGTTCAAGTTCAAGCTCTTCTAGTTCAGCTCAAAAAAGAGAGATTCATCAGTTAGCGCATTACGCTTTCTTTGCAGGATTGCTCATTGCTATTGTTGCGGGACTTTTTAGGGATTTAATTGCAACAGAAGTACTCATGACAACTTTGGTGCTCATTGGTTTCTTTGTAGGACTTTTCAACTTAACTGCAAAAGAGACGGTGCCTTTCTTGGTAGCATCCATTGCATTGATGCTTGCAGGGATTGTCAACCTTGGTTTGATTCCGGGGGTTGGTATCTATCTAAGATCCATCTTGAGTAACATCGTAGTCTTTGTGGTGCCTGGGGCAATCATTGTATCAATGAAAACTATTTGGAGTCTAGCTTCAAACTAGAATCTCCAAAACATTTTTTTTCTTCTCTCTTTCTTCATTTTTTATCTAGCTTTCATCTTCTCTTCATCAGCCCTTTTTTCACGCAAGAAGAGTAACGCTTTATCGTCGTGAAAAGTGATACATAAAGCTTAAAAAGAAGAGCTTCTCTCCTGCCCTTTAGGGTGATACAAAGTGCATAGTCAACAAATGAGTTGCCAAGCATGCAACTTTAAATTTCTGGTGTTCAAGTTTACTGGTTTGCGTGGTGCTTACTGCCAAAAGTGTGGAAACCGCCTAAAAGTTTGATAAGACTTAAAAATAGTCTTTTTCTTTATTTCTTCTATGTCTTTAGATAAGAGCGCCTCTATTCATTCCAATCTACGCATTGAGAGAAAAACCATCAAAGAGCACTTTTCATTATTTTTGAAAGGTATTGCTATGGGTGCTGCTGATGTGGTCCCAGGAGTTTCTGGTGGAACTATTGCCTTTATTACTGGAATTTATGATCGATTGATTCATGCACTGAGTACCTTCAACTTTTTGTTTATCTTATCTTTTCTCAAAGGAAAATTCAAACAATCTTACAAAGAGTTGCAAAACAATCACTTACATTTCTTTGTCCCGCTTGGTGCAGGAATAATCATCGCTCTACTCGTTCTTTCAGGAATCATAGAATCCTTGCTACACAATTTTCCAGGAGAAACTTTTGCGGTGTTTTTTGGATTAATCATTGCATCAGCAATTGTGCTCTACAGAATGAAGAAACATCATAAGCTTGAACATTACTTGCTCCTCGCACTTGGATTTGCTTTCGCTTATCTACTCGCTGGGCTCACAAGCACTATGACAAGCCATGGTTATCCTATTCTTTTTCTTTCAGGAATTATTGCAATCTCTGCAATGTTGCTTCCAGGAATCTCCGGATCATTTCTCTTACTCTTACTTGGGCAGTATGAATTCGTCCTAAGTGCAGTGCACAACTTCAATCTACCTGCGCTCATCACCTTTGCTTTCGGAGCAATCATTGGACTTTTTGCTTTTGCTAAAGTGATTGATTACTTTCTTGAGAAACATCACAGTAGAACAATGTATGTACTCATTGGAGTTATGCTTGGTGCGCTTCGAACTCCTTATCAGCACATAACTGCTTCATCAATCACAGCAACCAGTGCAGTTCTTTTTGCAGTGCTTGGTGCGGTGCTTGTCTTTGGCTTAGAGTGGCTTGCTAAGAAAAGATAAAATCTTAGTAAGTAATTATAAAAAAAACTTCTTTTTAGTAAGTATGGATAACCTCCACATTATAGTTGGTTCTGGACAAGGGGGCACTTCGCAGCTTGCTGCAGCTATTCGAGGAGTTGGTTTTTCTGTTCTTGAAGTTCGTCAGTTATGGCCAAGAGATCATTATGTGCTTCATAATGGAGTCTATGTAAGAAGAAACGTTCCCAACCAAAGATACAATCCTTTTGGAGAAGGAGGGTACCTTCGAGAGGGAGATGGCTATCATCTCATTGCTTCTTGTGCAGGAGTTTTTGATACTACATTTTCTGCTTTTGAGTTCTCTGGTCTTGCTGGCGAAGAGAAAAAAAGGGAAGCTAATCACGCCCTTATTACTGCTGCTCAAGCCTTCTTTCCAGGGACCAGAATTCATGTAATCCCAACTGGAAAATACTGTGGGAGGGGACACGTTCACTTAGACTTATCTACTCTCTTGTTGCCTCAATCTAGACTTCTTTTCATTGACTCTCACTTTAATCATTATGCTGCAACTGGTAATGATGTTGATAGTATTGGGAAACAAGAGGGTCTCGAAGTAATACGCTACGATGGCTCAAGAGATGGTGTTTGGTATCCTCTTAATGCTCCTGTGTTAAGAAGACCAGGTGAAGAATTTGTGTTTGTTGATAAAGCTGCTAGTTCACTCATCTCTCTTCTTAGAGAAAGACACCTTGCTGTAATCCCAGTTGATATGCCTACTCCTTCTAGCAAACCTTCTGGAAGACTGAATTGTATGGTTAATGTTTACCAAACAGGAGATAATCCTGGAGATCTTTTAGAGGCTTCTTAACTCATCCCAACTTCTCATCAACATCTTTAGCAACTTCCATGAGCTGACCTAAAGTGTTTTCAATATCATGCTTAATTTCACGAATGAGCTTCTCTAAGTTAGGCTCACGTAAAATGTAAGCGCCACCTTCACGCAAAACAATCCCTGAGTTCATGAGCATGTTCAAATGGTGCACAACAGTCCCTCTACTCAATTGTAATTGTTCAGCAATATCATCTGAAGAAAGCGATTGATTTTTTTTGGAACGACGAAGCAAGACGATAAAGATACGAAAACAACTGCTGTTCTTATCACGCAAACTAAAGAGCCCTAAAGAATTGCCAATAAACTGCAGCTCAGCATTCACATTACTGCTAGGAACCCTTCGATGCCGGATAATAGTAATTTTCTGAGTCATTTCACAAATCTCTGTCTTTTCACGCTTTGAAAACATGAAAGTGCCCCATATTTTTAACATTTTCCCGAAAGATTTAAATACAAAATGCATTTTAGGCAAACCAAGTTGACTTAAAATCGACAAAACAAAGGAATCCAAGCAAAATGGTGGAAAAACAGGAACAAAAGAAAAATGCCCAAAAAGAGGCAAAAGTTGAGCAAAAGCAAGCAAAAGAAGCTGCCAAAGCAGTAGCCCCAAACAAGGAAGAACTGCTTGACATGCTCAAACGAACACAAGCAAATTTTGAAAATTATCGAAAGCAAACTGAAAAGAGAATTGAAGACATCCGAGCACTTGCGAACAAACAAGCAATGATACAACTCTTACCAGTCTATGATAACTTATTACTTTCACTCAAAAATGTGAACAGTCATGAGGAGTTTGTGCAAGGTGTAAGGCTTATTGCTGATCAATTCATGGCGGCACTTGCTAGTCAGGGAATTGAAGAGATCAAGATAGAGAAAGGAAGTCCTTTCGATCCACATATGCATGAGGCGCTTATGAAAATTCCTTCAGAACAACCAGAAGATGCTGTCTTAGAAGTGCTGCAAAAAGGTTTTACTTTGCATGGGAAAGTCATTCGTCATGCAAGAGTAAAATTAAGTGCAGGAAAAAAAGAGTGAAGAGAACAAAGCAACAAAAAACAACTAAGAAAAAACACAAAAAAGAAACTAACAATCTAACGGAGGCAAAATAAAATGTCAGATACAAAAGTTACAGGAGCAACAATCGGAATTGATTTAGGAACAACCTTCTCAGCAGTAGCTGTACTAGAAGGAGGAAAAGCTAACATTATTACTAACGCAGAAGGAGCACGAACCACTCCAAGCGTTGTACACATTAAAGGAGATGAAGTAACTGTTGGACAAGTTGCAAGAAACCAAGCTGTGGTCGATCCAACCCATACTATTCGATCCATCAAAAGAAAGATGGGTAGCAACGAAAAGGTAGAAGTTGATGGAAAACAATACAGTCCAGAGCAAATTTCTGCAATGATTTTACAAAAACTCAAGCGTGATGCTGAGGCTTACCTGGGTCAGCCAGTAAAAAACGCAGTAATTACTGTTCCTGCTTACTTTAATGACTCACAAAGGCAAGCAACTAAAGCTGCAGGAGAAATTGCCGGGCTTAACGTACTTAGGATTATTAATGAACCAACTGCTGCTTCCTTAGCCTACGGTTTAGAAAAGCAAGATACGGACCATACCATCTTAGTCTTCGACTTTGGTGGAGGTACTTTTGATGTATCGGTTCTTGAGCTTGGTGATGGTCTTTTCGAGGTAAAATCTACTTCTGGGGACAACCTTCTTGGTGGAGACGATGTCGATGATGTTTTAATTAACTGCCTTGCAGATAATTTCAAAAAGTCTACTGGTATTGATTTAAGAAACGATCCAACTGCTCTACAGCGTCTCAAAGAAGCAGCTGAAAAAGCAAAGATCGAGCTTTCTACAAAAACTAAAGCAGAAGTAAGTATCCCTTTTATCACTGCAGACCAAAATGGTCCAAAGCACATTAAAGAGGAAATTACAAGAGCAAAGTTTGAAGAGCTTATTGCAGACATCCTAAGGCGCTTAGAAACTCCAGTAAAAGAAGCACTTAAAGATGCGAACTTAACTGCAGCGCAACTCAACAAAGTAATTTTTGTTGGTGGATCTACCCGAATTCCAGCAGTACAAGAATTGGTAAAAAGAATTACTGGGAAAGATGGAGATAAGTCTGTCAACCCAGATGAAGCAGTAGGTTCTGGAGCAGCAATTCAAGCAGGAGTAATTGCAGGAGACATTAAAGATGTCCTCCTTCTCGATGTAACTCCTCTTTCACTTGGTATTGAAACGCTTGGTGGTGTCTTCACGCAACTAATTGAAAGGAACACAACCATCCCTACCAAAAAGTCTCAAGTCTTTAGTACCGCAGCTGACAATCAACCAGCAGTGACCATTCGTGTCGGTCAAGGTGAGCGTTCCATGTTCGCTGATAACAAACTGCTTGGTCAATTTGATCTGGTGGGCATCCCTCCCGCACCTCGGGGGGTCCCACAGATCGAAGTTACCTTCGATATTGACACCAACGGTATTGTACACGTAAGCGCAAAAGATCTTGGAACACAAAAGGAGCAGAAGATCCAAATCACTGGTTCAAGCAACCTTGATGGCGCTGAGATTGAGAAGATGAAAGAGGAAGCAAAGAAGCACGAAGCTGAAGATCAGAAGAAAAAAGCAAAGATTGAAGCTGAGAACAATGCTGACTCTGTTGTCTATCAAAGCCGTAAAGCAATGGAAGAGTTTAAAGAGAAAATTGGCGATGCTGAAAAGAAAAAGATCGAAGAAAAGATCACTGCTGTTGAAGAAGCAAAGAAAACTGGCGAAGCTGATACTATCAACAAAGCAATTGATGAACTCAACAAAGAAGTACAAACAATTGGTGCAAAGATCTACCAAGAAGCAGCAGCTGCGCAGCAAGCGCAAGGTGGAGCAAATCCTAATCCTGGACAAGCAGGAGCGCAAGCAAGTGCAGGTCAAGCTGGTTCAGGAGCTGACAAAGTGGTAGACGCAGAGTTTGAAGAGAAGAAGGAATAAATACTTCCTTTACTTTTTTCTTTTTACTTCTCACCATGGGATCGATGAATTATCCAGATAAAGAACAGTGCTTAGCTTGGTTTGAAGAGTATGAAGTTCCTTCTAATATTAAAGCACACTGTGTTAAGGTAGCGCAAGTTGCAACATTCCTTGCTAAAGAGCTCAAGAAAAAGGGAATGGATATCGATCCAGAGCTGGTACAATCTTTAGCATTGGTGCACGATCTTTTCAAGGCAGTAACTTTGCCAGAACTTATTCCAAGCAAACAGTATCACCCAGAACCTTTCACTCAAGAAGAACTTGACATGCACAAAAAACTAAGAGGAAAATACCCTAACAAGTGGGAAAGTGAAATTTTCTATGAAGAGTTTAAAGATCAGTTTCCAGAATTTGGAGCCTCATTGAAACATTTGAGTGACCCAAGACAACAAGAAAAAGATTGGAATCAAGTCGTAGTGCACTTAGCTGATTGGAGAATAACGGGTTGTGAGGTTCACTTGCTTGAAGAACGTTTAGCTTACCTTAAAGAACGGTATTGGAAAAATGATGAAAAAGGAGAACTTTACAGAGAAGTGATCACCAAGGATGAAAAAAGAGTTTTTGATCGATTGGACTTTGCTCCAGAAGAATTAAAAGAGAGAGTAGAACAAGCAGAAAAGGAAGCCTAAGAACAAGAAGAAAGGTGCAGCAAAGCAATGGCAAAATCAAAAGATTACTATAAAACGCTTGGCGTAGAAAAAAGCGCAACTAAAGAGCAGATCAAAAAAGCTTACAAGAAACTGGTGATGAAATATCATCCAGACCGAGCACCAGAAGAGAAGAAAAAAGACTTTGAAGAAAAGTTCAAAGAGATCAACGAAGCAGCATCCGTCCTGGGAGATGAAAAAAAGCGTGCCCAATATGATCAATTTGGTAGCGCAGCCTTTAGTGGTGGCGCAGGAGGAGCTGGTTTTCAAGGATTTGATTTTTCAGATATTATGTCGCAGTTTAACTTTGGCAATTTCGGTGGTGGTGGAGAAGATATTTTTGACCAACTTTTTGGCGGTGGCGGAAGATCACGACGAGGAGCTCGTCTACGCAGAGGAGCAAATCTTCTCAGCGAAGTTGATCTTACTTTAGAAGAAGTTGCTAACGGCGTAAAAAAAGAGATTAAAGTAAACAAGCTTGAACACTGTGGTGATTGTAAAGGAAAAGGTGGAAAAGATTTCCAATCTTGCAGTCATTGTTCAGGAAGCGGTTATGTGAAACGAACACAGCGCACTCCTTTTGGAATCTTTCAGCAAACAGGACCTTGTCCTTATTGTCATGCTAAGGGTGAAGTTGCCAACACTTCTTGTAAAACCTGTCATGGGGAAGGTTTAGAGCGCAAGAAAAAAACAATTGAAGTTGCTATTCCTGCGGGAGTAGAATCTGGGATGCGCCTGCGTCTTAGTGGAGAAGGAGCAGCAGGACCAGACGGTGGACCATATGGTGATCTTTTTGTAGAAGTACATGTCAGAGAGCATGAACATTTCACAAGAAATGAAGCTGATCTACACATCACCGTTCCAATCTCTTTTACGCAAGCGGTGCTTGGTGATAGCATTGAAGTACCAACCATTCATGGTAAAGCAAAGTTAAAGATTCCTAAAGGAACAGATTCTGAGACCATTTTTAGAATGCGTGGCCAAGGTCTTCCAAAACTAAGAGCGAGCAGTAAAGGAGATCAAATGGTAAAAGTAAGAATTCAAGTACCAAAGAAAACCACAAAGAAGCAAAAAGAATTACTTGAGAAGCTTAAGGAAGAAAAACCAAGTAAAAGCTTTTTGAAACGTGTGTTTGGTTAATTTTAGTCAGTTTCTCTTCCTTTTAAAACCCCCAATTTTTCTTTCTTAGCACCAATTTATTCTCCTTCAGTCAAGTTTTCAAGAAACACCACTAAAAAGTGACAAAAGTTTGGAAAAATTTATAAAGAAAAGTTCTTTCTAGACAACCAATAAATGAGAACAATGGACTCATTTTTCAAAATTAAGTAAAAATTTCAAAAAAACAAGATAAATAAAAAGAAATTGGGAGCTACAAGATGGTAAAAAAACAGGAAAGATTAAGTCAGTGGACGAATGCAGTTTATGAAGCAGCGGAGCAAGAGGGCATTGAAGTTCGTGGTTATGTACTACATCCAAAAGGACGAGAAGCCGTTCCCGTAGCTGCAGTGATGAGAGAGGCTCTAAGTGATCTTATCTATCCTTCTGTTAGTCTTAGAACTGCTTTGTGGGTTGAAAGAGAAAAGCCTAGCGACATAGTAAGGGGAAGAGAGCAGATTTATGCTTCTCCAGTTGTTTCTGCTTCGATGGTTAAACCAGGAGATTCTGCTAGAGATATAGTCACTCCACGATACTCTATAAACGATGCTAATGGGCGTGTGACAAGGACTTGGGGAGAAGAAGAAACTTCTATGTTTCTTCCTGTTCCAAGAGGATACCAAAGATGGTCTGGTGCAATCAAAGGAAATCCCTTACCTAACTATCAGACGCATCTTATTGTTGCTTGTTGGCCAGGAGAAGATCAACCAATTAATCCAAGACAAGTTCTTCGGGATGCGGTTGATCTTGATGAACTTCTGAGATCTTCTATTACCTTGGGAGATGATCGTCAAGTAGACAGAAGGCATGGGAAATTAGCTCAGGGTTGGACAAAACCTCAAGTAGAAAGAGCAGTTAGGGTGTACTAATTTTTTTTCTTCCTCTTCTCTTTCTTTTAATTTTTCATCTTATTTTTCCTACACCAACACGTAACCTGCCAAAAAGAGAAAGTGACTTAAACTCCCTAAAAGCAAGACCAAATGCCCCAGCCCTTGAACTCTATAAACTGGAAGCGCAGGACGAATGTAATAATATAAAGCAAAGCAAAACACGCCCACAAACAAAAGAGCAAGTGCTGAGCTACTAAAAACTATTCTAACTTGAACCATACTCAAAACAAGCGCAGTCAAAAGCAGCACTCCAGCAATTCCATAAAACACAACTCCAAATCTGCGCGCAAGCACCCGATACAACAAAGCAAAGGCAGCAAGTCCCCAAAGCAGGCCAAACAAGCTCCATCCCCAAGCAAGTGATGGCAAGGCAAGCACAATTGGTGTGTAGGCAGCAGCAACTAAAAGAAAAAGACTCACTGCATTAAAGTGTCCAAGACCTTTCCAAAACAATTTCATCTTCTTTCCCCACCCTTCCAAATTTTTCAGAGGGAAATAATACAACAAAATCTTTACCGCAAAATACAATAACAAAAAAGAGCCAAACAAACTTGCCCCAACAATCACCGGGGCAGGACTGTGTAAAGCTCCCAAAACAACACTAACTACCAGCATAGTAATGCTGCCCAAGAAGACAAGTGCGTGCGCAGCATAAGCCCCAATGCTCCACAAGGGACTTCTTCTCCCTAAATATTCTTGCCTTTTTTGCGCAGCAACAAGCTCTCCTTCATCAACTGCACCAACGCCCAACAAATTTCTCTCCAGAACTCTTTGTGGAACCTCACGCAAATCCCACACCAGGCCAAACCAAGAGAGCACCCTCAAAATGTAATAAGAAAAATCAACCTCCCACCACAAAAAACCGTTACGTGCAGAAGATTGATAGTGGTGATGGTTATTGTGCCAACCCTCGCCAAAGCCAAACAGGCCAAGCAGAAAGTTGTTTTTACTGGTATCGCTTGTAGCATAACGCCGCTTACCAAAAACATGGGCAAGAGAATTAATGCAAAAAGTTACATGGCTAATAACTACTGTTGATAGGACAAAACCAACAAGCAAAGTGCTCAAACCCCCAATCAAATAAGTAAGAAGAGCAAGACTTCCCCAAACAACATAAGGGTGTTTATTCAGCCAGACAAGTTCGGGGAACTTCATAAAATCTTTAACGTAGTCATAACGTGTTGCAGTAAAACGAGCATCTGTGGTCCAACCAACATGGCTCCAAATAAAACCTTTGATTGGCGAGTGTACATCTTCTTCTTGATCAGAAAAGCGATGGTGGTGGCGATGATGTCCTGCCCACCAAAGCACGCCACGTTGCGCACTTGATGTCGCACCGAGTGCCAGAATAAATTGGAACCAGCGGCTGGTCTTAAACGCACGGTGCGCAAAGTAGCGATGATAACCTGCGGTGATAAAAAATACCCGAAAATAAAGAACAGCAAACACAACCCAATCAAGTGGTTTTGTTTCCACCCAAAAGAGTGCAAGAAGAACAAGGTGCATAGAAACCACAGCAAGCACTTGCCATTTGTTTATCTGACGGTATTCTTTTCTTTCTTCTCTCACCAAAATCCCTCTAAAAGAGAAGACCAGACACTAAATAAATCTTTGGATTGTGCACAAAAAAATGATAAAACTCTTAAAGGAGTGATTCAAGGCCAAGTCATGGATTACTCTAAGTTTCTTGAACACCCAGAACAGTTCCGTGATGCGCCAAATTATCGTGCAACTCACATTGTCTTTCCCATTGAAATTGGAAGAGAAGAGAACCTGCAAGGAGTTGTCAAGATGGAAAGACAACTCAACCCCGCGATTCAGGCTTGGTATCTTGCTCAAGACAGGTTCTTTTTTGGCGGAACAAGAGAGTGGGCAAAACCAGGAGAAGCCCTTGCTAGAGAAGCACGAGTTTTAGAAGAATTAGCTGGTTATGATGTGGCTCCAACTCTTCTTGCTTACGATGATAAGAGACATGTTCTTCTTCGAGAACATATTGTCGGAAGAAACTTCAGAGAGTTAAGTGATAAAGGGGATCTACACAATGCCCTTACTCATGGTTTCGCATCATTAGAAGAGATTCATACTTTAGGTTCTGTCATCGGCGATGCACACGTAAAAAACCTCAATGTTCAAGGGGGAAGGGCAAGATGGTTAGACTTTGACGGTGTCTATGATGAAAATGATAAAACTCAAGCTGCTGCTCTTGATATCCTTAAGTTTGTCTATTCAACATGGACAGTGACTAGAAGTAGAGAACATACGCTTCACGCTGCAGGTCTTGCTGCAGGATACTCTGTTGATAACGCTGCAAGGGAAAGAGTATTAGATCTTGTAAGTCCTGGACCTTCGGCTTGTACTCTTTGGCTGCCAACAAGAGTCCCTCCTCATGGAAGACTCAATGACGAAATCAAAGCAAAGTTAAGACTCTAGTTACTTCCATTTTTTCTTACTTCTTTAATCACTTTAACCTGTTCCTTAGTTAATCCACCCAAGCGAAACACCACAACCTCACCAACCTTTTCCTCAGAACAGATCCGCAGATCTCTCCCAAACTCGGCAGTGCTCAGCAAAGGCTCATTGCCATGAATACCAACTGCAGTGCAACCAAGCCCAGGAACAAAACGCTCGCCAAATTTTCCAACCAAGGAAGAAAGTCTTCTGCGAAACAAAGTTTCACTAAAAGGATGCAAAGAATGGTAATACATTTTCATACGATATAGGCCTGAAACAGAATAACTTGCGCCCAAAAAAGTAAACAAACTTCTCATCAACCAACTAGAAAAAGGATACTCGACAGTATAAGTCCCAACCCCTGAGGCAACCCTCTCTTTTAGGAATCTTCTAATTCTCCTCTTATTACCAAAGAAATGAAAGAATTGCGTAAACAACAACAAGGGATTACGGGTAATGGGAAACTCTAAATCTAACATAACAGGAACTTTTGTCCCTTTCCCACTACGCAACTCAGAAAAGATCCTCTCAACCCCACTTCTTCTCGCAAAAGGACTGAACCAATACCCCTCTTCTCGACTCAAAATTGGCCAATAGACAATCTCACCAATCCATTTATTTCCATAACCTTCAATTCTCTTTTTATACTTCAAAAATTCATCCAAACTCTTTGCAGCAACGAATAAATTAGAAGGAAAAGAAATTAACTTAATCTTCTCCAGACTCCTTTTATCATCTGGAAACTCTTCAAAGAAACTAACTTTCATCTTTCACCAACAAAACTGCCAAACAAGAACCAAAACCATTAATCATTTCAACATCTCATCAAGCTTGCCACTTTTCTCGAGCGCATGCAGATCATCAGAACCACCAACAAACACATCGCCAATAAAGATCTGTGGCACACTCATGTATCCATCTGTTTTCTCAAACAACTTCTCTTTCTCAGAATCACCTAAAGCGCCATAATCAATTTCTTTAAACTTCACTCCCTTGCTAGAAAGAAGTGCTTTAGCTTTGTGACAGTAAGGACAATAAGATTTAGTATAGAGAGTTACAGATTTCATGAGAAAAACGAAGAAACAAAGGGATATAAATGTTACCAAAAGCAAATTCTTGGCTCCTAGCTTTTGAATTGCCTCCACACCTCCCAAAAACTTTATAAATGAGCTCACTCCAAGGCCAAATAGAGCAAAACATTGGCTCTATCCGATAGAACTACCTAGCGTAGGAGGAAAAAATGAATAAAGATAGCGTTTTAAAAGCAATTGCCGAGGTAAAAAAGGCAGGTCCTAAACGAAAGTTTACTCAGTCTTATGATTTGATTATCAACCTCAAGAACATTAACATCAAAGCAAATCCGCTTAACTTCTTCGTAACCTTACCTCATCCTAAAGGAAGAAAGGTAAAAGTTGCTGCTTTTGTTGGTCCTGAACTGGAAGAGGAAGCAAAAAAGAACTGTGATCTTACCATCACTGAATCTGAGTTTGATGGCTATAAGAAGGATAAGGCAAAGAGCAAGAAGTTAGCTCAAGAATACGATTATTTCGTGGCTCAAGCAACACTGATGCCAAAGGTAGCAGCTGCTTTCGGGCGAACTTTGGGAACTCGAGGAAAGATGCCTAACCCAAAAACAGGTTGTGTAGTGCCTCCAAATGCAAACCTTGCTCCGCTTATGGTAAAGCTTGGTAAAACAATCAAATTTTCTGCAAAAAAGGCAACTAACTTACAATCCATCGTTGGAAAAGAAGACATGGCAGATGATCAAGTAGCTGATAACATTATCACTGCTTATAACTATGCTGTGAAGAACCTTCCAAACGAGTTTCAAAACGTGAAAAAAGTACAGTTAAAACTTACCATGGGTAAACCGGTGGTGGTGGAATAAGATGGTTAGTGAGAAAAAAATCAAGTTAGTGAAAGACTTGTCTACTCTTGCTAAAGACCACTCCATAGTCGCTGTGGTAAACATGCAGTCTCTCCCGGCGCAGCAGCTTCAAAAGATGAAAGCTAGCCTGCAAAAGAAGGGAGTAACTATCATTATGGCTCGTAAGAAGTTACTTAAGCGAGCTTTAGAAGCAGCAGGAAAAGATAATCTTCTTGCACTTTGCGAGAGAATGCCAGGAATGCCTGCGCTTCTTTTTAGCAATGATAACCCTTTTACTCTTTACGCAATCTTACAAAAGAGCAAATCCGAAGCTCCAGCAAAAGCAGGGCAGATTGCTCCTAAAGAGATCGTGGTAAAAGCAGGGATGACCAACTTTGCACCCGGTCCAATTATCTCAGAGCTTGCAGCTGTTGGGATTAAGACCAAAGTAAATGCTGGAAAGTTAGAGATCATCAGTGATGCAACTGTGGCTAAAGAAGGGGATGAAATCTCTGCTAAGCTGGCAGAGAGTCTTAAGCGTCTTGACATCAAACCAATGGAAATTGGTCTTGATTTAGTTGCAGCTTGGGAAGAAGGATTCATTTTCAATGCAAAAGATCTACGTATTGATGAAGCAGAATACGAAGCACAATTTACACAAGCAGCTCAATGGGCTATGAATTTAGCTGTTGAAGCAGCTTATGTCTGTGCAGACACTGCCGAAGTCTTGGTACAAAAAGCATTCAGAGAAGCTAAAGGAGTTGCTCTGGAAGGTGGCGTACTAAGTCCAGACACTACTGATGAAGTATTGGCTAAAGCAGAAAGGCAAGCGCTTTCTGTCAAAACCGACGCTAATCTTTAAAAAATAAAAATAGAAACTGAATAAAATTCAAGGAGGAAACTCAAAATGGAATACATTTACAGCGCAATGTTATTACATAAAGCAGGAAAAGATATCACTGAAGATGCAGTTAAAGCTGTCTTAAGCGCAGCTGGCGTAACTGTTGATGAAGCTCGAGTAAAAGCTCTTGTAGCAGCTCTTCAAGGAGTAAACATCGAAGAAGCAATTGCAAAAGCAGCAACTGTTGCAGCGGCTCCCGCAGCAGCAGCACCAGCAGCCGGTGGAGCAGCTCCTGCTGAAGAGAAGAAAGAAGCTAAGAAAGAAGATGACAAGAAGGCAGAAGCAGCAGCTTCCGCAGGTCTTGGAGCTCTTTTCGGATAGGCTGAGCAATCAGTTTTTCCTTTTTTTCTTAACTTCATTTCAAACTGGGTGGCCAAAAGCTGCCTGCGTTTTATTTTATTGAATAAGACCTGGATGTGACCAACGAGAATGACCAAAGATACAAGTGCATTGCAAGAGAAATATAGTACTCTCAAGCAAGAGTTTTCTACCTTAAAATCTCAGCTCTCTGCTTTTTCTAAAGAAAAGGAAGAGAATTATCGCAAATTACGTTCTATCACAGACAAGATAAAATCTCGCAATCAAAGGATTAAAGAGCTCAAAGAGCAGCGAGACGGTCTTACAAAGCAAGTGCGTGAGCTTAAAGGTCAGCGTGAAGTGCTTCATAAGGAAGTAAAAAGTCATGCTGGTCAACATAGACAAGCAAGTCAGAAACAAAGAGTTCCTCAAGAAAATTATTCTCAAAGATTTGGCAGAAGAGGAGATCGCCGTGATCGAAAGAAGACTCCTGACCAGATGAGAAAAGAAGTTGAGAAGCTCGAAGAGCAAATTGAGACTAGTGTTATGTCCTATGACAAAGAGAAAGGACTTAAGAAAAAGATTAAGGAGCTCAAAGCGGAGCTTGCCTCTTTAGCTGGAGCAGCGCAAGAGCGTCAGGAGCAACAGCAAGCTGCAGGAGAGATTAAAGCAAAGCTTGTTGATTCTCGTAAGAAAGCCGAGGATGTGCATCAACAAGTGCAAGATCTAGCGCAGCAATCTCAAGAGCGTCACGAAAAGATTGGCACTTTCATTGGGGAAATCAAAGAACTTCGCTCAGAGGAGAAACCTCTTTCTGAAAAATATCTTGAACTTAAAGGAAAGTGTGAAGAGATCAAACCAAAAGTTGATGAGCTAGCTAAACAAATGAAAGAAATTGAAGGTCAGCTTGGTATCAAAAAAGAGCAAGCTTTCAAAAAACAAGTTGCGCAGAAAACGCAAGAAGTCAAAGAAAAGATGAAGAAAGGAAAGAAACTTTCTACTGAAGACATCTTAGCATTCCAAGCAATGAAAGAATAATTCTTTACTTCTTTTGTTATAACTCTTTTAGTTTAAGAAAGGATTAGGATTGAGAAAATCATTCTTCGGGACATACAACTGCAAGATTTTCTTTTGCTTGTCGGTCAAAATCTCCTTTCATAAGGGCAGCGCCATCACCATTTTGTGCAAGCTCTGCTGAGAGAGGTCCACTTACGACCTCTTGGTATCTTACTCTCGCTTCCCCACAATTAATCTCACCTGCGAGAACAGCAACCGGGATTCTTTGGTGGGCAGCAGTATAATTTCTAATTGCTACACTTGCCATTGTGTGGGTTTCCATTGTCGCAGAACAAGCTTGTTCAGACCATGCAAGAACATCTGCCCTTGTAGTAAGTTCATCTAAAGAAGGAACTGAACAGTCTACTTCAGTTGGAGCAGCTTTTCTAAGAGCAGCATTACTTGATTCTAAGTCGCTTACTTGACCATTTAATTCTGTAACTCTTCTTTGCAATGGCTCAATTGCACCTGCAACGTCAGCATCACAATAAGTTGCCGGAATTTGTTCTTTTGGACAAGGATGAGCACTTTCACACGATTCTGCAGTAAGTCCCTGAGCAGCAAGAGCTCTTGCTTGATTGAGTCGATGTGCTTGATACAGATTTCCTGCAGTTGAAGCAAGGGCAACAAGACCTGTCAGAACAAATCCTGCAGTTGTAGCTCCTAACCATCTTCCTCTTCGAGTGTATTGCCGTTGACCTTCAGCGATTTGGGCTGTAAGCGCAGCATTTGTCGTGTTGAGGTTAGCAATGGCTTCATTACCTTTCCTAATTTGTTCATCACGTTGCTCACACGCTTCCTTCCACTCCCTACTAAATTTAGCTGCTTGATCTGAGTTACCTTGTAGCTCTTCTTTTGCTTGAGTGAGTTTTCCCACATCTCTCTGGAGGCGCCCAATCTGGCCTGCAGCTTTATCGACAACTTCTTCTGACAAAAGAGCATATTCTCTTAGTTCACGAAGCCTTATTTTCTCCCATTTCCTTCTTTCTCGCTTTCTTCTCTCATTATCATCTCCAATGTAGTCTGCGGTAACTGCAATTGTAGTTATATTATCGTGGCCCCCCCGTAGTTGATTTGCAAGATGAAGAATTTCTTTGTTTATCTCTCGAAGGTCTCCAGTTTGAGTAGCCCCCCCATAAGTATTCCTATTACAAATTCGTTCAAGCTCTCCATTGTATGTTTTGTCTGTAGATCCATCGCAGGTAAGTAGAAGTGATTCGTTTGAACCCAATGTGGTATGGTGAACATAACCTTCGCCCTCTAAGATTGGATCATCTGCGAAGAGATCTGGCATTTCCATGTTTACACAAGCGGTTAATTTTCCTTGTGCCGCATGGTCTTTAGCCATTCTCTCATTTTCTCTACTTTCTCTGGGATCAATTCCCTTCTTTAAGAGAGAATAAGTTGCTCCATCATGGTCGCTTGTGAGTTGTTCTAATTTTGACTTTATACAATCATGTTTGTAAGCTCTTGAATCTCCCAACCAAGCATAGGCAACCCCCACACTTGGTCCTCTCTTTACCCTTTCTTCCTCTGGAATTTCGTAAAGACAAGCCACAACAACTGTTGATGAAGCATTTGCTAACTCTTTGTCACTTGCTTGTAGGGCAAGCACATCTCGCCTAGCACGTCGGCTCCCTTCTAGAACAACATGGGCTGCTTGCTTTTTACTAAGAACATATCTCTCTAAATCAGAGTCTGCAGAATCATCCCTTGCCTCTAAGTACCTTCTGCCCGTATCACTTTCCCCAACTACTTCTTTGAGTGTCTCGAGAAAAGCATCGACCGTAGTTTGAGCAGCCAGCGCCCCCCCTTTGTAACCTCCAGCACCATCTGCAACAACAAAAAGACCAAGCTCTCCAGCCAAACCCTCAGCTAAGTATCTGTCTTGATTTTCGCTCCTTTGAAGCCCCACATCTGTACTGGCATGGAAATGATACATGGGAAATTTTCTTTCTGGAGTTTCAGGTTCAAGAGTAATTGACATCAACCTTCCCCAAAAAGCCCTATTTATAAAGTTTTCTAAATTTCACTACAGAAAAGTGGTTAAATTTGAAAAATGCCTTAAATTCTGTTAAAAACAGAAAATTTCCCCAAGAAAAAATATAGAATCTTAGCTTTCCACCAATGTACTTCACTGGTAGAGTTCAGCAATGTTCGCATTATTTGGAAAGCTAAGGGTCGCAAATTTGACCCGAGCGAAGCGAGCATACCACTGGTCTATTGACCGGTGGTAGTCAAATTTGTTTGACAAACCTCACTTCTGATGTTTGCCCAGCTCACGAAGCCACATCAAGCCAACTTTGATCATCACTTTATTGAAACGCTCAGAAATCCTATAGGTTTTTTTGTACATGTCGTAATCAATTAAACCCAATCCTTTCATCGGTGTTAAGATTCGATCATAAAACTGCCTTTTGTTGTAAGAAATCTTTTGTTCACTTTCTAAAACAGAACGCCCTTGTACTTTAACAACTGCTTTACCTTCATGCAAACGAGTAGCAAACAAACTCATTTCTGTTTTGCCAATTTCACCGCCATTTTCAAACATGTAAGCAACAAGCATCTTTGCAACAATCTCTTGTTGTTTAGTTGCAAATACAACTTGGTAAATGTCCTCTGGTAGGTTGTAGGCATCAAAGAGAATAACCATTCCCAAGTGGAATACAAATTTGTATATAAAGATTATGTCTTCGTATACTCGCTGCGCTTTCTCATCAAAAAAATTATTCAATCCTCAAGAAGAAAGAAGTAAATAAAGAAATTTTAACAACTACAAAACTTCGCACCATTTTTGCCTGGCTACTTGAGTAAACAAATCTTTATAAACATTTTAGACCAACTTCCTCCGTGAATTTTTCGTTTTGAAAATTATCTAAATATAACATACATCAATACCAATTGATGTAAGATTGGGGTGTTTTATCTATGAAACAAGCAAAAGTTGTAGTAGTTCTTATGGTGATAGCGTTGTTGGCAACAAGTGTTCTTGCTGCAGATATTGATTTGACTTCTCCACTTGGTGGAGAGTATCTTGGAGGTGATGTGGTGACCATTACTTGGGATCACATTGGCACTTGCGGTGCGCCAACAGATGCTGTCTTTGTTGAATTTAGTGATGCTGCAGGAGCGCCAGGCTCTTGGGTATCTGTCGATTCAGTAAGTGCACAAGACGAATCTTATGATTGGGACACCAGTGCGCTTACAGATGGTGCAGAATACCAAGTGCGATTAGTTTCTAGCTGTCAATCTCCCGATGAGATCACCGGCACTTTTACTTTAGATAAAACCCCTCCTGTCCCTGCTTTGGATGACGAAACCATCGACGAAGGACAAGGAGTTACTTTAGATGCTTCCGCTTCTGCTGATGTTGACGATCTTTCTCCGCTTGTTTCCTATGAATGGGACCTTAATGATGATGGAACCATTGATTACACTACCGGTGAAGGAGAAGATACTCTTGATCTTACTTGGGACGATCTAGTTGCTCTTGGAATCGACAACAATGGGGACTTCCCAATGTCTGTAACTGTAACTGATGCTGCTGGATGGGCAGTAGAAGCAACTGCAACCCTTACTGTGCTTAACGTTGCTCCAGAAGTAACTGTTATTGCGCCAAATGGTGGCGAAGAGCTTCGAGGAACTATTACCATTGAGTACGAAGTTTCAGATGTTGTTGACACTGCTTTTACATGTGACATTTATTACAACGATTTCTTTGCTGCTTCTGGGCTTGTTCTCCTAGACTCTGTTGCTTGTGATCTTGGTACAAACACTTATGATGCTGCAACCTTCCCTGCAGATACTGATGATGTAATCGTGCATGTTGAAGTAAGTGATGGAGATGATACCGCAACTGATGAGTCTGATGCATCCTTCCTTATTGATAACACCTTACCTGTAGTTGATGCTGGTGTAGATCAAACTGTTGATGAAGGAGATGAAGTTCTCTTTGATTTCCTTGTAGAAGATGGCCTTCTTCCAAGTGGAAGTTGGTTTGATGACCAAGTGGATAGTTACTTCATCGACTTTGACGATGGAGAGACACTCACTACTGATGATATTAGTGATATTGGACACACCTACACAGATAACGGAGTTTACTCTGTAGTCCTTAGAGCAACCGATGATGTTGGATTAATGTGGCAAGATACTGTTGTGATCACAGTAAACAATGTGGCTCCAACTTTTGATGCACTTGTTGCTCAAAGTGATGAAGTAGAGGGCGGCGATCTTGAACTTCTAGAGATCCGATTTAGCGATGTTGGAAGTGCAGATACACACAGTGTAACTATTGACTGGGGAGATCTAAGCACAGACATCGTTGATCCAGCAACCAGTCCCGTAGAAGACATAGTTCATACTTACGAAGAAGATGGAACCTACACAGTAGTCATTACAATTACAGATGATGATGGTGACTCTGATACTCATTCGGTCGATTTCACTTTTGATAATGTAGCACCAACTGTGCTCATCACAACTCCTGAAGATGACGACTATCTCGCAGGAGAAGTAGATGTAGAATGGGAATCTTTTGATGCTGGTGTACTTGATGATGTAGATATGCTTGTTGAGTACTCTGATGACGGAGTAGATTGGGATGTGATTGACTCATTTACTGAGTCCGCCCCTGTTGATGGAACTTACACTACAACTTGGGACACCACTCCTCTTCATGATGGGACTTACACTCTTCGTGTAACTGTTACTGATGATGAAGGAGGTAGCAGTGAAGATACAGTAATCAGCCTAATTATTGATAACACTGCTCCGGTAACCTTAGCTTATGAAGCATCTTATGATGCGTTTAGTCCAGGCTCTTTTGTATGGTTTACTGGGGTTGCAACTGATACAAGTCCGATTGCCAGCGCAGAAGTAGTGATTTTGGACGAGTTCTTTGATGAAGTGCTCAGAATTCCAATGGATACTGATGATGGTGCTTTTGATGAAGCAACCGAAGATCTTGCAGTTTGGGCAGAAGTGGATCTTCCTGAAGGAGTTTATTCTTTCTACATTAGTGCGACGGACGTATCTGGTAACGAGTTGAATCCAGATCTTACCCTTTTCTTCACTGAAACCTTTATCGTTGATGAAACTCATCCGGTCTACACCAGTGAAGATATTGATGCATTCATTGATCACTTGCAAACTCAGATCGATGCAAACGATGCCGACATTGTAGACCTTCAAGCGCAAATCGACGCACACACTTTAGACATTGCTGACCTTCAAGATCAGATTGATGTCTTAAGTGCAGATGTGGATGCAAACGAAGCTGCAATTGCAGTACTTGAAGCAGAGATGGATGTTGTTGAAGCGGACATCGCAGATCTTGAACTAGATATCGCAGACCTTCAAGCGCAAATCGATGATCATACTGCAGACATCGCAGATATCTACTCTCTTATTGATACACTTGAAACTGATGTGGACGCATTAGAAGCAAGAATGGATACTGTAGAAAGCGATGTTGCAACTTTGCAAAGTGATCTTGATCTAGTTGAAACAGATCTTGATGTGCTTGAGATTGATTTTGCAGAGTTAGAAGCTTACGTGCTTTTACTTTACACTGCTGATGAAGTAGATGCTTTTATTGCAGATCTTCAGGACCAAATCGATAGTCACACAGCTGACATTGATGCAATTGGGGTAGAGATTGATGCGCTTGACACTCGCGTTACTGAGAACGAAGCAGAAATCGCTGCTTTGGAACTTGCAGTAACTGAGCTTGAGGCAGATGTAGCTGAGCACGCAACTGAGTTAGCGGATCATGAGACAAGGATTGCTGCGCTCGAAGCAGATGTAGCAGGTGCACTTGTTGATATTGCAGCTCTTGAAGCAGACTTGGCAATCCTTGAAGGAGAAGTTGATGCAAACACTGCAGCAATTACTACGCTCCAAACAGATCTTGCTGAGCTAGACTTGGAAGTAGATGGTCTAAGTTCAGACCTTAGTGCCCTGGATACAAGGGTAACTGATGCTGAAGCAGACATTATTGCTCTTGACGCAAGCTTCACAACACTGAGCTCAGACCTAACAGCATTAGATACTAGGATCACTGCTTTAGATGCTGAAGTAACTGCTTACTTTGCTTTTAGCATTACAGATCTTACTACCACAACGCAAACTAGCGATGCTTATGATGTAAGCGTAGAAACTTCCAGTGGAGCAAGTTGTACTATCACTGATGCTCTTGATGCAACTGTGAGCACAACTACTGTTGCAGGAACTACAACCCACACCTTAAGCGTGGCAGATGGAACTCTTGGCCTTAACATTTACAATGTTGAGTGTACCGAGGATACTTATGGTTTCACCGTGGAGACAACTGTTTGGGTAGAACTGATTGGCTTTTACAACATCATGGTTCCTGGAAGTGGAGATGGATTCACCTCAAAGTTCCCGAACTTTTTCCTTTCCTTGAACCAGTTAGAAGAAGCTGGCCTAGCTGACTACGATGTTGCAACTGTACTTACTGCAACTGACGGTCCTGATGCGCAGCGTCTTACAACTGATGATGTTGACATGGTTTGGGCTTACAACGGAACTGACTGGGCTTCCTATAATGTGACCAACGCAACAGGAGATTTCACCGAGTTTAACTGGACGGATGTTCCAGCATACTACGAGTTAGAACTCTTTGACAGTGCGGCAGGAAAGGCAATCATGCATTAAGGAGGCATTAGGGAGATATGATAAAAATGATATCTACAAAGAAAATAGCCTCACTTTTTTCTTTTTTCTTACTGCTTATCCTTTCCTTGGGGCTTGTACAAGCGGACCTTTTTCCCAGCGACACACCTGCTGCTGTTCGCGGTGCTTTTCTCATTGACGGTGCAGCCGCAGATGCAAGCGCAACTTTGGAAGTGCTAGTTGGGGGAACGGTTTCCAAAGCTATTGCTGGAGATGGGTCTGGTGAGTATTATATTACCATTGGGGGAAGTGATGGCGATACGGTTACTGTGGAAGTTTGTGGCGTTGAACAAACCAGTTTTACTTTTGATGCTTACTCCACGACTGTCTTTGATATTGATACGGATTGTCCTGAAACGACTACCGATACTACTGATACTACAGATACTGCTGACGCTGCTGCCGGAGGAGACGGCGGCGGTGGCGGCGGTGGTGGCGGCGGCTTCACTGTAGACGATAGCTCAGATGAAGATGCTGACGATGCAAGCGCAACGGGTGCAACAGGGACTTTTTCAGGTTCAACTGCTGAGGGTGACGAAAACCTTCCTCCAGTAATTGTTGATGTTTTTAACGAAGAAGGAGATGGGGAAGCACTCTTTGGAAATTCCATCACTGGTGCGATCACTGGAGATGGAACTCAAGGATCTGGAAACCTCTTGACTGGAGCTCTCATTGGAAGCAGCGTTGAGTTTCTTAAGTCTAACTGGCTTTATGCAGGACTCATAGGGCTTGTTATTGTAGGACTCCTTGGATCTTTGATTGTTGTGCGAAGAAGAAATAAGGCTTAATCTTGGCCATTTTTTCTATTTTTCTTTTAATTTTATTTTTCTGCTTTAAAGAATAGAGCAAGGGGGCTGAATAAGGGCTTAGATTTGTCTGGGAGACTAGGAAAAGTTTATAAATGGGCCAGAGCAAATAGGGAAGAGAACATGGGAAGAATTAAAACAACTTTTATCAAGAGAAAAACACAAGAATTGTACAAAAAGTTTGGGAATGAGTTCACCACTGATTTTGCTCAAAATAAAGAGATCGTTACAAAGCGGGCAGCTTTTCAAGGAAAGAAGCTAAGAAATATCGTTGCTGGCTATATGACTCGTCTCAAGAGAAAGGAAGACTAGCCTTCCTAAAACTTTTTATTGTTCTTTTGTTTTCCACCCTTCTAGTAGATTTAAATCAATCTTTGTTGCACTGTGGTTTTTACAAATTTTTAATATCATCATTATCAAGAGTGCAAGCTAGAGCACAAGCGTAGAGGGGGGTTGCGTATGAGTGGTGAAGAAGAGCGAAGAGAGCAGAGAAAAGATGAGAATTCTATCTTTATTGGGAACAAAGGTTTTATGAACTATGTCACCGGGGTGGTGATGCAGTTTACCAGTAAAGGTTCTCAAGAAGTAGTAATCAAGGCTCGTGGGAAATTTATCAGTAAAGCTGTGGATGTTAGTGAAGTGGTGAGTAAGCGTTTCTTAGAAAATGCCATTGAGCTCAAAGGTATTGAAGTCGGTAGTGATGAGTTTACTAATGACCAGGGAAAACAACTGCGAGTCAGTTTTATTGAGATTACACTTAAGAAGAAGTGAGGAGAAAAAATATGGTTGAAATAAGAAATGGGGATAACAGTGATCTCCCAGATATGTTGGGTCTTATAGGTGGAGCAGTTGCGGTAGCAAGTCTTGACACAATGCTTGGACCAGACTTTGGTTCTGGCTTATATCAAATAGTTGACCTTGCTGAGTTACTTGCTTCAGGGGTGATCGGAGCTTACGTTGGTTATAGGGGGACACAAGTAAGCAGAGGAGTTGCTTATCTCCTAAGCAGGGACGCTCAAATTTAATTTTTTTAATTTCCTTGTTCTATTCTACAATTCTTGATTCTCTTGTCCTTCTTTTAGAGTACAAAGTTCAGTGATAAGTCCTTCCATTTCCCCAACACTTTTACATCGAGAAGCACGATTACGAATTTCTTTTCCCCCTGTATAGCCTTTCGTAAATTGCATGACTGCGTTTTTAGCAAGATGCACTGAGTACATCTTATACTTCTTTAACAAAGTAATATACTCACTAAGAAGTTCCATCTTCTCACTAAACGCTAAATCGTCAAGCAGCTCTCCTGTTTTCAAAAAATGATCTGCCTTACGGAAAAAGAAAGGATCTTTCATCGCTGCGCGACCAACCATGACATAGTCACAACCAGTTTCCTCAAGCATGCGTTTTGCATCTTGCGCCGAACAAACATCTCCATTACCAATGACTGGAATACTTACTGACTCCTTAACTCTGCGAATCCACTCCCAATCAGCCTTTCCAGAATAGCCTTGCTTTTGAGTACGACCGTGCACAGCAATGGCAACACAACCCTCTTCTTCTGCAATACGTGCAACTTCAAGCGCAACAATATGTTTCTCATCAATACCCAAACGAATTTTACAACTAATCGGAGTGGAAAGCGTGTTTAACTTACGCAAAATAAGACGGATCTGTTCTGGGTTACGAAGCAATGCGCTTCCTCCGCCGCAAGCCATTATTTTTGGTGCAGGGCAGCCAATGTTAAGGTCAATCACATCCGTCTTCCCAACTAACTCCTGCGCAGCTTCAAAGATACGCTGTGGATCTTCTCCAAAAATTTGTGTCACAACAGGACGTTCCTCCTCAACCACATCAAAGATTGGGTTCTCCCCAGCAAGTTGCTCTTTATACTTAAGCAAGGCATCGGCTGATAAAAATTCAGTGTAACAAATGGCTGCGCCCATTTTACGACAAAGTTGACGAAAGGCAACGTTGGTAACGCCAGCCATGGGAGCCAGGATCAGTTTTGATTCTAGCTTGATTGGATATTCCTTCTTCCCTGACTTCTTCTTCTCCTTCTTCATTCTCTTCTGAAGAAAGAGTTTTCATTAAAAATATTCTTCTTTATCTTCTTTAAAAAGAGATTTTCTTTTTGCGAAGCTTTATAAATGGGCCACCTTTATTCCTCTGTAAATGTCAGCAAAGAAAACCAGCAGTGAAGAGAGTAAAAGCAAGGCTAAAAGTACTAAAAAAGCCTCTAAAGCAAAAACTGCTAAGGCAAAGACAAACAAGTCAAGTAAAACAAAAACTTCTAAAACTAGCAAATCTGCAAAAAAGGCAGAAGCAAAGAGTAAAACAAAAACCGCAGTTCAACCAGAGCTTAATCTTGCGCTTGTAGGTCATGTAGATCATGGAAAAACCACTCTCACCGAGCGACTTTCTGGAAAATGGACTGATACGCATTCTGAAGAGCTCAAAAAAGGAATTACCATTCGTCTTGGTTACGCTGATCTTTCTATTTACTACGATGAAGAAAATGATTTTTACACTACAAAATCAATCAGTATCAAATCAAACAAAGAAGCAAAGTTTCAGAGAAAGATTTCTCTTGTAGATTCTCCTGGTCACGAATCTTTAATGGCAACCATGCTTTCTGGAGCGGCAATTGTTGATGGAGCTATCTTAATGGTAGCAGCAAACGAAAAGTGTCCTCAAGCGCAAACCAGAGAGCACCTTATGGCACTTGAAATATCTCAAATAGAAAAAGTAATAGTGGTGCAAAACAAAATTGATCTTGTCACGCCAGAGAAAGCGATGAAAAACTACGGACAGATCAAAGAATTTCTTAAAGGAACAAAATATGAAAATGCGCCCATCATCCCGATTTCTGCACGAGCAAATGTAAACATTGATGTGCTTGTTCGCGCAATCCAAGAACATATTCCAACTCCAAAACGAGATGAGAAAGCTGAGCAGTTAATGCTTGTTGCAAGATCTTTTGATGTTAATAAACCAGGAAAAAAAATTGATCAACTCACAGGGGGAGTTTTGGGTGGAACTGTGAAACAAGGAAGTTTCAAAATTGGAGACGAAATCGAAATCAATCCTGGCTACATGGTAGAAGAACGTAATAAGCGCATCTGGAAACCACTTAAAACCAAGATCACTCAAATTTTTACTGGGGGAGCTCCTGTAGAAAACATTGGTCCGGGGGGAAGTATGGCTTTTGCAACAACTCTTGATCCAAGTGTGGTAAAATCAGATTCCTTAACTGGCGCATTGGTTGGAAAGCCTGGAACGCTACCTGCTCTCAAGTATGAAGTGATTATTGAAACGCACCTTCTTGACCGTGTTGTTGGTTCTAAAGAGGAAGTAGAAGTAAAACCTCTCGCTCGAAATGAGATCCTTATGATGAATGTTAATTCTGCAGTGACTGTTGGAGTTGTTTCTGATCCAAGTAAGAAGAAAACACTTTGTATTCTCAAAAAACCAGTGGCAGCAAAGACAGGAGACCGCATTACGCTAAGCAGGCGTGTTGGTGATCGGTTTCGTCTTATTGGTTATGGTATTGTGAAGTAAAAAAGCAGAAATCAAAGATCAAAAGTCAGTCAACTTCTTCTCAGCAGAATAATGCAAAAGTGTGGTATTCCCTTCCTTGCCAGTAACCTTCTCTGCGTTAATAAAACGACCATCACTTAATTTTCCAACACGACGCTGAAAACTCTTGTAACTCATCTCACCACCTTTCTCCATGTAGAGTTTGTAAACGGCACCAATACGCTTACCATTATGTTTCTTAATCAAATCAAGTATATCTAACAAGTCGGGAGCCAACTCTTCTTTTGCTTTAATGTGAAAGTCATCTACTTTCTTGATTGCTTCAGCAACATGTTGTACACCAACTTTGCGACTACTTTTTTCTTCTGCAATATTTCCTGCTTCGCGCATTAAATACAAACCAATACGCACATCCTTACATTCAGCGCATTTCTCCACTATCTCAGCAAAAGCTTCTTCATCCCATACTCCTTGTACGAAAGAATACTCGCGTCGCTCACGTAAAATTCCTCCAATCTCCGCTTGATTGTAGGCACGAAAGTTCAAGAACTCTGGGTTAAATCTGCTACGGATGCGCTCATCAACTTGAGAATAAGTATCTCGATAGTTGGTAATAACAATCACGCTCTTGCGGTAAATGTCTTCAAGGATGGTGTACAAAAAATCCATGTCTTCAAGTTTATCAATCTCATCAAAGACAAAAACAGCAGCACCCTTGTTTACCTTTTTCTTAATAAGCTCGAAGAGTTCACTTGTCTTCTTATTCTGAATAAATTTAAAGCCGAGTTCTTCACAGATTTTGGTAAAGATCTTGAAAGTAGTGTTCTCTTTCCAACAGTTCACATAGATAGGAATGATCTCATCTGTCTCCTCTTCAAGCTCCCGAAGTACATGCTTACAAGCTGTGGTCTTTCCAATCCCTGGAGCACCATAGACAAACAAGTTCCTTCCAGTGTGCCCTTGTAAGAGTGGACGAATAGAAGTTGCAAAACGCATTTGCTCGCTCTCACGGTAGCGCATGATTTTTGGTTGGAAATCATAGTCTAGAACAATAGTGTCACGAAAAAGAGTTTCACCACTATGGAGCATCTCACTGAATAAAGACATAGTAAAAAAGAAGAATGGACCCTTTATTAACTTTTATTCAATAAAAGAGATAAGAAAAGCAAGAGAAGAACAACTATTCAACTACAACTTTCTGCCCTAAAGCTTGGCCAGGAAGTCCTTTCTCAGCAAAGATTGCTCGCACATTCCCCTTTCGCCCGTGTAAAGCAGAAACTTTCCCAGAAATTTTCTTCCCTGCAGGACTTGTCCAGGTAACAGTTTTTCCAATAACCTTCTGAGCTTCCTCAGCACTCTCACCAATCTTGAGAATCATTTGGTGAGGATTTACATGGCGTCGTCCTTGACGAAAGTGCATCACAATTGCTTCCATAACAAGCCAAAAGCTGCAACCCATTTATAAAGATTTCCCTTGCCAAGAGGGCCCATTCTCCTCTAAATTTCAAGCCTCCAAGACCACCGAAAAACTCTCCTTTTAAAGCCCATAATCATTAAAAACACTCAAAAACACATTCCTGGCATGATAAAGGGGCAGGTGATAGCTGGAGACTTCTCAAAAGTAAGTATGCGTGTAAAACAAGGGCAAAACATTGAGTTAGGAGAATTACTTGTCATTGAGAAAAACAGCAAGAAAGAAAAATTCATCTTACAATGCTATGATCTTGCCTACGCTTCACAAATCAGTCAACAAAACCTAGAACTCGTTGCTGGCATGCAACTTGAAGAACAAAGCAACTTTGAACTGCTTGATGCCAGCTTGCGAAATTATCAACTTGCCTTTCTCAAACCAATGCTTTCCATTCAAAAAGAGAATAACCGTGCGAAAAGTTGTAAACAACTTCCTCCTTTCTTTGCACAAGTAAGGGCACTGCAAAGAGAAGATCTCAATTTCATCACTGCTCCAAAACATCCTTTTCATCTTGGCAACTTACGTTCTGGAACAAAAGAACTTCATTTTCCAATCTCCTTGCCTGGAAAAGATGTCTTTTCTCATCATGTGCTCATCCCTGCAAGTACGGGGAAGGGAAAATCAAATTTGATGAGCACTATCTTGTGGGATTGCCTTTCAAAAGACTTTGTGGGCATGTTGGTGCTTGATCCACATGACGAATATTATGGAAGAAACGGACTTGGACTTAAAGATCACAGTCAAGCAAACCAAAAGCTTGTTTATTACACACCAAGAAGTCCTCCTCCTGGAGCAAAGACCTTAAAGTTTAATCTTAAAACGCTTAGGCCAGAACATTTTTCCGGAGCAATGATACTAAGCGATCCTCAAAGGCAGAGTATGCACCTTTACCATAAGGTCTACAAAACAGAGTGGATCCAAGCAATCCTAGAAGAAAGTAAGATTGAAGGTGCACGTTTTCATGAAGATACTATTGCGGTAGTGAAAAGAAAACTTCTTGCTCTTCTTAACCTTGAACTTCATAACGGTATCTTAACAACTCAAGGAATCTTTGATCAACACGCAGGAGAGAATACTATCAAGGAGATTTGTAACGAGTTGCAACAAGGAAAAACTGTAATTATTGATACAAGTTACTTCTCTGGAGCATTAGAAATCATGGTTGGAGCAATGATTGCCACTGAGGCTTTCAACCTGCATAAATATTATCTCAAGAACGGAATGCTTCAAGAAAAACCTGTGATCAGCATTGTGCTTGAAGAAGCTCCCAGGGTGCTTGGTAAAAAGGTACTTGAGCGTGGCTCAAACATTTTTGAGAGTATTGCTCGGGAAGGAAGAAAGTTTAAGATTGGTTTGGTGGCCATAACACAACTGCCAAGTGAAATTCCAAAAAACATTCTTGCCAACATGAACACAAAAATAATCCTAGGAATTGAGATGGGTACTGAACGTCAGGCAGTGATTGATTCCTCGGCTCAGGACCTCAGCAAGGATAACAGAAACATTGCCAGTTTGGATAAGGGGGAAGCACTGATCACAAGTATCTTCACCAGGTTTGCCGTACCAATTAAAATTCCTTATTTTCCTAATTTTGTCAAAGAACAAAAAGCAAAAGAACTAGAAACAAACAACTCACCAACGCAAAGAAAAGAAGAATTAAGTTTTCCAGGTGTTGGCTTCTAAGCTGCTAAGAGCAATTCTAATTCTCTTTTGGCCCCATCTGGAAGAATTACTCTCTGTCCAAGAGTAGGAAACTGAGGATCAATCTCTATAGGGAAAGTTACCTTTCTCGGATAAGTGTCTTGTTTTCTTCTGCAGAGCTCTCCAATTTGAAAGGCAATAATGTCTGCAAAGTTCACTAATTTTTGATCTTTATCAGAACCCCTTATAACATGAATAATGGGGCCTTTTGTTCTAGCATAACCTCTTCTTTCTAAATATTCGCCCAAAATTTCTTTAGTGTCTGAATGGAACCTATCTACATACACCACAAGTCTGCTTAAGCAGGTATCTCTTCCGCAATGTATAATGAGTTCCCCAATGGTTGCATGTGCAGCAATTTGAGAAGGAAGGCTGCCTGACCTATTCTTTCCCCAGAAAAAAGTTTCTAAACCTTCATTAAGCATGACCTCGTAACTTGGGGGTTCTATACTTGAACCCGCTTCCCTTAAAGCAATGTAATCTCTTGCTTTGAGCAACCTTCCTTTGTGGGAATAAACTAAACGCTCATCCGAAGAAAAAGCACCCACCAAAATCTGGCGAGAAGAATCGCCTCCGATACCTGACTCATCTATGCCCAAGAAAACTCTTTGTTTTGTGTGGAAATAAGTCATGAATATAAACTCGGGAAATGCATTAATAATAACTTCGCGCTCCTGGACTACCAATTCTTCCAGTGCTAAGTTGCGATCCTTGTTGCCCACTTAACAAACTACTCTTTGGATTTCCTCCAAAACTTGTCTGTGGACTGTTTTGTTGTTGCAATTTTGCCTTACTATACTGAAGCATCTGCTCAACATAAGGCTGAACATTCACTTCGTTCGGAATTCCATCAATACTAAATTTTTTGTTGAGTTGTAAACTATGTGTTCTAAATAATTTGTCCCACAAATTTTCTTTTCTTTCAACTTTCTCAATAGAAAGATAAGAAACATTTCTTTTTGCAAACCTAATCTTGTCTTCATAAAAACGATAACCATGCTTGACTGCGCTCAAGTTGTGTAAGGAACCAATAACAATAAGAGTAAGCAGTAAGAAAAGAGCGCTTGTTTTAACAAGTGTTTCAGTAGATCCATCCAAAGCCAGTAATCCAAGATTGATAAGTACACCTAAATAAAAAACAATGGAGAGAAGAACCAAAGTACTTATTTTTACTACAAGAATCCGTGATTTTTCAACTTCTAGAGTATAAAGCACCCCTTGATTAGCAACTACCACTATTCAAAAGGAGGCTGCACTGCTATTTTAATCTTTGTTCTAATGAGGTAAGTCTGTCCTTATCAACCTCCAAAAAGTGAAGAAGTGGTCCCACCCGGACTTGCACCGGGGATCCCCGCCATTCTGAAAAATGACAAACCATTTTTGAAAATGTGGCCAGCCACATTAGTCAAGGCGGTATCATAGCTACTAGACCATAGGACCATATCTTTGCCTTTGGCCCTGTTTTGCTAAAACTTTTTTTAAAAGTTTTCTACTAGACCATAGGACCAATACTACTCTCTTTTTCTCTCTTTTCTTTATGAAGTTTTTGCTTCTCTAAACAAATTCTTTCAACGAAACACTTATATGCTTATTTTTCGTCTTTTCAACTATGCTCTTTGATTTTCATAATCATCATGGGAGGATTTTACAGCTTCTTCCAAGCAAAGAATTACATCAAGCTTACTTCTCAATAGCTTTGCGTTCACTGGCCCTTTCTCTTGTTGGTCTTTTCGTCCCTATGTATCTTCTTGTGGAGCTAGGATACAGTTTCACACAAACATTAGCTTTTTTTATGCTCTATGCAGCAATTTTTGCAGGACTCACTCCCATAGCAGCAAAGTTTGCTTGTCGTTTTGGATTAAAACACAGCATTCTTTTGAGTGTTCCTTTTTACATAATCTATTTTTTTTCACTCCATCAGTTAGCATCACAAGCTTTACCTTTGGCACTCATTGCTTTTTTCCAAGGTTTAGCGCAGGCTTTTTTTTGGATGGGCTTTCATTTAGAGTTCAAACGAGTTTCCCATAAAAAGCACCGTGGAGAAGAGATGGGGCTGAGAAGAGCATTCTCTCTTTTGGGAGGGATTGCTGGTCCTTTGATTGGGGGAATCATCATCAAGTATTTTGGCTTTCAACCTCTCTTTCTTCTTTCAGCAATCATTCTTGCTTTCTCCGCTCTTTTTTTGTTCCTAAGCAAAGAGCACCATGCCCCTTACCATTTTTCTGCGAGAAGGATGTTGAGCAAAAGTGCCTGGAAGATGGAAACTTTTTACTTTTATCGTGGAGCAATGCACTTTGCAAGTACCATTCTTTGGCCTTTGTTTATGTTTGCTGTTCTTCAAGATTATATTCAGTTAGGAGTTATCGGGACCCTTTCTGGAGTAACTATTGCTGCCCTTTCTCCTGCAGTTGGGAGATTTAGTGATAAGAAAGGAAAAAAAATAATTATCTACCTTATGGCACCGATTGAAGCAATCATTTGGGTCTTACGTGGATTTTCTTCAACCTTCAATGTCTTCCTTTGGATCACTCTAGCTCACTCTCTTACTCATGGAATTTTAGAAGCTCCGGTCACTGCTCTTCAATATGATAGAGCAAAAGAAAATCCTGTGGAATATTTTATCATTAGAGAGATTTTTATGAATATGGGAAGAATTACTATTTTGCTCCTTGTTTTGCTTACTGCAAGCTATATCCCCAGTTTTTGGCTTGTGGGAGCAGGAACCTTCCTGACTTGGATCTTCTAAAACGCTAGTCTGCCTCACTACCTTGTAACACTCCGGGGGAAGTTAACGAAACTAATTTAAAGAGAAAAACTCTCTTTTCCTCAGGGAACTTAAAAAAAGATGGTGGATGCTAAACTTCTGGTCAAACATGGATTCATCAAGGATGATGCCAAGGAAGAGTATGATGAAGTAGATGGTATCTTTAAGCGTAGGAGAAAGTATGGTGATGATATTGATCCAAGTCATGCAGATGATGAGATTGCAGAAGTATCAAATGGGGACTTCTCTTCCACGGGCTTTCCAAAAACTGTAAAAAAGTATAACCTTGTCTATGAAGTTCCAGATCTTAACATTGAGGAACCTTACTTTTGGGTTCTTGATTTTCTTAAAGGCTTTTATACAAATATCATCAAAGTTGAAGATACATTTTCCGCTTCAGAAAATTCTGCTTTTTTTGGAATGAGTCAACAACGACTTGGGGTGCAGCAAGATAAAGTTGGACAATATCTTGCCACCATTGGAAAAATGATTAAAGAGCTTTTCCAGATGGTAAGGGAGCGAAGAATTCTAGCTGAACGGCTGAGTTATTACAACGGTGCTCTTGAAGAATTAGAGAAGCCTATGGGGGAACGAAGTACAAGCGATGAAATTACACTTAAAGGAATTTTTGTAGATCTTGTGCAAGGCGGGGGGAAAAGTCCAGCTTCGGTCTACGGGATGGCTAGAGAATTAGAGTTTGTAACCCTCCCTGACCTTTTTTTTGATGCCCCTCCTTTCAAAAGCACAAAAGAGATGGATAAGCACATAGAAAAGCTTGGAGACACTTTTAACAACAACGTTCTACGGGTCTTGCGCCGCCATTTACGTCAGTTTGTAGAATGGAAAAAACGTACGCACAAAGAGCACAGTGATCGGGAGCGTTTTATGTTAAAATATCTTTGGCAGCACTACGAAATCATCCAGATGTATGTAACTTGGATCAAACCCTACCTTAAGAATGTGCAGCGTCTTAGTCTGAAAGGTCAGCATCAAGACTCTGCAGATATGGTGAGTAGTTTTGAAGGAAGCATGATGGATATAGAATTTATTGCTCACAATCCTGGAACAACACATTGCCTGTTGGTAACTTTTAATTATCGAACCAGGCCACATCTTAAGTTTCAACAGGAAGGATACAATCGTGGACCAGTGCACGTTGGAAAAATGGATCTCCAGCTGCGAGTAATGGATTGGGACGACGACACTATCAAGCGTTATGTGAAGATGAAAGAAGAAGAAACTATTGACTTGATGGGAAACATTTCTGGATCTGTCCATGCATCTATGGATGCACTTGGAGATGAGCTAAAGATTTATCTTGAAGAAGCAAAAGCGCTTGCTTCTGGAGAGAAAGCAAAAAAAGAGAAAGAAGCAAAAGAGCAGGCAGCAAGAGAAAAATTTAGTCTTAAGCAATTCCTTTTTGGAGATTTCCTCCCAGAGCCAAGAGATAAGAAAAAGAAGAAATCTTCAAAGAAAAAACCAGGAGATGGCACAGGAAAGGCAATGGTTGCCTCTTGGAATGTCTATAAGAATTTCAAGAAGGCGCACCGAATGGTTCAGTGGTAAAATCATCTTACTACACTAAGAACAAAGTCCTTCTTTAAGTCATTCAATCACATATATCTCTTCTTAGCATCTTCTAAAACATATGCTGCATTTAACCTTCTAGAAGAAATATTTTATACTTCACTCAATCTTCGTTCTATGAGGAGAAAAATGTCTCAAAAACTCAAAAACCTGGAACCCGGGGAGCGCCTTGCAGAACTAAAAAAACTGCAAAAGAAAAAGGAAAAAGAATTACAAGATACTAAGAAAGAGCTCCAGCAAACAGAAGAAGAGTTAAAACAAGAGCAAGAGCACAAGGAGAAGGTTCCCATCCCTCAAGTTGCAGTAGAAAGCCTTGAAGGATTGAGTCAAGAAGAGAAACAAATAGTTCTTGCTGCAAGAGGATTGTCAGAACAGAAAAAAAGTTCTGAAAACTTAGAAGAAGAGCTTCTTAGAGGAAAAAGAGCAACTTTGCAAGAAAAGCAAGCTCATGAAGATTCACTTGAAGAGACGGTTGCTCTTGATCCAAGAGCAATTGCCCAGCAAGATAAGAAATTTCGTTATGCTGAGCCAGACTATTTTCACGGAGAACATGGCCCAGCATCAATTGAGTCCCTTTACAATGAGCAGAGTGTTGCTTATAGCACTGAGCAAGGACAAGATTATCTCTCCAGTAGTAAGCAAGAAGATCTTTTAAGACGCAGCTTAAGGCAACGAGAGCAAGGAACTGCAAGTGAGCAAGCTGCTGCATCAACAACTTCAAAAGAAATTTTAGAGCGTACAGGAACTTTATACAAAGAAGATGTTGGGGGAGACTTTTCGGGTAAAGGAAAGAATATGAACGATTGGTATCAGTGAGTTCCTTTGATCTGTGCTAGTGCCTATGCCTGCATCTATGCCCTTAATAAGTAAAGTTTTATATACAAAAATTCTCTTTCAAAACCGAGATGGTAGACTTTGGTGGTTTTGATACCCGTTACTTTAGTTCTATGGATCGTGAGTACATAGCTAGTGATGCTCACGCCCCGCACCATGACAACCATTCAGGCCACAATTGTGACCACCATCACGACACTAATGATGTTGGCGTGCATGCTAGTGATTTAGGAGAAAGTTTTGGTCTTGGCCCAGTTCCAAACGTTCCCGCAATTTTGGGAAAGTTTCGTGCAGGTTCTAAAAAAGTAGAGCTTGGCTTTATGGGTATGGGTAAAGGTGGCGGCGGTGGCCACACTGCTGGGATGTATGGTAAGTTGCAGCGTCAAGCATTACGAGAGACTGCAGCGGCAAACCGAATGGATATTACTACACACACCAGTGTTGGGGTTTTTGGTCTGGCTGGGCAAGATCGTCAAGGAAATTTTTCTAGAGAATCAAAAATAACTTCACTGCAAGAAATCAAAAGAGCAATTGAGTTTGCAGCCGATGTTGGTCAGGGGGGCCCAGTTGTGGTGCATACTGGAGAGTTTAAGAGGCCCTTTAGTGAAACTGATTGGAATGATAAAGAAAGTAGCAAGTGGAAAGGAAAGTTTGAATCATTCCCTGATGAGGAGGAGCGAGCAAGCTTCTATGTGGTAGATCGAAGAACAGGAAATTTAATTGCAGAAGCAAAGAAGGGTAACTCTATCACTAAGCCTCTGTGGATGAAAGCACAGAAAGATGATCTGAAGAAAGGAGTAAAGAAAGGAGATTACATTGATCTTGATGGGAATAAAGCAAAAGAAGTTACAGAGAGAGTACCTGTTTTTGATGCTAAAACTGGACAGTTCAAGACGCAGCAATTGGACTGGGACCACCTCAAGGGAGAGGCAAAGGATCTTACCAATGATGCTCGAGAATTTTTCAAGAAACACAAAAAACTTTCAAAAAAGGAAAGAGATGATCCTAACGGTGCTTGGGCAAAAAGTAAGTGGTGGCGCTTTCGCCATGTAGGAAATGAGAATGAGATCAACATTCTCCCCGAGGAAGCATACATCATGTCTGCGATTGAAACACAAGTAGCTTCATCAAGGGCCTTCGCACTACAATACACTGGTGACTATGAGAAAAACCTAGAAGATGCAAAAAAACTCAGAGCAGATATTGCTGAGAGGAAACGTGTCGAGGAAGGGATGAGTGCTGAAGATCTTGAGAGGACGAAAAAACAACATCCTGAAAGAACCAGTGAGGCTTTGGAAAGAGCGCTTAGGCTGACAAACATCAGAATTCAACAAGCTCAAGATGTAGCTTCTGGACAGTTTACGCAGGCAGCAGAAAACTTTGAAAAACTCAAACATGTAGAAAGTGCAAGAACTTACGCGCTTGAGGAGAGTTATGATTCTTACGCAAGAGCAGGAGTTTTTGCCTATGAGAAGACAAAGCAACTGCAAAGAGAAAAGAAGCTCAAAAAACCAATCATGGTTGCTATGGAAAACTTATTTCCTGAAAGTTATGGTGCGCACCCAGAAGAGATTATGAAAATCTTGGGCGGTTCACGAAAAAGAATGGAAGAAATGCTTGTTCGAAAAAAAGGTCTCTCTGAGGAACAAGCAAAAAAGAGAGCAGCAGAGCACCTTTCTATCACTTTGGATACGGGCCACCTAAACATGTGGCGTAAGTATTGGAAAAATGACCCAAGCAAAACGCTCAAACAAAATGATAAGGATTTTGACAAGTGGACTGTTGATATGGTTAAAAAGATGGCCAAAAAAAACATGATTGGTCACGTGCACATTGATGATAATTATGGTTACCAAGATGAGCACTTAGCCCCGGGAGAAGGAAATGCTCCGATCAAAGAGATGATCAAAGCTATTAAAGAAAATACTCCTGACAAATATCGTGGAGATATGATTGTTGAACCAGGAGCAGACTTCACAACCGATACTGGCGGATTTAAGAGTGTCATGAAAGCATGGAAATATTTTAACAGCCCTGTTTATGGTTCACGAAGTTCGAGCATTATGCAGGCAGAACGCACTTGGGGCCAGGTGCACTATAATCACTTTGGCCAGAATCAACCGCCTTACTTTACTTTTCAGCCTTATTCTCCTTCTGAAGATTGGACCTTGTGGAGCGGCGTTCCTTTTGAGTAGGAATGAAAAAAGAAAAACAAGATTCTAAGATCAAGCAAATTGCAAAGAAGCAACTAAGCCTTTCAAGTCCTTAAGAGCTTCTCTTCTTGCATAAGGTTTTCCCTCAAGTCTGGCTGCTCTAGCTATCTTTTCAAGAACTTCTACTGATCTTCTTTTGACACCGGTAAGATCTTCAGCAATCCAGTCGGGAAATGTTCCGGTAAATTCTCCTGCAAGGCGTTCTCTTTCCCAACGCCAAGAAGGAGCTGAACAATCTCCCTTATAAATTCTCAACTCAGTAAGCTTATTATCTCCCCTTCCAAAAGTAAGACTTTCAGAGACAACCTCTCCTGCACAAATCCCAAAACCATAATGTCTTTGATACACATCCCCCCAGCTTCTTAGGTAGTGCGCGTAAAGAAGGGAAACCATTGTTGGAGTAACTTCAAAACCAAGGGCTTCTCTTCTTCCTTCTGTGAAGAAATATTCTAAGGAAAAACGTCTTAAAGCCATGTTTTTCTCGGAAAGCATTTTTTATAAAAACTTTCTCACCAAAATTTTTCTTTAACCAGAAAACAAACACAAAAAGACAAACCTTCAAAGATTCTTATTAACGTCACAACACAGTGACGATTCAAAGAGAAAAAAGAAAGAAAACCCATAAGTTTTTTAAAGCCACCGAGCAAAAAAAGAGCTACTTAAGCAACTACTAAGTAGGAACAGTGGTGGTCAAAAACAATGTTTAATTTATTCGCAACACCGGAATGGTTTAATCAACTAGATATCCTTTATGGTATTATTTCTCTTGTTATTGCCTTACTTATTACAAGTTACAGTTGGAAAGTATACAAGCTCAGTTCAGATAGAAGATTCGCTTACTTTTCTATTGCTTTTGCTTTGGTGAGCTTTGCTTATCTTTGTAAGTTAATTACTTATGGTAATGTATACTTTCATCCTGTAAGAACAATCACTGGGGATATTCTTCACCCGCTGGCGCACCAAGGGGGAGAAACTGCAAGAAACCTCTTTTACCGAGCAGGTTTTTTCTTACAAATGACTTCCATGTTGGGAGCCTGGTTGCTTGTTTTTCTGATCTCTCAAAAATCAAGAGACCGGTTAAAGCAGTTCCATGAGATGTCACAGATCGTTCTTTTCATCTACTTAGTAACTCTTATCGGGCTCATTAGCACTTTTAACTACGCTGTCTTTTTCCTAACAAGTCTTATCCTTTTAGCACTTATCGTGCTTAACTATTACAGAAACTTCCTAAACACTGGAAAGAAGAATGCTTATCTTGTGATGAGTTCTTTTTTCCTAATCATGTTTGCACAGCTGCTCTTCATCTTTGTGCAGTATTGGGATGCACTCTACTTTGTAGGGCAAACCCTTATGCTTGTAGCATTTCTCATAATTTTGGGAGTATATCGGAAGGTGACAAAAAAATAAAATGGCTGGAAGACGTTCACGTTTGGAATTGGTATTTGACATCTTAGCTGCGATTCAGAATAAAGGTGGCCAGATTAAACCAACCCATCTTATGTACAAGTCAAACCTCTCTCATAAACTTCTCAGTGCTTACCTAGAAGAACTTGAGAACAAAGAAATGATCGAGGTAAGGGAAGTTACCAGTAAAAAAACAACCTCAAAAATCGTGCATATCACTGATAAAGGACTTGGCTTTCTCTCTGAGTTTCGTAGAATGCGAGAGTTTACTGATGCTTTTGGCCTCTAACCTTTTCACTGATTTTTCCTCTCTTTTCTTCTCAAGTTCACCTGTTTCCTATCTCTTTCTTTCTTAAGATTTTTAAGAGAACGTGCTATTTTGCTAAAAAATTCCAATGGTAATCTCTGTAGGTATTGATGAAGCAGGACGAGGGCCTGTGTTTGGACCCATGGTTATGGTAGCGCTTGCTGTAGACGAAGAGGCGGAGCAAAAACTCAAGTGGATGGGCGTTAAAGATAGTAAGCTGCTTAGCAAAGAACTTCGTGAAGAGCTTTTCGAGCGTATTCGAGAAGTGGTGCTCGATTTTCGTGTTCAGGTAGTTGAGCCTAGCGCAATAGATCATGCAATTGACGAAGATGAGAACCTTAATCTTAATTGGTTAGAAGCAGAGGTGAGCGCGCAGATGCTCTCAGAGCTGAAACCGAACAAAGCTTATGTGGACTGTCCAAGTACCAATCCTCCCGCCTATAAAGACTACCTTCTGAGCAGAGTCAGTGAAGGAGTAAAGAAAAGTACAGAATTCATTGTTGAACATAAGGCAGATATGAAGTATCCTGTGGTTGCAGCGGCATCAATTGTTGCTAAAGTTATTCGAGATTTGCAAGTTGAAAAGATCAAAGAAGAGACTGGTGTTGATTGTGGCTCTGGCTATATGAGCGATCCAAAGACGCAAGACTTTCTCAAGAAATATTATCAAAAACATGCGAAGCATTTTAGAAAGAGCTGGGCTTCTTACAAAAAGGTGCAAGCAGATGCAGATCAGAGAAAGTTATTCGAGTACTAGTGGAGGAGTCCTCTCCCGTTTAGAGTCCCTTTTGGATAGTTCTCCCGTTGCTAGGATAGTTGCAGATTTTACGGGAGCCGCCGCAGGAGTATCCTTTGCAACATTTCTTCATTTTTATGTGCCAAACCTGGCTTGCTTACTTGGAGGGCACGATCATGGTGGAGGTGTTTCTATTCAAGCACCTACTGATACCGCCCCAGAGGAAGATCTTTATGGCTTGCAAGAGCATGCTAATGGTCTTGTGTTTGAAAAAATTCGGGCCAACCCAGAAGACTTTTTTGGAAAGGCAGTTGGAATGTATTTCCATCAAGGAGAATTAGAAAGGGATGCAGTTGGGGAGACAAGAATCTCAAGAGTTTGCAGGGTGCAAACACAAGTCTACACTTTTGAAGTTGATGGGAGAGAAATTCCTTTTTATGCTGCTGTGGGAGAAGAGATTACTGGACTACGAACCGTTATTCCTATCAGAAATTCTGATGAAGTAGACCTTCCCTTTCTCCTCACTGATTATTCTTTGCACCAGAATGTTTTTGAGCAATGTCCTGAAGAGAGAAAAAGATAGCAACTTTAATTAAACCCCTAGCCTTCTCTAAGAGATCTACAATGGTCACTTTTAAGCAAGTCACTCCAGAGAAACTCATTCCCTTCCTAGAAAAAGGAAAGTACAAGGAGGGAAGAATAAAAACAGAACACGAACAGCTGCGCTACAGCAGAGGAATAAAAAACAAAGTCTTACTTATTCTTTTCAAATCAGGAACGCTACTCTTGCAAGGAAACCAAGAAGGCGTGGAGAAAACCAGAAAGGAGCTCACACATGCAGGCATTGGTAAGGAACAAAAACAGATCTCTTTTCGAAAAGAGCTTGGCTGGGTCATTGGCAGTGATGAAACACTTAAAGGAGACACCTTTGGAGGTATTATTGTTGCTGCGGTGCGAGCAGACGAAAAGATTCGAGAAAAGCTTCTCCAGCTTGGTGTTGCCGATAGCAAAACGCTTACTGATACAAACATTCCAACGCTTGCGCAGGAAATAAAAAAAATCACTGACAACCACATAGTCTCACTTCTCCCAAAAGAATACAACCGTATACAAAAACACGATGGTACAACTAAGATGCTCAACAAGATGCATCAAAAAGTTGCCAAGCAGTTGGGAGCAGGCACGCATGTGGTGGACAAGTATCCTGGCTGCACTGTGGGAGATATCATTGAGACGAAGGCAGAACATAAGTATATTGAAGTTGCTGCAGCATCCATTCTGGCGCGAGCAGCTGCCTTAGAGCAAATGGAGTATCTTAGCCAGCGTGCAGGATTTCCTCTCCCAAAAGGAAGCACTCATGTAAAAGAAGCACTCAAACAAGTACAAAAAAAAGGTCTTCCTTTTCTAGAGTTCACCAAGCTTCACTTCAAGAATGTGCAAGAGTTTCTTTAACTGCCACTCTCCTTCTCCTGCACAAAGCCTCTACCCTCGAAAGATTTAAATCCCTTCTTTCCCTAGCTCAGAACAATGGATCTCTCACAGCTCACGCCAGAGCAGCAGCAAGAAATACAAGAGCGGCTCAAGAATATGAGCCCAGAAGAGCTTGCTGAGCTACAAAAGCAACAGTGCATTTTCTGCCAAATAATTCAAGGAAAGATTCCTAGCAGAAAGATCTATGAAGACGAAACAACCCTGGTGATTCTTGATATTAAACCCGCTGCGAAAGGCCATTGTCTTATTCTTCCAAAACAACATTATGCAATCTTGCCTCAGATTCCAAAAGAAGTGCTTGAGCACCTTTTCATTGTTGCAAAAGAGATTTCTCATCTTCAGCTTAAGGCTTTGCGTGCAGAAGGAACAAGTGTTTTTCTTGCCAATGGCGCAGCAGCAGGACAGCGAGCGCAGCACGTAATGCTTCATGTTATTCCTCGAAAAGAGGGAGATAAGCTTCTTGAGCTTGAAGCGCACACTCTTGAACAAGAGAAACGAGAGAATATCAAAGTTACGGTGAAAAAGCAGCTCAACAAACTGCTTGGAAAGCATGAGGACTTCTCAAAACAAAAGAAATTACCTTCCAAAGAAAAGCAAGAAGAGAAAAAAGAGCAGAAGGAGAAAGCAGCAGCAGCACTTTATGATTCAGTAACTAGTCCAGCAAACCAGAAAACAGAGCAAGCACAGCAAGAAGCCAAACCAGAAGCTCCAAGCAAAGTCAAAAAGTTTGCCAAAGCTGCAAAAGAAACCATCAAAAAGGTGGGCAAAGAAGTTGCAGAGGAAGTTTTTGAAGAAGTTGTCGAAGGAGCAGTTGAGGGTCTTAGTGATGTTATGCGAGAACATATCGGGATGCCTACTTCTGAAGAACGTCACAAAGTAAAGTTGGACATTGATATCGATGCAAACACGCATAAGCACAAGAAAGCTAGGAAGACTTCAAAGAGAAAGAAAGTGAAGAAGACAAGCAAAAAAAAAGCAAAGAAAACAAAAACAAAGAAAGTCAAAATTACTAAAAAATCAAGTAAAAAGAAAGTAGCTAAGAAGAAAGTAGTGAAAAAGAAAACACAGAGTGCAGATGAGCACACAAACAAAAAGGCAAAAGGAGATCTTGCTGATTTATTTTAAGATTTTAGAAGATGGAATGTGATTATTGTCAAATTGTAGCGGGGAAGGACAACCCAAGCATCATCTACGAAGATGAGCAGCTCATAGCCTACATTGCAGATCGAGCCTACACTCCAGGACAAATTACCATAATTCCAAAAGAACACTTCACTATCTTGGAGCAGCTACCCAAACAAACTTTTGCAAAAATGGCAACACTTGCCAACATGATCGCTGTCTCTTTATTTGATGGGCTGCAAGCTCACGGAACAAATATCTTAGTTGAAAATGGACTTGGCGCAGGACAAAGTATTCCTCATTTTGCAATGCAAGTAATTCCAAGAGTGCAAGAAGACAAACTTTCTTTAGAATGGCAGCCCTTAGATCTAGAAGATTACGATTTGGAAGATGCTTTTATCCAGTTAAGCTCACTCACAGAAGGGCTCACTATTGAGGATCATGATCACGAGCAAATCACTGCGCAGTCAGGGGATACAGAAGTGGTACTTGATAAAACCGATGCAAGCCAAACAAGCACAAAAAAGAAAGGAAAGAAAACCGATAATTACCTTCTTAAATCTCTAAGGAGAAGGGCCTGAGACTTACAATTCTACAATACGAGAACTTACAATGCAAGAAGAAACATCTCCTGAACAAAGTCCCATTAAAGTTGGAGCACTTTACAAACATTTCAAAGGAAAAACCTACAAGATAATTGCGATTGCAAGAGATTGTGACACACTCGAAGAGCTTGTGATCTATGAGGGCCAGTATGATTCTGAAGAGTTTGGTCCTAAGCCTGTGTGGGTGAGAAAAAAGAGAGATTTCCTTTCAAAGAAAGTCTTTGCGGATGGAAAGAAAATAGGGCGTTTTACTCTTCTCTTTGTTTCTTCCAAAGGTTGATAACATTAACTCCTAGTTGTGTTTCTCGAGCAAGAACCTTCGCCGTTCTTCTAAAATTGGGGCCCTGTATTCCTAACCGTTTTGCAGCCCTTGTCACATTTCCGCCTTTTTCTAAGGCATGATAAAGGGTTGCTGCATGTGCAAGATATTTTGCTCTTTTAAAGTCTCCTTGAATAACTCTCCCTCTCAGCTGAGAGAAAAAAACTTCCATGGTGTTCCCAAGAAAGCCTTCTAATCTTTCTTCGGGATAATTTTCTTCACCATCATCAAAGTTTTGCAATATTTCTTCCTCTCCAATTTCTTCTCTCTGAGAAGCTCTGGCTCTAATTGCAAGGCTTCTAGTCATTACACTTAACTGCCTTACATTTCCTGGCCAATCATATGCCGCAAGTGCTTCTTTTGCATCCTGGCTGAAACGTAAATCTCGGCTTGCCTTCTCCAAGAAATAGTCCGCAAGCAAGGGGATATCACTTCTTCTCTCTCGAAGAGCTGGAACTTTAAGAGTAAAGCCACTAATTCTGTGATACAGGTCTCCTCTGAAGCTTCCTTCCCTAACAGCTTGTTTAAGACCTTTGCTAGAAGCAACCACCAAACGAACATCAAGATCATGTTTTGCAGTCTGCTCGCCAATCCTTCTATACTTTCCCTCTTGAAGAACACGCAAAAGTTTTACCTGCATTGCTGGGGACATGTCTGCAACTTCATCTAAAAAGAGAGTTCCCCCATTGGCTAAATCACAAATTCCTTTCTTTCCTCTGGGGTTTGCTCCTGTAAAAGAACCTGGGGTATAACCAAAAAGTTCAGACTCAATGAGTGGTCCGGGAGTAGCAGGACAATTTACAGCGACGAATCTTCTTCCAGAACGAGCTCCATACCTGTGGAGTGCCTGAGCAACCAATTCCTTCCCAGTTCCGCTTTCTCCTTGGATAATCACTGGTGCCCAAAGACTTTCCTCTGCTGAAGTAATAACTTCAATTTCTCTGTATAAGTGAAGCATAGGTCCACTTCTACCAATCATGCCATATTCTCCAAGCTCTGCTTCCACAATGGATAAATTCATTGATTTTTTTATAAAATCTAGCCAGAAAAAATGTTTTTTTTCAGCCAAAAAGCAAAGAAAAATCTTTAAAAGAAAAGAAGATCTAAAACCCTTCATGAAACTCCAATTCTTTGCCCTTGACTTGGACTACTTCACAGAGCAAGAAAAGACCTTTATCTTGCTCTATGGAAAGACTCCAAAAGGTGAGCAAGTTTGCGTAAAAGAAGAGTTCCAGCCCTATTGCTACCTTGCGACCAAAGGGGTCGACACCAAAAAACTCCAAAAAGCCCTCCAAGACTTCTCCTGCAGCATAAAAGAGAAGGGTCAAACAAAAGAACTAACTGGAAAAATTCTCTCTTGGGAAGAAGAAAAAAAAGTACTTTTTACGCAAGAGCAAACCTTTTGGAAACTTTATCTTAACCATCCTGCAACAATTTTCGGCCTGCTTAAACACTTCAAAGGAAAAGGGCTCACTTTCTATGAGGCAGACATTCCTGTAACAAGACAATATCTTAGAGATAAGGAGATCACACCAACGCTTCTTTTGGAAGCACAAGGGGAGTTTGAAAAAGAAACAGATTCAAGTAAAGACCAAAAGAAAGATCAAAGAAAATGCAAAACTTTTCTCTCCCAAAAAACAAAGCTCGCCAAAAATGACCAAAAGAAAGATCAGCACTTTACAGAAAACATCAAAATTTTGGGTTTTGATATAGAGACCTACAACAAAGAGCGAGCAATTGATATGCAAAAAAATGCGATTCTTATGATTGCTGTTCACGGAGAGGAGAAAACAAAAACAGGAAGAACAAAAAAATTTGAGAAAGTGCTCAGTTGGAAAAAGTTCAAAACAGAGCACAAGTACATTGAATTTCAAAAAACTGAGGCAGAAATGCTTGAGAGATTTGCAAAGCTCGTAAATGAATTCAACCCTGACCTCATTACGGGCTACTTCTCAGATGCTTTTGATTTACCTTACATCAAGAAACGAGCAGAGATGCACAAAGTTTCTCTTCCAATTGCCTTAGACAACAGCGACATAAAAATCAAAAAACGAGCACACCTCAGCAATGGGGCAGCAACCATTACTGGAAGACCACATATTGACACCTTCAAATTTGTAAGAAATATTTTTGGTAAAGATTGGAAAATAGAGAGCTATTCCCTTGACAACGTGTCCTCTCTTTTACTCAATGAGAAGAAGGTAGAAGTAAATATTGCTGGTCTTGCAGATGCTTGGGATCAAAAAAAGGATGAAGAGCTGAGCAACTTTGCAAAGTACAACCTTAAAGATGCCTATCTCTCCCACAAAATCTGTGAACAACTCATCGTCCCTATGTTTGAGTTTTGCCGTCTTCTTGATATCACTCTCAATGATATGATTCGCATGAAGTTTTCAAAGTTAGTTGAAAGCTACCTTCTCAAAAGAGAAGACGAGTTCAACCTCATCAACCCGAACAAGCCCCCTGAAAGAGTCATACGAGAACGAATGGGTATCTCCGTGCAAGGAGCTTTTGTCTTCGAGCCAAAACCAGACTTTTACAAGAACGTTGTTGTTTTTGATTTTCTCTCTCTTTACCCCACCATTATTGTTTCGCACAATGTGGCTAGAGAGAGCTTGCATAAAGAGAGAAAGAGGGGATCCGTGCAAGTACCAGAACACAAGTTATGGATAGATCCAAAACAAACTGCACTGATTCCAAAGGTACTTGGTGATATTATTGAAATGCGTGTGCAACTCAAGAAGGAAAGAAAAAGAAAAGCGGCAAAAAAAGAAGATACAACACTTATCGATTCAAGACTCTATGCACTCAAAGTGCTCGCCAATTCCTTCTATGGTTATTTGGGATTTTATGGGGCAAGATGGTATAGTAAGGATGCAGCCAGGTCAGTTACAGCTTACGCAAGATATTATATCAAAGATGTGATCAAAGAAGCAGAAGCTGCAGGTTTTCAAGTAATTTATTCTGATACTGACAGTGTAATGATCGCTCTTAACAAAAAAACGCAAAAGCAAGCACACGATTTCGTGGACAAAATCAATAAAGATCTTCCAGGACATATGGAGTTAGAGTTTGAAGGTTTTTTTCCACATGCGCTCTTTGTTGCCAGTAAGCAGAGTGAGCGTGGAGCAAAAAAGAAGTATGCTCTTATTGATGAGAAGAACAAAGTAAAGATTGTCGGTTTTGAGACGGTGCGTAGAAATTGGAGCAAGTTTGCAAAAGCTGCGCAAAGAACTTTTATCGAACTAATCATGCAAGAGAAAAATGAGCAAGCGCTCAATTTTCTAAGAAAGCTCATTAAAGATCTAAGGGCAAAGAGAGTCCCTCTTGAGCAAATGACTATCAAAATGCAGCTTACTCGTCCACTCGATTCTTACAAGGTGCTTAGTCCACATGTGGCAGTAGCAAAACGTATGAAAAAAGAAGGCCATCCAATCTCTACAGGAATGCTCATTGAGTATGTGGTTGCTGAAGGAACGGGTCTAATCCGCGACAAAGCTAAGCGCCTTGATGAGCTTAAGAAAGAGAAGAAGAGTTATGATGTCGATTACTATCTTAACAAACAACTCTTGCCTGCGGTTGAACCAATTTTACATGTCCTTGGCATCCCAGAGGATGAACTTTTCAAAAAGAGTTCTCAGAAGGGCCTCTCCTCTTTTGGCTAAGCACTCAGCTAGCCTTCTCCCGCTTTTTGTTCCCTTTTTTCTTCTTTTTTCCTCCACGAATTAACTTTGTTAAGAGAGAAATTGGGCTAAATCTTTATATAGCTCTTCTCCTCTTTGAGCAAAGATGGATGTCGGTGGTCAAGCAGTGATTGAAGGCGTAATGATGCGCAATAAAGAGACTTTTGCTGTAGCTGTCAGAAACAAAGATGGCGACATCAAGATTCTGAAGAAAAAAAGTAGCCAGTTTCCGAAGTTTTTCAAATTTCCTTTTGTGAGGGGAGTTGTGGGCCTGGTTTATACTATGTATGATGGGGTGCGAGCGCTCATTTGGAGTTCTAACCAGCAGCTTGAAAAAGATGAAAAAATTTCTACTGCTGAGGCGGTGCTTACTATCGCTTCTTCAATTATTCTTTCAGTTCTTATCTTTGTAGTGCTTCCTTTCTTCTCAGCACGTTTTATTCATTCAGAAGGTATGCTTTTTGATGCCATAGATGGGGCATTTCGTTTTGTTCTTTTCTTTGCTTATTTGCTTATCATTTCAAGAATGAAAGATGTGCAAACCTTGTTTCAGTATCATGGGGCAGAGCATAAGAGCATTGCTTGTTATGAAGCAAAAGAGGAACTTACGGTGAAGAACGCAAGAAAGTTTAGCAGATTTCACCCACGTTGTGGTACTTCTTTTTTACTTTTGGTAATGATCATTTCGGTGATTGTCTTTATGCTTATTCCTGGTAATTGGGTAGTAGAACTGTTTGGAAGAATTGCACTCATTCCCGTGATTGCAGGAATTGCCTATGAGGCGATTAAGCTGAGTAGTAAGTTTATTAGTAACCCTCTTGTAAAAGTTGTGATTCAGCCAGGGTTGTGGTTGCAAAGAATTACTACTAAAGAGCCAAGTGATGAGCAGTTAGAAGTGGGTTTACAGTCTTTGAAAGCAGTCTTGGAGTGATTATCCAGCCTTCTTAGATTCCTTTATATCTTTTCTAAAAGAGAATTGTTTATATGTTGTTTTCTAGTCCTTTCTTCCAATGGGAAGAGTTAGGCCTTATAGAAAACCAGATGAACAGTTCTATACTCTTTTTAGGGATGTTGGTGACTACACTACTGACACAAGGGTTCGTGGGGGCTTAGTGAGTTTTGGAATTCTTGGGGCTTTGATTGACTTTTCAACAGCCTCTGGAGACCCAGAGGAGCGTCGCTTTGAGGAAGTAAAAGCAGCTTATGCTAAACTTAGGGAAATAGTTAACACTTCTGACCAAGATCCTACTGTTGTGCTTAGTCAGTTAACAGCAGGTGTTGAGCAAGCTTTCGATTTATATGTTGGGGCAAATCCTGGGGAGGAAGATGAACTAGAAGTGGTAAAGAGCGCACTTCTTTTAGGAACTTTCTCCAGGCTAAAACACCGAAGAAGTTCAGCAAGAGACCGGCTTTTAAGAGATGGAAGTACTTTGTACGACCTGGTTATGAATAGGGGAGCATTCAGGGGGAAGAAAAATTTTCTTAACATAAATTATGCTCAAGCAAAATCAGTCTTAGTGGATGGGAGAAATAGATGGTAAGAGCCTATGCTAAGAGATTTCTCCCTTTAACAGATGTTTATGAGTATGGGGGTCCAGAAACATTTAATGAGCTCGATGGTGGAGATGATCATAGAAATGCAGTGGTAGTTCCATTATCTTTTCTTAGAGATTTAAACGATCCTGAGAGTGGAGTGTCTTCCTTTGGAGGAAGAAAAACCTTAGAGCGTTTGGCATCACTAACTAGACGCCAAGATGGTTCTAAAAAAGTAGAGGATGGAGTAATAACTCATAGCGTTTCTAGTGGTTTGGATATCATTCTTGTTGGTGATAATGGGCAGAGATCAGGTTCCTTTTTGGGAGAAGTGGAGAGAGTAACCACGGTACTTACTAGGTCTGGAGAAGAAAAACCAGTTATTTTGACTGCAGATCCCTATAGGACAGTTTCTTTGAGTGCAACACATAGGGTAGAAAAACCAAAATTTCTCCTAGTTGGACCAGGTATTCTTGAGGAGGGAATTTTAGCAGGGAGTGGGGACCTTTCAACAGCAGTATTTCAAGGGGATGGAGAGATTCCATTAGAAGAGGCAATGGATATTCTTGATCGCGAACTTTACCCCAACCAGTTTATACGCTTAGGAAAAGGTTCTTACGCTAAGGTTACGGGCACCTTAAGAAGAAATCCACACAGAACTCGCATTCTCAGTATGGAGGATTTAGTTCTTCAAGAGGTTACCAGGAACAGAAGGCCACCAATAAATCTTTTTGGCATAGAACCCTTGGATACAACCCAATATCTCGCTCTAGAACATGCGTTACTCAACCCTGATGTGGGGATTGCTTTCATTTCTGGTGCAGCTGGTTCTGGAAAAACAATCTTAAGTTATGCTGCAGCTTTAGATCAAGTACTCACACTTCCAGAAAGATCAAGGAGAAGGATGGGTATTCCTGAAGGCTGTGATAATCGCTATGACCGAATTGTAGTATTAAAACCAAATGACCTTGTTGGGGGGAGACAACGAGATCTTGGTTTTCTTCCAGGAGGTTTATATCAGAAAATAAAAGTCTATTTGGAATCTTATGCCGATGCGCACAAACTCACCAGACTATATCAAGAAGGTATTTCTTTTGAGGATATGTTCTTACACCCTAGATTTAAAGGAGATTTTGGGAAGACCAGAAACCATATTAAAGGTAAAACAGTGAATGGACGTGGCTTGCCTGATCGGGAAGTGATTGAGTTAGCATATTCTGGATTTTTGAGGGGAAGATCCTTTCAGCGTACTTTAATGATTATCGATGAGGCGCAAAACTTTACTCCTTATGAGATGAGAACAATTCTTACTCGGCTTGGAGAAGGGTCTAAAGTCCTTGTCCTTGGTGATGCACGAGACCAAGTTGATAGTACTAGGTGTACTTCTGATATAAATGGCTTAACTCATGCTGTTCGAGAGTATCTGGGAAGACCATACTCTTGCGTTGTTCCTCTCTCCAGAGTTCATAGAAGTCAAATGGCAGAAGATGCAGTGACTTGGCCGACTTATGTATAGGCGGTACAATAAATCAGCGAAATAAATCAAACAACCCGACTTCCACTCTCTTCTTTCACAACACGAACTACATTATCTACAAAACTCTCCACTTTAGGCTCATGACTCACAATAAGTATCTGCGCCAAGCCCAAATGATCAATAAGATCATGCATCTTCTCAAGTTGCTCAGAGCTAAAACCATCAGTTGGCTCATCAAGTATTAACAAGTCTTTGGTCTGAATCTCTCCAACCACATCATTAATTACTTTATTTAGAGCAAGGCGATAGGCAAGAGAAACTGCCGTGCGCTCTCCTCCGCTCAAATGAGCAAAAGAAATACTGTGCCCAGCTTGCTCAACAACAGGTGTGAACTGTTCATCCAAACGAGCGTATAACTGATTATCTTCAACAAGCAAAGAAAACCATTCCTGGAACAGCTGATTAAAATGATGATAGATACGCAGCATCAACTCTTTCTCTATAGTGTAGGTCAATTGCAAAAAGAAATCATTGAGCCAAGAATACATTTCTTTTCTCTGCAGCAAATTTTTCTCCAGGTCAAAGAGCAAGGAGAGCTCTTTTTTCAAAGCAACTTCTTGTTCTTGAAAGTGAAAAGAGCTGGTTTTCATCCTAGCTTCTTCCAAAGAAAGAGTTTTCTCTTCTTCTACAACAAGTTCTAATTCTTTTCTCAAGTCTTCAATCCGACCTCCCTCACTACCAGAACCAAAAGCGAGAGATTCTTCCATCAAAACTTTAAGCTTCCCTTTCATCTCTTCTTCCTTAAGAAGCAGCTCTTTTTTTCTGACCAAAACTCCTTGCAACTCTGCCTCACAATTCTTCAAATCCTTCTCTTTCTCCTCCTTTCTCAGTACCTTATCACGAAGACTCTCCAATTGTGAAAGACGAAGATTAATCCTCTCTAGCTGCAAAGAAGAATCCCTCAAAAATTCTTCTAGAGACCTCACCAGAACATTATTTTTCTTTGCCTCTTCCTGGAGAGCTCTGCGAAGATCAAGAGCTCTTTGCTCTTTCTCTTGGAGCGATCGCAACTCCATGCCATACTTCAAGGATGCTTTCTCTATCTCCTCTAAATTTTTCTTTTTCTTGCTTGTCCCTTCCTTCTTGGAAAGAATCTCCCTCCTCTGGCTCTCCAACTGCTCTAACTCTTTGCCTAACTCAGAAGAACGCTCTCCTTCGCGTTTCCTAATCCCTTCTTTGTACAAAGAATCAACCTCTTGAAGGCAAGTTGGACATTGGTCTAAGTGAAGAATTCTCTCCAATAGCTGAGAAGATGCCTCCAAAAGAGTTTTTGTTTTCTGAAAGAACTCACTATTCTCTCTTTCCAAGTTCAAGAGCCGTTCAAGCTCTTTTTCCAGTTCTTCTCTTCCCAAGAGCGCACCCTCCTGCTCCTTTATTCTCCTTTTCAAGAGTTCTACTTGTTCTTTTGAGAAGTTTTGTTCTTTAAGTTCTCCTTGCAGGAAGGAAATCCTTTCTTGGCAAAGGGAGATCTGCTTTTCAAGCTCCATTCTCCTTCGCAAAAAACCCTCTTTTTTCTCTTCTAAGTCTTTTACTTCCAAAAGTACTCCTTCTTTACTCAGTTCTTCTGAGAGAAGAAGCTCATTCAAAAAAAGCATCAGACCCTTTTGTTTCTCTGAGAGAGAGGTTTCCTGAGAAGAAAGTTCTTTGAGTAGACTACTGCTCTGCTTGATTTCGTTTTCAAGCACAACTTTCTTTTTCTCTTTTTCTTCCAAAACAAGAAGTTTTTTCTTAACTCTCTCTCTTCTCTCCTCTACTGGCTTCTTCTTAAGAGAGAGCTGCTCTAAACCCACTCTCAATGCTTCTCTTTCTTTTTGCAATATAGAAATTTTTTCCTGCAAGCTTTGGATCGGTTCAACCTTTGTCTCAAGCACAGTCAACTCTTTTCTGATCTCACGAAGATAAGGGTACAGGTTTTCTCGAACAATGCTGTACTTATCGATGTTGAATATCTTACGTAAAATCTCCAAGCGTTGTTCTGCATTTTCTTGCAGAATTAATTTCATCTCTTCTTGAGGACAGTAAACGGTATAACGGAACAAATAATTCTTGCCCTTGCTCACCAGTTCTTCTGGATAACCGAGTAAAGAGAGAAGTTCAGCTTTGATTTCAACTGGAGTTAATTCTTTCTTAACGCCATTGACCACAACTTCTCCTGCAGTTTGTTGAATGCCACGAGCTGTCTTTTTGAGTCCTCTGCGCACAACAACTTCTTTTTCTGCAAGAAGAAAGTGCAGCTCAACTTGGGCTTTTGTGCTTCCTTTACGAAGCAAAGCTTCTGCGCTCAGGTTGCTTCGAGAACTTCCAAAGAGTGCGAACTCAATGGCAAGTAAAAGGGAGGATTTTCCGCTCCCAATGTCTCCAGAAAGTAAAGTACTTCCTTCTGGAAAAATAACAGTTTCTTTCTCGTAAGAACGAATATTTTCAAGACTTAATTGTTGAAGAAGCATTGGAGAGAATTGAGAAAGAATATTCTCTCTTTTATAGCTATTTCTTTTCTGGGATATAGTTTCCAGGCAAGAGGAAGTTTTATTAACAATTTTTAGATCTCCAAAGTACTGAATGAACATAACTAGTTTTTCTCCACAGAGCCACAAAGGTTTGGCTTTTGCTTTTCTTTCTTGTATGAATGGCGGTAAGTCAGAATACTTAGTTCTCTGTTTGAAGAGAGCACCCTTCGCTCGTATGAACTGTGTTGCTTATAATCATTCTACAAACCACCGTGACGAAGGAATCGCTGTGAACGGAGTAACTGTTCATCCAGCAGTAGCTGTTGGCGGCGTAGATGAGCTAGTTGAAGATCTTAAATGGAGAAGATCAGAACTAGCTAAATTTGTTGGTTTACATGGAAGAAAGAGGATTAAGTTGAGAGGAATAACTCACATTCAAGGACTTCCATTAGATGTAATTGGTATTGATGAAGCAAACCTCTTTGCCTTAACTGGCGGAGAGGCAAGTAAACTTGTTGGCTTAATTGAATATTGTAGGGAGGAAAATATGGTTCTCTACGCGGCAGGGCTTTCCGAAGACTTTAGGGGGATGGAGTTTGGCCAAATGGATTCTGTGCTTCGAAGGGGGGGAGTAATTCGCTACCAGGTAAACCCAATTTGTATGGCAGTGAGTTCTCAGGGAAGAGAGTGTGATCGTTCTGCAAGGCATTCACAAAGGTTGTGGTCAAGACGTTTCGCTGCCGAGATGGGTTTGGAAGGTCACCTTGGTCAAGACTTTGGTTATGAGACTAAAGATTTAGTTTATGTTCCACAAGGTAAGCTTGCTGCACCCTTCTTTGATAAGACTATCAGAATAGAAGGAAATGGTGGGGTCCAGGATGGAGACATAGTATACGTTCCAGTATGTTCTCATTGTTTCGAAAAGCCCTTTGAGGAAGAGACCATGGCTGCGTATCAAGCCCTAGTAAGTGGGGGAAAGATAGAAGATGTTGTAAGCGATCCAGCAATTGCAGCAAAGATAGAAGATTTTTTCCTTAATGATGTAAGCCCTTGGGTTGTAAGAGAAGATTCTGGTCTTTTGGTTCCTGCACCTTATTTTAGAAATGCAGTTGGTGGCTATAGTCGCCAGGTAGATCTTTAGAAATCTTCTTTATTTTCTTTATTCTCTTTCAGTTCTGGACTAGAAAAAATTCTCAAAACATCTTAGAAAAGTGTGCTTCTACCCCAAAGGATAGAAGCACGGTAGTGACATCCATCACTTTTCCCCAAAGAAATCGCGATAAATTTCATTAATAAAGATATAGTTAGACAAGAATAAGGTCAAGAACATAAATAATCAAATAATAAGATAAAAAAAGATAAAAGAACAACTAAGAAAGAATAATCAAAAAAGAAAAATTACTTCTTCTTTCTCCCACGCTTAGCTGTTTTCTTAGCAACTTTTCTTTTACCAGCTCTGGTTGCTTTTTTCCCCGCAGCTTTCTTAGGACTTTTCTTTACCACACTACTTGCTCGCACAGATCGAGAAGAATTTCCCCTCTTAACTGGACTATCCATCTTGATAAGCAAGTAAATGATTGGTAAGATTCCTGCGGTGTTCAAGACAAGAAGAACAATAAACCATCCAAGCTCTTTTCTTCCAGCAGCTTTCCACAAAGCAATACCTTTCCAAACTAAACTCCACAAACTTACTAAAACAAGAACTCCAAAAAACCATCCTGGGTTTTGATACATATGCAAAAATACCATCTTTTTTTCACCTTTTCTCTTAAACGAAGATTCTTCCACGCTACAATAAAGTAGAGCATACAGCACATTTATATAGCTTCAAATCTTTGTTTTCAAGAGGAACAAAGGTGGGATTAAAAAGTTTTTGGGAGTACTTAATCACAGATCCTAAGAAAAAAAAGAGGACAACAAGAGCAAAAGCAGCAAAAAGAGCGCGAGCCTCTTCTAAGTCAACTTCTAAACCAACTCCCAAGACTTCCAAGAAAATTACCCACCAAAAAACAACACGTCATGTTAATCACGAAATTCATCAAAGCACCGCTAAGAGAAAGCTGGGCCATGGCGTACTCCTTTTTATTCTTATAAACGCAATCTTAGGAAGCTCTTTATTCTACCTCCCCGGCTTAGGAGTAAGTAGTTCAGGTAGTGCAAGCATTTTGGCTTGGATATTTGTTTTTACCTTTGCTTCCTTTATCATGCTTTATATCGGAGAGCTTTTAGTACTTCATCCAAGCTCTGGGGGAACTTACGCTTTTTGTAAACGAGCTTACGGACGCTTTCCAGCTTTCATGGCAGGATGGCTACTTTGGCTTGCTGGAAACTTGGGCATGGCGCTCAATATTGTTGCAGCTGCGCAGTATTTTATCCCAGGAACCAGCAAAGCTGTGTTTATCACGCAAATAATATTCAGTATCATTTGGATCATCGCTCTTAATTTCATGGCTTACAGGGGAATTGATGCTGGTGTTACGATGTTGGTTGCCTTTGGAGCACTCAGCCTCATCGTTGTTTCACTTATGACCATTCCTGCTTTCATTAATATCCCTGCAGCATTACAAGGGACATTCACCAGTCCTTTCAATTCAGAATTTCTTCATCCTTTCTTTCAGTGGGAAGGTTTAGGGATCTTTTCTTACTTTTTTCTCTCTGTGCTTCTTATTCTCGAAGCTTTCTTTGGTTTTGATACTATTACTTATCTTGGAAATGAGGCAAGAGAACCCAGAAAATTGCACAAGGTGCTTTTTCAAGCGATGGCTATTTGTGGGGCCATTATGACTGTTTACATTTTGGGATCACTGGGAACTGTTCCTTTCACTGATTACGTCAATAATGCAAGACCTTTTGCAGTGCAGGCCTTTAATACCATGGGTGCCTTAGGTCAAGAAATAGTTGTCTTTGGTATGTATCTTGTTATCATCGGAGCGGCTGCTGCCTGGCCAATTACAAGTTCAAGATTGATTCAAGCAATGGCAAAAGATGGACTCTTTCTCAAATCTTTTGCAAAAGTGCACCCTAAACATCGCTCACCTACCAGGGCGGTACTTTTCCAAACTCTTTTCATCTCTCTCTTCACCTGGCTTATCTTTCGAGGCTACCTTGTGCAATGGGGAGATCCTTATCGTACAGCCTACCTCATCTACGTACTCCTTGCCTTATTTGCACTTTCCCTCATCCTTTTTGCAGTTCCACTCCTGCGAAGAAAAGAGAAGTATGCCCCAAGACATTTTAGAGCCCCCTTCCCGACTGCTGGCCCAGTAATCATCACTTCCTTTTTTCTTTTCCTTATCATCAATTGGATCCTTATTGAAGGAAGTATTGCCTTTTCTATCATCAACCTTGCTGCCTCTTTTGTCATCTTAGGTCTCCCACTCTACTTTATGATAGAGGTCTATTACGATCCAAAAGCAATCATAAAAGTTAACGAGTTTTTCTCTTATTTTGTATTGGCAACTGAAAAAATTCATTTTCCTTTTAGTATTCGAAAAAGAATTTTCAAAGAACTCACAGCCAAGAAGCTAAAGAAAAAAACGATCCTTGAATATGGGTGTAGCATCGGATCACTAACGCGTCCCTTAGCAAAAATTGTCGGACCAAAAGGAAAAGTGATTGCAACAGATCTTGCCCTCCATAATGTGAACACCACAGATCGAAGAACCAAGCACCTTACCCACGTTTTTGTGCATCATCATCCAGATCTTAAAAGCTTCTCTCTCAAGAGAAAAGAAAGTTTTGACTTTGTGCTTTCTGTTGGCATGCTCTCTTCCATGCAAGATCCAAAAGCAATCCTCTCTGGTCTCGCAAAGAGGGTAAAAAAGGGTGCAGAAGTTGTCTTTGTTGACTACGACAAATTTTTCTATTTTATTTCTAATGTAACTTGGATAGAAAGTAAGGCGCAGCTCAAAAATGTCTTCAAGAAAGCAGGATTCGATGTAGAGATTAGCAAAAAAAGAAGCCTCTTTTGGACTTATCTTATTATTCGAGGAAAGAGACGTTAAGCACAACTCCACAACCTGGTTAACTAAGCTCCACTCGTTTTTGCTCTACACCTTTCTTAACTCCTTTTCCAACTCTCCTTCTTCCAAGTTTTCTTCTGTGTTTGTTTTTCTTCAAAGAACTTCCTTTGCTAAATAAACGCAAAGATCTGGCTGCAAGTCTTCCTAACCTGGCAAAACGACTAGCCCGAGAACTCACCATGATCCCTCTACGTAACTTTGCTCCTTCTGTGAGTACTTGTTGTTCTTCAAGGCCTCTGCTCACGGTGCTTAAAATCTTGTAAGTTTCATCAAAGAAGCGAAAAGCTAAGAAGAAAGGAAAGACCGCCAGAATATCTAACCAATAATTCTTGAAAAAGTACTTTCTACTTTTACAGTGCCGGGCAATAAAGTAAAGATCAAGGACAAAAACGGCAATCACAAAGTAGTCAACGACAATAAAGAGCAAATGAATCCATTCGTTCTCAATACTTAAGATCAGTTCAATAAAAATCAGCAAAGCCAATAAGATAAGTGCGTAAGGCAAAATACGAGAATTAATGCGTTCTATTTTGTGAAGTAAAGGTTCTTCTTCTCCCTTCTCTTTGCAAGAGATCCTTGGTTTGCCCCCTAATTTAGCCTTTTTTCTTGCCCCTTTTTTAGCTGACATCTTAACACGCTCTGCTAAGAGAACATTTTTCACCTTTAAATATCTTTACTACCTTCAATAACCTTTTAAATCCTTAATTTTGCTACACGGCTGTGGCAAGAATCCTAGTAACTGGGGGGAATGGTTTTTTGGGTCAGCAGCTCATAAAACAACTCCTCCAAGAGAAAGAAGCACACCAGATCATAGCTCTTGGAAGAACGCGCCCAGAGAAGTACTACATTGACATAGAAAAGATGCCAAGAGTTACTGTGCACTATGGCATGGATTTAAGCAATTATTCACTCGTTCTGGAAATGTTTCAAAACGTTGATCTTGTTTTTCACCTAGCAGGTTTGGTTTCCTTCAAAAAGAGAGACCAGAAAAAATTAATGCAAACAAATGTACAAGGGACTAAAAATGTGCTTATGGCTTGCCGAGAGAAAGGAGTAAAAAAATTGATTCATGTGAGCTCCACTGCTGCGCTAGGATATTCTAAAAAAAGAGAAGTTATCACTGAAGAATTTAATTTTAAGTGGAAGAAAAAAGCAAGAAGAAACAAATATTCTTTCTCAAAACATCTTGCAGAGCGAGCAGTGCTAGCAGATAGTAACAAGCATTTAACAAAGATTATTGTTAATCCCGCGCTCATCTTGGGCCCGGGTGACAGAAAGCTTGCTCCAAAACTAGTCAATGCTCTTGCAAAAAGACAAATACCTTTTAACCCTCCTGGAAAAAATTCCTTGGTGGATGTACGTGATGTTGCCAAGGCCCTTGTTTTCTTGATGAGTAAAGGTGAAAACGAAGAGAAGTATCTTCTAGCTCCCACTAGCTTAACCTTCAGGAGGATGAACTGGTATATCTCAAGAGAACTATCCCTCCCTGCTCCAAAAGCAACACTCCCTACTTCAAGCTACCCTCTTCTCAATACAGTTGCTTTTCTCTATGAAGCATTGAGTAAAAAGCCAAAACTCACTCAAGAAAATGTTTTCTTCTCTTTCAAAAGAAGAGAGCACAGTAGTCAGAAAATAAGGGACCTTGGCTTTTCTTTTTCTTACACTGCAGAGCAAACAATCCAAGATACAGTGAGTTACTTAAGAGAAGAACAGTTAGTCAAAAGAAGCTAAGAAAAGGAAAGAATTGAAAGAAGATGGAAAAAAAAAGAAAGACTAAGAGAGAGAGGATTCTTGTAACGGGGGCTTCAGGTTGCGTTGGTGCAAGTTTAATTAAAGATCTTGCAAAGAAAGGGCACTTAGTTCGAGCCTCTGTTTTTCCAAACACCTGGCACCCTTTTCTTGATGAAGTAGAACCAAAACTCCTTGAAGTTCGCTTTGGGAACATTCTTGACAAAGCATACATAGAAAAAGCAGTGCAAGGCTGCACTCACGTTTATCATGTAGCAGGCATTGTTTCTTACAATAAAATTGATGATAAAAAAGTGCATGCTGTGCATGTACAAGGGACCAGGAATATTCTTGAGGCAGCAAAAGAACACAAGATCAAGAAGGTAGTGGTCACGGGATCAACTGCAGGAATTGGGATCCCAAAACACCCAAAACGCCCTCTCAATGAAGAAACTCCTTTTGATTATAAGAACTACAAAAAAGTCATGTACATGTATTCTAAACATCTTTGTATCAAAGAGTGTCAAAAAGCAGCAAAAGAAGGACTGAATGTATCGGTAATCTCTCCCACAACAATCTTTGGTCAGGGTGATGTTATGATGAACATTGGTAAGGCCATAAAAAAGATCAAAGAAGGAAAACTGAACCGAGCCCCACCTGGGGGAAATTCAGTAATATCTGTTGATGATGTGGTTGCCGCGCATCAACTTGTGATGGAAAAAGGCAAGGCGGGAGAGAATTACATTTTTGCAAACGAATCTCTAAGCTACATAGAACTTTTCAACACCATAGCAAAGGTGCTCGACAAACCAAAGATTACCAAGAAGATCCCTGCATGGACACTCACAATACTCAAGCCAACACTCACTGCCTATGAAAACCTCCTTCTTCAATTCAAGAAAAAGCCGCTACTTTCCCCTAGCGCACTTAACTTTTCTTACAAGTATCGTTACTTTGATGCAAGCAAAGCAAGAAAGGAGCTTGGCTGGCAAGCAAAAGATTCTTTTGAAGATGCCGTTAAAAAGGCAGTAGCATTTTATGAGAAGCACAATCTTCTTTAATCTCTCTAACTTCTTCACCCACGAATCCCGGCTCTCGCAGACCCCAAGCATAATCTTTTAAAGCTAAGCACAAATTTCTCTTCACCATGACAAAGAAAGAAAACAGAGAAAAAAAAAACAGAATTATCACGCATGCTGCTTGTACCGATGGTTTTTGCAGCGCTTTTGTACTCAAGAAATATCTCCTTCCAAAGCTTCTTCCAAAGCTCACAGAAAAACAGATTCAAAATATTCCAATTTACCCCATCAAACCGCACCATGTTTCTGAGTTTGAGTTCCAAGAAACAGATTTGGTAGTGGATCTTCCAAGGCCACCAACTCCCGTGCTCTTTTGGGCAGATCATCACACAAGCAATAAACCCGAAGAGCAAGAAGAACTTCCTAAGCATTTCCATTGGAAGCAAGAGCACAGTTGTGCAGGCTACCTTTTAGATCTTGCAAAAGAGGAAGGGGTTAAAATCACCAAAGAGCTCAAAGAGTTCAAAGAAGCAATTGATATCATGGATGGAGCTCTTTACACAAAGAAGGTTATCAAACAGTGCTTTTATCCACAAAAAGACTACGAAAAACCAAGTCAGTTACTTTATCTTCATATGCTTGGGAACATGTTCCATACAAGGGATCGCAATCTTAACGAAGCAATTTTCAGAACACTTCTTACTACAAAACTTGGAACAACTCCTTTCAACACTCCCCTTTTCCAAAGCTTACAACCCCTTTTGTTTCACAAAGCAATGCTTAAGGGTTTTAAGGAATGGCGTGAACATGTTGATACTTATGTTGAGTACAACAAGAAAGCCCAAACTGTTGTACAAGATAGCAGAAAGGTAAACATAAGCAAAGGGATCGTTGATCGTTTTTATGTCTACCTCAAGTTCCCCGACTCTTCTTATGGAATAAACGTCAAAGAAGAACGCGAGGGTGACTTTGCAAGAATTGGTATGGGTTGTAACATTTTCCACAAAGAGCGTTGTAAACTAGACATTGGTGCTTTATGTCGAGAAACTGCAGAGAAATTTGGAGAAGGCATTGGTGGTGGGCACTATGGTGTTGGCGTTGCAACCGTCTTTCAAGATAAGGTTGACGATGCGCTCAAGTTCATCCTCAAGAAGTTTGAAAAGAGCTTGAAGGACTAAAAGGAGAGTACAAGCTAATATCTCTTCTTTTTATGTCCCTTATTTGGCTTCACAACAGGTCCACGCTTAGGCTTTTTCTTCTTAGCAGATTTTTTCTTAACACTTGCCTTTGTTTTTGTAGTCTTGGCCTTAGCCTGTTTCTTTTTCACAGCTTCCTTCTTTGGAACAGGGCCCAACTTAGCAGAAAGTGTTTCCAAATCAGCCAAAATATCAGAAGCTAAGAAGACATAACCTTTCTTCTTCTTTAAGAGTTGGTCACCAAGCATACCATTAACGAAAGCTCCAGCAACAGCGCTCTTGAACAAGTCCTTTGTCTTCGCTAAAAAGCCAAGCACCAAACCTGCAAGTACATCGCCAGTTCCTGCTTTCGCCATCCCTGGATTTCCTGTTCTGTTGAAAGCTACTTTGTTACGAGAAATAATAATATCTGTAGAACCTTTCAATAAGAGCACATTGTTGTTGTGCAAAAAGTAACGCAAGTTTCCTTGCAAGATCTCTGCTCTTCCTTTTGCGTTTGTTTCTTTCAATTTTGGGATTAAGAATTCTTTGTTGCTATTCACCAACATCGACTCTAATTCTCCCCAATGTGGCGTAACAATACTATCTTTAAAATCTTTGAAAGAAGCTCCTTTTAATGCATCTGCATCAACAACTTTAAGGGATTGTGATTTACGTAAGAATGTTTGGCAAAACTTGTCCGAAGATCGAGTAAGTCCGTTACCTAGAAGTACAGCATCAAAACGATCAGAAAATTTAGCAATCTCTTTAACATTCTTAATATTCAGACCGGTCCCTTTCACCTTGTGGGTGATCAGATCCAAAGAAGCTTGATTAATTGCCCATGCAACTTTCTCTGGAGCAGCAACAGTTACAGAATCGCAACCGACTCGCAAGGCAGCAAGCCCGGCTAAGGCAGGGGCGGTCGTGTAGTCCTCAGAACCTCCAACAATGAGAGCATAACCACTTTCTCCTTTACTGGCGTTCTTACTTCGCTCCATGAGCTTTTTTACTTGATTAAGATTCATAACTTGGCTCCTTTGTCCAGAGGAGGGCAAAGATCTCAGTAGTAGTCAGGACAAACTCCTAACGAAAAACTCTTTTTAGCCTTTATATAGTTTTGTCTTCACAAGCAAGTAAGAACCTTCATTTTTTGGCCTACTTTATAAACAAACCGAGATTTTTTTCCAAGCTCCTTCCTAAGCTGCTCTTTGTTTTTGTTTACTGAACATACTTTTTCATCTCTTTTCCTCCCATAAGTGCTTCGCAAAACAATTAAAAAGCTATAACTTCCTTTTTCCACTCATGGGTCTGTAGCTCAGTCTGGTTAGAGCGCTGGTCTTATATGACCATTAGCGGCGCAAAGTAAGAAAGAACAATCCGCTAATTTGCGAAGACAGCCAGAGGTCGAGGGTTCAAATCCCACCAGACCCACTTTTAACCTTGTTTTGATCAAACTTTTTCTAAAAGTTTGGTTGCATACCCACCAGACCCACTTTTTTCTTTTCCTCTTTATTTTTCCTGTTTTCAATGTTTTTCGCAAGACCAAACAAACCAAAAAATTAATAAGCAGATTAGAAGATAAAGGCGCTAGGCAATGCGGCAGTAGTATAGTGGTTATTATACGGCCTTGCCATACAATCAGGTCTCTTGCATCTGTGCAAAGAGGCTGTGACCCGAGTTCGAATCTCGGCTGCCGCACTTTCATTGATCCCTCCATAGTTTAGTGGCTAGAACGCCCGGCTGTAGATGTTTTTTTGACAGGCCAATTCGGCTAGGATGAGAAAAAATCAGCCAATAGTCACCGGGAGATCCCCGGTTCAAATCCGGGTGGGGGGACTCTTTTTCTTATCTTTGTTTTTAGTCAATGTTTTTTACAAAAAACTTGGTTGCAGATCTGGTGGGGGACTCTTTTTCCTTTTTAACTCTACTTTTTTGTAAAAAAATAAGCCCTATTTTTCCAAAATCAATCCCTAAAATTACAGGAACAAGGCAAAATTAAGCTTCTTTTCCCGAAAGCTTTATAAAGGGGCACCTGTCTTAAGGCGAAAGTGGCAGGGTCAGCATTCTAGGACGTGAAAATACGAAATAGAGTCAGCTCTGCAGAGTGGTGCCTTGGTGGTGTAGTGGTTATCATGGAGCCCTGTCGAGGTGGCGAGAAACCAAAAGGTTTCTGAACCTTTCGCCTCCGTTGAAAGGCTCCGACCCGGGTTCGATTCCCGGCCAGGGCGCTTTGCTCCTTAATTCGGATTGAGGGGCGTCACGGGCCGGTAGCTTAGCTTGGTAGAGCGCTTGACTTTTAATCAAGCGGTCGAGGGTTCAAATCCCTTCCGGCCCGCTTCATCCCAAAAAGAGATGAAGTGGACGAAGGCTCAGAAAATGTAAATTTTCTCGTTGCCTTCCGGCCCGCCACTTTAACACTGTCACAATCGAAGGAAACAAAAACAATGGCTGCAGAAAAACAACAACATAATCTTGTGCCTGAGCACAGCCTTCTTAGCGAGAAGGAAAAAACCGCGCTCTTAGAAGAGCTGCGTATTTCTACAAAACACTTACCAAAAATCAAACAGGAAGATCCTGCAATTATTGCACTTAATGCTAAGGCAGGGGATGTGGTTAAGGTAGTTCGAATGAGTAGGAGTGCAGGGAAAGCAGTTTATTATAGGGCAGTAATCGAGAGTTAGCTTTCCAGCTTTCTCGAGGAAGAAAATCAAAATGAATACCAGATGATACATGCTGGGGGTCAAAGCAAATGGATAAATCAGTTTTAGTCGAAAAATATTTTGAAGACAAGAAATTTGTCGAGAGTAACATTCAATCTTTTGATAACTTTATTGAGCTTGGCCTCAAAGAAGTAATCGCTGAAAACAAAGAGGTTGAGCCAAGTATTATCCCACACAACATCGAATCTTTCAAGATTCGTTTTGGGAAGATCACCGTCGGAAAACCACAAGTGGTGGAAGCCGATGGGAGCAAACGACCAATCTTTCCAAGTGAAGCTCGTCTTCGAAAAATTTCTTATTCTGCTCCAATTTTCTTGGAGGTTTCTTCTTATATTAATGAGGTACAACGTGAAAACTTTGTTGCTGAGATCGGTAAAATGCCAATCATGCTTCGAAGTAAACATTGTAACTTACATGGTCTTTCTCGAGAAGAATTGATCAAGAAAGGAGAAGATCCAACTGACCCAGGGGGATACTTTATTATCAACGGAACTGAAAAGGTTCTCGTGACCATTGAAGATCTTGCTGCAAATAATTTCCTCATTGAAAAAGCGCGCACTGGAGCTTTTGTGGGAAGAATGTTTTCTGCTGCAGGGTCTTATAAAATTCCTCATGAGTTTGAGCTCAAGAAAGATGGTTTCTTCTACATGTCTTTCACTCGATTAAAGTCAGTTCCTATTATGGTTGTGCTTAAGGCTCTTGGTATGCTTAAAGATGAAGAGATCATGAAATCAATTTCTCCTGAAAAAGTTTATGATGAAGTTCTTTTGAACCTTTTCGAGTTTGTAGACATCAAGACTCAGGAAGAAGCACTTGATTATCTTGCCAAAAAGAGCGGGATTACTCAAAATAAAGAAATTCGTGTTGAGAGAACTCGTGACATGGTTGACCGATTCTTACTTCCACATCTCGGGATGGATAAGTCTGCAAGAGAGACTAAAGCAAGAAACTTGTGTAAGATGCTCAAAAAGTTTGTACAAGTTGCAAGGGGAGAACGTCAGCTTGATGATAAAGATCATTACATGAACAAGAGGCTTCGTCTCAGCGGTGACCTTTTACTTGATCTTTTTAGGGTTAACTTTAAAGTCCTTTCAAGTGATATTATTTACAACTTCCAGAGAATCATTAAGCGTGGGAAGTTGCCTTCTATCAAAGTGATCATTCGTGACAAGTTGCTTACATCTAGGATCTATTCTAGTATGGCAACTGGTGAATGGGTTGGTGGAAGACAAGGGGTAGCTCAGAGAATGGATAGGGCAAACTTCCTTGCAATGCTTTCACATTTGCAAAAGGTAAACAGTCCGCTTTCTAGCTCTCAAGAAAATTTTATGGCAAGGGAGCTGCACTGTACCCATATTGGGAGGTTGTGTCCAATTGAAACTCCAGAAGGAACAAACATTGGCCTGAGGAAAAATCTTGCTATGCTCTGTTCCATTTCACAAAAAGTAAACCAAGAAGACTTGGTACAAAGAATAGCTAACTTGGGGGTAAGATTAGCTGAATAAATCAGGCTAAGGTAATCAGAATGGCAGAGATATATTTGGATGGAAAATTCCTTGGTACCGTAGATGATGCAGAATCTTTTGTAGAAAATTTTCGTGATCAAAGAAGAAATGGGAACTTGCCAGAGCAGGTTTCTGTACACTATAACAAAGAGTTTGATGAGGTTCTTGTCTTTTCCCAAGAGGGACGGGCTCTTCGTCCACTAATTTTAGTAAAAGAAGGAAAAGCTCTTCTTTCTAAGAAACATATTGAGCAGTTAAAAGCGGGAGAAATTTCTTGGCAAGATCTTGTGCGCCAAGGAGTAATTGAGTACATTGATGCTGGTGAAGAAGAAAACCTTCTCGTAGCTTACAGTGAAGAAGAGTTAACTGAAGCACACACACACCTTGAAATCACTCAGGGATCTATCTGTGGAATCACAACCGCTCTTGTACCTTTTGGGAACTACACGCAGTCAGCTCGTCTGATTATTGGAAGTAAGAACCAGAAGCAGGCAATCGGTTTTTATGCTGCAAATTATCACTTACGTATGGATATGGATACTAATGTGCAGCACTACCCTCAGTATCCAATTGTAAGAACCAAAATTCATGAAGTAAGTAAATACGCACAGCATCCTGCTGGACAGAACATGGTTGTTGCTATCATGTCTTACCAAGGATACAACATGGAGGACGGAGTAATTCTGAACAAGTCTTCTGTCGAGCGCGGGCTTGCCCGAAGTACTTACTTCCGGCCAGTTTCCTCTGAGATCATGAGGTATAGTGGTGGCCTTACTGATGAACTTGGTGTTCCTGACAAGGAAGCTAAAGGTTATCGATCAGAGAAAGATTATCGTTTCCTAGAAGGAGATGGGATTGTACATCTTGAAGCCCAAGTAAAAGAAGGAGATGTAGTAATTGGAAAGACAAGCCCTCCTCGTTTTTTGAACAGCCTTGATGAGTACAACTTATCTGTTGCTACTCGAAGAGAAAGTTCTATTGCGCTCAAGCATGGAGAGAAAGGTGTTGCTGACTTTGTTATGCTGAGTGAAAACGAAGAAGGAAACAAACTCATCCAAGTACGTTTACGAAGTCAGAGAATCCCAGAGATTGGAGATAAGTTTACTTCTCGTCACGGACAGAAAGGAGTTACTGGTGTACTTATTCCTTCAACTGATTTGCCTTTTTCACCATCTGGAATCACTCCTGATCTTATTTTTACACCGCACGGAGTAAGTTCCCGTATGACTGTTTCCCATTTACTTGAGTTAGTGGGAGCAAAAGTGGGAGCTCTTGCTTCCCGTTATGTCGATGCAACTCTTTTCGATTCTGAGAAGGAAGATGCTCTTCGTGCAGAACTTGCTGGTCTTGGCTTTCGTGAAGATGGGACTGAAGTCTTCTATGATGGAATTACTGGTAAGCAAATGATCGCTAGAATTTATGTTGGAAACATGTACTACTTGAGACTAAGGCACATGGTTGCAAACAAAATGCAATCCAGGGCACGTGGTCCAATCCAGCTTCTTACTCGTCAACCTACCGAAGGGAAGGCAAAAGAAGGAGGTCTTCGTCTTGGAGAGATGGAGAAGGATACCTTTGTTGCTCATGGAGCATCGCTCCTGCTTAAAGAGCGTTTTGATTCAGATAAGACTGTGCTTCCGATTTGTGAGCGCTCTGGTCTTGTGGGATATTACGACTATAAGCGTGGCGGAATTCCAATGTCTCACCTTCACGGTGATTCTGCTGAAGTGTCCAACGTTGAGATGAGTTATGCATTCAAACTTTTACTTGATGAGATTAGAAGTATGGGTGTCTATCCACAATTACATTTGAAGAATAAATACTAACAATTGAGAACTGCAGAGGATTTACAATGAAGTCAAACCAACAAGTGCACAAAAAAATTGAATCAATCTCTTTTGGAGTTCTTTCTCCAAAACAAATCACTGACCTTTCCGTAGCAAAGATCGTAACTCCTGAGCTCTACGATCGTGAAGGATATCCTGTAGATGGTGGCCTTATGGACATTCGTTTAGGAGTTATTGATCCCGGGCTTCGTTGTAAAACTGACGGTGGGGGACTGAAGGAATCTTTTGGTCACTTTGGTCACATTGAACTTGCCCGTCCGGTGATTCACATCTCTTTTGTAAAGCATGTGCACGACTTGCTTAGATCTTGTTGTAAAAGTTGTGGAAGGGTACAAATCCCTGAAGAAAAGATCAAAAGAGTTCTTGGCGAATTGCAACAAGTAGGTGAACAGCAAGGTCCAGAAGCGCAGCGTCGAAGAGTAAAGCAGTATGTTAAAAAGTATAAGGACAAAGGAAAATGTCCTCATTGTGGAACCAAACAAGAAGCAGTTAAGATTAACAAACCCTACACCTTCTTTGAAGGAGAACAAAAACTCAGTCCAATTGAAGTGCGTGCTCGTTTAGAAAGAATCTCTAACGAAGACCTTCCACTTTTTGGTTTTGATCCTGAAGTGATGAGGCCAGAGTGGCTTGTACTGACTGTTCTTGCTATTCCTCCGGTGACAATGAGGCCAAGTATTACTTTGCAAAGCGGAGAGCGAAGTGAGGACGATCTGACTCACAAATTGGGTGATGTTGTAAGAATTAACCAGCGTCTTTTTGAGAACATTAACGCAGGGGCTCCTGAGATTATCATTGAAGATCTTTGGGATTTATTACAATACCATGTAACTACTTATTTCAATAACGGAGTAGCGCAGCTTCCTCCTGCAAGACACCGAGGTGGGCAAGTATTGAAGACTCTTGCTGCAAGAATCAAAAGTAAGGAAGGACGTATTAGGCATAACTTGGCTGGGAAACGTACTGATTTCTCGGCGCGTACTGTTATCAGTCCAGATCCAATGATCAGTATGAACGAAGTTGGTGTACCAATGAAGATGGCAATGCACCTGACTGTTCCTGAGCGAGTAACCGAGTGGAACAAAGAGTACCTCATCCAGTTCATCAAGAATGGTCCTAAAAAATATCCTGGGGCAAACTACGTCATTAATCCTCAAGGAAGAAGAAAGACTATCACTGAAGAAACCATGGAAGAGATCTTAGAAGAGATTGATGTGGGATATAAAGTTGAGCGTCACCTCATTGATGGAGATGTTGCACTCTTCAACCGTCAGCCTTCTTTGCATAGAATGAGTATGATGTGTCACAAGATTCGTGTACTTCCTGGAAAAACCTTCAGACTTAACCCAAGTGTTTGTCACCCATATAACGCAGACTTTGATGGGGATGAGATGAACTTACACGTTCCGCAAACCGAAGAAGCAAGGGCTGAAGCAGAAGTTCTTATGTTAGTACAAACTCAACTGATTAGTCCAAGAGATGGATTAAGTGTAGTTGGATGTATTCACGACTCCATTACTGGGAACTACTTGCTTACCAAAGAGCTTGTGCTTACCAGAAACGAAGCAATCGATTTGCTTTACTCTTGTGGTTTAGAAGATTTTTCACGTATGCCTAAGAAAGATAAGATTGATGGGAAAGAAGTATTCTCTATGCTCTTACCTGATGACTTTACCTTCTTTGGAAAAGATAAAAGTGGAAACGAAGTAAAGATTGTCAAAGGATGGCTCAAGAGCGGTCTTATGGATAAGGCAAACTTGGGAGAAGAAAGTGGATTAATGCTTCGAAACATCTACGCCGATTACGGACCAGAGTTCACTGCAGAGTTACTTGGAAGAATTTCCAAACTTGGGATTGCAGTACTTCTAAGACGAGGTTTTTCTATTGGTATTGGAGACCTTGATTTGATGCCACAAAGCGAAGAAGAGATCCAAAACATCATTAAAGAATCAACCGATCAAGCTGCAAAACTTGTTGACGATTTTTATGACGGAAAACTTCAAGCACTTCCTGGAAGAAGTATTCGTGAGACGCTTGAACTTAGACTTATTGAAGTATTGAACAAAGCACGTAACAAAGGTGGAAACGTAGCAATGCACCAAATCGAAGAGAATGCAGCACTTGTGATGGCAAGAAGCGGAGCTCGTGGTAACGTACTTAACATTGCGCAGATGACTGCGGTTGTTGGTCAGCAGGCTTTGCGTGGGAAACGTATTGAGAAAGGATTCAAAGGAAGAACTCTCTCTTACTTCAAGAAAGGAGACATCACTCCTAAGGCTCACGGTTTTATCAAAAACAATTTCAAGAGTGGACTTACCCCAAGCGAGTTTTTCTTTGGAGCAATGACAGGAAGAGATGCACTGATGGATACTGCTCTAAGAACTCCAAAGTCCGGATACTTGTATCGAAGACTTTCTAACGCAATGCAAGATCTAAAAGTAGAGTATGACGCAACAGTGCGAGATGCATCTATGCGTGTTGTACAGTTTAAGTTTGGTGAAGACGGACTTGACGTATCAAAAACTAAAAACGGTGAAGTGGATGTCAAAGGGATTATCCAATCCGTTGTAGGTGACAAAAAATGAAAGCTGAAATCTCATCTTTAATCAAAGGTTATGCAGAAAAACTCACTCCAGCAGTACTTGCTAAAGTCGAAGAACAACTCCCTTCCTCTGTAACCAAGAAAGAAGCACAAGAAATCATGGAAAAGGTTCTGGCAGCTTACGAAGCAAGTAAGGTAAACCCAGGAGAATGTGTGGGTCTGGTGAGTGCAGAAAGTATTGGTGAGCCCGGTACACAGATGACTTTGAACACTTTTCACTCCGCAGGTATTGCAGAGATGAATGTTACCATGGGTCTTCCACGGATCATTGAAATTTTTGATGCGCGAAAGTTAATCAAAACACCAATGACTGAGATCTATTTGAAAGATGCACACAACAGTCTTGAGAAAGTAAAAGAATTTGCAGCAAAGATTAAATCTACTCTTTTAGAAGAACTTATCTCTGATCTTACCATCAATATTTTGGAGCAGGAGCTCAAAGTGAGCTTGGATTCTGAGCTTCTAGAGAACATGCACATTGCGCATGATGAGGTGCTTAAGGCGCTTAAAGGAAAGTTCAAAGGATTCAATCTTGACAAGACCGAGGCTGGTTTTGTCCTTTCTATGAAAAGTGGAAAGGCAGGAGAGCTAAAAGATCTTTATACTATTCGTGAAAAAGTAAAGAAGGTAAAGATCGGTGGGATCAAAGGTATCAAGCAGGTTCTTCCAGTAAAGCGTGATGATAAATTTGTAGTGCTTACCTCTGGAACCAACCTCAAAGAGATCTTGCTTTTAGAAGAAGTTGATGCTCAGAGAACTGTATCTAATGATATTCACGAAATTTATGCTGTTTTGGGAATTGAAGCAGCAAGAGAAGCAATCATTCGTGAGGTTGGAAAAGTAATTGAATCCCAGGGACTTGATATTGATATTCGTCATATTATGCTTGTAGCCGACATTATGTGTGTTGATGGAGATGTGAAAGGAATCACTCGTTTTGGTGTAGTGAATGAAAAGTCTTCAGTTCTTGCAAGGTCTTCTTTCGAGACCCCACTAAAGCACATTGTAACTGCTGCTCTTGGTGGAGAAGAAGATCGCCTTCGCTCCGTAGTTGAGAACGTGATGATTAACCAACCAGTTCCTTTGGGAACGGGTCTTCCTGGTCTAGTGACCAAGATGAAATAGTTTGACTTGGGGCTTGTTGCTTGTTAAGAGAAAGTATTAAAAAGAGCCCAGGTCCTTAGGAAAGAAAAATTAAGTTAAAGAAGTAGAGAAAATGGCTAAGAAAAAAATTGATGAGAACGTTTCTGCATTGAAACAGGTTCTTCAGAGTGGTAAAGCTATAATTGGAAGAGATGCTGTGCTCAAACAGATGAAAGCTGGAAAAGTAAAGAAAATTTTCATGGCAAAAAACATTGCTCCTTCCTTGAGAGATGATCTTGATTACTATGCTAACCTCGGCGAGGTTGAGCTGGTTTCTTTGGAGCAAGACAACGAAGAGATTGGAGTTCTTGCTAAGAAGAATTTCTTTATCTCCGTAGTTGGAGTAGCAGAGTAAGAAGAGCTAGAAGAGAGATTCTCAAAAGCGCAAACTGCGCTTTAGAGTTTTTTCAGGCCTTAAACATTTAAACATTATTATAATCCTTTTTGAAAAAAAGAAGTATACAAGATGTCACGAGTGAAATTAGATCCGCAAGTATTTGCCTTCTCCTCCATTTTTGAGCGTATTGCAAGGGTTCCTGTGAAAGGCTGTTTTTCTTCAGAGGATACGCTTTTTTTTGTGGTCCCTTTTGGTATGTTTCAAAAGGCTCTTGGTAAGGGAGCGGAAAATGTTAAAAAGGCGCAAAAGCGTTTCGAGAAGCGCATCAAAATTGTTGAGTTCAATAAAGACCCTGCTAGGTTCGTAAAAAACTGCATTTACCCTTTGAGCGTTGAAGAAATCAGTGTTATTGATGGAGAAATAATCATCAAAGATTCAAATAGAAAAACAAAAAGTTTATTAATAGGACGCGATGCTAGGAACTTGCGTCTCCTCAATGAGATGTCTCGTCGCTATTTCGAGAAAGAGATCAAAATCATTTAAAAAGAAAACATTCAGGATTAAAGTAAGAAAATGGGAAAAAAATCACGTGGACTGGGAGCGGCAAAAAAGCTCAAAAAACGAAGAGCAAGTTCCAAAAAAGTCGTAAACAGACGTATGAAAATCAAGCACGATCCACTCTCTGGATCTTCTCAAGCAAAAGCAATCGTTCTAGAAAAAGTTCAAATTGAAGCGAAGCAGCCAAACTCTGCTATGCGTAAGTGTGCAAGGGTGCAGCTTGTAAAGAACGGAAAACAGATCACTGCTTTTATGCCAGGAGACGGTGCAATGAAGCAGATCAATGAGCACGACGAAGTAATTGTTGAGTGTATCGGTGGTAAAATGGGACGTGCAAAAGGAGATATTCCTGGTGTACGTTGGCAAGTACTTAAAGTAAATGATCAAAGTCTAAGAGCACTTCTTACTGGTAAACTAGAGAAGGCAAGAAGATAAGCGTAAGCTAGCAAGACAATCAAAAATGGTAGAACAAAAATCAAGATTTTTGACCACCATTTTAAGGGTAAACAATTAAAATGGTAGAATTAAAATTTTTCAACAGATGGGGAATTGATGGAGTTACCGTCTCCGATCCAGGACTTACTCGTTACATCGCTCTTGATCCAAGAATTGTTCCAAAGACTGGGGCAAGATATGCTGGTAACCGATTCCATAAATCTCATGTTTCTATTGTTGAGCGTTTAGCAACTAAGTTGATGAACTCAGGGCACAAAGGTAAAGAACACTTTATGAGTTCTGGGCATAACACTGGTAAGAAAAATACTGCTCTACGAACAGTTGAGCAAGCTCTCATCATTGCTGAAGAAAAGTTAAAACAAAATCCAATTCAAATTCTCGTAAAGGCTGTAGAAAATTCTGCGCCACGTGCAGAAGTAATTGCAATTGAGTACGGTGGAGCAAGGTATCCAAAAGCTGTTGAGGTAGCTCCTCAGCGAAGAGTTGATCTTGCATTGCGACATATGACTCAAGGAGCTTACACTAAGTCTTTCAATAAGAGAACATCTATTGTTGCTGCACTTGCAGATGAGATTATTGCAGCAGCTCAAGAGAATGTGAAAAGCGCTGCGATCAGTAAGAAGCGAGACATCGAGCGTCAGGCAGCAAGTAGTAAGTAAGCTTATCTTTTCTTTACTTCTTTATTGATTCTCTGTATTTACCCATATTTTCTTCTGTTTTTCAGATATCTTTTTAAACAACTCTTGCCTTCTCTCCTACAAAGAGGTGTACTATGGCTAGAGCTAAAAAAACAAGAACTGCAAGCAAAAGGCAAAAAAAATCTGCTAAACCAAGAAAATCTCGAGCTCCAAAAAGTGAGACCAGTTATCTTAATTACCTTGTTTGGGCTATAGTATTTCTCGTTCTTGCATCTTTAGTTTACGTTTCTTTTTCTCCACAAACAGACGAGGCGCCAGGTGATGAAGTAGCAGAGCTTCAGGAAAACATTGCTGGAGAAGCAAGCAAGCTTGTCTCAGTGAGTTCCAAAGATGCAGCTTTGTTGCGGGCGAAGGGAAGATTTACTGAAGTGTGTAGCTCAAGGTACGAGGATGTAGTGCAGCTCAGATCTTGCATGGAAAAAGCGCTTGATGAGTATCTGCAGCTTGACCCAGGAGACAGTATTGAGATTTAGTTTTCATATTTTCTTTCATCACTTTTTTGACTAACTTTTTTAAAATAAGCTTATTCTTCTCCAACCATATGATTATCTTGGGAGTAGAAAGTACAGCGCACACCTTTGGTGTTGGCATTATTGATGCGCAAGAAGCTAGCATCAAAGTTCTTACTAATGTTAAGGATAGTTATAGTTCTCCAGATAAAGGAATGATTCCAGATGAAATGGCAGCTCATCACAAGCAAGTAGCTGAAAAGATCTTTGAGCAAGCATTCAAGCAAGCAAAGCTTACTTGGGAGGACATTGAATACATTGCCTACTCTGCAGGACCAGGCATAGACCCTGCACTCTGGGCAGGTTATCACATTGTAAAAGAGCTCTCAGAGAAACACAATATTTCTCTCGTTCCAGTTAATCATTGTTGTGCACACTTAAGCATTGGAAAAATTATCAACAAAGCAAAAGATCCTGTCTACCTTTACGTTTCTGGTGTGAATACGCAAATCATTGTGCAAGAAGGCGGACAATATCGCATTGTTGGTGAAACGCTTGACAATGGTTTAGGAAACATGCTCGATAAGTTTGGAAGAATTATTGGTCTTGGTTTTCCAGCAGGCCCAGAGATAGAAAAGCTTGCCAAATCAGAGGGAGCAAAGTATGTTGCCTTACCTTATGCCGTGAAGGGCATGGATATGAGTTTTTCAGGAGTGCTTACCAAAGCAAAGCAACTTTTTGAGAGAGAACAAGCAAGCAAAGAAGATCTTTGCTTGAGCATACAAGAAACAGCTTTTGCCATGTGCGCTGAAGTTGCTGAGCGCGCCTTAGCGCATACTGGAAAGAAAGAGCTCATTCTTGTTGGTGGCGTGGGAGCAAACAAACGTTTTTGTCAAATGCTTGAGATCATGTGTAGGGAACGTGGTGCTACTTTCTTTAAAGTTCCAATGGATCTTGCAGGAGATCAAGGTGCAATGATTGCTTGGGAAGGTTTTATGCGAAGAAATCAGATTCGTGATATGCAAGTGGACCCACATTGGAGAACTGACGAGGCATAAATATTTTTTTTGCCTTCTTCTAAATTGTTTTTCTAGAAAGAAAGACTTATAAACAAATCAATTTCGCCAAAAAACAAAGAAAAATACTTTGTAAAATGGCATTTCACGATTACGATTTTAGTGGGAAAAGACAAAGGGAATTGACTCGTGTTGAGGAGGTTAACTGTCCTGGCTATTCTGGAACAACTGTTGTGCGCTTGGGTGATGTTGCAAGAGAAAAAGCAGGTTACGATCCAGACTATCAAGCAGAAGAACTTTCTCCAGCTAGAAGAAATCCTTGGCTAAGGTGGACTGGGGGAGCGCTAAACGCTGCTAGTCCTTATTTGACTTCAAGTGGCATCATTTTTCTTGGGATTCAAAATGCAAGATACAATGGAGATTCTTCTTTTGGAGATATAGTCAGAACAGTTCCTCCTGATTTGGGAACTTTTGTAAGCCATGGGCTTGTAGACGCAACAATTGATGGTGCGGTTGCTCTTGTTGAAGAACAAACTCTTCTTGAGATTCAAGGAACAGGAGAAGCTTATATAGAAAATGGAAGAGATCGTCTCCACGAGCAAGTTGATATTCAAGGAGAAATTCAAGCAGCTCACTATGAACAATGTATTGATGAGCTTTTTTCACTTTATGGCACTTCTTCCTCAGATGCCAGCTTAAGCCTTTTCATTGGCATCTCTCTAACTTATGCGGTAACAAAACTCTGGAACTGGTGGTAGCTTCCAACTCCAAAAACCTTCAAAAGATCTAAACGCAGAGCTTAAATACTCTTTTTCTTCCCTAACTAACCAAGAGGTGTAAGGTTTCATGAGAATAAGGCCAGTTAGTCTTGACGATCTTAAGCAAATAATAAGCATTGCAAAAGAGCAAGGTGACAATCAAGAAAAAACTTACTGGCAAGCTCAGATTAAAGATAACAAACGTTTTCTTGTCCTCGAAGATGACGAAGAGAATAACAAACAGATCTTAGGCTTTGTTATGTCTTATGAGAAAAAATTCTTTCAAAAAGAAAAATCTCTAACAGACCGCCTAGCAAAGCTCCTTCTCAAAAACAAATTCCCAAGTTTTGTTCATATCCACAAGATCATACTCAAAGCAGAAATGAAAAACAAAGGCTACGAGACCATGCTCTTCTCCTCAGCAGTAGATGATGCCAAAAGCGCTCCTATCTACGCCACGACGAAGCATTTCAAGGAGACTTTTCTTGAACGCTTTGATTTTGAGCTTAGTGAAGAGCTTACAAAACAATTCCAAGAAGAAGGACAAAATGTCTATGTGTTGGAGTAAGATTCTCTCTAAAAAACAAAACATTTCGTAAGAGAAAAAACCTTAATCATCTCAAGTTTTTTAAAAAGCCCTCCTTCTAACAGAGAGATGCAACGTTATGAATGTGTTTACCTTTTGATTGGGGGAGCTATGATTGCACAAAAAGCAGTGGATCGTGCAGATGGCCACCTCAGCTTAGTTGCCCCCGAAGAAACTAGTTGTCGTTTTGCTCCTTATTCTTCCACTGCAGGTGATGGTCAAGAAAGAACATTCTCACTTATTGCCTCTTCTCCGCAAGCCGCTTTTGAGGCAGCCTACAACACGGTTCAGTCCGGAGCTCGCGGAGGTTTAAGAACAAAAATACTCTCTCTGACTAGTAGAGGCGGAGTTTCTGTGGACATCTCTGAGGCCTACGAAGAGTTGGAAAGAGAACGTTCCTCGAATGGAGATTTGTGGTTCTTGGATGCTCTTCAATCTGCACAAAACCAATAAGTTTATAAAGCACTTTTCCCTCCAATTTCTTAAGATTTATCGACGAGAAAAGACAAAAAATAATCCTTATTCTCATCAGCAAAATCAAGCAAAAATCGAAAAAAAAAGAGGGGAAAATTTTAGAGAAAAATGACAGAGAATCAGCCACAGCAATCTGCACCAAAACAAGACTATGGTGCAAGTAATATCACTGTTTTAGAGGGCTTAGAAGCCGTAAGAAAGCGTCCAGGGATGTACATTGGAGACACCAGTATTCGAGGACTCCATCACCTTGTTTATGAGATTGTAGACAACTCTATTGATGAAGCTCTAGCTGGCCATTGTGATAAGATTCAAGTCATCATCCACAAAGACAATTCTATCACTGTTATTGATAATGGAAGAGGAATACCTGTTGATATTCATCCAAAGCTAGGAATCCCAGCAGTGCAAGTAGCGCTCACCAAACTTCATGCGGGAGGAAAGTTCAATAAAGATTCTTACAAAGTCTCCGGGGGACTTCATGGAGTAGGAGTTTCCGTAGTAAATGCACTCTCTCAAGAGCTTGAGGTTGCCGTAAAGCGTGCTGGGAAGATTCACTATCAAAAATATGCCAGAGGAAAACCATTACATCCACTACAAACAAAAGGTGAAACTCAAGAAACTGGTACCGTTGTGCGTTTTAAGCCGGATGCAGAGATCTTTTCTGAGTCAGTCTACCATCATGACATTCTTGCAAAAAGAATGCGAGAACTTGCCTTTCTGAACAAAGGGGTGCAAATTGAGCTCACTGATGAGCGTGCTCTTGACGAAGAGGGAAATGAAAAGAAAGATATCTTCAAGTACGACAATGGAATTCAAGAATTTGTTTCTTTTTTAGATGAGAACAAAAATCCAATGGGTAAAGTAGTGTACTTTCACAAGGAAAAGGATGACGTTGATGTAGAAATCGCTTTTAGATACAACGCTGGCTATCAAGAGACCGTCTTTAGTTTTGTAAATAATATTAACACCATCGAGGGTGGAACACATCTAAGCGGTTTCAAAGCATCACTCACCAGAGTACTTAACAACTTTGCAAAAGAGCTCAGCAAAAATGCAAAAAAGGAAACCAAGCTTACTGGTGAAGATATCAAAGAAGGATTGACTGCAGTGGTTTCTGTAAAAGTAATGGAGCCGCTCTTTGAAGGACAAACTAAAACAAAGCTTGGAAACCGTGAAGTTTATGGAATTGTCTCTTCACTCACAACTGAAGCATTAAACATGTTCTTTGGAGAGAACCCGCAAATTATCAAAACAATCGTGCAAAAAAGTATTGATGCTGCACGTGCCCGTGAAGCAGCACGAAAAGCAAGAGAGCTTACAAGAAGAAAAAGTGCTCTTGATGGTGGAGGACTCCCAGGAAAACTTGCAGATTGTAGTAAGCGCAACCCGGCAGAGTGTGAAATTTACATTGTAGAGGGGGACTCGGCAGGAGGTTCTGCAAAACAAGGAAGGGATCGATCTTTTCAAGCAATCTTGCCGGTTTTTGGTAAAATTCTTAATGTAGAAAAATCGAGACTGGACAAAGTTCTCAAATCCGATAAACTTTCACTCATTGTCCAAGCACTCGGCGCTGGTATTGGTGAAGAGTTCAATATCGAGAAGATCCGTTACCACAAAATTATTCTGATGGCAGATAGTGATGTAGATGGTGCGCACATTACTGCACTTCATCTTACGCTTTTCTATCGCTACCTCAAACCGATCATTGAGCATGGCTACTTGTATATTGCAATGCCTCCACTCTACCTCATTAAGAAAGGAAAGAAGAAATTCTATGCGCAAGATGATCAAGAGAAGGCAAAAATCCTCTCAGAATTGGGCGGCAGTGATGGTGTTACCATTCAGCGTTACAAAGGTCTTGGAGAGATGGATCCAGAGCAACTGTGGGGAACTACTATGAACCCAGAGACCCGAACACTCAAACAAGTAGCTGTTGAGGACGCAGTAGAAGCTGACCGGATCTTTACAGTGCTCATGGGTGATGAAGTACAGCCTCGTCGCGCCTTTATCGAGAAGCATGCAAAAGAAGTTACTGAGTTGGATGTATAACTTTTTTTTTCTTATTATCTCTTCACTCTCAAAATGAAAAAAAATGAAAAAGACTCGCATTAAAGCAAAAGAGCTCAACAAACTTGTTGCCAATTACATTACAATCTTCAACAAAAAAGATATCGTAGAGCTGTGGCAAGATAAAGAGCAAGATATCAAACTTTATGCAGTCAATAATACTCCTGCTTTCTTCTACCATAAGAGCAAGAACAAAGAGGGCACTGAACTTCTTATCCCAACACTCAAGTTCTTACTTAAGCAGCTTATTCTCAAAGAAGTGGTTGTAGATATGGGTGCCGTACGTTTTGTGGTTAGCGGAGCAGATATCATGCGACCAGGAATCACTGAAATAAATCCAGAGATCCAAGAAGGAGAAGCAATTGTGATTCTTGATCAGAACAACCGTAAGCCACTTGCAGTTGGCATTGCGCTTCTAGATGGGGAGCAGATGCAAACAGAAACAAAAGGCAAAGTGATTAAGAACATTCATTTTGTTGGTGATAAGTTGTGGAACTTAGGCTAAAGTAAACAAGAAAACGGAACAAAAAACTAATTCACAAACTCGATGCCAAGCTCATTCTCCATTGCACTTTTCTTCCGAGAGAAATAAGTATTATCTTCCCCAAAGATTTGCTCAGATTTTACACCAGTGACAATGACCATGGTACGCAAGGTTTTTCCTAAATCTTTGTAGATCTGCGCTCCCCAAATGATCTTTGCATTATCACTTAGCTTGTCAGAAACAGTTTCTACAATTTTGCGAGAATCATCAAGTGTCAAAGTCTCTCCACCTGAGATATTAATAAGTGCACCAGTTGCGTTACTAATATCAACATCGATTAAGGGATTTTCAAGAGCCTTCTGTACGCTTTCATTCGCGCGATCTTCAGAATCACTCTCACCAACGCCAATCATAGCAACGCCGCCTTCACCCATAATGGTGCGCACATCGGCAAAATCCAAATTAACCAACCCTGTCTTCGTCACCAACTCAGCAATGCCTTTCACAGAGTTAGTTAAAATTTCATCAGCAACTTTAAATGCAGTGTGCAAGGGTAAGTGTGGAGCCAAATCAAGCAACTTTTCATTTGGAATAACAATAAGTGTATTAACACTTTGTTCCATCTTCTCAAGACCAATCATAGCATTTTCAAATCGGTGATTCCCCTCCATGCTAAAAGGAATGGTCACAATACCAACAGTGAGAATGCCCATCTTTTTAGCAAGCTTTGCCATAAAAGGAGCTGAACCAGTACCAGTCCCTCCTCCGAGCCCACAAGTGATGAAAAGCATGTCGGTGCCATCAATCATTTTCTTAAGCTCACTTTCGTTTTCTTTAGCAGATTCTTCCCCAATACGAGGGTTAGACCCTGCACCAAGACCTTTGGTAAGCTCCTTCCCAATAAGTAATTTTTTATCGGCAGTAGTGTATAACAAATCTTGAGCATCAGTGTTAATAGCAATAGTTTGCACTCCCTTAATACCAACTTCTGCCATACGATTGACGGTGTTGTTTCCTCCTCCTCCACAACCAATTACTTTGATACGCGTCTTGTGCTGTTCGATAAGTTCACGAAGCTCAGCATCCACATCCATGTTTGCTTGTTGGTGAGAGATCTCTTGAGTTTGAATCGTTGGAGTACTTTGCCCAGCAGGAGCGGCGCTCACAGAATTATGTTGAGATTGTTGTTGCTGATTACTAGAATAAGATTGCTGCCCGGCATGTTGATTAGGATTATATTCATTCATTGCTACCACCCTCTTGGTCCCTTAAGAATGCTCTGTGGACCTGGAAATCTAGCCCATTTTAGCCTATTTAAGTTTTATTGTAATCGATTATTGATACAAAAAGAAAGAGAAGAAATCAAGCAAAAAGAAGGGAACAAAAATCAATGCTCGTGATTACAGTTCGGTCCGTGCACGTGTCCTGCGCTAGCCTCTTCTGCAACCTTTGCAAGATCAGCTCCACCAGCAATACTCTTGTCAACAGCAAAGGCAAGCTTCTTCAAACCAACAAGTTTTCCCAAGTGTCCTTCAAGATGAGTTCTAAACTGCTCAGGAAGTTCAAAAGGAAGTTTCACGGTCGCTTCCTCATCTTTGACTTCAATTTTTCCAAGGTTCTTTACTTGACGAAAAATGTTGCCCAAGTAAGAACTAATTTTCTCAGCAGGATCAGTGATCTTTCGTAAGATCTTCACTTCATACTCAACTTCTCTCCCAGCGAGAGGATGATTAAAATTTACCATAACTCTTCCACCTGCAACACGCATAATGGTGCCAATCCGTCCATCAAAATCAACTTGCATGCCTGGGTGTGGTTTCATGTTATGTTCTTGAAATGCGGCGATAGGAACCAACTGTACCTTTTTTACATCACGCTTTCCAAAAGCATCTTCTGGGTTCAAAGAAATAATGTAGGATTTTCCAACCTCTTTACCTACTAGTTCTTTATCGAGACCAGGAAGGATTTGTTCTTCTCCAACACAAAGCTGAAAGGGAGTATATTTGATTTGTTTTTGCTGCAAGCCTGTTTCTTGTGCTACCTTTGCATCAGTGGTATCAAAAATCTTTCCACCAGCAATCTTTCCAGTATAATCAATTTCAATGAAATCATGAATGTTAATAGTTTCTGCCATAGGGGAGAGCCACCCAGGGTGCTTTATAAACTTTATTGCTCCTCAATGCTCCCCAAGAATGAGACTAAAGTTGGCTAGATTTTAACTGCTCAATGTAATGAATAATTTTTCCAACCACCTGTCCAATAGTAAGATCACTGGTATCAACAACCAAGTCATAATGTGCAGTATCATAGGGGTTAATATGGTAGTACTTTTCGTAACGCAACCTTTCGCTTTCTTCACGCTCTAAAATTTCTTTTTCAACATCTTCAAGACAACTTGCTTGCTCTTCACTACGGTTCCCTTCGTTAATGTCTTTTAGAATTCGCTTTGCGCGTACGAGGGGATTTGCACCCAGGAAAATTTTTACAGAATGGGGAATAAACAGAAAGCTTAAACGCCCATCAATGACAAAGTTATCTTTTTCTTGGCCAAATTTTTTTTGTCGTGCATCTGCTTCTTGATCAATGCTGGGATCTTTTTCTGCCAAATGAAGAAGATCAATGAGTTGCATACCACGCTCTTTTGCCATTGTGCGCAAAAAATCACCACTAGAATAACGCTCCATACTAAGTTGAGTTGCAAGCATCTTAGCAACGGAACTTTTCCCACTCCCAGGAGAACCTGACAAAGTAACGATCATGAAGAAAACAAAGCAAAGAAGGTTAATAAGTTTTATCGTGCTTCCTCATAGCGATCAGTAAGTTTAAAGCCGAGCTTTTTCTTTACCCATTCTCGAACAAAGAATGCGCCAGTGCTCAAGCTTCCCCACTTCTCAAGTCTGCGCATAGAAACTTCAACTTCATGTGGAATGCAAGTGTACTTTCCATAAGCACAAAGCCTCTTAATCAAATCACTATCTTCTTTAACAACCAAACTCTCATCAAAACCACCGAGTTTATCAAACTCTTTTTTGCGACAGATAATGCTCCCTGCACTACCTCTATAAAGTTTACTCTGGTGCACAGCATTCTTGAAGTGTTTGTATAAAAGATACCTTTGCCTCTTAATGTCTGGAGTAAAAAGAGTAGAAGCAACGCTATGCTCTTCACTAAGGTGTTGCATAACTGCGCTCAAAAAATCTTCTTTTACACGCACGTCTGCATCTAAAAAGACCAGCGTTTCTCCATCTGAGATGGCTGCACCAGCATTACGAGCTTTACTCACTTTTGCTTCCTTTAAGCTCTTAATTTTCACATGTTTATGTTTGATATATTTTTGCAGAACTTTTCCTGTACCGTCAGTGCAACCATTTGGAACAATAACAATCTCATAATTAGAATAGTCTTGTTTAAGAAGCGCATCAACTGTTCCTTCAATGTATTTCTCCTCGTTAAAGGCAGGAACCACTACTGATATTTTGGACAACCCCTCTCCCATAAGAAAACCAAAGCTTTGGCTACTTTATAAAAGTTCAGTACTCTTGCACACCCTCATCATACTTCTTCCACGCAAGAATCCCGCCAACTAGATAGCGCACTTTGACAAAGCCTTGACTCAACAAATACTGCACTGCTCTCTGACTTCGGTTATCTGTGCGACAATAGACAACAAGCTCACTCTCTTTATCAAGGATGTGCAACTTTTCAGGAAGTTCAGGAAAAGGAATAACCATAGCATATTTGATTTTCCCATACTCTAGCTCGGCGGTAAAACGCACATCAAGAACAGTAATCTCTTCGCCAGCTTGAAGCTTCTCATAAAGCCCATCTACAGTAATACTTGGTAAAGGTTTCATCTTTTAGGCACCCATGAATTCTAACTAAATTAGTTTTGCAAGCATACTCATCCTCAGCCTACTTCGATTATCTCATAAGAGACTACTCATAGGGTTCTTCATAGGATCTTGAGGCTTGACTGTAAAGCGGACCCGGGAGGACTTTCGAGAACCTTTTAGTTCATTCGAACCCCCGATCTATTCCTTAGGAGGGAATCGCCTTTACTGGCCTCACAAAAGGAGGTATCCAGACTGGGCCACGGGTCCACGAAAACTTCCAAAATTGTCGGCTTTTTTAAGCTTTTGTAGACATTTTTCTCATAAAAACACAACTAATTAGTGGTAACAAAAGAAAGCTTTATAAATGGTTCAAAATCCAAGCATTTCTATGACGGAAAAAGGTCTTGAGTTGGTTGTACGAGAGAATGAAACAAGTGTGGGCAGATGGCTTCTTGGAACAGCTGTACCTCTAGCTCACCGTTTTAGTCCTGCAGATCATGTAGATGATGTTGTAGAACGATGTAGGACTTCTAGATATGATCCTCTTGAAATTTCAAAAGGAGATGCACTTCAATCTTTAGGAGAAGCTGGAGAAAGGCATAAAGAGCTTTTGAGGTATGCAAGACATGGTGACTTTACCGACCGTTTTGTAGCACCTCCAGTGGAGTTTGGGAGTTGGCTTTTTGGAGCACAATCTCTTGGCGTTATTCCCATCACTGCTTCTGTTGTTTCTGAGCTTGTGATTGAAGCACTTGCAGGGGGAAAATTAAGTTTCTACAATGAATTAAGAAAAGATCCAAAGACTGCTCATTACATTTGGGATCTTGCTGAAAAAGAACTTGGAACTTTAGTTATTCCTTACCTTCTTGACATTTGGGAAGCAGGAAGAAATCAGTATGTTGCTCTTGCAGAGAGGGTGACTCTTGATGATGCGATTACTACTCTTTTCGAAAGAAATTCTGACCAGGGTTCTCGTTATCGTAGCGGGGAGCTTGTAGCTTGGCCTGTAATTCCAAAGAGGGGAAATGCGGTTGCTCGTGGTGCTCGTTGGACAAGAGATTACCTCTTCCCAATTTTTACCGATTATAAACCAGATGGTGGTCTTGCGGCACTCAAAGGAGATAAACAAGTTGTGGCATTAGGTATTAGTGATCACAGAATCATTTCTGCTCTAGAGAGAGCAAGAAGAAAACACGAAGTCTATACTGTACTTGCTGGTGTTGGGGATATGGCTGGAAAAGCAGGTGGAGCAATTCCAATTGTTGGTCAATATGGGGCAGCAGCAATCAAGTCTGGTCCAGCGGCTTATCTCGCCCGTCAGACCCATCTTTTAGACCATGGTTTAAGGAGCTTTGGAGGGGTTGGTAGGGTTGCTCTGGAGGGAACAACCTTTATTCCTGGTGTTGGTGGAGCAGTTGACATTTTAACTAACAACTTCTCAGCCTTAGTCCCAGTACTTATGCAAGCAGAAGCTCGTCACGATCTTCTACAAAGATATGATTAAACAAAGCTAAACATTTTCTTTTTCCTTTATATTTCCCTACCATTCATTTCCTCACTATTCTCACACTAAAAAGCCAACAAGCACGCCAAGCTACGCAAAACTTTTTATAAGCCCAAGAACCTCTCCTTCAGCATGGAAAAACAAGCACAATACCAAAGCATTGCAAAGGCAATGCAGCAAGGAAGTGGCAAAGTTGCAGTCCGCGGTTGGGTACACCGTGAACGTGGCAGCAATAAACTCAAATTTATCGTTCTTCGAGATTCAACTAATATCATCCAGTGTGTTTTGAAAAGAGACAACTTCGAGTCTCAATGGGATGATATCGACAAATTACAGGTTGAAAGTTCTGTTGAATTGGAAGGGAGTATCAAAGCAGATGAAAGGGCACCAACTGGCTTTGAAATTCAGGTAGAAAATTTTAACATCGTACACAAAAGTGAGAACTATCCAATCACAAAAGACCAATCGAAAGAATCTTTGGCAAACAACAGACATCTGTGGCTGCGAAGTAGAAAGATGACCTCTATTCTGAAGATCAGATCAACCGTTTTTGCTGCAATTGATGAATACTTCAAAGGACAAGGATTTTATGAGTACCATTCGCCAATTTTTCAAGCAGTGCAGTGTGAAGGGGGAAGTGATCTTTTTGAAGTAAAATATTTTGATAAGAAAGATGTTTTCTTAGCGCAAACTTGGCAACTCTATGCAGAGCCAGCAATCTTTGGTCTTGAGAACATTTACACCATTGCTCCAAGCTTTCGTGCAGAGAAGAGTAAAACCAGTAGACATCTAACTGAGTATTGGCATGCAGAGATGGAAATGGCTTGGGCAAGCTTTGAGCAAGTCATTGCGCACGGCGAAGCATTGCTTAAACACATTGTAAAAGCAGTGCTTGACAAACATCAAGAAGAGCTTAAACTTCTTAATAGAGACACGAGCAAGCTTACTCCTGTTGTAGAAAAACCTTTCATAAGGATGACCTACACAGAAGCACTTAAGATTCTCAAAGAGAAGTGCGACATGGATGTTCCTTGGGGAAAAGATCTGCGAACTATTGAGGAAGAAAAGCTCACCAAACTCTATGATGTCCCAATCATTTGTACTCATTATCCAAAAGCAGTGAAAGCTTTCTATATGACTGAAGATCCAAAGAATCCAAAAGTGGTGCTCGGTTGCGACTTTTTAGCTTCTGAAGGTTACGGCGAGATCATTGGTGGATCTCACCGTGAGCACGATATTGAAAAGGTAAAAGAACGCCTGCGAGCGGACGGAGAAGATCCAAGTGAGTATGAGTTTTATCTTGATACCAGACGTTATGGAAGTGTACCACATGGTGGCTTTGGTATGGGTGTAGAGCGAGTGATTCGTTGGATTTGTGGCTTAGAGACGATTAAAGATGCAATTCCATTTCCAAGAACCATGGAAAGGTATAAGCCATAGAAGTCATAGTTTTTTCTCTTCTTTTCTCTTTACTCCCTTCATTTTTTCTATACTTTTTTATTGTACTCCTATTTCTCAAGAGTTATGTACAAGCTTAAACAAATCCCTGCAGACTTCATAGTCAAAGAGATCTCCCTCACGTCCCTCACAAAAGAGCTCAAACAAGAGCCAGAGAAAGAACACAATCACCTCTACTTTACACTTAAAAAAGAAAATTACAATACTATTCAAGCGCTCGAGATCATTGCAAAGAGACTAAATCTCTCAGTCAAACACTTTGGCTTTGCTGGAGCAAAAGACAAGCATGCTATAACTACACAGATCTGCTCAGTACACACAACTAAGGCAAAACGTAAAGTTACCAAAGAACAACTCCAAAAGATCTCAAAAGAATTCAAAGAGCAAGGAACAGCAATCTCCATCAAACCCCTGGGCTACGCAAAGAATCCAACCAACCTGGGGGATCTAGAAGCAAACCATTTCCAAATCACCGTCAGAAACCTCACTCCAAACAACTATAAAATCCAAACACTCAAATACAGTATCAATTACTTTGACGAGCAACGCTTCTCAAAAAACAACGCAAAAGTAGGAAAATTTATCCTTAAGAAAGAGTTCAAAGAAGCAGCAAAGCTCGTGACTCACAAGCAGGTACAAGAGTCCCTAAAAAATAATCCAAGCGATGCAGTAGGCGCCCTACAAAAGCTTCCAAGAAGAATTGCACTGCTTTACACGCACGCGTATCAGAGTTATCTCTGGAATGAGACAGTAGCACAGCTACTCAAAGAAGAAACAAAAAAAGAAGTGCAAAGAGAACAAAAGTACTCTCTTGGAACATTCACCTACTTAACAGAAAAAGCAAAAAGTTCTTACGTCAACGTAACAATCCCTTTACTTGGATTCACTAACCTAAACAGACTTCCAAAACAAATTGAAAGTATAACAGAAGAACTTCTAAAAAAAGAAGACATAGATGAAGATGATTTTGTTATCAAACAACTTCCCTATCTGAGTTTGGAAGGAACAACAAGACCCCTTTTAGCAGAAGTAAAAAACTTCCAAGCAACAAAGCTGCAAGCAGATGAATTAAGCCCCAACAAAGAGAAAATAACAATAACTTTCACACTTCCAAAGGGAGCCTACGCAACCCAAGTAGTTGCACAGTGCCTACTCCTTAGCTAAACCACTCGCGAACAACATCCACTGCTTGTTTTTGTACTTCTGCAATACTTAAACTGGCATCAACTTTTCTAAGAATTCCTCGACGTTTGTAATAACGAATGAGTGGCTTGGTCTCTTCTTCATACACTCTAAAGCGCTCACGAACAGATGCGGGCTTATCATCTTTGCGCCGAATTAATTTTGTCTTTCCGTCACAATCACAAACACCTTTCTTCTTTGGCGGAGAATACACTATGTGATATGATCTTCCATCTTTAGGACAAACCCTTCTTCCTGAAAGACGTTCAACAACTTGCTCCTCACTTACATCCAAATACACTACCAGATCAACAGCAAAATCCTTAATGGCCTTAGCTTGCTCAATATCTCGAGGAAAGCCATCTAGAATGTAACGTTGCTTGCGACCCAAATCAAGCCTTGCCACTTGCACAGAGAACTCACTTGGAACCAGATCACCTCTCTCAATGTACTTCTTGATATCTTTTCCAATAATAGTGCCCTTGGCAACCTCATCACGTAGGATCCTTCCTATATACAGATGATACAATCTAAAGCGTTTGACAAGTCGCTTTGCAACAGTTCCTTTTCCTGCTCCAGGAGGTCCTAGAAGGATAACTTTCATAGACATAAGAGGAAAAAGATTTCTTTAGCCTTTATATGCTTACTGTTCTCACTCTCTCCTGTTTTTGAATGGAAAACTTTATAATGGCCCTTTCTCCTTGAAGACTTATGTCTTTATGTGAAATCTGTGGGAAAGACTCTTTTCTTCTCAAAACCAAAATTGAAGGTGCAGTGCTTCAGCTCTGTAAATCCTGTGGTGCAGGTGGCCAAGTGCTTGATAATCGCTCCTTTAACAATTTCAATAAAAAGAGGGGATTTCGATCCCAAAGAAGAGATCAAGAAGATACAAGATCTATTGTTAGTGACTACGCAAAACGTTTGCAAGCTGCGCGAAACAAGCAAGGAATGAGTCAGGAAGATTTCGCTAAGTCACTTAATGAGAGGCTAAGTACTGTGCAAAAGTGGGAGTCTGGGCAGATGAAACCTTGGCTCTCTGTTGCTAAAAAATTAGAACGTCTTTTAGGAATTTCTTTGATAGAAAAAAAGGATGATGGTGCTGATGTTTCAAACGAAGAAACAAAAACCTCCTCCTCTAAAAGTGTAAAGGCAAGGAAGGCGGCTGACGGTTTTACTTTGGGCGATTTTATCAAAGTACGTAACCGAAAGAAGTAGTTCTATATCCAACTCAAATAATTTTATCTCTTCTCTATGCAAACACAAAAAGGAGAGTTAGGAAGCTACTAAGGTAAAAAGTTAAGGCCGCAAGCAAGAAGCCAGCACTTATATCAAAAAAATCATGTTTTCCAAGGTAGATTCGAGAGTAGGCGGTAAGAAGAGCTACAAAGAAAAAAGCAAGAGCAACAAAAAATTCCCATGCAAAAAAAGCACTTAGGATGAAAGCAAGAACAAAGATTCGCGCACTATGCCAACTTGGAAAAGAAGAAGCATCTAGGCGCTCGATGTAACTATTGTATTTTTGTTTCTTTGGCCGGTCTTTGAAATAAAAGCTCCTAACAAGTACCACTACGGCTCCGGTAAAAAGAAGGCCAAAAACGAGCTGACTAAAAAGAAGCCACTCTTGAAAGCTCAGCACTAGCAGGCTCAAAAGAATGTAGAAGATGAAACCTCCCAGGGTAGTGATGTCTCGAAAAAAATCTTCCTTATAATAATGAAAGAGCTCAGAAAGCCACCCAAAGATTGCCATGGGGAAAAGAAAACTTCTCAAACTCTTAAATCTTCTGGAAAAGAGAAAGAGTACAGCTCTGCTCTGCTCCTTTAACAAATTCTCCTTTCTCAAAAGTTTGTTTTACAACCCTTTCTCGTTGGACTAGGGTGTTCTCCTCAGCAACAAGCGAGAAAAAGGCTTCAATCTCTGAGAGGCAGCTTAGATCTCCTTCTGGGCAGCTAAAGTCGCAACTGTCTAAAAAGATAAACTCATAATCCTCTTTTTTCCATTCATAAACTCCTGGAGCAAGAGAGATATCTCCGGTGGGGTAAAGGGGATTGTCTACAAAGACTACTATAGAGGGGTTTGAAGCAATAAGAGGAAGATCATCTTCAAAACCTTGAATATACTCTACAAAGTAGGCAAAATTTTCACCATGTCCAAAACCAGCTCCTTCTTCAGAAAGAATACTATCATAAATCTGTACTTGGGAAAAAAGTATTGCAGCAAGAACTACTGCTAAGAAAGAAAATGCCCTGAGCAGTGGTTTTTTTTGAGCGGAAAAATGTTGGTAAAGTACAAGGATATACTGTGCACAAATCAGGGAGAGAAAGGGTAACAAAAAAGTCATGTAACGATATTCTTTTCTGGCAACTGCAAAACTGAAGTAAGCAAGGCTAATTAAAACCATGAAAAACAAGAAAAACCTCCCTTGCTTTTTTGCAGTTCTCACTTTCCACCCTCCATTCCAAAAAAAGTAAAACAATGCGGGATAAAAGAAGAGAAAGACAAAGTAACGTAAGAAGAAATCCTTCATATAAAACAGCCAACTGGTCTCATAGAGCCAAAGTCCCGTCCCAACAATCCAAGAACCAGTGCGCAAGGCTTCTAAAGGGTGCCCATAAAAATGATAACTCAAAATGAAAAAAGGAGCGGTAACAAAGACAAAAGGGATTCCTACCTCAAAACAAGCAAACACCTTCTCTTTCCAGTGTTTCCATGTTCTCCAGGAAGGACCAAAGTCCCTAAGTGCCAAAACACTTAACGCCGCAGCTAAAAGCAAGCCCTGGGGAAATTTAGCAAGAAAGGCAAGCCCAAAAAACACCCCACTTAGCGCAAAATATCTTCTCCTTGAACTCCAGTCCCTACTCTTCTTTTCTTCTTTTTCTAAACCAAGAACAAAGAGATAAACTCCAAGTAAGCCCAAGAACATGGCAAAAGCCTCAGTAAGTGCAAGCCCCACATACTGGATGAAAAGAGGGACTGTTCCAAAGATAAAGGCTGCAAGCAAAGCACTTCTCTTATCTCCTAATCTCAAACCAATAAGGTATACTAAAAACACCGATGCAAGAGAGAAAAGTAGGTCAAAGAACTGAGCGACCGGCAAAATCGGAAGCCCAAGCCACCAAAAAATTCCTAAAAATAAGGGCCAAAGCACTGCTCGAAACACTTCCCAAAAACCAGCAACTCCTCCGGAGAATAAATACTTACTCATAGCAATGTAAACATAAGAATCCCACCACAACTCGGGACTGCGAGAAAGTTGGAAAAGACGAAGCAAAAGAGCAAGCGCCAAAATAAAAACAAGCACTTTCTCCCTTCTGCACCAAAGCAAAAACCAAGTACTCACACCTTCTCTCTCTTTCTTTTCTTTCATTGTAGCACAAAGCAAAATAACTCTCGTAAAAGAGCCTAAACTTCACAACCTTCAGCACCTTCAAGATTCGCACAGATGATTTCTTGCATTTCTTCTTTCTTGACAACACCTTCATAAATTTCTCCTTCAATAACCAAGGTAGGGTATTTATCAACGTTGTAAAGATCCATAATGATGCCCACCATGGGCTCTTCCTCTCGAAGATCAAGATCAATTGGGAAAACTAAGAACTGATCATCTAGTATCTTCTTAAAATAAGTAAGCACGGTTCCTTGGTTAGGACAAGAAGGACAGTCTTCTGCGTAAAAGTAAAGGATAGGAAGGATATCAAGATCGCAACTTTCTTGTGCTTGACTTGCCAAAAACCAGTAACGAATGTTATCTAAGACGTAAAGACGAGAAATCAGTTCAAAATCCTCATCACTAAGCGATGTTTCTTTTTCATACTCCACTACCTGAGACAATGAAGAAGAAAGTTCACGTACTGCATCTTGCAAACTGTTGAGTAAGACGCTACAAGTACCTTCATCTTCAAAAGCAGTCAAGAAAAGATACTGGAGCTGTAAGCTCTGGTAATTTACTTCTTGTTGTTGAGAAAGCTCTTCGGCCCAATTATAACGCTGTTCTTCAAGTATGAGTCCCAGGGTCATTCCTAAGGCAAAAATAAGAAATGCAATCACTCCTGCAGTGACATACTTGTCTTTGCTTATTTTTCTAAAGCGAGAAGACTTAGAAACCCCAACTCCTTTGCTTCCAGCTTTTTTACTCTCTTTAGCTTCTACGCCACCCATGGAGACTTAGCAGCCAGTCTGCTTTTTAAAGCTTATTATACAAAAGGAGAACAATACCAAGGCAAGAAGCTTCAGTAATAATCTGTATTAACTGTAGTCTCTGGTATTGAATTAATCACAGGATTATTGTAGCCCGCACAGACCCCTTTAAGATTGCAAGCACCCCTCTTTTCTATCTGAGCGATGTTCTTACAGTTATCGCAGTTGACTGGCTTATCAGAACGACAATTCTTACGAAAATGAAACCAGAAGTAATTTCCCACTTCTATTGATCTCTTACCACTGTGCTCTGCAACAAGATTTATGGCTTGAAGTACTATTTTTCTTATCCGAACATCTTCATCTAAGGAGATCTCTTCTTTTCTTCTTAGCCTCCCTGCAAACTCTTCACTTACATCAATAATTCCTGTACGAAATGCTCCACGGATGATATGGTAATCTATACAAGCCTCAAGGTGCTCTGGATCACTTAACTTCCAAACGCCAAGATCATAAAGGCAAGAAATGAGCAGATTTGCTTTTTTGAATACTGGGTCTTGATAGTAGGGAATTTTACTAAGAAAAATTTGCATTTCTCTAAAGCTTGCTTCTTCTTTTGAGAAAGGGAAGTCTCCAAAAACCTCCAAACTCTCTGCGACAGTTCTTAAGATCAATGCTCTTTCGCTAAGGTCTTCCTTTGGGAGAGTTCCCATATCATCGCTTAGAATAATAAGAAGTTCATCCTTGCTTATAGTTTTCATGTTCTCTAAAGATAAGAAATGCTGATTTTTATTCAGTCCTCTGATGAAACATTCTTGAAGGTAATTCCATCCTTTGACTTTTTTCCCATTAACTTGTCCTCTAAATTTCCCCTTAGTGTTATGGCAAATTGCACTTAGATAAAAGAAAAGTTTCTCCAAGTTTGCATTAGAAACCGCGGGCCCTTGCATCTTAGAAAGTAAGGAGAAATCAACTGTTCTCAGGAGCTGTTCAGCAAGTAGTCTACACTTGTCTTCATTTACCTGGTTCATGCTCTACCACTTGATTTTCTTACGCCTACTGAATTCATACATACACAAGAGCAAAATTCCTCCCTTCAAGAGATAGTACACTGCAAAGAAAGGAACGATAGGAAGATAACCTACTGCACTTACCTTCTCGCGAGCATTCCTATGGGCGTAGTAAAAGAAAAACAAGGAAGTAGCAAACAATGCTGTAAAAACAAAAACTCTTGGAATATCCACGAAAAGCACGTTAAAACTAAAGTCTAAGTCTAACAAGAAAGGAATGATATCAAAATCAATGACTAAGCCACTTAAGATCCTCTTAAATACTGGCCAAACAAAATAATAAAGAGCAAAACCAATTCCTGCTAAGGCAATAAAGTAACCAAGGACGTTTTTGATCATCTGCATGATACCAAAATCTCCATAACTCTTGTTTGCGATAAGATGTTTGTATTTGTAGGCGCAGCCCATGCTTCCAAGGTACCAGCGCCGACGTTGTTTGTAAAAAGGAACAAGTTTGTCTGGGCTTACAGTGTGCACGTAAGCATCAAAGCATTGTTTAAGACGATAATGCTTCTCTTGAAGACGATAAGCAATCTCTTGGTCTTCAGCAAGAGTTTTGGTGTCAAAACCGCCCACATCTCTAATAACTTCTGTACGGTATAAGGAGAAAGGCCCAGGAGCAACGTAAAGAGAATCAAGATGGCTGCTGATTCTTCCAACTAAAATCATAACTAAATACTCAATCCACTGGATTTTTTGGAGCACGTTTCTTGGCTTGTGCACCTTCATAGCAGGAGTTATCACCACCAACTGTGGATCATTTTCTTTGTAGTAAAAAGAGAGCATTTTGCGTAAACTGTTCGCATCAACAAAGGAGTCAGCATCAAGGCAGGCGAAAAACTCCCCTTTAGCTAACTTTAGGGCTTTGTTCATAGAAGCTGCTTTTCCCATGTTTTTATGAGAGAGCAAGCGAAAATGGTCTAGTCCTTCTTTGGCAATAAAAGTTTCAATAATCTTTTTTGTCTTATCAGAGGAACCATCATCAATAATGATGACATCAAGCTTTTCCCTGGGGTAATCAATATCACGAACAGAAGCCATAGTCCCTTCAATAGTCTTTTCTTCATTATAGGCTGGAACAAGGATGGAAACAATAGGTTCTTTTTCTAAATCCATACTAGAGACTTCTTTATCAAAGACTTCACGTTTATCAATAAAAATGAGAATTAAAAAGACAGCAAAGTACAAAGAAAGAAAATATACTACCCAGAGTAACACCTGTGACCAAATATCCATTCTCCCTAAGCGAGCAAATTTTTACTCTTCTAGCCCTCTCCCCCAGCAAATAACCATAATTCATAGCCTTCTCGCTCGTAAAGCAATTTAAAGTTTTCGTTCCTAAGGGCAAAAAGAAGGCCCCTCTCCTCTGAATGGAGCTCTCTTGTCTTCGGATCAACATAGATGAATGCTATTTCATTCTCTTCTAAGAGCGGAAAAAGATGCCTTGGGTAGAGTGTGCTAAAAAGGACCTCTTCTAAATCTTCTTCATCTCCTTCTAGGTCTCCCGAGGATTCGGCGCTACCAACATTATCCACACCTCCTTGCATGATCTTTGAGAGGGATGGAACTCTTAACCAATTCTTTTCCTCTTCTTTTTCCCAAGTTTCGTAAGGAGTTAAAGCTTCAATGTAGGCTCTGTTCTCTTTAATCGCAAGCACTTTCCCATCATGTCCTAAGAACTCCAAACCTTCACTTTCCTCTTCAAGCCAGAAAAGAAGAGAGAACACTTCATCATTTGGATCAAAGCTATCAACACGATCTAAATAAGTGACTGTTGAGAAGAGCATGCTCAAAAGAATAAGTAAAAGACTATACTGTTTTATTTTTTTGAGTTGCCATTTTCTTTCCTGTAGTGCGTTAAAACTGATCGCAGCAAAAGCAATACAAAGAACTGTTAATGGATATAGTTGTTTTACGTTAATAAGAAAAGCCATTGTTGTGACAATCATACTTGTGTACAAAAAAACGCTTCTTTTTGTTCTCCAAAAAAGAGCAAGGCCAACCAAGGTCAAGAATAGGACAATAAAACTAACTCCACTTTTACTTCCAAAATCACTCATCAACTCAACACTTGGGGAACCGCTTAAAAAAAGCCCTCCTCCCGGAAGAAAAAAGAAAAAGAGCATTCCTGTAACTAAGGAGAACAGTGCAAGACGAAAAAGAAGAGAACTTTCTTTACTTATTTGTAAACTCTGGCGAGCAAGGTCAATGAATTCACCTTCACTCTTTTTACTTCTCTTTACTTTGGAAAAAGGCGCCTTTCTAGATATTTTCTTGGGTTCCAGTCTTGATGAAGCTGTTCTTCTAAAGGAGTTGTAGGCCAAAAGAAGGAGAAGCCCCAATATTCCTGAAAGAAGACCAAGGCTTGGAAGAAGAAAGAAGAGAGGGACTGCAATCATAGAGTACTTTTTATTATTTTGTTCTAAGAGCCATAAGAGGAAGAGAAAGAAAAAGGAGAAAAAACTGTAGAAGCTAAGAGTACTAGAATGATAAAGAAAAGCAGGAGAAAGGACAAGGAAAAGCAGGAAAAAGAAATTCTCTTTTTTAGGAAGATCCAAGCGCCTACTATGCCAAAAATAGAGGGTTAAGCTAGAAAAACTAAGGAGTATTGGAACTATAAACAACAAGTGTAAGGGCAAAAGGAAGTGAAATGGGATTAGGAAAAGTTCAAAAATATTCAGAGAGAACCAAGGAGCAGAACCTTCTAGGACGTTATTTATATTCGCGATGTGAAGAAAGCTTTCTTCACCATAGCTAAGTGGATTTCCTGCAAGGAACCTCATCAAGAGAAGAAGAGCTAGGAAAAAAAATGCTAAAGAAAAAATGATCTCTCTTTCCCTTCGAAGTACCTTGCTGATAAACTCTTTTTCTGTGATCATATCTTTCTTCTTCCTTCTTCTCTCTATTTTTGTACCATTCGGATAATCCAACTAATCTAACTTGTGATCAATGCACAATTAATATGGTAAGCTTCATTACCGTTTTCAATAATAAGTACTTTAAAACATTCGTTATCTATACTCTCAATCTTTTCCCTCCCAAAACGTTCCTTAGCGCTTGAGCTTAACACAATGTAATCAACACCATATTTTTCTAGAAGTTTTACGGCTTGAGTCTGGAAAGGGGTAGAGTAAATAGTCCCCAGATCTTGAACCCGATTTTCAACATCTTCAATAAGCTGGAAGTTACTGTCTAGAACATTTTTTCTTTGTGAGAGGTAACTCACTAAATGTCCTTCTTGAACATCCGTTAAAACAACCTCTCCTGAGCGTGTGTTTTCTCCAATCCCTTGAAAGAAGGCTACTTCTGCATCGCTCGGAACTGCTTGGCCATGGGCAACACTCAACGCTGGAAAGAGAAGGCTAGGGAGAAGAACAATAAGGATAAGTAATGTCGTTGTGCTTGAAAAGTTAAACCTGCTACTAATTCTCTTTGCTTTTTTCTTGATTTTTTTATCAAGGCTACCATGAAGCGAACTGAAACGTGTCCTCTCATAGAAGCTGAGGAGCTGTTCATAAAAAGATGAAAAAAGAATAGCAAACAAGAGTCCCAGAAAACTGATGGCAACTTCAAAAGGCACGAGCCGAAGTCCAGTAAGAAGAATGCTAGCGATTGCAAAGCTTACTAAAAGAAAAAGGCTCTGGCGCTTTTCTTCAAATATGGAAGTGTAGATAAAAAACATTCCTCCAAGGAGAGGAACTACACCTACCAAGAGAAGGGCATCGACTAAGCTGATCCGGGGAAAGTAATCAAAGATAATCTGGGGAGGAATATTTCCTCTAATGAATTGTAGGCCATAACTAAGAAAGACTTCTTTGAAGAAGAGGAACTGGGTCCAGAGAAAAAGAACACTTGCAAAAAAGATGAGTTCTTTTTCTCTTTTTTGTATTTTCTGTTCTTCTACATTTGCAAGTAAAACGTAAAAGAGCAAACCGAAAATGAGGACAAAGGAAAGTGTGCTACTAAAGAAAAGAGCAAGAAGGCTAAGGATAAAAAACCAGGTGTTTCTTTCCCTATTCCTTCCTTGCCTCAGTCCAATGAAAAAGTAAATACTTAAGAGGACAAACAAAAGCGCGAAAGGCAAAGGGCTAAAGCTGTTGGTCTGGAAAGTGACAGGTAAAAGTGCGGTAACCAAAGCTGCAAAGAGTGCAGCGTTTTTTCTCTTACTAATTCTCTCGGCAATAAAGAAAGTAGCTAGACTCAAAAGAGCAAAAAGCAAGTTCGGGAGAACTTTAGCAACAATCTCCAAGGGAAAAAGCAGCGCTAACCCTGCAGAGACATAATGGAAAAGGGGGAGAAAGATTAATTCCCTGCCCCCATAAGAGAGAGGATCTCTAAACAATGGAACTCCACTTGTCATGATCTGTTCTACTTGCCGAAGGTGGAAGTAAGAATCATAAGTAAAGTTTGGAATGCTAAAAGCCAAAAACAAGCGTAGGGATAAGCTTCCTAAAAAAATAGCCAACAAGACCCAATGTTTCCTCTCTAACATTAAGGAATACAAAAGCTATTTTGCTTTATAATACTTTCATTTGGCTCATACCTTCTCTTTGGACAGGTCTCCTGTTTAGAAATATTTAAATCGCATCTTCTCCATCATCCCAGTTCATGAAAACAAGCACGGGGGCTGCTTTCTTAGATGCACAGTTGGATGGGGGCTATGAAAGAGATATTGTTACCACTATTTATGGTCCTTCAGGAAGCGGAAAAACAAATCTTTGCCTGCTAGCTGCAGTGAGAGTTGCTGAGCAAGGAAAGAAAGTTCTTCTCATTGATACCGAAGGAGGTATTGCTGTTGAGCGCATCAAGCAGTTAAGTAAGGATTATCAGAAAGTGCTTCAAGAGATCATCTTCCTTCAACCACTTAACTTTAAAGAACAGCAAGAATCTTTTGAGCGTATTAAGCAGCTTGTCAATTCTTCTCTTGACATTGGAATGATTGTAGTTGACTCTATCTCTATGCTCTATCGTTTAGAGTTAGGAAAAGCAGAAAGTGTTTTTGAGACTAATGCTGCTCTGGCAAGACAGATCGCGCAATTGGTAGAAATTGCTCGAAGTAAGAAAATTCCGGTGCTTATTACCAATCAAGTCTATGCTGACTTCAATAACAAAGAACGAGTAAAAATGGTTGGTGGAGATGTACTCAAGTATGGGAGTAAATGTCTTATTGAGTTGGTAAAAGAACAAAGAGATGAAGAAGAGAACCCAACACTTCGTTCACTTATCTTGAGAAAACATCGTTATATGGCTCCTGGAAAAAAACTCTCCTTTACTATCAATCAAGCTGGGCTTAGCATGAAAAATGGGAGGGGTGGAAGACAAGATGGTGAGGAGAAGCAAGAAAAAAAAGCGAGAGGAACAGCTAACTTGCAAAACAAAAGTTATTTAAATCTCTAAGCATTCATCTCAAGTGAAGAGGTGGACCTGTCGTGACAAAAAGGAAGGTGAAAAGAAAGGCAACAAAAGGAGCAAAAGCGAAGTCTTCTAAGAGAGCTTCACCTAAGCGGTCCAAGAAAAGGCAAACCAAAAAGACACCTTCCCGAAGAACATCTTCTCTTAATCAAAAACAAAGTCCGAGAAATACTGGTGCTCGGGATCTTTCTAATAGGATTGTTCTTGTCATGCTTGTCCTTGTAATTTTAGTGAGTACAGTAAGCATCATCCTATTCATCACTTCCAGTTCAGAGCTTAGTGCTTCTGAAAGTTATCAAGATGACATTGACGCTCTAGAGGAACTTCTTGAAGAAGTAAGCGAGGATGTTGATGAGCTTGAGGAAGAGTTAGCTGAAGAAGTAGGGGCATCCATAGAAGCATCTGCTTCGCAAGATGCAGTGGCAGGTGAAGAACAATAATGGCACATATTTCAAACAAAACATTGGTGGCGCTTCTGGCAGTAGCTTTTGTAGTCTCTTTAACAAGTTCTTTGTACTCTTTAAGCGGCTTTGAGGAAGGAGCAACCGCGGCGGCAACCGGAGCAGATGTTCTTGAAGAAGTAGAAGAGCCTGAGCTCCCAGAAGAAACCGAGCTCAGTGAAGAACTTGATGAAGCTGAGGAAGAAGAATCCTTAGAATCAGAAGAGGAGTAGCTTTTTTCTTCAACCTTAATCTGGATAAATTCTCGATAAGTTTATAAAGTGCTTCTTACCCAAGGAATTCATAGCCGAAGTAACCTCGTTGTAGGGGTTATGGAGCTGCGTGAGGCAAAAAAAATCGCAGTCAGAAATATCTCTTCTGACTCCAATTTTTGAGCTTTTAACACATAAACAATAGTGGAGAATAAAAAATGACAACCGAACAACATGAAGATCTATTAATTGACTCCAATGAGTATCTCAAAGCAGGAGTTCACATTGGAACCAAGTTTAAGACAAAATATATGGAAAAGTTCATCTACAAAACCAGGCCAGATGGACTGAGTGTATTGAACCTCAAAAAAATTGATGAGCGTATTGCTCTGGCTGCAAAGTTTCTAGCAAACTATGAAGCAAAAGACATCTTGATTGTAAGCCGCCGTGAGAATGGTTGGAAAGGACTCAAGCATCTCAAGAAGCTTACTGGGATCAATGTGATCACTGGGAGATATCCTCCAGGAATTTTGACCAATACCAACCTTGATACTTTTATTGAACCAAAAGTAATGATGGTTTGTGATCCTTGGCCAGATAAGAACGCAGTGAAGGACGCACTTAAAGCAGGTATCCCTCTTGTTGGTCTTTGTGATACAAACAACGAAGCAAACAACCTTGATTTAGTGGTTCCTGTAAACAACAAAGGAAAGAAGTCAGTTGGCCTTGTACTTTATCTAATCACTCGTGAGTATATGAAAGCAAAGAATATGCTTCGAGGAGATGAAGAGTTACCTGTAAAGGTTGAAGAGTTTACTGAAGAGTAGACTTTTGCTTTATTTTTAACTTTTTTTCATAATTTATTTTATTCTGATTCTCTATTCCCTAGAAATTTTTTAAAGACAGACTCTATTTGAATCTCTTTTAGAAGCAACAGAACCAGTCTCTAAAAATAATCCTTAATTTTGCCGTGAACTTCTTCATGAATGATCCAAAGCACTAAAATAAGAGCATCAATACGTGCGGCATGTTCAGCAAGCCTCCAGCTAGGACAAAAGCTAATATTACTCACTGGCCAAAAGAAAGTTTTACCTGCTCCACCAAAGAAACAATCTAAAAGGAGATGAATAAAGATTCCTGCTCCAATAACATAGCAGACTTTTTCCCAAGTATCTTTCTCTAGGTAACGAAAAAGCGCCCCCAAAAGAAGGAAAAGCAAAACTACAAGTAAAGAATGACTAAAAAAGAGTCCATAAAAACCTTCGGACCCTGTAAACCAATTAATGATAATGTTGATTGGGATGTAAATATCAGGAGCAAGCCCAGCAATTCCTCCCACTGCAAGAAGGTAGCGAGGAAAAACATCTTTTCCAAAGATATAGTGACGAAAGAAATCAAGTACCACAATTGCTACAATCACATGGGTAACAGCGAATGCCATAAAAAGAAGAAACATCAGCGCTTAATAAAAGCTTCTGCAGATTCAAGAATCTCTTTGCTGCGCTGATAGGTCAGCCTCTTTTTTGCCTCCCTAAAGGAAAGCCAAGCAAAGTCTTCTAACTCATTCTCAGCAATTTTTACCTCTTCTCTAGCACCTGCTTTTGCTAAAAAGAAAAAAACACTCTTGCGTACATATAAAAAATTACGAGGGTAATACACACTTTCTTCACAAAAGCCTAGAACAAAACCATTAATTTGCAAGCCAGTTTCCTCAAGAACCTCACGTTTTGCAGTCTCTTTACGCTCCTCATCAACTTCACTATGTCCTTTTGGAAAGTCCCAATGCCCGCCAAATTTTTCTTTGTGTTTAATCAAAAGAAATTTCCTTTCTCCAGAAAGCTCTCTGAACAGAACCGCACCAACAGAGACAAAGGGTATTGTTTGCACTGCCATTAATTTAGCATCATTCAAGAAGGTTTCAAAATCTTCAAGGTAGTGAGAGATCAAAAAGATATTCTCTCCCATCTTTATTTCTCCTGGCATAATGGCACGAAGAAAGGGGCGCTTTATATGCCTTCTCCTGAAGAATGAGTGGCGCGCTTGCCTGATTGCTGGGAAAATTAAGAAGAAGGAAGCGAATCTCCTGGGAACCCTTTTCCTGCTAAGGAAAAGCTAATGGCGGACAGGAGTTCTTCTGGCCCCGCCTTGGCAAGCGCCACTTAAATGAGTAACAAAGCTTTAAATAACAAAAAAACCTCTTTAAGAGCACTATGAAAAAAAAAGGAATGGCTCCGCTAGTTGCAACGCTCTTACTCATTTCTTTTGCAGTAGCAGTTGGTTTGGTGATCATGAACTTTGGAAGAGCACAAGTGGACCTCGAATCACACTGTACCATTGACATTGGTCTAGAGTTTTCTGAAGTGGAAGGTCTTCCTGAACTTTGTTTTGATCATGAGAAAAAAGACTTGTATTTTGTGGTAGAAAACGGAATAAATCTTGATGTCAGTGGTTTGGTAGTGAATATCATTGGTACTGAGCGTGCTGAAAGTTTTGATTTAGAAGATGCGCAAATGCACAAAGCAGGAAATTATCTCACCCATTTAGGTTATAATCCAGAGTTTAGTGGTGAGATGAGACAAGTAAAAATCATCCCAAAAGTAAAGGTGCTTGAAGAAGAAGAGATCTGTGTTGAGCAAGCCTTGGTCCTTGAGGGTGATGAAATTCGAGCTTGTTAGCTCTCCTTCCGTACACCCCACGTCCCCTAACTTTTCTTACGAACTTTTTTATAATTTTCTTACTTCCCTCCCGTATGCCGCTAGAAGACCTCACTACTTTTGATAGAACTGTTCCTTCAACTCTAACTGCTCAGCAGCGTGCCCGCTTTACTGTTCTGGGAGATGTACTCGAGCATCTCGTGTTTGGGATCTATCACACTGGACATGGAGATGTTCTCCTCCACATAGAAAGTCCATCTTCTGGAGGAGGAATTACTGAATTATATGCTCGCTGTGAGCAGACACCATTAGATTTAATAAGTGATTACAGGACAGAACACACCTTCCCTCAAAAGTAAAACAAAGCATTTTTATTTCTTTGACTCTTCTCAGTAAACTGTTATCTGTTATGAAAGTTGAAATCTATCTTGAAAAGTCTGTAGATGAAAATGCCGGGCGCTATTTTGACCTTGCTAAGAAGAATAAGAAAAAGCTAGAAGGAGCAAAAAAGGCGCTTGAAGAGAGTAAAACAAAACTAGCTCTGCTCCTTAGCCAAGAAGAAAAGTTCCAAGAGCAAGAAGCAAAACGTCAAGAGAAGAAGAACCGCAAAAAGGAGTGGTATGAAAAGTTTCATTGGTTCTTCACAAGTGAAGGATTTTTGTGCGTTGGAGGAAAGGATGCTACCTCTAACGAAATTGTGGTGAAAAAGCATACTGAGAAAGAGGATCTTGTCTTTCATACCGATATGGCAGGAAGTCCTTTCTTTGTGATCAAAGAAGGTCAGCGCGCAGGAGATCTAAGTAAAGAAGAAGCTGCGCAGGCAACCGCTGCATATTCTCGAGCTTGGAAATTGGGTCATGCCACGGCAGATGTTTTCTATGTCAAACCTGAGCAGGTGACAAAAGAAGCGCAGTCCGGAGAGCACCTCGCAAAAGGAAGCTTTATGGTTTATGGAAAAAACACCTATCTGCACCCAAGCGTTTCTTATGCAATCGGTTTAGTAAGCGAAGAGAAGGAAGGGACACAAAGTCAACAGATCATTGGCGGACCACCAAGCGCAGTGCAAGCTAAGACAGAGAACTACCTCACTGTGATCCCCGGGAGAGAAAAAAAATCTGCGCTAGCAAAGAAGATTCGTTCTCAGCTTAAAGGGGGAGACCTAGACGATATCATTAGTTTTTTGCCTGCTGGTGGCGCAGAAATTAAAAAAGAGCACAGAAGAAAGAAGTGAAATTGGTCCTCTTCCCAATTTCTAGTGGTTAACTTAATAAAGCAGCAGAAATCCACAAGAGCAGCTTTGCCCCTATGGTTTAGCTTGGATATGACGCAAGCTTGCGGTAAGATAAAGCAAGCTTTGTGAGCTTTGCTATGCAAAGAGCTTGAAACCCCGGTTCAAATCCGGGTAGGGGCACTCTTTCCCTTGTGTTTTTGATCAAACTTTTCTCTAAAAAGTTTGGTTGCAGATCTTGTAGGGGCACTCTTTCTTCTTTACCTCTCACAAATCCATTCTAAATCCTTTAGAAGTATCTCTAAAACCCATTCTTTTATACCAGGCATGAATTTTTTTATTCCCATAGCGATTGGTAAAGACCAACTTATAACAATCAAGACGCTTGGCTTCTTCAACCGCTTTTCTCACTAGTTTCTCTCCATATCCCTTTCCGCGAAAGGTTTCGGAGACGAAAACATCTTCAAGTAAGCCAAAAGGTTCTTTATGTAGGTCATTATGCAAGACATACAAATAGGCCCGACCAATTTCTTTGCCCTCTTCTTGCAAGCTTAAGCGAACTCCTTTACCAGGAACTTCTTTACTTTCAAATTTCACGGCTCAAAAACCTTTTCTATTGCTTAAATATTTTCTGTATTTGTCTTCTTGTGGCGCTTGCCGGGCTGGGGCCGGAAAAACACAAAAAAATGGAACATTTTTTGTGCACAAGAAATAGAGAGCTATTTCTTTGTGCCCTTGTCCGCTATTCCCTTTTCTCTTGTTGAGAAAAGAGCTCCCAAGAGGATCACTTCTTTGTTCTGATTCCTCCTGCAATTAGGCAAGCGCGCCACAAAAGGGGGTGGAGTTAAGAATACATTTAAAAAGGAAAAAAGCCTCCTTCCGGGGATGGATAACGTCAACCTCTACGTGCAGCTCATCGTATTGGTCTACACACTTTGTATTGCGCTTCTTTTTGTTTACGATCGTTATCTCAAAAAACATCGAAATAAGACTAGAATAATAGAGTAAACTGTAAACCTGCTCCAAAGTAAATTCTTAACGTAACACTGATTGTTTAATACGAGGATTCTCTCTGTTACAGTAAGGGCAGGTGCGTGGTTTTTTGTGCACAGGAAAATAGCGAAAAGTAAAACTACAGGGGCAAGTATACTTAACATAATCTTTGCCAGGAACTCTTTGAATGCTTCCAGAAAGCTTATCTTTGCGCGCTCGAACTAACTGCTCAAGTAATTCATCTTCCTTATCCCATCCTGGCGGCTTCTGTTTCTTGACAACTTCTTTTTGTTTCTCAGTACTCTCTTTTAAGCTTGGTTTACGCGCCTTTTTGAAGCAACCAGGACAAACCATCTTACGCTCAAGGTAGTCCAGAACAAAACTATCTGCAGCAACCCTACCACCACACTTAGGACACTCTGCTTGAATCTTCTGAGAAATCATGCCTTTAAAAACAGAATTCTCCTATTTATAGTTTTAGTTTTTACTATAGCTATGTGGAAAACTATGCAAAAATGACTTTCTCAACACTTTTCACTTTTTCAAGAACATACTTTCTCTCAAGCAAAGCTTCAAAGAAGTCTTCGTAAGCTGGGTAGCGATTTCTCACCTTGGCAAAAAGCTTTCCTTTCTTCTCAAAAACCTTTGAACCGTGTTTTTTACGAAACCCTTGTGCATGTTCAACTAGCTCAACAGGTGGTCCAGCAATAGTCTTTCTATCGGGAATCCGAGCAGATTTAAGATAGAAATACATCTTTGCTTTTTCTCCCGAAGACCACTGCCAGTCTGCTCCAAGAAGACCAAATGCATCTAATTCTTTGGAGAGAAAACCAAAAATTTTCAAAAGCTTAGCTCCAACCACATCACGCTTTCCTTCCAGCCCATTAAACTCAACATAAGCAAGTTTCTTCTGAGAAGAGCAGGCCAAGGCCAGTTTTTCAATCTTAAGCTTTTCTAAAATAAAAAATTCCTTCCCTGGCTTTCTCAAAAACTCCTTTGCTCTCTTACGGAAAAGATCAAAACGCAACACAGAGAGTGCTGCGGCAGCATTACGATGTTTATCGACGGGGTCAACCAAAACAAGAGGCCCTTGTAACTTTGCATTGTCAATGTTAAAAAGCGCCATTGCCTTACTTTTATGCAACTTTGCAGTATCGATTACTACCTGTCCTCCTGCTTTCCATTTACTAGCTCCCTCCAAGAGCCCAAGAAAAGATCCGTAATGAAGTACAAGGATTTCAAGCATGTAACCGGAGAATCCTCCAATGTAAGATTCTGCACCGTATAACTTGTTCGCTCGACAAAACTGTTTGGCAAGACGAATATCATCTTTAAGTTTTGCACCGACCTCATTCACCCAAACCGCGTGCAAAGGAGAGATATCAGTAATATTCTTCGCCTCTTCTGCACTCTTTATCTCTAAGATTGGAACGATTTCAAACAAGTGCTTTTCAAATTCAACTTGAAAGTAATCTCTACTTCCATGTAATCGCTCTAAGCTTTTTCCAGCCTTCTTGCCCATGACCTTTCTTAACACTTTTTCTAAAGCATCAGAAAGCCCCTTAGAGGAAATTTTCCCTCTCAAAGGAAACTGCACGAAGACATCTATGTCCTTACTCTCTTTTAACCAAGTATCTTTAGCTGCGCTTCCTCCCAGAATCGCTTTAGCTCCAATACTAGCCAGCTCTTTGTTTAATCGATCAAGAAAAGAGTTACTTAGTTTAAGGAAGTCTTTCTGCTCAGAAGCACTAGGCTTTATCTCCTTAAGAACCCGGGTTCTCCACTGCTCTGCCATGAAGAAAATAAGGGGGATCTGCTTTATAAAACTAGCCCAGAACAATCATCTGCCCGCCATCTTCGTTACAAAAAATTTTTCCAGAAAGCCTTGCTTTCTTTGTGAATTGAACTGGAAATTTTTTGTTACTTGTGCGCTAGAGTGAAGAAGTCTTTAAATAGCAGTTTTTCCAAAAAAAGCCCATGCCGGTCCTAAAAGAAAAAATCACTTGTTGCACTTGCAGTGAGCTTGTAGAAAAATCAAGATCTCGCTTGCTCAACCCTTTAGAACGTGAGAAAAAGTTTGAGTGCTACAATTGTTTTCGTTCTGCAAAGGAACTTGGCACTTTAGAGCTTTCTTCTAAACCAAAGGAAAAAAGAGAACTTTTCTGTGGCCTGTGCAAGTATAGTTTTCGCTCTTCTCGAGCAGTCTGTCCCTATTGTGGTAAGAAAGATTACCTTGAAGAAAAGAACGTTCGGGTTATCGATTTGCTTTCTTGAATTTGTAAACTTCTCTTCTACCTCTTGACATGGCTGGTTCAAGAAGAGAATAACAAGAATGAGAATAAAAGAAAAATAAAAACAATGAAAAGAAGCTAATTATCTTCTTCTCTTGGTAGTTTTGCGTTTAGCTGTTTTTCTTTTTGTTGTTTTCTTCTTACTTTTTTTCAGCTTCACACCATACCTTTTTTCGATCTCAAGGAGATCTCTTTCGAAATAAGTCAAACTCCGGCTATCTCTAAAGATAGTCTCAGTAATCACCTTATTTCCTTTTACGTACATCCTTTGTAGAACACTTGGATTTGTTTCCACATGGTTCCCCATACTTTACACCTCTTTTTTTCCTCTTTTTTGAAGGAGTAAATGCCCCCCTTCCCAGCTTTCAATTATTATTTCTTCACCTTGCTTGTCTTCTTTTTACCACTTTTTTCTGGGAAAAGCTTTTCGACAAGTGGCAAAGAGTTAAGAACAACCTTTGTTTCTTGAATTGGAAAGACCAACTCTTCTGGTTTTTTGATAATTATTCTTTTATTCTTGAAATCTTCCAATACCTTTCCTTGCTCTTGTTGATAGTTAACATAATTTTCGAAGAGAGAGAAAAATATTGCCTCATAATCCGAACTGATCAAAAACAAAACTTCTTTCCTGCTTACAAGATCATCAAGGAGTTTTTTTGCTTTGCCGTTAAGGCGAAGATAAGTCATAACTCCAATGCTTGGACCAAGTTTTTTCCAATCGGGTAGTTGGATCAACTGCACAAACCCAGAATCAAGAAGTCTTTTTTTGATAGCTCCAATGATAGCTCTAGAGACTGAAATTTTTTTGGAAAGTTCTTCGTTGGTAGCATTTGGATGACGCAACCAAGCAAGAAGCACCGCCTTCTCTTTGTTACTCAATTTGAGTTTTTTCTTCTCCTTTGCTTTTGTTAAAGGTACATCAACTCCAAGAAGATCTGTAAGATAAGCTTGCGAGTCCATAAACTTAAAAGAACTTACCATCTGACTTGGGATGTAGACGTCATGAATGCGAACGTGCTCATCCATCTCCTCAAAAGTGGTGTTCCACGCATCGATTTTTTCTTTGATAGCAAAAAGATTTGGAGAAAAAAACATACTACAACCTTTTAACTCACTAGAAAGGGAGAAGACAGTCTCTTCAATACGTAGTTTTGGGGAAAGGTGCTTCATTCTTTGCTGGTAGGCAATAGATTTAAACTTTCCATAATCTCCATATTTGAAAGCAAGAAGATTAATCCCAATCTTCTTGTAGTTTGGGAAGAGAACAGTCTCGTAAAACTCGTTTTTTTGAAGGTAATGCCGAGCAACAGTCACTGTCGCACGCTTCATTTTAAGAACGTCAGCAAGCTGCTTATCACTATAACTGGGATAGGCATTAATTGCACAGAGAACCTTCTTTTGAGTATTACTCAGCTGCATAGTTTTGTAAGGTTTTCTTTACCTTTATATACTTTTTGTTAATCTTGGCTCTCAATGACTTAGCAATGGCTTTTTTCTATTGGACCCTCCAAGAAAAAATGGAAACAAGAAGAGACCCACAAAAATTGAGTAAAAGAAAAATAAAAACAATGAAAGAACTTATTTTCTTCTAGTAGTTTTGCGTTTAGCTGTTTTTCTTTTTGTTGTCCTTTTCTTACCTTTTTTCAGCTTCACACCATACCTTTTTTCGATCTCAAGAAGATCTCTTTCGAAATAAGTCAAACTCCGGCTATCTCTGAAGATAGTCTCAGTAATCACTTTATTTCCTTTCACATACATTCTTTGCAGAACACTTGGATTTGTTTCCACATGGTTTACCATATTTTACACCTCTTTTTTTACAAGATTTAACTCTTCATCAAAATTTTTTCTTCAGGAAAGGTAATGTGTTAATAACTGTTTTTGTATCATTCAAAGGAAAAATCAATTCTTCTGTCTGTTCCACAAAATCCTTTTTATTCTTCTCCATGAATAGTTCATGTTTGTCATGATAATCTGAAAAATCCCTGAAAAGAGAGGCAAAGAGCACTTCATATTTGCTTCCTACTAAAAAAATAATCTCCTTCTTCTCTTTAAGTATATCAATGACTTTCTCTTCCCCAACTCGTGGTCGAAGGTAGGTTAATACCAACATCTTGAATCCAAGTTTCTCCCAACTAGGGACTTGCAATACTTTCACCAAGCCAGAATCCAAAAGCCTTCTCTTGATAGTTCCGATTGTTGCTCTTGATACCGGGATTATTTCTGAGAGTTTTTCATTAGTTTTGTCAGGGTGTTCAAACCAAGCGAGCAAGACCATTTTATCTTTTGCAGTAAATTTGCTTCTTCTTTTCACCTTTTTAGTTTCTTTAAGTACTTCTAGTTCAAGTGTATGGGCAAGAAGCTCTTGTGTTTGCATCAACTTGTAAGAGTAAATCATTCCGGTTGGAAGGTAGACATCTTTGATGTGTGTATGGCGATCAATGCCATGAATGAGATTATTCCAAAGATCAATTTTCTCCTTGATCGCACAAAGATTTTCTGAGAAAAGCATGCTAAAGCCCTTAAGCTCAGAGGAGAAAGAGAAAACTGTTTCTGGCGTAGTGATTCCTTGAGAGAGAAATTCCTTTCTTTTTTGGAATGGGATGGAAGTGAATTTTCCATAGTCTCCAAATTTTAAGCCAATCACTCCAACTCCTAATTTTTTATAGTCGATAAAAAGCTCGTTTCTAAAAAATCCTCCTTTCTTCAGGTAGTTCCGAGCGACAGTGACTGTTGCCCGCTTCATTCTAAGGACTTCTGCAAGCTCCCTGTCAGTCGCGTTTGGATAACGATTAAGTGCGAGGAATACTTTTTTTTGGCTTTGATTCATAGTTTTCAAAAAGTCGGTTTTTTCAAGATTTATAAACCTTTTTGTCAAAAGCGTCAAATTTCAGCCAAACTAGAGAACATAAGTGGTTGTTATTGGCAGAAAAAGTTTGTTAGACAATAAAATAAAGAAGAAACAGACAAAATTTTTAGTATAATTTCTCCAATGTGGAGATGAATTCATCCCATACAAGAAATAAGCGCCAACGCCCGGATTTGAACCGGGATATCCTTGCGGAAACTGGTTCTCCAAAGCAAAGCTTTTGAACCTTCGCCCAAAAACAAAGTTTCAAGACCAGCGCAATACCAGATTATGCGACGTTGGCATGAGTGAACTGGAAGAGCCTTGGGCGTTTTATAAATTTTTAGCTAAAAGAAAATTAAGAAAGGAATAAGTCTTAGCGGATCCTAATAGTCTCCAAGTTCTTTGGAGCAATGGTCTCCACTTTAAAGCGTTTATGAAGTGAACTTGCCAAATCCAAACAACGGCTTGCTTCCCCATGTTGTACAATCACTCTGCGTGGTTGCGGATTACAACGTCTAATGTAATTAACAAGCTGCTTTCTATCGGAGTGGTTAGTAATCTCCACTTTATGTACTTGCATGTTAATCTTCATACTTTGCATTTTGTTGCCTTCTTTAAATTGGATTTCCTTCTCCCCTTCACGGACACGATGACCTAAACTCCCTTTTGGCTGATAACAACTAAAGATTAAACTGTGCCGTTTATCCTCACAAAGGTTCTTCAAGTATTCAACGGAAGGGCCACCTGTGAGCATTCCAGAGGTTGCTAAGATTAAACAAGGACCTTCTTTAAGCATAATTTCTTTTCTTTCCTTTTGAGAACCAACTCGCTTAAAGATCTCAGACAAGAATGGATTGTTTTCTTTCTTAAAGATTTGATTTCTAATGTTACGGTTCAAAAATTCTGGATAAGCAGTGTGAATTGCTGTAATGTCCCAAAGCATACCATCAACGTAGACTGGTGCTTTTGGAATCTTACCTTCGCGCATGAGTTTTTCACAAATGATCATCACTTCTTGTGCTCGACCAGAACCTAGTACAGGCATAAGGGCCTTTCCTCCTCGAGCAAAAGTCTCCTTCACTACTTTGATCATGTACTCATCAGCTTCTTGCTCAGCCATAACATTACTCTTTCCACCATAAGTTGACTCAATGATCACAGTCTCTACTCGAGGAAATTGGGTGTGAGCCGCTTCCAAAACATTAGTTCGAGCATACTTCATATCTGCTGTGTAGACAAGGTTGTGTAAACCATTACCAATGTTCAAATGAGTTATGCTACTTCCTAAAATGTGTCCGCTATTGTAAAAAGTAAGTCGTACATCTGGGGTGATATCAGTTACGGTATCCCAATCAACACAGATAGTGTGTAAAACAAAATTCTTTACATCTTCACTAGTATAAATCGGGTCTTTTCCTTCGTTACGTTGGATCTTGGCCATGTCAAGCTGAAGTAAGGCACTTACGTCACGAGTTGGCGCAGTACAATAGACTGGACCTTTGTAACCATACTTGAAAAGATAAGGAATAAGTCCGCTATGGTCAAGATGACTATGACTCAAAATTACCGCATCAATTTCACTGATGTTAAACTCTGGGGCATCTAAGAAAGGATAAGACTCCGGACCGTCCTGGCTTGGATCAATACCACAGTCCATTAAGATACGAGACTCTGGCGTCTGAAGTAAGAGACAAGAACGTCCAACTTGACGCGCAGCTCCCAGAAAACTTAAACGTACCCACTCATGCTTTTTAGCACGCAACCATCCATCATAAACTCGATGTCCCGTTTTTGCTAGGAACTTCTTTCGATAGGTTGCGTTTTCGTAAAGAACAGAACGAATACTCTCGATAAGTTTAGAACGAATTGGGGGATCTCTTTTCACAAGTGGAACCCACATAGTTTGTTTCTTAAGTTCACGAAGCACTTCTCCTTTTTTACCAATGATAAGTCCTGGTTTGTCTGCGTGAATGATGACCTGGCTTCGTGGAGGATCAAAAATAAGATCTTGCACACCTGCTTCTTTTGGAATGATTTTTTTTATGAGTATCTGTGCTTTTTCTTCTGGTAAGCAAAGGCTTGGGTCTGGACGGAGTTCAACACGCTTTTTGAACTCTTTTACCAATTCTCGAACTGTTCCCTTGTTGTCCAAAAAGAACTCCTTGTCTTTAGTGTATAAAACGATGTTAGCAGCTTCATAAGTTGCTTCAGAAATTTTGCCCGCCGGGAGCTTTTTAACCATCTCTTTGAGAATATCTGCCATAGTACAAACCTCTTATCTGAGGAAAAGAATTCCTATCATTTGTTGTTCTCTAAATTGTTTTAAAGTTTTAAGAGTTAAAGAAGCAGGAAAACAAAGCATCCTTGCTCCAATAAAAAGTGAATAAATAAAATCCTTTAGAAGGAACTTAAAGACTATAAGTGAGCTCCTTTTTTAAAACTTTCTCTACTTTTGCTGAGCTGATCACCGCAATTTCGATACCGTTTCCAGAGGCACTGTCCCGTTGAAGCGCCGCATTTACCGCCTTAAGCGCAAGTTTTTGACCTTCTGCAACACTCATGTCCGGCCTCCAGTGGCTCTCTAAAACACCATATGCAAAAACGCTTCCAGATCCGCTACTTACATAATCCGTAATCCGAGTAACACTCCCATCTGGGAAGAGGTCGTAAAGGTGCACGCCGTCTGCATCCTTTCCACCCATCAAAAAGTGGGCAACAGCAGGGAACATAGACATGCGTCGAAGGGTACTGTAAAGGAGTCCACCAAGTAGGTTTGCGGATTCTTTGATGTTAGGAACTTTGTTGGTTCGTACTTCTTTTAATTTCAACTCCGCCCTGATCAACTTAATTAACAACTGCGCTTCAGAAACAGAACCGGCAATAGTTACTGCTACATTATCATTAATGATGTGTAATTTTTCAGCTCGCTTGTCAACAATCATATGTCCGGCAGTAGCACGCCGATCAGCTGCAAGTACCACTCCATCTTTACAAACGATACCTAAAGTTGTTGTTCCAGTCTTCAACATAGTATTTTCCATAATAACCCCTCTAAAACTCCTTAATTAAAATCATTCAAGATAGACATCTAGATTTTAAACTCAACATGAGAACTTCTTACACCTATCATGCCTGTCAGGGAAGAGCGAAAAATCATTTTTAAAGTTTTCCATGCTCTGCCAGAGCTGCAAAGGAGAGAAAAAAGAAGATGAAGAGAAAACAAAACCCTTAAAAAGCAAAAAAAATCCAAGTTACTGTCCATGTCATTGGCATAGCTTAGCCCCTTGAGGGCACTTTTTCCTCTACCGGAGCAAAGGCTCCATTGGGAGAGGCCAAGAGAAAACTGACAGCTCCCCGGTGGCATGGGCGCCTTCCTCACTAACCTTTCTTAGAAAACTTAATAAACAAATTAAATGAATTTCATCTTAGTTTGCCCCAGTGGCCTAGTGGCTATGGCACCTGACTTGTATAGTCAGCTTGCTGGTATGTTTTCAAAAGCATCAAAACAACAGCATATCAAGCAATCAGGAGATCGCGAGTTCAACTCTCGCCTGGGGCTCTCCTTTCTTTCTCTCCTAATACTAAACTTCACTTCTCTTTCTGATGTGAAGGGTATGCAGTAGATGGCCAAAAGCTTCGAGTCTCTTCGTAAGGAAGATACCTCTTCATCTTAAACCACTGTTTGATAAAGTTTTGTAGAACGTACATCTCTCGATAAAGGTGTTTTTCATGATCACTGGTAGAATAGACTCTGTCATTAAAAAGTCCTAAAAAGAATTTCAAAAAACCGTCGTTGCCAAAGTCCTTTTCATACTTCTTTTCAATGAAGCCCTTGATTTCCATTCCAATCTCGCCTTTATTGGTCTTAAGTTTGCGTCCTTCTCTGATTACTTCTGTGTTGGTCAGTGCAATAACTATGAAATCCATATCAATGTAATAATGCAAGCCAGAAGCATTGGGCGCCTTTTTCTGCAAGCGCCATTTGATAGTAACATTTTTTGCTCCGCCAGGAAGATGCTGTTCATGGAAGAGAATTTCAAATTGTTCTTCTTGATCTTTTCCTGTGTTGGTGATCCCTTGCCAACCGTATTCTCTAAACCAATAGTAAAGGGTTTCGTAGAAATCCCTAAGATTAAAGATGTCTTTATACTTCATCTTGATGTTATGCTGTGGGACCTTTACAAGATAATCTCCAGAGATTTTTTTAGTTGGCACAAAGAAAAGAGAGATTTTAAGGTATTTAAATCTTTATTGTGCTACAGCTCTGTAGAAATCCTCTCCTTCTCTGCGAACACCGCTGGCAAGCAATGTAAAAGCAACGATCCTCTTAGAGGAGTTTTCTCATGGATGAGAAAACGAAGTCCCGAGAAGAGTCCCTAAGGAATAAGCTCCCGCAGAAGTCTGGAGGATTTCTACAGAGCCTTGTACTACCCATTGTTCTAATTCAAAGTCTAAGCTGCTTCTTCCACCAATGCCAAGCAATAAAGAGCAGCCCAACAAACATATCTATAAGGGCAAAGCGAGCGCTTCTCACTACCTTTTCACTCTCTTCAAGAATAAGACTTCTCCCACTGGAGAAGAAGACGCCTTCAAAAGAAAAGTTCCACATCCATGGCCAAAATAAAGGGATCCCTTCTAAGAAAAAACTATCTAACAAAAGGTGGCTAAAGACCCCAAACCCAAAAGCAAGAGAAAGAATTTTTGCGTTATGTTTTCCAGCAAAGTCGCTCTCTTTGAACACGTACTCAAAGAAGAGGTAAGTTGTAAAGATTGCAAGAAACAAGAAGATAAAACTATGGCTAAAGCTTCGGTGCACGTTCAGCCCTAAGAACCAATCGAAAAAATAGTCAAAATCTGGAACAATGCTCCCTAAAAGAAGAAGTCCCCAAGTGAAGTGATCAATTTCTTTTCCACTCCATTTTTGGTAGGCCTTTCCAAGAAGCCAGGCTGCAACAAGGTGGGTAACTGCGAAGGGCATGGACAGGCAAAAAGAAGAAGCTTTAAAAGGCTATTGTCTCTCAGCGAAAAAATGCAAATTGGTGTGGTTGGAAAACCAAATGTGGGAAAAAGTACTTTTTTCAAAGCAGCAACGCTTGCAGAGGTAGAAATTGCCAATTATCCTTTTGCAACTATCAAAGCAAATGTGGGTGTAGGTTACCTTAAATGCAAGGATGTAGCAAGACAGTTTGGTAAAGTATCTAACCCCAGAGATGGCTATGTGCAAGGCGAGTTTCGTTTTATCCCTGTGCAAATGGTTGATGTAGCGGGCTTAGTTCCTGGAGCGCATGAAGGAAAAGGAATGGGGAACCAATTTCTTGACGACCTAAGACAAGCAGATGTGCTTATTCATGTGATTGATATTTCAGGGAGTACTAATGAGCGAGGAGAACCAGTAGATGCAGGATCTTATGACCCTGCAGAAGATATTAAATTTCTTGCAACTGAGCTTGACTTGTGGTATCTTGGCATCCTTAAGAAAGGTTGGGAAAAGTTTGCTCGGGCTGTGCAACAAGAAAAGAAAAAAATAAGTGAAGCTCTTGCTAAACAGTTAAGTGGTTTGAAGGTGACCGAAATAATCATTGAAGATGCGTTAAGAAAACTTTCTCTTGATCCAGAGCAGCCTCAAAAGTGGACAGATGAAAACCTTGAACTTCTTGCAATTGAGTTAAGAAAGGTAACTAAACCAATGGTTATTGCTTGCAACAAGATTGATGTGCAAGGAGCTTTTGCAAACTTTGAGCGACTTCAAAAACAATTCCCAGAGGAGCTTCTTGTGCCAACCAGTGCGGACGTAGAACTTGCTCTTAGAGAAGCCGCAAAACACAACTTAATTGAGTATATCTCAGGAGAGAAGAGCTTTAATATTCTGCCCGATTCAAAGCTCAATGAAAAGCAAGAGCGGGCGCTTAAATTCATGAAAGAGTCTGTCCTTGAAAAGTATCCTTTTGCTTCGGGAGTACAAGCAACACTTAATGCGGCAGTCTTTGATAAGCTTAAGTATATGGCTATCTACCCAGGGGGAGAAAAACTAGCTGACAAAGATGGGAATGTAATTCCTGATTGTTTTTTGATGCCTCCCAAAAGTACCGCTCTGCAGTTCGCTTACAAGTTGCATACTGATTTAGGGAAGAACTTTATTCGGGCGAAGGATATCAAGCGTAAGATAACTGTCGGTAAGGATCATGTCCTACAAGACCAAGATGTTATTGAAATTGTGAGCGGAAGATAGCTAGTTTGGAACAGTTTATCTGTTACTTTGTTTAGTTACTTTATCCATATATTCATTGGGGTGAAAGAGATGGGTTTTTTGAGGAAGGTTAATTCTTTATTACGAAGTGAAACAGAAAAAAAGATACTTTCGCTCCCTGAGCTTGACAATTGGTTAGAAAGGGAGCAAAAAGTGCTCCAAGGAGAAATAAAGCCACTCCAAGAAGAGTTTCTTAAAAAGATCAAAGAGAAGGAAGAGCTTTTGAGAGTAATTCTCAATCAATTAAGAGAAGAATTGGAAGTACTTTCGGCAAAGCAAGCAACTTCAAGAATTGAGAAGACAAGGGCCCTTCTAGCTTTTCTTTCCAGGATGGGAATAACTTCCCTGGAACAACTTTTTCCCAAATTGGGTGAGCTAGAAAAAACACTGGGAGATGTTTCAGTTGAGTTTCTCTCCTTCCAGAGAGAAAACGACCAAAGAGAAGAAAACAAGATCCCAAGTAAGGAATTCGAAGCTCTTTCTTCTCTTATTTTGGAGATAAAAAAAGAGAACGATTCCTTTCTTGAGCAACTTCGAGGGAAGAAACTGGCGCCTTATCTTCAATTAGTTGATCTTTCAAGAAAGATGCAAGAGAAACTCCTAAGAATAGATGAGTTACAGGGAGCAAAAGAATTCCAAGAGCAACGCCTCAAGAAGGTACGAAATCAGAAAGAAGAAAAAAATAATGCTCTTCTTCGCCTGAAAGACTCTCCTGAGTATCGCTCCCTATTGCATCTGGGAGAAGAAGAGAAAAAGTTAAGGAAAGAACTCGAAGAGACTGAGGATGAAATATTCGTTTTTCTTTCAAGAGTGAAATCTTCAATTCACGAACTATCTGATTTAAACCCTAGTTTTTCCTTTTCAGATGCCTTAAGGGTAATTGACACTTCTCAAGAAAAAGTTGAAAATCTGAGAGGAGAAAATCTAAATCTACTCCTTGACAGCTTAGGGCGTGTGGATAAGAACATCATTGCAGGAAATATTTTAGAGAATAATTCTTCAGGAACATTTTCTTCTCTCTTTAAAGAGCTTAATCGAGCAAACAATGGTTTGTTTATGAATCTTCTCTCTCAAAGAGAAAATATCAAGGGAAAACTAGAGCTTCTTCCTCTAGAAAAAGAGAAAAATAGGGCAAGTGAGCAACAAGAAGACCTTCATTATCGTTTGGCACATTTTCAGGAAGGGGAGAAGCAGACAAAAGATCAACTCAAACAACTTTTTGAGAGTCTTAGCAAGGAGAAGGAGCAACTGGAACAAAAAAGGCAACAGTTCCAAGAAATTTGTGAAAGGGATTTTTCCCAAGCGGTACAGGTCTCTTTTTTCTCAAACCAGGTCCAGGACTCTTTAGAGAATGTAGGGGTTGAAGAGATAACTACTTTAGAAACAAAAAACCCCTAGTTGGGCAATAAGGCTATATCAAAACAGACCTTTTCAAGTCCACTAAAAGAATGTTCGCTTTCTTTCCTTTCTCTTCCACCTTCTCTCACTTTTTTCCAAAGCCATAAGGGCAGGAAGTTTTTCCCCTGAAAGAAAGCTTAGGCTTGCTCCACCGCCAAGCGAAACGTAAGAGAACTTCTCTCTCAACTTTAAACTGTGCAAAAACATACTTGTCTCACCCCCTCCTGCAAGACTAAACAGCCTTCCTTGTTGTTTTGCAATGGTCTTTGCAACTCTTTTACTCCCTTGTGTAAACAAGGGGTTCTCAGCATAACCTAAGGGGCCATTCCAAAGCACTGAACCAGAGCTTCTGATATGGTACTCAAAAAGACCGGCTGTTTTTGGTCCAATATCAAGAGCTAATTGTTGAAGAGGAATCTCATCGAAAGGTACGTCCAGCATACCACGCTTTTGCTCAAGCTTTCTGGCGCAAAGAAAGTCTATTGGAAGCACCAATTTTTTTGCTCTCTTATCTTTGAGTATTTTTTTTGCTCGAAGTATCGATTTCTGATCTAAGGGAGATTGTCCCACAGAATAGCCTTTCGCTCGTAGGAATGCAAGCGCAACTTTCCCTCCAACCAGAACCTTATCTGCATGCTCTAGTGCCTTGTTAAGAAGAAGCAACTTTTGTAACTTTGCTCCTCCCAGGATCCATACTCTTGGCTTTTTTGCCTGAAGTGCTTTTTTCAGATTTAAGAGTTCTGTCTCTAAAGAGAACCCTGCTGCGCTTGGAAGAAAGTTGGTGATAGCATCAAGAGAAGCATGTTTTCTATGAGAAACAGAGAAGGCATCATTAACATAAAAGTCAGCTAGGCTTGCAAGGCTGTGGGCAAAGGCAGCACTGTTCTGTACTTCTTCATCATAAAAGCGAAGATTTTCTAAGAGAAAAATTTCTCTCTCTTTTGCAGCAAGTATTCTTTCCCTTACTCTTTCTCCAATACAATCCTTAAGAAAAGTAATGTTTTCCTTTGGAAAATATTTTTTCAGCAAAGGAAGAACTTGAGATAAACTGTATCTCTTTTCTCTTCCTTTTGGCCTTCCAAAATGGCTTATTAAAACTACCGTACATCCTTGTTTGAGAAGATAAGAAATACTTGCAACGCTTGCCTTGATCCTACTTTCATCTAAGATTTTCCTCCCATGCAAGGGGACATTGAAATCAACACGAAGCAAAACAGTATGATGTTGTAAAGGAAGATCAATTAGGGAAAGCATGACAAAACACTTTTTCTTAACTTTTTTAATCTTTCTTCCGCCTGCTCTTCCCTTTAGTGTTGGTGAAGTTTTTTATTTTCAAAAAAACAAAAGAACTTCCCTGTTCTTGAACTCTTGTGATCTGAGTAAGAAAAAATTGCACATAACCTCTACTCATTGTAATGTGTTTTATGATAATTGTAAAAAATTCAAGAGGATAGAACTTTGTTCTAGAAAAAGAAACTATTAAATAGAAGAAATACTTCTTTGAGCCTCAAAAGAAGGTTTGGTGATGGGTGACTTTCTTTTAACATTGTTGTGTTGTTTGAGCTGGAGCTCTCAAGCTTTGGTAAAAAGGGGTGTGTTGTTTGATGGAAAAAAAATTACTGTTTGTATTCTCTTTATCTTTATTTATCATTTTACTTTCTGCTGGAGGTTTAGCCTTATTTGATTGTTATCAGTTCGATGGAAACGAGACGGGTTGTACAACTGGGGTTGCAGCGGACGTTTGTGAGTGGGAACAACATGGGAGCTTTGGTCTTTGTGATCCAGTGGGTTGTTGGGATTACACTAGCGAGACAACTTGTGATAACGCAACCAATTCAGGTTTAGGTTGTTCTTGGAGTAATGCAACTAGCTTTTGTAGTGAAATTAGCTGTTACCAGTATGATGGGACTAATGCAGACAGTTGTGTGAATAACAGCGTTGGTCTTGAATGTCAGTGGGACTCAACCTTTAGCCTTTGTGACCCGCCAATCCCTGTTTGTAGCGATTTCAACACTTCTACTGCTTGTTTCGATTCCTTCTTCTGTGAATGGAATGGTACTGATTGTTCCGAGCCAACTGGAATGTCCTTTGGAGGGGACGGTGTCGGTTGTTTTATGTTTAGCACCGAAGACTTTTGTACAAATGTGACCGGTTGTTCTTGGGATTCTGGGACAAGTTCCTGTACTGGAGCAACGGGGGGCGTTTCCTGTGGAAGTATCAATGACTCTACTTTTTGTAATTCCGTTCCTTTCATGGACAGCTGTTGCGCATGGAACGAAGGAACCTGTAATGCTACTTTTTCAACAAGCTGTTGGGACAATATGCAAGCCCCTCCTGCAGGAGGAAATTTTTGTGAAGATTACAACGCAATCAGTAACGAGACTATGTGTGATGAGCTTGCTGGAAGTCCTTGGTACATGCCTTGTGCTTGGTTGAACCAAAGCACTGAGAGCACAACAGATGATCGTTGTGGATTTAATGGCGACCAATTTTTCTCAGACGAATCTGCTCACTTCGAAGACATCAGTTCAAAATCTAGCTGTGAGGCGGCAGGCGGAACCTGGAAGTCTGAAGTCTGGGTGGATCTTACTGGCATCAGCCACCAAGATTCTTGGTGCGAAATGCAGTTCGGAGTAAGTGCAGAAAGTTGTGAGAGTGCATGTTGGGCTTGTGAGTATCAAGGTGATGGTTCTGCTTGGGGCAGCGCAGCTGCAGCGCAATCTGCTTGTGAAGGATCTCAGCTAGGTTACTGCCAGTGGCACACTGAGAGCAATGCTCCAAATGGACTTGGTTTCTGTGAGAAACCTAACGAGCTTAAAACTGCCTCTTGTGGGGTAAAAACTACTTGTGAATCCTATAATTACTATACTGACCCTGAAACTTCCTGTGGGGCAGATTCAGACTGTAAGTGGCAAATTGACGACTTCTCAGGATTTGGCTCTTGTGTTGGAGCAAACACAAAAACCTGTAGCCAAAGTTGTGGTGTCTGTACTTCAGAAGATGCTTGTTTGAATAATGGGACAAGTTGTGAGTGGGACAGTAACCTTTTCTTTTGTAAAACTGCTTCGGGCCAATCTGGTTCTTCAGAAATTTGCTTTGATGGAGTTGACAACGATAACGATAATATGATTGACTGTGCAGATTCTGGTTGTATGGGTGATCCTTTTTGTGGTGGTGGTTCAGGAGAGAACTGCTTCCAGTACAGCAGTAACGAAACTGCTTGTAATGCGAGCTCCAGTTGTGCTTGGATAACAGATCCTTTCTCCAACCAAAGTTTTTGTGATGTGCTTGGTGCTAACTGTTGGGCTTATGATGACGACCAAGCAGCTTGTGGTGCAAATGGGAGTGTTGGTGCCGAAGGTTGCGCTTGGGTAGACACTTTCTTTGGTGGGGCAGATACCATCTGTAGCGTAAACACCAGTTATTACAGTGGCTGTTGGGATGCACAGAATGAAACTTCTTGTACTGCTAATGGGAACTGTTCCTGGGTTGACCATGGGGGAGGCTTTGGAGGTTTCTGTGATGCAAAACCCTTCTCTTGTTGGGACACTTATTGGGGCAATGAATCTGGTTGTTTGAGTGATAGCTACTGTACTTGGTTTAATGACTCACACATGCCAGGAGGCGGGTATTGCGACTCTGGCTGTCACGCTCTAAACAGTACTCAGTGTGCTGCTGATGCCACCTGTGATTCCATTGCTGGTTTTTGTGAACCAGAAAACTTTGTTGGTGGTGGTTGCTTCCAACATGATGGTAACCAAACAAATTGTGAGGCAGTAGACAAATGTACTTGGGATGCTGAGTTTGGAGCTTGTTATGATGACTTCATGTTTGAGATGTTCACTGGAATGGTTGCTGGACCCCCTGCAGATATTGCTTTTGATGATTGCGGCTCTGGAGATGATGCATCTCTGGTGGAACAGGGAGACATTTGTAGTCTGGGAGTAAAAGACATGGACAACTCCTATGGTGTTGGTGTTACTGTGCGCGGCTTTGATAGTTCTGCTCTTTGTAACGGAAAAAACTTGCTTGGCGGGGGTAGTGGAACGGGAGAGAACACAACATCTTTCTACACATATCTTGACACAGATGGCACTGATAGCAACTCTTGTGCTGCGGATGATAATAGTAGTATGACTGGTTTTGAGTTTAAGTTCAAACACGAAGCAAGTTGGGATGGAAGTGCCGTAACAACAACAACTCTTGCTTACAGTTGTAGCAACAGTTCCTGGGCAGTAGCACCTATCGCAGTAAATGTCTGGGACGAGGCTGCTTGTGCTGAGGCCGGTGGACCAATCTTAGCGATTGATAAAGAGAACATTCAATCCTACGATAGCTTTAATGTCTCCGTTTCCATGCGTATCTATGCAACAGCAAGTAATGAGACTGGAAATGAAAGCTCTCCGGTAGATTCAGTGGGGCCTGGATTTTATCAACAAGGAAGTGTAGACTTCTATCCAGAGGATTGTTCTGGTTTAGTTGACCTTGACGGTGACGGATGCCTTCCTTCAGAGGATCCAGATTGTGAGCTTTTCAACAAGTACGGTTTTGTACCTTTTGAGGACTGTTTCAACGGTGTTGATGATAACTTCGATGGAAACACTGACTGCGACGATCCCATCTGTAAGTATGATTTCCTTGCTTGTCCGGATTCCTCGTCTGCTGGGTTGAGTTGTGATCCAACTGATACGACTGCACCAACTCTTGCCTTTTCCAAGGTGGAGGCCATGCCTGATGGCGCACTTGTCTTGGCAGATTCTTTCGAACCGTCGAACGCAAGCTTGCAGTTTTACTTCAATGACAGCAGTTGTACTACTCTAAACACAACAATTGAAGACACTGCTTTCAAACCATGGCACGATCTTCCTGTGGATAACTTCGCTTTCAACCCGGATGCGATTGGCTATGATTTGGAAGGAAACACAAGTTATTACTACAAATACCAGCTATGTGATGTTTGTGGTAACTGTCTACAAAGTGCTTGTGGTAACTTCACAACTCCTGCAAGCTACGATGATTGTGGTAAGAAGTGTGAGACTTACTTCGACGACCTTGATTTCGAAGCACAAGGGGATGCGACCGATCCTTTAGGAAACCTTTTGGTAGAGTATGACCTTGAGGGTGATGGAGATTATGACTACAGTAAAGAGGCAGGAGATGCGAGTACCAAAGAAACGCTTAACAACACAGGTCTTGTGAATGTGAAGTTCAGTAACCCGAACTCATCAGTGAATTGGAGCATAGAGTGTATCAACGGAACATTCCCAAGCTCAGTGAGTTTCAATTCCAGTAATCTGGATGTGAATGAAAGCGCAGAACAAGGTTTAGTGGGGATGCCAACTGATGAGTTTAAGAATAAGTTCCAGTCTGATTTTGGTTGTGAGAATATTCACATTACTGTCCCTTTCAATGGTTCTGATCTCTATCACTTCCAGAATGAAAGTGATTTCACTGGGCAAAATGTGACCGGAAATGCTACCAAGATTGAAGAGAGTGAGAATGCCTCAACTTGGTCTATTGATCCTCAAACTCTTGGGTTCTCCTTCTATGGTATACCTGACGGTGATGATGGCTCAAGTAGTAGTTCCAGTAGCTCCACTGGCGGTGGCGGCGGTGGTGGCGGAGGAAGCTCCAGCACCACTACAACAACTGAGACCACTGAAAGTGAGGATGAGGCGGAACAGTCTGCCTCTACAGAAACTGTAGAAGAGACTACAGAAGAAGTGGTTGAGGAAGTCGTTGAGACTGAAGCCGAAGGGGAAAGTAGCGATGAAAGTGTTGATGCAGGAGCTGCTGCTCTAGCAGGAGCTGCAACGGGAGACGGTTCAGCTAAGTTCCCTCTGGTTGATGTCCTCGCTATAACTACTGCCGCAATCGCGGTCGTGGTGGTGGCTAGCTTCTTCATAATCAGAAGAAGAAGAGACAACTACTTTTAGAAAGGAATAACTTTCCTTTTTTTTCTTTTTATTCTCCTTTTTCTCCTTTTCTTCTCTCGCCACTTTGTCTCCATGAAATGATTCTAGAATTGTTTGCTTTCTCTTCGCGATTCACTTAAGAGTAGTCAACTAAGTTTAAAAAGGATTTTTCCAAGGTTTAAGGTATGGCTAGCTCTCGGAATGTAGATCTTTTCCGCATAAAAAATCTGACTAAGGTTTACGGGAACCATTACGTTTTTAACAACATGAGTTTTAACATTCATTCTGGAGAAATTCTGGGAGTTGTTGCTCGAAGTGGAACAGGAAAAACCACTTTTCTTAATATGCTCATAGGTCTTGTGCAGCCTGACCGAGGCGAGATCCTTTTCAGGGATATGCACTTAATGAATCTGAACGCTGGAGCTTCTTTCAGGAAGGTAACTAAGCAGAGTAAAAATTTCAAACACATTTATGGCTTTGCCGCTCAAAACCCAAGTTTTTATCCCAGTCTTACTGCTTGGGAGAATCTTCTTTATTTCGGAGCTCTTTACAATATCCCAAGAGACTCTCTGCGCGTGCACGCCGAGAACCTTCTTAAGCTCGTTGATCTGAGTCAAGCAAAGAACGTCATCGCCAAGAATATGTCGGGAGGGATGAAGCGAAGGCTGGATATTGCTTGCTCTTTGATTCATGATCCTAAACTTCTTATCCTTGACGAGCCAACAGCGGATTTGGATCCAGTACTAAGCAACAAGATTTGGAATATCTTGAGAATTATCAATCAGAAAGGAACAACCATTATTCTGGCAAGCCATCACGTGATTGAGTTAGAACATCTTTGTGATAGAATTGTTATCTTCAAGGACGGAAATATCGCTGCTCTTGGAAGACCTGATGAGATTAAATCGAAGAATGTTATTGAGGAGAGTATCTACTTGAGAACCTCTCCTGGGAATTACAGTAAAGTAATGAAGAAGCTTAAGAAAGAGACTCTTAAACATGTACAGAGTCACCGTGTTGAAGATGAGATGCTCATTATTGATGCAGTGAACACTTCTGAAGTAATTCGTGATCTTATCGTGCTTCTAGAGAAACTCAAAGAGGACGTCATCGACATTGAGTTTAGAAAACCAACTCTCGATAAAATCTTCATCGAGATAGATAAGGGAACAAAAGCAAAGGCAAAAACCGATTCCAAAGGAACTTCTCAAGAGAGCAAGGGTCCGCACAAAGGAAAGAAGAAACACAGTAAATCTCACAGCAAGTCAAAAAGAAAAGCTAAAGAGCGAGAGAGAAAAATAAGAAGGCGTAAGAAGCACTCTGAAGAGCACTAGTGCACGCTCGACTGAAAAAGAAGATTAGAAGATTAAAAGATTAAATAAGAACTGACTTAAAATTCGATTAAAATTGAATCAGGAGAAACATAAAAATGAAATTATTTACCATCCTTCACAAGAACTTTCGTTTACTTTTTAGGTCCCGCTCTTCTGCATTCGTAGTCTTCGTTGGGCCTCTTCTGATTATTTCTTTGATCCTCCTTACCTTTTCCTTCCCAGCAGATTATGCAATCTCTGTGGGAATTGTAAATCAAGACACTGGGGAGGTTGCTAACAACTTCATCGGGCAGTTAGATCCTGCAGAGTACACGGCGCTGACCTACACTGATATTGATCTTTGTATCAATGATGTTAAACTGGGAGTAATTAACCTTTGTCTTAACTTTCCTGCAGATTTCTCCGCGGAAGGAGGAGATGCTAAAACCGTTAAGTTTTACATAGATCAGTCTCGAATAAACATCGCCGAATCGCTTATCCATGCAATTTCCACTAACATTGGGACCACCTCTCAAGAAATCACGCTCTCTAAGACCGAAGGAATTCTTCTTTCCATTGGAGAAGGCGCAACAACAATTCTAGAAGAGCAGGATACTGCAAGTTTGCAAGTTGCTGAAACAGTGAACCCAAACGTGCTTACGGTAGAAACCCAAGCTTCTTCAATAAGTGCCAGTGATGCAGCTGAAGAACTCTCTTCTGTAAGTGACTTCACCACAACCAATGAAAATGTTGACGCTATCAGTCTTGCAAGTGTAGATCTTGAAGTAAAAACTGCTGAGCTTCTTACTGCGGTGAGCAAAGAGCTTGATACTTCTCCTGATCTTCAAGATGAATACGATGCTCTTGATGCCATCTTTGAAACAAGTAACAGTAATTTGACAGATTCCTTAACTTCTCTTGAGACGACTCTAGCAAGTTTGGAAACAGAAATCGCTAGCGCTAGTGATGAATTAGTTGGCATCCAGGATTCTTCAGCTCAAATTGAAACAAAAATTGCAGATGTGCGAGTAAGTATTGGTGTGGTTGAAGAGGCACTTCTTAATATTAATGAACAGGCAACAACAATTTTGGCCCTGAGTGGCGAAGACGTGGAAAACCATTTTGAGGTAGAAGTGAATGAGGTTCTCTCAAATGATAACAGATCTTTGTTCATTTTCCCTTACTATCTCATGCTTTTAGTCCTTTTTGTAGGGATGATGCTCTCAAGTAACTTGGTGGTAATGGAAAAAGAGTCTCTTGCTTATTTTAGGAACCTTACTTCCCCGACAAGTGAACTTACTCATCTTCTTGCAAGATTCCTTTGTAATTTTAGTATTATTTCGCTGCAGCTTACTGCAGTTTTACTCTCTGTCTTTTACTTTGTTAAGATACCTATCTTGGCTAATTATTATGTAAGTATCGTGATTCTTCTCCTCTCAGTTTCCTTTTTCATACTGCTTGGATATCTCATTGGGCACCTCTTCAAAACACAAGAAGGAATAACCATCGCCTTTATTTCAGTAGGAGGAATATTTGCTTTTCTCTCTAACTTAATCCTTCCGATTGAGAGTTTTCCACAATTTGTACGTTCCGCCTTACTTTTCAATCCTTATGTTCTTGCTTCAGAGAGCCTTAAGAAAGCTATGCTTTTCCATGCAAACTATGCTTCTTTAGGTCTTGAGATTGGGATCTTACTTGCCTATACTGTAGTTGCACTGATTCTGGTGATTATCTTACAAAGGATTTCTTTCCTAAGATTTTCTCTAGACTTAACAAAAAGAAACTTGCTTAAGCGTCCACACATTACGACGGATAAGCACTTCCGTTTAGAGAACACAAACCTGGTAAAAGACTTGCCTACCTTAAGAAAAGCGTTGAGTGTCATGTCAAATGAAGAGTACAACCAGTACATCCTTGGAAGAAACAATGAATTTGCGATTTGGGTCAAAGATGTCTTCAGAGATAAGCGTTTGTACCGAGCAATGCAACAGGCAAAAGACAAGCGCTCTTTAATTGAAGTCCTTGACATTTATCTTGCCGGGCAGAAGGTAAGGGTAAGGTGGTTCTCCTGGATCTTCTTGAGAAGATAGGGTAGACCCTAGGCCCCGCAGGTCCAAATTTTTCTTTTCTCTGTCTTTTCTTTACAGAGCTAAACATTTTTCTTTTCTTGATGCTTCTGAAAAAGCGTATCCAACTCTGCAAAAACTCTTTTTTGAAAGTCATAGCTCTTTTCTCCTTCTTGCTTTTTGGTGTGCAAGCCAGCAAGAAGCGACGTAGCTAAACTCTCTGTGAGTGCAGGAGAAAAAACACCTTGTCCTGCATGCTCTTTGATCAGTTCCTTTTCAACAAGCTCTGGACTTTGCTGAGAGCTACTCAAAGAGATCTCTTCAAACTCAGGAGAAACAAGTTTGCTTGTATGTTTCATAATAAAGTAAGCACCTTGTGCGTACCATTGCTCAAAAACTTCCTTAAAATTAATATCACTCCCCTTCCCCTCTAAAAGGCTTCCAAATAAGCGTAAAGTGATAAGGGTATTACTCAAATCCTCTTCCTTCAAGGAGTCATGAAGCTCTTTTTCAACCTGTAAGGCTGTTTTTGCATTGCAGTCAAAAATAATTTTTTTATGTTTCACAACTTGCACTGCTTTCCATTCAATGCTTTGGCTAAAGTTTCCCTCACCATTCCCTTCTTCCACCTTTTGCACATCAACAAGGTAAAAACCTCCATAACTATACTTCTCAAGTTCTGCAAAATTATTTGGGAAAAGGGCTCCAGTGTAAGTAAGCGTGCCATATTCTGGAATCTCAATCAAGTTACGGTGATGGATGTGTCCTCCTGCATAATAGTTAAAACTCTTCGGCAGGAAGGATGCTGGTTGTGAGTCAAGCATCTCTAAATGCTTTGGCTTAAGCTCAGTAAGTGTGGTGTGAAACATAAAGATCTTATACCCGCCCTCTTTCTCCAATTCAACTCGATTCAAGTTTTCATAATAAGTTCTATCAAGCATTCCTCGTCTACCAATGATTCCAGCAATTTTCGCTCCAGTTTTTTGATCAACGACAACAGAGAGATTCAACAATTTTGTTTCTGGATCAACGCTTCCCTTACACACATTAACAAGTAGTCCTGCGTTTTCAAGTACATCAAGCATGGTCTTCCCGCTTGGAGAAAAATCATGGCTTCCTGCAATAGCATACAGAGGGATTCCTTTCTCTTGCAATTCCTTTAACTTTTTGGTCACAATTTTAAGCGTATCAACTGCTGGCATACTGGTGTTAAAGAGATCTCCAGCAAAGAGAATAAAATCGACTCCAGCTTCAATACAGTCATCAATTGCGCGAAGAAATACCTTGGTGGAGATTTCACGCATCTTTGGCTCGCGCCAGCTGCCAAGGTGCAGGTCTGCAAGGTGTGCGTAGCGAAAAGAATGCGAATTACCCATACGAATGGAAAGAGAAAAAAGTATTTTTATTGATTGTTATTCTTCACTTTCTAATTTAGAGCAGGTGACAGTTCTCTGCTAACATGTAAAGACCACCAGCAAGGACACTATAAGAGACTAATGGAACTCCTAATCCAACTAAAGCCATTAGTTCTGGAGAAACATCAAGACGACCTCTCCTTGGGAGAGAACTAGAATATAATTTTCTAGAAAGCGCTCCTGGAATTAGAAGGTCTGCTAGGGCATCGCTCAGTTCATCTCTTGGACCATCGCCACTGCCTCTACCCCGTGTCACTTCAAAATTGTAATCGCCCATCTCTCCATAAAAAGCAAGGTTTTTTTTAAACTTTCACTCCACAGTCACACTTTTTGCCAAATTCTTGGGCTGATCAATAGCACAACCCCGAGCAAGAGCAACGTAATAAGCAAGCAACTGCAACGGAACACTAAAAATTACTGGTTGCAAGTAATCAGCAACTTTTGGCACACGGATAAGTGCATCTGCAATCTCAGAAACGTGCTGGTCTCCCTTATTGGCAACTGCGATAACATAGGCACTACGCGCCTTGACTTCTTGGATATTGCTCAAAATCTTCTCATAGACTAAATCATTATCAGCAAGCATGGTAACTACTGGAAAGCCAGGATCAAGTAAGGCAATTGGTCCGTGTTTCATCTCTCCTGAAGGGAATGCTTCACTGTGAATGTAAGAGATCTCCTTAAGCTTCAAGGACCCTTCTAGTGCAGTTGGAACATGAACACCTCTGCCAAGAAAGAAAGCAGAGTGCTTACTAATAAATGCAGGTCCCTCTGCAATTTTCTTAATCTTCTCGGCTTCCAAAAGACATTCAGCAACTAAACTTGGAACATCCTCAAGACTGTGAATCATCTCTTGGGCTTTTTCAACACTCAGTGTTTCTTTGATACGACCAAGAGCAATAGCAAAAAGTAACAGTGCAACAACCTGTCCAGTAAAGGCTTTGGTACTTGCAACCCCAATCTCTGGACCTGCACGAATATAAGTTCCTGCATCAACTTCACGAGCAATGCTACTTCCTACTACATTAACAATTCCATAACTGCGCACGCCACGTTCTTTCGCTTCTTTAAGCGCAGCAAGGGTATCAGCAGTTTCCCCGCTTTGAGAGATAACCATGAACAAATCTTCTTGCCCAAAGATCGGGTTTTTGTAACGAAACTCAGAGGCATATTCTACCTCAACGGGCACCCGACAGTATTTTTCAATAACAAATTTAGCAACCTGCGCTGCGTGCCAAGAGGTTCCACAAGCAGCAATAACCACCTTTCCCAAATTTTTCAAAAAACTCTCTGGGAGTTTTGTCTTGAGCTCAGCGACAGTATGGTCCAAATCAGTACGACCAGCAATGCAATTTTTAATACTGTCAGCTTGTTCAAAAATCTCTTTGAGCATGAAGTGTTCATAACCATTTTTTTCCACGGAGGAAAGGTCCCATTCGATGTGAGTCACATCACGATCCACGCAAGTATCGTGTCCTTCACAAATATTGCTCACTGAGAAGCTCTTACGATCAACTACCACAACATCGTCCTCTTCCAAGTAAAGCACGCGGCGAGTGTGCTCCAAAAAAGCTGCAGGATCTGAAGCAATAAAATATTCTCCTTGCCCAATCCCTAAGCAAAGAGGGCTCCCTTTTCGCGCAGCGTACAATTTGTCTTCACTTTTGTTTAAGATAACAATCCCATAAGCACCAACAACTTCGTGTAGAGCAGCAACAACTGCTCCTCTGAAATCTCCCTTGTGTTTTTCTTTTTTGGAAAAGTAATCAATTAATTTTGTCAGAACTTCGGTGTCTGTTTGTGAGTAGAATGAGTAACCTTTCTCTTGCAATTTTTTGCGAAGTACTGCGTAGTTTTCGATAATACCATTGTGCACAAGAACTATACTTTGTTCATCATTGTGGTGAGGATGGGCGTTAGCTTGCGTTGGAGCTCCGTGAGTTGCCCAACGAGTGTGCGCCAGACCAATGCTTCCAGGGAGTTTCTCTGTTTTTAGATTGGCAACCTTACCAACTGCTTTGTTAAGCTTAAGAATCCTTGCCCCTCCCTCTCCAACGTTAAGAGTAGCGACCCCTGCAGAATCGTAACCTCTGTATTCAAGTCTTTCAAGTCCACTGATCAGGATGGGAAACGCTTCTTTGTCTCCAATATACGCTGTAATGCCACACATAAGATATCACCTATTTTGGAAAAAGATGATCTCAAAATCCTTTAAGAAGCTTATGGAAGAAGAGCATTGTGTCTTTTTTTCAACAAATTAAAAAAATAAAATGAAATATTTATAAAAAAGTCGTAAAGAAAGAAGATCATGAGAAGAAGAACTTTGCTTTCTGGCGGTTTAGCTTTCTGTTTACTTGGCTATGCTATTGGATCACTACCAACAGAACAAGAAACACTTAATGTTTGTGAAGATCACATTACTGGTGGGGAAGTAAACACTGTTTGTTCTTATGCGGATAAAGATGTTGGTCCTTTTACAAGTGATGAGAAAAACTTACTCTCTGGGGTACTTGATGTGTTTCACAGTCTAGAAGGCTTTGATTCAGTTCAAATTGGAGCTCTAGATTTAGGAAGCAGGACTTATAGTTCTCATAGGGGTTCTGATGGTTGTGTCACTTACTCAAACGCAGATTCTGTATATATAACTAGTCAAGGGCTTTCTGACTCACTGTTCATGGTAAATGACTGCCCGCCAGAAGGAAATGCCTCTGAGGGAGATTATCTTACTTTGCGTGTGAGTGAAGGAGATGCTTCTCTTTTAGGAAGATCTGTTTGTGGTGGTGCTCTGAGTGGGTTGAGGTACATCATCCCGGGTGGAAGTAATCCTTCGATAAATATTGGATTTGGCTCTCATGCAGATCAGGCAGAACTGATAGCTTTGTTTCCAGGAGAAGAGAAGGCTGAATCTTCCGATGACCTTCCTTGCTCACTACAAGATCTAGAGGAGGCAATCTTTCCTTATATCAATGACTATTTGGGCTTTGGTTTAGAGTGAGTTTTCTTATGCTAATACTTTTTTTCTCTAATCTCCATCCAAACATTTATAAACAAACCACCTTCACAAGCTACCATTGCCAATGACTTATCTTGGGAAAGATTTGGAGGCGAAGAAAAGTATTTTTTCTCAGCTTCTAAAGATCTTAAGTTTCTAAGTCAATTTTTGGTAAGATCAAACTAAAACAAAAGACGACAAAACACGAAAGTGTACTAGCAAACACATGCTAGTGGGGTAAAACAAAAATGGTTGATGAAGCAAAAGTATTAGAAGCTGTGGAAATCGCACGAAGCACAGGAAAAATTAGAAAAGGATCTAACGAAGCTACCAAGGCTCTTGAAAAGGGAGATGCTAAGTTAGTAGTTTTTGCAGGAGATGTATCTCCAAAAGAGGTTGTTATGCACTTACCACTTCTTGCAAAAGAGAAAGGTGTTCTTTGTGTAGAAATTTCTAAGAAAGAAGATCTTGGTGCAGCAGCAGGGTTACCTGTAAGTACTGCGGCTGTGGCTGTAGTAAAAGAAGGAGATGCAAAGTCATTGATTGAAGCTCTTAATGCTGAAAATGCAGCGGCTCAATAAGTAGCGTAAGAGGTTGAATCAAATGGCTAGAGATCAAACACAATCAAGAGGGAAAGGCGGCAAGAAAGACGCTAAGGGAAAAGCAGATAGCGGAGCTCTTTTTGCAGAAGCTTGGCCTGCTGAGGTAAAAGAAGTAATTACTCGTGCAGGAAGCCGTGGAGGACTTTCTCAAGTTATGGCCCTTATTTTAGATGGTCGTGATAAGAACAAAGCAATTCGAAGAAATGTTAAAGGTCCTGTTCGTAAAGGAGACATTTTAATGTTGCTTGACACTGAAATTGAAGCGCAACGTCTTGGCGGTCGTAAAAGACGCAAGTGAGGTTTAAAGAATGGCTAATTGTAGTTTTTGTGAAAAGTCCATCATGAAAGGAACTGGTATCTTGTTTGTCTACACAAGTGGGAAAACAGATAGATTTTGTTCTCGAAAGTGTGAGAAAAACAAATTGCATCTGGGAAGAAAGTCTCTGAAGACCAAATGGACCAAGACCTATCATGCAGAGAAACAAAAAAGAGCCGGAGCTAAAACAGCTAAGGCTTAGTTTTTTTGTATTTTATTTTTCGATTAACAGCTAAGAAACCCCCGAGAAGAAAACAAGGGGAAAAACAAAGGTGGAAAGAAAATGATTGAAAGAACATTAGTATTACTCAAAACTGATGCAGTTCAGCGTGGCATCATGGGAAAAATTCTCATGCGTTTTGAAGACGCAGGATTAAAGATGGTTGGAGCAAGAATGATCTGGGCAGACAAAGCAATGTCTGAGAAACATTACGCAGAGCATGTAGAAAAACCATTCTACCCTGGATTAGAGAACTTAATCACAGCAGGACCAGTGCTTGCTTTTGTCCTTGAGGGAGTTGAAGCAATTGCTTTAGTAAGGAAGATGGTGGGAAGTACTGAGCCAAAAGGAGCAGCTCCTGGGACCATTCGTGGAGACTTCGCACACGCAAGTTATGGTTACGCAGATCAAAAAGGAATTGCTCTAAAGAATCTTGTGCACGCTTCTGCTGATAAGAAAGATGCAGAGAAAGAGATCGCACTTTGGTTTAGACCTGAAGAACTACACAGCTATCGGACCGTGCATGATTTGCACATCTTAGAATAGACTAAGTAAGAAACAAAGCAAAAAACAGATATAACAAACATAATCTTATGAGGTAAGAACATGGCAGAAAAAATGGTGGATATGGTAACCCGGATCATGGAAGATCCAAAACATATCCGTAATATCGCAATCTGTGCTCACATTGACCACGGAAAAACTACATTCTCAGACAACCTTCTCTCCGGAGCTGGTATGATGAGTGAAGCTCTTGCAGGAAAAGCAAGACAACTTGACTTTCACGACGACGAAGCAGAACGTGGAATTACCATCGACTCCGCAGCGGTATCTATGGTACACAAAGTTGAAGGAGATGAGTTCTTGATCAACTTAATTGATACTCCTGGTCACGTTGACTTCGGTGGTGACGTAACACGAGCAATGCGTGCAGTAGATGGAGCAATCGTTCTTATCTGTGCTTCAGAAGGAGCAATGCCACAGACTGAAACTGTTCTTAGGCAAGCGCTACGTGAGAAAGTAAAACCTGTACTTTTCATCAACAAAGTTGACAGGCTCATCAAGGAGCTACAGTTAACTCCACAGCAAATGCAAGAGCGATTTATCAAGCAAATTGCAGAGATTAACAAGATCATCAAAGGTCTTTTACCTGAAGGAAAAGCTGACGATTGGTTAGTTAATGTACAGAATGGAACTGTAGCTTTTGGGAGCGCTTTTCATAACTGGGCATTGAGTTTACCTTACATGCAGAAGAAAGGAATTTCTTTCGCAGACATCATCGCTGCTTACCAAGATGATAATGATACTGAAGCTTACAAAGCTTTAGCTAAGAAAGCACCACTGCATGAAGTAGTACTTGATATGGTAGTAGAGCACCACCCTAACCCGGTTGTTGCGCAAGGATACCGTGTACCTAACCTCTGGCATGGTGATTTAGAAAGCACCGAAGGGAGGGCATTAACTTCTTGTGATCCGAACGGAAAAGCATTCTTTGTAATCACTAAAGTAGTAGTTGATCCTCAAGCAGGAGAAATTGCTGCAGGACGTTTGTTTAGTGGAAAACTAAAGAAGGGAGATGAAGTCTTCTTGAATAGAGCAAATGTTCCTGGTCGTGTACAGCAAGTATACATCTATAACGGTGCGAAGCGAGAGATTGTAGACCATGCAGTGTCAGGAAACATCATTGGTGTTGGTGGTCTGAAAGGAGGAATGCCGGGAGAAACTGCAACTGCTGGTGGACCGAACGAACCTTTCGATGCAATTTCACATATCTTTGATCCTGTAGTAAGTAAAGCTATTGAAGCTAAGCGTCCTGCAGATTTACCAAAGTTGATTGAAGTTCTTCATCAAGTACAAAAAGAAGATCCAACCATCAAAGTTGAGATTAACGAAGAGACTGGTGAGCACTTAATGCATGGTATGGGCGAGCTTCACTTGGAGATCATTGAGAATAGGATTAAAACTGAGAAAGGTGTAGAAGTAAAAACATCTCCTCCTATCGTGGTATATCGTGAAGCAGTTACTAAACCAGGTACTGAAGCTGAAGGAAAGTCTCCTAACAAGCACAACAAGTTGTACTTTACTGTTGAGCCACTCCCACAAGGAATCATTGATGGGATTATTAGCGGAGAGATGCCTACTGGTCGCTTCAAGAAGAAAGATCAAGCAGTAACTGAATTTTTGCGAGGAGAAGGTTGGGATGCAAAACAGGCAAGCAACGTAAAGGCTGTCTTTGAAGGTAACATGTTCATTGATGACACGAGGGGAATCGTACACATTAATGAGATCATGGAGATGGTTCTTGACATGTTTCAAGACGTTATGAAAGCTGGTCCTCTTGCAAAAGAGCCTTGTGTTAACATGATGATCAGATTAAAAGATTGTAAGTTGCACGAAGATGCAATTCACAGAGGTCCTGCGCAGATGTACCCCACTGTTCGTGACGGTATTCGTGCTGCAATCATGACTGCTGGCCCAGTATTGTATGAGCCATTGCAAGTAACTCGTATTGAAGCTCCAACCGAGTACATGGGTGAAATGTCTAAGTTGGTATCTGGAAGGCGTGGAAAATTGCTTGACATGCAACAAGAAGGAGACCTTACTGTGGTTAAAGCAGAGATGCCAGTAGGAGAACTCTTTGGATGGAGTAACGCATTGCGTAGCGCAACTGGTGGGCGAGGAAGCAGCAGCTTGATCTCCCAGAAGTTTGAAAAGTTACCGATGGAGCTTCAGGATAAAGTAAAGCAACAGATCATCCAAAGGAAGGGATTAAGCGCAGGCTCCTTAGGAGCATAAAAACAGAACACTTTCTGTTTTTTGCACAAGAAATTCTTGATTTCTTTGTGCTTAGCTTTTTTCTTGTTTTTTCTTTTTGTTTCTTACCTTTTTAACCACACGCTAATTTCAAAAATTCTTTTTGTCGAAAATAGTTACAATTAATCTCACTTTTTCAGGAGAAAAGAGAATAAAAAAGAAAAAAAATCTAGAAACTAACAAAGAATGATCCCTGGAGGACAACTTCCATCTCCATAGTCGATAAAGCTTCCTTTATCATTTGAATCTTCACCTTCTTCGTTACTTTCACCTTTAAGGTTTTTCCAAGTCTCTTCAGCAGTTTTTTGAGCCTTTTCATCACTCATGTATTTTACTAACTCTGATTTAATCATGGATACTGCATCTTCATCTGAAGTTCCTGCCGGAATAAACAAAGAACTTTCTTCACCAGTTTCACTGTGAGTGAAAGTCAAAAAGTGTCCTCCTTCATAATCCATTGAATCAACCCTAATGGAGAAGTCTAGTCCTTCTGAAGGGTTTACAGAGATTGTAAGAAAACCTCCTTCTCCAAGATCAAGGAACTCCCCAACACGAACTTCACAACCAGCACCACAAAGCTCACCTTCTGCGCCAAGATGTCCTTCATTTCCAGCTAGAGCAAAGAAAGAAAGCAAAATCAAAGCTACAACAAAAATTACAATTTTTTTCATATAAAATTCACCAATGTCCCAAAAAACAATTCCTTTTTTAAACATTTACATGAAACAGAGAATTTTTCGGTAAATTTGTATGCAAAACGACAGATTTAAATTAAAAAACAACCATTCTGTCAAAAAACAATGAAATATTTCGAGCGTTCTGGACTTCCTTCGGGCACCCTGCCTAGAATTTCCTTGCTAGCAATTTTATTGTTTACAAGCTCTTGTTCCCCTCAAGAGAAGCATTTTTCAGGCCCAATTCCAAACCATTCTCCAAGGGAAGAACTTGGGGCGGTTGCTTCCTATTGTCTTGATCGCTATCTTGAGAGAAGAGAAGGCGATGGGGAAACAAGTTACACTTGTCGCTTAGGTGACTGGTTTTTTTTCTACACTGAAAGAAGCATCAGCCCTCCAAGAATACTCGGAAGAAAGAACCTTTCTTTTGACATTTCCCACGACCAAGCAGCCATCGAATTCTTAGATTATGGTTTAGATGGTTTCACTTTGCAAGAACAGGGAACTTACCTTAGCCTTGGTTTACCTCTACAATCTTCCCTTGGTAACTATCATGTGTATACTGCTAAAGGAGGAGCTCACTTCAATCCAAGTTTTTCTGACAGCACGTTGGGACAAATCAGAACAGCAAACGCCCTTCTAGAACTTCTACTCCCTCGCCCACTAATGGTTTCTCCTACCAAAACTGATGGTTAGCTAATAATTCTTCAACAAAGAACGCTCTGCTTTACGTAAATGCTCTCGATACGTTGAAAGAGAAAGTCCCATAATCTCAGCAAGCTTTCGCAAACCAATTTTCCGAGGAAAATCATAGTAACCATTCTCCTTTGCCAAACTCAAAGCAATCCTTTGCGAAGGAGTCATAAGTGGCATGATATGTGGAAAATAAACATCTTTAAAGGAACTCCTTTCCATTCGCAAAAGTCTAAACTCCGCTGCGTAAGCTGGAACTGCTTGTACTTGAGCAATAAAATTCATCAAGTACTCTTTTTTCCAACTCCCTACTTCCCAGTGCTCTACGCCTTCAGTGTCAACATGTACTGGTTTGAGGTTAATTACCTGTTGATGATGTAATTGTAGGGGACCACTCATCTCTCTATCTTCTCTAAAAGCGATAAAAAAAGTGTTTCCAAGTGTTTGCACTTCAAGCACATCTTTGTCCTTCTTCAGATCTTTAACAAATGCTTTGATGTCATCTTTTTTCCCGGAAAGTTTCTCTAAGTTAAAGAAGTAGTTATACTTTCCATCTGAATAACTATTGAGGGGATAACAAGAAGAGCTGCAGCTAAACTTTTTACAACGATTTCCTACAATACAATTGTGTCGCATAGTAAACTTTGCGAGCCACATGCCTCCTTCCATGAACAAGAAATGAACTAAAAATATTATAAATCTTTTCAAAGAAAAAGCAATTTTCGGACAAAAATAAAACAAAAGAAGTAAAAATAACTCAAAATAATGTTTCCAAAAAAAACATTTAGACACAAAACCGCAAAAGTGCGGCAGAACCTTTATTCTCCTTCGCTCTTCCTCGCTCCAAGATGGTATGTAAGCGAAATAAAGGCTTTAGTAGCCCTTCTTCCTCTTTTCTAGGGGAACGTTCTTTAGCTCATTTTGATGCTCTTCGCCGGCAATCAGAAGCCTACGAACAACTTGTTCAAGAAGGAAGTGCAGACGCTTCTGACTATCGCATACTTGGTTGCCTTTATCACAAGCTTGGAGAATATTTTCCTGAATTTTATGAGCTGGCTGCCTCAAGTCTTGAGACTTGCTTACATTTGGATCCAGAAAATGCAAAAGCCCATTTGCTCCTCGGTTTTACGTACAATGCCTTGTTCCAACCAAGTTCTGCTCGCAAACATTTTGAAGAAGCTGCGAAATTAGACATAGGTAATGCTTGTTTTACTGAGCATTACTTCCCTAGAGGATAAAGAATATTTTCTCGTTCCAGGAAAGATTAATAAACAATTTTTTCTACCCTTGCTCCAAGATGAAATCCTTCCAACAAACCTTTTTATTCTCTCTTCTGCTCATAGCAACGCTCTTGATCACAGCCTGCGCACAAACTCCAGACGCAGGAGACATTGATGTCGATAGTCTCCAACCCATTGACGATCCAGAAACTCTAAGGCAAGAAGGGATTGATCTCAACGAGTATTATGATGCAACAGAGGAGGAAGTAGCACTCTTTCATGAAGAATATTACGGAGCAGATTTTGATATCACTGAAATAACTGATTTTGAAGATTATGAGAAAGAAATAGTGGGTGATGTCACCATTATCAAAGATGTTCCTTACGGAGACGATATCAACTTTCGTTTTGACATTTATTATGAAGGAGTTTTAGAAGATGTGCAAGAAAGTCCAATTGTTTTTGTCGTGCACGGAGGGGACTCTAATGCAGGCAGGAAAAGTAACATGCGTGACCGATCACTTCTCTACGCAGAAGAAGGTTATGTTGTGGTAAGCCCTGATTTCAAGTGGGGTTTTCGACTCTACAGTGTTGGGATCTCTTCAGCGCACACAACCGCATGTGCTGTCGCAAGTTTCAAGGAATTAGCAGAAGTGCACGGTATTCAAACTGACACTGTTGTGCTTCATGGTTACAGCTTTGGTGGTTACATTACAAGTCTTGTTGCTTACAATCAAGAAGAAGACTGGCTTGCGAACTGTCCTGTGCAAGATGATGATCTTAGTTTTGCAGCTTATATCGGAGAGAGTACTAACTTTGGAAACACTATCCCAAGCGAGTATACAGAAACAATTGAAATTGGCCCGGAAGGGTTGAATATTCTAGGACCACAAGAACTCATCGATGAGATTGATATTTATGAGGATATTCGCGGACCACGTTTAGGTGCAATGAATTATCTGGATGCAAATGATCCTCCTGCGCAATTTTTTCATGGGACCGCTGATCCAAAGTTTAACGAGCAGCGAGCACTTGATTTTGAAGCAGCCTTAGAAGAAATTGGAATCGAAGCTAATTCATTCATTGAAGAAGGTTCTGGACATAGCATTGGGATCTCTCAAGGGAGCAATGATCAAGCAATTGAAACCATGTTTGACTTTGTTGCTGAAAAGACGAGCTAGGCTTAGCTCTTAAAATCAGTTTACAAACTATGGCCAGATTTCTTCCCTTTTCTCTTTATTTTCATCTCTTTCTCCTCGTTTTTCCCTGCTTTCTCTCCTCTTTCCCAGGCGAAATATTTATAAAGGAGCCATCGTGTTTGCCAACTAATCCCAAATCACGCTACATATACTAAAAACAGGGGTGTTTTGAGAGTTTTGGGAAAGAATCATAATAGAAATTAAGTGAGGAGTAAAAATACAATGGCAAAGAACAAAGAACACATTAATTTAGTCTTCGTAGGTCACGTAGACCACGGTAAATCTACTACTGTAGGACGTCTTCTTTTCGATGCAGGAGATATCGATGAGCAGACAATGAGAAAACTCAAAGAAAAAGCAGCTCAGCTAGGAAAATCTGGTTTTGAGTTTGCTTTTGTTATGGACAACTTGAAAGAAGAGCAAGAGCGTGGAGTAACTATCGATCTAGCTCACAAGCAGTTCCATACTGACAAATATTACTTTACTGTAATTGATGCACCTGGTCACAGAGATTTCGTTAAGAACATGATCACTGGAGCTTCCCAAGCAGACTGTGCTGTACTTGTAGTTGCAGCAAACGACGGTGTGAACGCACAAACCAAAGAGCACTTAATGCTTACCAAGATCTTTGGTGTAGGTCAGCTTGTTGTAGCAGTAAACAAAATGGACATTTCTGGAGTAGATTACTCTGAAGCAAGATACAAAGAAGTTGTTGAAGAAGTAAAAACTCACGCAGCAAGAGCTGGATGGGCAGTTGATAAAGTTCGATTTATCCCTATCGCTTCCTTGCCTGGTGATAACATTACTAAAAACAGCGACAAGATGCCATGGTGGACTGGAGATACTCTTCTTTCCGCAGTTAACGGTTTCGAAGTACCTACCAAACCAACCGACTTACCTTTGAGACTTCCTATTCAGGACGTATACAATATCACTGGTATCGGAGTAGTTCCTGTAGGACGTGTTGAGACTGGTATCATGAAGATCGGTGACAAAGTTACTGCGGTTCCTGGGCGTGAAGGAAAGGGAATTACTGGTGAAGTAAAAACTATTGAGATGCACCACGAACAGCACCAACAAGCAGGTCCAGGAGACAACGTAGGTTTCAACGTACGTGGTTTCGGTAAGAAAGACCTTGCTCGTGGAGACGTTCTTGGACACGCTGATAACGTACCTACCGTAGCAACTGAATTCACGGCGCAAATCGTTATTATGAACCACCCAAGTGTTGTAACTGTTGGATACACTCCTGTATTCCACATCCACACTGCTCAGGTGGCTTGTCAATTAGTTGAGATTGTAAAGAAAATGAACCCTGCAACTGGAGCAGAAATCACTGAGAACAAGGACATCTTGAAAAACGGTGACGCAGCTGTAGTTAAGTTCAGACCAGTACAGCCTCTTGTAATTGAGAAGAACGCAGACATCCCACAGATTTCCAGATTCGCTATCCGTGACTCCGGAGTTACCGTAGCAGCTGGTATGTGTATGGATGTTGTGAAGAAAGAGATGCAATAAGTCTAGCATCCTTTTTTCCTTTTTTTATTATTTTCAAATACAAACTTTAATAAAGCGTGGACAAACACGCACAACAGGGGTTGCATGGCAAGCATGGCTTGCTGTGTGATAAAGGTTACAAACAACAATGGCACAAAGAGCAAGAATTAAATTAGCAAGTACCGATATCGCCAAGATCAATCAGATCTGTGGAAGCATTGGTGAAATTGTTGAAAAAACTGGCGTTGGTATGCGAGGTCCTATTCCTCTTCCGACTAAAAAATTAAAGGTAACCACTCGAAGATCTCCTGATGGTGAGGGTAAAGCTTCTTGGGAACGTTATGAAATGCGTATCCATAAACGTTTGATTGATATTGGAACAGATGAGAGAACGTTACGTCTTGTCATGAGAGTTCCAATCCCTGAGGGTCTCAACATCGAGATTGAGATGGTTAATTCTTAAGTAATTTCTTCTTTTTTCTTTTAAGTAATTCTTATTCATTTATTTTTCATTTTTCAAAGAGAGAATACTTTCTAACAGATAAATTAAAAGATTTTAAAACTGATTCTATGAAATAATAAATTATATAAACTAAAACTTATCCAAAAAGCACAAAATGGCTAGCGTAGATTTATATCAAGATAAAAGTCAATTAAGAGTAGAGACAGATAGGGTTGACAGCGTTGAATCTCCAGAAACCGAGAAAGATTTAGTCAGAATTCTTCAAACATCTTCTAATCTAGTAACCTTTCGTGGTGCTGGGACTGGAGTCACTGGTGGTTGTGTTCCAACTCAAGGCGGAATTATCCTTGCTACAGAAAGAATGCTTAAAGCAGCACTACCTGATGGCTACCGACAAGTAGATGATGAGGATGTCATTGGACGGTCAGTTTCCATTGGACTAAGAGAAAGTGAAGCTCTTGTTCCTCCAGGAATTTCTTTACAGACTCTTGACCATGTCCTTGCTGATCATGGAATGCTTATGCCAAATCCAACAGCGAGTGATGCTTTGTTAGGTGCTGCAACAAATACCAATGCTTCCGGAACAAGGACTTTTGCTTTCGGAGCAATGCGAGAAAATATTGATAGTTTAAGAGTAGTTTTAGCCGATGGAGATGTTCTTGCTTTAAGGAGAGGAGAAGTTTCTGCAGAAGGAAGAAGACTTAGGCTTACTACTTTAGGCGGTACAATTTATGAAGTGACAGTTCCATCTTATAGAATGTTTCCTGGAAAAAATGCTGCAGGTTTGTATGCAAAGCCAGAGATGGATGCCATTGATCTTTTCATCGGAAGTGAAGGTCTTCTTGGAGCGGTGAGTCAAGTTGGCTTAAGACTAAAACCAAGAAGAGATGTTGAGAGTGGCCTTTTCTTTTTTGAAAATCAAGAAGCTGCACTAAGATTTATTGATAGTGCAAGGCCAAAGAGATATGATGGAAAGACAGGGACAGGACTTATTTCTTTAGAGTTTTATGATCGTAATTCTTTAGAATTAGCTGGTGGAAAACAAGAAGTTGAATTGCCAGCTAAAGCAGCTTGTGCAGTACAATACGAATACTTCTCTGGAGATGAGGCAGTAGAACATGTTTTGGCTGATCTTTATGAAGCACATGGGGTAGTTGATAATTGGCAAGATCATCGAGTAGTTGCTTTTAGACATGCTGTCCCTGAAACAATTAATGGGATCATAGCCAGATATAGAATGAGAAAATTAGGAACAGATTTTGCAGTCCCTGCAGAACAATTTCCTGCAATGATGGCAGCTTATGGAGAAGCAATTTCCAGGTTTGATGCTGCTTGTCAAACAGAAGGGCCACATTCAGCACTCTTCGGTCATGTAGGAAACCATCATTTACATCTCAACCTTATTCCAAGAAATCCTGCTGAAGCAGAAGTTGCTTTAAGGATTTATACTGGCTTAGCAAGGAAAGCAGTACAATTAGGTGGCACAGTTTCCGCAGAGCATGGTGTTGGTAAAAAAATGATTGATGGAAAACCTTACCTTCATATGATGTACGGTGATCAAGGATTGAGAGAAATTGCTGCAGTGAAAAGAGTGCTTGATCCAAGAATGCGACTGAACCGAGGAAATATGATCGGTTTAGAGTATTGCTAATTTCTTTTTCTCTTAATTTTATTTTCTAGTTTGTAGTTACCAAAAAATTTCCGTATTTGTTTCAAAAGGGCAGATAAAAGATTTATTCTAATTCTAAGTTGTGAAAGCTTACTTTGTTATCTTTGATAAAGTTGTTAAAAAGAAGTTAGAAAAAGCGGCAAAAAATAGTGCTTACAAGAAAATCTTAACAAGGTGGTTTGATCAATTAGAACTTGAAGGGCCAACTACTGGAAAGCTCCTTGATAATAAGGTTTGGCTCTATGAGATGAAAAGCAAGAGACCTCCTTTGCGACTTTATTTTCATTATCAAAAAACTGCAAGAAAGATCATCTTACTTGATCTGGAAATAAAGAAGGGTAAAAACAAACAGCAAAAAACAATCAAAGGTGTGATTAAAAGAATAATCAGAGGTCTACATCTGTTCTTGAGTACTCTTTTGTTTTTAAATTTTCAAGAACATCTAAAAGACGTCGATAGAGTTTAGTATTCCTAAGGATTTTTACCTCTTTATGCAACCTTTTGTTCTCCATTTGTAAGTTCTCAAGAGTTGCTTTTGGAAGTGTAACGGTTTCCATATTTTACTTAGTTAGCTTTTATCTATAAATATCTTTCTTTAGAAAATCGAAAATATTTCAACAAGAGATTTTTTCTTAGACCAACACTAATCTCTCAAGCCTAAGCATTCTCTCTTCAACGATACAAAGAGTACGCAAACCAGAATTAATAAGACCTCTTCTATCGCCAAGCCCTTCTGCTTCTGCCATTCTTACAACTTGAAGAACATGTCTTAGCTCAACTTCTGCATGTACATAATCACCATCATCTAGATCTCCATATCTTCTTTTCATTCCTTCATAAAGTTCTCGAAGAACAGGGACATCTTTAAGGCGATATTCAAATCTCATTTTATTTAATACTTCCAAGTACTGTGTCCAAAGGCAACAAACAAATCAAAACCTTTAATATCTGGAGTATCACAAGCACCAAAACAATCGCCTGCCCAAAAAGTAATTTTCAGCTCAGGAAATTTCTTAAGAAGCGCCATTTGAATTTCTCCTGCTTTTGGTTTCAGACCGTCAGGTAACTGAATAAGAATTTTCTTATAACCATGCTCAGCAATCTGCGCATAAAGTCTATCATATTCCATGTTAGGAACTAGTCCAGTGCTTTCAATTGCTTGTGCTTGCATGCTTTATTTATAAAGAGACCAGCTTATAAATGTTTAGGGATTTTTGGGGAAAAGGTTAAAAACTTCTCTTCAGCCGTTCTTTTCTATGGGGGAGAGGGAAACCTTAGGACTTTCTGAGGAGGTTCTTTTGAAAGGAAAGAGCGCAAGAGAGCTCAAAGTACAAGCAAGGATTGATACAGGAGCAACAAGTTCATCCTTAGATGAATCTTTGGCAAAGCAGCTTGACTTGGGGCCCGTAATTAGGCAAAAGCTAGTAAAGTCAGCTAGTGGTAAGACTATGCGAGATATGGTGGAAGTTGAAGTTGAAATTAAGGGTAAAAAAATCAAAGGAGAATTTTCCATTGCTAATAGGGAAGGGATGAGTTTTCCCGCGCTTATTGGACAAAATATTTTGAAAAAAGGCGAGTTCCTGGTTGATCCTCTACGAAAGTGAGCAAAAGCAAGCATGAGCAAAACAAACTAATGGTGAAAAAAAGATTATGAGGGCAGCAGTCATTTCTTTAGGAAGCAAAAGTTCGTTATGGGTAGCAGAAGCTATGAAAAAGTACTTTGATCACGTTGATATGATTAACCTTAAAGAAGTAGAAGTTGCGCTTGGAAAAGAAGCAGCGCTGCTCTATCAAGGAAAACCATTCCCAGACTATGATTGTGTCTATGTAAAAGGATCTTTTCGTTACGCACCACTTCTAAGATCCATTACTAGTATGCTTCAAGGAAAGGTAGCTTACTTGCCGCTTCCTGCAGATGGTTTTACTATTGTACACAATAAACTCTTAACTCATCTTGCGCTTGAACAGCACAACATTCCTATGCCAAGAACCTATGTGGGTCCAGGAATTGAAAGCGCGAAGGATCTTCTTAAAAGAACAAAGTATCCGGTGGTGATGAAGTTTCCTGAAGGAACCCATGGTAAAGGCGTTATGTTTGCTGACTCTTATCCTTCTGCTTCTTCTTTGCTTGATGCTTTAGGCGCATTAAATCAACCATTTCTGATTCAAGAATATGTCGAGTCAGGTGGCGTTGATATTAGAGTAATTGTGGTAGGAAACAAAGCAGTGGCTGGAATGAAGCGCATTGCAAAAGTTGATGAAAAACGTGCGAATACACATGCTGGCGGAATGGCAACAGCTGTTGTGCTTAGCCGGGACGTGGCAAGTTTGGCAGTTCGAGCAGCAAAAGCATTGAACTTGGATGTTTGCGCAGTAGATATTTTAGAAAGCCCTCTTGGCCCAATGGTCATTGAAGCAAACATTTCTCCCGGCTTACAAGGAATTAGTTCAGTCTCACCAGTGGACATTCCAGTAGAGATTGCAAAATACTTCGCTAAGCAAACACATAAGGCGCTTGAAGAGCGCAGGACAACGCAAGGGCGTCATGTTATGAAAGAGTTGCAACTTGATGAAAAGAGTGCAGCAAAGCATGGGCAAGAAGGACGAGAATTAATTACTAACTTACAATTTAAGGGAGAGCGAGTGGTACTTCCTGCACTTGTAACTAAAATGGCTGGCTTGAGTGATTTGCACAATTATGTGATTAAAGCAAAGAAAGGTCGTTTAGAGATTGAAGAGTTTAGGATTTGATATTTTCTCAATTTATTTTGTTACTTTCTCTGTTAACTACACCATTGAGTGGTACTAAAAGTTTAAGAACGATTTTATCACTACAATTGATATGGAAGTAGTTACTGGTCCAAGGTGGAGCCCTCCGAGACCAAGGGGGAGAGAAGATCCAAGAAGACAAACTCTAAGAAGGGCTTTGAAAAGCAGGAGACCTCCAGGGAGCCCAAGGACAATTACTCTAAGCCTTAGCCAGATAAAACAAAGGGCAAACCCATTAAGTGTCACTGGAAATCTTGGAAATTATTTTTTCTCTATGGAAGGAGAAAACCTTCTTATGGTTTTAAAGTACGGGGGAGATGATGGGGCAACAATTGAGTTTGACGAAAACAGGAGTGAGCTTGAACGTTGGCGCAATGTAAGAAGAGGAGAAAGAATAGAGCTAGACATTGCTCACACCTTATTTTCTACCGTTGAGGATGGAAAGAGAGTAAATTTCATTGTAAGAAGAAGAGATCTTGCGTATGGGAACAACCTTTTTGACAGATTTGTTCTCACAAGGTAATACTTATACTATCTTTCTTCAAACGGAGCTGTAATCAATTTTAAGAAAATGTTATTTGGTTTTTTCAAGAAAATACAGGCTGGACGTCCACCTTCAAAAGAAGTAGATGCAATTGCATTGAGACTTTCCTCTCTCGGGACCTCTCTTCGTGAGATTGCGAGCCAATTGAGAAGAATAGAGGGGGGAGCTACTTCTAAAAGATTTGAACAAGCTGTAGAACAAAGGTTGGACGCTATAAGAAAAGAACTTAGTACACTTCTTGCAGATGTGCAAGTGGAGGAAGGAAGGGTTGGCTCGGGGGTTGCTGGTAAAATTTCTAAAGGCAAAGTACTTAAGCTCTCCTTATCGACAGTGAGAGAAAGAGAAGTTACTTTGAAAGGAAACTTAACAAGTTATACTTTTAAGAAGCAACGAAGAGGAGATCTTCAGCTCTCAGCCAGGAGGGACGTCCTTGTTCTGATGGGAGATGAACAATTAGGAGAGATCTTCACTGCATATTCCAGGAGTCGAACAATTCTCATCCCTTCATCTCTTCTTAAGGTGGGTGCTGTTCTCACAATGGTATCAAACACATCAACAGACTCAGTTAGTGCAGCCTTAGGCATAGAAGCTCCAAGAGAATATGTTAGGTTTGAAGAATAACTTCAATACTCAATTCCACGTCTTGCCATGACTCCCTGATCAAAATAATGTTTGTGCAACTTCATTTCAGTCACTAAATCCGCGGCATCAATTATTTCTTGAGGAACACCACGACCAGTCATCACTAACTCTACATGCTCTGGCTTGAGACGAATCATCTCCAAAACATCTGCTACACTTAAGAATCCAAGCTGCAGAGCAACATTGATTTCATCGAGTACAACCAAATGATAATTTCCAGAAGTTACTACTTCCATACTTTTTTTGAAAGCACGCTTAATGTAATCTTTTTGAATCTCATCGTTGAGAAAACAGTAACGACAAGTACCACATTCAATATCCTCGCGGATATAATCAAACAATTTCTTATTTTGATCTTCAGTACTCAGCTTATGAAATCCCTTTAATTTCAACTGCTTTTGCTGTTTGATACAAGGACGACCGAACTGTACAATTTCAAAATTAGGAAGATGGTTTTTAGCAGCAACATATTCTCCAGTGTAAGCTCCACCTTTCATGTATTGGATCATAAAGACGTTAAAACCTTGGCCTACTGCGCGCAAGCTTAAACCAAGGGAGGCGGTTGTTTTACCTTTCCCATCGCCCGTATATACTTGCACTAAACCCTTTCTTTTTTGCATCATACAAACACCAACAAACTAGGCCAGTGACCTTCCCATTTATTCTTTCTTCTTTTCCCCTTAAATAAATTGTGACGATGAACCATACACGAACAAGAGATCATTTGCAAAATTTACAAAAAAACAATCTCAATCATACAAGTGACTATTTCTCTCAATGTGTGGGTGGGCAGCATCTGCCCCGACGGCTTCTTTACTCCCCGCCCTTTCTTTTTCTGCTTGCTTTTTAGCCTCAACCTGTTTCATGTTCATGTGTTGGCTAGTAAAGCTGCTGGTGAGCACTTGCCCATCATGACTTCCATCTCTGTAGATAGTAATTCCTTTACAACCAAGCTCGTAAGCGAGCATAAAAACTTCAGCAACATCCTCTACGGTTGCATAATAAGGAAAGTTAACTGTCTTTGAAACAGCGTTATCAACGTGCTTTTGAAAAGCTGCCTGCACGCGCACATGATCTTCTGGACTCAAATCCATTGCAGTGACAAAGATCTTTCTAATTTCAAGAGGTATCTCTTCCATGTTCTGGATGCTTCCCCGACGAGAGATTTTGCGAAGTAATGCTTCATTGTAAAAGCCCTCTTCCTTAGCGATCTCCTCAAAGAGAGGGTTTACCTCAAGCATTTCAAATTGAGGTGTTTTTCGAAGATAAGAGAGTGCGTAAAGTGGTTCAATACTTTGCGAGCATCCAGCAAGTAAAGAGATGGTGCCTGTGGGAGAGATAGTGGTTCTGCTTGCGTTACGCATTTGTTGAAAGCTTTCTGCGCTCTCGTAAAGAGAATTATAGATGTTAGGAAAGACTCCGCGACCAACTGCCAGGCTACGAGAAGCAGCTTGCGCTTCTTCATTAACAAAGCGCATGATTGCATCTGCAAGTTGTAGGGCTTCACTGCTGTTGTAAGCAACACGCATCTTGATGAGCAGATCTGCAAAACCCATAACTCCAAGACCAATTTTTCGATTTCCTTTCACCAATTTTTTGCTCTCTTCAAGAGGAAACTCGTTCATCTCCGTTGCGTTATCTAAAAAGTGCACTGCTGCGTGTACGGTGTTCTTTAACTTATTCCAATCAATAACATACTTTTTCTTCTCACTATCTTTAATAGTGTGTAAAGAAAGGTTAATTGAACCAAGAACAACTGATTCGTAAGGAAGCAAGGCTTGTTCACCGCAAGGACTGGTGGTTTCTACTTTTCCAATTCCTGGGGTGGGGTTACTTCTTTCATTGTTAAGCCGATCTAAAAAAACAATTCCTGGATCACCATTTTTCCAAGCCATGGTAGCGATCAGATCAAAAGTACGCTTAGCGTTAAGCTGACCGATAACTTCTCCACTGCGAGGATTAACTACGTTATAATTCTCATTTTTCTTTACCGCTTCCATAAAGGTAGAGGTAATTCCAACAGATAAGTTAAAGTTGGTAATAATATCGCGGCGCTCTTTACAGGTGATGAAATCAAGAATGTCGGGATGATCAATACGCAAGATGGCCATGTTTGCTCCAGGGCGACGTCCCCGTTGCTTAATCTTGCTGAGCGCTTTATCATAGACTTTCAAAAATTCTAATGGTCCATTGGCAACCCCAAAAGTGTTGTTCACAATATCTCCTCGTGGACGAAGTGAGGAAAAAGAGAAACCAGTCCCGGCACCACGTTGATGGTACAAAGCAGCATCACTTAAGGTCTTGTAAATACTTCGTACAGAATCTTCTATGGGGAGTGCAACGATTGCTGAGAGCAGTTTTTCCTTGGTACCTGCGTTCATGAGCAGAGGTGAATTAGGCAAAAAACGTAAAGAGCAAAGCAGCTGAAAGAACTTTTCTTGCGCAGCAGCAACTGCGCTTTCATCCCCACCAAATGTTTTTTCAGCCTGAGCAATATGTTTGCATACTCTCCCAAGCAGTTCCTTGGGACTTTCAAAGATAGTGCCATTTTCATCACGTTGCAAATAGCGTCCTTGTAAGATCTTTAAGGCATTAAGACTGATTTTCCAATCGTCAACAATCCCTGCAAAAGACTTTGCCTCGCGCAATTCCTTGCGCTTTTGACGGTAGAGAATAAAGCTTTTGGCAGTTTTTGCATGACCTTCTTCAATGAGTACTTTTTCAATTAAATCTTGGATCTCTTCAACGTGAACTACTTCCTTTTCCATGATGTAGAGATAGTCCTGAACAAGGCCAGAAAGTTGTTTAGCCATCTCATAATCTTCACCACCAACAGATTGCGCAGCCTTGAAAATAGCGGTGGTGATTTTTTCGGGATTAAAATCAATGATTTTTCCATCCCTTTTCTCAATTTTGAATGACATATACAACTCCAAACGAGCCCATTTTTCCTCTCTTGGCCTCTTTAGTTCCCAGAGTTCCCTTTCTTTATATACTTTTTAGTGTTTTGGGAAGCCCTTAGATATTCCTAGATAATCATTTAAATGAGCAAAATTCACTTGTTTTTTAGAGAAATATTTAAAATAAAACTCCAAATTTCCTTTTTTGTTGGTCATTCTTGTTTGTACACCTGTGGGGGAAAATAAAATGAAAAATAGATTACAAACACTTTTACTAGCTGCTGGCTTTGGTCTAGCAAGCCCTGCTTTAGCAGAGACTTGCCAAGAGGGTTATGACAATTTCTCTCTGAATGAGCGAGGGAATAGAGAATACTGCGCTAGAGGAACAATTTCTGGTAAACCACATCGTTTTCGCTATGAGAGAGTTCCTGGTAAGAATAGTCCTGCAACTTTCGTAGTTGAGTATAAAACAAATGAAGGAATTTGGCAAGGCTCCGTTTGCCAGGATGGAGATGGACAAGAAGCTCCAAATGGGACTCTCGATTCTTGTCAATCCTTTATTGGGGCACCAGGAGATGTGGCTTACGATTGGGAAAGATCGGTCTCAGCAACTTTACAGGCAGCTTATGACACAGTGAACACTGAATTACAAAGACTTCAGAACCCGAGAAACCAGTGAAGAGAAGCAAACTACCAAGCTAAAGTTTTAAATAACTTTTTCTTTCTTTTTTTCCTATGGTTTTACTCTTGATTGCAAAAGCACTTTACTTTTTTCTGCCAGCCTATTGCGCAAATATGGCGCCAGTTATCTTTCAAAAACTTCCTTTCCTTGCTCAGCCAATAAGCACAAAGCACTTTGGGAAGAACAAAACCTGGAGGGGAATAGTTACTGCAATCGTTTTTGGAACCCTTATCTTTCTTGTGCAAAAACATCTCTATCTACAAAACGTCGCTCTTTTCACAAACATCTCTCTTGTAGATTACTCTGGACAATCTTTCTTACTTGGGCTCTCTCTAGCAACTGGAGCAATTCTAGGAGATTTGTTAGAAAGTTATTTCAAAAGACAAAATAACATTGCTCCAGGAAAAGTTTGGTTTCCTTGGGACCAGGTTGATTTTGTCCTTGGAGCTCTTCTCCTCTCAACGTTTTTTTATGTTGTTCCTGGAGAAACACTTTTCATTCTCCTAACAGTAAGTCCGCTCTTGCATATTGCAACAAATCATGTATCTTATTTCTTAGGTTTTCGAAAGAGTAAATGGTAAGACGCAGCTTGCTGACTTAAGCTGAACAAAGAAAGCACGCCAATGGTTAGGAAAGCAACAGTAGCTACAACTTCTGATTTCACCCAAATATCAAATATCAAAATGCAAGCAAGCCAAGTGCGCACATGCATAATTGGCAAATGAAAACTGCTCATTGCATAAAGCAAGTGAGTAAGTAAAGATAGTCCCAATGCAACTAGAACAGCATAATCTCCCAAAAAGAGATACACTGCAAGCAACAAAGAAGGAACTACTACAAAGTTATCAACTATGAAATCAAGCCACTTCCCAAGCTTTGTTGGTCCAGCGAGTCTTGCGACAACGCCATCTAAGGCATCAAAAAGGAGGTGTAAAAACAAAAAGAGAGCAAAGAACCATACGCCCCAAGCATCATTAAACAAGAAGTAAGCAGCAGCAATCCCATTTAGTAATGAAAGAAAGGTAAGCAGGTTAGCACTTACTTTTATCTTAACCAGAAACTCTGCAACTCTCTTGAGCTTTCTATCTCGCAATTTTCGAGATCCTTCTACCATCCAAGAGTTGATCTTTGTCATCAATAAAGTATATAAAGAGAGCTTTAAAAATATTACTCAAGACGCTTGCCTCTCAGTAAAGAACTCTGTCCATTCAGGGGAGGTGTGTTGAGAACGAAGTGAGCAACAGGTTAGAAATCTCTGATTTCAAAGAGGTGGGAAGCAGCAAGACAATGAAGTGATGATCAACGGAGCATTTTGCCTTGGCAAAATTATGGCGGAGTTGATGGCTACCTTGCCGCTCTGACAGAGTTCAAGAATAGAAAATGAAACACTTATTCCTAGAAGTACAGTACACTGGAGAGATGCACTTTCCAGAAGAGTTAGCACAGAAAACTCCAAACACCATCACGCTAGCTGGAAGCATTCAGTACCTTAACTACCTTCCAAAGCTCAAAGCATTTCTGGAGAGTAAAGGAAAAACCGTCTATCTCTTTGAAAGTAGACACGGGCAGTATCCAGGCCAAGTACTTGGCTGTGACATTTTCAAGTTCCAAGCTAAAGATGAAAACAAGCAAGAACAAGCCTTTGAAGCCTTTGTCTACCTCGGTGATGGGCTCTTTCACCCAACTGCACTTTTGTTTAGCAATCAAAAAGATGTAATTATTTACAATCCTATGTCTAAAAAGATCGAGACCCTGGACAAAAATTATCTTGCTCAAGTAGAGAAGAAAAAGAAGATTATGCTTGCTAAGTTCTTAACCAGTAAAAACATTGGCCTGCTCGTAACCAGAAAACCTGGACAAAACCAAAGTAAGGCAACTGAATATTTTCGAGAAGAGATGCGAAAGCGAGTAGAGCAAGGTGAGGAGAAGAAAAACATTTTCGTCTTCCTAGCTGACCACATAGACACCTCTTCTCTCGAGAATTTCAATTTTATTGACGTGTGGATCAATACTGCTTGTCCAAGAATCGTGCAGGATTTTCACTGTCTTAATTTAAGGGATTTGCAAGAGATCAATTACTTTTCTGGTAAAGCAGCACAATTTTAGACCGTATTTCGCCTTAAGCTCTCGTTGCTAAATGTTTTTGAGCTTCTCCTCGATATTCTTAGCATTCTGCCAAAAAAGGAAATTCTCCCTCGATTGCCCGTCGAGAAAAAGAAAAGTTTAAATACCTTTTTTGATTATGCCAAGAAATCCTAATCAAAGAGTACCTTGAGAGAGGAAAACAAAAACCATGAGGTGGTAGTTAATATGGCAAAAGTAGTTGCTAAAGTTGGTGTAAAAAAAGAATCTGGTTACCTTTACTTCGTAGACAAAGATGGTGATGTTTCTCGTGCTGCGATGAGTAGAGCTGGACGTACAAAAGGAAAATCTCGACCTAAGAAGGTTGCAAAGGCTGGTATCAAAAAAGAATCTGGTTACCTTTACTTCGTTGATAAGAACGGTAACATTGCTGCAGCTAAAATGGCTCGTGGAAGAAAATCTTCTGGTAGAAAAAAGAAAAAAGCAACCAAGCGTAAAACAACTAAGCGAAAGGCTGCTAAGAAGAAGAAAACTACTAAGAGAAAGACCACTAAGCGTAAAACAACTAAACGCAAGGCGGCTAAGAAGAAGAAAACCACTAAGCGAAAAGCAGCAAAGAAGAAAACAACCAAGCGTAAGGCAGCTAAAAGAAAAGCTCCTAAGCGTAAAGCTGCAAAGCGAAAAACAACTCGAAGAAGAAGATAAGTCTTTTTCTTTTTTTAATTTCTTTTTTTTCTTTAACTCTTTTTTTTTCCAACTTCTTGCTCGCAATGCATCTATTCTCCAAAGAATATACTTCCCTTTGACAAAGAGTTTTTAAGCCCACAGACACCTCTTTAAAGCCATGAAACTGCAAGATACTTCTCTGAGAAAAAAACTGCTCTCTCCAAGTTCTTGGTTTACGCTAGAGCGCTTCTCAACACGAGAACAGCAAGAACTCAAAAAAGAGCTCATAGCTGCCTTTAGTGAGCCTGGAGAGATTGTTTTTGATCCTTTCTTAAGTAAAGGGGAAACACTCCTAGCAGCTCATCAGTTAGAGCGAAATGGTATTGGTTTGCATCATGACAGTACAACAATAAAAGAGATAGAGAACAAACTTAAACCTCTTGAGGGCCAGCTTCATCTAAGCAATTATGGGGCAAAACAAAGATCAAAACAATTACCTCTTTTTGCAAGAGTTAAAGATATTGACTATATCTGGCAGCAATACTCTCTCCCTGGGCTAGACTTAGTGCTCTCTTTCCTTCCCTCAACACAGCAACTGCAAAAGCTTGCCAAAGAAAATTTTCCAAGTGAAGAGCTTAGCCCAGCACAACTGGTTGCAAAGATCCTCTTGCAACTCAAAGAACGCATCAAGTTTGGCTCTTACATAATTCTTCTAGCTGAAAACCAGAGAACTAATTTAGGTTATCAAACACTCGCTTGGGAATTACCTAAGCTTCTTCAAGAGGATTTTCAGTTTAAAGGAGAAAAGATTGCTTGCATCAATGCCGCTCCACTGCACGAAGATTTGCATGACATGCTCTTAGCACACAAATATCTCCTGATCTTCAGAAAGCTTGAAATTTAGAGTAAAACTAAATTTCTAGCTCTTGGAAATGTGTAACGTTTCCAAAAGATTGAAATAGAACTTCCTCCAGTTGAGCAGTAATGGCAAAAACTCTCAAAATTATTTCTTGGAATGTAAATGGTATTCGAGCAGCAGCCCGTAAAGGATTCCACGATTGGCTTAAAGCAGAAAATCCAGATATTCTTTGTGTACAAGAAACCAAGGCACATCCAGAGCAACTTGACGAACACCTTCTAAACGCCCATGGTTACCTTACTTTTTGGGATTCGGCGGAGAAGAAAGGTTATAGTGGTACAGCAATCTTTACCAGAGAAAAACCACTCTCCATCCAAACAAAAGTGGGAGTAGCAGATCTCGATCGTGAAGGAAGAATGGTCTGTTTAGAGTATGAAAAGTTCTTTATCATTAATGTCTATTTTCCAAATGGAAAAATGAATGCAACCCGTCTAAAATTTAAGATGGATTATTATGATGCACATCTTAAGTTCGTAGAGAAACTTAAAAAGACAGGTAAAGCAATCATTGTCTGTGGCGATTATAACACTGCGCACAAAGAAATAGACCTTGCTCGTCCAAAAGCTAACCAAAAGATCTCTGGGTTCTTACCAGAAGAACGAGCATGGATTGACAAATACATTGAATATGGTTACATTGATACCTTCCGAGAGTTCAACGATCGACCAGACCAGTATACTTGGTGGTCCATGCGTAGTGGGGCAAGAAAAAGAAATGTTGGCTGGCGAATTGATTATTTCTTTATCAATAAAGAACATAGAAAGATGCTCAAGGACGCTTTTATTCTGCAAGAGGTTATGGGCAGTGATCATTGTCCTTTGGGTGTGAAAGTTGAGATCTAAGTTGCCTGTGGTGGCTATAAAAATATTTAAACCTCTTTCGTCTTGCTTTTTCTCATGAACGATTCAGGAACTCAAGAAAGGGGGGCGTCTAGGCCCCTTGGGTCGCAGTACACCGAAGCAATTGATCGAGGACTAAGGGCCGGGATTCCTCAAAGAGATATTCAATATCTTTTAGATCTTCCTTCCAGAGGAGCAATCTCAAGAAGAGCCAGAAAGATAAGTGCTGGTTCTGGAGAAGAATTTGAACTCCCTGGAAAAGCAAGTGCCCCAGAGAAGCTAAGTCTAAGAAAAGCTGCTGCCGTCTATCAAGCACAGTTTGACGGTTGGGGTGACGATTGTCTAGATGAGGTTCTGAGGGTGGCTGAAGCTCCTCTCTCAGAGGATAGAACAGTTGGTTATCTTATTGATAATGAAGGAGATGTTGGACCAATCGTGATAAGAGCAATACGGGTACTTTACGATGCTCCTGGACACAATGTTCCTTATGTCACACCCGAATTGGAAATGTCTCTTCACGGAGTAACTCTTGCAGAGAAACTCTCTAATGCACTTTCTAAAACTGAGTAAATTTTATTCCTTTAACTTTATTTTTCCTTCTTCTTCAACACTTACCAGGCCTTGCCTTTCCATCCCAAGCACAAGTTCACTTACCCAAGCTTCATCCTTTCCCTGCTCAGCCCACAAAACGCAAAGCTCCGAAACAGAGAGCTCTTGACCAGCAACCAAGCGTTTCAACAAGTCTCCACGAAACCAACGCCTGCTTCCCTTAAACTTACTCTGTTTTGTTCGTGCTCCAATGCCTGTTCGACGACTCGTCAACACCGCACTTCCATAATCCATGAGCGCATTGTGCCACTCACGACTACGACCATAAGGTAAACACTCCTCGGCAAGTACAAACAATTCTTTATCTCCTGTCTCTTCATTAACACCAAAGTCACTAAATTCATGAACTAAAATACGACGAATGTTGGTATCAACGGTTGCCAAATCCTTGTTAAAAGCAAAAATCAAAACTGATCGGGCAGTGTATGGCCCAATGCCTGGCAGCTTAAGTAGAGCATCAACATGGGCAGGAAATTTGCCTTCATACACTTTAACAATCATCTGCACAGCGCGCTGAAGACGAAGCGCTCTGCTGTTGTAACCAAGTCCAGACCACAAGCGAAGCACATCTGCACTACTTCCAGAAGCCAAGGACTGCAAATCAGGGAACTTCTCCAGAAATGCATGATACTTTGGAATGACTCGATCTACCTGAGTTTGCTGCAGCATAATCTCAGATACCATAATTTTGTAAGGATCACTTGTCCTGCGCCAAGGTAAATCTCTTCCATGCTTAGCAAACCAAGCCAATACCTCCTCCTGAAACACAGCTATCTTTGCGTTTCTTGTCTCTTTCTTAGAAGTAACTTCCACCCTAAACCACCAAAATAACAAACATCTCGCGTTTTACTGCATAATCTTTCTCAGTTGTTCTGCAGCTTTTTCAATATTACTATTATCTACAGTATAAGAACAATGCACATCCTTTAGAGTATGACCATACAAGGGATCATAATAATCATGCAGCAAAATTTCAACTGCTTCAATATAAGAGCCAGCATCAATCAAATCAACAACTTCTTGCTTTCTCTTTTTGCTAATATTTCTTTTCAACCCGAGCGTAATTCTCTTCACTTCTTCACGCTTCTCTTTACTATCAAAATATTCTTTAACAATTGCCTGAGCACGCCCTCGCAAACTTCGCTCCACACTCACTTTAAGCCCACGACGCATGGCTTGCCACAAGAATTCTGGCATCACCACGCCACCAATACGTTTGCTCTCTCCCTCAATGAGAACAAATTCCTCTCCATGAAGCCGCTCAAGCTCCTGCCACAACAAATTTTCAAAACGTTTTTGGGAGTTCTGCTCAAGACCAATGCCACCAAAAACACTTCCTCGATGGCCAGCCAGTCCTTCAAGATCAATTACATTGGGGAACTTTCCAAGAAGCTCTGTTTTTCCGCTACCAGTCAAACCATGTAAGACCACAAACTTTGGGTCAACTACATATTCTGCAAGTGCTTCACGAACATAAGCTCGAAAGGCTTTATAGCCGCCACTTAACTGAAAAACTCTATAACCAAGAGAATCTAAAAAGGCAGCAAGGGCCCGTGAGCGCATTCCTCCTCGCCAACACTGAATAATAAGCTGCTTATCCTTATGTTGGTCAATTATTTGCATCATATCTGGCAAGTTCTTACTAAAGATTTTAATCCCTTCCTCAACTGCCTTCTCTCGAGAGATCTGTTTGTAAATAGTACCAACAATAACGCGCTCTTCATTAGAAAAAATTGGAACGTTGATGCTCTTTGGTAGATGGTCAAGCGCATACTCTTTTGGACTTCTCGTATCAATAACAATGCTGTTTTCTAGCAAAAGTGCTTCTTTAACGCTAATTTTTTCTACCATACATGGATCAACTACTTTGTTTCTGGCAAACTAGTTCCCAAATAAAAACTTAACTATCAAAAGTAAAAATTATCGACGAGAGGATAATTTGCCAAAAGCATTAAAAACACCAAAATATTGTCTAGAAGCTATATTTCAAGCATTTTGCTGTGGTGATAGAACATGAAAATCTTTATTGATAGTGCGGACCTTGATGAAATTAAGCAAGCCTTTGCCTGGGGCATTGCTGATGGAATCACAACCAATCCTTCTTTAATGAAAAAAGCTGTTCAAAAGAGAAAAAAGAAAAACAAAAATCTTGATCTAAAATCATACATCAAAGAGATTCTCAAAGTTGCTAAAGGAACCCCAGTAAGCCTGGAAGTAACTGAAACAACTGCAGAAAGAATGATCAAACAGGGCAAGGCCCTCTACAAACTCTTCAACCCAATTGCAAAGAACGTTTACATAAAAATCCCCATCAATCCAGCATTTAAAGACAGTGACCCCACTCATTTTGATGGTATCATTGCTATCAAAGCTTTGAGCAAAGCAAAAATTCCAACAAATTGCACACTTATTTTCACTCCTGAGCAAGCGCTGCTTGCAGCAAAAGCAGGAGCAAGTTTTGTAAGCCCCTTTGCAGGAAGGATTGATGATTTACTCAGAAAAAGTAATGGGATAAAGTTTGATAAGCATGATTATTATCCTATGACTGGAAAGCCTGCAAAAGGAGGAAGGAAACTTGTTCAAGACAATGGTATTTACTCTGGGATTGGTCTTGTTGCAAGATGTGTAGGAATTCTCAAACAGTATGGATTTAAAACAGAAGTACTTGCCGCATCTTTAAGAAATACAAGACAAGTGAGAGAAGCAGCCCAAGTTGGCGCAGACATTGCAACCCTTCCTTTCTCAGTAATTCAAGATATGCTTAAACACCAAAAAACCTATGAGGGGATGAAAAAATTCACCAAAGATATTGTTCCAGAGTATGTTGCTCTCACAAAAAGTAAAAGCAGTTTCTTTACAAAGAAGAGATGAAAAAAGAGATGAAAAGATGTTCAAAAGAAAAAAAAAGGTTAAACGAGCTCCAAAGAAAGGCATACATGAGCTCATAATGGATTCTTTCACGCTCAGGACAATTCCTGATCTTGATGTTTGTGTTTTAGCATCCCTCGAGCTTTTCAAACGCCAGTCTAGCTTTCCTAAGATGAAGATACCTTACAAGCGCCCACTAGTGGTTGGCAGCGGCAACGCAGCAGCAACAGGAAAAATTATTTTTAGAAATACCGATGCAGTTTTTGCTGACGAATCAAACTTCAAAGAGAAGCTTAAGGCAATCAAGGCAATTGATGGCGTGGTGCTCATTAGTGCTTCCGGGGCTAAGCATGCACCGATTATTGCAAAAGAAGCAAAACGTTTCAAAAAACATGTAACGCTTGTTACAAACACCCAGAATTCTCTTGCTAAACAGTTTCTTGATCAAAAACATCCTCATGATGAATATGTCTTCCCAAAAAACAGAGAGCCTTACACTTATAACACTTCAACCTACATGGGGATGATCTTTGGCCATACTAAGGAAAATCCAGAAAGAATTCTAAACTTCATCAAAAAAACAATCGATAAGAAGCGCTTACCTCGCTTTGCCAAGTATAGAAAATACTATCTTGTTGTGCCAGAAGAGTTTGAAGGCATTATTCGCCTGCTCAACGTCAAGTTTATTGAACTTTTCGGAAGGAACATTTCACGGGACATTGAGACATTTGAATATGTAAAACATGCGACAACAGTAGTGCCAGCAAATGATGAGCTTTTCATTACCTTTGGAAAAAAGCCAAGAAAGTCAGCTCTAACGCTTTATGGAAAAAATCACTTTCACGTGCCCCTGCCAAAACGAGCAGGATACGCTGCTATGATGGCTATCAGTTATTATCTTGTGGGAAAGATCCAGAAGAAACAGCCAGCCTGGTTTAAGAGAAACATTGCCGCTTATTGTAAGAAAGTTTCCAAAGAATTCGGTCATACTATTAAACCAATTGTAGAGTAAGTATTGGGCAAATTATTGAATCACGCAGGATAAAATGGAAGATGTTACTTTTGTAATTCTAGGAGCAACAGGAGATCTTACTAAACGCAAACTCCTTCCAGCAATTTACCATCTTGTTAAGGATAAAAAACTCAAAAATTTTGTTATTATCGGGGGCGCAAGAAGTTCAAGAGCAAGAACAAAGATCCTCAGGGAGGCAAAAACTTTCATTAAAAAACCAAACAAGGCTGTCTGGAAAAAAGTTGAGCAAGCCTTCGTCTATCAGAAATTAGATTTTTACAATGCGAACAATTATGACTCTTTTGCTGCTCTTATAAGACATATTGAACAAGAGGAAAAACTCAAAGGAAACAGAATCTTTTATCTCGCCACTCTCCCCGAGCACTTCAACACAATCAGCAAACATTTAGCAAGAACAAAAATAGCAAAAGCAAAAAAGCAATGCTGGTCACGGCTTGTTTTTGAAAAGCCCTTTGGAGAAGATCTCAAAACAGCAAAACAAATTAACAAATGTCTCAAACGTGTCTTTTCAGAAAAGCAAATTTACCGCATTGACCATTACCTCGGAAAAGAGTTGGTGGGAAATATAGCACTCATGCGTTTCACAAATAGGATTCTAGAGCCGCTGTGGTCAAGAGAACATATCGAAGCAGTACACATCGTCTTATCTGAGAGATTAGATATTAAGCATCGAGCAGCTTTCTATGACAAATATGGTGCGCTTAAAGATGTAGTACAAAATCATGCGCTGCAACTTCTTGCTCTCACTGCAATGGAAAGTCCTCGTACGATCAATGGAAACTCTGTTAGGGCAGAAAAAGCCAAAATACTCAAAAAAACAAAGATCAAAGATTTTCTTTTAGCTCAATATCAAGGTTATGGAAATACAAGGGGAGTAAAACTTGGAACGAATACTGAAACTTTTGCTGCCCTGCATTGTCGGATAAACAATAAACGATGGAAGGGCGTTCCTTTCTATATTAAAGTTGGAAAAGCTCTTGATAAAAAAGAAGTAACAATCTATGTCAAGTTCAAGAAAGTAGCTTGTAAGCTCAGTAGCTCTTGTCCTAGCAGTACCAATGCCTTCATTATGCGCGTACAACCCAACAGTGGGTTTTCTCTTGAGCTCAACGCAAAGCTTCCAAGGAAAAACCAGGTAACTCCTGTGAAAATGGATTTCTGTGAGGACTGTTATTTCGGGCCAAACAGCCCACAAGCTTATGAGGTTCTTTTAGCTGATGTTATTGCAGGAAACCAGTCCACTTTTGTGCGCAACGATGAGATTGAGTACGCTTGGAGAATAATTGATGCAGTTGAAAAAAGAAAGAGAGGGAAAAAAATTTACAAGTATAAAAAAGGAAGCTCTGGGCCAAAGCAACTGCGTGGCTGGGAGAAGAAGCATAAACTCCACTGGATTCCTTAAATTCTTACTTCCTTTCCTGCTAAACCTCCTACTAAAGAGGGAACAAAGAAAAACAATGAAAAAAACAATCATCTGTCTTGATCGTGATGGAACCCTCATTTATGATGATAAGTATCACTTAGGAAGAAGCAACGATTGGAAAAAAAAGATCAAGATCCTCCCTGGTGTTACAAGCGGAATAAAGGAACTGCAAAAAATACCACAAATTCGACTTTACATGATCACTAATCAGCCAGGAGTTGCAGTAAAGGAGTTCAAACTCTTAACAGAGCAGCGAGCATATCAAGTAAGTCAATACATCTTTGATCTCTTTAAGAAGAAAAAAGCTTTCCTAGATGGTTACTTTGTTTGCACGCATGCAAGCCCCGCTTACACAAAAAGAAGAGCAGAGAGAACTTTTCACAAAAAGCTTGTCTGCAACTGTAGCTGTATCAAACCACGTTTAGGGATGGTTTTCAGCTCACTCAAAGCAGAAGGTGTAAAACGTAGTGATGTAAAGCTTTATGTCATTGGAGATCGTGCATCTGACCTACAAACAGCTATCAATGCAAAAGGAATCGGAATTTATATCCCTTTCAAAGGAGAAGCGCAAGAACAAGAAAAGATTGAAGCACTCAAGAGAAAGTATAAAAGCAGAATCTACCTAGCAAAGAACTTCAAGGATGCAGCAGGGTTCATAATTAAAAGAGAAAAGAAACAGAAAAGATAAGGAAAAAGAAAAAATGAAGGCACTCAAAAAACATTTTATTCGAAAACCAAAGATCAAGGAAGAACACTTTCGCGTGGCTATCTTTGGCTCAGCTCGTATCAAAAAGAATGATCCAAGGTACAAACTAGTTGAACGACTTGCAAAACTTCTTGCGCAAAGAAATATTGATGTGGTGACCGGAGGTGGTCCTGGGCTCATGGATGCTGCGAGCCGTGGCCACCATCAAGGAAGAAAGAGTAAGGGATCACAAGCAACTGCCCATTCAATTGGGCTAACCATTAAACTTCCAATGGAACAAAGGAATGGTTATCATCTCGACATCAAAAAAGACTTTGGCAAGTTCTCTAACAGACTAGACTCCTTCATGGAACTCTCAGATGTAGTTGTAGTAGCCCCAGGGGGTATCGGCACCTTGCTCGAGCTTCTTTACACTTGGCAATTAGTGCAAGTACACCACATCTGTGAAATGCCTATCATTCTTCTTGGCTCTCACTGGCAGGGACTTCTTGATTGGATCAAAAAAGAGATGGCTAATAAGAAACTGATGAACAAAGAGGATTTCAATTTTGTTTTCATTGCAAAGAATTGTAGCCAAGCAATTGACTTAATTGATAAATACTACGCAGATAAACAAATTCAGCCACATGCTTGTAAGAACTTTGATCTCTATAAGAAGCATTTAAAGAGATAAAAAAATTAATTCTTGAATTCAACAACCTCATCCATTGCAAAGCGCACTTTTTTCTTAGCAATGTAAGGATCATCTTCTGCTCGATAACCAACCGGACAAAGTACAGCTGTTGTATACTCGCCGCCAGCAAGCCCTAAGAGCTCATCATAAGTTTTAGCATCAAATCCTTCCATGGGGCAGCTATCAATGCCTTTCGTGGCGCAAGCAGACATTAAAAATCCAAGAGCAATGAACGCCTGTTTTTTATTCCACTCTTCAATGCTCTTTTGATCCATCTTACTAATAGATCTCCACATCATGTCCTTATAACCTTTCAGATCTTCAACACTCTTACCACGAGTCTTTGCAATACGAGCAATAAATCTATCCACATAGGCTTCATCAATATTCTTCCTTACACAAAGCACAATGTGATGAGAAGCATCAGTTACCTGGCTCTGATTCCAAGAAGCTGCCTTTAACTTTTCACGAAGTTCTTTATCAGTCACTACAATAAACTTCCATGGCTCAAGTCCAAAAGAAGAAGGGGTTAATCGTAGGGATTCAAGCAGTTCATTAAGATCTTCATCAGAAATTTTCTTAGTTGCATCAAATTTCTTTGTTGCGTATCGCCATTCTAAACTCTCTTTAATAGATTTCATAAGACATGGGCAGTTTTCCTGCCTTATAAAAGTTGCGAGTTCACGTCGTTAAGCCCTAAATACAAAACCATTTTTCACAGAAGATACAATCTTTGCAGGACAATCAGCAACGCCAAGATCTTCATCCAAAAACTTCTCAAAAGCCACCCTCTTACCCTCACCAAAAAACAAAACAACTGCCGTATCAGAGTCAAGCAACAACTGCTTACTCATTGTCATACGCAAAGAAGGAGGCTTTGGACTATCTTTCATGGAAAGAAAATATTTAGCCTTACTGCGCACACTAGCATGCTTTGGATACAACGCTCCAACGTGCCCATCTTCACCAGAACTCAAAAGCACAACATCGTAGCCACCACCAACACGCTTTAACTCACGAGCATATTCGCCCAAACCAAAGTCCGCAGCCTTCTTACGAAACAAGAAGGGATGAATGTTTTCCAAATGGACCTTTCTCTTCTTCAAAAACTCAAGAAGCAAGTTCTCTTCAACTAAGTTAAAGTTAGAATCTTTGTGACCAAGTGGCACAAGTCGCTCATCAACCATAAAAATATGCACCTTTGACCAATCAACACGAGCGGCGCTTAATAAACGAAACACTTCAGAAACACTCCTCCCGCCAGGGACTGCAAGCACAGCTCTGCCTTTCTTCTTTACTATCCTACGCAATGCAGCAGCAATTACTTGCGCAGCCTTTTTTTCAGCAGTAGCGCGACTCTTCGATTGAACAATCTTTACCATCTAAACACCAAAGCATCTCACTTCTTCTCAGACTTTCTTTTATCTCCTTTCTTCAAGGTCTTATGACCACCCCAAAGATTACGCATAGCGGCAATACTTTGCGCACAAAAGTTTCCACGACGAGAACGAACGCGAATCAAGCGAGATTGCTTTAGAACAGGCATAGGGGCCATCTTTTCCAACTTCCTCATCTCTTTCTCAGTTTCACCAACCGGAACTGCGCAAGAAACATTCTTAATCATGCCGCTTTCAAACGCAGCATAGAGCCACTTAGTAAGTTTCCCATCAATGATACTTCCATGAGCATAGACTTTAGCAACTGTTTTCATATCAGTGCCAAACTCCCCAGCATATTTACGCACAGCTTCCATACCTTCATCAATGGCGCCTACCATGCCATACTCAATGCCATTGTGCACCATTTTTACGAAGTGTCCTGCGCCACTTTTGCCCATGTAACCATAACCATTCTTCACACACATGGATTTGAACAAATTCTCAACAGTTGCAAAGGCTTTCTTATCTCCACCAACCATCATACAAGCTCCGCGACGTGCTCCTTCAATGCCGCCAGAGGTACCACAGTCAAGATAATAAATCCCTCTCTTCTTCAGCAAAGAAGCACGGCGTTGCGAATCTTTAAACCAAGAATTTCCTCCATCAATAACAATATCTCCACGCTTCAACAAAGGAACTAGTTCCTTTAACACCATATCAACGGGTTTTCCTGCAGGAATCATAAGCCAGACAATTTTACGCTTAGGAAGTTTATCAACTAGCTCTTCAAAAGAATAAGCTCCAGTAATTCCTTTTTTTCGAGAAAGTTTTTTTGTTTTTTCTGGACTTCGATTGTAAGCAACCACCTTGTGACCACTTTCAGTAACGTTCCGCACCATAGCAGCACCCATGCGACCTAAACCAATAAAAGCAAATTTCATAATAACACCAACCTCTTAAGTTATGAATAAACAATACAAATAAACTAAACAAAGAGAAGAAAAAGAGCTATATAAAGCTAGTGTTGAATTCTAAGAAAAAGATTTAAAGTTCTTTCTCTTACCAATAAAAAATGAAAACAATTGGGTTAATTGGGGGTATGAGTTGGGAATCTTCTCACGAATATTACAAACTCATCAATCAATACACAAACAAAGCATTAGGAAAACTTCATTCTTCTAAAAATATCGTTTACTCAGTAGATTTCCAAGAGATTGTAGAGCATCAAGAGAAAGGGGAGTGGGAAGAAGTGGCAAAGTTACTCTCCAACGCAGCGCAATCTCTAGAAAAGGCGGGCGCAGATTTTGTCATCATCTGTGCTAACACTGTGCATAAAGTTGCAGAGCAAGTTCAAGAAAAGATCAACATCCCTCTGTTACATATCATTGATGTAACTGCTCAAGCGATTAAAGATCAAAATCTTAATACTATTGCTCTTTTGGGAACAAAGTACACTATGCAACAAGAATTTTACAAGAAGAGACTTTTAGAAAAGCACAGCATCAAAACAATTATTCCAAATGAGGAAGAAATGGATTTTATACATAAAGTAATTCATGATGAAGTTGCTCTAGGAAAGATAAATTTTCAATCAAAAGAGAGACTCAAAAAAATAATCAATAGACTTGCGAAGGAAGGGGCGCAAGGAGCTATCTTGGGTTGCACAGAGATTCCTTTGGTTCTGAAACCAGGGAACATGGATTTCCCTCTCTTTGATACGCTTGAACTTCATGCAAAGGCTGCAGTAGAGTATGTAACAAGGGATCAAAATTAACTTATTTCTTACGACTCTTATAATAAAACTGAACACTACTATTTGTTCTCACCACTCCTCCTCCATGGTATCTTTCATTTAAAGTCCTAGCAATGAGCTTAGCATTTCTTTTGCCTCTATGATTTCCTGTTTGGTAAGTAAAACCTGGATCTTCCATCATTGCAAGAACATCTTTGGCTTCTTCTTCTGACCAAGGGGTTAATCCTCTAGCTCTATGAGAAGCAAGTGCACGCTCCCTTCTCTCTTCTCTACTTTGGCCATGAATACCAACTCTTCTCTCATAACTTACTGCTCCACCAACCTTTCCAGCCTTTGAAGCATAACTTCTTCTCTCTTCTTTGCTTCTCCCATGAACTCCAATTCCTTCTTCTGCTTCCCTTCTTCCAGTTTCTCTACTATTTCTTCTTTTATGCTCTGATGCAAGCTCTTCTAACTCAGATTCATCTGTGATCAATCCGAGATAAGAATCAATCCCTAAGCCTCCTGGATACCCACTAATAGCATATCTTACTGCGACCCGAGCAACTCTATCTGAAACCCCATATTCTCCTGAAATTCTCAAATCTTCTGCAATAACTCCTGTAAATTCTCCACCCCTATATCTCCCTGCAATTCCAGGAAAATCGTCTTGAAGTCTTCTTCCAAGATCAGCAGCAGCGTTTATAGCAGTTGCCTGTGATTGAGAAAGTCCAGTTCCAAAGCTCAGCTCAGTATCCATTTTATTTATACAAAGAAAACTTTTTAGTAAGTTCTGAAAGCTCTTGCCAATCACCAAAGATACAAACCCCAAAGTATTCAAGGTCTTCTTCTTTTGTCCTCTTAGTCTTCTCATGTTGTTCAACATAAGTCTTATCAAGCATGGTGTGCGTAAAATCAGTGAAAGTAAAACCTCTCTCAAGTGCTTCTTGTCTTAGTTTTCGTATTTTATTGGAACTAGCTTTAAGCACAATAAAGGGGATATCAGAAATTTGCGGATGTTTACCTCCATCAGCATCAGTATAGTTTTGTAAACGTAGTTCTTCTTTCTTCTCAACACTTGCTCCCAAGCCAAGTGACATGTGTGCTAAAGCATTCACTGCCCTACCTGTCTCAATGTTTTTGTTAAGCACAGCAACTAATTTTTTTCCGAATGATTTGAACTCCATGAAAGAAGATTCAAGGCAAAAACATTATTAATCTTTAGTAGACCATGGTCTACTTTTCTTCAGAGAGAAATGAGCTAATTACTTTACCTTCTGCTTTTCTTAAGTGTGAGAGAAAAACAGTTTTTGGAATGTTAACCAGTTGAGCGATCTCTGTTGCAGATTTTTTCCTTGGCCATTCATAATAACCAAAAAGTTTGGCAAAGTTAATGACCTCTCTTTGTTTTTTGGTAAGTGGACTAGAAATTTTTTCTTCTTTGAGAGAAATAATCTTCACTGGATGATTTTTTTTAAGTTCACTATACACCTTTGTAATATTCTTCTTAATTGCTGTTCCAAGAGTCCATACTTCATACTTTTCTTCAAAACGTGTTGGTAGAACTGGGAAGCAATCGTGTTCAAAAAACATATCTGAGAATTGATCCCTATGCTTGTCCTTTTTTGTAAGTACTCTTAGATACAAACTTTGTTCATCTTCACTAAGGGCTTCAACTTTCAAGACATCTTTTCTTTTTTTAAGGTAAGCAATTATTTCCTTAAAGTCACTTAGGTCTCCCCGCGCAAGTAAGATGTGAACAACTTGCCCTTTAACCCATCTACAATCAACCGAGGAAAGTTGATGATTTGGAAATTTTAGGCTAATTTCTGATCCCCAACAAGTTTTGTGGTAAATATGGAACTCTACTTTATGCATACTAAAAGAAAAGAGGCATTGCTATTTAATCTTATTCTCCTTCATACAACCCAGTATCTGGATGGAATGCATACCAAGAAAACCAAAACCCTCTCTCTTTAACATACCTTTCTCCGCTCTCAACGTCAACAAAAGTTACCGCCCCATCTCTCCCACGGCTTACTAAGACTTGTCTCCCTGCAACAACATCAGTAAAAGAGCCAAGTTCTACAAGATCATCCTCACGATAAGCTTTGTACACACCATCAACTTCTATCCCAAAAACAACGGTCTTGGGATGAACAGAACCATCTTCGTTATCTACAGGAAAGAACAAAAAGCTATCTTCATAGTAACTCCCATAGGGATCACGACCATAGTCTCGGCGCATACCCGTATCTTGACTTAAAACCTCTGCATTAGGATGATCCTTTTTCCAATCACGCCATACCACAGTATCAATGCTGATCTCAACAAGCTCTTGACCGGTAAGCTCGCCACTAATAGCTTTCCCATCAATTTGCTGCCAATAAGTATCTGTTTCTTCATCATACATCACTAAATTAGAATTGTACAACTTACCTGAAGTTCCAAAACGACTTTCAACCCTTTCACCATCAACAGAGATATAGCCCTCATAAGCAATACCTGTCCCACATAAAGGACAATAAGTCACAAGAATAGCATCACCCGCAATGATATCATTAACAATCTCATGCCACACTAAGATCTGCAAGGGATACACACGCTCAAGACCATTATAACGCAAAGCAAGTACCAACTCATTATCTGCAATCCACTCGTCTGCCTCACTCACACTTACAAAATTAATGTTCTCTGCAGCAAGTGCCGGGATTCCTCTATCTACACCAATACCTCCCTTTGGAGGGCCACCTGACATTATCTCATCTGGATGAATGATATACTTTACGCCATCAACGGTCTCTTGAATTTCATTTTCAAAGGCACTTACAGCATCATTATCAATAACCTGAGATCCACTCTCTAACTCTTGTTCTAACTCTGCCGCAAAATTACTGCAAGCAACCAAGAAAAAGCCAAGCAAAACAAATCCTAAGATTAAAACATTCCTTCTCATAAACGCAACACCTAAACCAAAATTTAACCAAAGATCTTAAACACAAACAAGAGATAATACAAGGATATCCCTAACATCAACAGGCCTGCGACTAAATTAATCTGTCGCTTCTTTGAAGTCAAAAAAGAGATGACTTTTCCACTTGCAGCCGAGGACAATACAGCAAGGAGCAACAAAGGCAAGCCCATACCAAGAGCAAAAAAGCCAAACACTAAGAGATTGCTCAAAAAATCAACGATTGAACTACTCACCGCGAACAAAACAACAAGAGAAGCAGGGTTACAAGGCAAAACAATCAAACCAAAAAACAAACCAAAAAGCAGAGCACTCACATAAGGATTTTTCTTCACAGGATTACGTACTTTAGGAAAGATTCTTCCAAAATCAACATCAAAAATAAGCAAAATACTCACTATTCCCAAAACTCCAAAGGCAATTGGCGAAATAACTCCAATAACATTGGTCAAAGATACCTGTAGGATAAAAGTAAAGATAAAACCAACCAAAAGCATAGAAATAAAGATCCCAAGGATACTTACTAAACTAAACAGAATCATCATGCGCTTTTTATGCCGCTCAGCTTCTTCTCCAGCCAACTTTTTTCCTTTCTTCCCGGCCCCACCCTTCAGCTTATCAGCAACACCACTCAAGTAGGCAAGAAAACCAGGATACAAAGGAAGCACACAAACGGCGCCAAGCGGAGCAAAAAGCCCAGCCAAAAAAGAGATCCAAATATTTGTTATAAGTCCCATTTTCCTCTCACCTACTTTTTATGCCTCCTCTAACAAAGCTCTCCAACTGCTTCTTCAAGCCTTGCAGCACTTTTCACACCACTCTCTAAAAGGTGTCCTTCTCCATTTTCACAAATTACAACAATGGGGGCAGAAGGCGCATTTACTACCGTAAAACCAAACTCATCAATAAGTGCTTCAGTCATCTCAACAGGAGCTACAGCGTAACGCCAATCAAAATTGTTCGCAGTTACATGTTCAAGAACCACGCCTTCATCTTCATGGGGATCAGTATCGAGCCCTACAGAAACAATGGCATCACCAACACTTTCGTGCAATAACTTGATTTCTTCTTGTTGTTTGGTACAGGTAGGACACCACACTGCAAAGCTCTCTAAAATAACTGGTGCATCAAACTGCGATAGGGTAAAAGTCTCACCAGTTGACACATCACTTAATTCAATCTCAAGCCAAGAACTTTCTTCCACAGCAACTTCATCATCAGATTCAACAACAGCTTCTTCTTCTTCGATCTCTTCATCTATCTCAGCTACAAACTCTTCTCCTTCTGGACTTCCTCCAAGATCAGAGTCCTCCACAACAACATCTTCAATTTCCAATTCAGAGCAAGCAGCCAAGAGAAAAATAGAGAGAACTAATAATGATACAATAAGAATTGATTTTAACTTCATAAAAAACACCTCAATAACTATACTCAAATAAAAAACGTAGAGACTTATATTACTTACGCTCACAGCTGATATAGCCCTTCAATAACAAACTTCCTAACTCTGACAAACGAACATACAAATTCTTATTTTCTTGCTTAACTTCGACCAAACGAAGATTCAAGAGCCCTTTATACTTCAAAGTACCATTGAGGTGATAAGAAAGCAAACTAATACTCATACCTGTTTTTTTACTCAGTTCAGATAAAGATTTGTACTTCTCCTTAGTTAACTGTGTCAAGATCTTAAACTTTTTATCAGTAAGCTCATTGTAGTAAGAAAGTTTCATGATGGGAAGCAGCATTGGTTTTCCTTCCATAATGCCAAAAGCTTTCAAACCGTTAGCAAAAGCCGCACTTAGCGCGCTACAAGTACTCATGCGATCGCCAGTTGCGACATTTACAATAATATCATCACTATTGTGCTTTTCAACAATTTGACCAAAGTGGTAGAACATACTTTCCATCAAACTGTTTTCAACTTCAAGAATAATCACTGGGATAGAAAAAATCTCAAGTTTCTTCTGCATCTCTCGAGCTTTCTTCACATTACTCTTTGGAGTAATCAGATAAACGCGTTCAGTAGCAAACTCTTTCATTCCCTGAAACAAGGCAGTTGGATTGTCTCCAACCGGTGCAATAACTGTGAATCCCATACTTTCTCTCAAAACCCTCAAAATGATATAAAAGTTTAGCTTTAAGATTCAAAGTTTCTTTTGACAAGGTTTTTTGAAGTGATAGTGAAGATAGTGCAAACACTTATCCTTTGTTTGTCTCTCTCGCGAGAATGGTAGAAGATAATTCCCTTTTTGCTCTTGTTACTCAAGGAAGAGACCCCAAACAAACTCACAATACTACTGAGTCTGGATCTTTTGAAGGATGGATTCGTGATGGAGAGAGAAAAGTGTTCAACAAGAGAGCAAGTGGCCATTACATCGTATTCCATCCAGAAGTTCTTGGAGTTGCAGAAATCAATGAAATCCCTCCCAGTGGTTATGAAGAATTTAAGATCGCTTTTCACCCAGCAATAAGTAGGGTTTATGGTCCGCGCCTTACTTTGCCTGATGAAGGTGTTATGAGAGAATTAGAAGGTTCTCTTTCTAAAGAAGTCTATGGGAGATTAAGGGAGCATTATAATGGTCTAAAGCTTAGGAGTGACTCTTCAAATTTTCTTAGAATTGATGTAAGTTATGGGAGTGTTTTCAATTCTCTTGGGGAAAGAATCTCTTTTTATCATAATGGGGCAAGAATCGGAAATCGTGAAAGATCAGAACTTGGATCTGGAGACATTTTCAGAATTGGTAGATCAATCCTTTTCTCCTACTTTCATAAGAAGTAGTTTTTATTCCCTAAAACTTCTCATCTGTAAGTACCCAACCAAGGGACTAATACAAAGATAAACCGCTCGATCAATTAAAAGTACATGGGCTGATTGAATACTCTCTTTCCCTCTTTTAAGCTTCTTAATATTTCTCAAATAAAGTACTTCATTATCTTCGTAGACTTTCCAAAGCGTGCTAAAATCTTTTTTAGTGTAGGCTTCTCGTAAGCTAACAAACATCTCTTTAACTGCAAAAAGTTCTTTCTCAAGGACAGAATTCATCTTCTTTACATCTCGCTTTAGGTGATAGCACATCTTAACAACTTGCGTAAGATTAGTAAGTAAGTTCCAAAGAAAGACTGCCCCAGTTTCATTAAGGTGCTGTTTTGAAATGCAACGTTTCAAAAAATTTTCATATTTTTGAATTTTTACTGAGTAAGAATCAAAATGTTTTGAGAAAGGATCTTCCAGGACTTGTTCAACCACATAAAACAAACGAAGAAGCATAGATTCAAAATTTTCTAAATCTGGTTCGCTCATACTCTCAATAACATACACTTCCTCTCGTTTTTTGTAGAGCTCAAAACCCATCATGAACTTTTCTACGATTTCAAAGAGCTCTTCTTCCTTGCCTTTGAAGTGCACTATAAGCTTATCAAAACCAGCTCGATAAGCATTAACAAGTAAGGATCTGTGTACGCTCTGCCTAGATTTCTTGATTTTAAGAGAGATCTCTTTTTTCTCTTTCTTATCTCTGACTGGAGAAAGAAGTAAATCTCCTTGAAGTGGAGTAAGTTCAACTTGATCTCCTGCTTTGAGCTTCTTACTATCAATCCACTTTTTTGGCACGTAAAAAGTCAGGCCAGTTCCTCCTTGTTTGATCAGTTTTCTTCGCATGAGTTTCCAAAAACAAGCCTTCTTTTTAAAAGTTTTCAAAAAAGATAGTGAAGATAGCTAAAACTCTTTTCCAATATCTTCTCTTCCCTGCCACTGTGTGGTTCTTGGTGTCTTTACTTATGTGTAAGAGAATGGGGGAAGAAAAATGTTAGAAAATACAACTTGGCATAGAGAAAGGGGAGAAACTCTTAGCGGAGACTATACGCGTTGGAGCCTTAGGGGAGATAGTGGTAACGCCTACATTACTTTATTACTCAGTGGTTCTGAGCAAGAAGCATGTTATGAGATGGGAGTTTTCAATAAAGGCTTGTTAGAAAGAGCTGGCTTAGAGGGTGATGTGGGCAGTGATGGAAGACTTTCTGCATACACTGTCGATACACATGGTCGCTATCTTGATGCTGATGAAACAGGGGATCTCTTAACTCGGTTAGGGCTTGGGAGAAAAAGGCCCCATTTTAGAGCAGAGCAAAAGTATCTTTTCCCAGGGAGAGAAACGTCTAGCTAATAGTTAATCCTCTGAGGGATAAAGATGAGAAAAGAGGGCTATAGTATTGATGAAGCCTGTGAACGCATGAAGGCCAGCTACCTGGCTTTAGAAAGAGAATCTCCGGGATCAATTTTTGATCTAAGAATAGTAGAGGGAAGTACAGGTAAGATTATTCAAGGAGAGTTTTCTTATCGTGAAAGAAGACGCTGGGAAAGGATTGCTTACGATTATGGATTAGCGTTCCTTCCGGTAGATATCCTCGAATACCAAGCTTTCAACAAAAGACTCTTGGTCTCGCAACAGTTTGTTGCTGTAAAATGTGGAGACGGAGAAATAACAAGAAGTGTTTCCCTCTTAAGAGAAGGGACAGCATCCCCTTTACAAAGAGAATTTTTTGGGTTTAGAATATCTGAATCTTACGGGCTTCCCTTTTCTTTTTCTCTACGAGAAAGAGCCCCTAAGGAGTATGTGTTCTCTTGTGAGATTGCAAACCCAAACGGGCTTGTAACACTTCATGGAGATGCAAGTAATCAAAGAAGATCGATCAATGCACTCTCAGTTTCTAGTTCTTATCTCATAGATTTTGCTTCTCGGATTTCAGAAGAATATCCTCAGATTTTGGAGGAAGTATTGTGAGTAATTTTTGTGAGGACTCAAGCAAGAGAAGATGAGAAATTACCAAGAGTTGGAAGAGTACATGCATGATCTTTTTAGAAGGTCAGGAGAAGTTCTTTCAGAAGATGGAACACTTCTTCGTTTCTCAAGAGTAACTCCCCTAGAAGAGAGAGGAAACTTAGTTTTTATGCCTCCTAAAACAGATGCCCTTGGGTTTTCACCATCTAATCCTACTGAAGAAACCTTTCTTGAAGAGTTGGATACTTTTTATCGTTCTGAAAGATCTCTTGCGCTTGACCATAGTTTCTCCTTTATCAAAGGAAACGAACCCTATAGTTTTATTCATATTTATCGTGGATCAAAAATTTTGGCAACTAAAAGGAAAATTCATCAACAGATAACGGAAGGGTTTGAGGGGATACCTGGAAGAATTCCGCCTTCATCAGTTGGCCTAAGGTTGATAAGAAATCAAGAAGAGGGCCAAGAAACATATGAGTTTGAAGCAAACTTGCGTTTTCCTCTTGGATATTTTAGTGTAACAATAACTCCTCAAGGAGAATTCTCTCCCTTAAGATATACTGGCCACAGGAAAGAAGATTTCTTAGATGAAATTTTTGGAGAGTTTGATCGACTTGCAACCTTTGGAGAGTACGCACTTGAAGAGTGTGTACGGCTGCTTGAAGAGAAGAAATAGTTAATATTTTGCTAGAGTTTCGTGAAAAATTTCATGACCCAATCAAAACTTTCTTTCAACAATCTCAAGTTAACTATTAATCCTCTAATGGAGTTTTCTTATCCATCAACAAAACAACGGTGGTGAAAATAATGAAAGATGATTATGAAAAATATGCGCCAACAGTTCTAAGAGTATTCATGGGTTTACTCTTTCTCGTTCCAGGTTTGCAAAAGGCAGGAAATGCTGCAGGCGTAAGTGAAATGTTGGGTTTGAGTATGTTTCTAGTATGGATACTGATTCTAGTAGAAGTCCTAGGAGGAGCAGCGCTGATTTTAGGATGGCAAATAAGATGGACAATCGCACCTCTCTTTGTAATTTTAGTAGTGGCTCTCTTTACCATGCACTTGGGACAGTTTGCCCTTGGGGGCTCAGATACGGTAAGAGCACTTTTCCAGTTAGTAGGGATTGCAGCACTCATTAACCTGTACCTTACAGGTCCAGGTGAGTATGCGTTGAGCAAACACTAGTGGGCCCCCATTTTTTCTTTTTTTCTTCTCTTTCTCTCAAACTCTCTTTCAAACTTTTATCTTCTTCAAAGTTAATTTTATATAAGCTCTTAACAAACACCAGCCAATGATTCAAGATAAGAAAAAAGTAGTAATCATCGGAGGGGGCTTTGCGGGAGCCTACTGTGCACAGCAGCTAGAGAAAGATAAAAACTTCCAAGTTACACTTATTGATAGCAAAAACTACTTTGAATTCACTCCAAGCATTCTTAGAACATTAGTTGAACCAAAACATATCAAACTAATCCAAACCCTTCACAGTCATTATTTGCATCACACAAAGATCATTAGGGGACACGTAGTAAATGTTACAGAGAATGAAGTACATATAAGGGACCAAGAAAAAGCAATCCCTTTTGACTATCTTATTGTTGCAACAGGTTCCAGTTATAACTCTCCAATCAAAGAAGCTGATGTCATCATCACTTCAAGAGCGCATGAGCTTCGAGAACACACGCACAAGTTAGAACATGCAAAACAAATTCTTATCATTGGTGGCGGGGTGGTGGGAACAGAACTTGCAGCAGAGATTGCTGAGCATCATCCTGAGATTGAACTTATTGTGGCCCATGCAAGATCAGAACTGATTGAAAGGAATCCAAAGAAAGCAAGAGATTATGCAAAAGACTTTCTAAAAAAGAGAGGAGTAAAGTTTCATTTTCAAGAGAAGGTGATCAAGAAGGAAGGAAGAAAATATTTCTCAAATAAAGGAACTGTTTTTGAGCCAGATATGGTCTTTTTGTGTGTAGGGATCACTCCAAACAGCAAGGAACTTGGCATCTGCAGCAGCACAGAATGTCTCACGGAAAAGTCTTACATTAAAGTAAACCAGAACCTGCAAGTTGGGAAGTACAAACACATCTTTGCTGCAGGAGATGTAACAAGTATTAAAGAGGAGAAGACCGCACAAAACGCAGAAAAACAAGCAAAGGTGGTGGTGCGCAATATTAGGGCTCTTGAAGAAAAAGAAATGCTCAAAGAATATCATTCACAACCACGACCGATGGTGATCAGTTTAGCAAAAACGCACGGAGTTCTCATTTACAAAAACTTTGTGCTCACAGGAAAAATTCCTGCAAAGATAAAGGCTTGGGTGGAACACAAGACAATGAAGAGGTTTAGCTGAACCTCTCTTCTCAAGCAGCGTAAAGGATTGCCACCGTAACATTATCTCCTGTGTTATTATCAAGCGCTTCTTCAATGAGGGCATCAACACAGCCTTGGACTTCGTCTTGGCCAACTTGATCTTTGCTATGAATCTCTTTTACAACAATCTCTTGAATTTTTTCATCGTCAACAAAGTCAGTAAGTCCATCGCTACAGAAGAGATAAACTTGGCCTGCGCTCATGTCTGAAGAAGAATAATCTGCTTCAGGAGGATCCTCATCTCTTGCTATGAGAAATCTTGAAATCCATGCTCTAGCATAGAAGAACTCATTATTTCTCTCTTCCACTTCTTGATCAAATGCTGCTTCAAGATCATCACCTTGAAGTCCTTTCCTCTCAAGTCTTTCTCGGATTTCTCTTTTCTCTTTATTCACATAACTGTGATCTTCTGTGAGTTGCTTTAATCCATCTTCTTCAGAAAGGTAAGCTCGAGAATCTCCCACATGGCCAACAACTGACCTCACCCTATTGCTTGCTTTATTTTTGTAAACAACAGCTGCAACGTAGGTAGTCCCAGAATCAGAGAATTCTCCCACTCTTTCACGAAGGGTTCTGTACCCTTCGCTAAGAACAAGAGCATGTAAAGATGCTGCCCCTTCATCATCTAATTCCATCTGAGAATCTTCTAAAAAAACGCCCTTTGCACCTTCTTGTAAAGAAGCACTTGCTACATGACCATTAGCGTGGCCACCTATTCCATCATAAACTCCTGCGTAGGCAATAACTTCTTCAATACCAGAAGAAGTGGTGCCGAAAAAATTATCTTCGTTTCTTGATCTTCCACCAACGTTTGTTCCTGCGGCAACAAGTATTTGTGAGGGTTCTTTGTAATCCACCTCTTGCCAAGATTTCAACTTTTTTATAAATATTATTGAAAAAAAGACAAAATGGTGCCTTGTCAATCAACTTCTCCTTTCATCACACTTATATACTAATCACCCTCCAAGATTCCCATGAGAACAAGAACTCTTGGGTTGCTCCTTACTCTTCTGGGCACACAGCCAAACTGTGCTGCAATGCGCGCCTTTCAAGCAAGCGTAGAAACCATTGCTACAGAAAAAAGAATGGAAGGAGACTATGAAGTTGTACGTTTTCCAGACAAAAATGGCGACACAATTTGCACAGTTGACTTTTATCCAACACTTTCTTCTGATCCTCTTGATGATTCTTTGGTGGGTGGTGATCCTTGGGTAATACAAAGTTTGAAGCAGCGTTATTGTCAAGAATTCAAAACCAACCAAAAGGTGTTCTACACTACAGGTTCGGGAAGATAAGAAAAGATAAAAGAAATCTAAGCAGCAAGTCTATCATAAACTCTGGCGCAAAAGTCTCTAAAATCTGTGTTAGGCCTTCCAGCTTTCTTTTTTATTCGCTTAGCAAACTTCCAAGCACCATCAAACTCTGCTCTGCCCCAACCGTTGTAGACAAAAACTTCTACTACCCTTCGAGAAACTTCTTCTGGATCGTCTCCAAAGATATTTCCCTCATCACACATAGTTTCAATTACTCCTCTTGAACGTCTTCCCCTATGAAGAACATATGAGTCAGAGTTCAAACAGCTTGCTAGAAGCAAAGCTCTATCTGCCACATAAAGCAGCTTCCTCCCTTCATTACCACTTCCTTCTTTTAAGACCAATGAGCTATGTTCTACTCATTCTGGAACTTTAAGCAGTCCAATTCTTCCAGTAAAAATATCTGGAACTACTTCTCTATCGTCTCTTTGCGCGTCTCTGAGCTCAAGTTGGTGATACGGTTTTTCTTCATTAACTTCAGTCATATCAATAACACCTAGCATAGAAGAATAAACTACGCCAGATCTCTCAATGAGAAACTTTCTAACTAAAGAAGAATGCTTTGCAAGAGATTCTGGCATTTCAGGAAGAACTAAGTCAATGTCTGTTGCAGGATCTCTTTGCTGATAGGTCCTGGAAGAAGCAAGACGACAAGCAAGTCCTCCAACAAGTGCGGCTTGCTCTAGTTCTGGAACTTCTCGGTAAAGAAATCGCAAATCGTCAATGAAGGGAAGCTCTCTTCTACAAAGGGCAGTTCTTCCTTTTCTAACAACGTCATCTATCACTAACATGGGAGAAAAGTTGCTTGTTTTTTTATAAAATTTAGCTCTCTTTTTCACTCAAGCGCATAAATATCTATCAAATTGTTCTTTAATCCACTTATCTCCATAACGAGCCCTAAAACCATTATGTCCGCCACGAGGAGTACACTCTCCAGAAACATTTGGATTTCGTCTTGCGGCATCCATTACTCTATCAAAATGATCTATACCAATAGATGGATCATTTCTTGCATGCACTAAGCGAAGAGGAACTGCTATCCTATCAACTAAAGGAACAGCATCGCAACGATCTAAGTATTGCATACTCTCAAGTCCAGAACCATTTACGTCTGTATGAAGTCCATCTCCTTGGTAGGGTTTGAACAATTCACCAACTAAACCTTTGTTACGATAACGTTCGCTATCTCGAAAGGCAAGAACAAGATCTCTTTTTGTTTTAATTCCTGCTTCACCTAATTTTCTCCACATGGGGGGAAGTAAGCCTTGCAAACCAAGATAGGTTGCTAAATGTCTTCTTCCTCTCTCTGGACAGGGCCCCAATGGTCCTTCCCAGTGTAAGGTACGTAGAGCATAAGGAAGGGCTGGTTTGGGATCGCTCACTGCAGAGAAAGTTAAACCAAACTGAAATATCTCTGGTCCTCCTCTATACAAAGCATGCATAACCCCAAGACCTCCAGTACTAATACCAAACAAACCAATCGCAGAAGAAGCATATCCTCTCTCTTCTCGCAATTGCTTTGCAACTTCGGTAAGAATGTATCCTTCATCTGGCCCACTCCAACTCGCCCCATTTGCTGCGATAAAAGGAGCACTTGTAGCATGATCAAGGATAAGAACAGTTCCCTCAAGATGGCGATGAGCAGCGCGAGCAAAGCTTCTTGCAGGGTTACCATAGCGATCAGAGAGAAAACCTGGACTTGCAATTACTACTCTGCTTCCTTGGCCGGCATCACGTAAAAGTCCATTGATGCTTGTTCCATCTGGGAGCTGAAAAAGTGCTTCTTTATAACCAAGTGCTCTTGCCTCTCCAGGAAGCATTGGTCGGTGGTTAGCAGCTCCACTAGAAAGAATACCACTGCGTCCAATGACTCCTCTTTTCACGGCTCTAGGAAGCAATCTTGCTAATGCATCTTCTGCTCTTCCAACCAAACGTACTACCATACCTTTCTAAAGAGAACTTTTTTTAAAAACATTTTTCAGAGAATAAGCCAAAAAGTGAAAATATGAAAGAAATTAGAAAAGAAGTGCCCTGTCCGGGATTCGAACCCGAGTCACCGCCTCTCTTCAGCGAGCAGCTGAAGAGCTCAGAAAGCTCCGCTTTCTCGCCGCGAAAGGGCGGTATGATAGTTTGTCCCCAAGACAAACCACAAAAATCCATGATTTTTCCTGGTCCGGACTACACCAACAGGGCAAAAATAAAGAGAACTACAATTTCAGTTCGTCTTCCTCTTCATCGTCATCACTGTCACGCCGAATAACTTTTACAGCATCCATCGCTACAGTGATTGGGATCGGTACTGCCGCTTCTAAAAGCTCAACAACGATTTCCTCTTTCGTTTTGTTGATCCTTATAACTTTTGCGTTCTCACGTTTGAACGGTCCAGAAATAAGCTCCACAATATCTCCTTTACGGATGTTCATTTCCACTTTAACCTGTTCAAGCATGTGCTCAATCTCAGGATAAGGAACTGCCCGAGGCAAAATTCCTCTTGCGTAAGGTACTCGGCTAACAATCATTTCTGCATCAGCTTTGCTTCCTACTTCAATAAAGATATAACCACGCATACCGTGTGGTCGAATAACAGAGTAAACCTCAAGCTGGCTCTCCTTTGCAATCTTCGGGATAAGGTAGTCTACAACCTGATCTTCACGGTTTGCCGCGGTTCGTACTGCATAAATTTCACTTGCCATTATATTTCACTATTCTTCTAAAAAAATAATTGTTTTACGAGGAAGATCAAAAAGCCAATGATGCCAATAACACTGATCCCAAGACCGGTTACCTTCACGGTGGTCAAAAACTCTTCTCTGTTGGGCTTTTTGGTAATTCGAAGCACACGAAGGGTTTCTTTCCAGAAGCGCTTAATCTTCTGACCTCTGACGCTCTCGCTAGTTTCCATTTTCACTGCCATGAGAAGAGGACCTGTTTATAAAGTTTTCTTTTTAAATCAGTTATCGTAGAGGTGAGTTGTTAGCTCCCCTCCATAATGCTCCTCTAAGAAATTTCTTGCTTGTTCCAAATTAGTTGCTTGGACAGAATGAAATCTATTCGCGTCAAAGCCCCCTGGGGTTGGCTTTCGTTCCCCTGTTCTTAAGTTAATAAGGCAACCTGAATCTGTGTCCACCAGGGAGAGAGGAACTCTTCCTTGGCCTTTTGTTCGAGTCAGAAACCCTTCTAAATCAAGGCCACCCATGCCTCTATCTTGAAATCCTCTCCCTTCGTAAAGAATAAATGTTGAGTCTGAACCTCTAGTTCCAGGTAATCTATAATCCATAGATGTTCACCAACTGGCCTTCTTTAAAAAAGTATCCTGAATTACAAACTTCCAAAAAAAGCTAAACCAAAGAAAAAGAGCAAAAAGAGTAAGATCATTAGTGTGTAAATCACAGAAATAATGATCCCAGCAATAGCAAGCCCTCTCCCTGGCTGTCCTGTCTCTTTAATACGAATAAGTGCCAAAATTCCAAAGATTACTCCTGCAGGAGGGCTCACAAAAGCAAAGACCAAAGAGAGTATAGAAAGAATGTGGTACTCTCCTTTTTTCTTCACCTTATTTTTAGCCATAGAAAAAAAAGAAAGGAAATTGTTATTTAAAACTTTACTCCAAGCGCTGGTATACTCTTTTCCTATGATCTGCATAAAGCACCAAGATCTTCAACTGACTATCATTAATATCTGCTATAACTCTATAATCTCCTATCCTTAGTTTGTATTCTTCTCTTCCAACTAATTTTTCAAAGAAACGATGGGGATTTTCCTTGGCTCTCTGAATCTTTTTGAAGATTCTCTTCCGAACAGACTTGGGTAATTTTTCCAACTGTTCAATCGCTTTGTTATCAAAGATAAGAGTATAAGTCATAAACCAAGTCTCTTCTTGGCTTCCTCTTCAGAAAGAAACTTACCTTTTTTGATCCGTTCTCTTGCTTTCTCGATCGCCAAGATTACCTCTTGACTAAGTTCCGGTTTTTCTTTACAATTCTTTGCTATATACACTATTTTTTGAATAAGTTCATCATAACTTTCATTTTTGTACTCTCTAAAAGTATCCAATTCTTGCTTGGTTGAGCGATGAATTTTAAGAGTTGTAGCTTCAGCCATTATACCAAGGTATACTGTAGTATATTTAAAGTTGTCGTTTCTACTGAATGCCCCGGGGAACTAACTCTACTCAGTTGGTTTTTCTTGCAACTACTTCAATAAAACTTGCGATGTGGTTAGGGCCCTCAATCACCACATGTTCTGAACTACTCTCAGAGATCTTGATTAACTCGAAATTTTCAAGCTTCCTACGGAGGTATTCCTCGCTAAAGAAATGTCTCAAGTGTCCCTTCCTTAAATAATAATTTTCTTCTACTTTTTTTCCTTCACCAAACTTACAATCCTTTGTTGACTTACACTTTATGAAAAGGAGCCCTCCCTTATTAAGTAAAGAGAAAAGTTTTGAAAAAACTTTGTTTGTGTCTTCATCGCTAAAGTAATGTAGGCTGAGATGTGCGTATATTACGTCAAATTTCTTGTTTATCTTGAAACTTAGTATGTCTCCAAGAACAGGAGTTACTCCACGTACCTCTTGCTTTAGCATCTTTCTTTTAAGATGCTTTATGGCTTCTTCAGAAAAATCAAGAGCAGTTACAGAAATACCTTGCTTTGCAAAGAAAAAAGAATCTTTCCCATCTCCGCAACCAATATCCAACAGGGTTTTAGCGCCGTTTTCCTTGATCCTAGCTAAACATTTTCTGGAGAAAAGAGTTTCAGGAATGTATTCTTTAACTTTCTTCCATTTCAGGTTCCACATCTCCTTTTGATCTGCCACAAGAGGAGAAAAACTTGTTTGTTTAAAATATTTAGGAAAGAACACAAATCAAATCTTCAAACTAGTGATCTTAGAAATGCCGTCGGTCATACTGACTCCGTACAAATTATCTGCCTCACTAATCACGCTATCATTGTGAGAGATAACAATATACTGCGCCTTACCAGAATAACTTGCAATCAGTTTAGCAAGCTTCTCTGCGTTGTGTTTGTCAAGCGCTGCATCAATCTCGTCAAGAATGTAAAAGCGTGCAGGTTGGTACTCTTGGATTGCAAAGATAAAGGAGAGCGCAGTAAGGGTCTTCTCCCCTCCGCTCAAAGATTTAATATCCATAAAACGTTTCCCACTCAACTTAACCTTAATAGAAAGACCGCCTTCGAAAATATTATCTTTGTTTTCTAACTCAAGGTGTGCAGTTCCTTTTTTGAATAACTGTGTAAAGATTTCTTGGAAGTGTTTGTTTGCTTCATCGAAGGTTTTCATGAAATGCTCTTTTTTCATGGTTTCAATTTCGTTCATTAGGGTCATAATCTCTGCCTTTTCAGTGTGCAAACTTTCCTTCTTCTCAAGTAACTTGTTAAACTCACTTTCAACTTCTTCGTAGATCTCAAGCGCCTTCATGTTTACTGCGCTCATTTGGCCGAGCATAGCTTCAAACTTAGAAATTTCAGCAAAGAGCTCTTTCTCATTCTTGCCAGAGACAAGTTCAACATCTTTGTACTTCTCAAACTCTTCCTCAAGTACAGAAAGTTTTGCTTTAATCTCAGCAAACTTCAGAGAATGTAGATTAATTTCACGCTCTTGCGCACGGTTATCATCGCGAATACGCTCAATAGCACTTTCATTCTTACTAATCACTGCGTTAAGCGCTTCACGTTGCTTAAACAAGTCTTTAAACTTAGCATAGAAAGCCTTGCTCTCTTTCTCTTTCAAAGCAAGCACCTTGCCCTTTTTCTCAACCTCGGCTCCCAGCTTCTCAATCTCTTTACTAAAGCTCGCATGCTCTTTGTCATGCTGTTTGATAATTTCTTGGATCTTTTCCATCTCTGGAGCAATCAAACGATCAAGCTGCGACCCCAAATTTTTCAGATCGTTCTCACGTCGAATAATGCGCTCACGACATTTACGTTTTCCCTCTTCAAAAGCTTGTAATTGTGCAAGGACACGAGGATTATTTACATCATTTAACTTAGATCGCAAAATCTGCTTCTCGGATTTCACTCGAGCAAGACCTCGATTGATGGTTGCAATTTGTTTGGCAACGCCACCTAACTCATTATCAACTTCCTTCATTCGAACTTTAAGTGCTTTTTTCAACTCATCACTCGCCTCTAGATCGGAAGTGTCAAGGTGTAAACTCTTCTCAAGCTTTACTACTTCTCCCTCAAGTTCTCCTTTCTCTTTACGCAATGCGGTGATCTTCTCATCATTATCTCTTCGCTTTGCTTCAATGGTGGAAATAACACTTTGATGATCAGCCATCTCACCCTCGAGTTTCTCTAGTTTGTCAAGAGAATCTTTTTCTTGAAAACCAGCACCTCGACGCTTGCCACGAAAACCACCTTTCATAACTCCACTAGCTTCAGCAATGTTCCCATCCAGGGTCACCATCTTTGCTTTTCCAATACCAACTCTACGAGCAGTGCCCATGTCTTCAATAATGAGAGTGCTTCCAAAGACATACTCGAATGCTTTTTTGTATTGCGACTTATAGCTAATCAAGTTAATTGCAAAATCGTGCACGCCGTCAAGCCGAGCCAATTTTTTGTACTCAGCTCCAATACCGGCACTTGTTCTAATCTTGTTAAGTGGGATAAAGGACGCCCTTCCAAGTTTATTGCTTTTCAGATAAGCAATACACTCTGCTGCAGTTTTGTCATTGTCAACAACAAGATAATTGGTACGTGCCCCTGCCGCAGCCTCAAGCGCCTCTGCGTACTTTTTCTTTACCTGTCCAAGTTGCGCAACAGTACCAAAAACACCACCAAACTTTTTCTTATTTTTCATGATGCTGCTGATTGCAGTATTCTGAGAAAGATTTGCTTGAAAACTTCGGGTGCGCGCGTGCAACTTTGCGTGGTCTTCTTGCAAATTGAGCAGTTTTCGACGAGCATTTGCAAGTTGTGAAGCGTAGCTACCATCTAGTTCAAGACATTTGCTTAATTTCAAGCTTGCGTTCTTAAAGGCACTTTTTTTATCCTTTAAAATCTTAATTTGATCTTTATGTTCTTTCTTAACTGCAGCAACTTTACGCATCTGCTCATCAATATTATCTAACTGGAACTCAATACGATCTTTCTCACGAAGTAACTCTTGCTGCTGCACACGAATTTTTTGGACTTCATCTTGCTGTTCTTCGATAACTTTATCTTTATCAGCAAGAGAAGATTCTAAATCGCCAGAAGCACCAATCTTGTGTTTTTTTCGAAACTCTGCAATTTTTTTCTCAAAGTCAGCAAGCTCTTTTTTCTTAGCAACCAACTCTTGCTGCGCATCTTTCATTTCTTGCGCAGAGTCACTATTTTTTTCACGAAGATCTTCAATCTCTTTTTCAAATTGCGCTTTTCTTAGATCAATCTTATTAATTTCATCTTTAAGTGTAGAAACACGCGTTCTTTTTTGAATGAGTTCCTCTTTAAGTGCATCAATTTCTTTGTGCATAGCAACCTGACCTTCTTCGCCACTCGCTTCAATTTCTTTGTTTAACTCTTTGATTGCAGCGCGCTTTTCTTCCATCTCTGCTTTGAGTTTCCCAACCTTTCCCTCTGCGACACCAACCTTTTCTTCAATCTTTTTGATCTTAGCTTCGTATTGCTCCTTCTCAACAAGCCTTGCCTGACGTTTGATATCAATATAACTTGCTCGGTAAGAATCAACCTTGTCACGAAGCTCTTTAAATTTCAGTGCCTGGTCACGATCTTTCTTTAACTCACGAAGGTAAGCCTTACGCTCTTTCAAAATGATTGCTGCATTGTTAAGCTTGTCTTCAACCTTGTCCATCTCAAGAAGTGCTTTGCGCTTTTTTTCTTCATAATGAGAAATGTCGCTGATTTGCTCAATAATCTTTCTTCGCTCAACAGGGTGCATATCCACAAAACGAGTGATATCTCCTTGCAAAATGATATTATAGCCGTCTTGTTTAATCTGCGCTGCCGCCATTAAATCAATAATCTCTGTTCGAGTCCTTTTCTTTCCATTAATCTTGTAAATACTTCCGCCTTTTTTGCTGATAGTTCGAGAGATTAACACCCGTTTGTCTTCTACTGGAAAGATCTTTTCACTGTTATCAAATTCCAGCTCAACAGTTCCTGCACTCGCTGGTTTGTGTTTTTTACCACCATTAAAGATCAAGTTAGCTGCTTTTTCAGCTCGCATGGACTTTGCAGAAAGCCTCCCAAGAACAAAACAAAGAGAATCTCCGACATTACTTTTACCTGAACCATTTGGCCCTAGAATGCAGTTATAGCGTGGTCCAAACTCGATAGAAGTCTTGTGGGCAAAGCTCTTGAACCCATGAATAGTCATCCGATTAATCTTCGTCACTGAAACCCCTCTTTGAAACCCTTGCTCTCGTCCAAAAAGACTCTAAAGGGGTTTAAAAACATTGTGCTTTTGAAGAAAGCAAAAAGTGCCTAAAATGTTGGCTCTGTTCTAAGAGAGAGCACCACTGCCTCATTGCGACCAGGGCGAGACCTCCTAAACGGCTAGAAGTTCTTCAGGGTTGCTTGATCATAGATCTCCCATGGATTCTCCTCTCCAGGGAAAGTAACCAGAATCCTTGTTCCTCCAAGGGCTCGTATATCGTCTGCTCTATGGCCAACAACTTCTCCTGCTCCTCTTGCTTCATCTGGGCTATTTCCATAAACTAAGAACATTGAAGCTGGACCAGTGGGACTTTGAAGAAGTTCGAGCACTGCCTCTCGCTCAGCAGGTTGATGATAGCTAGCTCCGACTGCAGTTGCCATTGCGTTAACAGAGTTATTATTCCCAGGAGCTCCGCTTCCATCATCTGGTGGTCCTATGGTAATGATATTGTATCTTGCTGCGCAGTCACGATGAGGAGTTAAGTCAGAATCTAGCTGGGAACCATAAGGAGAAATTATATCAGTACCATCGCTCATCTCGAAATGAGAAGAAATACTTGTAAGGGCAGCCACGTCTGTCCCAGAACCATTACTATCCACCACAAAAAAACCGTCGTATGTTGGGTTTCCCATGCCCACCCCAGGATCAATTGCAAAGCAATCAGGATAAGTAGAAAAATTAACACAACCAACAGTACTTGTTGGCTCAGTTCTAACACACATGTTTTGATAAGCTGAATCAGAATCTTCAGTCTTTCCAGAATCGCCTTTTGGCAAAGAGGTATCAACAATCTCCTCTAAGTCGCTATCTCCTACTTCTTCTCCCTGGTCTGTATTTCCAGTTGGATCTCCTTCACTTGGCTTTTGTCCACTACAGGCATACAAGCCTAATAATAACAATCCAAGATCTCTCCCTCTCATAAACAAAGGTAAGCTTAACTAACTTATAAACTTTGAGCCGACAAAATTCCTGCAAACTCCAACATCTAAGAATTATTGTATCTTTAATCCATCAAGCCCAAGCATTGCAACAAAAGGATCTTTTGCTTTGTTAGGTTTGTCTGGGTCTTGGCCTCCATCGTTGATACCAAAGTATCTCTGGGCACCCTCTCTAAGATCTCTTTTGCAACGTGCAGCGGGGTCTTCGTCTAGAAAACCTAACCTTCGCAAAGAGTTAGCAATGCTAGAGGGCAAGTATCTCTCTACGCCAGGTTTGTTAAGGTCGTAGTCCACAGTTTGTTCATCGTAATGGCCTATCATTTTCTTACTCTAAAAAGGAAAGGAAGGGAAGTCTGTCTTCCTACTTCAGGAAGAATAACCTCATCATCTGTAATCTTATAATTTTTAGCATGTGCTTCGATTGTACTCATGGCATCTGCCCTACTCATTCCTGCAATATCCACTGCAAGAAAACCATTGAGCATATAAAACTCTTCTAGCCAAGCATGAGCTTCTCTTTCTGAAGGATCCCTATTAATCCTGGCTTCAGGAAGAAGAAGTCTGGTCTCTTCAAAGAGTCTCTCTCCAAATTCTCCAAGGTCCCTTTCCAAATCTTCTCTTCCTTGATAATAAACACCTTCAGCATCAACATACATCCAAAGTGGCTTCCTTCCACGAGCTTCAATATCAACCACTACACAATTCTTAGAAGTAAGGCTTCCTTTAGCATCATAAAGAATCGCTCTACGGGTACAACCAAAAATTTCTCCAGTAGAAGCTGCTCTTGGAACGGTTATTCGAGGCACAAGAAGGAGTCCTTTCCTCTCCCAAGCTTTAGCTTTATAGATAAATTGTCTTCGTTCAAGCCTTGGAATTCTTGGGTGCATAACTCTGAAGAAAGTGTCCTATTTATAAGTTTTGCCAACATTCGTCCCAGAAAAGTTACTACATATCAAAAACTACACTACTTTTCCTACAAATATGTTGTGCTTATCTCGAGTGATCTTCACACGAACTTTCTTACCCTTACGAAAAAAACAATTCGGAAGAGAAATGCTTCTTCCTTTAGCAACAGCGATAGAACTCTTCGCAAAGCGATCCACTGATCTAATCACCGCACTCACTTCATCTCCTTCAACAAAAGGCTTTGGCAATTCTTTTACAGAACGGATGTTAAAATCTTCTTTTTTCAAGCGCAATTGGATATCGTACTTCTTCTCTAACTTTTCTAGTAGAGTATAAAAGTCATCCCAACTCATTTCTTTGGCAGCATTTCTCCCTGTTTTGTAACGAAGAAAATTCTGGATGCCAAGAATTGGTTGCACGGGCAAGCTTTTGATGTATTGCACAATTTTCTCCATCTCTTCCTCATTAAAACCAACAGTCAAGACGGGAGCAACAATCACCCTACTCAATTTCTGTGAAGCATAAGCTATCATTTCTTTGACATGTTTCACATTATAGCGTTTAGTGCCAGCAACTTTTTTTGCAACTTCTTCGTCAATTGCATCAAGTGATAAGTTCATCTGCAGTTTATCGTTAGCAGCAAGTCGATCAATTCTCTCTTTGCTCAACAGCGTGCCGTTAGTATCAATAGAAATAGTATGCACTTTCTCCATCTTTTGTAAATCGCCAATGAGCAATTCCATATCTGCATATAGAAAGGGCTCGCCCTGCACACCAATGTGGATCTCAACAGGCTCATCGATAAAATCAAGCAGCTTTTGCAGCTCTTCAATCATGTATTCTTCCTCGATAACAAAATCATTTTTTTTGCTACTGAGGCCTTCGCTAATGCTGCAGTACACGCAATCTAAATTGCAAGAAGTTACAGGCTTTATCTCAATAATAGAACTTCCTCGATGGACAATACCAAAAGCAACGTTTCCAAAAAGAGGAATGCCAGAGTTACGATGAATATAAGTAACTTTGTTGCCAGTAAGTTTATTTTTCAGCGAATCAAAATGAGCGTGCAAAACTCCAGAGAATTTCTTCTCTGCTTTGTGTTGATAGGTCTCTTCAAAAGCAATAGTATGGCTATCAACAATGGAAAAGGGCCCAATTGCCATAAGCTCACTTAAGGGAATCTCTGTTACAAAGAGATTAAGCAAGGTTACTTGTACGGTTTCCTTATCTTTCATACGAAAAGAAAGGGTTTCAAAAGTGAGTTCTGCCACAAGCAAAAGATTTCTCTTCCTATTTTTAAGCTTTCCCAAGCAATTCTTCGACGAATAATTTATAAAAAAGTGGAAGAGTTTGCAGCTATGTCTGCCGACTCTGAAACCAAGCTCTTTTCTCCTGAAACTGCTTTGACAGCAGTAGCTTTTCCTACGATGATAAGAGAAAGGGCTTACGTGCTCATAAGCTCCTCACGTTATGATGATAGACATACTGTTGCAATATTCTCTCCTGATTTAAGTCCTTTAGGTGAAGGTCCGGAGCAAAGAAATACTGACTTACATGATTTTCTCTGCTCGGTTGCATCTCAAAAGAGGCTTCTTGACATTTACGTACTTGATAGTTCCCATCCTGCAGATGCAATTAGAGATCAATTACGTTTCTCAACAAAAACAACTGGCGATCCAAGCTATATCGGAGCAAGAGATCTTCCAGGGAGAGAATTAAAAAGACAGTTTACTGATAATTCTGCTCTAAGACATCTTTATGACCTTCCTCCAACTGAGTACCTAAGTGAGCAAGGGGAAGCGAGGGTGCAAAGAACAGATCGTGTTGGCTTGCTACGGATTTTAGCTTTGGAAGAGCAAGAACTTCTTCTCGAAAAGCTTAGACAACTTGCCAGAGAAGCTAGAGACTCTGAAACACTTATTTTCTGAATACCTTCCCTAATATAGCTATTTCTTTAACATAGTGTTTTTTAAAGGATAAAAGATTCATTTTGCCTAAAAGGGGTGGAATTTGTACTACAACAAAAGCGCGAGCTAGAGTAATCCTACTAAAAAAGAAAAAATAAACAAAAGAGCAATGACAGATATCAAAATCACACTAGAGACCCTGTACGACATCCTACGTCACGAAAAGAAGCGTGAGGACCTCCAAAAACTGGAGACTACTTTCTACATTGATGTGGTTGCTTATCTCAGAGAAAAGAAAGCCTTACTTCAAGCGCAAACTGGTGGGGACGAACTTTTTGCCAGCACAGAGAAAGACAAGTTAGAGTATGAACTGCGTAGCATCAAAAGAATTCTCAAAGAGATTTATGAAAAGCGTGAAAAAAAGATCATAGATATTGCTTTAAACAAAAGTAGGACTAAGTCAGATATCATTGATACCAGTGCTATGCTTCGTGAGGAAAAAAACTTCTATAAGCATCTTGTAGCGCATCTTGACAATTACCGTACTGGAGTACTTTCTCATCTTTTCAAAGCAGAACTTCCTTTTGTTGAGGATCAATACAATCCCCAGATTAAAGAGCAGCTCAGCAGTTACAAGTGGGAGCAAAAACAACAAGAAGCAAATAGCCAAAGCCCTACTACATCAGCTTCTACAGATACTTTCAACAAGTTTGAGGGAGTAAGTGCTGCAAGCGTCCCAGCAAAAGAGGAAGAAGAGGCAGAACTTTCTGAAGAAGCAGAAGATACAACTCCAGAGCAAAGCAGTTCTTTTCAAACAGAAGAACAGGAAAGTGAAGAGGCAAACGATGCAGAAGGGAAAACAAAAGTAAGATTCTTACATCCAGTGCCTCGTTTCATTTGGAAAGATATGAAAGAGTATGGTCCTTATAGCCAAGGGCAGGAGAGTATTATTTTTCCAGAAGTTGCAGATCTTTTGGTGAGAAAGGGCCGAGCAGAGAAAGTGTGAGTTATTTCTTCAAAACAGAAAAATCTTTAAGCAAACCTTTTTTTCACCAAACATGATACAATTAAGTGGTGATCTTGGATGGCAGGCGCAAGAAGCTCTTGATGATTTACATCTTGGGATTGATGCAGGAAGATCTGTAGTTACTGCAACTCACAATTTTGAACAAAAGTTATGGGGGGTTGATACGCTTTCTGCACATTCCTTCGATTATGATAGCAGTCATGAGGATTTGGCTGCTTTCTTTGATGGGCTTTTTAGAGAGCTCCTCAGCTTAAGAGAAGAATTGGATGCTCTAGAAAAAGGAGAACTTCATTTTGTTTTAGAGCAAGAAGCTGCAGAAAAAAGCGGAGCTCCTTGGCTAGTAAGACACAGAAAGATTGTCAATGATGAGGTTAAAGAAGAAGCACGCATTGCAAAAAAACTCCTACAAAGAGTCCACCACGTTTTTCTAGAGCTTAAAGCAAAGTTTGCAGAAGGAGAACACATGTTCGCGGTTGATCTTGAGAAAGCGCAAGTTACTCAAATGAAATTGCAAGAGAGGCACGCTGAGGAAGAGATTAAGTATTTTATTGAAAGACTTCTTGCTTTCTTCGTAGCTTATGAGAATATTCTTCGAAAAGAGCTTGCTCGTTTAGAGAGAGCTTAGTCTCTCCTTTTCTTAGGATTCTTTATAAAGAATCAACTCCACAAAAAGAAAATGCCCGATGTAACTTTGCTTCTTTGTCCTGAGATGCATGGGGAAAGATTTTCCAACCGATTTAATCCTTCTCTTTCTCTCGCCTACTTGGAGCCTCCTTTCTGTCAAGCGGGCCTTTCTGTTGAATGTTTAGACCCCTTTAACGACCCAGAATTACATCAACAAGGAATTGAGGGAATTATTGGAAGAATAAGGGCAGGCAATCCTACTGCGGTTGGAATTAGTGCAGTGGGTAATGTTTGGGATTCTCTGCTCACTGTCACAGCAAGAATAAAGGCTGCAACAAAAAAACCAATTGTTGTAGGTGGCTACATTTCAACGCTTCCTGAAATTATGGAAATGACTGATGCAATTGATGTCCTTTTCCTTGGAGAAGGGGAAGCAAGGGGTCCAGATGTTTTCAAAGCCTTAGCATACAATGACACGCAAAGAGAAGATGCGTTGAGCAAGATACCTGGCTTACTTTATCGAACGCAAGCAGGAGAGATTAGGAGAACAGGTCCAACTCCCTTTATTGAAGAGATTGATCCTTTCCAACCAACACTTGAAAGAACGGTGAAGGGAGATATTGCTTATCTTTACGCTTCTCGTGGTTGTTATGCACGTTGTACTTTCTGCGATATTAGAGATCAAATCGGGTTTGGGGTAAGAAGAATGTCTGGGGGGAAACTCTCAGAAGTAATTGAAGAACTAGCCACTCGCTTTGGAATAAAGGAAATTGGTTTTTACGATGACGATTTTCTTCACGCGACAGGAGAGCCTGGAAGAATAGATGAGATTGCTCCCACTTTGAGGAAGTATGGGGTAGTTATAGATTTTCAAACAAGGGCAACAGATGTTATGAGAAGAAGGGAAGAGATTTCTAGGAACAGAGATTGCATATCCCATGTTTCAGTTGGAGCAGAATCTTTTGTTCGAGAACAACTTCGTAGGTGGAATAAATCTGTAACTCCAGAGCAAAATATGAGGGCATTTGAGATTCTTTCCTCTCTTGGGGTCCCTTACCGTGCACTTTTAATCATGGTAGATGGAGAAACAACCCCAGAAGAGATACAAACGAATATAGAACATGTTCTTCGTTTACCTCCTAGTGGGGGAGTTCCTTACACTGTAAACGCATTTTCTTCATCTTACATTCATGGAAACCCTCTCAAAGATGGCTGGGGGAGAGATAACCTTCAAACAGAAGGTCAAAGAAGATTTGCAAAACTGATGAGGGAAAGTTCTGTTTTAGGAATGCGTAAAGAATGGCTCAGATCCTTTGATGCTGGCGCAGTTGGGGATTCAAAAAGGGAAGAATTAATCGGAAAGGTCATGGCCAGCTATCGCTCAGTAGCACAATTAGCTTCACAAGCACTTTTCGTCTCCGCTGCAGAAGCAATGTACGAGGGAGAAAGAGGAGAAAGGGCTGCAGCAAGACATAGGGAATTAGGGCAATCTATGTGGTACCTTTTGAAGAGAACTCCTCTCCTTGAAGGCGCTGATCTTGAGCAATTAGATCTTTCCATCCCTTCCTACGTCGAGAATCTTCGTTACACAATGGGTCTGGGGCTTGGGATCATTCAAGATGCGAGAGAACGTGGTTGGAGAATAGATTGATTCTCTTGTAAATCTTTTTATTGTTCCTTCTTTTTTCTTCCTTATGCAAAAAATTCTCACTAGAGACCAATCAGAAACCTTCCTGAGCCCAGAGTACAATGAATCTTATCACAGCTTTACTGGGGCAGTTGAAGAAGCACTCAAAAAGTTCTGTGAACCCACAAACATAAGCAAACTAGCAAAAGAAAAAGGAAACATTGTTCTTCTAGATTTCTGTTTTGGCATGGGTTATAATTCAGCAATGGCTATCTCTCAAGCACGAGAAGCAAACCCAAATTGCAGCATTAAAATCATTGGCCTAGAAAAAGATCCAAGGATTATTGAAAAGATTCAAGAGGTGGACCCAAACATCCCTTACTTCAAATATTACAAAGAACTCTCCCCAGAAAAACCAATGTTCGAAGATGAAAATAATCAAGTTTCAGTACAACTCATTCTAGGAGACGCAAAAGAAAAAGTAAAAGAGCTCAAAGACAATCACTTCGACATCATCTTCTTTGATCCTTTCTCTCCCAAAACACAGCCAGAGATGTGGTCGGCAGAAGTCTTTAAAGAGCTGAAGCGAGTAATGAAAGAAGGAGCACTCTTAGCAACTTACTCTTGCGCACGTGTAGTCAGGGATAACATGAAAGCAGCAGGACTGCGCTACAAAGACGGGCCAAAAGTAGGCAGAAGGGGTCCAGGAACACTAGCGTGGAAAGAGTAATAATCTCATACTAACAACTTTTCTGAAAAAATTTCGGATTTTTTCTCGATACGGATTTTAAGCTAAGATTACTTTTTTCTTAGGTGATAGAAAGAGCAGTTCCAAAGATAAGCAAATTTTTTGTTGAGCAGAGTTATCTTGTCCTTCTTAAGTTGCATGAAGATATTATTAGTCTTAGTGGTGGTGAACAAGGAGTAAGAGATGAAGGGGGTCTTTATCATTCTGTTTACAAAATTCTTCTTTACCAGGAGAGGTTTGAAGAACAGCCAGGCAAAATTGCCTCTCTTATCTTTAGAGAGTTAGCTCAAAAACACCATTTCACTGATGGGAACAAAAGGACTTCTTATGCATTTGCTAAAGTGAGCCTTTACCTTTTAGGTTATCATTTTTCAATTAAATATGAAGAAGCTTTATCTCAAATTGTTACTATTGCTAGTTATCAAAGCAGCCTAAGCAAGGAACAAATCGCTCAATGGATTGAAGAACATTTAGAGAAGATAGAATAAAAAGAAACAGTAAGTTATTTAAACAAAGTCCTCTCAGAATTCGGTGGTGAAAGAAATGAATAGTGAAAATAAATTAACTCCTGAGGAAAAAAAGAAAATAGAACTCATGAAGCTTGCTGGAAAAGCAGTCCTCGCAGAAGATTTGAAGCTATTTAAAGAACTTGCCAAATACTAATTATTTTTTCTTCTTCCCTCTTTTCAACTTTCTTCTTCTTGCTCGAGCGCCAGTTAACTTTAACAAACGCATAACTTTCTTCTCAACACTTAGAGCATCAAGTCCTTGCTCAGCCAAGTGCTCAGAAAGCCCTCCACGACCAAGTTTATTAACTCCAATATGCGCATAACTTCCTAAAAACCCTCTCTCTAAAAGCCAGGTGCCAAAACGCATACCAAGTCCTGTTTTTTCATTTTGTGATTCAAGAACAAAGACAAAAGGCATTTTCTCTAATTTAGCCATCATCTTCTCATCAACAACATTAAGTGTACTCTTGTTTACTACGGCAACTTCATAACCAAAGCCACGAAGTTTTTCAGAGACATGCACTGCTCGACAAAGCATTTCTCCGTAACTTACAATGACGCCGTGTTTCCCTCCTCGAATGATATCATCTTTTCCAGCAACAAATTTACGTCCCTTGTAGAAGGGTTTTCCTTTGCTATCTAATATCTGCGGCGTTGGACTTCGTGTAGAGAAGACAAAACGAATCCCTTTATCCCAGAACACTGCCTTCACAAGCTCCTGGAGATGATAAGCATCACAAGGGAAATACAAGCGGGTAGCTCCCTCTTTCTTGCTACCTTCTTCCCAAAAAGCATTGTCTGCAAAAAAATTGTTTACACCATAATGGCAATTGCTATCTGCCATCCAGTCAACCCCCGCATGACTAAAATGAGCAAGTACATTGCTTTTGTTCAGCCGAGCCATGCTAAGCTCACTAATTATCATTTCTAAAAAGGCAGAGAAAGTACTCATAACACCTACATGACCAGCTTCCATTCCAAAGCCCGCAGCAGCAGAAAAGTTGTGCCGCTCCATAATACCTGCTTGTACAAAACATTCTGGATACTTCTCACCAACCTTACTCAAACCTGTGCTTCCACCTAAATCTGAATCAAAGACACGCACCTTCATCAATCTCTCTCTCTTTGACATCTTAGAAAGCACGGCATTTACTGCATTTCCAAACTCAGAACGGTTTTTCTTTAACTCTCCACTAGATCCTAAAAATTCAAGAGTAACTTTTTCTTTCTTAACAGCACGCAACATATCGGCAGCAGCGATATGTCCTTTAGAACTCAAATACATGATTGCAATGTCTTTGCTTACAACATCATGAGCTTTTGCCTTTCCTTCCAAACCATGTAAAGAGACTGCCATCTTTCTTCGTTGCACAAGAGCAATTGGTCCGCTATTAGAAATAAGAGCTTCACGAATACGCTTATACAAACTTGGTAAATGTTCTGGGTTTGCTTGATCAACCGCAAGCCCATGACCTAAAAGTGTCTTGCGAACATCAAAGCCAGGCATGTACTCTTTTGGATACCCGGAGATAGTAACATTATTATCATCAACAGAAACAACAACTCCTAATTGCTGCGCCACTGCAAAACGAGCTGCTTCATCAGCATCACCTTCTTGCAGCGAACCATCACTAGTGAACAAAACAACTTTCTTACCTGGGTTGGCAACTGCAACTCCATTAACATAAGGCCATAAGTGTCCTAAGCGACCAGAACTAAATTTAATCCCAAGTTTTTCATCTCTTTCGGGATGTCCGTAGGCCCCATGCCCACGCTCGCGATAGTGGAGCAACTTTTCAATTGGAAAACCTTTCTCTTGCTTATCAAGGGCAGCAAGCATGTACTGGATGGCAACTCGATGTCCAGCAGCATCAAAAAGGATGGGAACTATTTTTCCCTTGTTTCCTCGCATAAAAGCATCAAAAATCAAAACTTCTGGGACAATATCATAAGCGCCGCCTGTGTGTCCTCCAAGTCCTTTAGCTCCAGCATAAGCAGTGAAGAAGACAATACTATCACGAACTAAATTAATGTTCTGTTGTAACTGCTTAAGATCGCTACGAGAAAGGCTTCGTTGTTTAAAATCAAAGTTCAGATGCTTGTAAGAAGAAAGATTGATAGGAAATTTCTCTGATTTCTTCATCTTTCTAAACATATTCATCCAACCTCTGGAGAGAAAAGAACTTTTGAGCTATATATACTTTACTTTTAAAGATTAAGAGAAAGAGGTAAAAGAGAAGAATAAAAAAAGGAAAACAAAGAAATAAGATTATCTTCGCCTTCGAGTGCTCTTCTTCTTTTTAGCAGGACTTTTCGCCTCTCCTGCCATCATAGCTTTACAGCCAGCACAGTTGTTTGGTACAGCAAGCTTGACTACTCCGCCAACAACCATAAGTGCCGCAATCCAAGCAACCCAACCATCAATACCTGTCCACATTGGCCAGAGAAAAGCGTTCAAAAGAAGTAAGGCACCGAAAACAATTTTTTTCATTCCTTGACATTTTACACACATCATGAGTATCACCCAAAGAAGAAGAAAGAATTGATGGTATAAAAAGCTATCTTTATTTCTTCTTATTCCTTCCGCGCTTACGCACAGCTTCCAAACGCTCCAACACCGCAGCAGCTTCAGAGGGAAACTCTTTCTTGTAATGAGAAACAATCAAATCAAACAGTTCAGGCTTATCAAAATGAGTGCTCGCTAATGCTCGTTCAAGCAAAAACAAATCAACTGCCTTATCTTCAACTTTTTCAGAAAACTGAGCCAAACCAAAATCAATGAAAGCAACCTTCTTATCTTCGTCACGCTCAAGCATATTGCTCGTGGTAAGATCTCCATGCACAATGTTATTATGGTGAAGCATCGCAATGTTTTTTCCAATACCTTCTGCCAAGCGTTGATAATCGTCCTTCTCTTCAAGCTTAGCCAAAAGATCTTTTACCTTCTCACCAACTACAAAATCCATGGTAATTTGCATACGTTTGTCACAGAAGTCATGCACTTTTGGAGCAGGGAACTGCATCTCTTCTAGTCTTCCAAGAACCTTTGCTTCTCTTCTGGTGCGAAACTTGCGCAAACTTTCATCAAGGTGTTTTAGGCGGTAGGCTTTACTAAACCTCTCTTTGATGACTTTATTCTTATCTCTGAAGATCTTTGCTTCTGCTCCTTGTGCTAATAATTCCATAAAATAAGGGCAAACTTTTCATTTTATAAATATTGCTTCTTGTTTTGGATGGGAAACGTGAGAAAAAGTTAAAAAAGAAAGACTTTTCGCCAAAGAACAATGAAGAAATTGGCAAATTCTCTTAATATTTATAAGCTGCCTTTTGCTAAAAAATTCTACACTGGACCGGCTCCCGCTCCTTTTCACTACGAGATTGGAGAACCTTATGCTGTTGACTTTCGTCTTGATGAAGAGACTCCTATCTTTGCTGCCTTTGATGGCACTGTTCTTCAAGTAAAAGATGGTTTTGGCAAAGGAGGAGAGAGTATTAATTTCCAAGATAAAGCAAACCTTGTGCTTTTAGAGCATGAAAATGGAGAGAAGAGTTTGTATACCCACCTAAAGAAAGGAGTTCTGGTCAAAGAAGGTGAAGTTGTAAAAGCTGGACAAGTTCTTGCTTATCTTGGAAGAAGTGGAAGAACAACCTATGCTCATCTCCATTTTGCAGTTTATAACAAAACAGATCAGGCCCCAATTCCTGTTCGTTTTGCTGTCAATGGAGGGGTGCAAGTACTTTTCTCTCCCAATGGAAAAATTATTCGAGAATAAAAAAAGAAGATAGTAAAAACTTAAAAAAGCGCCATATTCTCAAAAACAGGTTATGGAACCTTCACGTAATGTTTATTTTCTCCCCTTTGAAAGAAAACATTTTACTGCTCCCGCGCCAGCTCCCTTTCATTATAAGTTTGGTGATCCCTTTGCCATTGATTTTCCTTTAGAAGAAGGACTTCCTATTTTTGCTGCTTGTGATGGCGTCGTCTTACAAGTCAAAGATGGCTTTGGCAAGGGTGGGAATGGGAAAGAGTTTCACAAATCTGCTAACCTTGTAGTTATTGGGCATGCGCATATGGAAAGAAGCTATTATGGTCACCTTGCAAAAGGCATTCTTGTGCTTCCTGGACAGCGAGTGAGAGCAGGAGAACTTATTGCTTATTCTGGGTTGAGTGGTTGGATTACCTATTCTCATCTTCATTTTGCTGTTTATCGAGGAGAGATCCCAGATTCTATGACTGTTCCCGTCCGCTTTGAAATTGATGGAAAAATAGAAATTCTTATCTCTCCAAATGGTGAGTCTCCCAGGGGAGAATTTTGAGATCTTTGAAGAGGACAAAGTGCTCAGTTTTTCTCCTCTTTTTCTACAAAAACCAAAGAAATAGTCACTAAAAAGTAACAAAAACAGCAAGATTTAAAAATGGTCCGAGAAATAAGCAAATTCTCATGAGATCTGGACCGAAAAAGTGCTTAGAAGCAGTAGTTAATGCTGCTTGTCATCCGATTCAGACAGTGCAAGCTCTAGAAAGAGCCTATTGGCGTATTCCTTCTCCTTCTAGACAAATGTTAACGACTGGAGCAATTCTTTTCACAGTTGGAACGATCTATCATGAGGAGATTGGGGATGCTTATTTTGATAACTTGTACGCAACCCAATCCCAAGAATGTGAGCTTGATCCAGATTTTGAACGACTTCTTGAGGGGGAATTTATTAGTCCACTCACAGAAGAAGATAAAATAGATCCTTTGATTGCCTTAGGATCTCCACTTCCTTTAACGGAGTTTCAAAGCCCCTTCTCAGTCCCTGCTAGACCAACGCTCAGCGATCCAGATCAACCAAGTGTTGGGAATGCTTACACCGATCGACCAAGCCCTGTTAGGATAAAGGAGCTTATGAGAGATGGGCATACCAGAGCGGATGCAGAAAGATTAGCTCCAACTAAGCAGCATGATGGGATTGATGTTAATCCGGACACAAGAAATTTTGGGAACATCATAAGTCTTGTACCTGTTTTTGATGGAGTGTATTGTAAAACCACCATCGGTAACCCAAAAACTTACACTAAGAAGAATGGTGAAGTAGTTAAGGCATCAGGTTATGGTTATACTTTCTTTGCTTTTGCAGCGCAGTATGATGAGATAGTAACTCCTGAAAGAGAAGTTACCATCTCTCGCCCAGAATACAATCTTTATGGGTTTCAAAGGAATGCTTCTCTTGCTTCAAGAAACCCCCTTATCCTTACGAACACCAGCTTGGCTTACCAACGAGAACCAGTTGGACAATCACCCACACCGCTAACATTCGGACAGCTGGGAAATGCTTCACGTTACCTAAATCAAGAACCAATTGTGATAACGGTCCCAGAAAGAATTGATCTTAGAATAATTGGAGAAGCGGGACAAAGTCCAGTTATTGGTTTATATGGACATACTGCAAGAAGCTATAATCCTGAACTTTGGGATGATGAAAGAAGAAGAATAGTAGTTGATCCAGAAAACTTTCCAATACCAGTAACAGCGGAGCTTGGATCTCGAGCAAACCATGGATCTCTTGATTGCGTTTACATCGATATTGATAAAGAAAAAGAAAAAGGCGAAGGTCAAGTCCCACCTCTTGGAGATATGGATTCTTCAGGAGCTTCTGCAGCACCTCATCTTCACTTTGAGTTAGCAGTCTCTGATGAATACTTCGCTAAGCTTTGTGAAAGTACAAGGGGAAGGCTTGGAGATCCCCCAAGCAAAACTGCAGGTAATGAGGTTCTACGAATTCAACATCATCGTGGGTCACGAGTTCGTCGTCCGCTCTGTAGAAATGATGCTGACTTAAGTTGGAAATACACTGTTGATCTAGGAGACATGCCCCTTATAGAAGGTTATACTCGAATTAATCCGGGACCATGGTTTAGGGTACTTGATGCCGAGCAACGACGTCTTGCAGCCATGGTAAGCACCCCAGTAGAAGAGATCCAGATTACAGATCGCTATACTCATCCAAGACCAACCCAAGCAGAACTACGTGTTGAGCTTCTCTACCCAACAAGTCCCCTACCAAGTTTAGAACTGGAAGTAAATTACTAGAAAAGGTGTTAAAGAATAAAAGATAAAAAAGAACCTAAACTATTCTTCTTCCTCCTTTGCTTCTTTTACAAAAAAGCTATGTAATCGCTCACAACCAACCTGCGCTTTATAAGAAATTCCTGCCATTCTATCACCCCTTTCAAGCCAAAGGCTCTAACAAGAAAGACTCCAGCAAAGCTATTTAAACATTTATCGTCTCCAAGCCGATACCACTTAACAAAGAAAATTAAGATTCACTACAAAACAAAATACTGTCACACAATCTCTCTTACTGTTTCCCTTTATCCAAAAAATTCATCTCAACAGAAGAAACAATCCCACCATCAAGCACACTAAGCTTTACATTGATCATACTTAGCTTTTTAGTAATAAAGCTGCAATTCCAAACAATTTTGCCCTCTAACTTTTGCAAAATAATAAAACCATCTCCCCAAAGTCCTTTATGTGAAGGAAACTTCTCTTCAAGTGCCATTTGCAGTTTTGGAATTGCTTCAATAAAACCAATTTCCACTTGATCAATTTCCAATGCTTCAACTACATCCATCTTTTTCTTAAAAATTTCATCAACATTCTTAAGAATAAATTTGCCAGAGGCATCTAAAGAGAAGACAGTAATTTTTTCATCTTCTTTGGTGTAAAAACCGATATCCCATTCTTGCTTTCGAGTAAAGTTAGAACCAAGCTGAGAAAAGAAATGAGAGAGAACCGCCCCACAATGTTTTTCCTTCCACTCTAAAAAGGCAGAACTCTTAAGCAACGCCCTATAATCCTCTTGAACGGTCTTACTTGTCATCTTAGCTAAGCCACCAAGCAGCGCTCAAGAATATTCTCTCCAAGTATAACTGCACTTTGTACATTTGAAAAAACGAGTCTCTGGCTCATCTGCAGAACGAGTTTGCCTTGTCCAATAATAAGCGGCGTTATTTTCACACTTTTTACATTCAGTGCGCACTTTTGGAAGAAGTTCGTGTTCGCTTTGTTGAACTTCTATTTTTTTACCAACACTTACTTTTTCTTTGATCTCCAGAGTCTCTCCTTCTGGATCCTTTGTATAGCTACAAGAATGGCAAGCAAGAACTTTTTTTCCGCCTTTTTCCTTTGGCATTAAAATGGAACCACATTTTGGACAAAACATAAAACAACACCCCTTCAAGTTATATCACAGATGCATGACGCATAATCTCTTTTTTTCCTCTTGAGCCCCAGAAAGGAGAGTTTTCCCTTTAAAAACTTTGTTACTCTGTCCCATACACACTTAAGAATAAATAAAAAATAGGCAAAAAAAGAGCGATCGATCTAATTCAAGCAAACTGAAAGCCAAAAATGCTTAAAAAGTCAACAAAGAGAATTTTAATCCAACCAAGGTAAGGGATGCGAATAATGCCTTTACCTAGAACACGATCTTCAGTAATATCTTCTTCTCCCATAAATCCACCAAAACTATCTCTGTTATGATCACCCTTTGTTTGATAATGAACTTCTTCAGCACCAACTTCTCCAGTAACCCAACTATCGACGACTCGATGAATAATTGGGTGTGGTAAATCCCCCCAGAATACTAAAACATCTCCAACTTCAACATTAGCAGAGTTTGCTCTCCAGAGCACAATAATATCTCCCTTATTGAAACCATTCTTTAAAGGAAATTTTTCAAAGTCACTTTTTTCAATACCCTTATCTTCATACCAATAACCACAAATGTTCCACCAACTATCAAAGCTCTCAGGGAAGGAACTAAATGTCTGCCCACAAATTTCGCCATTATGCAAGCCATGTTCCATGCTCTCACTCATTACGGCAACAACCGGAAAACTAGTTCCAAGTACTAAGCCAAGCAAAGGATAGAAAAGGAAACGAATGATCAAAAAAGCAATAACCACATTTGCAACCCAACTCGCTGCAGAATCGTCATGCCAAAGAAAATGCCAAAGTCTCTTAGCCCAACCACCATCGCTCTGAGCTCGTCTGTTTGCAAAAAGATCAAAATCCATAACAATCACAATGAGCAAAGCTCTTTTTCATCTTTAAAAAGCTTTTTATACACATTTCTCTTAAGCCCCTGCAATGCTGGTGCACAACCTAGTAATAGATGAGCAAAGAGTTCTTGAACTCCTTGATAAGGTACAAGAAAAAAAAGAACTGCAAGCGGTGGATCGCAGCTTCATCCGCGACCAACTCTTCACTTTTCTTAAAACGGAGAGAAAGGCAGCACTTTATCTAGCAAAAAAGAAAATAAGCCCAAGGGCAGAAGAGTATAAACAAATAGTCAAAAAAATAAGAGCAAAATTACGCAGATTCCACGGTCTCTTCCAAGAAAAGCAAGAGCTCAGAAAGAGGGAAGAACTTTTCAAGAAGCTCAAAAAGAGCAAAGAGTATAAAGAACTCAGAGAGCTTTCTCAAGAACTTCTTCAGACTCACGCATCAAGTAAAGAGAGATCTTCTTTTTATGAACAACTCTACAAAGACATCTTCAAACACACTGGCAAACCAGAGAAGATACTAGACCTTGGTGCAGGAATGCATCCGCTTTCTCTCATTCACAGCAAGCTTCTCATAAAAAGCAGAAAAACTCCCTTGCACTATTTTGCATTTGACATTAACAAAGAGGAAGCAAAGCAACTTAACATTTTTTTTAGAAAAGTGCAAGAATGTTATCCTTTCTTTAAAGGGAAGGCAAAAATTTTTGATTTGCTTCAATGGGAAAAGATTGAGCACATGCATCAAGCCGATCTTTGTTTTCTTCTCAAAGTAACCGATGTACTTGATCAAAATAAAGGTCACAAAAGAACAGAACTTGTGCTTAAACATCTTCCTGCAAAACATGTTATCCTAAGTTTTCCAACTAGAACAGTAAGTGGAAAGACCATGGTTGCTCCAAGGAGAAAATGGGTTGAGCTTTTATGTAAACGTCTTAATTACAACTACAAAATTATCAAAAAGAGTAACGAGATATTTTACCTTATCACAAAAGAGTAAGATTACAATGAACTAAACTCTCCCTCAACAACATTCTTCCTTCCAGAGATAACTTTACGATAATCTACACTCTTCATCAAAACAGAGATTTTAAGAGATCCTGCATTGAAAGCAACTTTCTCCTCTTCAAACAGAGCTCTATCAACGAGCATAAACGCTCCACCAGAAGCTTCAATTCCTTCTTCCTTCTCTTGACCAAGCAAAAAACCAAAAGGAGGGATTGCACCCTTTGGCAAACCAAGTAACTCCTCTCGCTCCACATCATTTGCAAAACGCAAACTTTTGCTTCCAAGTAGTTTCTTAACTTTCTTAGTATCAAGGCGCCGGTTCGCAGGAATTACTGCTAAGCAAAAACCTTTCTTACTTTTCAAAAACAATGCTTTAGCTCCAATTTTGATGGGCTCTCCTCGAGCTTTTGCAGACTCTTCTGAAGTTGGCGTTGGCGCGTGTCGCTTCACCACATACTCAACTCCTGCACCATCAAGTAAGGAACAAATTTTCTTAAATACTCGCTCATCTGTCATTGCCATCTCTCTACCACTTCAACTATAAAAGAATTAAGGAAATCAAGAATAAAGTAAAAATAAGAAAGAGGAGAATAAAAACAAAGAAAAAAACAAAAAATAAAATCTCCCCAACTAATAATGCAACAAGACTTCTACATCCTTCCCAAACATGCGCTGCAGGTCATCAAAGATTGGACCTTTAATGAAAACACGCTGAGGAAAATTCACTGCTGCAAGAGCCTTTTCAAACTCTTCTAGATCACTTTTCTTGGGTGTTCCAAGGCTCCCATCTTTATTGACTTTACATTTGGTGACTTCTAGTTTATCCCGAGCATCAATATCATAAATGATAAAAGCTTCATCGCCAAGTAAGGTAACCTCACCAAATTTGCTTCCATGCTTGACACGAATCTTTGCACGCTCAAGTTCGCGACCACGGCGCCTTTGCATGTACTCAACCAAGAAACGAATCAGAACAACTGCAACTTTTCGAGTCTTCTCAATTTCTGCTTTACTTAATTTCCCAGAATCAAACTTTTTCTTAGCACTAAGTACATCTTTTACATCACGAAGATACTTAGAAGGAATCTTTCCTGGAGTAACCAGTTCCTTCTCAAAGACTTTTGCAATATCTTTCTCAGCAATTTTTCCCTTCCCCCCATCTTCAATACGCATGATGTCTCGAATGATAGTAACAACCTCATCATAAAGATGTAAGATTGTTTTCTTATCGTGCTTTGCTTGGATTTGCTCAAAGAGTTTTTCAATCCGCTCAAGGTAAGCCTTAGCATCTTTGATCATAGCATCCAGTTCTTTTCCTGTGAAGGTTTTCTTGCTACCATGTTCAAGATCCTTTCGAATCTTAATGTTCTTACGCAAGATGTCCACATACTTTTTCTCGAGAAGCTTTTCTTTTTTCACAAAAACTTCTTCCATGATGTCCACTGTCTCTCGTGGAGTTGGTGGTGGCATCCCATAAAGCATCAGTGCTGCTTGGGAAGGAGTGAGCGTAGCGTAATAGAAATCTTCCATTCCTATTTTACGCAGCTCATTCTCTAACCTTTTTACCACCTGTCTTCCCGAATTCATGAAAATATCAATTGCCTCTCGACTCGGTTTAATTTTACCTAAACGGAGCAACTGTTTCCATGGCATGAATATTCCTCTGTCATAGAAAGGAACCCCATCACGAAGCAAAGTAAAAATGATTGGGTTTGCTTCTTTAAGAGAGTCCCAAAAGTCAGTGAGAATGTAAACTTGAATGTTTAACTTGTTTTTAATACCTGTAATGTCTCCTGCATCGAGTCCCATACCAATAATAATGGAACGTAGCTTATCTTTAAGCTCAATGCGAGACATCTTCTTGACATCAGTATCATCAATGACAATCCACACATCAATGTCGCTTGTAGCGGTTGCTCTTCCTTGGGTGAGTGATCCTGCAAGAACATAACTCAAAATGTACTTCTCAAACTTTTTGATAACCATACTTTTGTGGATTTCAGCAATCTTAATTGCAGCAAGCATACCTTTATCGTAGATCGCATGACTCATAGCAATAAGTTTGTTAAGATCATATTTTCCATCATAACTGTTTTGCCAAAGATCGGTGAGAAGCACGCTTTGTGTAAACATTTTTTTGTCAATGTCCACTGCCATCTGATCAATAATGGTTGAGAACTTTCGATGCAATTGATCCTTAGACATCTTTTTACTGGTAGTATCATCAACAACGATCATTAAATCGATACGCTCTTCTGGTTTGACTCCTCCATCCTTTGCTGGAGCCTTGCCCTTACCTGCTTGTTTTCCTGCAGCAGCTTGCATTACTCCTGGTGCTCCTACTTGGCCCTGCATAGGATAGCCCATAGGAGGATAAGCTCCTGGAGCAACTCCTGGAGGCAATGGAGCTCCAGGCATTCCAGCCTTCCCTGGTGCTCGTGGTTTTTCAGGAGGTAAAACAGTAATCCCCACAATATAATCCCCAAATTTAGCGAGTACTTTTTCCTTAAACTTGTCAAGTTTAGCTTGCATCTTCTTGATTTTTTTCTCTAATTCAGGAGGAAGTTTTTGCTGGCCTACTGGTCCAGGAGGGAGAGGAATCCCTTTGGAGCTAGCTGCTTTCTTTCCTTTTGCTCCTTTACCAACTGCCTTCATTGATTTTGCTGAAATACTTTTTTTAGAACTCTTCTTTTTTGCCATGTTTTTCTCCCCATAAATCACTTTTTGTCGTCTTTTTCTTAATCTCTAGTAATTTGCTTTTAAGTGTGACTTTTATTTCACTCTTTGCAGGCAATAGTTCCCCAAGATTTAAGTCTTACTCCACTAACTGGGACATTTTGATCAAAAAACATGACTTTTATGACACAAAATCTCTGCCCAGAAACATTTGTCACTAACTGGTGACAAAACAACAGAAAAGTTTAAATAGTAGTCCTTTATCGAGGAGAATATGTCCCAAGCGCCAAGTTCTATCGAGGATATCGTACGAGAAAGTGTGGAAAATTCCACAGATCTGGCGCCAGCTTTAGGAAGCCAAGGAACTACAAAGAGTGTTCGTTTCACTGATTCCCATGAAAACCCCTTTGCTTATGCTGTGGCTGCTTGGCTTGCAGAGGAAGAGGATTTAGAAGTTATTAGCCATGGTGATATCATTGAGCATGGGGCATCTGAAATCTCTTTTAAAGAAGAGTTAAGGGCTACTGGCATAAAATGGCGTTTAGAAGCAAATAATGGACTTCAAGAAAAAATCAAAAAAGGAACTTACACAAAAGAGCAGATTGAGCGAGCTGCAGCCGGTCTTAGATATAAAGGTGTAAGAGAAAATATCTCAAGAAAAATTCTTTCTCATGTGAACAAAACCTTTGGTGGAAAATTGAAGGGTCTTGGTGGGAATCATGATCCAGAAGGAGTAATGAAAGAAGTTTTTGGAGACAATCTACTCAATGGGATGTACGATGAAAATGGAAGAAAGGTACTTGCTGTCTCTGGAGGGGGGGCTTTTAATCTTGAAGGTTGTCTAGCTGACTACCCAAACAAAGCAATTGATAGAGCAAGACCAGGAAAAAAGCATTTGCTTCGTCAAAAGAAGATTCATGAAGTGATGGTGCACAGCCCTGACCATTCCCCTCATGGTGAAAAGAGTGCAGAGACCATAAGAGAAGGTCTTATCGAGAGAGAATTGATCGGAGCAGAGAGACCAGGTTTACTTAGTTTTGGCCATCTACATGGTGGGACAAAAGTATGGTATGATACTACTGAAGATCGGCTAAATGGTATTAAGAAAAAGCAGCTTAAGTTTACTCCTGGAGTTTCTACACTTTCTGCTTTTGGAGGCAACAAGGGATCTCACGCAAGTATAGCTGTTGCCGAATTTGATAATGCAACTGGGGACCTTGTTCAAGTTGAAGAGTACAGGATGTATCATGACCCAAACACAGACACTGTTGATGTTGAACTCTATAGAGAGCACGTAGTAGATCATGAGAGAGAAGAAGTTAAAGTGAATCATATCGGAAGAATGGTTGCAAAGGACTTTGCAGCACCAAGAAAAGACTTCTACGCTGATGACCCTCACCATAAACAGGAGATAAATGTAGAGTATGAAGGCTTGAGTGCTGATGAATTAGACACTCGCCTTCGCCACAATTTATTTCTTTCAGAAGAAAGAATCAAGAATCAGAGAACAGAGGTAAAAGCAGCAACTGATCTTGTAAGAAATAAGTATCTCAATAAGCACATCTTAGAGAAAAAAATAAGTGACAAAGATCAAGAAGAGATTCAAGGAAAAGTGCACAGGGAAGTAGCAAGAGCAGCAGCAAGAAGATTGAGATTAGATTTTGCTAAGCTTGAATCACAGAGTGCTGATCGAAAAGTACTTTGTGAGGCACTAAGTCAGATGGCTTATGGTATAGGAGAAGAAGATATTCTAGATGTACTTCATCTTCCAGGGAATGATACTGAGAATGTTCCTTTTAATTGGTCAGAGAAACTTTCTAAAAAGGTATACGAAAACAAGAAAGATGTTGTTGGTTTACAATCTTATTTTCTAGAGGGAGTTACTCAAGAACAATGGCAAGCACTTGCAGATTTACACACTCCTACAAGTGTAGAACGTAAACGTGAGCTCCATAAAGAAGAGGCGCAAGAGCTTTGGATACAAGCAAGTCAAAAGGGACTTTTGGAAGAAGAAGACTTCTTGCAAACTAACGCTTTCAAAAGAAAAGAAGCTAGTGGTTACAAGTTTAGCAACGAGGAACTTGGAGATTTATTTGGATTAGAGGATGTCTTTAAGCAGTCTCTTACTGGGAAGTATGATAATGAAGAAATCAAGACAGTAAGAAGTGCTATCTCTGCTGGCAGAAAGGTTCTTGCTGATAAACGTGGTGAATATCTCCTTGGACCAGCAGGAAAAACCTATCTCTCTCCCGAGATGAGAGAAGGTCTTAGCTATGAGACTGGTTCTTTAACTGATGTACTTGATAGAGAAGGAACAATTGTGCGAGAAGAAAGACCAGGTGTATACCGTCTCTTCCCTAACGGGATTGGAGAGCTTATTCAGCATCAACAAATTGGAAGGGGCGGAGTGCCAGTAGAAGCCCGTCACGAAGATATTGACTTTGCACCTTATCTAGAAACTTCCAACAGAACAATTGATGAGCATAATGCTTCGGTGCAAGAGCAAGAGAGGCTAAGTCAGCAACAGGCAAACCAAACACAAACACCAAGTGGATTGCCTCCTAACGCTGCGCTTCCTACTCCCGAGCAGCAAGCAGCATTACGAGACGCTTACCAAGCAGCAAACCAACCTTATCAAGAGAGACACGTGGCCTAACTCTCAGCTAATCCCCCAACTTAAGGGGCTGTTAAGAAAAAAAGTGCCGGGAGGAAAAAGAGGTGGGAACCTCCCGACACCTGTGGGGTAAGGGTTGTTGGTAGAATGTGATATTCTAATGATTTGATTACTTGATTCTAAGTTAAAGAAAAAAAGAAAAAATAAAAACAGGCCAAGTGGCCTAAGCAGTTACCTCCTCGTCAGCTTCTCCCTCTTCATCAAGAACATCAGTTCCTTCTACTTCTTCTAAGGATCTGATTTCTTGGAAGATTTGGCTTAAGTAACCTTTAGCATCTCCAAGATCTTCTCTTGCAGTGAACTGGAAGTCGCGTGCAGCCTGCATATCTTCTTCGGTAAGTTCATCTGTGAAAGATGCAATGTAGAGATCTTGAGCTTCATTGTGGTTTTCTTCTGAGGAAGCTACTGCTGCCTCAAAGTTATCCATTAAGTCTTCAAGAGCACTCACATCATAACCTTCTTCTCCGAGAGCAGCAATCTTATCGTTTAATCCCTCTGCAGTTTCACCAAGGTTTTCCAAGATGTTAAACAACTTAGCATTCACAAGTAAGGTTACTGTTCGCTTGAAGTTAGGGTGAGATTCTTTAAGAGCAGCTCGAAGGTTATCAATTGCTTCTTGTACTTCTTCGGAACTTGGATCTTCTTTTGCTTCATCAAGAGCAGCTAGAGCGTTTTCTACCTGCTGCTTATCGTAAGCAATCTCTTCTAAAAGAGCTTCTTTACTAGACTCATCAAGGTCTTCTGCGTTCTCAACACGATCTGCAAGCTTGTCAAGAGCTGCAACTACAGCATCAGCACTTTTGTGAAGTAATCCGTTTGCTCCAACAAGAAGAGCTCTTCGCTCTTCACCACAGTCTTCTCCAGCATCAGTACAGGTGTTTAATGCATCGTGAAGTCCATCAACTTCTGCTTTTTTATCATTGTAAGCAGTTTTGTGCTCGGCATAGTTTTGCTTCAAAGCATCATAACGCTCTTGCGCTTCTTCAAATTCAACAGTAGTTTTGTGAGCAACTTTCACTGGCTTTGGTGTGTGAGCGATACGAACTGGTTTTAGGCGTTCTTTTGCTTCATCATGAACACGGTCTGCTGCTCTATCATGAACTGCATTAACCACATTATCTCTTATGCTGCTCTCTCCTTGCTCTTCAGAAGATTCTCCATCTCCAGCTGCAGGTTCTCCATCTCCAACTGTAGGTTCTCCTTCTTCTTCAGTAGGTTCCCCCACCTCTAAGTCTTCTGCCAATGCCGCTGGGACTAAGCTAATAACAAACAGTCCTAGCATCATCAAGGCAAACAATTTTTTCATTCCTTGTTTCATTTTTTGTATTCCTCCTTTGTATCAAAGTAGTTTGAGTTTGACACTTTGATGACCTTTCCCAGCTTCCTTGTCAATTTTCAAAGCGCAAGGCTTTCTGACAAGACCCCCTGGTCTCGATCATTGAGAAGCAAGCTCGAAATCTTCTTTTTAAACATACTTTCAGAAAAACTACTCACAAAGCTTTTTTCTCGCTTTAGAAACTTGATAACACTTTATGTTCTGTTTATCCTCAAAAAAAAGCCAAAATTTCCTTCTTTCACCTCTCAAAACTCTATTTGTTTGGTAAAGTATTTAAATGAGATCTCCAGGGAAGAGAGGAGCATGAAAGCAAAACAGCTTGAAGCAAAACCAAAGGGTTTTCTTCTGGGCCCTTTCTTGGCCTCTCTTTTTTTCGTACTTCTAATGATTCCTTTAGCTAGCGCAGCAAACCTGGAAGGGGCCATCTATAGTTATCAACTAGAAGAGTTAGAAAATGTTCTTCTTACTATTGATACAGTTCCAGAGCAGCAAATCTTGAGTACGGATGGGACTTATTCTTTCTCGCTGGACCCTGGAACCTATACCTTAACTGCAAGATTCGCTGATCTCGAAACAGAGGAACAAATTACCATCGATAAAGAAGGGGATTTTCATTATGATCTTTTTCTCTTTCCTAGCTTTGCAGCAGAGGACGAATTATGGAATGATCTTGAACTCACTGATGATGAAGAAGAAAATCCAAGCTCCGCAAACGATGCAGAGATCTTAACTTCAAACCAAAATGGTAATCTTGCTTTACTTATTGCAGCAATCGCATTAATCTTTGCCTCAATCACCTTATTTGTGGTTTTATCTAAAAGAAAAAGAGATTCTTCTGCTCCCGATCAATCATCCACTATCCCTGAAATCAAGATCGAAGAGAAAGAAGCCAAAGAAAAAGAAACAGAGAAAAGTAAATTACCAAAAGTAGCTCAAGAAAAAGAGATCTCTGAGCAGGACCCAGAGCCAGGTTATCTTGACAGAACACTCAAAATAATCAAAGATCATGATGGAAGGATCAGTCAAAAGGAACTGCGAAAAGAAATGATTGAAATATCTGAATCAAAGATTAGTCTTATTCTCACAGAGCTAGAACACAAAGGAAAAGTAGAGAAAGTCAAGCGTGGAAGGGGCAATGTTATTTTGTTAAAAGAAACAGAGAAGATCAAGAGAATCAAGAAAAAAACGGATAAAACAGAATAGAAAACTATCTTTCTAACTCACGCATTTCCAAAAAAAGTTTCTGCAAATCCTCTTGCACTTCATCTAAGAGCACAAATGTTTCTTCTTGTTGCTTCATTGCCAAAGAAAGCTCTCTCTTCTCACTCCTCTCCGAAACGCTTGCAGGAATTTCAATCTCAGAGAAGCTTGCTTGAGCATTCTCAACGCTTACAACATAACTCTCAGTCAGCTCACTGAGTTTACCAACGCTTTGCGTCCTGCTAATAGTAGAGGTCACCTGCCTAGAAAGTTCCTGCTTTTGTTCTTCAACTGCTAAAAACAAGAGCTCCAGCTTTTCCTGTTGCCTTTTTACTAACTCAAGCTCAAGTGAAGGAAGCGTTTCTTGCCAATATTCTTGAAGATCAACAATGAGGTATTGCAGAGCTTCTTCGTCTCCTTCTTCTCCCAAAAGCAGAAGTTCATCTCCTTTCTGGGCAAAGTACCTTTTCTCCTCTTCTAAAGGAGTTTCATCAAGAAGTTCTACTATTTTTTGATTAGCATCAAGTCCATAACTTTGCAGTACAGTCGCACTCACAAACTGACTAAACACCAAGACAAGTAAACAAAAGACTCCCAAAGAAATAAAACTCTTTCTTACAACCCCCATGTGACCTAAGTGACCAAATAGCCTTTTAAATATTATTCCTCTTAGAATAGTCATGTTTGAGTGCATGACTTTAGAACATAATAAAGTATTTAAAGCAACTTTTACACCAAAAGCGCATGGGTGGGGTATTGGGACTTCGTAAGCTAACTGTTCTTCTTGCAGTTTTCTTTCTGTGCACACTACTCTTAGCCCAAACAAGTTTTGCTGCTGTTCTGGAAGGAAATGTCTACGATTATCAACTTAACACTGCTCAAGATGTTTTAGTTACTATTAATACAGTACCAGAGAAAACACTTAGCTCCTCTAATGGTCTTTATCGTTTTGAGCTTCCTGCAGGGAGCTACATAATCACTGCCAGCGCAGAAGGTCTTTATGCTGAAGATGAAGTAATTGTGGAGAGCTCACAAAAAGTCTATCACGATCTTTTTCTTTATCCAGATTGGAATGAGGAGCAAGAACTTCTTGCAAGAGCTACAAGTCTCTCTACTTTTGGAAAAACAGATCTTCTCTCTCAAGAAAGTCAGTATTTCTTACTCTTAGGAGTACTTTTCTTTATCTTCGGAAGCTATCTACTTCTTCGTGGGAGATATCTTGCCAGGAAGGCAAGAAAGCAATTAGATGTCAAGCAAGATAGAGAACAAGGAAAGCAACAAGAAGCAGCGCAAAAGCAAGGAAAAAGACAAGAAACTGATAAAAGAGTTGCAGCACCTGACAAAGGCTTAAAGAAGACTAAAACCTCTGCGAAGACTTCCACAACAGGGAAGAGTACAACTGAGAAAAGTTTAGTTAAAGATCTCGAGGAGAAGAAAAAGCAGGAGCTAGGAAAAGTACCGCCCGAAGCGCTCCTTGTTCCTGAAGAGCTGGCTGAAGCTTTAGAAGAGTTTGCTGATGAAAAAAGTAAAGAATCTGAGAAAATTAGGGGAAGAAAAGGAAAAAAGAAGTCTGCTCAGCAGCCAAAGCAAGCAAAAAAACAGGCAGGTAAATTGAGTAAACAAGCAGCCGAGCAAATCGAGATAGAAGAGATTGATCTTTCTATTGAAGAACTTACTTTGGAGCCTAAGGAGAGGGAGCTAAAGTCGCTTAGAAAAACAAGCAAGACCAAAACAACTTCAAAAGCAAGCTCAAAAAGAAGCAAAAAACAAGATTCTCCTAAGGAAGTGAAGGCTAAAGGAGAAGAGCCAGAGATAGATGATAACAGTGCAAAGTATGTGGATCAGGTAATGCGAATCATTAAGGCAAATGGCGGGCAAATGGCCCAAAGCAAGTTTAAAAAAGAGCTTTCTCACCTCCCTGACGAAGTGGTAGAATCTATTCTTACCGGTCTTGAGTTTCAAGGAAAGTTGGAGATCATCAAGAAGGGAAGGGGCCATATCATTCTTTTGAAAAAATAGCTCAACTTCTTTTGTCTCTATTATCCTCAACAAACTGCTTTATCCCCCCAATAGCTTTTTAAAATCCAGCCCACTCCCCTTGCAATGATGAAATTTCCAAAATATGATCCTAAAGTCATTGAAGAGTCTATCCTTAAATTCTGGCAAGAACAACAAATCGTAGAAAAACTCAGAAAGCGTAATAAAGGAAAACAAAAGTTCTATTTCTTGGAAGGTCCGCCTTATACCAGTGGTCGAATTCACCTAGGTCACGCCTGGAACATTGCACTCAAAGATATTGTGCTGCGTTACAAAAGAATGCAAGGTCTTGATGTTTGGGATCGTATGGGTTATGATATGCATGGTTTACCAACCGAACAAAAGACCATGAAAAAATTGGGGCTCAAGAACAAAGAAGAGATTGAAAAATTTGGTCTTGCAAGGTTCACAAAAGAATGTCATAAGTTCTGTACGGAAATGATGGGGCATATGAACAAAGACTTTCAACGAGTGGGAGCATCTCTTGATTTCACAGACCCATATCAACCAATTTCTCACAAGTTTATGGAAGCTGAGTGGTGGCTCATTAAAGAAGCTTACAAGAAAGGAAGACTCTATCAAGGACTAAGAACTATGCATTGGGATGCTGCAACACAAACTGCAGTAGCAAAGCATGAGTTAGAATATAAAAACATTAAAGATACTTCAATTTACGTAAAACTTCAGACGCAAGAGCATGACAAAAGTTTCTTTATCATTTGGACAACAACTCCTTGGACCATCCCTCTCAACCTTGCAGTGATGGTAAACCCTGAACTTGACTATGTAGATATCAAGGTAGGAGAAGAGATCTGGACCGTTGCAAAAGCATTACACAAGCAGCTACTTACAAAAGCAAAAGTAAAAGATGGAGAGTACAAGATATTAAGGTCATTTAAGGGCACAGAACTTGAGGGAAAAAAATATTTTCACCCACTAAAGATTCAAAAGCATCTCCCTGAAGAACTCAGAAGTAATCCAAAGCTCTTTAGCATCCTTCTAAGCAAGGAATATGTTGACGATAGTGCAGGAACTGGTCTTGTGCATTGTGCTCCAGGTTGTGGTCCGGAAGATTATGAAGTAGGACACTTAAACCATATTCCCCCTTTCAATTGTGTTGATGAAACAGGATATTTTAGAGACCTAGGAGAATTCTCCGGCCTTAAAGCGAAAACTGACGATCAAAAGTTTATTGATGCAATTGATCAAGCGGGGGCTCTTCTTGCCAAAGAATCTTACACACATGATTACCCCCATGGGGAGCGAAGTCATGAGCCAGTTATTTTTAGAACAACAAAACAATGGTTCTTCAAAGTTGAGGATCTCAAAGAAAAGATGCTTGCTGCCAATGAAGAAATTATGTGGAATCCAAAGGGAGCAAAGCATGCCTTTAGATCTTGGTTAGAAAACCTGCGGGACAATTCTATCACAAAGCAGCGTTATTGGGGAACACCAGTACCTATTTGGAAGAACGTTGATGATGAAGATGATGTTCTGGTCATTGGAAGCCTCAAAGAGCTTGAAGAACTCTCTGGGCAAAAGGTAACCGATATGCATATCCCCGCAATTGATGAAATAACTATTCAAAAAGAGAACAAAACTTACAAACGTGTTCCAGATGTCCTTGATGTATGGATTGATGCAGGAACTGCCTCTTGGAACTGTCTTGATTATCCAACGAATAAAGAACTTTTTGAACGTCTCTTCCCTGCGGACTTTATTCTAGAAGGAAAAGATCAAATTCGAGGATGGTTTAACTTATTGATGGTTGCTTCCTTTTTAGGATTTGATTTGCCTTCTTTCAAGAATGTCTATATGAATGGTTTTGTTACTGATGTTGGGGGAGAGAAAATGTCAAAATCTCTTGGGAATGTGATTTCTCCTTATGATGTAATTGAAAAACACTCTGCAGACATCATGCGTTATTACATGTGTCAAACCAACGCCGGAGAAGACATTAATTTTTCATGGGATGAGTTAACTGTGAAGGGAAGAAACCTGAACATTGTTTGGAATGTACAAAACCTCTTGCTCAACCTTGCAAGGGAGAACGAACTCCTTCACCCTTTCGCTCTTGATAAAGAAAGTTTCCAAGAGCGAGCAGGGGCAGAGGAGAAATACATTATCTCAAGGCTACACAGCACCATTAAAGAAGTGACCGCTCTTCTTGAAGCCTATAAAATTGATCGCATTATTGCGCCAATTGAACAACTCTTCTTAGAATTAAGTAGGACATACATTCAGATGAGCCGTGATAGAATGGCACTTGGAAGCAAAGAAGAGAAAGAACTTGCTGCTTACACCATTGGAACAGTGCTTCTTGAAACTCTAAAGATGTTCCATACTGTGGTGCCTTTCTTGACTGAAGCAATCTACCTAAATCTTAAGGATGCTTTTGCTTTAGAGCAAGAAAGTATTTCTCATTATGACTGGCCAGTAGCTGATGAGACTTTAATCAACGCAGAGCTTGAGGAGCAAATGCATCATCTTAGTGCAATCATGCAGGCTGCGCTTAATGGAAGAGAAAAAGCAAAGTTAGGTCTTCGTTGGCCAGTAGCAGAAGTGGTTGTTGTGAGCAAGGATGAAAAGCTAAGACTTGCTGCAGAGCAGCTCAGCGAGATTCTTAAAACACAACTTAATGCAAAGAAGATTACGGTAACCACTGCGCTTACTGGAATGAAAGAGAGCTACGAAGCTAATTATGGGAAGATTGGTCCTGTTTGTGGGAAGCAAACTGCAAAAGTGGTAGAAGCAATCAAAGGAATGTCTGCTGAGAAGCTTTCTGCCGCCTTGCAAGAGAAAGGAAAACTTTCTTTAGAGATTGAGGGAGAAAATTATGAAATCACTGCCGACATGCTCAATGTGAGTCGAGAAGAGCCAGAGAACTATGCTGGGAGCAACTTTAAAGCAGGCCAAGTGTACGTGAATAAAGAACAAGATCAAAAGCTTCTTGCTGAAGGTTATGCTCGTGAACTTATGCGTAAAGTACAAAACATGAGAAAGAATGCTGGGCTTGAGAAAGCAGATCGCATTAAATTACATATTCAGTGTTCACATCTCTTGCATGCTGATCTTGTCTCATTCACAAGAGATATTGCTGACAAGGTTGGTGCAGAGCATATAGAAATTAGTGTCAATGCTGCTGCAGGAACTTTCAAGAACCAAGAAGAAGCAAAAATAAAAGAAGAAAAGTTTGTGCTGAGTTTTTAGTAAAGTTCTCCCCTTTGATTTTTTTCTTCTAGAATCAAGACCACTGCTAGGCCCTGAAGTGTCCGCGAAAGAGTTCTGTCATATTCATCTTTTGCTAAGGCTAGTTCGTCACTCAACCTAGCAAGATCATCTATGTTTTTTGCTATATCATAAACTCTCCCAAGAGTTCCTTGCCGATCATAAGCTTCCCCGAGCCCCTCACTCCCCAGTTCGGGAGGTCGTCTATAAACTCCTTCTTCATCTCTGTTTATGCTAAAAGTCATTCCTCTTCCACTTTCGCAGCTTTGCACAAGAACAATTCTACTTAAAGAAGTATCAGCATTATAACCCACTAGATATAATTCATTATCACACTGGGCAACTGGGTCCCTTGTTCGTGCTGCAAGTCCTGAAGCATTTATATCTATTGACCATCCTCCGGCAGAGATCCTTCTTTCCTCGGGTCTTTTTACTTCATAACCAGCAAGCTCTTCTAATGTTTCAGTGTAATCCCCTTCCTTGTTTGCCAATCCTTGCTGGGAACAGAGGAGGAAAAGTAAAGGAAGTATGGTTCTGTATGTTTTCATCATAATTGGCTCCTTCTAAATCAATATTTGTCCAAAATCAATCTTTTTTTATAAATTTATAGAAATTTGAAATTATTCCTCTAAAATCTCAAGACAAATCTTTATAAAGCGCAAAAAGATAGTCCGACCCATGGGAGACTCGGTGATAGATGATGCTCTTAAGAAACTAGGGCTTTCTGGTAAGTTTGACAAAGCTTGGGGCCTTGGAAATCCAATTTACATTCGTTACACTGGTCTTTTTGATTTTGATGAACTTTATGCTTCTATTGTTGATTGGGGGAAGGGTTATGGTTACCAATGGTTTGAAAGAAATTACAAACATAAGGTGCCAAAACCTGATGGAGCAGAACAAGAGTTTGTTTGGCTTTTAGGAAGAGATATTAACGAGTTTGTTCGCTACGAAATTAATATTGAAACTCATCTTTGGGATATGGTTGAAGTAGAAGTTGATACTGGAAAGAAAAAGAAAAAATTAACCAACGCTCGAATTGAAATTCTTATTACTGGAAAAGTTGTGTTTGACATTGAAGGAAAGTATGCTGACAGTAATCGTTGGGTGCAAATGTTTGGACAGCTTTACAAGAAAGTAGTGCAAAAAGAGTTTGAGGTACAGCACTGGGATAACTTGTATTATCGTATTTATTCTCTATCTTCTATGATTAAGAAAAAGCTTGATGTGGAAGGAAAAAAGAAGATCTATGGTTACTAGTGTAGTGCTTCTGAATAATTTTTGCACTTTTTGTTCACCCTTTTTTCTTTTTCATCCAAAATATATTTTTGAAGAGCTAAATGTTTTTTATTTCGTATTTCTTTGTGTCCATAATGTGTCCAAAAGATAAAAATATGTGGCGGAGAAGTGGTAAAAATGAATAAGAAAATTGTGTTGTTTTTAGCTGGAATAATGTCGGTCTCTCTGTTAACTTCAGGGGTGCTAGCACTTCCTGGTTGGTTTGATGATTTTTTCCCTGAGAATTTTTTCTCTAGTTCCAAGGAGCAGTTCTCTTCGACAAGTTCAACTCTAATGAGTGAAGAAAATATTGTTCGAGAAGACCGCCTTCCTCCCGATTGTAATAACGACTTCCCTCCTCCAGTTTGCCCCGATCCAGAATTACCTAAACCTGTCCAGCCGGTTGACCCAATTTATCCAGAGGAGTGTGGCTGTGCAAAAAATTCCTGTCCCGCAGGGCAGATTTGTGTCTGTCAGGATGGTCAACCTTACTGTGGGTTTAATCTAAGCGTGGGCATCTCAGAGATTTCTGTAGATTTTGGGGAAGGTCTGGAAGATTTTTCCCGTTAAATTTTTTTTCTTTTTTACAGAATCACTGGCAGAGAAAAAATAATTCATTTTCTATTCAACAACCAACCGTAAGTCCAAGAACGCACATAACTTAATGCAGTTTCTTCATCCATCCCCGCATTGACATAAGCCTCTAACTCCCACTCAAAACGCCAAGGGTTCCAAAACAAAGGAAGAACAAAGACATAAAGCAAGTGATACTTCAGTACACCAACTTTTTTTTGTTGCTCCAAATGAATCTTCTCATGACGAAGAAGGTAGTCTTGTACTTCTTTGGGTTCGCTATCAAAAGAACGGGTTAAATAAATGTTAGGATAGATTGCGGTGCTGGTGTAAGGGTGTGCAAAGATGGTAAGCCACCACCAATGCGATTTTTTTTTGATCATCAAAGAAGAGGAAGAATTCTTTTTATTTAATATTTCTTCTTTAAGCAACCATCCGCACGCCGCGTCTATCAAGGTTTTCTCTAGAAACAAAGCGAACTTCTCTACATCCCTCTTCATTACGAAGTGCACAGAGAAAATTTCCTAATGGTCTGCCTCCTTTTTTTGGAGCGACATAAATTTGTCCCTCTAAAATTACCGCTTCTTCACTTCTAGGACAACCATACTCTCCTCTCCTAAAAGCACTTGCAATATCATAGACATGTCCCCTAGAAAGACCAAACCATTCTGCTGTAACTTCTGCACCGTGGGTTTCATAGATCATCCCAACAAGGTGGTTCCTTTCTCTGCAACGCCTTACTCTAGCATGCGTAACAACAACATGATGAAATCTCCCATCCAACCAAGGAGCAACACTTTGCCTGCTTTCTCTAATTCTTTCTCTTAGAAATGCAACCTTCCCTTCTTGGGGGACATCTCCAGAATCGTAAAGTTCATCAAGTGCCGCGTAAAGTTGCTCTCTTTTTTTAATATCATAGTGGGTCGGAGTAGTGTTAAGAACAAGTGCAAGAACACCATAGCGAGATACTACTAATTCCTTTGGATCCCTCTCTGGGAGAACCATTCTTCTGGCAACAGGCGACCTAAGTGATACCATCCTCCTCCCCCACAAGGGTTTTTTTATAAGCATTGCCTATGAAAACACTCATTCTTCTCAGAAAGTTTAAAAACAGCTTCAAAGATAATCAAGTCGATGAGCAAAGAAGAAAGTTCCAAAATAGAGAAGACAAGAAAAGATGTGGAAATCATGGCGCCAGCTGGGAGCTATGAAAGCCTTCAAGCTGCAATAAACGCTGGAGCAGATTCAATTTATTTTGGTATCGAACAGCTCAACATGCGAGCAAGAGCTGCGAATAACTTTACTCTTGAAGATCTCAAAAAGATTGCTAAAATCTGTCAAGAGAAGAATATCAACTCCTATCTTACTCTCAACACTGTGCTTTATGATCATGATGTAACACTTATGAAAAAAATTTGTGATGCTGCAAAAGCAGCAGAGATCACCGCAGTCATTGCTAGCGACATCTCAGCGATTTCTTATGCCAACTCAATCGATTTGGAAGTACACATCTCAACACAGTGTAACGTTTCCAATATTGAAGCAGTAAAATTCTATGCAAAATTTGCTGATGTTATTGTGCTTGCAAGAGAACTCACGCTGAAACAGATCAAAAAGATTTGTGATACCATCAAAGAAGAAAACATAACTGGACCAAAGGGCAACTTGGTGGAGATAGAGCTTTTTGCTCATGGGGCACTTTGCGTAGCAATTTCTGGAAAATGTTATATGAGTTTAGGAACCTACAATGCTTCTGCAAACCGAGGAGCATGTTTACAAAACTGTAGGAGATCCTACCGAGTAATTGATGAAGAAACGGGAGATGAGTTAGTGCTTGACAACAAGTATGTCATGTCCCCAAAAGATCTTTGTACGATTGGTTTTGTTGACCAGATCCTTGATGCAGGGGTGAGAGTGCTTAAATTTGAAGGTCGAGGAAGAAGCCCAGATTATGTTGACACTGTCATTAGAACTTATCGGGAAGCTGTTGACCAATATCTTGCTGGAACTTATTCACAAAATAAAGAGGAGAAAGTTGCTAAGTGGACTAAAGAGCTAGAAAAGGTGTTCAATAGAGGATTTTGGCATGGTGGCTATTACCTTGGAAAAGAGTTGGGAGAATGGTCTGGCGTCTATGGAAGCAAAGCGAGTGAAGAAAAAGTGTTTTTGGGAGTTGCAAAAAACTATTTTAAACAAGTTGGCGTGGCTGAATTCTTCTTTGAAGCAGGAAAAGTAGAACTTAAAATTGGAGACCGATTTTTAGTAACCGGTCCAACTACTGGAGTTATTCGAGGAGAAGTAAGTTCCTTACGTCTTGATGACAAAGAAGTGCAATCTGTGCAGAAGGGAGATGATTTTACGCTTCCAGTTGCAGAGCAAGTGCGTCCACAAGATAAGCTATTCTTGATTCGTAAAGCAAAGCAAGAAGTACAAGAAGGAAAACAAAAGAGTAATGTAGTGCTACCTTGGTGACTCTCTTACCATAGAGATTCTGTTGGTTAATACACATTTTAGAGACCAAGATTTAAATAAATGAGTTATACCTATTTACTATTAAAAATGAGATCAAGAAACAAATATCAATTACCAATTAGAGAAGGTGAATTCAGAAAAATAGATAGGACAAGTTCTCCTGCCCACGTTGGTAAACTAAGGAATTCAGTTGATTTTGTCTGTGATGAAGGAACTCCGGTTTATGCTTCTCTAGCTGGAGAAGTTGTTTGGGTAAAAAGTGATTCAAACATTGGGGGCCCTGATAGGAAGTATTGGAATGATGGGAATAGGATAGTAATTAGGCATGAAAATGGAGAATATTCTGCATATGAACACTTAAGATATGGGGGTGTAGAAGTGCATGTTGGAGAACTTGTGAAAACCGGACAATTGATAGGTTATTCAGGTAATACTGGGTATACAATGGGACCTCATCTTCATTTTGAGGTCTTTTATTTTACTGGGCCAAATAGAGAAGAAGATTTTGACACTCTCAGAGTAGAATTTCAGGACTATAAAGAATACTAAGATTAATCCTTTATCAATTCTTATCTCTTCTTATTCAATGCTTGGTATCAAACCAGAACGAATTTCTAAGAACATACCCTAGCACTAACATGAGAGCGTAGATTGCATAGATATACAAGACCAAGTGGGGCATTGTAACTACTTCCGAGAATTTTTCAATAAGGAATACTACCAATGACATAACACTTAATAAGGATAAAAAGCTACGAATTCTTTTGTTATTGATAAACGCAGATACTACTAGGGGGAATAGCAAAGAACTTCCTACGATTGAATTTAATGAGAAAAGTACGATTGATTGTATGTCAAACTGTGATAAAACAACAACCACTAGGAGCAATATTGCGTAGCTTGTCCTCGCTAAACTAATACTCCCAGTCACTGGCAATCCTCTGTGTTTTCTAACCATCAAAGACCACTCAGTACTGATACTAAACAGTAAACTATCAAGAGTAGACATTGCAGCAGCTAGTAAGGCAACAATGTAGGTTACTAAGACAAAGAATCCTAATTCATTTTTGAGTAAATCGATAAGAAAAACTCCATTTTGATCTGGGTTGTAAAGACTTCCAGCACTTCCAATGTAAAACATACAAAGACCAATGACTAGACCAAGCAGCACAAAACCAAAAACCATTTTTCGGTAATCCTTATCACTACGCACTCCTGCAATCCTCGTGAACATATGTGGCTGGCAAAATGGAAAAAGTACAAAAGCAAACATGTTGATGAGGATGAATTGCCATGTAAGGACTGGGTTATTATATGATATTGCTAATAAGCTAGGATTTACTGTTTCAAACAGTGCAAGGCCATTAAATTTGATGAATAATAGTATGCTAATGAGTAAGACTACTGTCATGAAAATCTTTCCTTGCAAAATGTCTGTTTGATAGATTGCCTTAATGCCTTTTCTTATTGAGTATAATCCTAGTATCGCTGCAAGAGCCAGGGTCCAAAATAATAAAGAGGTGCTGGGCAAAAGTGTTGAGAGTAATAAACTAATCCCTCTTAGTTGGATAATTAAATAAGGGATGAGCAAGATGCTCACAAGAATAAGATAGGTCATTGCAGAGAACCTTCTATCTTCTGAGAGAAAGACCCCTACAATACTTTGTCTGGAAAATTCCTTTCCCAAATAATCTCTCAATTGTCCTCCAACAAGTACGAGTACTCCTCCCATTGCTAAAATACCAATTGAGTAAAACAAATAGGTCATAATCCCTAAACTTGCAAAAAAGGAAGGGATACCAATCAAGGCAAATGTTGAGAAGATACTTGCAGAGAAACCCCAAAGAGCTGCACTACTTTTTACCTTTGCATCACTGAAGTAAAATGAGAAACTTTCCTGTTTGCTTTGAACTTTTCTCAGTACCAACAAGGTGGCTCCAATGTAGAGGGCAATCCCTAAAAAAATAATCATCTCTTCTATCATTGTAAAATTCTCCAAAGTAAGATAAGAAAGGTAATTTGAAACGAGACCCACATATAGAATTGGACGGGTATTGAATAAATGGTGCTGCTAAAGGGGATAAACACTATAAGAAAGCTGAAAAGCCACAGTAAAATCCCTGCTGTACCCACGTACTGTTGTTTGTTTTTAGTTAGATTTTTCATAGTTTTTAGGTAGATACTCCTCTTCGATGAATCAGGTTGTAAGAATGACCTGGGTGTAAAATTTCTTGTCTAAACTCTTTTGCAAAATCAAGAACATAACCATCAAGAAGCCCTTCTCTTAGAGTAATTACTCCTGTGTTAGGGATTTCAAGGAATCCAGAACCCATCTGTTCCACACGTCCTCTGCTTCTACCTTGATCGTCTTTTGCCATTTCTCCTTCAAAATCAAGGTATTTTCTTCTAATTCTTCTAAAATATTTCAAGGTAATATCTCCTTCAAGTTCTTGAAAGATCTCAAATTTATCAAGGGCTGTCTCATCTCTACAGCTCCCAAATTCTCTTTCGAGTACTAAATCAATGTGATCCTTTTTTTTGTGGTGTCCAGTATGCCAAAGAAGACTATACCTTGGGTGGAGATAACTCTGTGTCATACTAAATTCTGGCAATTAGCCGGTATATAAAATAACTTTTTCCCCAAAAGGGAGAAAATTTTATAAATAAACTGGCTATTTTCTCTTTGTGGATAGAAAACAGCTTTTAGAAGAGATTGGCTTGAACAAAAATGAGGCAAAGGTCTATCTTGCCCTTCTTACAATTGGAACAACTACAACCTCTTCTATTATCAAAAAAACCGGTATTAATGCTTCAAAAGTTTATGAAAACTTGGAGAGGCTTCTAAGGAAAGGCTTGGTTTCGTACACAATCATTAGGAATCGAAAGCACTGGAATGCAGAGAGTCCTCGAAAGATAAATGAGTTCCTGGGAGAAGAAAAAAAGAAAGTTGAAGAAAAAGAAAGGCTAAGCAAGAAGGTAATCCCAGAATTGCTTGCAATGCAAGAGTTGACTAAGAGCACTACAACTTATTCTGTTTTTGAAGGGGTACAAGGAATAAAAACTGCAAGAGAAAAAGTTTTTGAGGAACTAAGCAAGGGCGATACACTTTACGTTATTCTTGCAAATTATCCCCACACTGAAAAAATGGAGGGTTACTGGGCAGATTTTCAAAAACGACGTGCAAAAAAAGGAATTAGATGCAAATATATTTTTAATGAAAGCCTACGAAAGATTGGAGAGAAGCGGCTGAGACTGAAACTTGCGCAGGCACGATTTGTTGCCTCAGAGATTCTCTCACCTATGTGGATAGAAATATTCGGAGATAATGTTGGTATTGGGGTCATGGGAGAGAACCCTTCTCTTTTTTTGATTAAGAATGAAGCAATCACAAAAGGATTTCTGACTTATTTTAACTCTTTGTGGAAGATAGGAAAATAGTAGTTCTCAACAGTAAAGAGGAGAGAAGTTATATAAAAAAAGCAAAAACAGCCTGCATATGCCAAAAGTTATCCATTATCGAAACAAATGCATTGGTTGTAATTCTTGCGTAGAAATTGCTCCAGAGTTTTGGGAGATGGATGGTGAGGATGGCAAGTCTAATCTTAAGGGAGCTCAAAGGAAAAAAGAAGTTGAGATTTTAGAGATTACACCTGCAGATCTGGATGAGAATGAAAAGGCAGCAAAAGATTGTCCGGTAAACATCATTCATGTGGTTAAGTAAGAGTATTCTCAAGTAAAGTAAAATTTTTATACTCTTTTTCCAGATTGCTTTCATGCCTGGAGAGAGTGGATCTGGATTTGCTTCTGTTGATGATATTGCTCAAAGGCTCTTTGATTCTTTTTTGGAAAGAAATGGTGCTGAAGAAAGAGTAAGGACAATTGGACCAAACCCTTCTGATTATATGGGCTCTTTATACTTTCTTAGAGAGGCAACAAGAGATGCAAGAGTGTTTGAAGATGAAGGGCTAAGTGTTATTCAGGAAGAATGTGCCCGCCTAGGTTTAGTTCTAGGAGATGAATCTTGGGCAGTGAGAAATAAATTGGGTGCACTGCTTAGAGAATATCTCGCAACACCAAGAACTTCTGAGGCATTGGGGTACATGAGAGATCCTCCAGCAAAGTACTCTTGAGCCGATGCATTTATAAAGCAACCTTCTTCTAACAGAGCATAACAGCTGAGAGACCCAATTTGGGGCGGTGTCTCGACACATCCTTACTCTCGGGAGGAAATAAATATGCAAAAAAATATTATAGACAACATTTTTTGCATACCAAAAATCACTGGGGTGATTTTTTAGTATGCCAGCAGAACTAAATTTTAAAGTAGTTGTGTCCTCTAAGGACGGAAAGTCTTACCAGAAAGAAATGACTGGTGAAGCAGCAGAATTCTTAATGCGAAAGCGTATTGGTGAAACCTTGAAAGGAGATGCACTTGGCTTTGAAGGTTACGAACTTCAAGTGACGGGCGGATCTGATAAAGCAGGTTTTCCTATGCGAAAAGGAATCCAAGCACCGCGAAAGAGAATCATGATTGGTGCTAGCGTCGGTTTTTCTGGAAAGAAAAGAAAAACTAAGAAAGATAAGAACCGAAAGCAAGCAGGTTTGCAAAAGCGTCGAACTGTTTGTGGTGAGATGGTGACTATCAAAACTGCACAGGTAAACCTTAAAGTTGTGAAAGCTGGAGCAAAAGCTCTTGGAGAAGCTCCTGCAGAAGCTGCAGCTGAGGAAGCTCCTAAAGCAGAATAAGCTTTTACTTCTTTTTTTCTTTTTTCCTAATTTGTCAAAACACTTAAATACCTTCTTCCCTTCATTCCATGCGTGGCCAAGATCAGCTTTAACATGCAAGAGATGCAACAAAAGTTTAATCTCTTCTTACAGCAGATGCAAAAAAAGATTGCTTTTACTGTGCAGTTCGTCGAGAACAGGTTAAAGAATTTCAAAAATATTACTCTTGGAGAACAGATTGCTTATCCTTGTATCGCTTTAGGAATCCTTTGCATCTTTATCTCTTTTATTCTCTTTATCTTCTAATCTTTCTTACAACCGGATCAAGAACAAAGTGTTTCTCCAAAGGAAGCAACATAAGCTTCGTGGGTTTCTCTATTTGGCCCATCTCTGGCGCAAACAAGATGTGTACCATAAGTTGGAACATTCTTCCCTTTTAATTCGAACTCTCTACTTCCTATCTTTTCTGTAGAATGAATTCTTGCCCATGAGGCTTCAGTTATGCCACCTTCTGCTCGCTTAACAACTTTTAGGTCCTTGCTGAAAACGGTCGCTGGCCATAGAGACTCTTCAAGGCAGACCCAACCAGGTTTCCCCTCGGAAGTGGTTCCATACCTGCTGACCACACAAGTTTGACGGTCACCTTGCTTTAACCCTTCCCTGTAGATTATTTTTGTTCCATCATCAAGAGTTGCATAACATTTTCTGGTCACGGTTCCATCAAAACCACGTCCGGGGAACTCGTGGCTAGTTTCAGTTACACGAAATCCATTGGTTGATACAAAGCCCACATCATAGCAAGCCATTCCTGTCTCATTGGTTAAATCAAATTTCTTTTTAGCATGAGCCGGGCTAGCCATAAGAAGTCCAACTAATCCTAATCTTCTAATAAATGTCATTTTAAATTCTCTTTTCAAAACATTTTAACTCTTTTGTCAAGAAAAACATTCATTTATTATAAATATTTGGCAAAAAAACATAAAATCTAAACAAATAAGGGAAACAAAATCTACAAAATTTTTGGCCCAAACGATCTGCCCCTCGAAGAGTTTTTAAATGGTCTTCTTTTGAAAGAGTTCATGGCAGCAAAAGAGCTTAAACTACAAGCACGAGTACTCCAACCCATCATTCAGATAGGAAAAGAAGGTATCACTGAAGGAGTAGCTGAGCATCTTAGACTCACACTCAAGAAGAAGAAACTCATGAAAATCAAGCTTCTCAGATCTTTTTTAGATGCAGAGGTGGGAAAAGGCAAGTCTAAAAAACAAATTGCAGAAGAAGTCGCTGCCGCCGCTGAAGGAAAAGTCGTGGAGATGATGGGTTTAACTTTAGCGCTTTCTAAGAACTAACTTCCTCGATCCCTCCATCCATAAATTCTTATAAAAAAATCTTCTCTAGTAAAACATATGAGATACGATGATCTTTGGAAAAGATTTGGCACAGAAGACAATCCTTTAATGAGTGGGCTTTACGCACTTTGTTTCTCTCAAGAACAGCTGGAGGTAAGAAGGGACACGCTTCTTAGCGTCTTGCGCTTGGTAGGGGCAGGAATTGGGACTTATGGGGAGCGCATTGTCATAGATCTTCCTAATGGACTTCCTGAAGCTAAGACCAACTTACTTGCTTATGAGCTTTCTATCTGCAATAGGGCACTATTGCTTCTCTCTCCTCCTTATGCAATCAACGGCACTTACGACTAAGGTAAACTATAAAAAGCCTTAAACATTAGTCCAAGCAAGAGGCAAGGCAATGACAGACATTCTAGAAGTGATCAAATCTCGAAGAAACGTAGAAGAGTTTGAAGCAAGACCTGTCAGTTGGGATAAGATTTCTAGAATTATTGATGCTGGAAGACACGCGCCTTCCTCTGGAAATTTGCAAAATTGGAAGTTCTTGGTTATCAGAGATATGGGCAACAAACAGCGCGTCTCAGATATTGCTCATCAGCAACATGAAATTGCTAACGCCTTTTGTCTCATCATTGTTTGCGGAGAGACAGCCAAAGCCGAGCGTTATTATGGTATGCGTGGAGTAAAGCTCTACACAGTGCAAAACTGCGCTGCTGCAATTCAGAATATGCTTTTAGAAGCTCATTCTCTTGGCCTTGGTGGACGTTGGATTGGTGCTTTTGATGAGCAGCAACTGCAAGATGCTTTTGGCATGCCTGCCGACGTGAGGCCGCAAGCTATCCTTGCTATTGGTCATCCTAAACATGTTCCAGAAAAGCCACCAAAGTATCCTCTTGAAGGGCAAATTTATTTGGAAGCTTGGGGAAGTAATATTGAAGACTTTACTGATTGGTATTACAAGATTCCTGCAGCACATCTAGAAAGAAATCTGAAGCAACTTAAAGAAGATGGTAAGTCGGCAACAAAAACTGTTGGCAAAGCTCTTGGCTTGGATACACTTCATAAGAATATCAAAGAGAAAGTGAAAAAGAGCTTTAAGAAAAAGCGACGACAAAAGTGATTAATTTCTGTTTTTTTTAGGGCCTTGTTAGCCATTCAAGATGGGTTATCTCAAGAGTTTTCACTACTCTTTAAGTGTCAAGAAAGTTTAAATAGAAAATAGCTATCACTTCTCTCATTCGGTTTATCTTTTCGAACTCTGTTCGAAGAAAAATGTAGAAAATTGTGTGTTTGTGATATTCACAAGGTAGTAGTTCGGTAGTTTCGGTTCGTTTGTAGTGTTAGTTCGCTAGAGTTCTTTTCCCCTTAGCTTAGTCGGTAGTGTCTAGGTTTACGTGTTTAACGTGATAGAGAAAGTAATGTTACACTGGTATATAACTTTTTAGTTAGTGTAAAATATAGTTTTTACAAACTATGTTTTGCAAAGTTGCCTTTTTAGGCAGCAACTGGAAGGAGGGGTGCCAGCAAAAAACTAGAGGTGGTAAGTAAAAAATGGAATTTATTGTAGAAAAGGCTTTACAAGGTGGTGGAGCACCAGAAGATAACTTCGAAAATATGAACCAAGCAAACATTAAGGTTATTGGCGTAGGTGGTGCTGGTAACAACATGGTTGGATGGTTATACAAGAAAGGGATCAAGGGAGCAGAAATCATTGCTTGTAACACTGATCACCAGCACTTAACAATCACTGGTGCTGATCAAAAGTTCTTGATTGGTAAAGATTGTACTCGAGGACTTGGAGCTGGCGGATATCCTAGTAAGGGGGCAGAAGCAGCTCAAGAGAGTTTAATGAGAATCAAAGATGCTATGAAAACTTCTGATATGGTTTTCGTTTGTGCAGGAATGGGTGGGGGAACTGGAACTGGCGCCGCACCTGTTGTAGCTCAAGTAGCAAAAGATACTGGCGCAATTGTTATTGGAACTGTGACTATGCCTTTTAACATCGAAAAAGCTCGGTGTGATAAAGCAGAGTTTGGTCTACAGCAGCTAAGACAAGTGTCTGACACTGTAATTGTAATCGATAACAACAGACTTGTACAGATTGCAGGAAACCTGCCAATTCAGCAAGCATTTGCAGTTGCTAATGAGTTAGTAGCTACCATGATCAAAGGGATTGTAGAAACCATTGCAGTACCAAGCTTAGTAAACCTAGACTATGCTGATGTACGTGCGATTATGACCAACGGTGGTGTAGCAGCAATTGGTGTTGGAGCTTCTGATACTAACAACAGAGTTGAAGAAGCTGTGCGAGGAGCACTCAGCAACCCTCTTCTTGACATCGACTATCAAGGAGCAACTGGAGCACTTATCCATGTAACAGGTGGACCAGACTTAACTTTGCAAGAGATCTCAACTATTGGTGAATTAGTAACCGAGAGTCTTGATGAAGATGCAAATGTGATTTGGGGAGCAAGAGTTGACGAAGAGATGAAAGGAAAAGTAACTGTGATGACTATCATTACTGGAGTAAACTCTCCTTGGATCTTAGGCAAAGTTGATCACGCAAGAAAGCAAAAGCAAGCACACAACTTGATGTCACGAGAACTCGGCATTGAGTTAGTGTAGGCTGACAACGGTAATTACAGTAAAGCCTTTTGTCCAGAGCAGAAGACACCCCTTAAACAGAGCACCTTGCCTCTAGTGGGGGGCTTTGTTTTCTCTTCTGTTTTGGCACTTTACAAAACCTAGAGTACAGCGTACCTAAGTAGAGCCTTGCTGGGGTCATTGTTTCTAAAACCACCCCTTTTAGCCTGCCCTCAGCAGGGTTTTTTCTTTATTTTACTTTTTTCTTAACTTCTCTATTCTTGACCTGAATTCTTTTAAATATCTCCCCCAATAAACCTTTCATGGCAAAGCCTTTTGTGTACCTTGTAAATGCAGGAAATGATGCTGGGATGTCTGGTATTGCTAACGATAGCTGCTTTCCTGCTTTAGGAGTCTTAGCTCTTGGGACCTGGCTTAAACAAAGAATTCCTGAAATAAATGTTGTCTGTAGGGATGGTCAAGTTGCCTCTCAAGAGAGATTAATTAATGAGATTTATTTTGGTTTAGGAGAGGCACCATTACTCACTGGTGTTAGTGTCTTAAGCACCTCTTATCAGAATGCATTAGAGTTAGCTTATACTGCTGCTACTGCTTGTTCTCCTGTTGTTTTTGGCAATGATCATGCCGCTCAAATGGCTCCAACTATCATGAGAGAGCACCCATACATCCACACCGTAGTTGGAAGTGAATACGGTGAAGAGGCTTTAGAGATGCTCGTACGTAAAGAGCTTGGGGAAGCCATTGATCCTTATGATATCCCTCATTTGAGTCTCTTCCATGGTTGGTTAGGATATAAGGGAGAAACTCCTTTTGTTTATGATGAAAGACTACAAGACATCTCCATTACAAGATCAAGACTAAACCCTTCAGGAAAAAGGAGAACTGCGCTTGATGTATTCCCTATAGTTGATAGGACTTTGTACCCTGAAGATCATTGGGAAACCTACTTAAGAAACTATAAAGCAAAATTTGGCCATCTTCACGACGAAGAAATAACTGGGGTTACCACCATGAACCGAGCTAGGGGTTGTAGTAGACAAGGAAGTTTAGTCTGCAAGCATTGTGATATGGGTTTAGATATTGCTTTTTCATCTCCTCAAAGATTTTGGGATGAAGTTCGTGCAGCCCATAAGCAGGTAAGAGCAAATGTCTTCTATGAGGTTTGTGATAGCTTTTCAAGCTTTGGATCTTTTGTGAGAGGGGTTGCAGAAGCAAAACCAGGTGATTTAGGATTCAACCCCCACTTCTTTGTCTATGCGCAAGCACTTGATCTGGTAAGAAGGCCACAAATGATTGACTATTTCAGAAGAATTGGTGTCTTTAGAGTGAACCTTGGTTTGGAATCTGGCTCTGATGCTACCTTGAAACATATGAAGGGAAGATTTGATAGTGTTGCTAACAATTATGCTGCTTTAAGGATGTTAAAAGATGCAGGAATTTCTGTCTACGGCTCTTTTGTGTTAGGGACTGAAGCAGAAACTCCAGAAACTTTGGATGAAACAGTAAGGTGGGTAAAAAGAATTATTTCAGAAGGTCTTATCGGTGATGTAGAGGCGCAGCCAATCTTGCCCTTGCCACACAATTATTATGGCAGTGTTTTAATGCGAGAAGGAATGTTGGATCCAAATGGAGATTGGCCACAAAACATCGATGCAGTTTCAAGAGTCTATGTAGATAATTTTTCAGGAGTTTCTTATGCGGATGTGATTGGAGCAGCGAACGAAATAAGAGAAGCTGCTGGTAAAGAAGGGCTAAACTTTGGTAGTGGCGTTTCACGAGCAGAGAACTACGCTTCTTAATAGTTAGACCATTGAAACCTCCTTTGTAAGAAAGGTATTCCCTTTATCGTAAGCTTTCCGGCAACCTCCACAAAAATCTTATATATTCTCTTTGCTCTCAAGCACTTATGGTTATGTCAGTAAGAAAGGTTACTCAAGCAATAGTAAATTCTTTTGCTAACTTAGCAAAAAGAGAGCATAAAAATAAATTTCTGTTTGAAGCTCAAAGAAAGAAAATGAAAGAACTTTGGGATAATAAGGAAGATGAGATTTGGGAACAAGCATAGTTCTGGTGATGTCGTTTTAGTTAAAGTTCCCTTCGTGGACGATTTTGAGATAAAAAGAAGGCCAGCTCTGATTCTATTCGAGGAGTTTGGCAATATAGTTGTTACTGGGATTACTAGCAACACAAACATGAGGGGGGTACCATTAACAAAAAAAGATGGTGCTGTTAAAGAGAGCATAATCAAGTTGAATTATGTGTTTACAATCTCAACTTCCATGGTTGAAAAGTTCCTTTTTTCATTATCCTCAGCTAAAAAAACGAGGGTTTTTGATGCTTTGGTTGGGAAGCTGAGTGGCCTGAAGACCTAAACATGTTCTTTTCGTTAGAATTAAAAACATAAATTGCTTACTTCTCACTTATGATAATCTTTAGAAAAGCAAAAGCAGGTGATGAAGATGATGTTGCTAAGATGTTTAAACTTGGTTTAAAGAGAGGTCTTTTCAAATATACTGGTACAAGTAAATACACAAAAGAGAAATATTTGAAACTCAAAAAAACTCTAAAAAATCCTCCTCCCAACCATGTTATGATTGTAGCCTATGATAAGGCAGAGCAAAGAGTAGTGGGCATGGCTGATTTCAAACATTCTACAAAAGGAAGGCTAAAACATCGTGCTGATATGGGTTGGTCTGTGCACCCCAACTACCACAAACAAGGGATTGGCACTGCGCTTCTCAAAGAACTGGTTAAAGCTGCTAAGAAGAAAGGACTCAAACGTTTAGAAGCAGAAATTGCTGTAAAAAATATTGGCTCTCTAAAAATTGCAGAAAAGAACGGCTTTAAAATTGAAGGTAGAAAGAAAAGAGGCTTAGTTCTTGATAATGGAAGATATTGTGATACCGTGATTGTTGGAAGATTGCTTTAGAATTTAGGCCCAAATAGGCTATAAACATTCATTCCATTAGCTGGATCATGAATTATTGTTCCCAAACGCTCTCTTATAGAAAAACTTCCATGACTTTCTAAAGCAGGAAAGTCTACTCTTCCAAGAGCATCAACTATGGCATCAATTACTGGCAATTTATCCCTTTCCCGTTTTCCCTTATCATCAATGCCTCTCTCTCGATTATCGCTTACAATCAGTGCTGCTGCGAAACGAAGCCCGTATGTTTCTGCTGCATGCGCTGCTGCAGCAAGTTCCATCTCAACTGTTCTTATCCTTCCCGCCTCTCTTGCTTTTCTTCCGATTTCATCATACAACTCATTATGATGTCTTGGCTGTTCACTCACAGCATAAACTGAGATGGTGCTCCCTTGCAAAGGACTAGAAGAAGAAAGTGCTTTTGCAAGCCAGCCACTTAATTCAAGATCTGGTCTTCTGACTCGCTGATCTAAAGAGAGTGGAAGAATTCTGCCAAACCTATCTCCAGTAAAATCGTAAACTTCTTCAGGGATAATTACTCTTCCTGGGTTTGCTTCTTCTCCAGAGAAACCAGCGTAAGTATAGCCAACTACAACGACTCGCTCTGCTCCTCCGTCTTGTAAAGAAGTAATTACTGAATGCATATGGGGCCCACCATACGCTCCAACCACTAAAGAATACTGCTCACCAGCACCCTCAACAACATAGCCATGCAAGGGAAGCCGATCTCCTCTTGAAACAACTCTATCAAAGCGTCCTAAGACTTGGTCAGTAAAGTCTGCAGATTCGCTTCCTGCAAGAATTAATGCTGTTTTTCCACCAATATCGGTGCCAAGTAATTTTTGAGCTTCTTTTCCCATAGAAATCCCACAAAGAAGCGTTATTTTAAAGTTTTCTTAGAATTCATAAGCCAACAAAGTTCTTCTTAATGGCTTAAGTCCAACTAGTCTTGAGTAAAGTGTTTCTCCTCTTGAATCATCTAAGTTATGTATACAACCTCCTACATGAACAATCTTAGCGCCAGGGTGTAGCCCGGCAAGTTGCGTTAATTCACCTGCCTCCGTTTCATCTCTTCTTCCTATAACTCGCCCTCTGTTAGGATTAATCATTTTTTGTTCCCCAAAAGACGCAGGGATTTTTCCATCACACAAGCTTTGTATGTACTGGTATGTTGAATCATGCCCACTTGTTACTGATTCTCTTGTTACTTCATCCAAAATCTTTGGATCAATAGTCCCGAAGAAAGTTCGAAATTGTGATAATATCTCTTCCCTCATTGAGTCAATTATACTTGGATCATCGATAAGGTGCAAGGGAACACCGGTTTTGGCGGCATAAGCCCTACACACATCAAGCTCATAGGCCCTTGTTGGTAGAATCTCTCCAAAAAAAGTGAGTGTTTCCGGTTTAACTCCCCTCCCTTTAATTATACTTAAGATCATTTCTCTATCTTCTGCAGAATTTTTCTCAAGATATTCAGCTACTTTTTGATTAGCTTCTAAAGTTAAAACATCTGGTCTTTCAACATGAAGTGCTCTTTCTAGTCTTCTGGCTCCATTTAAGTCACCGTGGACAGTACCTATAAGAAGAATTGTTGCCATGTTTTCACTAAAAAGTGACGTTTTTTAATTATTTTGTTTGTTTTTTGCTCTTTTTTGCTCACGCAAAGCTTTATAAAAATCCCTCCCCTCCGAAAGCCCATGTCAAAGAAGCAAAATATGCAGGGAATTACTGTAAAAAAGGACGAAGATTTCAGCGAATGGTACAGCCAAGTTGTACAAAAAGCAGAACTTGCCGATATCCGTTTTGGAGTGCAAGGCTTTATCGTCCACCGGCCCTGGGGCTTTTTTATTACCAGAAAAATCTATGAATATTTAGAAAAAGAAGTTGAAGCGCAAGGTCATTTGCCTTTTCTCTTTCCAAGTGTGGTTAAAGAAGAAAACCTCATGAAAGAAGAAGAGCATGCAAACTTTACTCCTGAAGTGTTTTGGGTGAGCGAAGCAGGGGACAAGAAGATTGAGGAGCGTTTCGCGCTTAAACCAACTGGTGAGGCTCAGATTTATCCCGTGTATTCTTTATGGTTTAGAAGTCACAAAGATCTTCCTTTCAAAGGCTATCAAAGTAGAATCTCTGCCTTTCGAAGCGAAAAAACCACAAGGCCTTTCTTAAGAGGAAGAGAGTTCATGTTTTTTGAAACGCACGATGTTTTTAATACGCATCAAGAAGCGCTTGATCAAATTCAATTGGATCTCAAAACTTGTGAGGACGTTATTCGAAAACAAATTAAGATTCCTTTTTTCTATTTCAAACGTCCTGCTTGGGATAAGTTTATGGGGGCAGACGCAACTTTTACTCCAGATACTCTCATGCCAGATGGGAAAAGAAATCAGTTAGCTTCAACGCATGACTTGGGCCACAATTTTTCTAAAGCTTTCGACATTAAAGTAAGGGGAAAAGATGGTGAGCAACACTTTGCTTGGCAAACTTGTTTTGGTCCAGGCGTGTGGCGAATTATGGCAGCACTGATCGGAATTCACGGTGACGATAAAGGATTAGTCTTACCTTTTGATATGGCGCCAACCCAAGTAGTTATCGTTCCCATTACTTTAGCAAAAAAACCAGAACTTTCTAAGAAGGTAATGCAAGCTTGTGAAAAGTTAGAACAGGATTTACGAACTGCTGGCTATCGGGTATGCTTTGATACTAGAGATATGAGTCCTGGAGCAAGGTATAGCGAGTGGGAGCTTAAAGGAGTTCCAGTGAGAATCGAAGTTGGTCCAAGAGATCTTGAGCAAGAGCAGGCAACAATTGTCTTAAGAAATGCTGAAGAGAAAAAAGCGGTTCCTCTTAGTGATGTTGTCAAGGACATCCCTTGCTTGGCAGAGAAATTAGATGCAACTATTGCCAAAAAATCAGAAGAATACTTTAATGATAGGGTGCGAGATGCAGATTCTCTTAAAGATGCGATCAAGACCATGGAAAAACATCGAGGATTTATCCGTGTACCATGGTGTAGTGTTGATTGGGAAGGAGAGAAGTGTGAAGAGCAGCTCAAAGACAAAACTAACGGGGCAAGAGTCTGCGGAACTTTTTATCCTAAAGAAGAGAAAGTAAAAGCAGGACAAAAGTGTATTGTTTGTGAGAAAGAAGCAAAGCACATAGTTTACCTTGCTAAGAGTTACTAAAACTAACAAATCTTTTTATTTTCATTTTTCAAACAAAAACACAATTAACATAATTGACAGAGTTAACAAAAGTCCATGGGGGTGGAGACTTTGCAACATGAGCAACAACTAGAACAAGATACAAAGCAAGAAAGTGCTGGCAAAGAAGCTACCATTGGTATCTGTGGACCCATTACTCTTCCTAAAGTAAAAGAACTACAAAAAAAGCTCACTGAAAAGAGAGAAACAACAATTCTTCCAAAAGATATTCCTCATCTCAGTACACTAGAAAAAGAAATTCTTTTAGCAACACTTCATGAGCAAACAAAAAGAAGCGAGAAGAGAAAAGAAGCAAAGACAGATTCTCTTGAGAAGCAAGTAGAAGCAAGTGACGAAGAGAATCAAGAAAGAGAAAATGGAGAAGATGAAGAAGTTATTAACATCTCTTATGGTTTTACCAATGCTGACTTTTTCACGCACACAGATTACAATGAGAACTCTCTTGCTTACTTCAACCCTTCACTTGCAGACCCTTTTCAACAAGGAACGGGACAATACAGTTTTGCAAGAAATTCAAACTCGCCCGAGGCAATCGAAGCTTACCAGTCAAACAAGCAACAAACACAAGAAAGAAGTGATAAAGGATTAATGTCCAATGCAGAAGCCAGAGAATCAGTACAGCAAATGGTTTACGAATCCGCGGCAGGTGGCAGCAGAGACTTAAACAAAATGAGTATGCAAAAAAGAGAACAGTTCAAGAATATGATGCTTGATCCACAGAAAAGAACTCTCGTATATCTCTATGAAAAAACTGCCCCGATCCAAGCTGCCTTTGTGATGGACTATAATCAAGTTTTGTAATTCTTTAGATTTCTCAAATATCTTCTGAGATCTTTATACTCTTTGTCTCTGTCAAGAATACACAAGAGTTCTACTTCTCTTCCATTAACTAAATAAATTACTCTTTTTTCCTTACGCTTATCCTCGAAACGAACTCTAAAGAGTAGGAGATCAAATCCTTTAATCCTCTTAAACCGGAAGGGATTCTCTTTTAGAAGTATAAACTTTCTCTCAAGAATTCTTATTGTTTTATTATCCAAAGCTTCCAGTTGCTCAAGAAAGAAATGAGTTGGCTTAAGAAAATAATTCATAAGAACTATTTTTTCTTAAGTTTCTTAAAAAGTTCTTCTTCAGTTCCGAAAAGATTTCGTTCCCTACTTACCTTAAGCAGCTTTTTAACAAGCATAATCTCTTCCTTAGGTAAAGAAACTTCACTGAAAATCTTTTCGCGAAGTGCTTCTTTGATCAATTCTTGGACATTTCCAAAACCATTTTTAGAAGCGTATTTCTCTGCTTTAGAAAGAAATTCTTCTGGTAACCTTACATTAACTTGTGTGTTCATAAGATACCAAAAGATACCAGTTTATTTAAATCTTACCCCCCATCTTAAGGCTAAGCTCAATACAACCTTTTCCCATTCTCAACTTTCTTATCAACGGTAGCGATCACAACCCCTTGCTCACCATCAAAGCCAGTAGTCAGGACCTCGGACATTAAAGGACCAATTTGTTTTTTAGGAAAATTTACTACACAAATAACTTGCTTGCCAAGCAGTTCTTCTTTGTTATACTCTGCAGTAATCTGCGCACTTGATTTCTTAACTCCTAATTCACCAAGGTCAATCTCCAGTTTATACGCTGGCTTACGAGCTTCGGGAAAATCTTCTACTTTAACAATGCTGCCAATTCTAAGATCGACCTTTCTAAAATCATCATAACTAATTTGTTCTGTCATCAAAAAACCAAGAACAAACAGAGAATTTAAACTTATCTCTTATTATGCACTTCTAAAATTTCTTCTTCTAAGAAATGCATCTTTCCAGGGATAATCAAACAATGCGGTTGTTTACCAAAATCAATCTTCTTGACATCAGCCAAGCGACCACTCCTTACAACAAAATCAGAGCAACCTAATCGAGCACAAGCAACTACAAACAAATCATCAGAAACAATTCCTCCACCTTCACGCTTCTCAATATCTTCAAGCACAGTAATTCCTTCAGCAACGGTCATAAAGCGCCCAACATCAGCCTTGATATCAAGCAAACATAAAGTATGCAAGTCCATTTTCAAATTCTCAGCAAGCACCATGTAAGGAGTAACAAGCTCAGGATGCTCATCCAAGTAAGGAATGCTTGTGGTCTTCCCAAACTTATAGAGTTGCAGACCAGTAATGCCAACTGCAGTCAAAACAGACGCATTACCAACAACCTCCACACTAACTTCCTTCTCAACTGCCTCTTTCCAAATGTCAGAATGTGTGGTTGCACTCATACCATCCCCAATAACTAAAAACACAACTTTCCTAGAAACCGCTTCATCAAGGATCTTCCCAACACCTTGCTCACTCATAGCTCGATCAGAGAGAATAATTTTTTTTCCATAAAACTCTTCAAGATCAGAAACAGAACACTGTAAAAGCGAAGTATAATTCTCCAGATACACCACATCAGCTCCACGCACCAACTCAAGTCCACGAACAGTGATATCTTTTTCATTACAAAGACCAATTCCAATGATTGCTAAACTCATTTTTTCGCAGTCGCCTTCTTTTTAGCAACCTTCCTCTTAGTTGTTTTTCTTTTCACTGTTTTCTTTTTCTTTACAGCTTTCTTACGTTTCACACTCTTTTTCTTAGAAGGATCACGAACAATCGGTTTGTCTACATCAACCTTACCTTCTACAATACGCATCATTGTCTGACACTTTGGATAATTGTTACAGCCTAAGAACTCTCCATACACGCTCTTACGAAGTACCATCTTACCCTTCCCACAAGTAGGGCAAGTCATATTTTGCTCAGGATACTTCTTCTCCTCCTCAACGTCCTTCTTAGCAACAGCTTCACCTCCACGGGTAGCCATCTGTGACTTCAAACTAAACTGAGTCTTACGCCGACCTGTACCAATCTCTAAAATAGAATAGCCTTCTTCATCAGTTTGCCCGGTAAACACTAACTTCCCAGATTTTGGAACATTAAAAGTGGTTTTACAATCAGGATATTTGTCGCAAGCAATAAACCTTCCAAACTTTCCCATTCGAGACATTAAACGACCTTCTTTACACACAGGACATTTTCCCATATAGTTTGCTGCATCACGAGTATCACGAATAGAGCCAATGATCTCCTTTCCAATCTCAGCTTCTTTTTTCTTAAAATCACCAAGAAGTCCCATCAAAAATTTCTTTGCCTTATCAAGAACCTTCTCTTCTTTCTCTTTACCTTGGCGAATCTTTTCCATAGATTCTTCAAAATCACTAGTCAACTTCTCATCAATAATGGTTGGAGCAAACTTCTCTAAGATACCAATGGTCTCCATACCAAATTTAGAAACAGTAATTTTTACTCCTTCAACATAACCTCGCTTAAACAAACGATCAAGAATGTCTGCTCGAGTTGCCTTAGTCCCCAAGTTACGCTTCTCAAGTTCCTTAATGATACTTGATTGATTGTAACGCTTTGGTGGCTGTGTTTCTTTATCATGCTTCTCAACCTTAAGTGAACCCACAACACCACCTTCTTTCATATCTGGTAGACTTACTTCCTCAAGTCGTACATAAGGCTTGTAGAACACATGCCAATTCTCTTCAATAGTTCGTGTCCCTTTTGCGATAAAAGGCTCGCCGTTCGCATCAAGAGAAACAGTCATAGTCTCACGAACTGCCGCGTCAGCAAAGGTTGCCATAAATCGTTTAACAATTAAATCATAGACTTTTTGTTCACGTGGTTTAAGTCCAGAAGGAACCTGTCCAGTAGGATAAATTGCCGGGTGTGCAGGGTCACTTTTCTTCCCATTGTTTGGTTTCAAACTCCCTTTGCCAAGCAACTTCTTTGCAAGCATTTCGTACTGTGGATTTCGACTGAGATCCTGCAAGATTTTCTTAAAACCTAATTTAGGATCAAGCTGCTGTGAAGAAGTACGTGGATAAGAAGTAACTCCAGCTAAATACAAACTCTGCGCTAAGGCAAGTGTTTCTTTTGGTGTGATTTTAAACTGTCCATAAGATTCTGATTGCAAATCAGTTAAGTTAAATGGTGTTGGCGGACGCTGATTTCTCTTTGCACGTTTGATTTCAGTTACCTTTGCTTCCTTAGCCGAAGATGCAGCAGTAAATGCGCGCTCCGCTTCTTGCTTATCAAAGATCTTATCTGCTTTGTGCCAAGCCTCCACTCCTGCCCCAGAACCACCACTTCCAGGTCCAGCATACTTTCCATTCAAACTAATCTGCCAGAAAGGCTCTGGTTTGAACGATTGAATTTGACGCTCACGATCAACAAGTAATTTCAAAGCAGGTCCCTGCACTCGACCAGCACTCATCACTTTAAAACTTCCAGCAGCTTTTACCGCTCCAGTAAGTGCCCTACTCAGATTAATTCCATAGAACCAATCTAACTTGTGGCGAGTCTCACCTGCGTAAGCTTGTCCCCAGTCAAGGTGCTTCATCTTGTTCTCATAAGACTTCACTAAATCACCTTTAGTTAAGGTAGAAAACTTCATTCGGTTTGCATCTTTTTGTTTACAAGCAAAACGTACAACATTCAAACCAATAACTTCTCCTTCTACATCATAGTCGCATGCAATAGTGAACTCATCTGCTTTCTTAGAAAGCATTTCAATGGTTTTAATATACTCACCAACATACTTAAGCTCCTTTGATCCTTTGTTTGATGCTTGCCATTGAATCTCAAAAACAGGATATCCCCAGTTTGAATTACCAATTTCAGCTAAACCATAAAGGTGGCCAACTGCTGAGGTAACGAAAATGTCTTTCCCGTTATGAGTTAACTCAAAGTAAGAAGCTTGTTTACTCCCCTTTTTTTGAATTGGTTTCCCATCTGCAAGAGCAGCAGCAACCTTTCTTGCCGAGCTTGGTTTCTCGGTGATAATCAACTCAACCATTTAAAAGAGATCCGAAGGCGCGCTTTAAAAAGCTTCTGCTTATAGAAACAAGTTTTTCTCAGGAAAGATCACTCCTCTTCTCCCGTGAAATAAAAAGTTCTCACTCCTCTACCTAGGGATCTCCTTCCTGCTTTGATCTCTTCTTGGCTAGCATAAAGTAAACAAGCACCTGTTCCTACACTATCTCTTGGTGGGACACCAACTTCTCTCAGAGCCCCTGCTTGTTCAAGAAAATCTCTCTCTAGCAAGAAAACAGTTCCCTCAGGAAGTTCTGTCCTCCCTTTGTAGACCCATAGTCTTTCTCGCTCCCTGCCTGAACTCATGATTCACCACTGATAATAGCTTATTTATTACTTTTTCCTTTATTCACCATCGTTCCGCCCAATAATTAAGTATCGTTCCGCTTTAGAAAACTTCAACAAACACATGTTAATGGAAGGCTTGGCGGGAATCCTTTCCCACACCCCCTGTTGCATAAAAACACAACGCCTCTTTTGGTTTCCCGCCTTCCTTCCTGACATTTCATTTGCTTTATCAGACTCTCAAATTTGCTTATTTATGAGTAAATCTACTCGCAAAGTTAATTAAGTTAAAGAAAAGCAGAAGAAGAACTATGAATAAAATTGTGCTCATCATTGTCTTCCTCTTCTGCCTTCCATTAGTACTCGCTCAGGATCAAACTGAGCTAAGCATCACCTTACTTGATGCTTTTACAAAAGAACAAATCTCAGATGTTTTTGTAAAAGTTGATACAAATGGTGCTCAGGCGCAGTACTATGTGGAGGCAGATAAAGAGCTAGGCATCCAAGTAGATCCTAAGAACCAAGATATTGCTCTTTTTGTGGATCAAAGTAACACTCCCGGAGCAGATTATTACGGGGAGCTCTCAATACAGATAAACAGCGCAGAACATAAAGCACTTTTTGCCTATCTTTATCCAGTGGCAAGCCTTCAAGGTTTTGTTAAAGATGAGTTAGAGAACAATATTGCAAGCGCAGAGTTAGATTTTTCCTGCTCTGGGCCATTCGACCTAAACTTCCCTGAAAAAACAGATCAATTTGGCGCTTTTTCCTTGGAAGCTGTTCCTGAAGGAAACTGCAGAGTTTTTGCTGCTTTTGGTAATGAGATAGGAGTTGTAGACTTTGAAACAAAGCAAGGAGAAGAAAAAAATATTGAAGTAAAATTGGAAGGAACAAGAGTAATCCCTCAAGAGAAAAACCCTCTCTCTCTCTTTTTGCTCTTGCCCTTCGGAATAATTGTAGCAGGAACTATCCTTTACCAAAGGAAAAAAAGCAATAAGCTAGAGAAGGAGAACAAGCCTCATAAGAAAAATAGTAAAGTGGGCTTGGAATTAAAAGATACAGAACATAATAAAGAAAAGAAAAAGAATCATCAAGAGAGACCCTTGGCTCAAAGAGGAAAAGATATCTTAAGAACTCTGAGGGCTAACGAGAAAAAGATAGTGCTTTTCCTTATAGAACAAAAAGAGCCAATTCACCTCTCAAAGATTCATTACAAAACAGGCATCTCAAAAGGAGCTTTGTTTAGAAACATAAAATCTTTAGAGGAAAAAAATATTATATCAACTCGATTTGAAGGAAGAGTTAAAAGAATACAACTAACTGAATGGTTTTTAGAAAAATGATACATAAATCAAAAACACAAAGGAAGAAAGAAAGAACAAGCTTCGTCCTTCTTGTAGCTTTGTTCTTCATAAGTATTACTAGTGTGGGCGTCTTAGCAGGAGATATCTGCGATGTAGATGTAACTGAAGCTGGTTCACTAGTTAACCAAGATTCCTGTTTTGAAGAGGTGCAATGGTCGCTTGGAACTACCTTGGCCTTTTTTGGAGAAGATGATGAGCTAAGGGCTTATTCTTTAGAACAGTTTACATTAAGAGATGATTTTATCTATTTACAATTACAGGCATTCCAACTTTCTAGCGCCCCCGTTCAAGATCTTTCTGTTTCCTACGTTGGTGATCTTACTGAGTTTCTCAACTATCCTTTTGCAATAACAATCGCTGGGGAAGATTTCACTTTACTAGTTGATTTCTCCTCCGGATTTGATCCAAACCAAGCAAGTGTTACCGCATTTACTGGTGGGGGTTTTGAACCAAAGCAAGGTACACCTCCAAAAAGCACTTCAGAACAAGAAGACAAGGAATCAGAAGATTCTCTTCCTTTCATTGAAGAACAAGTTACTGTACCAACTCCTGCCGAAGAACCTTTTGAAGAATCTTTAGAGATTACTGAACCAAGAGAAGAAGCCTGCTCTGGTTGTACTGTTGAGGGGGTTTGTTTACCAGTTGGGTCTAGGATTATAGAAGGAAGTCCAAAATTTTGTTCAAGTTCTTTAACGCTTAGCACACAAAAACTGGGAGAAACTTCTTGTAGTTCTGACTATGAATGTTTAAGTAATTCCTGTCAGGGCGGTGTTTGTGCAAAGTTAGAAATCAGCGATGCAAGTATCATTGAAGTTGTGAAAGAGAAGAAGGGTCTATCTGAAACTTTGGAGTGGCTAAAAAATTTTTTTCACCCTCAGAAAGAGACAATTTTACGATAAATTTGCCCTCCTCCTGATTTTTTTTTTAAAAAACAGCAGATATTATAAATAATTCCTTTTTTTGTCCCCTGCAAGAGTGGCATGGTTAAAAGTTTTGATGACCCTTTTCTTCTGTACTTTTTTACCTATTCTTGTTTTTGCCGATGCGAACGTGGTTCTCCCTTTGGTTGATAGCATAACTTTAGAAGAGTTAGATTCCATTTATGTAACTCTCAAGGCAGAGGACTATGAGAGAAGATATTTTATCGAAGAAGGAGAGAAACTAAAGATTTTTTTAGAAGAAGGGGTAAATCATCTAGAACTATTCGTTGATCAACCAACTACTCCTGGAAATGATTTTTACACTAAGGTGGAAATTGAAAAGGCAAAAGAGAGTCTTCTTCATGTAATTTATCTTTCTCCTGGGGCGAGTGCCCAAGGTTTTGTGCAAGATGAGAGGGGAAATGCAATCTCTGGAGCCGAGGTAAAAATAAATTGTAATTCACAAGAGGAGCAGGAATTATTAACAGACCAGTTTGGTTCTTTCACAGTAGAATTTGTCCCGCAAGGGAGCTGCACTGTTTATGCGCTTTCATCAGATAGGTTAGCCTTTGAGCAATTAACTGTTTCTCAAGGAGAAGAACTTTTCTTGGATCTAAAATTAGAGCACTCTGTCATTGAAGGAGGAACATCTTTCTTCCTCCCTTTACTCTCTATATCCTTTATTTTTTTATTCTATTTATTCTTGAAACCTCAGAAAGTCTACCTTACTCTAAAGAGGAGGTTTAGCAAAACCAAAACTCACTATTTTGGCACTAAAAAAATTTCAAAAGACTTAGACGTAGGACATTTCTCTCTTGGGAGAAGGGCTCATGATATTGTAATGACTCTTAGAGAGAATGAAAAGAAGATAGTAACTGCCCTTCTTGAGGAGAAAAAAGAGCTTTCTTTTACTTCCTTAAGGTATAGAAGTGGTCTTTCTAAGAGTTCTCTTTTCAGAAACTTACAGACTCTCGAGCAGAAAAACATTGTAAAGACCATAAGGGATGGAAAGTTAAGGAAGATAAAATTTTCAAACTGGTTTTTAGAGAGAGGTGGAGAAAATGAGTAGAAGCAAACAAGAAGTAATTGTACTTGTCACAATTCTTTGTTTAGTTCTTTTTTCATTGATGGCATCTGCATATAATTGTACCTTTGTAGAACAATTAGCTCTGGGAGAGAACTTAACTCGTTATGAAGAAGGTCTTCTTAGCTATTGCACAGAAGAGTTCTATCAATTAGATCTCCCTCAAGATGATGCAGAACTCTTCTGCTCGGAGACGGATGGAGGAGAAGATCTAAGCTTACAAGGAACAAGCAGTCTTTATGTGGGTGGTAACTTGACTAACAGTAGCACAGATTATTGTATGGGAGATGGCCAGTTGGTAGAATTTAGTTGTTCAAATGGCACCTATGGTTGGGGAGTATTTACTTGTGGAGAGAACCTTTCTTGTTTTGATGGTGCTTGTGTACAAGAATGTAGTGATACCGACCCTACGGACGACCATTATTTTTATGGAGAGAGCAATCTAAGTAATGGTTCCCTTCTTGCAGATTATTGCGATGGCGCCTTCAACCTCTATCAGTATAATTGTGAAGAGGAAAAATACAAGCAAATCTCTTGTCTTTGGGGTTGTTCTGCTGGAGCTTGCTTAATTCAAATCAATGAAACTGAGACTGAAACTTACAATGAAACTTTTTTGGGTGGGGAGAACTCTTCTACAGAAGAAGTGTCAGAAGACTACGCGTTACTTCTAGAAGAAAATGCAGGTGGGGGAGTGAGTAAGGGAAGTGGGAAAAGCCTTCTCGGGGAGGAAGAACAGTTAGAGCTTCCAGATTATGAAATAACTGGTGAAGAGGTGACTTTGGCTTTAGGTTCACAAACCTTTGAAGCAAGCAAGGAGATTCCATTTGCCCCCCATTCTTGCCTTGATGGTTGTTTTGTTAATGGAGGCTGCATCCCAGTTGGATCTAGGGTTATGGTTGAGGAGCAGGGTTTTTACTGCGCAGAAAGTCTGGAATTAGTTTTACAGTTAGAAAGTGGAGCTATTTGCGAGCATGACCTTTCTTGTCAATCAAACATTTGCCAAAACAATAGCTGTATTCTTGAAGTGCCTGAACTTTCTTTTTGGCAGAAAATAACCCAATTAATGAGACATCTCTTCTCTTAGTTACTTCTTAATACTCTCAAGTTCCGGCTCAGTTCCGTTTAGTTCCGTTTAGTTTCTCCAAGCGATTAAATAGCTCCCTGCAAGAGTGATCTGAGATTTGCAGCTTTCAAAGGGGAAGAAGCCTCCTCTCAAAAGACAGGTCTTTTCTGATTGGCTGCTAAATCGGAGGAAAAATTATGAAATGGAAAATGTTCGGAAAAAAAGGAATTACTCTTGGGAGGATGTCTGAGAAAAAACATCTTCTCTTGGCGACAGTTCTTTTGATAGCTCTTTGCTCTTTTGTCGTTTTAGCAGCGCAGAGGGGTCCAGTAGAGGTTGCATCTTGCTTTGACAACGATTGGGGTGTGAACTTTTTAGAAAGAGGAGATATGGTTGTTGAGACTCTTAACGGGCAGACTCATCAAGTAACAGATTACTGCATTGATCATAAGACACTTGTAGAATACTCCTGTGGTTATGTCTATGAAGGGGAACAAGCTATGGTCCAAACTCATAACTGTCTTGAAAATGATAATGGGACAGAAGGTGGTTGCTCCAATGGAGCTTGCGTTTGGTAAGAAATGTAGTGTAACTGAGCTAACCGCATTATATATTAATTTTCTTTTTTTTCTACTTCCCATACATCTGCTCAAGTTCAACCGAAGTAGTTGCCTGCTCAGGACTTTTATTTTCACGAATCTGAATAAAACGTGGAAAACGAAGTGCCAAACCTTTCCCCCCGATCGCAGCGCAACAATGAAGTCCCCCACGGGTGATTTCAGCAGCAAGTACTTCAACAACCAGAAAAGGTTCAAACCACACATCAGGATACATCTCCCTTTTGACTACAACCCGGGCTGGTTTTTTCTCGACCTTGTGCTCATCAAGCAACAAAGGTAACTCAGCAAGTGTTTTATCGGTCAAACCAGTTCCCAACTTCGAGACACTCTCAAAGACATCTTCTTCTGCATTATAGCTTGCGCAAAGAAGTGACCCATAACTCCCGCTGCGTTTTCCTTTCCCATAAAATGCTCCAATAACAACTAAATCGTAAGTGTCAACGATATCTCCCATATATTCTTTTTTCCATTTGATCCAAGACCAATCACGAGCACCTGCCTTATAGATGGACTTTCCTTTTCCATCTTTATCTCCAGCAGACTGGGATTTAGCCATAATGCCTTCATAGCCCTTTTCAATACAATTGTTAAAGAAAGCCTCAATCTTATCAATATCAGAAGTAAAGATACGCTCGCTCATACGTAGATGATCATGGGACAATACTGAATCAAGCTTTTTACAGCGACTTGGATAATCTTTCTCCATCCAACTCTTCCCATTAAGATACAAAATATCAAAACAATAAAGTACAACTGGAATTTCTTTAGCATACCTTTCAATCTCTGTCTTACGCTTACGCTTCATAAGAGTTTGAAAATGCAAATGTTCTCCTTTCTTACCCAAGGGAATTATTTCCCCTTCAAAGATAATATCCTTAACTCCACCCTTCAACTCAGAGAGCACATACGCAACAAGATCAGGATACTGATAAGTAATATCTTCCATCCGACGTGAATACAACTTCACAACCCCTTCTTTGCTCTTGTGCACCTGCACACGCTCGCCATCATACTTGGTTTCGACCGCAACTTCCCCAGGAATCTTTTCAGTAATCTCACTAATCTTTTTGACACGCTGTGCAAGCATTACTTTAATTGGGTGTCCAACAACGATCTTCACCTCAGCAAGTCCCGCAAGTCCCTTCTCAGCAACAAGTGCAGAGATAGCACCAAGATCAGGATTAATGTTGTAGGCTTTCTCAATCTCTTTCTTATTCTTTTTCTCTCCAGTAAAAGCGATAGCAAGCGCATCAAGTACAGTCATATCGGCAACACCAATACGCATGGTTCCCAATAAAAGCCGAGACAAATATTTCGCCTCTAAAGAACTACATTTTTGAAACATACTCATAACAATTTTTTCTTTCTCAGCAAGTGCTCCCTTCCCTTCAATACTTATAATCTTGCGTACCTTAGAATCCAGCTCAGCAACAGCCAAATTTCCAACGGGAACAAGAGTTACTGGTTTTTTCAAGAATACTTGCGCTGCAGCCTCACCTAGGTCTCCTTTTTTCTTAGCAAGCTCACGAACTTCTTTATCACTTCGACCTGCAGCCTTTGCAACTGCCTTGAGAAGTGATTTTTCAGCTAGACCAAGAACGGTGTTTTCATAATCTGGACCAAATTTACCAATACATAAGTGGCTTAACAAACTAATTTCAGAGACAGCTACTTCTTTCAAAAATGCAGCTAAAATCTCTCGCATTTCATTACCGGAACTGGTTTTTTCTAGCTGCGCGTAAAGCTCCGCAAGTTGCTTAAATTCCATGGTCTTTCTCAACAGTATTCCTTATATAAACCTGTTGTCAAGTAATGTTTTTTAAAGTATCCAAAGAAATGAAAGGACATGGGAAAAAGATCTCTTGTAGGATTGGCTAGTGTAATCTTTGCCGCTTGGTACATGGGTGGGATTGATACTTCTCCTCGTCCAAGAGATTCAGCAGACCCGACTCTTACCAGAACAAGTCCCCCTTTACAAACTCAAGAGTTAGAAGGCTATAGCTTTACTCCTTCTCATCTTGGATCCTCAGAAATTGGGATTGATCGAAACCTACAAGCTCCTTCTTATGGAACAAGACAAGGAAAGCCTTCTTGGATTACTTGCTCTTACAATTCTGCTCCTTCTTGTAGTGATATCCCAAGAAATTCTACACGTATTTGTGATCCTCTGGGCCTTTTATCTGCTCTTGGAATGCCTTCTCCTTGTTCATTAATTCCTCGAAGTTCTTCAGAAAGAACTGATCAAGACACTGGACTTGAGAGTGATACTTATAGGCCTTAGATAATATAGTTCTTCTCATAAACCTTTAAAAAAATGAGAAAAAAAGAAAGGCTATGACTAAAAGAACAGGTCTCGCAGTTATCGCAACTCTTTCTTCTCTTCTTGGTGTTGCAGTGATGAACTATGATCTTAGCACCGGACTGGATCCTGCATCAAGAAATTTTTCAGGGACAGCAGAAGAAGAGAGAGAAAGCGAGATCCAAGTGCAAGCAATTCCTGTCCCCATGCCACAAAGTTCAACAGCACCAAGAGCTAGTCTTGTGAGAGATGTTACTTACACAGAGCCTCAAGGGCAAGGTCCCCTGGAGAGAGATTATCGTGGGATAGATTTTAGCTGTTATCAAGAGCTTGATCTCCTTGCTTGCAGAGTTGCAGAAGAAGCAGATTCTTCTTCTTATTGGCGCGCTAGATGTCATGGCTTTGAGGACCTTCCTGCAATGCTTGTTCCCTCCTGCCCAGAAGAAGAGCAAGACACTGGACTCTATTTTGAAGAACCTACAGAAGATACCGCCATAATCATCCCTAACCTGGGCATCGGTCCTCTTGAACTTGGGTGCACTCTCTCTAAGAATGGAGAAGAGGTTTGTTTTCTTTATTCTCCAAGGGTTGTAAAAATTCTTGACTTAGAACTGAAATGAAATAAGGCTCAAGCACTAAACCCTAGCCGTTTCAGAATCAACTCTGGATCAAACTTCTCAAGATCTTTATATTCTTGACCCATACCTAAAAAGAGAATTGGTTTCTTAATCGTATAAGCAATGCTCAGTGGAGCCCCACCATTCTCATCAATATCTGCTTTGGTTAAAATCGCTCCGTCAAGATCAACAAGCTCATTGAATTTTTGCGCCTGTTCAATACAATCATTTCCAGTAATGCTCTCCCCAACAAAAATTTTCAAATCAGGGTTTGCGATACGATTAATCTTATCAAGTTCATTCATCAAGTTGGTGTTACTATGAAGTCGACCAGCGGTATCAATTAAGACAACATCAACATTATTCTTCTCAGCAAAGCGTACGGCATCAAAGGCAACTGCTGCAGCATCTGCGCCATAGTCGTGTTTAATCATTTTAACGCCAAGCTTTACTGCGTGTTCTTCGAGCTGTTGAATTGCTGCAGCACGAAAGGTATCTCCTGCTGCTAAAACAACACTCAGCTCTTTGCCTTGCAAATAATGAGTGAGCTTAGCAATGCTGGTGGTCTTTCCCGCTCCGTTAATTCCAAAGAACATGATCACAAAGGGCTTTCCTTCGTCATTAGCTTTCTTTTTTGCAATCAAATCAAGAATATCATACTGTTCAATGCTTAAAATTTCACGCAAAGTGTTCTCAAGCACTTCCTGAATCTTTCCCATCACATCTCGAGGGAGTGGCTTGTCTACTAACTCTTCTTTTAGATCTTCCTTAATCTTTTCAATAACTTCAACCGAAACATTGCTCTCAAGGAGAATCAACTCCAACTCCCAGAAGAGTTCTTCAAACTTATCTGCAGAAATCTTTTTGGTGGTAAGTGTTTCACGAACTCTACCAAAGAAAGATTTTTTAGGAGTCTCCTCAACTTCTTCCTTTACCTTTTTTACTTCTTTTTGGATCTCTTTTTTCTCTTGGACAACTTCCTTTTTCTTAACAACTGGTTTTTCTTTTTCTATTTGAGCTTTTTCTCTCTCAACGAGTTCTTCGCTAATCTCAATTTCTTTTACTCTCTCTGCTTTAATGTGATCTAATCCTAAATCACTGTGAATTGTTTTTTTCTCAGCTTCTTTATCTTCATTCTTTTCACTTTCAACTTCGGGGAGCGGAAGCACACTTGGACCCACTTCCTTTTCTTCGGCAGGAGCTTGCTCTTCTACCTGCTCAAGCTCTTTCTCTGGAGTCTCAACAATCTCTTGCTTGGACTCTGCTTCCTCCTTGACTGCTTCTTTCTCATCTCCCTCTTCGCTTTTATCCTCAACAACAACCTTCTCTTCTTTGCTTGCTGCTTGCTCTTCCTTTTGCTTTGCAGCTTCCAGAACCTTTTCTACTTCTTCTTGAGGAATGTCTTCAGCTTCTTCTTCAGTCTTCTTAGAAAATAAGGATAAACCTTTCTTGAGTTTGTCTTTGAGTTTGCCAAACATTTTGATCACAACTATTCTTCTTTTTTCTCTTCACCAGAACCTTCAAGAGCACTGATCTTTTCAATGAGCACAGAACTTAGTTGTTCAAGCGCTCCTTCTAACTGTTTAAGGTTCTCGATAATTCTTTTCTCCTGATCTTCATACATAGCAATGAGCTCTTTTCCTGTTTTACTTGCAGTTGCATCTGCCCCAACATTAACAACAAAAGTATCATTCCCCTTAAGTTCAGTTTTGATAAAGACACCGTTAGCAAGTTGAGTTAAGACTTCATCACCAACTTTTGCTTTTCCAATCTCAACAATTGCATTTTTAGAAATTTCAATATCCATGAGCTGCTCTTGCATCATCTCTTGTTGTTTAGAGAGTTGTTCCATGTGTTCTTGCATTTGTTGGAGTTCTAAAAGTTGTGCTTGTTGTTCTTGATTCATATGCTCACCAGTATTCAGTATTTTCCTAACCTTTCTCCAGGCCCCTTTTACTCTTCTCCTTCTTGGAGTTTGCTGTGCAGCTTTCGCAAAAGCTTTGCCAAGAAATCTTCGTAGAGATGTTCTTGTTTGACAAAAGCAAGATCGCTCTCGTCACTTCCTTCTTTACCAAAAAAAGGCGCATTGCTTAGCATGAGTGCTGCCCTATCTTCTTTCATTGCTTCAAGCTCTTTTCTGACTAAAACACCGAGTACTACCTTCTCTCTTTTTGTAAATTCCATGGTTTCTTTTCTCCATCTTTCCTTTATAAATGTATCCTGGTCATTCTTTAGGGGAGAAGAATTTCTTGTAGAATCAGGAAAGAGACAAAATTGGGGAAAGTGATCGTTCTACATATTAGACTCAAATCATGAGGTGGTCTCCCCTTTTTCTACTTTTTGTCACTTTTAATTTAAAAATAGAAGAACTTTTATAAATTTGCCTTTAAAATTTCTTTTTAATGATAGCTACTGCAAAGCAACTTGAAGAGGCAATTAGTGTTAGAACTCCTCATGTTCCAAGGAGTTCCTCTCTTCCACGTGGTCGTCTTAAACCTGTTACCAACAGATTCAGCTATACCCCAACAGGTGTTGAACTTGGTCGTGGCGCATCATTTGTTGTGTATGAAGCGAAAAGAGATGATGGTAGGTCTTTCGCAGTGAAAATGCCTCTTCCCTCTAAGCCTGAAGCTTCAGAAAGGTTAGTAGTCGAGGCAAGCATTCTTAGGGCTTGTGGGAACAATCCCTACATACCTAGATTTGAAGCATACAAAAAGGGGGCCCTAGTTATGGAAAGGCTTGATCCTGCACATGTACACCCAAAAGCAGGAGACCTTACTACTCCAGACATTGTAAACATTCTTTATGGAGTTTCTTTTGCATCATGCACCGTTCATGAGAAAACAAGAAGATTTCATGGAGATATAAAACCAGGTAATATTGCTCATTCTCCAAGTGGTTTGGTAAGACTTTTTGATTTTGACGCATCCCTCCCAATTGGGATTGTTGATGGCGGTATTAGAGGCTCAGGAGGTTTTACAGCTCCGGAATGGATTCTTGATCCAGATGGGGGGAAAGGGGCTGCTGTAGATGTCTACATGCTTGGTGCAACAATCTATCTCTTACAGCATGGAGGGTTTTTATTCCCATTGAAGAGAGGTAAAAATCCAGTGGAGAAGTATGTCCACCTTGGTAGAGATTTAAGGGCAAATAGGAGAAGACCATGGAGGGAGCCAGAAACTGGATTGGAAGAGGGACTCAGAGATCTTGTTTCAAAAATGACAAAGATTTATGCTCATGAAAGACCAACCATGAGAGAAGTAATGGATATTGCTTACCTTTTGTCTATATCAGATGTACAAGAAATACGACGTCCTCGTTGTTAGTTTCTTCTTTTTTGATGGGGTGGCTCCATGGGTGTAAAGGCAAAAAGAGAGTTTTATCGTCTTGTGAAGGTATGACTTCTTAGAGCAACTTACAACCAATTTATTACTTCTTTTCTACTTTCCTAAAAAGCTTTATTAATGAGCATAAAAGCAAGAGAGGAATGCTCAGTGATGATCAAAAGAAAGTGCTTGAAAAGCAGCAGTACCGTATGGTGGGAAACCACAGCGCAGTAAAAGTATGTGGTTGGACCAAAAGTATGATTCGCAATGAAGGCGGTTGCTATAAATTCAAATTCTATGGTATCAGATCGCATCAATGTCTGCAAATGACCACAAGTATGTTCTGTGCTAACCGTTGTACTTTTTGTTGGCGAGGAGCAAAGGCGCCAGTTTCCAAAACTTGGTACGGACCAATTGATGATCCAGAAAAGATCATTGAAGAGTCCATCAAAAAACACATCGATCTTCTCATTGGTTTTCAAGGAAGCAAAAAAACAAACTTGAAGCTTTTTGAACAAGTAAAACAAGTACGTCACGTTGCGCTTTCACTTACAGGAGAGCCTATTACTTACCCAGATATTAACAAAATCCTCAAAGAGTTCCACAAACGAAAGATCTCTACTTTTCTTGTAACAAACGCGCAGTATCCAGAGCAAATAGAAAAGATTGAGAACATTACACAGTTTTACATCTCTGTTGATGCACCAAACAAGGTATTACTCAAAGAAATTGATCGACCATTATTCTCTGACTATTACGAGAGACTCATTAAGAGTTTAGAAATCATGAATAAGAAAGGGTTCAGATCTTGCATTCGTCTTACCGTAATCAAAGGATTAAATGATACTGACGTTGAAGGTTACAAAAAGTTAGTCTCTATTGGAAAACCAGATTTTATTGAGGTTAAAGGATACATGCATGTGGGAGCTTCACGAGAGTACCATGAGAGAAAAGACATGCCCCTTCATGAAGAGGTAGATGCCTTCACAAAAGAGCTTATTAAACAACTTGATGACTATGAAATTGTCAGCGAACACTTACCAAGTCGTGTGCTTTGTCTTATTAGAAAAGATCTTAAAGGCAAGCAGTACATTGACTTTCCAAAATTCTTTGATATCGTAAACAATGGTGGTGTTGCCACAACAAAAGACTATTCTTCAACAAAGATGCGCCCGAACATTTAAGTAACACAATCATTTTTTTCTTCTCAGAACAATGGTACGAGACATAACTGGGAAGCATCCAAGCTACTTTGAAGCAACCTTGCAGCTTCGGCTTCCAAATCAGCAAATTGTGGACTACGTAGAGAAGGAACTTCTAAGGGCAAAGATTCCTGTAGCGCAAGTAAAAGAAGTAAAAAATGGTCTTGACTATTATGTTGCTGATAACCAATTTACAAGAGGTTTAGGATTACGTTTGCAGCAACGCTTTGGCGGAGAGCTCACTATCACTTCAAGCCTTTTCTCAAAAAAAGATGGTAAGAACATCTATCGAACCACTGTCTTGTTTAGGAAAACTCCTTTTAACAAAGGGGATCAAGTAATGTATGGTGGAGAAGAATACACTGTGAAAGCCATGGCTAAGGATATTACCTTGGTTGGAACTAAGAACAAAAAGAAGTTGCATGTCAAGTACAAAGAAATGTTAAGAATTAAAGTACTTTCTTAACTTTTTCACGATTCTTCCTTCTTTTGTAGCGAAGAAGTTAAATAAAAATCACATTCTGCAAGGAGGATGAGATTAAACGGAGAAAAAATAAGATATTTCTTGGCAGGAGCTTCACTCGGAACAATGCTTGGTGGTGCGGTTGCTGGAGTTAGTGGCGTCCTTACAACCTTTGCCTTCTTTGAAAGTGAGTATGTTCCAGAGGTCGTATTTATCGTTTCTGATGTCAACGGAGATGGACATCGAGATGGAATTATTCGTTATAGGACGGGCAATAAACAAGGTATGTATGGTACAGTTATCAACATTGAAGGAGAACCAACACCAGTTTATCTCTCTGAAGCAAAGTATAATGAACGTTTTGGAGAAGCAGACGATGGCCTAGCAGGAAGAGTAATTGCAGAAACAACAGATTCTCCTGTGGGCTCTTTTGACTGGCAATAGTCCTTTAAGCTAACAACCTTCTTATTTTTCTCAATTCTTTTTTAGCGGCTTTTTCACCAAGAGCAATCATATGTTCTACATGATCGAAACTTTGCCAGTTTACATTCTCAAAGACTGGAACGATTTTTACCTCTGCATTGGAGGTTTGAGAACTTAAGTAAGAGAGCTGTCCTGCAAGCACACTCTCACTGGAGAGAAGAACAGTGATTATCGGCGGAACCTCTCGTTTCCCTGCAACCCGAAGAATTTTTGCAGGATAAAATATTTTGTTTACTCCTTTCTCAAACATTTTTTTCATAAAATTTGGCCAACGTTTAGGCTCAATATAATTTTCAAACATCAAAAGCTCTTCAGCAATAAAACGATCCTTAAGTCCTTTAAGAAAAGTATTTTTTTTGATCTTTGGGCCCTTCTTTGTATCAATTTGATTATGTAAATCTACAGAGATAACAATGTCTGCTCCCATTGCACGCACAATATCAACTGGGTTAGGATCAACAATCCCTCCATCAACATAGAGGTCTTTACGAATTTTTACTGGTGTAAACACGCCCGGAATTGAAACGCTTGCTCGCAGTGCTCGCACCAAGTTTCCTGCAGAAAAGATTTCTCGCTGATGTTTAGTAATATTGTAAGAGACGCAAGAGAAAGGGATATCCAACTCTTCAAAACTTTTACCATAAACAATTCTTCTAAGTTGTCCTTCAATTTTGTTGCCTTTGATAACTCCAGACCAAGGTAAGGTAAAATCAACAAGCCCTGGCCAGTTGACCGTAGTAACAATTCTTTCTAATTCTTTTGGTGGCATGCCTGCGCAATAAGAAGCTCCCATGGCTGCGCCCATAGAAGTTCCCGCAACATAATCTGGAACAATACCTGCTTTGTCAAGAACTTTGAGAACACCAATGTGCGCAAAACCTTTAGCTGATCCCCCACCAAGAGCAAGACCAAGTTTTACTTTTCTCTTTTTAGAAGTCTTCTTCACTCCTTTTTTTGCTACAGCTTTTTTTTTCACAACATCAACCTCTTCTTGTAAGAAGAAATTTTCCCTTTATCAGTCTTTTCTTCAAAAAATAACAAAAAGTAATCTCTCAGAAGGAATTTATCTCATTATGCAAACAAATTTCGCAAATTATTCGGTTTTTGTCTATTGTCTGTACTTTACAACAGATAAGTTAATAAATCGTTTTGTCTACGAATCATTCGTTATTTTGAGGTGATTGTATGGATGTGGCTAGTCAAGAGGTGAATTGTTCTCCAAACAAAAGAACTAGCGACATTTTTGGAATATCTTCAGATCATTCAAAGAATCAGATGAGTCTTTCGCGAAAAAGAACAATTGTTATTGCAGTATCACTTCTTTTTATCTTTGCTTTACTTATCCTAGTTGATGGTGGAGAACTAACTGGTAATTCTGTTCGCGAAGTAGTTGTTGATGATGAGCAAAGCGATAAGTTTCCAACGGTAAGAGATTCACGCTCAGTTGGAACAGAAACCATTACTGGTGCGGTAACTTCGCCAACACTTGATGCTTCGAAGGCGAGGAAAGAAACGGTAAGCTCTAGTGATAGTGTCGCAAGAGCTGCTCGCGATCTTATTGACTTTGGTCTTAGTTTTGATCAGGTACCTTACATTGCCCAAGAAATTAATCTTGAAGAGATTACTTTGCATTCACAAGATCTTGGATCTTCAGTGGTTGTCGACGAGAATATCCTTGAAGTTGATATTGCTGATGTTGATCTTACTGTAGAGAATTTTGTTGGGGTACTTATTCTTGATCAGTTTGTGGTGAGCTTAGAAGGAACAGCTTCACGAGTGAAAGTAAATGGTGTTGCACTAGCAAGTGGAGAAATCAGTTTACTTGTTGATCATCTTGACTATGAATCACTTAATCTTAAAGATATTACTGTAGAAAGTTTATCTGTTCCAGAGGGCTACGGTACCCTAACAGTTACTGATCGTTTGACTTATACTTTGAAAGAAGATCAAATGACTTTTTATGACTTTCAAGGAGATTTTCTTGTTGATAGGGCAGCAGAAGATTTACTCTCTTTAACAGGAAAAATGAGTGAAGCAGAATTATCTGGATCTTTACTTAATTTAGGATTGGGTTAAGAAAACGCTCTTATTTTTAACTATCTGTGAGTGAAAACTAACAAAAATGACACTTGGATCTCACTTGTATATCTCCTCAGAATCTTCCGTGTCCTGTCATTTTTGGAACAAAAAATTTCCAGTAAATCTAGCTTTTTTGAATCTGCTGGAAATTTTTTTGTAACCAAAAGTAAGAAAAGATTTAAAAATACTACAAAAAAGTAGTGAATCCAAGAGAAGATTTATTAGGTAGTTCTGAGTTGTGTTTATTGATAATAATTAAATGAGTAAAGGTGAATTAATATGAAGAGATTTTTGCCAGTTGTTCTTGAAAACGAAGACGATGTAATAAGAGATTTAAGGAATTTTTATACAAAGAAAAGGGGGGGAGCTAAAGGATTGGCAGATGTGCATTTTGGAGTGCACCTTGATGATCCGGTGTTCTTTAGGAGCCAAGGAGAAGTAATGGAATTTCTCGAAGCTCAGGTTGGATCAGGGAGAACTGATCGAAAGGTTCTTCTCCATCTTGATATTGATTTAAGATATGCTGAACATAGAGAGAGGGTGACTCTTGGGGAGGGACTAGATACTTATGAAGCGAGTGCAGGGACTGGAAGACTTGTTCGAGAATCCAAACATGATGGAGACAGTAGGGATTCTCTTTACCTTTGCTCGAAAATTGCAAGGGAACGTGACCTTAGGGAATTAGTTGGCGGTGCAGTTCATTTTTACACCTCCCACCATCCAAGAAGTGTCGCTGTCCTTGATCGTTTTACAAGAACCTTTAGACCTTATGACACCGGATCCAGAATTCGCTTGAGAAGAGAACCACTTCTTGGTGTAATAAGGCAGAAGGGTTCGGGAGCTAGGCATGATATGCCAGCTGCACTTGGTGCTCGACTTTCTCTTGATCTAAGATTAAGGGTACGAGATGGAAGTACTGGAAACGGTACAAGCCAGTACTTAACTGGGAGAGAAAAATTAATTGCAGTTAAGCAAGAGTATGATTCTCTTCTAAGAGCTAGCTTTGAAGCAGAAGCTTACGGGCAGGATGTCGCTAGAAGGGAGAAAGAAGAGAGGAGAAGGAGATAGATCTGCTGAACTTCGATAATTTTTTGTCTCTTATTTTTTCTTTTTCTAATTTCTTTAAACCATCTCAGTTTTGTAAAAGAAGAGATACACTTCTGTTCCAGTTCCTTCTTCTGAACAAACTGCAGTTGCACTCCCCTGAAGTTGCGTAAACATTCGAAGACTTCTAGTTCCCATGCCTCCTTTTTCTCCAGCATCTCGAGTAGTAAAAGTTGGCTCTTCATCAATCATCGCAGAATTTATGTAGCTTGTCATTTCTGCAGCCTTCCTTTCGGAAAAACCTTTCCCATCATCACTCACTTTAATATAGAAAGCAGGTCTCTGAAGATCAAGTTCTCCAGAAACAGTTTGTCCTAAAATCTCATCAAGGGCAGGAGTATACGCTGCAACATGTATCCCGACCCTTCTTGCATCTCCATGATCTAGGCCGTTTGTTACTAAGTCCCTTACAACATCTCTGAGATAACTCGGGGCAGTTGCCCGGATTCTAATCCCTTCTTCAGAACTAAGGTGAAGACAACTCTCATCTGCCCCTCTTAAAGCAAAACCTTCTTGGGCCCCTTCTCTAACCAACTCTGCAACACTATATTCTTCCCTCCCTACTAGGCTCTCCCTTGTTGAAGTTTGTAACTCCTCAACTGCGCTTGTTCTTTTTCTTTCTACTTTAGAAATAAGAGAAAGTTCTCTAAACATTCCTGAGAGTTCATCAAGGAGTTGTTCTTGTCCCGCATATCTCTCCCGAAGATCGTCAACAAGTCTCGAGTTTCGTTCAACCCCTTCCTCATAAGTGTATGACCTTTGTGCTTGTGCTGTCCAAAAGGATAAGATTGAACCACCATCATCTGAAGAGTCTTCAGCAGAATCTCCTCTCCCACCTTCTAAACTAAACCTATCGCTCAAAGCCTCAGCAAGATCTCCTGTTTCTATCTCGCATCGAATATCAATATCGAGTTCATCTTCAATACCTAGAAAATATTCTCTAAGAAGATTAGCTTCTTTACCTTCCGCAAGGCTTCTTTGGTGAAGCCTTGTGAGTCTTTCTCCTATTGTTGAGTAAGAAAGGTCCATAAATTCTCTAACTGTAGAACTAAACGCTCCAGAAACGTGATGACTTGCATTATCATAAGTAAGTTGTCTTTGTCTTTCTTGCCTTCCTAACTCTCGCTCTAAAGCTTCTGCTGTTGCATCTTTAAGCATTTGTCTTCCAGCTTCAGCTCTCCTCCTAGCCACGGTTTCTGCATCAAGAGCAACCCTCAAATCTTCCCTTCCTTTCTCAATGGTTCCATGTAAATCATATCTCTCCCTTGCCTGCTCCTCAAGTGCTCTTCTCAGTGCAAGCGGATTAAAACCATTGATAAACTCCCAGAGACCTTTGAACAATCCTCTCTGGTAAGAGATCTCAAAAGTACCCGAATCAGAAACTCCTTCATAAGAGAACGCATCTCCATCTTCCACATAACTTATACTTGCATTATCGCCTCTTTCATAACCAAAGACTTCAAGAGCGACACCGTAAGCCGCTTCAGTAAACAACCTACTTGTTTCAAGAATTTCCCCAGCAAGTTTTGGTCCGACTGCATCAACAAGTTCTTTGATATGCTTCCTAGTTGTTTGCCTCTTAACTCTAATGCCTCTCTTTGCTCCTTCTCGATAAAAATCTACTTCTATTGGAGTAAGTGAGGTTGCATCATTACTGATGGCTTCTAAGTTTGATAGAGTCCAGTGTAAAGGTAAAGCTCTTGCAATAGAGATTGCTCCCCAAGTGTTTTTTTCCGTGTAGCTTTCCCGAGCAACTCTTTCAAAGAAAGCTCGTTTACTTCCCCCTACTAATTCATGAACAAACTCTAAGAAAGTGTAGTGCACCCATGCATCAACAGCAGTATCATCATTACCATTATTGCTTGTAACAATATCAGTAAAACTTCCTCTCTCAACGCCAAACATGGTACAATATGCTCTAATCACATCATCAACGCTTTGTACGTTTGGTTGTTCTCTTGCTCCAAGCTCTCTGAAAACAGAAAGTGCTGTTCGTAAATATCGAGAAGTAACATCCCTTTCTTCGGGATCTTCTGCAAAAACTGGGACAACACCCATATCTCTAGCTACAGAAAGCAGGCGATTTCTTCTTTCAATCTCTTCTATAACATCAGAATATCTTTGAGTATCTTCGGCTTGCACTAAAGCAACAAGGCCTCCTCTAGGATCAACGCCCACAAATTCACTAACTGTAGTACTCATTAACTACCCCATAATGGCGACAATTTATAAATATTCTGGCCCAAAATTAAACAAATTGGGATCATCGCCCACCTTTTTGTTTGATTTTTTCCTTTTTCTGCTTCAAAATGTAACTATTTTTCACCTTCTTATCATCTTCACTAAAGAAGGAGTGGCCATGCACATACAAGTTCACCTTTGGCCTCAAAGTCTTATTGTTACTGTAAGATTCCTTGAAATCAGGATTAATAGAAATAAGCTCATCCAAAATAACCTTTTCAAACTCTCCAGCCAACTTGCGAGAAGACTTATGTCCTCTCTGCAACTCAACATGGATATGAAATTGCACATCATGTTTATGATCGTGCTTTTTCTCAATCTTAAAACGCTTTGTTTTACCACCAAGCCCTCGCTTACCCATAATTCCACTCTCAATTTGGTGAGGAAAAACATTTGCTCCATCAAAACTTAAAGTTCCATCACTGCGACCAAAGATGCATAAGAAAGGCAGGTGTAAAACATCTCTCCAATCTCCACCAGAAGAGGCAAATTTCTTCCAGAAATCAGGATAATACTTACTCAACAAAGCAAGCATCTCATTGTACTTCACAACTTCTCCTTCATCGTGGATGTTATATTTAATTTTAGAAAGTGCAGCTTTGCGATCAAGCAAAGTTACTTCAAACTCTTTTTTACCATCGTGCTCTACAGAGTGAAGATAATGCATCAAAGGATTGTACTGAAAAATCATAGGAACATCATCACGACCAAGCAATTCTTTTCGAAATTTTGCATTCTTAGCAATTAATTCTCGAATAAAAAAAGCAAAAGGGGTTTCAAAACCAACCCCGATATCAATATCAGATGCCCCATAAGAAGAAACAATGCGCGCTCCTTTACGCAACTTACTTTTCATGTACTTAACCCATTCAAGTGTGACTCCTTCTCCCCCAATCACTAAATCAATATCATATTTTTTCCAATTAATCTCTTTACTATACTCATCAATAAGTTGTTTCACAAAAGGAGGGTAAGCCCCAATCAAGTAGTGGTGTTTTGTACCAAACATCTTTAGGGTACGCACAATATCTTTTGGATCAGTTCCTGTATTTTTAACTAAGGTCAAACGCTCCATCAATTCACAAAATTTTACACCGGTTGCCCAAGGACCACAAGACCAACCACTAAGAACAAACAACTCATCCTTAGAATTACGCTTAAATGCATAATTCACTTCAAACTTTACTGCTTTGAACAACAAACTCTCCTCGTGAAAATCATGGATCCAATTAGTAGCAACACCAGAGCTTCCTCCACTTTCATCAACGTTACCTGTTTTAGGCAAACGACCAAACTTAGAACGTTGCTCAAAAGAATATTTCTTAATGTAGTTTTCTTTATCAGTAAAAGGAACTAAACGATGAAAATCCTCAATGGAATGCACTTCGCCAGCCTTCACCTTGTGTTTAGTAAGAAACTTTCCATAAGCAGGAACATGTTTCGCAGCAAAACGAAAACTATGCAAAACTTTTCTTTCAGAAATTTCTTCAAGAATTTCAGCAGGTACTGTGGTAAGAAAGTTTTTGGTAAGTACATAACTACTGAGTAGAACATGTTCTCCTTGTTCTAAGAAAAACAAGGGAAGTACATTACTTAGCTTAGACCAACGCACCTTATCACCTCATGCAGCCTAAACTAAGTTGAACTCCTGTTCGGTTCACAGGCTACAAAAGGTGTTTTAGAAAAATGAATATAAATTTTTCTTTTAAATCGCCATTTTGTAACAAGTTTTGTAGACTTTAATCAAAAAATGTTTACTTTTTGTCGTTTTTTCTCTTCACTTCATTTCCTCCCCTTAATGACTAGGTCCATACAAACGATGAGCTACAAAAAGCAAGCTTCCTAAAAACAAAAGAATAGAGAAGAATTTACCTAAGGAAGAAAATCCTCCGACCAAAGGAGAGCTAATGCTTGCACCAGTGATACTGTTTTGTAAATTTGCACTTGCTTTTCCTTGTAAAGTCTCCTCCACCAGAGCTGCAGCAAAGATCTCCTCCTCTTCTCCAAGAGATTGTTCATCAAAAGGATCTTCACTAACTCCTTCATCAACACCACTGTCTTCTAAACTATTATCTACTTCAACAACTTCTTCTCTTTCTTCTTTCGTTCCAACATAAAAACCTCCTCCTCCGCCAGAGCTTCCACCACCAGTACTGCTTCCTTCTTCAGAGACAGTTGCATCTTCACTACTTTCCTCAACCTCACTCGCTTCTTCCAGAGTAACTAATGAGCTTTCATTGACTTCACTAAAAACCAAACTTTCAATATCTGCTTGCGCGCTAAAGCTAATGTTATCTCCTACAGAAAAGTTACTTGTAGAAAAGTTAGTCTCCACAAAAGATTCGTTACTATCAAAAGAAAAGGATTGATTCTCATAGCTGCTGTTATTCACGTACCAGGTAACATTGAGAGAGGACACAAAGCCTTCTTGAGAACTTACATTGAACTGAGCTACAAGAAGATCGCCAACTTTTGCACTATCGTTTAGGAACAAGAAGTCAATACTTGGATTAAAAATTTCAGTACCACTTACAGAAAAAGAATGAAGCGCCGTATAAGCAGTTCTATTTTTTACTTGGATAAGTCTTGCTTCAAAACACTCTCCAATGAGTGTTTCATTGAAAGTATGAACAGTATCGTTCCTTGTTGAGCTACTAAAGGTTAGATTTTCTAATTCTCCACATGGCCCTGCTCTTCCTTCTACTTCCAAAGGAACATTTTCTCCGTAAGGATCTTGACTAAAGAAATTATCTCCCGAGAAGTCAGTAGCATTTGTGATGTTAACAAAGTCCCAAGAGCTTGTGTTTGCGCTACTCGCTAAAGAACTAAAATTAAAGATTTGTTTGTATTCACCACCGTAGCCCGCAAAGAAAAATGAGCTTGGGTCGTTAAGAAGTTCCTCTCGCTCACTTGTGTTAAAGATTCCGTTTACTTCTCCTCCTTCTTTCTCATCAGAAAGGAATTGGAAATAATCAATTGTTCCTTCCCAAAGACTTTGGTTTGGGTCCCGGGGTCCTGTTGCCCCAAGGTACACTTCGATATTTTCCCCAGAAGAACCATTGCTCAGGAACTCGTAAGCAGGAAGATGTTGGATTGCGCTACTGTTCTTAATGCTTATTTGAACTTTATCGTTATCACTTGATCCTCCGGAGAGAATGCCAAGAACAACACTATAATTTTCATCAATTTCTATAGAATAATTTGTATTATAAACTTCTCTTTCTCCCGAGAGGTTTTGAATCTCAACACTAAGGTGATTTTCTGGACTTTCATCCACATAAATATGAAGATAAGCAGAGTTAAGACCAAGGCTAGTTGTATTCGTTCCAACAATGCTCCTGTTCCCCGAAAGATTACTAGCCTGCATTGCGAAAGAAAAAGTAAAGTTTTCTCCGTTAAACTTCGAACTCTCAATCGCACTTTTATCAAAGACAATTGCATCATCTATGCCATCAAACTGGTAAGAACCTGTGCTTGGATTAATCCCTGTATTATCCTGCCAATAAATTCCTCCAAAAAGATAAAGGTTTTTTTCAAGAAAAGAAATGAGGGTATGAGACGTAGCAAGATCTTGGCTAGTTGTTAAATTCTCATCAGCGTTTAAGAAAACATCTGCATCTAAAGATTTAATTAAACCAAAGCCTGGTTGAAAAACAAGATCTATAAGTATTCCTTCAGAGAAGTCTCCCTCTTCAATCTCAAAAGAAGAAGCAAAAGAGGAACCCATCAACAAAGAAGAGAGAAGGATTCCAATAAACACTAGGTAAAGCCTTCCTCTCAACACCATCATACTACCTCTTTTCTAAATCTTAATAATATTCCAATAAGACTTCTAAGGTCCCTCAGATCTCTCTGAAAACCTGCTGCTGCCCAGAAGGAAGATTATCAATCTCTTGTGTTCCTCCCGATGACCAACGGACAATGACCTTCTCTGCTTGATCTCTTGCTCCAAGACCAATGTAGCTTGCTTTTGGGGTACAACCCATACTAGGTGAGTAGCTTCCTCCAACAACGTAAGTTTCCGGCTGGTCTCTTCCTTCTAGAAGAACTTCAATTTCTGTGCCAGTTGGATGAACTCTCTGTCCACCTTCATCAAAAAGCTCTAGAGCCAAGTAATGATTCCCGGGAACGCCACTATTTACAAAAACTCTTGGAAGATCTCCATTCAATCCTCCTACAAGAAGATCCGGAACAACATCACCATTAACATCATCAACACAAAGTCCAAAATAATCCCCTGGATGATTAAGAGTTCCTAGCTCCTCAGAACTATCCCTATACCTATCTTCTATTGGGTCATACAAAAATACTAGAACTTGACTATCTCTTGCCTCAGTTTCTGAAAGGTCTTGGCTAAGATCTTCATTTGTGTTCCCATTTGCTAAGATAAGATCACTATAACCATCTCCATTGACATCAGCAATCGCTGTACCCCAAGGAAGTTGATTAGGAAGAGTTTCATACTCTGTTGGAATAATGTCTGCATCACCGAATATGCTCTCAAACTTAGGAAGATCACTTATCTTTGGTGGAATTCTAAGAGCAAGAGCTTCAGTTTTATCTGAAAATGTTCCAGTCGAAGGATCGTAGACAAAAGCAACTTGCGCATGATACTCTGTTGCAACAAAGAAAGCTAAATCTGTTTCTACACTTCCCTCCCTGTTAGTTCTCAATGTTCCAGAGGCAGCACCCATAGGATGGATGCAAGGAAGGTTTACTTCACAGTGCTTACTCCCGGAGTTTTGCCAAAACATATCTTCTGGAAACAAAAGAGGATCTTCTTGATAGCTTCCAAGATCACTATCAAACCTGTAACCTCCATCTCCTGTTGCTTCAATCTGTACGTCTCCTTCTCCAAAACTTGCACCAAGATCAACGAGAATCCTCTCTTCTTCGCCTTTTGCTCCATTTACCAGCGCAAGTGCATAGGTGTTAAGATCAGCTCCACTTCCAATTGTTTGTTGTTCATTTGGAAACGCACCGTCTCTATTCTCCCAGAACTGAAGACTTCCTCTATCAGTAAAGAGAAGATCAAGGTCATTATCATAATCCAAATCAAGTGCTAACATTGACACAACTTGGACACTAGCCCTTGTGCTTGAGTAAGAAAAATTGCCGCCTTCTTCTTGCATGTACACTCTCACCTTTGCTTCGAGCGCATCAGCAACAATAAGATCTAGATGTCCATTGTTATCAAGGTCTGTTAAGGAAAGAAAAGTAACTTCTCCTGAAAAATCATCATACTGGCCATCAAGACCAACTCCTTCCCAATAACCAGTATCAGATGCTGAGCTCTCTGTGACAAGTTTTTCTAAAGTTGCATGTTGATCATCAATAGGAAGATCAAAATCTGATGCTTCAAAAACAACACAACCTTTCTCTCCAGAATAAGTCTCCAGATTACAAGCAATCACTTCAACAATCCCATCCCCATCAATGTCTCCTGCTGCAAGGGGACTTGCTTGAGGAACGTACTCTCCTACAGGAGAACCAAGGTGATTTGTGTAGTTGCTTCCATGATTTTCTACTAGTAAATCTTTAAGATAGGGAACTTGAAACTCTGGAGCAGGAGGGCTTTCTGCAAGAAGTGGCTGAAGATCAAGTGCGTCCAAGCCGGTAGAGGAATTCTCTAGCAAGGTCTCTGATCCTCCGCTAGGAACAGAATCTGTTCGCGGACAGGCGGCAACGCCAAGCATAAATGGAATGAGATATTTTGTTTTCATATGTACTTCACCTTTTGATTCAAAAAAACCAAAAAACCACCAAAATTCTTCTAAAACACAAACAAATATGAAATATGGACAAAACTATATAAATATTTCTAGATTTTCCCACAATGTCAAGAATAGGAACAAGAACCTTTCCTTCTACCAATTAAATCCAATCTCTCGGAGCAAAGCGCTTGACAAAGCTTTAAAAACCCCAAAAAAATGCCTCAAGAGATGAAATCGCTTTCTTCTCGTCTCTCTTCGCTCTTCATAATTACTTTACTTCTTCTCTCACTTCTCCCTCTCTCTTTTGCAGCAAATACCAATCAAATAAACCATCTTCCTCTCCTTGCTGTGCAAGAAATGCCTGACGGTACTTTTCAAGGAAATACCGCAGATCTCTATCTTGAACTTCGAGAAGGTTCAGGAAGAGTTTTCTTAGACACAAGCCCGCTTACAAAAATAGATACACAAATTTCGACAAGATATGCAAAAGAAATCGCTTGTGGTTACTTTGATCTTGATTGTACACATTATGATTTTATCTATACCATTCGAGCAAACACAAACATTATCGGTGGACCCAGTGCAGGAGCTGCTATTGCTGCATTAACCACCATTAGCATGCTTGAATTAGAGTATGATGAAAAAGTTGCTATCACCGGAACAATAAACTCTGGTGGGATAGTGGGTCCTGTTGGAGGAGTTAAAGAAAAAATTGATGCTGCAGCAAGCGAGGGATTCACCAAAGTCTTAATTCCATTTGGTGCAAGAGAAGAATTTTTAGAACAAGAGGATAGCACAACGGAGGATCCACTTACTATTATTGAAGGAAGCTCCTCAGAAGAAGAGCAAAGTACAACAATTGAAGAAGAACAAAGCATCGTAGATGATGAAAACCCTCTTCTTGAGACAAACCCCTATAACGATCTTATTGCCTACGGTGTAGACACCTTTGGCATTGAGGTAGTTGAAGTAAAAGACTTGAATGAAGTACTTTTTCATCTTACTGGCCAAGAGCTTCGTAGCTCAGATATTGAGTTCGTTGTAGACGAGCAGTACACACAAATTATGCAAGAGCTGGAAACTCTCCTTTGTCAGCGTTCAGATATTCTTGAAGCAGAGCTTGATCTTCTTTTACAAACAACGCAGGAAGATGAAGAACTGGCAACGCAAAGAGAGGGTGCAGTTACTGAGAGAAAAGATGCAGCTGCAACATCAAGGGAGCAAGGTGATCACTACTCAGCTGCAAGCTTTTGTTTTGGTCTCAATGTTTACCTGGGCTACGAAATAAACCTTATCAACGATCTCAGTCAAGAGGAGATCTCAGAAGAGATAATTAACCTGCAGGCAGAACTAAACCAAGTTGCAAGTGATCTTGCAAAAGAGCCAATTGAAACCATTGCCGATTTGCAAACCAAAATGGTTGTGGAAGAGCGTTTGCATGAAGCGCAAGAAACTTTGGATTCTCTTGCGGGAAGTGAGCAAGGAGAAGATCAGTTCTACACTTTAGCCTATGCTCAAGAAAGAATTGAGTCAGCGATCTCTTGGATGCACTTTTTTGATATGGAAGGAAAACTCTTTTTTCTAGATGATGATAACTTAGAGTTAGTTTGTCACCAAAAAATTGCTGAAGCGCAGGAGCGTTTTCAATATGTTGAGACTTATCTTCCTGCCATAGAGCTAGAAGAGATTAAAGAAAAGATTACTCTTGCAGAAACCCAGCGTGACGCAGAAAGTTTTACTGCTTGCCTGATTCAAGCAGCGCAAGCAAAGGCGCAAGCAAGTACAGTTATGAGTTCTTTGGGTATTACTCCAGAAAACTTTGATGCTTCAATTGAAAGTAGAACACTTGCAGTAGAAAGAATTATCTCTGAAAACGTTGAGGAAGGCATCTTTCCAATTTTAGGTTACTCTTATTATGAGTATGCAAAAACTTTAGCTGAGCAAGAAGCATCATACTCTGCACTTCTTTATCTTGAGTACGCACTTGAGCTCAGCGATCTTGACATTTATTTCCCTGAAGAAGAAGGCATCATTAACGCTGCCTTCTTACCTGATCTTGGAACCTTCTTTAGTGGGTTTACTCAAGGATTTATCTTAGGGATCCTTTTGATGTGGCTTTTCCACCAAGGTGTGGGAAGAAAGGCTAGGAAGAGATAAGACAGGAGTAAAGTGCAAAAAGTAAAAAATCTTAATAAGAGAACCCTCCAAAAAGATAAAATTCTAAGAAATTAAGAGATTAAAGTAAAAAACCCCAAACAAAGCATCCGAAGACACTCTGCTGGGGAAAAGAGGTGATAGATGTTACTCTGGGAGATCCCACGCTACTATTTAAATTTTTCGCCATTGAGTATTCTTTAGTAGTGACAAAAAGCCAGAGGGCAGGGTGAAAGAAGCCAAAAGTATCTCTTCAAAGCCCCCTTTCTCTTAGCTTTGTTCCACTTCGTTCCTCAAAAGCTTTAAATAGCATTTTTAGTTAGTTTCTATCCAGAAACAGAAAAATGGGCGAAGCAAAGAGCTGAATCTCAGTTCAAATGTGGCCTGTTGGAGTGATAACAATGAAAAAAATACTATTCTTATGTTCCCTTTTTATGGTGGCTCTTCTTCTCTTTGCTTGTTCCGGGGAAGAAGCAACTGATGTTGAAATAACTGATGCTGAAGTAGAAGAGAGTACTGATGAGGTCCTTGAAGAAGACGATGCAATGGAATCTGAAGAAGAACCTGTTGAAGAAGAGGAAGAAATAGTAGAAGATGAGTCAAGTGAGGAAGAAACTGAAACTGCTGATGAAGCTGAAGAAAGCACTGAAGAGGAAGAAGAAGTCGTAGACGAAACTGAGTTCACTGTCCAAATGACTGATGATGGTTTTGTACCTGAGACGCTTACCTTAAATGTTGGAGATACTATCACTTGGGTTAACGAAAGAGAAGATCCTCCTTTGCATCAAGCAATGGTTGTTGGACTTCGTTTGCACAATGACATCTTAAGTCCGGTTCTTTTACCTGGAGAGACTTACACTTGGACTTTCACAGAAACTGGCGAGTATGATATTGTTGATGGTATCTTAAGCTCAGCTTCTATGGAGATCATTGTAGAATAAGCCTCTGGTCTTTTAAGATAGTTTTTTAATCTTTTATTTCTTTTCTTCTTTTACTCGCAAGATATAGCAGTAAGAGTAAGGAAAACGGTGGCAGTGTTATGAAAATAGCTTTCTTTGAAATTGAAGCCTGGGAAAAAACTCTCCTTCGCAAAGCCTTTCCCAAAGATACACTTTCCTTCTCAACGCATCCTCTTACTATAAAAAACGCAAGACGCTACCAAAACACTGAAGTTCTTTCAACTTTTATTCATTGCACCCTCAACAAAGAACTTCTCGACCAATTACCAAAACTCAAATTCATAACTACAAGAAGTACTGGCTATGATCATGTTGATGTAGAAGAATGTAAACGAAGAAAAATCAAGGTAACTAATGTGCCAAGTTATGGGGAACACACGGTTGCTGAACATACCTTTGCTCTTCTTCTTGCACTTACAAGAAAAGTCTATCAGTCGGTTGATCGAACAAAACAAGGAGATTTTCATCAAGATACTCTTCGAGGAGTAGATCTTCACCAAAAAACAATAGGCATCATCGGAGCAGGAAACATTGGAAGAAATGTAATTAGAATAGCACAAGGCTTTGGCATGAAGGTCTTAGTGAGTGATCCAAGACTTACAAAAACAGCAGCTAAGAAGGTGGGAGCAACACTTCTTCCACTAAACTCTCTACTCAAAAAAGCAGATATCATTAGTCTGCACGCACCACACAACTCGCACACGCACCACCTGCTCAATAAGAAAAACTTAGCTCTCTGTAAACCAGGAACGCTTCTCATCAACACGGCAAGAGGGCCATTGATTGACACCTCTGGGTTAATTTGGGCGCTCAAAAAAAAGATTATTGCTGGGGCGGCACTTGATGTGCTTGAAAATGAGTGTGATCTTTTAGAGGAACCCCAATTACTCAAAAAACACTTTCAAAAAACCTGTGACAAAGATGGGGAGCAAATCCTCAAGGAGAATCATCAACTCTTACATATGGACAATGTGATCATCACTCCTCACAATGCTTTTAATACGCACGAAGCGCTCAGAAGAATTCTCAACACAGACATTGCATCTATTAAGCAGTTTAAACAAGGGAAAAGACTGGGGAATAAGGTTTAATCTCTCTACTCCCAACCAGTTGTGGTAGAAGTATTATATCTTTTTAGAAGCAGCTTCCTTCAATGATACACAACAAAAAATTCTCTAAGAAATTCTTCTTTCTTTCTGCTTTATTCTTTGTTTTTTTGTTTTCTTTAAGTTTAGCAGTTGCAGACCACGACTCAAACTCTAGCTCAATGGGAAGTGGTAACAGTAGTGGTGGAAGTAGTAATGGCTCATCTCAATCAATTTTTAACAGTTCTGGTGGTGAAGGGCCTGGCGGTGGACCAAGCTGTTCAGAGGGTTGCTTGGATCCCACACAAAGTACTTGTTTGCCTTCAGGAGCAAGAGTGTTCTCGGATGCAAATGATCCTCTTATAGCAGATGGTTCTCTCTACTGTTCTTATTTTGGAGATTTAGAGCTTCAGCTAGGGTTCGCAGAGAGTTGTCAAAACAACTTTGAGTGTGAAAGTAATGAATGCTCATATGGGTCTTGTGTTGACTCTTATGCTTCACTAGAGGGAAGGTTTGATGAACTCGTTGAACATCATCTAGATGAGTTAACAACCTCTGTCTATGAGTTAGAATCTAAGGTTGAGGAGAACGCTTCTTTGATAGAAGAAAATAAGTCTCTTCTTGAACTAATACTAGAAGGTTTAGAAAGAATCAGAAGAATCTTCTTACAGCTTCCAGAAGCGCCATAGCTCCGTAGCGTTTAACTTTATTTTTCTTTATTCTTCTCTTTCTTACTCCTTTTTCTTCTCTTCGTTCCACTTCGTTCACCTCTGTCCCTCTAATTCTTTTTCTTTCGTTCCACCAAAGAGAACTCTATCTCTTTCCAAAAGAAGGAGAAAAAATCATTGAGGTAAGAAACATGAAGATAACAAAACTATTCCTTGTTGGCTTTCTCTTTCTCTTTGCTCTGCAAGGCGCCTTTGCCCTAGATGTAGAACATGTGAAAGAAAGTGCTCCAGACTATGTGGGAACGAAAATCCCCCTTGCTCTAAGGCCGATGTACGGTGAGGCAAGCATTGCTTCACAAGTGACTCTTGAGTCAGGAGAAATTGTTGATGTATTTGTTCAAGTAGAAGGTGGAGAAGTAAAAGAGATATCTTTTGATAAAGTTGAAGAAGCTGATGTCTACGTTTATCTAGAAGAGAAAAAGATCGATGAGATTAGAAGTTCTTCTCAAAGGCTCTCTAGTATCAAAGAAGCAATCAAGCAAGGAGAGATTAGCTATGAAGCAAAGGGCTTTTGGAACAAGTTACGCTTCAATGCTGTGAAGAACTTTAATGCTGCAGCTAGCCTTTTTGACTCCTGGCAATTGCACTAAGTGAGTAATAAAGGATAAACAAGTGACTTTTTTTTCTCACTTTTTTTCTTTTTTCCTCCTTTTTTCTCATAAGAGTTAAATCTCTACTCCCTATCCAGTTAAGGACAATGTACCAAATGTCTCACTATAGCGCAGGAGCTAGAAACCTCCTTGCAGCCAACTCACCAAGAATAAACTACTCTCCATTAGAGCGAGGACTTTCACAGTTAACTTCTCACGCCACAGCTCAAACACCATCTTATATCTCTCAAGGCGCAGAGTACCTAGGCAGACTAACACAAAGGGTCTTTTCCTATTTCACATCTTCTTCTTCCACTTCTCCATCACTCTTCTCAGCAAGACAAGATGAACCCTACTCGACCCAAAGATTTGCAGGAAACAACGTAATCTCAGCCTATGCAAGCAGCACTCAAGAACAAGAATCTTATCACTTCCCATCTTCTAACTCGCCCGAGCTTCACTTCCAACCAGATCACTTCCTCAAACCAGGAATGCACGGAGCCTTCATTGGTAAAGCTGAAGAGATTGAAGAATTTGTTGAGCAAGCCTTTCAAGAGATGTTTCAAACATCCTTCCCTGAAGATATCAAAGTACGCGTGCTTGATGATAAAGAGTTTCAAAAACTCACCCCAAACGCTAACACCCTTGGCCTCTCCATAAACCGGAGAAAACATGGACTTCTCTCAGAGATTTTCGTACGCAACGGGCCTCTAGCAAGGGTCTTACTCACCTTTGGTCACGAGCTTGGCCATGTGCTTACGCCAACACTTTCAAACCAACATGATGAAGAAGCTAAAGCTTTTGCTTTCTCTTTTGCTTGGATGGACATCATCAAGCAACACAATATTGCAAACTTAAAAGATGCGTTTATAGAAGAACGTCCTGCCTTGAATGGATTACATGATCTTGCCTGTCATTTCGTGCAAAAAATTATGAGAACTAAAAAAACTGCTTGGCAGGTCTACAAAGAGATTGTGCAAGGTCTTCTTTCGATCAAAAGTTTAAAGGAAGAAAACTTTATCTACTAAGAACGCCTCCTCCAAACTATGAAACGCAAAATCTTCACAAAATTTTTCTCTCTAACTTTTTTTCTCATTGTTCTTTTATCTTTAGCAAGTATGTCTGTTTTTGCAGGCCTCACTCCAGAAGATATCACTAATGAGCTTGATGGTTTCCAAGGATTTGAACTTCCTTCGGCTGCAGCAGCAATCTATCCTAACGTCCAAGGAAACTTACACATCTCTCTTGATTCTGGAGAAGAGGTGCTTGTTGGTATAACTGTGCTAGCTGGAACTGTAGAAAGCGTAGAGAGTGTTGCTGTGGCAGATCCAGATGTGGATGTCTATCTTAACGAGCAAACTCTACTTGACCTGCTCTACGCAGAAGATGGTTTAACCTTTATCACAGACGCTCTTGCAAGTGATCTTATTACTTATGAAGCCCATGGACTCTGGAATTCTATTCGTTTTGGGACCATGTCTGTGCTCACCGCCCTTGCAGGATTTTTTGTCTAAATTGCTTCCTTCTCTTTTCCCTTTTTATTTCTCCTTCTTTTCTACCTTTCTTCTACCCTTCTTTCACCCTAACCATTGCACTTTATTCTCGTAAAACATAAAAAGCATTTTTCGCTCCTTTCTAGCTATGTATGAAAAACTGGTAAAAACCTTCGGATCTAGGATGAAAGCTGATGAGATGGTTCTCCTTCTGGCAGACAAAAAACCAGTGGTTCGCCAAGGCTTTCATGAAGAGGAGTTTAGAATTATTCAAAAGTTCTGCCTTCTCAATAAGGTCTCTTGGGCCAGATCAAAATTTAAGGTACTTTTTTCTGATGAAGAATCTGGAAGTTTCAGCAATAAAGGAATAATCATTCCAGAGCATGATAGGCGAGATGCGGTACACTTCTATTATTTTAGTAAAAAGGAGGAAGATGCCTATTTGGCAAGTTTTTATGAACTTATGGGAAACGATCAAGCCTTAGGGCTTTTGCTTGGTTATCCTGGCTGTTGTACAGAATTTTTTGAGAAGAGTTTTAGTGGAAATTCTCCGAATCCCACCCATGAAAATCCTGACCCTTACCTTGATCTTTCTCAAAGGGAACAAGATTTAGTTCTTATTTCCCACTTTCCTTGCTCACCTACTTGTGAGAAAAGCATCCTTCTTGCAAGGAACAATTTTATGCTTCTCAAGCAACATTTTCCAAAGCGAGCCAAAGAGCTCAAGAGAAAGCTGGGCATATGAAATGCATATCTACCTATATTTTTTTAAAAGACATATATTAAATCTCGAGATAAATATCCCTCATTTTTATAATAATCTCAAAAATCTGTTCGTCTTATGATTATAAATCTCCATTTGCTCTTTTTTGAACTTGCCTTGGGGTGTAGAAGATAGTGGATGGCATTGTTCATAGAGGGATGAGTGACCTTGCAAGAAGTATAGTTCAAGGGGCGAGATTATCTCCAAGAGAATTAGACGCTATTGCCTGGAGCTATGGTGAAGGAAGAAGGGGTCGTTCTCTAGACCCAAGAAATATTCTTTCCAACGCTTGTCCAACAATTCATGGCAGGTTGGTTGGTTTAGTGTCTCAAATAGATGAGGAAACTGGTTTTCTTGAAGGAAAAACACCTTGGATTATTGAGCGAAACGAAGGTTTGGTTCGACCAATTGCTCTAAATCTTCTAAGAGCATTTGGAGCAACAAGCGAAGAATTTATTGAAGAAAGGCTTGCACCCTTCCCTTTCCAAGTAAGAAGTGGTGTTGATATAACAAATATTGAATCTCCATTTCAGCATTCTCATCATGGAGATTATGCTGCAATAGTGCACACCTATAAAATCAAGGATAGTAAGACTGGTTTAAGGTATCTTGTTGTGAGGGGAAAAATTCCTCCAAGCATTGCAGAGAAAGCAGGAAGATATAATCATCGTTTTGATTCCCTTAGACATGACTTATTTTCTGAAATGCTGAAGCTTTGGGACACTTATGGTTTTACTTTAGTAACTGAGACAGAGGAAGATGCATGCGCTTGGGAAGAACGTTTAAAGGCCATGGGAGAGGATCCTCACTCTCCTTTTTGTTTTTTTGCTTCAGAAAATCTCTACAAAGAAGGCAGGGGTGGTGGTGGAAGGACAAAAGGTTATGGTTCAATCCATGTAGATGGTTTGGTTCAGTATTTTCTCTTTGAAGATGGGGAACGTCTTGAGATTAATGTTCCGCTTGAGGGGCACATTGTAACACTAAGGGATAGAATGATTAATCAAGGTGTTGGGGAGTTTGCAAATGATCCAAGGGCACATCATATCTTTTCCCTTGGTAACAACGCAAAGCCACATAATTTAGGTTATAGCGAAGGAAAAGTTTTGGTAATTGTTGACCACTATAGGGGGCCTGAAGACATCAAGGCAGGTAGAATTCTCTCTCCAAAAGATTTTAGAGTTGGGCGATACAATCTTCTTGTTGGGGGGGGTGTAAACACACTGAATGCAGTTCAAGGAGATCCTCTCGAATATTTTGTCTTAAAAGAAGTAGCCTAATTTTTTCACCCACTTTTTTTGTCACTAAGTAATACTTTAAGAAAATTCCATTAACTATATATACAACCTATCCCTCCCTTTTTCCTATGTGTCGGATGTTACTCGCAGTTGGTGATGTTTGCCCAATTTCTCTCTCGAACGCCATCTTACGTATGGCTGCGGATCAGAATGGAATTAGTCACGAGGGTAAAGAGCAGCGTCAAAATCCCTTCCTTCATAGTGAAGGATGGAGTCTCTCTTATCTTGACAAAGAAGATGAGTGGAAAATTCTACGTTCTGAAAAAGAAGTTTACAAAGATGAGCAATACAAGAGAACAAAGGAAGTTCAATCTTCTGTAAAGATTTTTCATGTTAGAAAAGCAACCAATGGAACTAGGATCCCAGAGAACACACACAACTTTTACCATGAGCTTCCTGGCTTTGGTCCTGTGCTTCTCTCACATAACGGACACATTAATGACCAGTTGGAATTTCATGAATCTTTCACGCTTAAAGGAAATACTGATTCAGAAGCCCTTTTCTATAAAATCCTTAGTAAGGTAAAGGACAAAGGAATCTCTCTCAAAGAAGCAACCATTCTCTCACTTAAAGAGTTAGATGACTTCTATGGAGCAAACTTGATCATCACTTCCCGAGCCAAATCTTATGTTTTTGTTTACTACAAGACTGAGCCACGCTACTTTACCATGCAAGTTGCCAAAAGTGAGAGTGCCCTTATTGTCAGCTCAGAGCGAGTACCGCTTCCAAACCTTAAAGAAGAAAATTGGTTTTCTTTAACTAACGGCGATGTGGTAGAAATCGATCATGCAACTGCAGAGTTTTCTTTGCAAAACATTATGCAAAGATCAAATTAACATAAAAGAGCAGTGCTCTTGCCCCACTCTCCCTACTTCTTCTCTTTCTTACTCTGTTTCTTAGCAGACTTAGCTGCGCGTTTCTCTTGCTTTTTAGCTAGTTTGCTTGCTCGCTTCTCATTCTTTGCTTGGCGCTTCTTAATCATCTTATCTCTTTTCACCAGACGATTATGCACACGTTGTGCTACCTTTCGAGCATTTTTCTCTCGTTTACCTTGAAGGAGCATCACTCTTTTGAACTGTTTGTCCCCCCGAGCAATCTCTTTTCGAATGTCTTCGATGGTGATCCCTGGTCTTTCAGAAGCAACCTCAATTAAGCGAGCATCAAGCACCTTCTGGGCAGTTTGCTTAATGTAAGCATAAACTTTTGGCTTGGCAGGAAAGTTAAAACCATCTCCCATGATATACTCATCACGCCAACAACCAGTGTTTAGAACAATTTTTTGTCCAAGGTAAACCTTCTTTGGTCGATGATTATGACCAACACAAATAACTTGAATCTTTTCTTTACGCAAGCGCTTTTTTGCTTCATCAATAAACTTGACGCTCCACTCGCTACTAAAGAAATTTCTGAAATAATTTCTAAACTCTTTGAAAGTAAAGCGGTGCAGTGGATCCCCCCAGAAACGATACTGGGTGTAGAAAAAAGATTTGATCATGTAAATGATGGTGTCAGTTACAAAAACTTTCTTAATATGTTTAGGAAGATGTCCAAAGACTGCGTGACGAGGAACAATTCTCTCTAATAGGGGGTAATGTTCCTTAAGAAGAACATACTGATCATAAAAGGCATTAAAACCCCAAGGCAAAAGAAGATAAGGCTCTTTGCTTTTATCTTTTGGATAAAAAATGAACTTCTCTGGATTTACTTGAAAGAAGTGATCTAACTGTGAGCCATGTTCTATAAGAGTCAAACCATCTTTAAACTCGAATCCAGGGAAAAGGATTCTCCTCTTAAGATCCTCGCTTCTTCCCGCGATCAGCTTTTTAAGAAGCTCTTGAACCTTTGGGAAGACCAAATCATAGTCATGATTCCCGACAATGAAGATAATTCTATTAGTTGGGCTTGCCTTAAGCCAATCATGCATCACTTTGAAGTATCTCTTGTGCGCCTTGTAGATGGTCTTAGTTTTGTGAACAGAAATTTTCTCGGTAATGTGCCTTGGATATTTGCTTCCGTAAGGCGCCTTCATGTAGTCAAAAGTATCTCCATTAAAGATTAAATCTGCAGCCATCTTTTTAGATTCTGCAAAGTGTGAGCGAATGGTGCGGCAAAGAAGATCTTCTTCGATGAAGTCGTCGGTTGCAGTTCCAGCTCCTGCTTCAATATCACTAAAAGAGAGAATGAGCTTCTTGCTAGGAAAAGATCGTTTGACCATCAGAAAAAAAACAGCTTTTTTCTTTTTATATTTTTCCTCACTTGCAGGCGCCTTTTGCTCTCTTAGGACAGAATGCTCAAACAACAAGAATTAAGAACCCTTCTTCCTTCCAAGAGCCAGATGTCCCACCCAAACGAAGATGAGCAACTAATTCAAGAGATTGCAAGGCACGCAGAGAAAGATCTCCAAGAAGAACTAGAGCAGCAAGAACATCCTTCTCATTGGAAACGTCACTTCAAACGAGCAAGCATCTTCACTGTTGGAGTACTTATGGTCTTTTTGATGCTCTCTTTCACAGTTGTTACTTTTCCCATTGCAGATATCATTCGTGGTCAGTTAGAATCAAATCCATTAGAGAACAACATCATTGAGCTTGATGAGTTTACTATCATTTTTGCAAGTCAAACCTTGGATGAACTTCAAACCATTTATTTCAACACGCAAGAGACTGAGTTTAGCGTTTGTCTCTCTGGAGAAAAAACCCTGCAAGGAGATTATTTCATAGATGAACTCTATGTCCCAACAACACATGTGCAGACCTTTAATCACGTCTCTTTTGAACCTTGTGATGAAGAAACACTCATTATGCTTCATAGTCATCCTTACAAGAGTTGCCTTGCTTCAGATACTGATTTGAACACTTTAGAAAAGACAAAGGTGTACAATCCAGATATTTTAATGGTAGTCATGTGTGAGCCAGCAAGGTTTTCCATCTATAGCTAAAAAAGAACTAACTAAAAACAAAATCTCTTTGAACGAAAGGTGCAACTAATTCCCTTACCTCTTCAGTTGTAACTTCCCTCTGAGAGGTGTGGTAGGAAAGTACCTCCTGACCTCCTTTTGGTGGGGCAAAGGTGAGACTTCCTTCTGTTTCATCAAGGGAATCTCTGAGTGAGGCTCTTCTTCCTTTGACTAAACGATCTCCTCCATTTAGGTATAAGCTTCCTCGAGGAAGATCTAAGCGAGATTTCAACTCTAAAGAGTGCCCTTCATCAATTTCTCCTTCTCCAAGGTAACCCATACTCGCAACATGTACTCCAGAAGGGAGAAGTTCTCCTACTCTCACCGCAAATTTCCCGTCCTTTCGAAAACCCAAATGAATAGGCAGGTGATCGTTAACATCTCCTGTAGTTGCGTAAAGAACCTCTCTAGAAGATTTACCACTTGTTAATGTAACAAAATAACCGATCATAGCTTCTCATTTCTCTCCCTTTTTTAAAAAACTTCTTTCTCTAAACAAAAAAACTCCTGCAACAACATTTATAAACCCCTCCTCGAGTATTCTTCCGTGACTCATGAGTGGCAGATAGAAAAACCCTAGCATCATTATTTTTTGTAGTATTTTTAGACCTTTTAGGAATTGGGATAGTATACCCGCTCCTTCCAATTATTTTTTTAGATATCAACTTTGGTTTTGCAAATCCTGCACTCCAAAACATCCTTCTTGGCTTTCTGGTAGCATCCTATCCGCTCTCACAGTTTATTGGAGCGCCAATTTTAGGAAAACTCTCAGATAAACATGGAAGAAAAAAAGTACTTGTGATTTCACTTTTTGGAAGCGCAGTAGGCTATGCTCTCTTTGCACTTGGGATCTATTACGCTAATATCTACATGCTTTTTGCAAGTCGAATGCTCGATGGTTTTACTGGAGGAAATATCTCGGTGGCACTCTCAGCAATTGCAGATATTAGTAAGACTGAGAAAGAGAAGGTAAACAACTTTGGAATTCTAGGAATGGCTTTTGGACTTGGTTTTATTCTAGGTCCTTTTGTTGGTGGTGTTATGGCAGATAGTAGTGTTGTATCTTGGTTTAATGCAACTACTCCTTTCCTTTTTGCAGCACTTGTTGCGCTGATCAATATGATCTTTATCCACTTTTACTTCAAAGAAACTCTCAAAAAGAAGCTCAAAGGAAAAGTAAAAGTGCTTCAAGGATTTTTTGATATCAAAAAAGCATTTACTATGAAGGGTGTTAGTGTTATTCTTATCACTGTCTTTATGCTTAATTTTGGCTGGAGTTTTTATACACAATTTTTTCAAGTTTATGTGGTAGAAAAGTTTGCCTACTCTCTTGTAGAGCTTGGTCTTCTTTTTGCTTACATTGGCATTTGGATATCTATTGCACAAGGAATCATAATTCGACCTTTTTCGGCTCGCTATTCTCCTGATCTTCTCTTGAGAAGAGCCTTAATCACAACTGCATTCTTTATTCTTATCTTTGTTTTCCTTAACAGAGCTTGGATAATGTATGCAGTCATTCCTTTTTTGGCCATTGCTTTTGGTTTTACCCAGCCAAGTGTCTCAACATTACTCTCTACAGCGGTGGCCAAAGAGAATCAAGGAGAAATAATGGGGATTCGGCAGTCTGTTGTTTCCTTAGCACAGGCAGTGCCACCAGTTATTGCTGGTTTTTCTATTAACTTTTATATAGGAATGCCTATTCTATTAGGTGCAGTGAGTATCCTTATTGCTGCGCTTATCTTTTCTCATTTCCATAGAGGAAGGCAAGTACATTTTTAGGGACATAAGAGCACACGAGCAGTACAAAGTAAGCAAAGAGAAAAGAAGACAAATGCCAAGACCAAAATTTAAAACTAAGTGTAAGATTTGTAGAACCAACTGGGTGGTGCTTGTTGGAAGACAGTTTCCCATGTGTGTTGATTGTCACATGAAAAAGATTTTCTCTCAGGAAGTAACTGAAGAAAAGTTTCAATTTCTTAACATTGATCGCTCACTTTACGAAAAATCTCGTTTCTTAAGAAATATTAGGCAAGCTTACTTGATGTACGAAGATCTTACTGAAAGACAAATTGAGGCCTTTAAAGAAACAGTGGAAAAGCTCAAGAATCCTCCCAAAGAAGAAGCAGAAGAAAAAGAAGCTGTGAAAACAAAAACCTCAGAAAGCCCAGGGAAGAAAAGAGCAAAAACTAAAAAGAAAAAAACAATCTCTCCTCTTTATGCTGAGTGAAGAGAATAAACAGAGAGTAAAAAGATATTTTCTTGTCCTTCTTGTTGTTGCACTCATTATTACGCTTATGATCTTCATCTCTTCACTACTTCCACAAAACAGTCAGGCAAGTCTTGTTGCAACTGAACATAATCAGTTCTTATCTTCTATTTTTAACTAGTCTAAATTTAAGCAAAGATAATCAGCCAGAAGTCAGAATTTACTAGTAATGGAACATTAATCAAAGCTAACTTTTAAATAACAAAAGATCCTCCTTCTATCCTCTGCATCCTGTGTTTCACAGGTCAAGGAGGTGTGTTTATGGATCCCTTATCTATTTTAGCTCTTATTATTGCGACAGTTATTATTATCCAAGCAATTGTTTTTTTCTCTACAGATGAGAAAGATCTTTTGCCCGCAGCTGATTGGATTTTTGTGAAACATCATTGGTTCTTTTTAGCGATAAACCTTGTGTTTACTGGTGTTGTAGCTTACTACGTCTTCGCACTTGTGCCTGTAACTCATATTGCTTCGGTAGTTTTTCTTACGGTACTTATCATGGGAATTACTTTCTTCTCATTTCCAAAGCTGTTGAGGGTCTGTGGCAAAGAGTTTCTCAGCGACAAACCAGCACTTGCACTAAACTATATCATTTGGTTTGCCTTTGCACTCTTGACTTTTTATGCAGTATTCTCTTAAGAAAAGAACAAATTTCAGTAAAAAAAGAGAAAAACTTGAAAAATTTATAAACTCTGCCCCTTTTTTGGCAAAATGGTTTGTAATGTTAGCCCAAGGTGATATTATGAAAAGAATTTTACTCCTCTCTTTTGTACTCCTTATTTTCACTGCTCTTCTTCTAAGTGCTTGCGCTAGAACTCCTGAGAGCGAGTTTCTAAAGGGAATAGATACGAGTAACATACCTGAGAACCCAAACACAGGAATTTATGCAGTTGAGAACTATGTTAGCGCTGACTTTGATCTAGTGAGCAGCTTCTCAATGACTGATTATGAGCAAGAGTCTTTAGCTTATGGGCTTACTGCACTTCGAGATATTCCTTTTAGTGACAAGGACAGTTCATTTACAACTTTTGATGTCTACTACAAAGAAGAGCTTTTAGAAAGCAGCCAAACCCTTCCTCTTGTTTTTTTAGTACACGGTGGGAATGAGAATGGGCCTGGGAAAAAGAACCTTGAAGTAATGGCTCAGATCTATGCAGAACAAACAGATGTGGTGGCAGTTGCTATGAATTATCGTTACGACCCAGCAAAAATTTCTACCGGTTTTTCTCCTTATCATGATCTTGCTTGTAGTATGGCAACAACAAAAGGGATTGCTCACCACTTCAATGCAGATCCAAACACAGTGGTTATGCACGGTTTTTCTTTTGGATCACATGTGAGTTCGCGTATGCTTTTTGATGATAAAACAAACTGGTTGGAACATTGTCCAGAGCAAGACCCCAACTTTCGTGAAGTGGAAGGCTTCATCATTCATAGTGGGAATGGCCTCGGGGTTTTACTTGAACCGGGGCAAGAAGTAGAGTTTGCTGAAGATGAAGTAAGAATCACTGGTCCAAACACCCTACTCAATGAGCTCAAAACAAAATATGAAGATCCTGCTCCACGAGACGGTGCTATCAACTATATTGGTGCAGAAGACGCAGCAAATATTCCACAGGTTCAGTTCATCTATGGTGGTGCAGATCCAAAGTTTAGAATGGAAGAGATGGAAGAATTTAGAGGATTTGTAGAAGATGCGGGCATTCCAACTCAACTCTACATTGAACCTTTAGCGCAGCATGGTCCGCAAGGACATGAAACCATTGGGATTAAAGAAGTCATTTGGGACTTTAAAGAAGAGGTAACTGGTTAAAGTGAAACTTGGCAAATCTCTTCTCTTCCTTCTTTTTTCTCTCTTTATAGCTTTGCTGCTGAGCTCTTGCTCACAAACCCCGAATCAAGAGGAGCTAGGAGGGCTTAGTGGGAGTCAATTAGGTCTTTCTGCGACAGATTATGTTGATCCAAACTATGACTTGGTCTCCACTTTTTCCTTAGGAGATTATGAAACAGAAGTTCAAGATGACGGGGTGCTTCTTACTTGGGATATTCCTTACCTTGATGATGAGAAGACAACCATGGACGTCTTCTACAGTGAAGACTCCACCAATGCTCCAATTGTTATGCTTATTCATGGGGGGAGTGGAGAACATCTTTTTGCTAAAGAAAAAGTGCACATCATGCGCGACATCTACACAGACCTTGGTTATGTTGTAGTGACTCCTAACTTTAGATCAAGCCCAATTGAGTTCCCTTTTGGCTTTTCTGCAAGCCATGATGTCACCTGTGCGACTGCTACCATGAAAGCACTTGCTCCACACTTTGGTGCAGATCCTAATAAAGTAGTTTTTCATGGATTCTCAAGAGGGGGTTATGATACTTCTTTCATCAACTTTAACGGAGAAATAGACTGGTTAGAGCATTGTCCAGTTAAAGATAGTAATGTTAGAAATTTTCAATACTATGTTGCTCACAGTGCAAACAACTTTGGAACCTTAATTCCAGAGGAAACAGAAGTAACTCTCGCCGAGGATGGCGTAACAATCACAAGTCCAAGAAGTTTCATTCAAGAAGCAAATGAAAAGTACGTTGATGAAAACTCCGTCCGTGACGGTGCAGTTAATTATGTTGATGCAAGTGACCCAGGGCCAGTACTTTTTGTCTACGGAGAACTTGATCCAAGATATCGTCCAGAAGAAGTTCAAGAAATGCAAGATTTGCTCACAGCAGCAGGAATCCAGAGCGAGTGGTATGTTGAACCTGGAGCAGAGCATGGTCCAGAAGGACACCATAGTGATGCAATGGTAGAAGTGATTCAAAACTTTGCCTTAGAGCATATGAACTAACCTTTGTTCCTTTTCTCTTCTTTTTTTTCTTTCTCCATTCAAAGTAAACCTTAAATAGCTTCTTTTCTTCTCCTAGAATCAGACAAATGAAAAAATATGATATCATTGTTATTGGTGCAGGTTCTGGTGGACTTAATGTTGCAAGTTTCATGAACAAAGCAGGATTCTCCGTACTTCTCATTGATAAAAAAGATCGTGACATCGGGGGAGATTGTCTCAACTTTGGTTGTGTACCAAGCAAGGCTTTAATTCATGCAGCGCATATAGCTCATGCAGCAAAGCAAGCAAAAGACTTTGGACTTAAAGTTTCAGGAAGCGTGAACCTTGTAAAGGTAGCAAAATATGTGGATAGCAAAAGAGAGTACATTAGAAAGCATGAAAATGCAGCGCACTTTAGAAAGCGAGGTATTGATGTAGAGCTTGGCTTTGCAACATTTAATTCAAAAAACTCCATTATTGTAAATAATAAGGAATACTTTGGAAAAAAGATCATAATCGCAACAGGTGCAAGACCACGTCAGCTCAAAGTTAAAGGAATAGAGAAAATCAGGTATCACACAAACCTCACAATCTTTGAGCTTAAGAAACTTCCAAAAAAACTTCTGGTCATTGGAGGAGGACCAATAGGTATGGAGATCTCACAAGCCTTTGCAAGGCTAGGTTCTGAAGTGACGGTGCTTATTCGTGGGGAACACTTTCTCAATAAAGAAGATCCAGAGATTGTAGCAGTGCTAAAAACTCAGCTTGAAAAAGAAGGAGTAAAATTGATGTTTAACACGCAAGTCCAAGAGTTCACCGCCAAGAACAAAGCAAAGATCACAACCACAACAGCAACAAAGACCAAAATAAAGAACAAAACAAAAACTGGCACACTTAACTTCGATTCCCTCTTTGTCAGCATTGGAAGAGAACTTAATATTGATAAACTCAACCTGAAGAAAGCAGGTATCCAGCTTGACCAAACCAAGAGAAAACTCAAAGTTGATCAGTACCTGAGAACCACAAACAAAAATGTGCTCGCCTGTGGTGATGTTGCGGGATCTTATCAATTCACACATGCTGCCGAAGTACACGCTAGTGTCATTCTCAACAACTTTTTCTCACCAAAAAAGAAGAAGCTCAACTACGACAATTTCGCTTGGGTGACCTTTACTGATCCAGAGATTGCAACCTTTGGTCTCAATGAACAAACTCTCCAGAAGAAGAAAATCAACTACGAAACCTTCACACACAACTTTGAACATGATGACCGGGCTATTGTAGATAATGCAACGTATGGGAAAACAAAGTTCTTTGTGGGAAAGAAAGGAAAACACAAGAACAAACTCCTTGGTGGTTCCATGGTAGCAAAGAATGCTGGAGAACTAATTCAAGAACTCATCCTAGCAAACAGCGCAGGACTTAACATCAAAGCTTTCTTCAACAAAGTATATCCTTACCCAACGGCAACAAGAGTAAACAAATACACGCTCAGACCTTTTTTTGCAAGAAAAATGACGCCCTTTGCGAAGAAAGTGATGCATTGGTTGTATCATTAAAAAACACAGAATATAAATAACCCACCTCCCTCCTCTAAACCAACATGTCATCATTTCCATTAGATATTCTCACGCATCCCATCCTCGTAGCAACTCTTCTCTCCTTTGTAGCATCCCAACTTCTTAAGTGTCTTATTCTGCTCATACAAGGAAAACACTACGCTTTCCAAGTGCTTTACAGACAATATGGGGGAATGCCAAGCACGCACACCGCTGTAGTTATGGCGGTTACATTCTCAATCTACTTTTTAGAAGGTGCAAGCAATCTTTTTTTCATTGCAATGTTTTGGGCAGCAATTACTATCGCTGATGTCATGGGAGTTCGTTGGTTTTTTGCACCACGAGACAAACATCTCAAAGCTCTTGCAAAACATGTGAAAAGAGTGGATCACACCAAACTTCCTGAAATCCCAGAAATGATTGGTCATACTTTTTTAGAAGTACTTGTAGGTGCTGGCATCGCCTTTTTGGTAAGCTACTCTCTCATAATGATTCTCTAAGTCAGCCAGAACAATCACAATTGCTTAACTCTCTTCTTCATCTTCCTCAGTATCACGGTGCCAAGTGATGCCTTCTTCAGAAACTCCCCTTATCCGAATAACAATAGGATTTCCATCTTTGTCTTTGTAGGGAAGTACAATTTTTTTCTTTCCATTGATGTAAGCTTTCTTGATCATCTTCATGATTTCTTCTTCATGAACGAGCTCGTCTTCATCAATATCAAGGAAGTGTTGGAGAGCCATAGGGCTAAGTAAAGAAAGAAGCTATATAATTTTACCTATCCGATTAAAGAGAGATATTGGTCCCGCAAAGAGAGAAATTCCGGTTTCGCTAATTTCCCTGCATTATTAATATTTCTTGTTTCGCCTGCAAGTGTGTATATGTCTTGCAGCCTTTCCTTACGTTCTAGAACCCTTGGACCCTCCGAGTGATCAGATAGTTCCCAATCTATGAACAATACATCCTCTATTTCAATCATTGGTGATGGATCTTCTCCTTCTAATCTTTTCCTAAGAAAAACATTCCCTGTGTTTGCATCTCTATGCAACCATCCTTCTTCTCTTTTCTTCCCATGAAGTTTTGAGAAGTAAGTTGCTAAGGCCTTCCCAAGAATACTCATTTTAATGTTTTCATCTTTAAGACCTCTAAGAGCTGCAATGTAATCATCAAGAAAAACCCCTTTTCCTTCTAAGCTTTCATAAATTAGCCATGCTTCTTCACCATCAAGAATTGCTCCTCTAAATAATTCCGCTCCTGTTCCAACACCTCTCTCTGCAATTTTTCTTGGAGTGTAAATCTCGTTTCTAACCCTTCTTACCAATGACTGAGATGCCTCTTCAGAGGACATTCTTCCCATTGCCACTGATTTTGTACCTGCTTTACTTCTTTTGACAATCACTGAACTTCCATCTCTCCCTAAGGCAAGCTCTGTTCTATATACAAGAGACCTATCACTATTATGGACAAGGGAAGCAGTTCTCGCTTCAACCAAACTCCTCATGTACTTTACGGGGTTATCTACAAAGCCTTCTGGAAAACCAAAATTTCCTGCTTCAAAGAGAACTCTATCTCCAAATTCTCTCTCAACTACCTGGGGAAGAATCATAAAAAGGATTATCTTCTACCCTTTATAAATATTTCTAAATTAATCACTTACAAGTGACTAATAACCCGGATAAATCACTGGACAGCACCGCAGAACCTTTTTAAAGCAACTAGGCATTTTTCAGTATATGCTGCATGATATCAAAGTAAAGGGAGCTAGAGAGCACAATCTCAAGAATATTTCTGTCAAAATTCCTAGAAATAAACTCACTATAATTACTGGCCTCTCAGGAAGCGGAAAATCATCTCTTGCCTTCGATACCATCTACGCAGAAGGGCAGCGAAGATATGTAGAATCTCTTTCAGCTTACGCAAGACAATTCTTAGGGATTATGAACAAACCTGATATTGATTCCATTGAAGGGCTTTCTCCAGCAATCTCAATTGAGCAAAAGACAACCAGTAAAAATCCGCGATCAACAGTAGGAACGGTAACTGAAGTCTATGACTACCTGCGTCTGCTCTACGCAAGGGTTGGTACCATTCACTGTCCTAAATGTGATGAGGCATTGCATCCACAATCTGCAGAGAACATAACTTCCCTCATTATGGCAGATGAAGGAAAGAATATCATCATCCTCGCACCATTAATCAAAGGACTCAAAGGAACTTATGAAAAACTCTTTGAAGAATTACAAAAAGACGGATTCACAAGAGTAAGGGTTGATGGAACCATCTACAGGTTAGAGAACATCAAAGAAGAAGTAAAGCTCAAACGTTATGAAAAACATTGGATTGAAGCAGTCATTGATAGGATCACCATTAATGATGACAACCGATTAAGACTCTCTGAAGCAGTAGAGCAAGCGCTTACTAAAGGAAAAGGCACTCTAGTAATACTGGATCCCGACAAACGTGTGGATCAAAAACAAATTGGAAGAGGCGCAGGAGAAACTACTTACTCAACTTTTGGAGCATGTCCAAATCATCCAAAGATTGTCTTTGAACAACTTGAGCCAAGAATGTTTTCTTTTAATTCTCCTTTTGGTGCCTGTCCAACTTGCCTAGGTCTTGGTGAGCACATGGAAATCTCTCCCGAACTTCTCATACCTGATCCAAGCAAGTCCATTGTTGATGGGGGGTTAGTTGTCTACGGAAAGATGGATCTCAAGTGGCGTGCGCAGCAAATGGCTGTTGTAGGAAAAAAGTACAAGTTTGATCTTTTCACACCGCTAGAAGACTTCACCAAGAAGCAATTAGAAGTGCTTCTTTACGGAACCAGTGAATCACTGAAAGGAAGATGGAGCAATGGAGCAAGTATGCACATGAACAATGGTTGGGAAGGAGTCATTCCGCAAACCATGCGTTTGCACCGTGACACCAACTCTAACCACAGAAGAGCAAAGTATGAAACCTTAATGGAAACACGAAGTTGTCAGAAGTGCCACGGACAGAGACTTAAAGATACTATTTTGGCAGTAAAAATAAGACAAAAATCTATCATTGATATCACTGATCTCTCCATTGAAAAAGCTCTAGCGTTCTTCAATGAGCTTCCCAAACATCTTAATGATAAGGAAAAGTTCATAGCAAAACAAGTGCTCAAAGAGATCCAGGACAGATTGCATTTCCTGAACAACGTTGGACTTTCCTACCTTAACCTTTCACGAAGTGCGCGAACCCTCTCTGGTGGAGAAGCGCAACGTATCCGTCTTGCAACACAAATTGGTGCAAACCTCATGGGAGTTCTTTACGTCTTAGACGAGCCAAGCATTGGTTTGCATCAAAGAGACAACGAGAAACTCATCAAAACTCTCCACAAACTCAGAGACCTTGGAAACACGCTTCTGGTAGTTGAGCACGATGAAGATACCATGCTTGCATCGGATCACATCATTGACATTGGACCTGGTGCAGGAGTGCATGGTGGACACATCGTTGCCAAAGGAACTCTTGAAGAGATCAAGAAAAACAAGAAGAGTCTTACTGGAGATTATTTGGCAGGAAGAAAAAAGATTGAGCTTCCAAAAGAGCGAAGAAAAATTACTGAAGAGCCAATTGTACTCAAAGGGGCTACCCAAAACAATCTTAAGAACGTCACCATAACCCTGCCAACCGGAATCTTGTGCGCAATCACAGGGGTTTCTGGATCAGGAAAATCAACATTAATGAATCAAACTTTTATCCCAGCTCTCCAGCGTAAACTTAAGATTGCAACCGGTAAGATTGGAAAACACAAATCACTCACTGTTCCTAAAGATATCAGAAAAACAGTAGTTATTGATCAAGATCCAATCGGAAAAACACCACGTTCCAACCCTGCAACCTATACTAAGATTTTCGACGACATTCGAAAGATCTTTGCCAATACGAAGGAAGCAAAAGCAAGAGGCTACCAGCAAGGAAGATTCTCTTTTAACGTGCCTGGAGGAAGATGTGAAGCTTGCACAGGAGATGGTATGATTAAAATTGAGATGAACTTCTTGCCCGATGTCTATGTCGAGTGTGAAGATTGTAAAGGAAAGCGTTACAATAAAGACACGCTTGACATCCAGTATAAAGGTCATTCTATCTCAGATGTACTTAATATGACTGTAGAAGATGCGCTTAAGTTCTTTGAGAATCATAGCTCAATTCGAAGAAAGGTGCAAATGCTTTACGATGTTGGTTTGGGCTACATAAAACTTGGACAAAGCGCAGTAACTTTAAGTGGGGGAGAATCGCAGCGTATTAAACTCACTCGTGAACTTGCGAAGATGAAGCGAGGAAAAACAGTCTATCTTCTTGACGAACCGACCACCGGGCTTCATTTTGATGATGTAAAAAAACTCCTCACCGTTCTGAACAGACTTGTTGATCAAGGAAACTCTGTCTATGTGATTGAACATAACCTTGACGTAGTGAAAGCATGTGATTGGGTCATTGATTTGGGTCCAGAAGGAGGCGATGGAGGCGGTATGATTGTTGCAGAAGGAACGCCAGAGGATATTGTTAAAGTGAAAGCAAGCTATACGGGGAAATTTTTGAAGAGGTTGTTGAAAAAGTGATCTCCTATCACAGATAGATTTGGTGAAGAGCTCTTCTAACACCTTCTGCCCTATCTGGTCTGGAATGTACGAAAGGGAAGAATTCTGGGGGAAGTACTAGATCACCTGAGTTTAAACCTTCATAGACTGCGACAATATCGTCTGGGAACTGGCGAACAAGTTCTTCGTAGGTTGGAGCTTCATAATATCTATCGTCAATCGCTTCAGTGTCTTCTTCTTCAAGCCAGAGAGCAGGAGGCCCAAGAAGCGTCCAGTTAAGAGTAAAGCCTTCATCTTGGTGGAAATTAAAGCCAGTCACTTCTCTATTCATAACAGAGAGAATACTTCGATTACCGTTTTGTAATTGATCCATGATTGCATGGAGCTTTCTATGTTCTTCAAGAAAAGACGCCCTTCCTTTGTAGAATCTTCTTTTTGCCCTTTTTGCAAACCACCATGGAGAGAAAGATCTTCCAAAACGAGAATTGATGCTCATCATCTCTCTCTGAAATGCAGCGCTCGAATCTTCTGAAACCTGTATAATCGGAAGACCAAAAGCGTATGCTCTTATGAGCGGGTCAGGTCCTCTCCTCCAAAGCACTGCGTTGTATTTATCATCTCTGATCTCCAACAAATCTTCACGACGGTCTACTACTAAGACATTACTTGGTAAAATTTCTAATGAAGAGTCATAAGGAAACATGGTGCTGGAAGAGAGATCCCTTTTTTAAAATTTATAGGGGATTTATAGAATATTTAGTGAGCTGTGGAAACATAAATAAATAAAAGAATCTCCTAAGAATAGAGTAATGAAAATTAAAACCCTTCTCCAACAAATCCCAAAAGAACCCGGTGTCTATCTTTTCAAGAATAAAGAGAACAAGATCATCTATGTTGGAAAAGCAAAAAACCTCAAAAAAAGAGTTTCTTCTTACTTCAACAAAAAGCCAAGTTCTCAATCGATAAAAACACAAGTACTTGTAAAAAACATCACAGACATTGATTATATTGTTGTAGATAACGAGCTTGAAGCACTTCTTCTAGAAAACAAGCTCATCAAAAAACACAGCCCACAGTATAACATTATGCTCAAAGATAGCAAGACGTATTCTTATATTGCACTCAGCGCAGATCAGTTTCCAAGAATTTACAGCACAAGAATCAAACATAAAGGAGCGCAACTTTTTGGCCCTTACGTCGGAGGACTCGAACGTGTTCAAGTACGCCGTCTAGCCGCAAGAATCTTTGGTATCAGAACTTGTCGTAACCTTCCCAAACGAGCCTGCTTAAGATATCATATGGGCATTTGCAGCGCTCCTTGCATCAACAAAATAAGCAAAGAAGACTACGCAAAACAAGTAAAACATGCCGCAAAGTTTCTCAAAGGAGATAACAAAGAAGTACTCAAGCTTCTGGAAAAAGAGATGAATAACGCTAGCGAAAAACAACTTTATGAGCAAGCAATTGCAGCAAGAGATAACATTGCAGCAATTAAGTATTTAGAAGAAAAGCAAAAGGTAGATACCATCAAAGACTATGATCAAGATGTTATTGCGATCTTGCATAACAAGAATAAAGCTATCATCCAGCTTTTCTCAATCTCTCGAGGAGTAATTAGTGGGAAGAAACACTATTACTTTGATTACAAAGAGAACCTGCTTGAAGAATTCCTCTCAAGTTATTACACTGATAAGTATGTTCCACATGAGATCATTGTAAATCAAGAATTTGCGAAAAACAAGAAAGAACATGAAGAAATAAAAGAATTCACAACTAAAGCACTCAGCGCACTCTCCAAGAGAAAGGTAAAGATCATCAAACCGCAAAAAGGGGAGAAGAAAGCCCTTCTCCAACTTGCAGAAAAGAATGCTAAACTCAACTTTGAAGGGGGTGTGCTCAAAGAGATACAAAAGCAACTTAATCTACCAAACATGCCGCACATTATTGAGTGTTTTGATATCTCAAATTTAGGGGACCAGTTTATCGTTGGTGGTATGACCCAATGGGTTGGCGGGAGAGCAAACCCTGCAGGGAACAGAAGGTTTCAAATTAACACTGTAAAAGAGCAAGATGATTTTGCTGCAATGGCTGAGATGGTGCAAAGAAGATACGCTGGGCTTCTAAGAAGAGGGCAAATGCTACCAGACTTAATTATCATTGATGGTGGGAAGGGCCAGCTGAGTTCTGCACACAAAGAGCTCAAAAAGCTTAATGTCAATATACCAATCATTGGTCTAGCAAAGCAAGAAGAAGAAATTTTCATGCCAGGAAAAAAAGAAAGTTATAACTTTAACAACAACAGTCCAATGATGCTTCTTATAAGACAAATAAGAGATAGTGTGCACAAGTATGTGCTTGCTTATAACCGGAAGAAAAGAAGCATGGCGCTTCGTGATGAGATGAAAGACTAAACTCCTTCATTACCCACAAAATTCAAAGAAAAAGTTAAATACTCATTTGCCACCAAAGAGGACATGAAAAGAATGCTCTCTCTAATCATCCTTGCACTTCTCACACTTGCAGTAACTTCCTGTGACATCACTACAAAAAGGGGTAATGAAGACAAAGATTTTTCTGTACTCGATAACCCTAACCTACAAATTGCAACCTTTGCAGGAGGATGTTTTTGGTGTGTTGAATCAGCCTTTGAAGCTTACGATGGAGTGCAAGAAGTGTTCTCCGGTTATACTGGTGGAGAAGAAGTAAATCCTGCTTACAAAGAGGTAGCTTCCGGAGAGACAGGACATAGAGAAGCAGTGCAGATCTATTTTGATCCAACGATGATCAGTTACAATGATCTTCTAGAAATCTTTTGGAGACAAATTGATCCGACTGATGCAGAAGGATCTTTTGTGGACAAAGGACAACAATATACTTCGGCAATTTATTATCATAATGATGAGCAAAAAGAACTTGCTGAGCAATCAAAAGCAAATTTAGAGAAATCACAAAAATACAGCGCTCCGATTGTCACTGAAATTCTTCCTGCGGGCCCATTTTACTTGGCTGAAGAGTATCATCAAGATTACCATACAAAAAATCCTCTGCGCTATAACTACTACCGGGGAAATTCTGGGAGAGATCAGTATCGTGAAGAAGTTTGGGGAGAAGATAAAGATTTTGTTGTTAACAACTGATCTCCTAGTATTTGTAACTTACCTTCTTATAAGTCCGGTACTTCTTGCAGTAATTACTCTTCGCTCATATTGAGGAAGCATTCTTGCCAGCTCTTCAGTTTTTGGGCTTTCTTGCTCTGCAATAACTCCATCTAGATAATGAAAAAGTGCAAGGGCGCAGTGTGCAACACTTGCACCATGTTCTCTCAAGTTCATAATGTAAACAAAACCATCTTCTTCAACACTTTCCCAATTAGCATCTCTTAAATTTCCATCCCCATCTCTATACTTTGGACTCTCCATTCTAAAAATTAAGGGAGCCTTTAGCAAGTACCCTCTTCTCCTTTTTTGTTTCTTTAATTCTTTCTCAAGTTCGGAGATACCAAGACGTTCTCCTTTGTATTCTTCTGTCTTAGGTTCTTCTAAGAGAGAGTCGTAAAAAACTTGGCCCTTCATCTCAGGATCTCCACCCTCTTCAGAATCAACTTTATACTCTCCGCCAAGGCTAATGCTAAAACGATGAGTAATATGTGGTCCTCCTCCACTTGAGTGGCCTCGTCCTGAAGAGATATGAGAATTATTAAAGCCAATCTCACAACAGAAACACCAGGGATTAGCTCCATAACTGCGAGGAATTTCTTTTGTAATCCTATAGCCTATCCTATGCCATCCAAATTTTTCTTTGGCTAAGCGTTCAATAATTCCCTCAAACTGTTCAAACTCTCCCCTAACAATCCCAACATCAACCTTCTGCAATTCGTAAGTTTCTCTTGCCAAACGAATAAGTTCTTCTCTTCTTCTCTTCGTTCTTTCTCTAGGATCTGCAGTTACTTGCTTGTACAGATCGTTTAAGGAAGGAACTCTCGAATGGCGAACAACTCCCCCGTAAGCTTCTCGCCTAGAAAGGGCAAAAGCTTCACTTGTTGTAACTAAACCTCTCTCTGGAGGAACAATAACTCCAGACCCCCCCGAACTTTGAACAAGAGCAGTAGAAGAAACTTCTCTTTCATCTGTTTCCATAAGAGCTAACCATGCCTGGGCACTTTGATCAAACTCATCTTTACTAACCATAAGAAGTCCCTCCACTTCTTTCTAAAAGATCTCTAGTTCTAGTAATATAACTTCTAAGATTATCTGGATCTCTACACACCTTCATACCAAGTGCATGAAGTAGCCTACTTCTTTTGGCATCGAAGAGCATTGCTCTCTCTTCTTCAAGTAACAAGCCTCTCTCCTCTTCGTATCTTGCAAGGGCATCTCCATAAATTTCTTGTGAGAAAACTCTTAAGAGTTCATCTTTTCGCATCTCCATATATCTTCTAGCCTGACCTGGAAAGGTCTCGCAAAGAATTCTTCCTCTCAGTGCATGTTCTTTCCTTCTTCTGTCTCTTTCAATCTCTTCTTTCATACCAGAATATCCCATCGCAGTTCGCGGATCTTGAGCAAGTCTATCCGTCAACATTGTATCTACGACAGCAGGATCATCAAGGTGAGCAACCCTCATAACATCGGGATGTCCAAGAAATTCATAGATCTCAGCAATGGCTTCCTTCTCGCTCCAACGTGCTCTTGCTTCCTCACAGATAAGTTCAGAAACAACATCTACACAAGGACTATTTCCATAATGTACTAATAACTTTGCAAAGTTTCTCGTTTCTTGAGGATTTGCTCCAAGTGGGCCACTAAGGTTAACTACTCCTACTACAAGTGTCTCTAAAGATGCAGGATCTGGCATGTGCAAAGCACTCAGATGAACAACTTCTCCTCGAAGAGAAAGAAGGTTTCTAAAATACCCTTCTTCAATCCTCTGCTGTGCAGGAACAATATCTCTTTGTCCAGAAGGTCTTGCTCCAAAGTGAAGTTGTCTTGCACTTGGGTGTGCAGCCGCGTATTCAGCATCATAGGCATCACTGTAAGGGTTACCTATTGGAACAACTGCGGTTGCAAGATAAAACAAGAGAAGGTCCATGGCAGATCCTTGATATCCCTTCCGCTTCCTTTCTTTATCAACCTCAAGATAAGCTTGAGCAAGTTCAGCACTGTACTCTACTGCTTCTCTTCTTCTTTCATCACCAAAACGAGCCGCCACTTCTCCTAAGTAAAAGGCGGGATTGGTTGGATCTTTTCCCTCTGAGCTAAGTCTGGTGAGAAGAGAGACAACTGCTTCTCCCCCTAATGCTTGCGCAACAGTTACAGGAATATTCCTCTCTTGATGATTCTGAGAGATACTTCCTCCCCATTCAACAGCGCAAGCAACAACCGCATCAAGTGATCTTCCTGAATCATAAGTAGACATGAGCTTTTGCGCTTCATTACTTTGAAAGAATTTGACTGTGCGCATAAGATGAGCTGCTCTCTCACTTGGAGGGCTATGTCTTGCATCTGCCCAAACTCCTCCTTGGGTCCATTCTGATTTTGGTCCTAAGCGATACCCATGGGGTTCGTCATTATCTTGTTTGTAGTTGAACATTCTTCGCTCAGAGTAAAGCATTCTTAGCACTTCTCTGAAAAGAATTTTCTCTCTTTTTCTATCTCCTTCGCAAGCCCTAATTGCAGCGCAGGTTTCTCTTTGAAGGTCAAAATCTCTAAACAAGCGAGGCCAAAGATCAAATTCAAATCTTCCTTTTCCTCCTTCTCTAGAAAAATGAGCAAACATCTCAATCAGTAGAGAAGGATCTTCTCTTTCTGCAAGAGTTTCAACGAGTCCTTCTATTGTTTGCTCTGGTCTTTCCCCAATTCTTCTTGGAAAAAGTTTTGAAAACTCTTCACTGGATGTCTCACAAGCAAGACTTCGCAGTGTTCCAGTGAAAGAATGGCGGATGATATCTCCCACTCCTATCACCAATCCCTTCGAATTTCTTCTAAAGTAACGCTTGTAATTTTTACCTTCTTTAACTCAACCCTTTTTAGCCTTTCAAGGAGTGTCCTTTGTGCATCACCAAGAGTCCTGTGAGAAACAAAATTATCGCCCTCTTTTGCTAATCTAACACTCACCCCATTTCTACTTCGTGGGTGAGGAAATGAAAGGTCATGAAGAATACTTGCCCGAGCACAAAGATTAACACTAATGGCTAAACCAACAGCTTCATAAGCTCTTTTTATCCTTCTAACATGCTCCGTTCCAAGTACTTCCCCTCCACGAAGTTCAACTTCCAGATCAATACCAAGATAATGGTGTGGAGCTAGACCTCGCGCTTCAATTGAAACAGGAAGCTCTCTATCTCTCTTCGTGCGCATAAACCTTTCATCACGAAGAAAATAGCGTAAAGTACAACTTGAACCAAGTTGAGATATAGGAATGGTTCCCTCTGCTCTTTTAGATCCTTCAAAACCATTAAAGTGCTCAGAAAGATGCAGATCACTGTTGCCCATCTCTCTTCCTCTGTAATGCGCATCAACCCCGAGTTCATGTGCTTCAATTATCCATCTTTTATGCGCATCCAAACGATCAAGCATGTGAAGGGCTCTCTCATAGGAAATTCTTTCTCCCCCATGATGGTAAGTAGAAAGAAAACTTATAGGTTTTACATGTTCTGCAAGATCATCTTCAGCTACAACAATCTCCCTAACTCCTGCCCTGTACTTCTCAGAACTTCCTTCTCCAGTAACTTCAAGAAAACCATAGGCGGGACAAGCTTCTCTTGGTCTTTCGTGAAATACATTACAAAGGAAGAGTTTTCCATGATCGGAATCCTCTTCATCAGTGATGTAAACAATATCACCAACAGCAAGGCTTGGTTTTCTTTCTAAGTTCCCAGTTAGTTGTCTCATTTTGCAAAAACAACACCCTTACAATCCCCTAACAAGATCAGCTAGGTAGAAATCTTAAATGGATGATTGATATTATTAATATTAATAAAGAAAGTTTTCTAAACTTACCAAAATAAAGAAATTATGGATTACGCGCAAAAAAGAAAAAAGTAAAGGTTAAGAAACAAGCTTAAGTTCTACAACTTGTTCTTTTGAGAGATATTTTTTGATGAGTTTGTTGATTTCTGTTTTATCTTTGATGCTTATTCTCCCTGTGGTCAAGTGGTATTCTAAAACTTTAAGTGTCGTAACTAGCCTCTTGAGAGGAGTAGAGAGAATTCTATCGGCAATGTAATAGAGCTGATTTGTATTATCTGTTATTTCCACTGCTTTTGGATCAAACTCAGAAACTAATTCTGCAAGTCTTTGAGGGCCTTCTTCAATCAGGAAGATGGTGAGTGGATCTTTGTACATGTACTCCATGCACTCCTTAAAATCATAGTCTAGAAGAGAGAGTATTCTATCTGGAGAGGTCCCTTCTAAAATTTTAACTGTGCAGTCATGTTCAAGGGAAAGTGCAACTCCATCAAGAAATTCAACGACAGGACCATTATATGTCCTTGCAGGGATATGTTTTCCATCTTTGTTTAAGAAACGGGATTTAAACACACTTGCCTTGTTTTTCTCTCCTGGCTTATACTCCAACTTTTCAACCTTTTCCCATTCCATACGTCCATCGATGATAAGATTTTTATAATAAACAATCACTTCCCTTCCGTTTGGAAGCTCCATCTTTTCAAGGTAATCATCGACTTTAACTAAGGAGGCACCAAGAGATGTAGCAAGATCTTTAATGGTGAGATCATTTTCAAGTAAGACTGAGCGGATGTACACTCTTATTTGAGAATATTTTGGAAGCTGGATGAGTTCCAATAAGTGTGTTATAGGCAGCAAACTAATCTTTTCTCGATGAAAGAGATCAACACTTAGACGCAAAGTAAGAGTAACGTCGTCTCCCCTATCTTGGATTGCTTTTAGTAAAGAGTCAAGGACCTCCTCACATTTCTTTATGCTTTTTCCAAAGAAGGCGCTTGTGATCAACTCAATTTCTTTAAGACTAGAAGTCTCTACCCGTTTGATAAGGTCATAAACATAACCTGCCTCAACCATGGGTTCTCCTCCACCTGCTATAAAAAGCTTTTGACACCCTGTCTGACTGACAAACCTCAATACCCGTTCTGGATTTTTGGCAACAAGGTTTCTTGTTGGATCTTTAGAAACTGCAGGTGATGCAAAATTACAATGGTCGCAACCAATTGGACAAACCGCTGTTGGCCAAAGATAGATGGTCTGAGCGAAATCAGGACCAGGATTTTCATAGTTTGGGAGAGAAGCAATAAGCTCTTCTCTTATTCTTTTATAATTATCATTCATTTTCTTACCTTAATACTTATTTCTGTTTTACATCTCTGATTTCTTCTTGGAAGAAAAATTTCTTTTTGGAGAAGCCGTCTAGAAAAATTAAATGAGTGATTGATATTATTAATATTAATCTTAGAAGTATTTTTAAAGAAATGAGAAAAACAAACGGTCATGCGCAGAAAAATCATCAAACAGGGCCTCGGAGGAAACACCATCTTTCTCCCTATCAAATGGGTGAGGACGCACAACCTCAAAGTAGGAGATGACGTTTTTATTGAAGAACAAGACAACACCTTGCAAATCAAAGCAAGAGAAAGCAACCATAAAAAAGGGAAAAAGATAACTTTCGAAAAGAAAGTTAGCAAATCACAATTAAGAAGTATTATCTCTTCAAGCTACAAGGCAGGCTATAACGATATCCAACTTACCTTCAAAAAAGGCTACGCTTTACAAACGGTAATGGAAGTGGTAAACTCTTTCACTGGCTTAGAGATCGTGAATCAAGGAAAACATACCATAAGAATCCGTTGCTTTCTGCAAAGTGATGAAAAGGAGATTGAAAACCTCATAATCAAACTCTTTCAGGTCATCCAAGTAATCATAACTGAGAGCAAAGAAAAAAAAACAAATCTCAAAGATCTTCAACTTATCTTCAACAACGGAAAAAAAATAAGAGATCATTGTCTTAGGGCAATACACATCACAAAGTATGGTAAAGAACACTCTTATGATTACTATGACTTAGTCACACAGTTAGAAAAGCTCTCTGCAGATTTCTTCAAGTTAGCTCAGCAAAACAATAGTGAAAAACAAAAGAACAGTTTTCTTCCAAAACTAGAAGCACGCTTTGAGGAAACCTATAACTCTTTTCTCAAAAAAGATTTTTCAAAAGCAAGTCAGCTTTGGAACAAGCATCGTCAAGAGATGAGAGAAGAATTTTCCCCCACTCAAATAAAAAAACTCTCTAAAAATCCTTCTTCTATCCATTACTACCATGTCATGCAAAGATTTTTACACCTTAATTCGAGAATAATGAGCTTAAGCAGCAAGTTCTAATTCTCCTAGCTGCCTACCGTAACGAGCATTTCTTCTTGCCCCTTCCTCAGTCATTCTTCGAGCAGAAGAGCCTGCAATCTCTTTAGCAATGACATAAGGTGCTGCCATCTTAACGCCAAAAACGAGAGCTCTAGTTTCAGCAAGACGATCACCAACAAATCCTTTCCCATCAAGATAAAGTTGAACACCTCTTGCCCAACCATTTTCAGGAACCCCATAATTGAAGAAAAGTAAAGCAAGGTCAACACAAGGATCTCCGTAAGACATGTTGTCTAAATCAATCATATGTGCTCCAAGAAGATTATCTGCTTTGAGATCTCTGTGAATAACAAGAGTATTTCCTCTTTCTCTTCCTCTAACATCACGAAGATAATCAACGCTGGCATAAATTTTTCCAAGATCAAAGCTCTGCCCATGCACAGCTCTAGTTCTTCTCCATTGATCAACTATTAATCCTGCATCACGCACGGGCATAACTCTTGGCACCACAACTCCATTTCTTTCCAAGACTTCTCCAGCGCTCGCGTGAAATTTTCCAAGTGTACGTAGCCAATAGTCAAGTGATCTTGTCCTTGTGTCCATCACCCTTTTTTGAAGAAGAAGAGAATACCCATTTCCAACAAGCGCTTCTGGAGTCATTCCCGGAACAATAAAATCTAAACCTTCTTGCGCAAGATGATAGTTTGCACCTGCAGCAAGTTTTGCTTTTCCATGATCTCTTGTGACTTTCAAAAGCCACTGCGCTCCTCTTTTGTCTCTTACAAAGTAGGTTGCGTTGTAGCTTGGCAAAGTATTTCTATCAATTTTAGCAAGCAATTCCCAAAGTCCCTCGTTTCCAACGAGCACCTCCTCTGGGATCCCTACATCAACCAGTTGGTCAACAAGGCTGCTGCTGGTACCTCTCTGCCTGTGCCTTCCTTTCGCCCTTTCAACAACACCCTTCACAACTTCAAATAAGGGGTCTCCTCGTAGGTGCATACCATCTCCTCGTGGACCTCCACTATAACCTGCTTCAACTCTTGTAGGAGTTAGCATTCGAGCGTATTCTTTCCCTAGATGTAGGGCAACAGCATCAACAAGATCCTCGAGATCTCCCTCTGATGCCTGAGAAAGAGTGCAACTTACTTGGACTTCGCTACCCATGCCAATACTTGCTTCTAAACTTCTATTAATTCTAAAACGCCCAAAATCTAGTTTTTCATAGCTGCCCCAAGTACCTTCTCTTATACAACGAAACTTAAGATATGAGATCTCCTTCTCATCAAGCAGCGCTAAGCCTTCTACAACCATTTTATTTCAAAATCATCTCCTTTTTAAATAAAATCCCCAAAAAACAAAGCAAATCTTAAAGACGTGATAGTTTTAAACAAAGCCCCCTTCTCCATTTAAAAGCTCCACTGGCCACTTCTCAGAAAGATTTTTTAAAACACCACCCATACAAAACCTTCTCCATGAAATTCAAACTTCACTCGAAATTTAAGCCAGCAGGAGGCCAGCCAGAAGCTATCAAAAAACTCACCCAAGGATACAAAAAACACGCTATCCAAACCCTCTTGGGAATCACCGGAAGTGGAAAAACCTTCACCGTTGCAAACCTCATCCAGAATGTACAAAAACCAACCTTAGTTCTCGCACATAACAAAACCTTAGCAGCGCAGCTCTACCAAGAATTCAAAGAGCTCTTCCCAGAAAACAGAGTAGAGTATTTCATTTCTTATTATGATTATTATCAACCAGAATCCTACATCCCAACAACTGATACTTACATTGAAAAAGATGCTAGTGTCAACAAAGAAATTGAAAGAATGCGACTTAAAGCAGTAGCTGGACTGTTGTCTCGAAATGATGTTATTGTCGTAGCTTCCATCTCTTGTATTTATGGTGCAGGAAACCCAAGCGACTTCATCTCTCTCTCCCTTGAAATAAAAACAAAACAAAAATTTGGAAGAAGAAAATTCATCGAGGCGCTTGTCAACATGCAGTATAAGCGTAACACCCAGGGATTAGAATCTGGACAATTCAGAGTAAGGGGAGATGTAATCGATGTTTATCTTGCTTACGAAAAAAATGTCATAAGGGTAGAATTCTTTGGCGATGAGATTGAAAGAATTGCAGAAGTGCATCCTGTAACGGGCGCTACAACAAACCAGAATATTGATCACATCAAACTTTTCGCAGCAAAACAATTCGTAGTCCCCGAGGAAAAGATACAAAAGGTAAAAGATGCAATCCTTGAAGAGCTAGAAGAAAGAGTTCCACAACTTGAGATGTTTGAAGCAGAACGTCTCAAAAAACGTGTCAAGTATGATCTTGAAATGCTTGAAGAGATGGGCTATTGCACTGGTATCGAAAATTATTCACGCTATTTTGATAATAGAAAAGAAGGACAAGCTCCTTTTTGTCTTCTTGATTATTTCCCAGAAGAATTCCTTCTAGTTATTGATGAGTCTCACCAATCCTTACCACAATCACGAGCAATGTATAAAGGAGATTTTAGCAGAAAAAAGAATCTTATTGATTTTGGCTTCCGTCTCCCCAGCGCTTTTGATAACCGTCCTCTCAAATTTGAAGAGTTTGAAAAATACTTTAAGCATGCTGTTTTTGTTTCAGCAACGCCAGCTGACTATGAAAAACAACACAGCGGACAAATTGTTGAGCTTGTCATTCGACCAACAGGACTTCTTGATCCAGAAGTAGAAATTCGACCAATTGAAGGACAAGTACTTGACTTAATTAAAGAGGTAAAAAAGACAACAGCCAAAGGAGAGCGAACGCTAGTCACCACGCTTACCAAACGCATGGCAGAAGAATTAACTAATCACCTGGCAAAAAAGGACATAAAAGTAAGATACATGCACTCTGACGTGGACACGCTTGATAGGATTGAACTCATCAGAGCCCTGCGTGCAGGAGAATATGATGTCTTGGTAGGAATCAACCTCCTACGAGAAGGATTAGATATCCCCGAGGTAAGTCTTGTAGCAATTCTTGATGCAGATAAAGAAGGTTTCTTACGTAACGAAAGATCCTTGATACAAACCATTGGAAGAGCAGCACGAAATGCGAAAGGAAGAGTAATTTTGTATGCTGATAAAATGACCGAGTCCATCTTTAATGCAGTAAAGACGACGAAAGCTCGAAGAAAGATGCAGATAGCTTTCAATAAAAAGCACAATATTACTCCAAGAACGATTATCAAATCAATTGCAGAGAAGAAAAGAGAGATTAAGGGGACGAAACACCTTCCATTAGAGGACTTACACAAAAAGATTGCAGAAGTGGAAGCAGAGATGCGTGCTGCTGCTGATATGTTGGACTTTGAAAAAGCAATTGAGATGCGTGAGTATCTAGCTGCGCTGCAAGATGAATTGGCGGAAAAAGAGAAGAAGTGATCTAATGTTCACCAAAAAATATTTAACTCGTTCCTTTTTGAGAAAAGCTTATGAATAAAAAAAACCTTAAGTACATCAGCATTTTAGGTATTTTCTTGCTCCTTTTCAGCTCTTGTACTATGGACCAAGGAAATTTAGAAGAAGATCTCTTGGGAGATTGTCAGGAGCTCTTAGAAGAATTTGATTATGCTGTTAACAATGATATGTGTTTTTCCGATTTTTCAGTTGCTGCTTCCTTAAGCAAGATAGATGAGGAATTCTATGAGTATCCACCAGAAAGACCTTATGGTCCAGAATCTGAGTATATTTACACCCTTACTTTTCAGGGAGTAAACGAAGAAAGCGTCTTTAGAGTGTATAACCCAACAAGTGTAGACCTTGGACTTGAGGAAGGAAAGATTTACCAGTTTAACTATCAGCAGGCTTGTGGGCCAATCACCTCTATGGGTCCTTACAATGGCATGATCCCTTACAGTGATCTAGAAATATTTCAAGAGTTAACTTGCGAATGACAGTTATTACCTTATTTTCTATAATTTTTTTGTTTTGGACAATTCCTTTCTCTTTTTTCAAGAAGATCTAGAAGTGAGATAACTCTAGGGAAGCTTAAACTTCTTCACTCTTCCTTCTTTGATATCATTAAAAGAACGTAGCAAGGATTCAAGAAATTCATTTTGTTCTTCCAAGTCCTTTTTTAAGCTTTGATTGGTTTTCTTCATACACTAAGAGTAAGAACCTAAGAATTTAAACTCTTGGCATTTGCAATTTAACTGAAAAAGAGGGTATATTCTCTTTTGTTTTTTACCTTTGCCTAAAAAACTTAGCAAGTTTCAACCCTTGTCCTTGATAATTACTGCCAGCATGTCCATAGGCAACAGTGGGCACTTCAATGTTTCTAAAAAAACGCATTAAGCAAATAGGTTGCCCATCAAAAACAGAGATCGTTTCATGGGGACGAATTTCAAGAACTCCTTTTGCTCCTTTTATCTCTCCTTTCTTTCCATAACCAAAGCCTGGATCAAAAAAGCCAGCGTAATGAGCGCGCAGCTCTCCAACGAGGTGAGAAAAAGGAAGCATTTCAGCGCACCAAGGGGTAGGTACAGAAACTTTCTCTTTAGTAGCAAAGATGTAGAACTTTCCTGCTTCTAAAGTTACCTTCCCATCTTTATCACTATAGACTGGCTTAAAGTAACGCTCAACAAAGAGCTTTCCTCGAGAGGACATGTCAATAGGCTCATTAGTTGCAATTGCTTCATAACCCACTAAGCTTTCTTTTTTACAATTTAACTTTAATACTAAATCTCCTTGGTGAAACTCATTTTCAAGTACATTGCTTTTCTCATCAAAGAGAAGTTTTTCCGAGGAGAGATCTATATCAGTACGAAGATCATCACGAAAAAGGCGCAACTGACTTACTCGCTCGCCTGCTTTGATACGAATGTTAAAAGATTGTGGTGTGAGCTCTAACCATAAGACTCCTTTTCCACCACCAGGGACGGTATCATAAAGTCCACAGTTATCAAATAAAGAGCGAAGCATCAGATCAATTCTTCCCGAAGAACTTTTTGGAGAGATAATGCCGCTGTGGTGTTCTGGAAGGTTCAATTTTGCAACAGGAATAAGATAAGTTTGCCCTTTGTAAAGAAGCGCTCCTCCTTTGAGATTTATCTTCTCAATCATAATGTTTCTAAGCACTTCTTCTACTTTCTTTTGGTAGGGAAGCACTTTTTCTTTTACTGCGTAGGCAACTGCGCCAACGGGAAGATCAATACTTGCAGGTTCAACACAATCTTTGAAAGAAACTTCATTCACTCCAGTGATTACTTCTCTCTCTAGAAGTTTGTGGATTTGTTTATCAATAAGTGCAACCGGCATAGGGTGGGAGAAAAAAATTAAGCTTATAATCGTTTATTTCCTTGAGAATAGATCTTTGGGTAGGGCTTTTTTTCTTTTTATGGATAAAGGAGACTAACAAAGTATTTAAACCACTTTTCCAGAGTGGGTTAGAGAAGGTTTTGGGGTTGGAAAAATGGTAAAATATAATTCTTTGGATGAAGTACCAGGTCATATTCTTGCAAAATTAGCTAATTATGTCACAAATGTTGGAGGAGATACTTTTGTTATTCATGGCCTTCCTCCTGAGCTAACGGGAGGAACAATGGCTCGCTATTCTCGAGCATCTACTGGTTTACAATTAACTCTTGTTAGAGAATTCTTAGATGAGGAAGGAAACCCAAGTGCAGTGAGAGGAACAGAAGTAATGGACCGTGTCCTCAATGCTTTTGGCGACGAATCTGTTGGTGAGTTGGAAGGGGTCCATCTTGGTATTGAAAATGTAACTCAACTTATGACTAAAACAATAGAGGACAGAAGAATCGGTGGATCTCCTATTGAGCAATCTACACGTTATGTTCGCTATGATGTAAAGGGACCAGACGGAAGGTGGAGATATCTCAGACCAAAAGAAGTTGCAGAAGCAGGACTTATGCAAAGATATGAAGCTGTTATGGATAGGGCTTTTGAAGTTTATTCTAGACTTGTTGGAAAACCTAGATCCGGAACCCTAGTTGATTATTTTAGAAGAGTCTTTCCAAGAGATCAGTTCAGAATTCCTCTGATCAGGGATGGAAGAAAAGTAATGGTGGGAGAATCTGGATTACAAACAGATAGAGAGAGAGCTGAGTTCAGAAATGGCTATCGCTTCACCATCCGTTGCGCAGCCCTTGATATTGGAAGATGTGTACTTCCTTCTTCGACATTAACTCATTTGGGTGTCTTCGGTAATGGAAGATACCTTACACACCTCATTTCAACCCTAATGTCAAGTGAACTTGCTGAGGAAAGAGAGAGGGCAGTTAAAATTCAAAGAGAGCTTGATAAAGTAATCCCAACTTATGTAAAGAGGACAAGAAATGATCCAAACATTGCTTTAAGACATCAGCGAATGCGTACTTTGGTTGATGGCCTATTCAAGGGAATTACACCTACAGCGCATGATGTTACTCTTGTGCGAAGAGCTGACCTTATTGATGAGGTAACTGCTTCAGCGCTCTTCCCTTATAGTCATCTTTCATTAGCGCAGATTCTTGATGAAGTTGGCAAAATGCCTGAAGAAAGAAAAAGAGAAATTTTAATCGCTTATCGAGGAGATCGTAAAACTAGAAGAGATAGAACTCCAAGAGGGTTAGAGGGAGGTTACCCCTTGACTTATGATCTTGTCGGTGGCTTTGCAGAGTATCGAGACCTTGAAAGACATCGTATGTTAACACAACAACGACAACAACTTGGTGTTGGTTTAGGGTTTATCCTACCTCCAGAAGTAGGAGAAGTTGGTTTAGAGCAAGAAGTTTTAGATCTTGTTTCTCAGGTTGAGGATCTTAACGGAGAATTAAGAAGAAAAGGGTTAGAAGCAGCGTCACAGTACGTGACCCTTTTTAATCATCGTATCCGTTGGATGATGGGAATGGTTCCTAGGGAGATGCAACATCTTGGAGAGCTTAGAACACAACCAGCTGGACACCCAAGTTATCGAGCAATGACTCAGGAAATGGTAAGGCAAGCCACAGAGAGGGAACCATGGTTGGAGGATATGCTCGAGTTTGTTGATCATTCTGATCCTGGAAACAAGATAGCAAGGGCGAGAGAACAATCAAGGATTGCTGGGAAAAACCTGGCATTGGGACTTGATGGTTCTGTTGATTTAGAATAAAGTTGTGGTGTACAGATGGCAAGGGGAATATTTGTTGTTGTTGACGGCATTGATGGCGTAGGGAAAGGAGTTCCCCTACGTATCTTTGCAGAAGAAGCAAGACGTGATGGAAAAGAAGTTTTTGATGTACATGAGTTCTGGAGAGAAAACGATTATAACCCAAGCTTGGTAGATATTTCTTCGGCAGATGTGATCATGACTTCTGAGCCAACTTTTGCAGGAATTGGGAGGCACATCAGAACCGAACTCATCGGAAAAAATGGGAGGAGCTATGATCCAAGAACTGTTGCTGAAGCTTATGCCTTAGATAGAAGAATCCTTTATGAACGTTTAGTTCTTCCCGCATTGGAAGCAGGAGTTCACGTCTTTCAAAGCAGGTCACTTTCGACAACTTTGGTGTATCAAAGACAAAGTGCAGAAGATGCTGGACTTCCTTTTAGCACAGATGAAATTTTAGCAATCCCCGGGAACGCTTTTTGCTTCTCTCATCCAATGGATCATTTAGTAATCCCTACGATTCAGGATGCAGATGAAGCAATGAGAAGATTGGATGGAAGGCTAAAAGCAGATGATTGTGAATTTGAGGTTCCTGAGTTCCAAAGAAAAATAAACCCCCATTATAGAAGTGATGAACTTAGATTACTCTTTGAAGGTCAAGGTGTAAGAGTAACCTACATAGATGCTGGAAGAACGCTTGCAGATACTGAAAATCAAGCAAGGCAGTTTTATAGGGAGCACCTTTGCTAAAGCTTTTTCTCCTTTACTCCAACTCTCTCTTCAATACTTTATGCGCATTATTGATCTGCTTAAACTTCTCCATATCCCCACCCATATCAGGATGATTCTGCCGAGCAAGCTTCTTATACGCAGCATTGATCTCTTGCATATCTTTACAATCAGCAGCAACGCCAAGAAGCTCGCGAGCTTTCTTACGCTCAGCAACAAAGTCATCCTTCTCACTAAAGCCAAAGATAAATTTATCTTCACTCTTAGCACCAGAAAGCAGCTCAGCTACTTCTAACTCAATAACTTTAGAGACAACATAAAGATTTTCCAAATAATTCTTTCCAAGCGCATAATCAAATTGACAAAAAGAGCCATCTAAATACCACTCTGCCTTTGCAGGCACTCGACGAATAGCTAAACGCTCTAAAGGAACTTCAATATCATCTTCATGAATGCTTAACTTCTTAAGCGAAGCAATAATATTATTCTTAAACAATACAGCCCGCCGAGAAGAAGAGCTACTAATCTTCAAAACAGGAAACTCATGTCCTTTTACACGCATTGTAGTCATAAACAGAAAAACAAAAGCCCCCTTTATAAGTTTTAAGCCTCTTGAAAGAACAATTTACTCTCTTTCCCAAAACCTTTCTTCGTAAGCACTCGCAACTTCCACTTTAAAGTTTCTCTTTAGGTGGGCTAGTATTTGCTCTCTTCTGAGAGGAACAAGAAAAGAAAGAACACCTCTGTAGGAAAATGGATGAATTGTACCCTCTGTGTAAATCCCAATAATATTCTCTTCTTCTAAACAATAAGTCCCTGTTGGTCGTACTTCCCCAAGATCTTCCCTCTGCTCGGAAGGACAATACAGGCCAGTTAATTGAATGGGTCCACCAAAGGTTCCTCTCCCATCATTATCTAACACCAAGAGAACTAAATCCCCTGGGTTCACAACCCTTTCAAAAGCAGCACGGTCTACAAACTTTGGCTCTCTTTCTCTTGTCACAAAAGCTATGTTCCATTCCAAATATAAAAAATGTACAGCACATTTCAAACAAAAGATTTAAATAACATATGAAAAATCCCTCACTTATGAAACACAGCATTGAAACCTACAAGTTTTTCTTCGGCGCCCTAGCAAATCCAAATCGACTTCAAATAATCAACGTCCTCAGAGAAGGAAGAAAAAATGTGGGTGAGATCTGCAAAGCAACAAACTTTGAGCAAACCATGGTCTCGCATAATCTAAAGATTTTAGAATACCATGGAATGGTCTTTAAGGAGAAGGAAGGAAAGTACCGCTATTACACAGTGAATAAGAAAACCATCAAACCACTTCTAGAATTTATTGATGATCACATGAAAGAGTATTGTTGTAAGATTCTCAAAGCAGAGAAGGAAAAAAAGAAGTTAAGAAAGAACAAAAATGAATAAAGCAAAGAAAAGCATAGAGAAGAGAACCTTCAAAGTTTCTGGAATGCATTGTGCTAGCTGTGTTGCAGTAATTACAAGAGCACTCAAGAAAAAAGAAGGCATAAAAAATGCAACTGTTAACTATTCTACTGAGAAAGCTTCTGTTGAGTATGATCCTAAAATCATCAATACTAAAGAAATAATCAAAACAATCAAAGCAAAAGGGTATCAAGCTTACCTTGATCGAGGAGTAAGTTACAAAAAACAAACCCTAAAAAAACAAAGGGAGTTAGAACAATTGAAAAGGAAAGTTTTCCTCAGCTCAATCTTTGCCCTTCCTGCACTCATCCTTGGGATGCTATTTATGAAAAATCCAATTCCCTTTCAGGACTACATTCTCTGGCTTCTTGCAACGCCAATTCAGTTCTATTTTGGAGCAACTTTCTATAAAGGAGCTTGGGCTGCACTAAAAAATAAAACCGCAAACATGGACTCTCTCATCGCTTTGGGAACAAGCGCTGCTTATTTCTATTCCGTGTATGCAGTTCTTTTCCTTGAGCATGGACACCAGTATTTTGAAACTAGTGCGGTGCTCATCACGCTTGTCTTATTAGGAAAATATCTTGAAGCCCTCGCAAAGGGAAGAACCAGTGAAGCAATTACTAAACTCATGAAGATTGGAGCAAAAACAGCTACAGTTATCAGAAAGAGAAAAGAGCTTCAGATACCTATAGATGAAGTGGTTAAGGGAGACAAAGTCATCGTAAAGCCAGGAGCAAAAATTCCTGTTGATGGTGTCATTGTTGAAGGGTCTTCTTTTGTCAATGAGAGTATGGTCACTGGAGAGAGCATACCTGTGCAAAAGAAAAAAGGAGACCTTGTTATTGGCTCAACGCTCAATAAGAAGGGACACTTTGTGATGAAAGCAACAAGGGTTGGCGCGCAGACAACACTTTCGAGAATCATTAAACTTATTGAGGATGCTCAAACAAAGAAAGCACCCATTCAAAGATTTGCAGATAGAATCTCCTCTTACTTTGTCCCTATTGTCATACTCATCTCTCTCATAACACTTATGGTTTGGTTTTCACTGGTTCAAGCAGAGTTTAGTTTTGCACTTGTAGCTGCTGTTGCGGTACTGGTGATCGCTTGTCCTTGCGCATTAGGGCTTGCAACACCCACTGCAATTATGGTGGGAACCGGGAAGGGGGCTCAGAAGGGAATTCTGATTAAAGGCGGAGATGCACTAGAACTTGCTCACAAAATCAAGTTTGTCATCTTTGATAAAACTGGAACTATCACTAAAGGGAAACCAGAAGTAACAGATGTTATAACCAACAAAGGAGTTAAGGGGCTTACAGAAAAAGAACTCCTCACGCTTGCTGCAAGCATTGAATCAAAATCAGAGCATCCTTTAGCTGAAGCAATTGTTGCAAGAGCTAAAGAAAAAAGAATCTCACTAAAGAAAGCAACTTCCTTTACCTCAATCACTGGTATGGGAGTTAAAGCTAAGATTGCTAAAAGCCAATACTTTATTGGGAACACGAAACTTATGAAAAAGCAAAAAATATCTTTCAAAGTACTTGAAAGCACTATGCTCAAATTAGAGGAGCAAGGAAAGACAGCTATGCTCCTTGCTAAGAACAAGAAGGTTCTTGGTGTCATTGCTGTTGCTGATGAACTCAAAGAAGATTCCAAAAGAGCAATCTCTACATTAAAAAGAATGAAGATTACTCCATACATGATCACGGGAGATAATCAAAGAACTGCGAGGGCAATCGCAAAAAGAGTTGGCATAGAACATTTCTTTGCTGAAGTTATGCCTGAAGATAAAGCAAGATATGTAAAGAAGTTACAAAGAAAGGGTACTGTTGCAATGGTTGGCGATGGAATAAATGACGCTCCCGCACTAGCTCAAGCCGATATCGGCATTGCCATGGGCTCAGGAACAGATGTTGCGATGGAGACAGGAAACATTGTGCTTATGAGAAACAATCTTTTAGATGTACCAAGGTCAATTCGGCTCAGCAAGCTTACTATGGCAAAGATTAGACAGAACATGTTCTGGGCTCTCTTTTACAACATATTAGGAATACCAATTGCTGCGGGTCTTCTCTATCCATTTACTGGCTGGATGCTCAATCCAATGATCGCAGGAGGAGCAATGGCTTTAAGCTCGGTAAGTGTGATCTCAAATGCGCTCTTGCTTAAGACAAAAAAGCTCTAAAACAAGTGTTTTGAAACTAGTTTCAGTCAAAGTAGATAAGCTGTTTCAAAATTAACCACTCATGGTGATACTCAAATATGAAAACAATTAAAACAAAAGTAAAAGGAATGACTTGCGCCAGTTGTGAAGTCATCCTTGAGAGAAAGCTCAAAAAGAGCAACTTAGTAAGTAAAGCAAGAGTAAATCGAGCAAAAGAAACACTTGAGGTGTACTGTAAAGATTCTACTGAATTAGAAGATCTACAAGCTCTTCTTTCTGGAACAGAGTACTTCCTGATAGCAGAGGATACCATTGATAACCCGGTAAGACCTGCTTTCATTGTTAAAAACAAAAAGAAGTATGCAGAAATTGCTGCGGTGCTTTTATTTATGGCAGCTGCTTATTTTATCTTAACTCAGTTTGATCTTCTCCCCAAAGGAATTGGAGTAACTGAAAATATGAGTTATGGTTTTGTCTTTCTGATTGGTTTAGTGGCAGCGACTTCTACTTGCCTTGCAGTAGCGGGGGGCCTACTTTTAGCAGTAGCAAACAAGTACAATGAAGCAAACCCTCATTTGACTGCCCAGCAAAGATTTAGACCACACATCTCCTTTAACATTGGAAGACTTGTCTCCTACGCAATTCTTGGTGCAGCAATTGGAGCTTTAGGATCTGTGCTTACCCTTTCCTCAACGGCGAGTGGTATTATCACTTTAGCAGCAAGTGCCCTTATGATTATTATGGGTTTGCAGCTCCTACAAATCTCTCCTTGGTTAAGTAAAATACAATTAAAAATGCCAAAAAGTGTTGCACATAAGCTCTTCGATTCTTCCCAAGGAGAAAACTCCGGAATGGTGGGGGCTTTTCTTTTTGGAGCATCCACTTTTTTCTTACCTTGTGGTTTCACTCAAGCACTTCAGCTTTACGTCCTAGGAAGAGGGGATCCTTTTACTGGAATGATGGTTATGTTTATCTTTGCCTTGGGAACACTTCCTTCTCTTATTGGAGTTGGAGCTCTCTCTAGTTTCTCAAAAGGAAAAACAAAACAATATTTTACAACCTTTTCAGCGGTCTTAGTGATTGTGCTTGGGATTTTTAATATCAGTCCTGGCCTTGTGCTTGTGGGAGCTTCAGGAGATTTCTCTTTACCTTTTGTCCAAGGCCAAAGTTTAGAGTTGGGATCAGAAGAAATTTTTGCTGGAAACGGTGAGCTTCCTGAAAAGCAAATTGTGGAACTAGAAGTAAGGGGTCTTGATTACTTTCCAGCCGAGTTTACAATCCAGAAAGGAGTACCAGTTGAGTGGCAAATAGATGGAAGTGCGGCAGTTGGTTGCGCTCAGATAATTAGCATTCCTGCTTTAGGGATTACTGAGCAGTTGCCTCAGGACGAATCTTTAACAATTACTTTCACTCCAGAAGAATCTGGAAGGTTAATCTTTAGTTGTGGTATGGGTATGGCAGGACCTGGCGTCTTTAATGTAGTGTGAATGAAAACAAATGGTGAGAATATGAAAACAAAGCTTAAGATTGAAGGATTCCATTGCAAGTCTTGTAAAATGCTTGTAGAAGATGTCTGTTCAGATTTTAGTGAGATTACTTCAGTTCAGATAAATGAAAAAAATGGAGATATAAGTATAGAACATGGCTCCGACTTTGATCTTAGCTCTTTCAAAAAAGAGATTGAAAGTTTAGGAGACTATAGAGTAAAAAAGAGATGAGAAAGAAGAGTGTTGACCATGGTTGAAACTAAAAAGATTGGCAATGTACTTATTGTTTTAGCACTCATACTTCTCTTAGTGTTTGTTTCAGTGAAACTTACACTTGATAAGCAAGGAGAGTTTTTGTGCCAAGTCGTCAGTGAAGATCCAACAATTGAAATGAAAGATTGTCCTGCACACAACAATTCTTCCTCTTGGCTTTTACTCATTGCTTTTTTAGCATCTTTTATTATCGGGATTGCTGGAGTTTATCTGTTGTTAGAATCGAATTCTCCTTTAAGAAAAAAAGTTGAAGGAATTAAGGCTGAAACGAACAAAGATCTCTCTTGCCTTGATGGTGGAGAGAAGAAAGTCTACAAACTTTTGCAGAAAAAAGAAGGTTCTCTGTATCAAAGTGAGATTGCAAAAGAGTTGGAAATCAGTAAAGTAAAGGTAACTCGGATTCTTGATAGTTTAGAGCACAAACACAACTTGGTGGAAAGGAAAAGACGTGGAATGACAAATATTGTAGTTCTAAAGAAGTAAGAAAGAGAAAACAGGGGGTTCAGTTCTCACCAACAAACTCTCCTCCATGATTCTCAGGAGAATGATCCAAACCAATAACAACCTCTTCTTCACCCTCTAGTCCCTCTGGTCTTAACAAAACCCAATCATCATCATTTCTGGATACTCCAAAATCACAAGCAAGCAGATCTCTCTCTTCTTTGCTAAAACTAAAATCATCAATGGTCAAATTAAAGACTGCATACTCTTCCAACACTTCATCGGAAGCATAAGAGAAAAAAGAGGCATGACTTTTCCTAAGGCCTTTGTCCTCACGAAGAGCAATATCAATATTGCCTCCATCTACAAGATCACCATAGCCAACTAACTGCCCTGCTTGCACAAAAGATCCTACTCTCAAGTCTTCATCAAGATCAATATGAAACAAAACAACTTCCCAACTCTCAAAACCTTCTACTTCTATTTTCACTTTCTTTCCTCGAGGATTGCTCTCTTTAACATTTGAAACAATCTTCCCATCAACCGGAGCAAAGACTTCCATAACATACTCTGAGTTTCTAATCTCCTCTATCGGAGTAAAGTAGTGCTTCATTGATCTATCGTCTTCCATCTCTCCGTGAACATTTAATCCACTGTAATCATGGCCTGCGCAACTTCTAAATTTGGAGATCTCTCTTACTTGTTCAAGGTTGTAAGGGTTTGCTGTGATGAATTTTAACTCATCACTGTTTAGATCATGTATATCAACTTGTGAAGAGCAAGAGACTAAAAAGAGAGAGAAAACAACAAGCAAGATTAAACTACGCCTCATCCTAGAAAGAAGCAAGAAAGAGCATAAAAGCTTTCTCTTTTAGAGAAGGTATAACACTTAATAAAGTAAAAGCGCCAACGCCCGGATTTGAACCGGGATATCCAGAAGGAAACAAGCTCGCTGAACAAGTCATATTCCAGGCTTGCGCAGTACCAGATTGTGCCACGTTGGCAAACATAACAACAAGCAAGAAATCCCTAAAATCTTTATTTAAAGCTTTCTATCCTTCTCTCTTCCCAAACCCTTTTAGAATGTAAGAAAAAGTAAAAATTTAGAAATTATTTCCTCCTAAGGAGTCTTTGGAGTATAACAATCACTTGGTCTCCTTGTATGCACAAGTACGCCTTCCAAACTTAAAAGAGGATTTTCTTCTTCCCCAACTCCTTGTGGAAAAGCAAGATAGTCTCCAGGTTGGATAAGCCCATTCCAAAGCTGCCTTTCACCAGGAGAAGAAAGGTCTACTCTAGCGCTGTAAAGATCTCCATGAGTGTCTCCTCCCCTGCAGTCTTTTACAACAACATCAAGATATTGTGCTTGAGCAATGTCGCTTGTGTCTATACCAGATCCAGTATCTGCCGCAGCAGCTGCAACATCCTCGTCACCTTTAAGATAGTCCACAGAGACAACTTCTCCAGTTAAAGGAATAATTCTTTCTTCTTCTGAACCTACAAAAGGCAGACCAAAATAAAGTGTTCCAGCTAAAGTCAATACTCCTCCTGCAGCTGCAAGCCCTATTGCTGTGTTCCTATTCATTTTAAAGAGCACCTCCAAGGCAATGGTTTGGAGCAGAAGTTAAGACTTCGTATTCTCCACCTAACCGAGGTAGAGAACTTCCATCTCCTGTAAAAGTTAAATATGATCCTTTATCAACAAGTGATTTAAGTCGTTCTTTATCAGCATCGCTTCCAATTTCATTGATAATAGCTCTGTACCTTGCTCCTGTAGAACAATCTCTTCCACCAACTACAAAGTATCTTTGCTCTCCTCCAAAAAGAGTATCACTTTCAAGTTCAAGATCATCCCTTCGTTCAATACGAATGGTCACCTGTCCATCTGGTGCTTGGGGAGTAACTTTACTTTCAAGAGAATCCTCTTCTGGGGTTTCTGCCGGCTTTACTAATACTTCTCCTGCAGAATCATCTTCAAGAACTACTGCTTTTGTCTTAACAGGATCACTTCCACCATACATTCCAGGACATCCAGAACACATATAGCCCCCTAAAAGCAGAGCGCTGCCAGCTAGCAAAGCTCCTCTCACCCTTCGTTGGCCAGAGTTGCTCCCTAGGGATCTCATAAAATCGTCAAGATATTTAATCATCATTGTAACCTCTTAATACTCCTTTCTAAGAATAAAGCTACTTTATAAAGATTTCCAAGAAATTATTACTTTTTAGTGACAACTAATGCTCCTCTTCCCAGAAGCTAGTTCTTCTTCAAAACCACAATCAAGGCAGGCGCAGAGCCTTTTTCCCTCTAAGTCATAGATATCAACATGGGAACTCTTACACTTTGAGCAAGCATATGTATCTTCAGGACGGGCTGTGTGGACCATTTTATCTCTTTTTGTAAATATTTTTCCTGTGCCCAAGCTCAAGAACAAGGATAATCAACTTTCCTTTTTGAATGTCAAGTATTACCCGATAATCTCCAACTTTAAAACGAAAGTAAGGGTTACCCACAAGTTTTTTAACATGGGAATGGGGACGAATTCTTATTCTCTCTAAGGCGAGAATTATTCTTTTTTTATCTACTTGTTCAAGTTTCTTTAATTGCTTCAAAGCTTTTTTAGAATAGTTTAGCGTATACATCTACAACCCAAGTTCCTTCTTAACTTCTTCATGAGTGTACACTCTTCCTGCTTTTACATCCTCTTCAGCTTCCTTGAGAGCTCTTTTAGCCTCTTCAGAAAGTTCCATGGAATCTTCAAGAAGGTCCCAAATCACTTCTTCATAGGTTTCTTTCTCATAGATTTTTCTTGCTTTCAGTTCGCTTACAAGATCTTCACTCACTTGAATCGTTGTTGCCATAACCGACTATAGTTCGTTATTGTATTTAAATTTTGTGTATATAATCTCTGAGTAGAAAATAGAGTATAACAAAAAAGGAAAAAGTGGCGATGGAGGGATTCGATCCCTCGACCTCCAGATAGCTCCAGATATGTTAGGTCATCGAGCATAAAGCTCTCAGCACTCATATCGATATGAGTCTGGCGCTATAATTTCCCAAACTTCGAAAAGAGTTTTCTAATCTTAGCTAGTGGGCTTGACCAGAGGGAAACCCACCTGCTTTGATCAAACTTTCACGAAAGTTTGCCAGGCTAAGCTACATCGCCATAGGCTTAGCGAGTGAGAATGACTAAACTCCTTATAAAAAGCTTTTGGGAAAACTCCTTCTCAAAAAAACACCACTAAAAAGAGACGAAAACATTATAAAGCAAGCAATTTCTAGTAAAAACTAAGGAATTTAAATTAAATTTATAAAAAAGTCCAAAGAGAAAAAGAGAATGGCAAGGTCAAGACAAAAAAAGAGGAATTATGGAAGGTGGGCAGCAGTAGCGGGATTGGGCCTTGCTACATTAATTGGTCTTCATCAACTCTACAGCGTGGATACTACTCCTCAAGAACCAGTAAAAATAGAGAGAACAAAATCAAGAAGAATTTATACTCCATCCCCTAATCAACAAACACCACCTTATACTTCTCCAACAGCTCAAGGTCAAGAACAAACAAGAACTGATCTTGAAACGCTTACACAAACCGATCTTTATGCAGATAGAGATGGCGATGGTTTTGGTGATGAAGATAGCAGCCCTCTTGATCCTAAAGATGTACTGAAGCTTGAAGATGGTAAACTAAATGGGGTTGCCTACGTTGAAGATAAAACTGATTGTGATGATACTAATGGTGCCATCCATCCTGGAGCTCCTGAACGTTGTGATTACCAAGATAACGATTGTAACGGATTAGTAAATGATGGCGATCCAGAGTTTGAGAGAACTGGAAATTTTTATGGTGACGGCGAGTCTTGTCCTCCAGAAAGTGTCTATGGTACTCCTTGTGGGGATTATTCTGATGCAAAGTGGGTCTGTGGTGGTGATTCCTTCTCAATTTGTGTTTCAGATACTCTTAGTATGACCCAAGAGACTTGCAATAGAAGAGACGATGATTGTAATGATTTAATTGATGAGGGTGACGTTTGTGCTGGAGCTGATGTTGATTGGTCAGCAGAAGATCCTAGTCTTCCTCCAGAAGATGCAGAAGAAGAAGGAGAAGGGGAGTATAAGTATGTGACCATTCATAATAGATTTCCAGATGATGGAGAATTAAGCTGGAATCTTTCTGTACCAGTTAATTATAACCCTGAAGAGAAACACCCCTATGGATTAACTAGAGAACTCACTGATCCTGAAAAACCACTTCAGGGTTGTGCAATGCACCACCAAAGTTTTAGCTATGGAAACGAAGGGAAAGGTGATGGCCCTGCAATTGCCCGAGGAAGATTTGCAACCATTAATCCAGTAACAGAACAAACAGCATACCCTCTTGAAAGGTTAAGGTACCTAAAGGTAAACACTCGTCTTTCTCTTGAGTTTGCAGGAACAAATCTTGAAGCAGGATCAAAATTTACTAAAGAATCGGATGCTTTTGGAGCAATGCACCTCTGTGGTGAAGGAAGTAACCCAACAACTTACGAAGGTTGTGTCCAAGTTGATAGGCTTGAAGCAAGACTTGATCTTGCGACTGAGCAAAATCCTTTTTACACAGAAGGAGATAATGGTTTTGATAGTTTTGTAAAACATGGGGAGTATACTTTAACGCAAACACATAACGGTTCTGGGCAGTGGCAGGTTGAGTTTCTTGCTGAAGGAGCAGAACAAGCTGTTGTCTTGCCTCCAGTATCTACAAGTGAGCTTACTCTTCCTCTTCATCTTTTAGTTGGTATAGAAACTGCTGGATATGGTGGAAGAGAAGATGGTTATGATAACTCCCAATATGCAACAGCACACCTTTGTTCAGTTTGGGGAGAAAGGTTTTAGTTAATCTAAAATTCTTTTCTAATCTTCTCAGAAATCTCTCGCATCCTTTCATCAGATAAAGTCTTTGTTTTAGAAGTATCAATTAATGGGCCATGTCCATCCCCCTCAAAGCGAGGAACAAGGTGGATATGTGCGTGAGGTACTTGATCTCCAATCACAAAACTCACTACTCTTTCTGTAGAAAAAGCCTTCTTGATAGCATTTGCCACCTTATTACAAACCTTACTATACTCCTCTTGAACATCCCAAACCCACCTGTAATGTTTTTTAGGAATCACAAGACAGTGCCCCTCATTGAGTTGTGTAATATCTAAAAAGACTAAGAAATCAGAATTTTCATAGATCTTATAGCTTGGAATTTCTTCTGCTCTAATTTTACAAAAGATACAATTTTCCATCCCCTCCTCCTTTTTTCCTTTCTTTTTATGTTTTTCCCGCCCTTGTCTTCTTGAACAAAGGTAAATTTAAATACTCCTTTTCTCCAAACAAGAGTAATGGTAAACTTAGTAGTAAGAACTTCTGTAAAAGAACTGGTTGTCTCTTCAAAATATGAAGTACAAAGTATGTCTAGTGATTTTATGGACAAGCTAGATGAGAAAGTAAAAGAGCTCGTTGAAGATGCTTGCAGAAGAGCCAAAGAAAATAGTCGAAGAACGGTCATGCCAAGAGATCTTTAGGAAAGTAATTCGATGATTCTACTTACCAAACAAATGAAATCCTTTTTTCTGAGTGCGCTGCGGAACCGGTGCAGGAGGCAAAGCTGTTCCATGCACTTCTTGATGCTTATTTTCTAACTCTCCAACACCAGCTAATAACTGATTTTTAAGGTCACTATGGTTTTCAATTCCAGCGCCAGCGTTTGGTTCAATGATTCTCTCAGCACTAGAAGCCTTTGGTAAAGCTAAACTTTGATCAAAAGAAACAGGTGAAACTGACTTTGCAGCACCAAAAGACGGCAAGGGTTTTGGGAGAGGAGGTAATGGTGTCGAAGGTCCTGGTGGAAGGGGAACAGGAGCTTTTCCAAAGTTTCCAAAAGAACTTTGTTCTCTAACCCCTAAACCTTTTTGCTCAGCAAGCTCTTTTTGTACATCCTCAGGAGAAGGCAGAGCAAGCGGCATATTTTTTGCAGAGACATCAAAAGGATCTTTCTTATCAGGCCTAGCTACATCAACTGCATCGAAAAGAATCTTATGCTTTCCACTAGAAGAAGAACGGCTCGCTTTTCCCTTATCCTTCTTAAGCTCTTCCAACTTATGCTCAAGTTTAGCTAACAACTCTTGCAACTTTCGAAGCTGCATAGGACTGACTTTGTGCTCCAACTCTAACAAATGAAGCTTGTGTTTAACCCGAGAGAGAATATCTTCCAAGCGAAGCAATTTTTTACTTCGTAAAGAAAGTTCTTGTTTCTCAACTTTGCGACGATCTTCGCCCTCTAAATCACCAAGAATTTTGTGAGCAAGAGCAACATCTTCTTTAGTTTGCGCTTTGGCAAGAATATCTCCTAAGACATGGCTTAGTTTCCCTACACGGGCGCGAAGTTCAGGATCGCTACTTTTTTCAAGACGTTCTTTAAGTAAAGTGTTCTGCCGCTTAAGAGAACGTATTTTTGCAGACTCTTTTTTCTTAGCATGAAGTAAGCGCTTTTCAACTTCAAACAAGTTAGCAAGCTTGCGCTCTAAACTTAAGATCTCACGACGCAAAGTGAGCTTTGGTACTTTTCGCTGTGAGGAGAGATATTTAATCTCATTAAGCCGCTCAGTTATTTCTTTGCTGGAAATGCCTTTGCGTTGCGCAAACTGTTCACGCGCAGCATTCAACAACAATTGTTTTGCTCGTAAGTGTACCATAACTACATTGCCCTTCATTCAGGTTTTGCAAAAATTAGAACTCAAAAGAGCCCCTTCCTTTTCTTCCTCTGTGGGATTGGTGGTGGTGGCATTACAGGAGTCCTGCCCCCAGAGAAGCCTTGTGGTGATCCCATAAACTGGTGTTGCATATTCGCCCCCGCTTGTAAACCAGGACTTGGAGGCATTGGAGCAGATGGCCCTGATCCAAAAGAACCAGGTGTTCCAAAAGAAGAACCAGCAGGACCACCCGGAAGTTGAGAAGTCATTGGTCCAGCGTTTCCTTCTTTTTGTTTGCGTAAAAATTCATCAACCTTATCTGAAATTGCGATCATTCCTTTTGCAATTGTCTCGTTTTGGGTAACTACTGCATCAATCCTTTCATTGAGTGTTTTGATTGAATGATACACATCTTCCTCTTTAGTTTCATCAAGCGCCTTGCTAAACACGCTGTTTAACTCGTGAATAGAATCTTTAAGCGTCTCAATTTCTAGAATAAGTTCGTTTGCCTTTGCTTCAGGCTCACTTAGTTTCTTCTTAAGAGCTTCAACATCAAATTTAAGATCTTCGAGCAATTGATGTGGGAGAATTTCGTACTCGTTATCTGCCATCTACCTACCTCCTTGATACTTACAAAAATGATTTTAGCAATTCTTAACTCAAAACAAAAAGCTGCTGAGTCACAATTTAGCTTGCGATATAAGTATTCTAAGGAGAAAGAGAGGAAAATTCGTTTATAAATCTTTGTGTCAACGCAAGCTTAATAAAGCCTCTTTCAAACATCTCGCCTATGGTTTTTCTTACAGTGATCACTTCTTTCACCATAACTCTTCTTATTTTAGCATCCTACACTGACCTAAAAAGCAGAGAGGTTCCAGATTGGATAAGCTATTCTCTTCTCTTCGGAGCCTTTGCCTTACGCATACTTTTCTCCCTAACCCACCAAACTCTGTGGTGGCAAACAATTCTTTCAGGAATCATTGGAACTGCATTTTTCTTCCTAATCGCCTTACTTTTCTTTTACACACACCAATGGGGTGGTGCAGACAGTAAACTCTTAATGGGGATGGGGATGGTTCTTGGCGCTGATTTTATCTTTCAAAGTAACTCCTGGGAACTTGTTCTTTACTTCATTTTGCTCATGCTCATTGGAGCCTTCTTTGGGCTCATTTGGAGTCTAGCTCTTGCATTCATAAGAAGAAAGAAGTTTCTTCCAACACTCAAACACAAGTTCAAAGAATACAGAAAAGAACATTTCTACGCCTATGTTGCAGCTGCTCTCCTTGCCCTTTTGGCTTTCCTCCAAATTCAACTTGTCATACTCGCTATCTTTCCGCTTATCGCCTACTATCTTTTCCTTTTTGCAAGCGCAGTTGAACAGAGCTGTTTTCTCAAAGAGATCAAACCAAGCCAGCTTACTTTGGGAGATTGGCTTGATAAAGACATCGTAGTACGAGGAAAAACAATCCCTTGCAGTAAGTCACTTACCAAAAAAGACCTCGTAACTCTGAAGAGATTAGAAAAAGAAGGAAAATTACACAGAGTAACTATCAAAGAAGGAGTTCCATTTGTACCAAGTTTTTTGCTCGCCTACCTCACACTTCTTTTTGCAGAGCCTCTTTTGGTCCAAGTTCTCCTCTTCTTTTTCTAGTTTCCCCCCTCTTTTTTTCTTCCTTCTTGTCGTCTTTTGAGAGCAAACAAAATCTTCGACTTGCTGACCGACAGCTTTTTATAGGACATTTCATTGCTTCAAACTAGACTTTTCGATGGTTCTATTGAGAGATCTAAGGGAAACTATCGAAGATTAACATTCAAAAAGAGATGAATATTCATGGGCTTTGGCTGCCAATGCAAAGGCGCAAGGGGCCATGGAGGTGATGAGATGAAACAATTTAACAAAAAAGCATCCTTAAACCTGAGTATTCAGGCAATTGTCATTGTAGTAATTGCTTTTGTGGTGCTTGGTTTAGGACTTGGTTTTGTACGAGGTCAGTTTGAGCAAATTACCAGTACTTCTACCTCAGTACAAGAACAGATTAGTCAGCAAATTCTAGATGATCTACGAACAGGAAACAAGAAGTTAAGTTTTCCAGCAACTTCTATCACACTTGAGACAAATGAGTTAAGTGTACAAGCAATTGGTATTAAGAACACCGAAGATGCAGATAAGAATCTCATTGTTGGTTTTGAGGTAAAGAATGGAGATATTTTTGAGATTTTTAGCTCACAAACAACTCTTTCCTGGACAACTCCGGATGCAATCGATGTAAGCTCACGAATTGATTGGGATGATACGCCACAGGCGCTTGATGCAGGTGAATCTCGAGTAGTTCCGGTAACCATCACTGCTCCAAGTAAAACAGGGAACTATTTGTATAAGGTGGTGCTTACTGATGCTGATACTTTAGAAGAGTTTGATAGTAAGACCTTCTTTATCAAGACAACATAGAAGAGCGCACAAGGAGATAAGATAAGGAGATAATCAAAAATGGCAAGAAGAAAATCAAAAAGACGATTAACAGATCAACAAGAGTTTGATATCATGAAACTGGTCCTCGACAAGTTTCTCTGGCTTGGTTTCATTATTATGGCTTGGGGGATGTATATGGGCCTGACAACAGGAACACTTCAAGCTGGCCTTTGGTATTTGGTAGCTGGTGCAATCTTACTCTTGCTCTTTGTGGTAATCATTGTCAAAGAGTTTGAAGTGCTTAGATAAAACCTTTTTATTTTCCTTTTTTTCTCCAACTCTTATTCCCCGTTAAGTATTCTACAAATATCTCTATCTACTCTTTTTCCTGAGACTTCTTTTAATCTAATATAAAGTCTAGTAAGTTCCTTTGGAGCATTCCAATTTCCTTGAGCTAAAGATAAAACTTCCTCAAAACCACCTTGACTAAGCTCTCCTAAAGGAAGCCCAGAGTCAGCAAGTTCCAGTAAATCACTAATGCAAGTATCTCTGTAAAGCGCATTGAAATCGCCTTCTCTACCCCTATCAAGATCATTAACAACTCTTTGCAGAGCTCCCCCCACATAATGGTTGAGCCAAGCCAATTTGGTCGTATAAGACATGAAAGGAAAAATACTTTCTTTTTTTTTAAAATGATCATCAAAATTATGGGAATTGAGCATTTATTCCCTTGCCTTTTGGTAAGTTTTTCTCAAGAAGATTCTTAAACAGCCCTCCTTTTGAACCCTTATGAAGCTTTTAGACAATCTGGAACAAGTCGACCTTATTTTTGCCTTTGGTGGAGAGCCAACTAAAGGACCATACGCTCACGCACGCTCAGGCAAGGCAGCCTGGGCTTACACGCAAACAAAGATTCAGGAAAGAAGAGATGGTCCTGCACCGATTTTACTAAGCGGCTATTGTTCGGGAACTTTACTTCCTCATCAAAGACCTTCACGGGATCAAGCCGAAGCATATCAAATGAGGCGCCACCTTATGGAAGTTCGAGGGGTCCCAGATAGGCATGTGCACACGGAAGCAGAAGCCCTTGATACTTTAGCAAATATTATACTTTCTTGGCCAATTATTGATGGTCTTGGGGCAAAAAACTTAGCTCTTGTAGCCGATAAGCCAGGGATGGAGAGAGTACTCGATACCGCGCAGTATGTGCTTGGAACGAAATACCGTTTCTTTCCTTTGCCAGTGAGAGAACACGATGGACCACAAGATCGAGGGATGGTTGATAGAATTGTTTCTTGCGCAATCCATACTGATGGAAGGCTGCGAGGATTAATCCCTGGGGACCAGATTCGTTGGGAAGTATACTTAAAAAATGGACATCCCTTTCACCATAGGGGATCAAAGGTGAGAAGATATGCTTCAGCTTATGGTTTTGGTGTCTTAGCAAAAGACCTTTTAGACCATGGGTCAAGAGAAGTGTTAAGATTTCTTTCTGGAGAATAACTTATTTCTTTTCTCTCTTATAATAAGGATGCCAGCTAAGCAATCTTTTCTTAATTGCTTTATCATCTCCTGGCTTAACACCTGAGAAGAATTGTTTTGTTAAGACAAGCTCTAGATCATTGACAAACAACTGAAACAAGTATCTTAGATAATGGTGCAACATGAGTCTACTTGAGCTTACCGTTTGCACTTCAAAGTTAGGACCTAAAATCTGTTCAAAAACAATACGGGCCCTTGGGAAGTGATGTTTTGAGGAAACTACAATCACCGATTTCCATTTTTTTCTCTTGAGTATTGCTTTACTAAAGTAGGCATTACCAATGGTATCTTTTGACTTTTCTTCTTTAATAATAGCTCTTGGCGCGACCCCTAAACCTTCAGCATATTTTTTCATAACTTCTGCTTCACTTTTTCCTTTTTTTCTTCCTTTCATGCCGGAGCTAGAACCCGTCATGAGTACATGCTCTGCTAGCCCTCTCTTCCAAAGACCAACTCCTTTTTTCACACGATCTTGTAAAACTCTTGGCATAGTCCCATCATCATTAAGTTCTCTACCAAGAACAATGATCACATCTGCTTTTTTTACCATAACAAAACAAGAGAAACAAACATATCTCAGATTAAAAGCTTTTACTTTTTCTCTCTAACTTCCCCTCATAAACAGTTAAACTAATAAACCCCTTGTTTATCAAGCAGCGACATGACTAAAATTGATCTTAAAGTAATGAACCAAGATGATGATTTTGCAAACCTTTCTGCTTGTGAGCGTTGCGTGGCTGATGGCGGTGGATGTTGTACGGGTTCTGGGAGTGGTATTTTCACAACCATGCATGATGTGCTAAGAATTCATAAGGCAAAAGGTATTCCTCTTCATGAAATTGCTTTCTTTGGAAAAGTAGATGCAAAGCATGAGAAGAATGTGAAAGAAACTGATCCTTTTCTCTACCAATTTTATAGAAATAGTTCTGTGCTCCAGCTTAAAAGAAAAAATGGTTTTTGTCATTTTTTAGTTGATGGAGAAGGTTGTACGGTGTGGAACTCAAGGCCAGCTATTTGTAGGCTTTTTCCTTTTACCTTTGATTTCAAGAAAGGCGACGGTTCAGTAAAAATCATTATCCCTAAGGCAGACAAGAAAGACGATGAAGATTGTACTATCTTAGCTGAAAACTTCTACCGAAGTAAGGGAGCAAACTTTAAGGCAATGAACACCACAAGAGAAAAATTAGAAAAACTTGCCAAGCAGCATGTAGAAGAGATAAAGATCTACGGAACTTATGTGGATGACCTGGCAGCAGGAGTTTCCTTTGATGAGATTGTAAGAAAATATAATCTTCATCTCTAAAAAGCAAAACAAAAACCTATCGCCTACCTTCCAGTAAAGTCTGCTACGATGCCTTCCAAGACTCCTGGCTCATAATTCTCTGGACCATGTGCCGCTCCTGGCTCAATATGAAGGGTGGTCACAATCCCAACTTCTTCAAGCAAAGCACGCATCTCTTCAATTTCTTCAAGATTTAATTTCGGATCTTGCGCTCCGTAAATAAACTGCACCTTTGGAACATTTGCTGTATCTCCTGCATCAATGTGGTTAAATGCCCCGTCTTTCACCAAAACAACGTTGTACTTCTCTCGAAGCTCGCTAACCAACTTAGAAGGACCTTCAATAACAATATCATCGACAGCAAAAACTGGTGTTTCCCCTTCCGGAATCAATGCTCCAAAATTGTTCGCACTATGCGCAATGTAGCCATCAAATTTGATAACGTTTGGATCTTGTACTGGGCAGTGTTGAAGCAAGTCGATGTGATTAGAAACTGCTAAAAAAGAGCTTACATAACCTCCATGAGAAAAACCGTGAAGATAGACTTCATCAGGATTAGCTCCAAACTCATGGGCAATCTCTTTGAAAGTAGCAATGCTACAAGCAACATCATGAATCTCAGAAAATCCATGATGTAAGTCTTCTGGATCATAGCGATAATTCATGAACACTGCAACAAAACCAAGGTCTGTGTACAGATCATGCATATGATGTAAGCGAGTCTTTCCAGGAAGTTCATTCCCACCATGTACCAAGAAAACAATTGGAGCATCCCCACTAAGTAAATATTCTTCTTTGTAAAACACATCAAAGACAGTAACATCATCTGAAGCATAAGGAATATCTGAGATAAGTGTAGCACCACTGCTCTGTACACTTTGACTATAATCACCAAGAGAAAAGTCAGAAACAAGATCAAAACCAGGATCTGTGTAATCACTTGGATCAAGAAAACTCTCCTCCTCAACTTCCACGCTTGGAATACTTCCTCCGCCGGCGCCCTCTCCTTCTGGAGTATCGACATCTCCAAGGTCTGGAGTCCTCCCACAAGCAGTAAGCAAGAAAAGAAGTACAAAAAGACAAGTGAAAAGGATCAAAGTTCTTTTGTTGCACATAATCCAAGGAAAGTATATCTTAGAAGATATAAACCTTTTCCAGGACAATGTTGGCTTATTAGAGAAAAGATTTCTTCTTTCCCTTCCTTTTTCTGTCTCTTTCCACAAAGCTTATATAGGCCCTCAATCTCACAAAGCTCTGCATTGAACTTAATTCTAAAAGTACAGTTTGTATCTTTGCAGCAAACAAGAAGGAACAAGAACAATAGGGAAATGAGTGGTGAATCTTATGGTTAAGTTAAAATTGGAAGATAATGAAGTAGAACAAGAGGATAACAGCCCCATGCAACCAGCTGCAGAGAGTTTAGGTATCCCTTTTGGTTGTCAAAATGGGATGTGCGGAACTTGCATTGTTGAAGTGCAAGAGGGTATGGAAAACTTATCTGCTAAAAATGAGAAGGAAGAAGATTTTGGTTTAGAAGACAGTCAGCGCCTTGCTTGTCAATGTACTATGAAAAGTGGAAGCATTAAGATTGACTTTTAATTCATATAGAAGATAAGTAAACAAGAAAAAGAGGCAAAGAAAATGAATCCAGTTACAGAAGGAAAGAATGCTCCTGATTTTGCACTTCCAGACAAGGATGGAAGAGTCCACAAACTCAAAGAGATAACGAGCAAATTCACAGTCATTTATTTTTATCCTAAAGATAATACTCCTGGTTGTACTGTTGAAGCAAATATGTTCAACAGGGACTTATCAAGTTTCAAAAAACTTGACACCACAATTATTGGCATCAGCGGTGGAGATGAAAAATCAAAAACAAAGTTTTGTGAAAAGCATGGGCTTAGCTTCCCCTTACTTTCAGATACTGATTTCAAAGTCTCAAGCAAGTATGGTGTCTATGGAGAGAAAAAATTCATGGGAAGAAGCTATATGGGAATTGCCCGAATGACCTTTGTACTTGATGAAAACAAAAAAGTAATCAAAGTCTATGAGAAGGTAAAGCCGCCAACACATAGTAAAGAAGTACTTGACTTTATCAAAGAACAATAAACAACAGCTAAAAATAATAATTAAATGGAGGAAAACAGAATGGTAAAAATAAACGATCCAGCACCTGGCTTTACTGCCCAGGCATTTGTAAACAATGAAACAAAACAAGTCTCACTTCAAGACTACAAAGGGAAATGGGTAATCCTTTTCTTCTATCCCGCAGACTTCACTTTTGTTTGTCCAACAGAGCTTGGAGATCTTGCAGATCACTACGAGCAACTTAAGGGACTTAACGCAGAAGTAATCAGTGTAAGTACTGATACTGCTTTTGTACACAAAGCATGGTGGGACCACTCTCCAACCATTAATAAGATTAAGTTTCCAATGCTAGCTGATCCAACTGGACAAGTTTGTCGAGATTATGGAACTTATATTGAGGAAGAAGGACTCTCTCTTCGAGGAACTTTTGTTATCGATCCAGAGGGAGTTCTCAAAGCATTCGAGCTGCATGACAACAGTATTGGGAGAAGTACCGCTGAACTTATCCGTAAGTTGCAAGCAGCGCAGTATGTTGCAGCGCATGGTGGAGAAGTCTGTCCAATGAATTGGAAACCAGGAGAGAAGACACTAAGGCCAGGGATGGACTTGGTGGGAAAGATTTAGGAGGATAATAAAATGACAGACAAAAAAGCATTTACTTTACCAGAATTACCTTACACATATGATGCACTTGAACCTTACTATGATAAACAAACTGTAGAGATTCATCATGACAAACACCATGCAGGTTATGTAAAGGGATTAAACAACGCTATGAAAAAGTTAGCAGAAGCCAGAGAAACAGGTGACTTTTCTCTAATCAAACATTGGGAGCGAGAACAAGCATTCCATGGTGCTGGTCATTTACTTCACTCTTTGTTTTGGGAAAACATGAGGCCAGGAAAAGAAGACAACAAGGCAGAAGGTGAGCTTCTTGCTGCGATTGAGCAATGGTTTGGCTCTTGGGAAAAGTTTGAGATGCAGTTCAAGAAGGCAACTGCTGCAGTTGAAGGATCTGGTTGGGGAGTACTTGCATCTTGTGAACATGGTTCTTTGCATGTCTTTGCAGTTGAGAACCATCAGAAAGTGTGGGTACAAGGTCTAAAGCCGATTATGGTTTGCGATGTTTGGGAACATGCGTATTATCTTAAGTACCAGAACAGACGTGGAGAGTGGATTGATAATTTCTTCAAGTTAATCAATTGGGAAGAAGTAAGCAAACGTTACTCTGCAGCAAAGACTAAAGCTTAATTTTTTTTCTTTTTAATCTTCTAATCTTTAGAAATCAGCGAAATTGTTCTAATCTTCTTGATCTAGAGGGATGGCGCAGTTTTCCCATGGCCTTTAACTCTATTTGTCTTACTCGCTCTCTTGTAACACCAAGGTCCTTCCCTATAGTCTCTAAAGATTCTCCATCTTTTGGATCTGAGCGGTGCTTCTTCTTCCACCATAAGTACTTGCCACAAAAATCGGGAAAAGATCTAATTTTAAATATTTTTAGAAAGAAAAGAATACTCTTATAGAAAAAAGTCGAAAAAAAGAGCCAGGAAAGAAAACACAACTCATTTCCTGGCCACACCCCTAAGAGCACTCGCGCTAAAAAGCACGCACACCTCTTTAGGAGTAAAAATCTCAAAAAGGCATATATAAAACTTTAGAATATACTGTAAATATATTCTCCATAATTTAACTATTTCCCAGCCAATCTCTGCCTCTTTACACTTGAGAAAGCCATTTAAAGCTAAGAATAAGTCTTTCTGAGAATGAGAACACCCAAGAACAAAGAAGGTCCTTTGTGTCTTTGTTTTTTAGTTTTCATAACTATTCTTTTTATCATCTTAGCTTACAAGTTGGCACTTCTCATAACTCCCCTCACAGAAACACAGCAGTTAGGAATTGATTTTTTGAACAATCCTCAAGCTTTCGAAACCTCCCTACAAGAAGCAGGAGCAAGTGATGCAGAAATTTCTCATATGTATGATGTGCATGAACTTCTTAAGGTACAGAACATTCTTTTTTGGACAACTCTCTTGCTCTCAACGCTTATCATTACTTCCTACAGAAAGAGTCCAGCAATGCTCAGTAAACTCTTTTTCTGGGGAGGTTTAACAACAATTACCCTACCTCTTCTCGTGCTCTTAGCTGTGGCAATAAGCTTTCAAAAAAGTTTTGCAACATTCCACTACCTTTTATTTCCCCAAGGAAACTGGCAGTTTCCTCTAGATTCTTTTCTTATCTCTACCTATCCAGAATCCTTTTTCCTTTGGATGGCAGTAAAGATTTTAGTGATTATGCTACTTTTAGGGAGTATTTTTATAGCACTGGGCTTCTTCAATCAAAAGAAGACAAACAAAGCAACTTTGTCCTAAGAGAGAGCGCCGCTGCCCAATTGCGACCACAACGAGAACAAGGAGTGATCTTCCTGGGAGCCATTTTCGACCAGCGGAAGAAAATTGAATGGCGGACAGGAACCTATAAGGCGTCGCCTGGCAGGTGCCTTTCGCCTCTTAGGACAAGGACCAAAAAAGCAGAAAAAAAATTAAGAACAACTAAAAAAAAAGAGAGCTAGAAAATGAGAGTGAAGGTATCAAAAAGAAGTGTTTCTGGGATGTTAGCTGCCATCTTTGTAAGCATTTTAGGTCTTGTTATTTTTCTTATCCTCTTTAACATTATTCTCTTTCTCATTCCGCTCATTCTCCTCCTTCTTCTTTTTGCCTACTTCTTCACCTTAATCGGTAAATTTAAAAAAGGCAAGGGCAAAGATGAGGACACGATTGACGTTAGCTTTTCAGTAAAAGAGGAGAAATAAACCTTTTCTCTCCCAATTGGAAGTCAATCATTCATTCCTGTGTTGTGTTGTACATGAAAGCATTAATAGTTATTAATTTCAAAAACTACAAGAAGTCTGCTGGAAAGCAAGCCCTCACCATTGCAAAAAACATTGCCAAAGCAAAACGTAATGGTTATGATGTTGCGGTTTGTCCTTCTTTTCTCACGACAAAAGAAATAAGAGAAAAGACGAACCTTAAAGTCTTCTCTCAGCACCTTGATCTTCCAAGCTTTGGAAAACATACAGGACATGTTACTCTTGAAGAGCTCAAAGACATTGGTGTGGGAGGAACGCTTCTGAATCATTCAGAGAAAAAACTCCCTTTTAACCAACTCAAAGAAATTGTCAATTTCTGTAATAAAAAACGTTTTACTACCATTGTTTGCGCTTCAACACTTGCTGAGATTAAGAAAGTCGCAACGCTTAAACCGAGTTATATCGCTTATGAGCCAACCGAACTCATTGGGGGAGATATTTCTGTAACTCAAGCTGATCCTGATGTTATTCTCAAAGCAGTTGAGGCAGTAAAACAAATCACCAAGAAAACAAAAGTCCTTTGCGGTGCAGGAATTCATCAAAAGGAAGATTTGGGTCAAGCAATGCTTTTAGGCTGTTCTGGAATCTTACTCGCACATGCAGTAGTTAGTGCAAGAGATCCAAAAAAATTCCTAGAAGAGATGCTTCTTTAATTATTGGACAGTCACATAAAACTTCTTAGTGTTATCATACTGCCCTGTTTCACCAGCAAGGTTCTCAATAAAAGTCACCTTTACATTAAAGATATACGTTCCCTTCTTGGCGCTTGCTGGGGTATCTACCAGAATTGGCAAACTATAATGTTGGTTCTCTTCAATAAGAAAAATAGTGCTTTCATAAAGGACCCAAGAGAGTACTTCTAGCTCATCAACACTAAGAGTAATGTCCTCATCTTGCCCGTCAAGAACCTTTGACAAAGTAATATCTGTTTGAAATTTTTCACCATAAGCTTCATCATCAATGTTAAGTACTCCTAAACCAAAGACATGACCATCTCCTCCCTGCACTGTGGCTGTGTGCAAGGGTAAAGCTATTTTTTTCCCTTGATCGATGAGTAACCTTTCTAATTCTCCCTGGGTCCTGCTATCAAGTTGCGCTTTAATTTCTTCAGCACCAGAGAGCCAACTGTTCAAAAGAATAATACCACTTGCTAAAATCACCAAAGAAATGATAATCATTACAATGGTGCTCATAGCCAAGCTGATTGCTCCCTTCCTACTCTTCAACATGGAATAAAGAAAAGAAAAAGGGTACTTAAAAGTTGGGTTTTGCTATATGGGGAATAAAAAGAATTAAATAAGCTAAAATGAGCACTGTGTTTAACAAGAACAAAAAGAAGTGATAACATGGATAAAATAATCATTAATCAAACAGTAGCAATTCTTTGTGATGGGAACAATATTGAGCGAAGCATTCATGATGAAGCAAAAACAGAAAGCGCAATGATCAATTTTGACGCACTTATTCCAAAGTTGCTTAATGGAAGAGGACTCAACCGGCTCATCTATTTTCGAGAAGGGAAGAATATTTCTAGCAAACTAGCAGACAGATTACATGAGCGTTATTATGGTTCTGTGGTGCCTTGTCATAAGTCAGCAGACATCCCGCTTTCCATCAAAGCAACCCAGTTAGCATCCAAGGTTGATACCATCATCATTATGTCTGGTGATTCTGATTACGTTGATCTTGTAACGCATCTTAAAGCAGAAGGGGTACGAGTAGAGATTGCTGCTGTGGAGAAGACAACTGCAAGAATTCTCAAAGAGGAAGCTGATTATTTTCACTCAATTACTAAAGAAGATTGGTTTGTTTATACGGGTTCTAAGCGCAAGTTTGTGAGCAAGCGAAAACCAGTTGTTTTACAAAAGCCAATTGCCAAGCCTGCTCCGAGAAAGACCACGAAAGCTCCTGTGAAAAGAGCAATGAAGAAGCCTGTAAAAAAACCAATAAGGAGAAAAGCAAAGCTTCCTAAGAGTAAATAATTTCCGATAAATGTTGTTTTTTTCTTGATTAATTTTAAAAATGGGCCATAATTCTTGACAAAAAGTTTATGGCACAAAGAGATAGAAAAACATATGGGAGTTTAGCAGCTTTAGTAGTAGATGGCTCTCCAAGTTACCTCTCTAATGGGTTTACTGCTCTTAATGAAACTGTTTACATACAGAGGGATCCAAAAACAGGTATTGGAAGGGCCTACGAGTCGGGTGCTTTTCTTAGTTTTAGGGCAGATCATTCCTTTGATCCAAGTCGAGCAGGGGAATCTTCTCTTCTTCCAGAGGAAGGGTCTGTAGATGATCTAGCAGGGAGAGAACAGGCAACTCTTGATAGAATAGTGGCTTTACCAAGGAATATTGCTCCTTGTATTCAAGCAAGATCTGCTTTTCTTGTAGCAACTGGTAAGAGTGTAGGTGGATATGATCAATTTCAAGTAATAGTAAGAAAAGATAAGGCAGGTACTTTAGCTGAAGAACTTACAAGGGGTTACGGCACTAGGTAGTTATTTATCTTACACAAACCTTATATCTTTCTTCTAAATTTCATTTTTTATGACAAGAAACTCACAAGCTGATAGAACTCCAAAGTCAGCACTACCCTTAGAAGAGCGCTTGGATGGGCAAGGTGATCTAAAAAGTAAACAAGCTTTAGCTTCGGAATACTCTTTAGATAAAGGAAAAAACAAACCACTTCCTCCAGTTGATGATCCAAGTCAGTGGTATATGGCTGCTGGTGATTTTCCTTATCACACTGCGAACAAACCTCTTTTATAAGAACATTTAAATCAACTCTTCATTTTTTCTAACTTATGTCCAAAAAACCTGCTGTGAAGCAAACTAAAGCTAAAAAAGCACAAAATTCTAACTCTCCACTACACAGAGTACAAAAGATTCTCAGTAACCGTGGTTATTGCTCAAGAAGAAAAGCAGAGCAGCTCATAGAAGATGGAAAAGTGAAGGTTAATGGTAAAATCATCACCATTGGTGATAAAGCAAGAGAAACTGATAAAATCACGGTAAACAACAAAGAAGTAAAACCACAAAGAAGGATCTATCTTATGTTTCACAAACCTTTATACTGTGTTACAGCACTTCATGATCTGCAGCATAAAACTGTGATGGACTACATCAAAATCAAAGAGCGTGTTTTTCCGGTGGGAAGGCTCGATTACAACTCATCTGGATTACTTCTTCTTACAAACGATGGCGATTTTGCAAACCAAATTATGCACCCCAGAAATGAAATAAAGAAAACCTATCTTGTAAGAACTGATCGTCCACTGAGCGATCCTGCAAAGAAAAAGTTGGAAGCAGGAGTAACTTTAGAAGACGGATCAAAAGTGCGCCCCGCAAAGATCTCTATGCTTGCGCCAAAAATATTTGAAGTAACAATTCATGAAGGAAAGAATCGAATCATCCGAAGAATGCTTCAAGCAGTTGATTATAAAGTAAGAGAATTAAAACGAATTAGGGTAGGTCATTTGGGTCTTGGAACGCTTAAACTGGGAAGGTACAGAACCTTAACTAAGAAAGACTTGGATAGATTGTTTAGTGTAAAGTAAACTAAGCTACCTCTCCTTGTTTTGAAAGAATAATCTCCAGCTCCCTGATTCTCTTCTTAGTTTTTTCAAGACGTCTATTTGCTTCAGCAACCAGCCCTTCAACATAGCCACGACTCAGGCTAGAATCAACCAAAGTTTCCATTCTCCCTGTATCAAGAATTTCGATAATAAAATCGTTAAAAGAGATAAGGCTTGACTTCTTAAGCCCATGCACATGCAACTCGCTCAGCAACACTTCAGCTTTTTCTAAACTGCCGCATTTGACATGGATAATAAAAGGCTCAAACAAGAAACGCAAATGCTCACCATCACTAAGCTCACTCACAATCTCCCATATCCTCTCAAAATCACCATGAAAGTGATCTTTGTAGATCCACTCAGAAGATCCCTTCTTCACTCCTCTCATCAGAGTTACCCTCCCAGAACAAGAAGAAGTAGTAAGATAACCAGCACTATATAACAAACGCAAGAGCTCAACAATATCTCCATCAACAAGCCCTTGTGGAGACTTATCCTTTCCTGATAAGAAGTCCAGATTCTCCAAAGCGACATGCTCTACTCTTTCAACCATAGATTGGTCTCAATCATCTTGTTTTATAAGTTTTTATCATCAAAAAGATAAGCGTATCTCTTTTTCGCAGCCTTAAATCCATTTTCATTAAAAGCTTCAAACTCTTTTCTAAGACTTCCAAAGATGCTATCAAAAAAGAAGAAACAAATACCATAATTTGTGTTCATTCTACCAACATTATCCAAACGGTGATGATGGATCAGATGAAGTTTTCGCGCCCGTAAAAACCACTTCTTAAAAAACCAACTTTCCTCCATCCAGAAGCCTTCAACATGTAACTTTGCATGCATGTAAGCAAAGAGAAAGTAGCCCCAAAGAAGCGTTGCCCCAGCAAATAAAGAGATATAAGCAACTGGAACTCCAAGAAGAAAACCAACTAAAAAGATGCTACACTCAACTAGAAAGACAGGAAAGATCCACTCCGTACCAATGTTCATCAAAGCAAAACGATTTTGAACAGAGTTTTTGTACTCTTTAGCAAGTTGTTTTTGTTTTGGCCCATAGATTTGTAGATGATGAATCATATGGTTTCTACTTAGAAAACGAACTTTGTTACTGTGTAAAAGCATGTGTAAAAAATAGCCAATAAACTCTGCAAAAAGAAATCCTAAAAGAAAAGAAAGTAAAACGTTTGCAAAGGACATTTTGAAAAAACTTTCAATAGTTCTAAAGCTGCCCAAGCGCTTCTTGCAATGCAGGCAATACTTTCTCAAGTTCTTCTTTAGTAAGTCTTCCAAGCTTTGCAAAACCCAAACTTCCATCAGCTTTGCGAGATTGCCTTGCAATCTGCACTTTTGAAACACCTTCGTTGTAAGACATAATTTTAACATCAATCACTGAGCGTTCGAACTCAATACTTTTTTTGAATAATTCTTTATCTAAACTTGGATCATATCCTGCCATAATTTCACTCCTCATACAATATTTTTAGAAAGGCGAGAAAAGCAACCGCTTATAAATCTTTAGTTTGGAAGAGTTCCAAAATAGATTGCATCTCTATCTCTTTGAAGAAGCTCATGGAGTTGTGGAATAGTAAGACTAGGCTCCTGTACAAGTTCTGCTCTATTATCTGCACTGTCCCTCAAGCCAGTATCACCAGTATCTTTCACACTCTCCAGTGGCTCTCTAATCAAGAGAGTATTATAAAAGAAATCATCATCACAAATCTCTCGTACCAGATCGCCGGGGCTAAAGCCATTTACTTCTTCTTTTGGTAATAAAATAAACTTGATTCCTGCCCCTGAGGCAACGTAACAAGGAAGTCCCTGCTCTTCACAAAAGCCAAGAAGCTCATCAATCTCTGAGCTGCTACAGGCGTTATCAAAGCCGTAGGTTAAATCTCGAGAATTTTCTCCATATTTTTTTGCTTTGTAGATAGTGAAAAGACCACTTACATATTCTTTATCACTTTTTGGAAGCACGGGAAGAAAAAAACCAATGTTACTTGGGATCGGTGCAAGATCTAAATCAAAGCCCCCACTTGTTTCATGATAAGTTCTTGAAAGAGCAAACCCTTTGTTGGGATCTATACTTACTGCTTGAAGCTGCCAATCTTTAACATCCAGACAACTAGGGTCTATGCGAACAATGGCATCTCTGTGCTGTACCTTAGTTTTTTTATCATAATACGCATCAATATCAGTTAGGTGTACATCTAAGCAACCAGAAATTTCAACGAGCGCAGTACCACTCAAATCAACTTTATCACAGCTTGCAGAGAAAGAAGTAACTACTGTCATTACCAAGCCACTAAGAAACCTCCGTCCCATCGAAGGAGGGAAGGATGTTCTTAATCTATAAAAAAGCTCTGAAAGAATGGAACATTATGCGAACTCTCAGAGAACAAAGAGATAAGCTCAAAGTCCATTATAAGAACATAAAAAACAACAAACGACACAAAATCTACGCTTTCTCCAACTTCCAAACGCCAACATCTACCTTACGAACAGGTTTTTTATGAAAAGAGAACTGTGCTCTAACAGGAAACTCATAACGCCAAACAGAACTAATGACAAAACTATGATCTTTGGCAATTGCTTCAACAAAAACTTTTGTGCTCCACTTATGCATACTCCAAATCTTCCCAGAAAGCTCAAAAGCTTTTTCTAAGAACTTTTTATCATGATGTTTTTCCTTAGTACCAAAAGGAGGATTTTGTACAACTCCGTCAATCTCTCCCTCTTCTCCATCAAACAAAGAAATATCTGAAGCAATAAACTCTGCTTCTCCTAACTCATACTCTGAAGACAACTTTTCAAAATTTCTTCTACACACTTCAAGCACAGCAGCATCTTTATCTAAAAAATACACCTTACGAGCACCTAACAATAACAAACCCAAACCAAGAGTTCCAGGACCACAACCTGCATCTAGAAATACGCGACTATTAATCTCACTTTGCATGGCCATATTCCAAAGCCAATCTGCTGCAATCTCTGAAGGTGTTGCGTACTGCTCCAACTTTACAGAATGTGTTTCAAAAGAATCTAACTTACTTAAGCAAACTGCAAATTCTCTTTTACTACGAAAACTCATGGAAAGGAAAAAATAATCTTTCTTTAAAATAGTTTAGAAAGGAACAGGAATAAGGAGTCTTTCTAACCTTGGAGTTAAAGAACTCTCTGGAGGTATAAACACCCTTGTTCCATAAATCTCTCTTTCAACAAAACCTTTTGCTGCCTCAGTAACTCCTCTTAGACGAACGTTTCTCCACCCTCCTCTATCTACCCTGTATCCTAAAACAAGGTCTGTTCTCATAAGGTAAACTCTTCTGTTTGAAGTGAGTTTCATAAAATCATCTTCATCTCTTACTTCTCCAACACTACAGGCAAGATCATAAACTGCAAAAGCCCACCACAAACCGTCTTCTAACTCTCTATGTAACTTTGGATATCTTCTTACTTGATCATTATCTACTGACCAGCCACCGTATTTAGTCATACGTGATTTAACTTCTATAGCCGTTGGTGCAAAACCGTCTTTAAAAGAGACAAGGTCTGCTCCTTCTCCGGGGTTATGCATAACTCCAAGAATGTCTCGGATTCTGTCTTGGAAGTACCAGCCAATTCGATTCTTATAAGTTCCAACTTCCACACTTTCTTCAAACTTAATAGAGTTATAACAATTTCTACTCTTAGAAAACAAATAATCAAATAAGTATTCTAGAAAACCCTTAAGCGACAAACAATTTTCCTTCTTCTTTTAAACACTTCTTACCATCGAAAAGTGATGCTTGTCTCAACAAGAGAAAGTTATTTAAACGATAAAAGTTTCACCAAGTCATCTCAGGGGTGGGATAGAGGCGTAAGAGATTTTTCTTACACTTCTTTTGTGTGGTAATGAAAGCTAGCGAGAGCTTTCGAAGAAGAGGTAAAAAATGAGGTCAAGTCTTCGAGAACAAATAGCCAAAGTTCGTGAGAATTTTGATGAACATCTCATGGCAATTAATGAAAATAGTTCTGAGATTCAAGGCCTCTTTGATTACCTCCACGACATTGAAGTAAAGATTGACAAACTTAATGCACGATTGGACCAAGTGCATTTGCAGCAAGGTGTTATTGATCACAACATTGTGCCGCTCAATGAAGTTGAGAAACAAATCTTCTTGGTGATGTACACCAACGAATTCTCTATGGCTTTCAAAGAAATTTCTGAAAAAGCTAAGGTGCCCTTGACTCTTGTCAAAGAATACATCTCTTCTCTTTCTCAAAAAGGAATTCCTATTATCCGTTCTTATGTGAATAAACAAATTCTTGTGCAACTTGATCCACTCTTCAAAGAAAAACAAGCAAAAGAGAATGTGGTTAATTTAACCTTAGAGACTTTTTTCTAAAATTTAAGTACTAATTTTATGTCTTCTAAGCCAGCGATATATCGTTGGTCTTGATACTCCATATTGCTTTGCGAGTTTTGTAACATTTCTCTCAGTAGAATAAGCTGCTCTTAATTCATCAGCATCTGGTATCCCTTTTCGTTGACTATCTCCTAACTCTCTTAAAAATGATTCCAAGGTACCACAAAAAACACCAACAACTTCTTGCGCTGCTTCTCTATCATGACCTGCCTCAACTATTCTTCTAGAAAGATATACTCTTAAGGGGTCTTCTTCTTCTTCATCCAATCCTAAATAAGCTAATCCCTCTTCAAGTGCTCCACGAACCAACTTGGGAAATACTACTCTATTGTAATAAGCACCGCCTAGCTCCGTTACAAGATCGTCCCTATACTTATCAACAAACATACCTAACAGCTTGGCTAAATGCGTTTCATACCTTTGGTATACCACAATGTCTCTAGATTGGACAGTCTTTATAAACATATGGCTGACTTTGAAGATAAATTTGTCTAATTCGTCTTTTTATATGGAGAGAAACCATTTATTTGGACTCTGTTTGTTTAAATATCCTCTAAAGGATTTTTCACATTTCTAAGCCGCTGCTGCGAAACATGCGTATAAATCTCCGTGGTTTGTAGATTAGCATGACCAAGCAATTCCTGAATAGTACGAATAGAGGTTCCAGAATCATGTAAATGCGTAGCAAAAGAATGACGAAGTTTATGGGGGGTTACTTGTTTCATAATTCCTGCTTTCTTGCCTGCACGACTAATGATCTTTTGCACATTACGCTCAGTCATACGCTCACCATAATGGTTTGGAAAGACATAACCTTGCTTAAGCTGTCCCAAAAAAGCAGCCAATTCTGTAGACAAGCCTTCAGAGATGAAAAATAAGCGATCCTTACCCCCTTTCCCATCACGTACAAAGCCTTTCCTATCGCTAAGCTCAAGATCCTCTATGCGAAGTGAACAAAGCTCAGAGACGCGCAAACCGCTACTGTAGAGAAACTTAATGATGAGCTGACTCTTTGCTGTTCCTGCTTGCACAATCAAATGACTTATTTCTTCCTTACTTAAGAAAACTGGAAGCGAGCGCTTAACTTTTGGAATCTTTACTGCTACAAAATCCTTACCCAAAACTTCGTTGTAATAAAAGAGGAGCGCCGAGCGTACCATGTTAATGGTTCTTGGCGCTGTTTTTTTCTTCACAAGGCTGGCAAGAAATTTTTTGACATCAGTTTTGGTGACTTGCTCTGGAGTTTTATCAGCAAATTTGAGAAAACGTGCGTTGTATTTGAAATACAACTTGATGGTATTATCAGCCATCCCCCGTAGTTCTAATTCGGTTTCTAATTCAGAAAGATCAACATCTCTCGCTCCACCTCTTCTCATAAAGTTCAGATAATCTTGAGACTATATAAATCTAATCACTTCCCACTTCTAAGGTAAAAAATCGGTAAAAGTCAATTATTGTTAAAGAAAAGAGAGAATATTTTAAAAAAAGGATAAAACAAAAAAATGTAATGCTAATTCCAAGCCAATCAATAGGAGGAGTTAACTTCCAGCTTTTTGACGAAGAAACTGCCAGAAGAATAAACGAAGAAGGAATTCACTTCAGCAAGAAAATAAGATTGGAATATGGCCAGTTATCATTGAGTACAACGAGAGGACTAATCTCACTTAGTGAATTTGTTAGAAGAGCTTATCCTTCATACTCTCCTCGCGAAGAAAAGTTCCCAATTAAAAATTATCTCAGTATCTTGAGAGATGAAAGTGCTGGAACAATGGGTATGATCAGGGAACGTTTCCCAGATAATTTTGATCTTCCTCTTGCTCAAGCTCAGACGCTTAGAACCGCATGTCTCTGTTTCTATAAAGATCATGGGAAGCTTGATGATCCAAGGGTATCTTCCTCAATAGTTGATGCTCTTTTAAGAGCAGAAAAACTTTATCTTGAAGCTTTGGTTCTTCTTGGAAGAAGAACAGATCTTAGTCAGGAATTTAGACAAGCACATACTGCTGAATTTGGTGCAAGAATCCTTGGTTTACGCTATCAGATTGCTAGAGTCAGAGAGACCGGTCCCCCTGAAGAGGGAATAATCTATAGCATAGTCTCTTTGGAAGAAGACCCTCATTTTAATGCTCAAATGGAAAGGTTCGCAAGCTTTGCAAAAACCTGTCGAGAAGGGGAAGCATTTTTTCAAGAACTTGTTTCAGGAAAAGTTCAAGGATCTAAAGAAAGAGCAGTATTTTTAGATAGGAGAAGTGCAGGACAAGCACTGCTTCATTATTTAGGAATAAAAGCTTTTTTTCTTAATGATCAAAGAAGAGTTTCTGAAGTAAGAGCTGGTTTAGAGGATCTTGAGCTTCTTGTTTTACCAAAAAGAGAAGGCGGTCTTTGTACCAGTGGTCTTAGAAGATCTCTTGGAGAATTAGAAACTGGCACTGTTCCTCTTTATTCTTAGTTTTATGCGAACTCTCCGAGAAGAAAAATTTAATGGAAAAAACCCATTATAAGAACTCTTTTTCTACCATCAGCTAAGCAATTTACATACTTAGTAAAATGTTTCTCTACCTCGAGAACTACTGAAAAACTGTTTTCTAAAACTGGTAAAATAAAGGTTTCTTCATCAAAAACAAAATAATCTTGTCCGCCACTTTCTTCAAGCCAATCAGAACTTAATTCTAAACAAAAAAAGTGCCTTTTCCCTACTTTTTTCGCATAATTTTTCAAACTTTCTTCGTCGTGAAGAAGTGTGTAGTCACGGTGTTTGAACTCTCTTCCTTCAAGTTCTAAAATCTTAACTTTTTTTCCAGCAATCCATGTCAACAAATCGCCGATTTTATCAAAAAGAAGTTTCTTTTCTTCCTCGCTAAACAAAATTTTTGTAAAAGAAAATTTATCTGGATTATATCTCTTTATTTTTCCAGAAGTTCGCATAATTTTATTTAGTTTTCTAAGTTCTGAGACTGAAAATAGCGAGGATAACTGCACAAATCCCTGTGAAAAAAGCTGTTCTCTAACTTGTTTTTGCACTCCTTCCTGTAAGTAAAGTGGGTGTAAATTATCCATAAAACCACCCCGCAAGTGCATAACGCTGGGCATCTTTTAACACTTCACTTACCTGATGAAAAGATTTGTCAGAAACTTCAAAAAGAAACAAAGAGTTTGCAACAGGAAGTACACTTTTCTCGACGAGAAGTGGCTTGTTTTTTTCATCAACAGAAAAGAATTCAAAAGCCCCTCCTTCTTCTTTTTTCAAATTACTAAGATAATAAATGTAAGCAATTTTTCTCCCTTCTAACTGATCATCATGAGGCAACAAATAATTTGTTTTCACATATTTAGTTGCATGAAAATCAGCATTTGTAATTTTCAAGCCAGAAATGCTGGAAAGAAAGTTTTTAACTTTGCTAGAATTTATTAGATCAAAAAATTTTAAGAGTTGATTGTTTTTTTCATCATCCAAAATCTTCAAATTTTTGCTCTGCCAAAAGTGAAACAAATCACTTTCTTTTTCTTCAAAGTCTAGCTTTTCTACAACTTTTAACAGCTCTGCTGCACTCTTTTCATCTAAAAAATCTTTAATGTGTAAATGAGGTACTGATTTTGCAGCTAAAAATTCTGCTTTCAACGACGGTTTTTCTAAATGAGCAACTATCTGCATGAGCTTACAAAAAGAGCTTTCTTTTTATGGTTTTAGGAGAATAAAACTTATTGATAAGAACAAATAAATTTAGAATGGGAAATTTTAATCAAAGACAATAACTTTAATCATCATAATGCTCCCATAAAATATCCAAAAGCACCTGCTCCTGCGCCCACCACAAATGGCCAGAGTGCCTCATCTAAAGTAAGTGCAGTTGGAGTTTCACTGGGGCGATAACGGGCACCTTCTACTCTTCCAGTGCTCCAATCTACTCTTTCTTCTCTAAGGTTCCTTACTGAAGGATATATCTTGCTGTCCAACGCCATTACAGTTAAACCAACGCCTGCAGCTAGTAAAACCCATTGGATTGTTTCTTCCTGCATACTACCATTAAGGTATCCTGCAGCCACATAGGGAAGTACTTGTAGTCTTGCTGCATTTGTTCTTAGCAAAGTGGGGAGGTATTCTCTCATTTTCTCCTCATTTTTTACTATTTTTATAAATTTTTTTCAATAAAAAACCCCAATATTGAGGTGGAAATTTTAAGTGAATTTGCTCTTTTCCTAAAGAAATGAAAAATATTCTCAAATCTCTTACTCTTTCTTTTAGCTTATCTGCCTGTCAAGGAGAAATAAGCACATATCAAAGACCAATAGTTGGTATTGTTGAAGTTCCCCCACGGGGGCCAATAAAGCGGTGTCAAGAAGCTTACAGTGACCAAAATACTTCCATTGAAGTATGTCAATATCACCCAGAAGGAGACACTTTTGTTGGTATGGTGGAAACTGGCCAAGGAACACTTTCTCTCAACATAACTCATCCAGAAGGGAGATGGGCAAATTGCCCCACTTTTTCTTATACTCAAGCAGATGAGTTCATTATTACTACTGCACATTATGCTTTTGAAGGAGGGACTGCAGTTAATCATGGAGATGTCGGAACTTGGACAACTAACTGTTTTTATGATAATGGAAACTTTCTTCCAGGTTTAGAGACTTCAATGTATGTGTGGTCTGCAGATTCTGTCACACTAGAGAATCCAGTTACTGTGCCCGCCAGATTTACTCCCTTATCTCTCGATGAAATTTTAGGAAATTCGTCTCTTTTTTGAGACAACTTTTAAATAAAAAACACCCTCTGAAAAATTCATGGACGAGCAAGCTCCAAAAAATGGAAGGGTACTTGATATCACTAACATTCTAGAGCAACGAGGGCAAGAAAGAGCTTCTCAAGGGCCCAATCTTACAGACCTTGTAGACTCAACTCCCGCAAAAGTGACTGAGTTGCCAAAGACCAGATACCTCAACCTATTGGGTGAATTGGGGGCACCAGAAGGTGCTGCTGCAAACGCTTGCCTACTTGCTTATGTTGCAATGATGGGGGTTGGAACCTATATTGGAGCAGCACATGGTGCAGACATCGGCGAACCTTTTTTTTCAACAGGATTAGATAGATATGGGAATGAACTTGTTCGTGACCCAACTAGGATGAATGCGATGCTTGGATTTCTTTGGTCTGGCATTGCAGGACTGGTGCCCGCATTGGGAGGGGCATCGTATTTTAGTGAAGTGGAGCGCCGTAAAAAGCGAGAACTTGTTGGGGAGATCCACGGAGAAAGGGCAAATTTGCAAGAAAGTGGTCACTTTGACTAATTTTTCTTCCAAAATCTCTCTTTTCCACCAACTGGTTCGCCTAATGTATATTATGCGGAGTTTTTTAGCTCATTTCATGACATATTTGTCTCAAAAACCGTAAAACAACAGACTTAGCCACATTTGCATCAAAAAGGCCGGCTTCTCCGAGAAAATTTGGCCAAGGTTTTCTAAAAAATTTGAAAGTAGGGCAACAAAATTACTCCAAAACCAATGATTTTTCTTTTAAGGATTTCTAAGAAGATTTTGATCAAAAAGATTTAATCAAAAATAGAAAGTAGCAGAAGAGAATTTCACAAAAAATGTGAAGAAAAATTTCAATTAAAACTTAAAAAAATTAAAGTAGAAAAATTTAATCAAAAACAAAAAGGAAAATTAAAAAGATTATTCTAAAACATCAGAAGGAGAATCTGGCGCAACCCAATGATCTCCTTGACGAGGATTCCAGACATCCAAAGAAGTTAAACCCCCGACAAAAGTACCTTGACCAGAATTTGTTCCAGTTGCCAAGAAAACTGTTGTATGACTATAACTGCTCGTCGAAAAACCTTCTGATGCAAAAACCCCCATCGACAGCACTAAACTCATCACTGCAAACACACTTAACAATTTCATTATTTTTTTCATTATATTCTACCCCATTATCTTTAAAAAAATAAAATTAAGAAAAGATTATTCTTCTGGATCTCCAAAAAAATTCCTAACATCTCCAAAAGAGTAATTCTCATTTTGAGAAAATTTTTGGTTACCCCCACCATAATAATCGTGTTCTGAAGGTTCTTCTTCTGCAGAAGGCTGCTCAACACCATCGTTCTGATCACCAGAATGCGCAGAAGTCTCCTGTAAAAAAGCAAACACACTCATTGACAAAACTAAACTCATCAAAACAAACACTGCAAACAACTTTAGTAATTTTTTCATGTTTCATACCTCAAAAGTTTATTTTTGAAGGTTTTTTCAACCAGATTTTAAATATTTCTTTTTTTAAGAAAATAAAAGAGAAACTTTTCTCAAATAAATAAAAATCTATCCAAAGATTATTCTTAAAATTTAAAATGAAAGAACTAAGAAAAAACAAAATCTTTTTCGTCTAAAAGTAACTAGCAAAGACAGAACTATGCTGCTCTTCTAGACTTGCGCCATCTAGCCACAGTATCAACAACAGCAAAAGTTCCCCTTCTTCCCTTACTAACATCATTGCCCCTTCGACTTGCATTTACTACCACAAGCCCCATAAGTAAGTACTTGACAACAATCCCAAGAACCCACAACATAAAACCCATATACACACCAAAACAAAGTCCTGCTGAGGCGCCAATCCCTGCAAAAGGAACTAACTGAATCCCAGTTACCAAGAAAGCATCTTGCGCATTCAATTTTTTAAATTCAGCCTCTACACGGTTCCTTACATTTTGAACATTCTCAAAAGAAGAAGATTCATAGAAAGCACGAGTTAGGGCATTCTCTTGCTCATATTCATAAATAAAACTCTCAATAGCATAATGGTAAAAAGAGCCATCCATTTTCTTAAGCAGATTCCGCTCTTCTTCAATATGCTCTTTCACAGAAGTAAAACTTGCTTTCAAAGAAGTTTGAAACTTTCTTATCCTTCTAACAGCTAGGCGAAGTAAGACGATTTGACTTGCAGAAGAATTTTTTCCTCCTCCATTAACCTTCCCCCAAAAAAAATGTTTTAAGTTAGCCCTTTCACTAACCAAAGCTTCAAAACGAAGTAATACTTCATCAAGCTTAGCCAAATCACTCTCAGCCTCTCCCAAATAACGCTCAAACTCTGCATAAATCTCACGAAGTTCTTCAACCACTTCAAGACGAGGATTATCTTTCAAACGCTGCACTGCAAGAGCGCGCCTCCTATAAAGAACTACCGTAGCTTTGTTCTCTTGCTCAATTCTTTTTTGAAAACGTTCTATTACTCCCAATAAAGAATCAGCATCACGCCTCAAATGAACAAGGTTCATAACAATTACCTAAAAAATTAAACCGAACCCACATAATCAAACTTCGCTTCAAGCAAGGCAATAAGATGCTCTGAGCCTCGCATTGCTTTCTCAATGAAGAAGTTCCTTGCATTTCCCCTATACTCCACATCTACAACCTTACAAGTAAAAGGAGTAGGATACTCTCCTCTATCATCTCGGATAAACACTCTTAGAATGGGCGTCCACTGTAAAGGCAAAGGAATTTTAGCAGCATAGACAGATATGCCAACTCGATAACTATTACGAAACCAACCGTTCCCTTCAAGAGCAACTCTCCAATAAGGAATTCCATCAACACCAGCTTCTAGTTGAGTTTGCAAAAAAGCAATAATCTCATTTGCTTTTCTCCTTTCATCCCTAGTTAATGGCATCCTAACTACCCCACATAACTCAGCTTCTCATCACGTTTTGCAACCATTCCAGCCATCTTCTGCTTCTTTCCCACTATTCCCTTCAACTTTTGCTCAAAAGTCTTAGCCTGCGCCTTTAAAGGCCTGGGATCAACCTTTAAACCAGTGTAAGCATCAAGTGCTTTAATAATTTCAGCTGCAGCATTACTATCTGGTAAATTACTTTTAGCCTCTGCAAAAAGAGCCGTTAAAGGAACATTTGTTTGTTTGCTTAGAAGTGCTCCAGTCACGCCAACAATGATACCTTCCATCAAAGGGTAAGCAACTCCTTCTAACTTTTTAGGTTTAGCAGTAGCTCCTTTTCCATTACTTGAGAAATAAAAGATGCGTGATCCTTCAGCGCTCGGACTTCCAACACCTTCTAAAGAAATAATTTCGCGAGCTTGTAACTTTTGACTGAGCTCAACAAGAACATCAGCTACTTTCCATTCTAATCCTTTTGGAATATTAAGCGCATGGACAAAGACCATATTATTTTTCTTGTTGTAATGCAAACTAATCGGCTCAATTACTTTATGTTGATGGATTGCAATCATTGCCGGCGCTTCTTCAAATTCAACAACACCAATTTTTTCTGTTTCTAAATGTTCTAATAAAAATTCAGTTGCGATGGTACCAATTAAACCAAAACCAGGAAAACCTTCCACAATACGCACTTTTTTAGGTTGTTTAAAGAGAACTAACTTCATACATCTATCACCGAGCAGAACAAGCCAAGACCAGTATTTATAGCTTTTGATTCTTTATTTGTTCACATAACTCTCTTCTCTAAGATTAATTTCTTTATCTCCAAAGGAGTTCGTATAATGAAAAGAAAAACAAAGAAAAAAAGCATTCAGAAGAAGATTATTCAGAAGACAAATCATAAATATCTATACCAAAGAGATCGTACTTTGGAGAGAACTCATCTGACCTATCTGCATCGACATGAACACTAAAACCTTGGCCCATAGGAAGACCTAATTCATGGACAGTAGTTGGGTCTGCTTGCCCATCAAAAGTCCTTCCCGGCTTTTCAGAGTAGTTAAAAATACTATAATCACGACCTGCAAAATCTGAAGCTACAACAAGACCTGGCTCATATTGACCTCCTGGAAAAGCTTCCCTAGGGAGGGTAACTTCCACATACAACTCCCCAGCAAGATCTTGCTCTACGCCATTTACGACTATTCTCTCATTTTCAGTATCCAAATGACGATAACAAACTCTAATCTTCGCCGGTTCGTCTCCTCGAATATCTGGATGAACTTCAAAAGTTTCACAATCCCTTGGAGTGCAGCCAAAGGCCAACGCTCCCCCAACAAGTGCCAATAGATTATTTTTCATAAAAACTGAAATATTGAGATTTATTTATATATTTTTCCAGCAATTCCATAAAAACAATTAAGAAAAGAAGGTTTTGGAGAAAAGAATGAAAGCAACTAACTAGAACTCACCGCTTCAGCTTCAAACAGTTGCTCTGCAACCCCTTCTCTCTCAAAGCGAGAGAAAGCCATGTCAATAAAGTTTTTCATAAGCAAAGCAACTTGTGGGCTCTCCTTTAAAGTGAGTCCGTGTTCTTCAACATAGTGTGGATAAAAAGAAAGTCTAGCAAAAAAATCATCCTTATTCATTTCTGGATGGAACTGAGTCGCATAAATATTCCGCTTAAGTCTAAAAGCTTGCACAGGGCACTTCTCATTAGTTCCAAGTAAAACCGCTCCTGAAGGCAACTCAAAAATGGAATCATTGTGCGCAGCTTGCGCCGGAGTAAAATGATCTATTGACTGAAATAAAGGATCATTTTTACCATTCTGTGTCAAAGAAACAGGAACTGTCCCAACTTCAGCTGCAACCTTGCATCGCTGCACAGAAACTCCCAATTCTTCAGAGAGTAAATGAAGACCAAGACAAATAAAAAGACTCAACTTGTCCTTTTGCACTACTTCTTTGATAAGCCAACTCACATTAGCTTTGACAAATTTTCCCTTGTGGCATCTATCTGAGAGAGTAACTTCACCAGAACCTGCAAAGATAAAAGCACTATACTGATCAACATCAATCGCAGGAAGCGTGTAACTCAAAGCATTAAAGATCTCTAGAGACTCTCTTTCAACATTAATTTTACTAAGAACGTGCTTAATTTCTTGCTCTAAGACCACTGGATCAGAGCGGAATTGGATAAGAGCAATTTTCTTCATGGCAGGGGGGAAGTTCTACCCATTAATATACTTTTCTGTAAACTAAGGGAAATTCAAGCTCTAATTAGGTTCCAAACAACCGTTTCAACCCTAAAAAGAATATTCCAGATGGATTATAATAGAAGCCCTTCTTCCTTGCTTCATTTTTTAGTTTTTAACCCTTTCTCTAGGAAAATAAAGCGAGAAAGTGCTCCCAGAACCTTGCTCGCTTTCTACTCTCAAATATCCATGAAGTCGCAAACAAGTCTCTTCAGCCAAAGCTAAGCCAATACCTGAACTGCCTCTTCCACTTACTCCAGCTTCAAATATTCTTTCTAAATCATCAGAAGCAATGCCTGGACCATAATCCCTCACTGAAACTCTTACAAAAGGATCACCAACAGTATATTTCTCACCATTAACCCCTAAAAAGGGACAGCCCTTCTCACTCAAAGCTAACTCACCAGATGACAGTTCGATTAGTCCTCGTTGACTTTCTGGATAAGCATCATAAGCATTTGAAACAAAATTCCAAAGTTGGGTATAAAGCAAAACTGCACTAGTTTGAACAGAAAGGTCATCTGGTACATCAACGGTAATATTTAGCCCTGGCCATTTACTCCTTCCAAAAGTCCCTAAATCTTCCAACAGCCCACATACTGAAAAGCCATCATAAGATAAATCATCAGAGCCAAGAGCTAAAGTTCTCAAAGCAGAGCTCACTTGATCTACATGTCTTGCTCGAGGAGAAAGTTCGCTAAGAAATCTTTTTTTCCTCTCATCAGCAATCCTATCAAAGCCAGTTGAAAGTAAACGAAGACCTGATCGAAGAGCAAAAGTTTGACCTAAAAAATCATGACCAATTCTCCCAAAACAAAGTTCAAGAAAATTCGCTCTGCTCATTCTCGTTTCTTGAGGAACTAACACATATTCTGCCACAAAGCGAGAAAAACAAGCTTATTTTAAAACTCTTGTAACAAAAAATTAAACTTCTATTTCGTACTCAAAATAATCATCCCAAGGGTTTTCTAGCTGCATCATCTGATCAACACTAAGTTTTTCAAAATAACGACGAAAAGGACGCATAGAATTGCCGTGAGCACTTATCGCTACATGTACTTTGTAAGTTCGCATAACATATAAAAGATCAGAGATAAACCTTTTCACTCTCTTCTCAACATCCTTAACTGATTCTCCACCAGAAGGACAAACAACATAATTTCTTCTTAAAAAATGAAGCTCTTTTTCAGCAAGACTGTGAAAAACTTTATGCTCATGATGATACCCTTCTAAATAGTGCCAAGTTGCCGCATCATCAAGTAATTCCTTTGCCATGCCTACAAACCACCTATGGCTTTTCCCTTCAAAGACCCCATAACTTCTCTCTATCATGCGATCATCTTCCACCTTCAACAAACACTCGGGATGAAAAGAAAGTACTGCAGAAAGTGTATCTTTAGACCTACTTAACCTACTATGCACAGCAACATCAATCTTCTTCTCCTTCAAAAGTCGAGCAACTTTTCTTGCCTGCTTTCGACCAAAAGGAGTAAGCTTACTATCTTTGTGGCCTGTAAAAATATGCTTTTTATTGTAGAAAGTCTGTGCATGGCGAAACAAGTAGATTTTACACTTCTTACGCCGAGCATTTTTTTTACGCAAATCAACTTGCTTATCAAGTTCAGCAACTTTCTTTCTAAACGGGGAAACAACCAAACATCTTCACCAAAGAGAGGAAGAAAAAAGAAGCTTATATGTGTTTTGGCTTGGAAGTAAAAACATTCAGGAAGATTAAACAACAAGCGCTTAGTCTTCTTCTTTTCTAGCTTCCAAGAAATCTTCAAGGAGAGGACGACTTGAGTAAAGAGAGTATCTCCTGTCTCTTGCTGTTTTAGCATTTAGAATTCCATCCCTTTCATCCCGTGTAACCTTCATCTGCCGGAGAGTATGCTTCCGATCTGCAGCTCTATAAGAAACAACAGCAGAATTATATTCTTTTGGACTGACTCTAGAAATTGAAGAGATCTCTAGCTCCAACGAAGGCTCATCTAAACGAGATCTCAGCTCAGCTCCTCTCCGAGAATAAACACTAAGCACACTTCCTTCAGAGACAAGAGAAGGGTCTTGACTACTCAAAAAGAAATACTCTCCTCGGTTCTCAAAATCAGGATCACGAATTACAACTCTTCTTTCATCATCAACAAGAACAGTGGAAAGATAAAGAACTCGGGGACCAGAAAGATTCTTTTGAAGAACCAAACACCCAGTTGTAGTTTCACTTCCAACCGGTTCTGTGACCAGTTCATATCTAAAAACAAAAAAATCTTTCAACATTTTTTTCTTCTCTACTAATCATCAACTAGGGGCTTTTTTGCCTTCATACGTAATCACCTCAAAACCCAATCCCTCCCCAAGAAGAGATTTTTATAAAATTTTCCGTAAAAAAGAAGAAAAAGCGAAAGAAAAATGAATTTTTAATGGATTAGTGTTTAAAATTCCATAAACAATATAAGCAACCTAGCTTCGCCGCACAAATGGTGATGAAATAAATGAAAAAAATAACAAAAATATTGGTAATGTCAATTGCAATGATTGCTATACTAGCTATGGCTACATTTGCTCTTGGTAAGGGAACTGCAATCGGAGCAATTGATTTCACTCCAAATGGTGTCTACGCTGGTGGAGCTTTTGGTGAATATTCTCTTGCAGCTGGAAGGTTTGCAGAAGCACATGGCACAGATTCTTTTGCTTTTGGTGATGGCGCAAGAGCAGAAGATCACGGCTCTATGGTCTTTGGAAGTGGAGAAGCAAGTGCAGGAGGGATGGCACTTGGATCAATGGCTAAAGCTGACGGAACTGGTACTGTCGCTGTAGGTTGGTACAGTGAAGCTGAAAACACCGCTTTAGCTTTAGGTGCATTTGCCAGCGCAACAGGAGATTACTCTACAGCAATTGGCTACAATGCAAAAGCTCAGCACGAACATGCAGTTGTAATCAACGCCGAAGGTCAAGCAAACTACTGTGAAAGTTCTGCAGACAACCAGATTACAACTTGTGGTGAAGTTAACATGCAAGACTTACCAGAAAGCACTGATGGAGACGCACCAGATGGAAGCGGAGCTGCAGGAGCTTTATGCATTAGTAATGAAGGAAACCTTTACATTGATGCAGATGGAGTTTGTTAGTCGTTTTTTAGTTGCATTTTTTCTTTTTTTTTCTTCTTTCTTACTTTTCTTTTTCCTCTTTATTAAAACCAAACACTCTCGAAACCCTTATAAACAGGCCCAATTTCCATGAAAAGTTACGCACAAATCCTTAAAATTGCTTCAAAATTATAAGGTGAATTTCAAATATGGCAAAAGAAACTGTAGAAGTACTAATCGAAGGTGGAAAAGCAACCGCTGCCCCACCATTAGGTCCTGCTCTTGGTCCAACCGGAGTAAATATTGGTCAAGTAGTGAGCGACATTAACAAAAAGACTGCTGATTTTAAAGGAATGAAAGTTCCAGTAAAGGTAATCGTAGACAAGGATGAAAAATCTTATGAGATTGAAATCGGAACTCCTCCTGCTGCCCAGTTAATCAAAAAGGAAGCAGGAATCCAAAAAGGAGCATCTAACCCACTCACAGAGAAAGTAGCTGATCTGATGATGGAGCAAGTAATTAAAATTTCTAAGATGAAACAAGATGCACTCCTTGCAAATGATACAAAGAACCAGGTTCGAGAGATCATTGGAACTTGCCAATCTATGGGTATTCTCATTGAAGGAATGACTGCTCAAGAGGCACTTAAAGCAATCTCTGAAGGAAAATTTGATGAAAAAATCAAAAGCGGGAAAACTGAGCTTACTGAAGAAGAGAAAAAACATCTCGCAGAGGAAAAGGCTCGTCTCGCTGAAGAAATGAAAAAGCAACGTGCTGAGTTCGAAGCTAGTGCAAAAGCTATCCTAAAGCAGATGAGTAGCGTAAAGGATATGAAGAAAGTTCGAAATAAGATGCAGGAAGCTGGTATTCCTATGACCATCATTAACGAATTGGCGCCGCTTGAAGTTAAAAAGAAGTAGATCCTACTTCCCCTTTTATTTTTCTTAACTTTTTCTTATTCTCCCATACTCTCTCAGAAACATCCATCCTATTCCTACTAAACTCTCAACTACCAGAATAGAATCCAAGCAAACTCACTTTCTCTTCAGTTTATCAAGTTCAGTGAGCTCAGCACTTTTAACCTGTAAGATTGTCTTAGAGAGTTGTTGGGTAAGGGCAATCAATTCTTTTGACTTGTTGGTTTGCTTAATAAGCAAAGAGATAATAATAATTACCTCAACTAGAATAACAAAGGTGACCAAAGCTAAAGCAAAGATCACTTCTACCAAGGGAACTTCCACACCAAAGACCAACATAACTATCTAACCTCAGCAAGACCTAAGAAAAAGGAGCATATAAATCTTTTCATTAAGGAAAAAATTAAACTCATCTCCTAAGAAAGTCTGCAAGATTATGATATTCTACCACCGTTCTTTTAGGAATCTCAATTCTCACCGCATTTGGAGCTTCAAAAGGGAACTGAACTGTTTGAGGATCTAAACCTGCAATTAAACAAGTTCCAACAATCAAGACAAGATCATCTCCTTGTGATGCAAAGGGATCATAAGCACCAACCGCCTGATAAACTCTTGGAACACCAGCACCTTGAACAGAAGGATCATGGCGAGGATCATTATAAGCAATTGCCAAGGTCACATAAGGTCCTTCCTTAGCAAGATTTTCCAAAACAGCAGTGTTATCCCTATTAACTTCATACTCCCCGCCAAATCCAACATCATCCTCAGCTACCATAACGACATGGCAAGAAAAGTTCCTTAAAAGAATACCTACTAGAAATCCTCCAAATCATTTTTGTAAACAAAGAAAAAAAATTAACAAACTCACTCAGACACAAAATCCTCTACAAAGATATCTTCATTAACAAGAAGCCCATCTTGATAAACACGCACATGAATCTCTTGCAAGCCTTCACTGTAACGTTCAGCATCATAAGCAAATTGCTGAGCTAAGAGATATTGTTCATCTTCAGCTATAGAGTAAGGTCCAAAAGTTTCCAAGTAAAGAAGATCATTCCCCTTGAATAAACGCTGAGCAGAGTTCACAAAAGCATACTTAATTGGAAAGAATTGTGCTAGCAAAGTATCACTTTGTTGGCGAACATCAACTTCAATATAATATTCATGCTCAAGCGAATATTCTGCGTTGACTTCTGGGAGAACAACATAAAGATCAAAGAAACGCTCATCTTGATAAAGGTCTAAATTTGCTCCAAGATCGCTTGCAGGAAGCACCACTTTCTGCTGGGCAACAGCTTCGCCTTCAGTTTCCAAAGAGAGAGTAATCTCCCTCCCTTCCAAGGAGATACCTCCAAGCAATCCAAGATCAGTATTCAAAGTCTCTCCTGGTTCGACAACAAGACTCTCCTCATCTTCTAAGTGAACCTCCAAAAGAGCACCTTCAACCACTTCTGAAGTTGCAACAATCCCTGAGAGTGACTTAGCAAGCCTTTCCTCTAACTCTCTTTCCTCCTCTGCACTTAAACCAACCACAGCCCCAGTAAGCAAACTATCACTGGCACCAGCAGTTGAGGAAGTAAAAAAAGTCGAACTTTTTCGATTAATCAAAGGAAGTACATTTTGTTCATCAAGCAAAGCAAAACGCCGCAATTCTTCCTCCACCTTTTCCTCGGAAAGATCTCCCTCAAAACTAAGCTTTTCTTTAATTTTCCCTTCAACCACTGCAAGATCAGCATCAATAGAAAGCGATTCTAGATTTTGTTCTAATCGTGGTTGCAGTTCTAAAGAAAGGTCTTCAAGATCGTTAACCAAAGTAAGTCCTAACAAAGTTCTAGATTTTTTTCCCGAAGTCCCCCCCCCACTACCTGAACTTCCTTCAAGCCCTCCAAGATCACTACTAACACCACTTGCTGCTCCTGCTCCACTACCTTCTCCCTCGCTTGCTTTCTTAGCAATCGTAGAAAGACTCACTTTCCCAGAACGCAAAGCATTTCTTAATTGTTTCAAAGAAGCAATCTTCCCGTCAGCGATCGCATCGCTAATAAGGTCTTTAATTGCTTCCTGAGTTGCAGGATCTAGATCTCTAAAAGTACTTGAATCAGAGCTACTTGAATCATCATCTGAGCTGCTTGAACCACTACAGGATTGAGAAAGATCTGGCTGAGTTGCAGTTGATCCACAAAGATTCAAATCAGTACAACTTCTCGTCTGAATATTATCAAGACAACCAGACCAATCTCCACAAGACCAGGATTCAATACAAACTAAGAGAGGATAATTGTCCCCCTCTCCACTCCCATTAATATTCCCTGAACTGTTATGGGGCACGCTTGTATTTCCTACATAATCATCATCAGTATCATTTCCTTCATAATCACTCCAGAAGTTCCCACCTGTACAATTTCCAAAAGCAATATTACGATGCTTTGTAGAACAAGAATAACTTGTGTTCCAGTTATTATCATCTTCTTCATCAACAGCATTGATAGTATTGTTAAAATAATTGTTATACACATCATTATTATGAGAGTCACTAAGATTTACTCCCACACTGTTGTTAGTAATATATCCTTCAGTGATAGTACTTTCATTAATCTCTTCAAAAAGGATTCCTGTATCAGCAGCACTCACATTTGTTTGATTCAGAACAATTCCCTCACTAGGGTCTGCATAAATATCAATGCTATAATTACTCACATGTCCATTCAAGATGCTAACATTACTATAATCACTTATGTTTATTCCAATGCCACTTCCATTCCCAATCAAAGCATAACCAGCCATATTGATAGTGATTCCATCTCTACCTACAAAAAGACAATCTCCATGACAATCAACATCATTAGTAAAAGTAACGTCTTCAGTGATAACATCACCAGCAGTAAAATCTCTCACCACAAGACTATCATTTATCCAATCAGAGCTAAATTCTCCATCTGAGACCAAGAGGCCAACAGTAACGTTATCCCCAACATCTGAAAGAAGAGCACTTCTGTTTGCAACATTCTTAAACTCCCCAACTTCAACTTGATAAAAGATTCCAGAGTTTTGAAAGACACTGTTTTCATAGATTTCCCAATGCACATCCACAAAAAGACTATCATTATCACTTATATTCAACCAACTTGTCTGAGGATCTGCACTATAATTTCCAAGTGTTGTAGTGTTAAGAACATGCTGTAAAATAACAGGACCAGCACTATTGTTTACAACACTAAAATTTCCAGGATACCCTGCCTGAAAGTGGTAATCAAAAGATTCACTGTCAATCGTAGTATTATGGAGATCAAGACAATCACTACAGTAATAACTATCTCTCAAAGCCAAAGGGTTTTCAAATTCATCAAGCCCATAAATGCTCACATTTACTGTCTCATTCAAGTTAGGGTTTACCGAGATTAAAGAAGCATTAACACTAATTGAATTGTTATCCAACTTAACCCCAAACTCCATATCAAAAGTATTTCCATTTAGATCCAGGTCCATATCTCTTGAAAAAGAGCCAGAACTAAAGTTAAACCATAAAATTTGTCCAAAAGAACTGTTATTGTACACAAAATAGTTAGCCGAACTCTCTTCTAAATCATAAATTCCTAAATCATTAGAAGTCATATTATTGTTAAGAAGAGTATTGTTCTCTGTACTTGCTTCATCTGCAAAACGAAAAGCACCTCTCGTTTCACTTGCTCCAGAAAGAGTAATAATGTTCTCTTCAAAAGTATTCAGAGTATTTTCCTCTCTAATATTAATCCCATTTGAATCGCCAACGGTAATGTGGTTATTATAAAAATGACTCTCAACAGTGGAGACTAACTGGATTCCTGCAGAACCAGATTCAACAGTGGTTATGGTGTTATTACTAATCGTACTATTGCTTCCTCCAGTGACAGAAATACCTTTGGCATCACTAGTAAGAATACTGTTATTCTCCACCGTAACATTAGTAAAATTTGATCCATAAATCCCAATTGATTGATCTTCAACTCCTTCAAAGATATTTCCTTCAATCCAAGAGTTATTCTCAAAAAAGACTATCCCTTCTTGAGCAGAACCACTGTTATTAATCCTATTGAAAGTAACATTATTTGCATCACCATCAACGTAAACTCCGGTATTATTCAAAGAACTAGTCGCTGTAACATTTGAGAGACTAACATTATTCATACTTATCAAGTTATGATAAGCCTCACCATCTACAAAAACTCCGTTAGCATCTTCCGTAACAATATCATTTTGACTAACATTAGAGCCATTACTATCTATCAGATAAACAGCAAAAGAATCATTTCCATAAGTAGTGATATTATTTCCTTCTACTCGTAAATTGGTATCCATTACAGAGTAAACAGCGTAGGCATCACTAAGGTTTGCTGTCTCAATACTGCTATTTTGAACAAGCAAACCAGTTGTTCCGTTATCACTGTTTACCCCAATACTAAAGTTAGTGATTCCAGCAAAATTTTGAATAGTCACATTCTCAAAGCCAGAAACATTGATTCCGATAGAATCGGAAGAAGCATTACCAGTCATACTAAAACCAGAACCATCAATAACAACGTTTGAAGCATTAACAGTCAAACAAGCCCCTCCAGTTGAGCTCAAATTCTCAGTAAGATTGACACTACTAGAGATAGCATCTCCACAAGCAACATCTTGCGCCAAGTAGAGCACATAAAAACCTCCTGAAGACAAGGTCGCAGCCCCTGTTTCATCCTGGTTAGCTCCAACTATAAGATCGGTAATCCCATCTCCATTAAGATCTCCAGCATTATCAATAGAAACTCCAAAAAAATCATTCAGTTCTAGACCATAAAGGTCCGGTCCCGGATTAAATTCTCCCAAGCCATCACTTATCTTTTGATTGCTCTTTACACTCCCATCTCCATTCAAGAACAAAATATAGATTGCTCCTTCCGAACTATCCTCGTTTTCATCCCTATCTGCACCAACTACGAGGTCATTGATACCATCATTATCAAGATCACCAAGATTTGCAACCGCCGATCCAAAATTATCACTCGAAAGAAGGGCGCCCCCATCGGGGTAAAATCCATTAAGACCACTGGCAATTTTTGTGTTATTTTTCACACTCCCATTAGTCTCCATAAACAAGATGTACACTGCTCCCGAACTTGAATTCTCATTTTCATCTCCCCTAGCACCAACTGCAAGATCAATAACACCATCTCCATCAAGATCACCAATATTATCCACAGAAGACCCAAAAAAGTCATTTGAATCTAAATTATCTGGAACAAAGCCGTTAAGATTCTCTGCAATAAACTCCGTACTGTTGACACTTCCATTAGAGTTCATAAAAAGAATGTATAACCCCCCCTCGTTACTGGTTCCACCATCTGCTTCTTCATAATCTGCTCCCACTGCTAAATCTACAACACCATCACCATTAAGATCACCTAAGTTCGCAAGACTATATCCAAAACCGTCTGCGTTGGTCAAATTGTCTGGAGCAAAACCATTAGAACTATCTCCAATTACTTGATTACTACTCACACTTCCGTTAGCATTCATAAACAGAATATAGACAGCCCCATCATTAGAATCACTCACTTCATCAGCTTCAGCACCAACTGCAAGATCAACTATCCCATCACCATCAAGATCTCCTAAACTCACAATGGAGGTCCCAAAAAAATCATTATCTTCAATAGTAGGAGCAGAAAAACCATTCGTTTCATTACCTATAAGCACACTCCGATTAACACTTCCGTTAACATTCATAAACATGATATGAATTACTCCCTCATTACTTCCCGTTGTTTCATCACCACTAGCACTTACTGCAAAATCAGTTATACCGTCACCATCAAGATCACCTATATTTGCCACCGCCATACCAAAATTCTCTGCAACAGTATAACCCAAGTTAAGACCATTAGTATCTGTTGTGTACTTTTGGCTTGAATCAACCAAACCCAAAGAGGCACTCAAACTCTTTAAACCAAAATCAACATCAAGATCGTCACCAGAAAGATCAGAAAGATAAGAAGTCTTAGAAGTAGTATTCTTGTAGTTCACAAGTTCACGATTAAAGTCCGCACTAATATCTACAGAATAATTATCTCCTGTATTCAAAGCGAAGGTATAATTTCCAGTCTCATTGCTCAAAACTGTTGAAAGAACCACATCCACAGTAGCGTTTATCGCACCATCTCCATCAGTATCATTCCATACCCGAACAGTAATATTCTCAATCCCGCTCTCTGCTGCATCAAAAACACCATCCCCATTAACGTCTTCAAAAACAGCTCCTGCAATACTTGCTGATGCAAGAACTCCAACTCCACCGCCACCAAAGCCAAGAATTCCTGCTCCTTCTTCTACTCCAGAGCCTTCTTCAGAACCTTCAAGTTCTTCATCAACACCCTCTTCTGTACTCTCCTCTTCAGTTTGGTCTTCAATAGGATCTAAGGAACTCTCAACATCACTCTCTTCAGAATCCAAAGCTCCTTCATCATCATCTGCACCTCCTTCGCTACCAGCACCTTGTTCAAAAAAATCTTCAGAACTCTCATTATCTGAACCAATCTCTGGGGCTGTAACTACGGCAGCGGTAATTCCTGGACCCTCACTTGGAGAAAGCTGCGTGCTAAAAAAGAAAACTGCCCCTAGCATGAACAAGAACAAAACTAACGAAGCACCCAAATCCCCTCTCTTTCTATGGTACATAGATAGCAAGATGCAAAGTTTTTACCTTTATAAAGATAGCGGGAATAAAAAGATGTAAAAAAACGAAAAAATTCTAAGAAATTCACAGCTAAACAAAAAGCACAAGCCCAAGTTACATAAGCCAAGAATTTCCTCGCAATTTATCAAAGGCTGCCAAGACTTCTGCTTCCTCCCAACCTTCTTGCTCTAAACGAGTAAAAATCTGCTCTTTGCTAAAGCCCATAGCAACTACTTGTTGTACATACTTCTCCAGCTCAGTAAGATTTTCCGCCTTATCACCAACAGCAACATATATCCTAGAAAAGCCAACTCCAACAATGAGTATAGAGAGGCATATTAAAAAGAGAATGCTCGCCCAAGGAGGAACATCAAAAACATCTCCTATTGCTGCCCCAGTAAGTGCTGGATCTGAAGGTGGCGCAGGGACAATCACCTCTTCAACTACTTCTTCGATAACTTCAACCACTTTTTTAACAATCTCTTGGATCTCAATTACTTCTATAATAGTCGTATTGTTAACGAACTCAACACCCGGATCCGAGGAGCTGCTTCCTCCAGAGCCACTACTCCCCCCAGAGCTTGAACCCTCAGAAGAACTCTCCTCATCCCCCCCGCTCTCTTCAGCCACAGAAGGATAAACTAAAGGTAGAAAATCTCCTGCTCCCACTTCAGAGATATTTTCTGAGCTGTTATAAGGGACCTCAGTATCTCCAACCCCATCTCCGTTAGTATCATTCCCAAGATAGTCGCTCCAAAAATTTCCAGCACTACAATTTCCACCGATAATGTTTACAAAAGTATCACTACAAGAGTAACTTGTGTTCCAACTGTTGTTAGCATTATCAACTGCATTAAGACTATTGTTGAAAAAACCATTCAAAAGAGAATTATCAAAGGAATCAGAAAGGTTCACTCCTACAGAATTGTTAAAGAGAGCATTAGAATCAAAACTACTATCATTCAGATTTCCAAAAAAAGTCCCAACACCATTCAAACTCATATTAATCAAACTTACATTTGCCTCAGTTCCAGATTCGAGATAAACCCCTGTGCTAAAGTTCATGATACAGCCTGGACCAATCAGATCAAAACCGTTATTCCCAGAGCTATTGATTCCAATCCCACTCCCATTTCCAATAAGACAATTCCCATTAAGAGAAAGAGTAACATTTTCATCTTCTATGAACAAGCAGTCATCAGTACAGGTAACATTTTCATCAAGAGTAAGATTACTTTTCAAAACATCTCCTTGAGTTACTGTTCGAACAATGATACTTTCATTAAGCCAACTAGTGTTTGTGATTGAATCTGAAACTAAAGCACCACAGACCCAGTCCTCTCCAACATCTGTGAAAGAAGAAGAAACACTCCCAAGACCAGCCAAACTGTTGTTTGAAACAGAAAGAGAACTTGAATTATAAAGCTCAGTTCCGTTATAAATTTCCCAATAGGCAGTAAGGCTCGAACTCTGGTTATCCAAAAATGTTCCAAAACAATTGATATCATCAGAACTATAATTATTGTGAGTACTAGCATTAAAAATAGTACTAGCAATAACAGGAGGAGTTTCAGGGAGCAAAGTAATACTTTGATTTTGCCAGCTACTATTTTGGTTATGGTCAGAAACAAGAATTCCACAGGTCCAGCTCTCTTCTCCAGCAGTAACAAGAGAACTTACATTGACGACATTTTCATAACTATTATTGCTAAGGTTCAAACTACTACTGTTATAACTCTCTGTACCGTTATAAACTTCCCAATACACTTCCAGACTACTACTTTCATTATCTTCTAGCAAAACAAAACACTCTAAATTTTCCTGAGTGCTATTCCCCTCAAGAGTTGAGTTAAAATCGTGAGTTAGAACCACAGGGGCATTATCAATCAGTCCAGTAATAGTCACCGTATCTGACCACAAAGTAGAACTCACATTCATACTATCATTTGCATACACACTCACATTAATGATATCCCCGATGGAATAATTTGCTGCATCCAAACTGATTGTAGCATTGTCTCCAGATTCAACTACAGTAAGCGTATCACTATACTGCAAGCTTTCGTTTAAATACCACTCAAAATAGAGGGTAGCATTATCTGTTGGAGAATCTTGGTCTTCATAAAGAACATGCACAGTCATGTTATCTGTATACTGAACCGTCTCAGGGAGGTGTCCAAATTCAGAGATCTCTGGAAGACTATTATTTCTCAGGCTGTAAGTACTAAAATGTTGAACTACAACTCGCAAGCCAGTTTCCACTTCAAAAACACCAGAGCAATCATCACAAAAGAGATCATCTTTAAGAGCAATGGGGTTACTAAAATTTTCTAAGCCTTTAAATGTAATGTTGGCAGTTGTGTTTATCTGGCCACCTTTGCCATTATCAAAATCACTTGCATTAAGTGAGACAGAATTATTAGAAAGAATTATTGTTTCACCTAGAACCATGGAGCCATTAATATCAAGATCTTCAAAGAGACCTCCACTAGACCAATCTGCCCAGTGTAATTTTGCGAAGCTGTTATTATAAACAAGAGTGTTAAACTCTCCAGCAGTCACATCAATATCATGAAAGGCAATACCTCCCTCTGTCTCAAGATAAATATTGTTATTTCTAAAGTTATTATCATAGCTTGTTCCTGCTAAATTTGTAATTCGAATCCCAAAACTATTACTAATACCAACTACACTACCATTCACGTAAATAGTGTTGTTATCTATTACATTACCATTCGCCCCCGCTGCAAGGTCAATACCATAAGAGCGACTAGCATTAATCCAATTATGAATGATAGTAGAATCATCTGTTCTATCGAAATAAATTCCTGCAGCAGAATCATTATGAAGAGTAATGGTGTTAGAATCAACATAGTGATCAGAGGAAAGCGAGAGAGAGATTCCATTTGACAAAGCCCCAAAAGTATCAATGGTATTATTGGTAATATTGTTATTATCGCTAAAAGTTCCCATGGCAATCGCAGGAGAACTGCTCCCATTGGTGATGAAAATATTATGTTTAAAAATATTGTAAGATCCTTGAGAGTTTACTCCTTGTTTATTGCTCTCCAAGGTCCTAATAATATTATTTCTAATTTTATTCCAATCATCCCAAAGCTGAATTGCCTCATCATTTGCACTGGTAGATTCCTCTTCAGTAACAGTGATGTTATTCCAATCAATAATATTATATTCTGCACCAGTATCAATAAACACTCCATAAGAATCATCTGTAACGATTTCATTATTCTCGATGGTGTTTGAATCAGAGTTATCCACATAAACTCCATAACCTTTTTTTCCCTGAGAAACAATAATGTTACCAGTTATTGAATTAGAGTTTGAAACATCTAAAATACGAATGCTAATTGCATCATCTTCATTAGAACTATTGATGCTATTATTTGTAACACTTGATGTTGCAACTCCATCAAAATATACTGCATTTGTAAAATTATTAATTCCTCCAAAGTTTCTCACAGTAACTCCATCATGTCCACCACTATTATCAATCCCTCTCCCACTCCCATCTCCAGTGATAGTAAACCCTTGACCATCAATAACAATCCCTGCCGCCCCAATAGTAAAGCAAGTTCCATTTGAAATAATGTTAGCAGTAAGATTTGTATCTGTACTGATGGTTCCGCAGGAGCTTGTCTCTGCTTGTACTCCAAAACCAGAGCCTTCCCCATCAATCATTTCCACCGCAGAAACTCCAATTCCTTCACTTTCTTGATCAGAAGCAACTTGTTCTTCCTCTTCTCCACCAACAACACCTTCTCCTTGCTCAAAAAGATCCTCCAAACTTTCATTATCAACAACCAACCCAGGAACCGTGACCGCAGCAGCAGTAAGTTCACCACTAAGAGAAGCCTTTTCACCAATACTTCCTTGAAAAATAAGGAGAGTTGCAACCAAAGAAAACATGAAGAGAGCTAACGCTAGAGCTATGTGAAGGTCACCTCTTTTCTTATAGTACATAAACAAGAGAATAGAGCAAATCTAAGTATATAAAGCTAGCGAAGAGACAACTTTGTGCAAGCAACCTTGTAGAATATGAAGTTTTTAAGAATCCAAAAAAAATAATCAAAAACAAAAAAAGACAAAAGAGATCCCAGAAGCCATAGATTCTAGTCTCTTTTCCTTCCCAAAGTAAGAACAAAGACCAAAACAGCTACAAAGACCAAAAAACAAATTCCCAAGACTGAAAGCCAAAATAATCCTAAAGACTCCCTTGCTTGAATCCAGAGTTCAGGAACAAAAGCCTGCTCTTCTCTTGGCAAAGAGCCTGCTGCCCCAATAAGAGCATCCTCCCTTCCAGAGTCTGCTTCTTTGCTTACCGCCACTGCAAAATAACTAAAATCTTCCACTTCTGCTTCATAATAAGCGTAAACATCATCCACAAGAGTAAGGCTTGCATCTTCATCAAACCAATACTGTGTGTCTCCATTATAATGAATTAAAGAAAGCTGTTCTTCTTGATATCCAGAAGAATCTAACCACTCTCGATCAACCCTAAAGCTTACCAAAGATTCACTCACATCTTCGTCTAAAAAATTAGGGCTTCTAAAAATATGAAGATATTGATAAACTGGAAAACCAGTTGGAAGGAAAGAAACCCCTATCTCCCAATCACTAACTACTTCAACCTCAACCCAAGCTCCATCCAAAGTATCATAAGCTAAAAAAGAGATTTCAGTCACTGCAATGAGTGGATCATCAACTTGAACACTTGCAGTTTCTCCTTCGTAAATAAGGGTCCAAATCTCTTTGTGAGAATCTCCCTCAACAGAGCTCGTAACACTACTTGCCGCCCCTGCACTTCCAGAATTATTAGTACTTACGGATCCACCACCACTACCACTTCCTCCAGAAGATCCTCCTGAATCTCCTGAGCTTTCAGAACTACTACTCGCCGCAGTAACAGTAAAGTTTGTTCGTTCAGTATCGTTTTCCATTCCGCTGGTATCGTTAGCAATGAAGGTAACATTATGGACGCCTACTTGGTCCGTGGTAAAAGAAGCATTGAACTGTAAACTATGATTCGTTCCATTACTCAGAGTAAGAGTGCTTATTGAACCGTTCGGAAGAGAGACATTAGCTAAGACAGTATCAATGAAAGTTTGATCACTCAGGTTAGCTGAGATCTCAACAATATCTCCAGAAGTATAACTAGAATCATTCTCTGGAAGGAGACCAGTAACATTTGGGGCAAAAGGGTCAGTTATCGTAAAATTCCCTAGAACCGAGGAATTACTATTCCCTGAACTATCATTGGCAATGTAAGTTACATTAAAGTTTCCAAGGAGCACAGGTGCAGTGAAAGTGACATTATAACGATCTCCACTATCAAGTTCCAAAGTGTATTGCTCCAAAGTACCATTAGGATAACTCACATTAACTAAAACAGTATCAACAGCAATACTATCACTCACATTAGCAGCCAGCACCACCGCCCCACTAATATTGTGAACACTATCTTCTTCAGGGGAATCTCTTGTTACAGTTGGAGCTGCTTGATCAACGAGAGTAAAATTTGTTGTCACCGAACTATTTTCATTTCCAAGGCTATCATTAGCAATGTAAGTTACATTAAAGCTTCCTAAAAGGGCAGGGGAACTAAAACTTATATTGTAACGAGAGCCGCTATCAAACTCTAAAGTATACTGCTCCAAAGTACCATTTGGATAACTCACATTAGCTAAAACTGTTTCAACTGCAGTAGTATCACTTACATTAGCAGCAATCACTACAGAATCAGTAACATTAAAAGAACTATCTTCTGTTGGATCATCAACAGTAACAGTAGGTTCGCTAGAATCCGCTTCCAAAATAGTCATGGCGCTACTACAGACTTCTGTCCCATCATCATAACCATCGTTTCCAGTAACACAAACACTCCAAGAATCATCGATATCTGTTTCCTGACTCACAAGAAGCTGACTTTGGTTATCATAGATTGCTTGGATTTGATCAACACTCAAAGTTCTGTTAAAGATCATCACTTCATCAATTGCACCATTAAAATATCCTGTGGCTGCCCCACTTTTGTTATAATCCCCAATATAAACATTAGTATTTTCTCCTGTCTGATAAGTAATACTTCCTGTTTGCGCACCATCTGTTTGCTGTACCCCATTAAGATAAAAGAAAAGTTCATCTCTACCATTATTGTAAGTTCCACAGAGGTGCTGCCAGCCCTCACCACCAGTAAATGTACTATTTGTTTTTGCTGGTGTTCCCCAATTTCCATCATAAATCCAAAACTGAAAGACATCATCATCTTTGTAATACATTAGTTCATATCCCTTATCATCATCATCTACAGAGACAATAGCATTGTAGTTGTAAAGGCCCCCTGCTCCTTCCAAACTGACCCAAGTACAAACAGTAATTTCTTCAGTCGGGTGCAAAGAAGGATCATTTCCAACAAGGATACCACCGCCGCCACCATCAAACTCATAGGCCCCACCACCATCAAAACCCCCCGTTGCATTCCAAACAGCGTCTGTAGTGGATGCTAAGTTGTAAGGAGTCCCATTATTCCCATAAGGAGAATAATCTGTCGCATTAGTTCTATTTTCATCTCCTGACACTTCAAAAGGCATGTTAAGCACCATAATCGAGCTACTGTTTAGATACCATGTAGTCACATTACGAACAGAATCATTATTATCATCACTCAGGGTAAAACTTGCACTTACATTCTCATTAGTAGCATTACCTCCAGTAGCTGTCAAAAGTTCAAGATCACTCACCACCGGAAGAGAATTATTCACAGTAAAAGTACTCAGTTCAGAATCATTCACGTTCATATGTGTACTAGTGTCATTAGCTATAATAGTAACATTAAACACGCCAGACGTTTCTGTAGCTGTATAAGTTCCGTTGTATACATCATCTCCATCACTATCTGTAAGCTCAATTTGCTGAACAGTTCCATCAGGATCGGTAAAATTGATGAAGACTTGTGAAACTCCAATGTTATCAACAACAGTTACATTCACTTCTGTTTGCTCAAAAGGTCTAATACTCTCGTTTTCAAAAGAGAGAGAAGTCACGTTTGGAGAGACATCATACTGGTCCCAAGCAAAGTAAGCACATTGAGCAGAAACTTCAAGCCCACCACACTCTAAAACATCTCCAGCCAATCCATCCATAATTGGTATCCAAGACCCTTCCGAATAAAGCCCAAGACCTAAATCATCCGAACTTCCCCCATCGATGAAGTGAACCATAAGATCATCATTAACAGGATTTTCTGCTATTTCAATAGACTTAATTGGATAACCATCATCAGCGAGGGTTGGAGAGAGAGGAGCATCATCTAAATCAGCCACCGACCAAGAGCTCTTATCATAGGTAAAGTAAGAAATCTCTTCATCATCTGCATTTGCTCCATCAACATACATAAAAGTCACCACTCCCGAGGAATTCCAAGCACAATCAACATTCATCACCCCCGCTTCTGAACCTTCCGTACTAGTTTCTTCGGTTGGAGGTGCTGGGCTGGTTTCAAAATCTGTTCCATTCCAAATTCTTGGATAGACATCACTTCCCGAATCCTTAAAAATGAAAGCAACATAATCTGAGTTTGGATCCGCACAACTCTGTACTTTCACCGGCTCATTAGTTGTTGCAGTAGCGTTCACCACAATGCCTTCCCAAGATTTATTGCTCGAATTAAAAGTAGTAAGATAAAGCCCATCTTTGTTCTGCCCATAGGCTAGTACTCCATCACCACTCAAAGATTCCCATGAAAAAGAAAACGTTTTTGGAGACGCATCTGATGCTACCGAGGTAATATCTACAGAATCTTCAAAACTACTCCCATTCCAAAACCAAGCAAAAACATCCTGATTTCCTGTTTGTCCAATAAACATCATCTCATCGGTTCCTTCTTTTGGATAGAGACGAGCTTGACGTAATCTTCCAGCCGTAGAATAACTGATCTCTTGACTGGCAGAGTAAGAACTCCCATCCCAGATAGTATAATTAAGAGTAGTGACCGAAGAGCCAGAGCTAGCATAAACAATAATTGCGTCCCCCGAAACATCTTCAAAAGCCACATCAAAGAAATGAGCATTCCCAGTGTTAGAACAAGAATCAGTAAGATTGTAATAATTTCCCCAAGTTCCTGCTTCTGCATCATAAATCATAGAGCTACACACTTGATCTTCATCACCAAGAGTAAGAAGAATAAACTCATCACGTTCATGGTTTCCTGCAATCATCAAATTTTGAATGGTTTCTCCAAAATCTTGACTAATATTGTTTTGAGCACTCACATTAGTAGAGCTATTATCATACAATCGATAACCAACAACATTTCCCTGGAGAGCATAAACCGCAATTCCATCAACATTATTAACATCAATCAAGCCAGTAGCACCTATTCCTCCACCTGCGCCCTCTCCAGAACCGTCACCTTCATCAAAACCAACTGCGCTGGCTCCAACTCCTTCGCCAGAGCCAGAATCCTCTTCTTCAGGATCATCTTCAGACTCTTCAGCACTTTCAGCTGGCTCCTTTGAAGCATCTACATCTTCATCCCCTGCTTCAGGCTCCGCTCCAAGCTCACTATCCTCCCCAAAAGTGGTGCCAGTCCCTACTGCAGCACCAGTAAAACCAAAATCAGAATTGAGCAAGGCAAAACCACCCAAGATAACTAACGCTGCTAAAGCTAAAAAAAGTACCTCTTCACCTCTTTTACACAACTGCATTATCTGATAAAAATCATGAAATTGCATTATTTAAAGCTAACGTTTCATTCAAGAACCCAATAGCCAACCTTCTATCTCTAAAACACAGCCAGAATGAACAAGAACAGCAAACAACCCCAACATAAGGTAGCAACAAGATACTAAGGAAGTCACAACTATTCAAAACACAAAAAAAACACCAAACACTATGAACAAACAAAAAGCATTTATAACTTTCTCTCTTACTGCAGTTGAGAGTAGCAAGAGGTGGGGGATAATGTACTTTGATCAAAAGAAAGAAGAAGTTCTCAAAATTCTAAAAAGTTCAGCTAAAGGACTCAGCCATACTGAGGCAAAGAGAAGGTTTGACAAGTATGGGCCCAACGAATTGGAGCAAGGAAAGAAAGTTAGTCCCCTAAAAATTTTTCTCGAGCAGTTCAACAGCCCCCTTGTTTGGATACTCATCTTCGCACTCTTTGTCTCAATCTTTCTTAAAGAGGAGGTAGACGCTATTGTCATAGCCCTTATCATTATTATCAACGCTGCCTTAGGGTTCTTCCAAGAGTTTCGAGCAGAGAAGTCCATCGAAGCACTGCAAAAACTAGCTTCTCTACAAGCTAAAGTACTCAGGGGAGGGAAAGAAAAGAAGCTCAATAGTAGAGATCTTGTTCCAGGAGACATCATTATTCTTGAAACAGGAGACAAGATACCTGCTGACGCCAGGCTTATAGAAACTCACAACTTTAAAACTCAAGAAGGGCCACTCACTGGAGAATCTCAACCAATCACTAAACATAGTAAAATTCTTGACAAAAAAACGGTACTTGCTGAAAGAAAAAATATGGTTTATGCTGGAACAGTAGTTTCAGCAGGAAGAGCCACTGCAATCATTGTAAAAACAGGTATGCAAAGTGAGATTGGAAAAATTGCTAGTCTCATTCAAGAAGCTCATGAAAAATATACTCCTTTACAAAAGAAACTCAGACAATTAGGAACTTATCTTACTATCGCAGTAATAATCGTTGCCATAGTTACCTTCTTAGCAGGGCTCATTTCAGGGAAAGCAGCAACAGTCATGCTACTCACAGCAATAGCGCTTGCGGTAGCTGCAATACCAGAAGGACTCCCCGCTGTAATCACTGTCTCCCTTGCCCTCGGCGTGCAAAAGATGATCAAAAAAAACGTGCTGGTACGAAAGCTTGCCTCTGTTGAAACTTTAGGAAGCGTCAATGTTATTTGTACCGATAAGACAGGCACCCTTACACATAACCAAATGACTGTAACCCACATTTGGACCAACACAACAAATTACGAAGTAACTGGAGCAGGTTACAGTAGTCATGGAGCTTTTGTTGAGGAGACGAAAGCTGGCAAAAAGAAGCTTGCAAATCCAAAGCTTCTCTATCAGATTCTCAAGATAGGGATGCTTTGTAACGATGCTAAACTCGGAGAAGATTCAAGTAAAGAAGGAAAAAGGGAGAAAGAAAGCAATGAAGATAACAAGAAAAAGCTTCGTGAACTTTTTGGGGATCCAACTGAAGCTGCACTTATCGTCTCTGCTGAAAAGGCAGGCTTTTCAGTAGAAGAACTCAGCAAAGAAATGCCAAGAGTCAATGAGATCCCTTTTAGTTCTGAGCGAAAGATGATGACTACTTTTCATGAAGTAAAGGCAAGCAAACTTGATGGGAATAAAGTGGTCTCTTATAGTAAAGGTGCACCAGACATTATTATCCGACGTTGTAATCGCATTCTTATTGATGGAAAAGTAAAACGTATGGATAACAAAACAAGAAAAGCAATTCTTGCTCAAAATGAGGTCTACGCTAAGCAAGCTCTTCGTGTTCTTGGTTTTGCCTACAATACTACTTTCAACAAAAGAAGCAAAGCGAGTGCAGAACAAGATATGGTTTTCGTTGGCTTACAAGCAATGATTGATCCTCCAAGGGAAGAAGTAAAACAATCCGTGAAAGAGTGCCAAAGTGCAGGAATTAAAGTTGTAATGATCACTGGAGATCACTTAACAACAGCGCAGGCAATTGCAAAGCAGCTTGGCATTACTGGGAAGGCTCTCACCGGACAAGAGCTTGAGAGACTCAGTGAGAAAGATCTTGAAAAACAAATAGATAAAATTGGCATTTGCGCAAGAGTAAAGCCAGAACACAAACTCAACATAGTTAAGGCCTTACAAAAGAAAGGCTATGTTGTTGCTATGACCGGAGATGGAGTAAATGATGCTCCTGCTCTTAAAAAAGCAGACATCGGGGTTTCTATGGGGATCACAGGAACAGATGTTGCTAAAGAAGCTGCAGATATGATCTTAACTGACGATAATTTTACATCCATTGTAGGCGCAGTAGAAGAAGGGAGAGGCATCTTTGATAATATCAGGAAGTTTGTCAATTATCTTCTTTCAAGCAATTTAGGTGAGATTACAGCAATCTTTTTTGCTGCGCTCTTTGGAATGCCGCTGCCACTTACCGCAATTCAAATCCTTTGGATTAATCTCATTACTGACGGGCTTCCAGCAACTGCTCTAAGCATTGACCCTCATGAAAAAGAAATCATGAAAAGAAAGCCGCGCCCAGCAAAAGAAAGTATTCTCTCTAAAGAGCTACAAGGCGACATTTTCCTGGTAGGAATTTCTATTGGAGTAATCGTACTCGGTCTTTTCTGGCTCTACCTAGAAAAAAGCAGCTTAGCAAAAGCTCAAACAGTTGCTTTTAGTAGCTTTGTTGTCTTTGAGATTGCACGGCTACAAATGATCCGTTCTCGTTACCACCTTGGCTTTTTCTCAAACAAATGGCTCTTAGCGGCGGTTGTTGCTTCCTTTGCTGTGCAACTCATTTCTGTTTACAGTCCTCTCAGACATGTTTTTGGAACAGTTCCTCTTGAGATTGCCGATTGGGCAGTAATTGTTGCTGCAGCTTTACTCCTTTACTTAATTAACAAGGGCTATTACACGATAAGGAAGCTAAGAAACAGAAAAAAGGATCCAAAAGGCAAAGGCAAGAAGAAGTAAGACATTTAAACTTTAATTTCTTTCTTCTGCTTGTGGCTAAGAAAAAGAAGAGCAAAATCAAGGGTACTAAGGGCAGAGAAAAGGATAAACTAGGAAAGCATCACCATTTTATCAAGAACAATCTTTCCTGGATTATCGCAGCAATTCTTCTTCTCATCCTCATACAAGTCAACCTACTTCTTCCTCAGGCAGAAACCACTCAACTTATCATCATTATACTCATCAGCTTCTTCATAATCATGAAGTCTGCAGGTTATATTATCTCTTCTATCACAGATTATGCACACAAAACAGGGCTTTCAGAATACTTACTTGGTTTTGTTATCGTTGCCTTTTGTACCTCTCTCCCCGAGCTCAGCACAGCATTTTTCTCTTCACTTGCAGGAAAAGGAGATCTTGTTCTTGGAGATGTTATTGGAGCAAACATTATTGATACTACCATTGTACTTGGGCTCGTTGCTATTCTTGGAAAGAAGATGAAAGTTGGTGGGAAAAAAATAACCTCACTTATCATTCTACCATTCCTTTTGCTTCTCTTCGGATTTGATGGCATAATCACACGACTTGAAGGATCATTGCTCATCCTTGCCTTTATTATTTACATTGGGGCGCTCATCCTCAGAGAGAAAGGAGAAAGCAACATTGTTGCTGACATTAAATTCAAAGAAATTTGGAAGGATATTCTTGTTTTTGGTTTTGCCCTTGGAGCCCTCCTGCTCGCTGCTCGTTGGATGGTTTTCTCAAGCTTAGTGCTTGCAAACAATTTTGACATACCTCATTTTATTGTAGGTCTTGTTATCATTGCCTTTGGAACAACAATCCCTGAGCTGACTGTAGAATTAAAATCCGTCTTTAGTGGAGTCCGACAGATTGCTTTTGGAGACATCTTTGGAAGCTTTATGACCAACATTTGTCTTGTTGTAGGTTTTGCTGCGGTGATCAACCCAATCTCTTTTGAAAAGACAACTTTCTTTACTTCACTTTTCTTCATGACCCTATCTATTGCACTTGCGCTTTGGTTTATGAGCGGCAAAGAAATTACAAGAAAGCATGGGATGATTTTGCTTGGATTTTATCTACTCTTCCTAATCACGCAAATATTGAGTTATGTTTTATACTAAGAATGCTAGAGGCATCAAGTTATCCTTCCTTAAAAAACACAATACCAATATCCTTTGCAAGATCAGTTATAGTAAGTCTTATCCTACATCTAACCCTATCAACAGAATACTTTACATTTACAGGATTTATGTCCACACAAGCAACAGGGCTTTGAGTTTCAATGTGACCAGTAATTCTATCATAAAACAATATATTACAACAACGGGCAACAGCGCGCTGTTCTTCATCACTAGCTTGCCTAGGCCAACAAAGAGATAATCCTTCTACAAAAGGACTAACTGTATACACACTTTGGATTACTTCATCTCCAACTCTGAATAACCTTTCACCAACTTCCTCAACAGGATTAACACAAACATCTATTGAACATGGTGATCCTTCAAACATGGTGCCCTCTGAAAATGGGTTCTCTCCCAGAAAGCCTGCCACACTATTCACTGCCCGAGCATAGAGAACTGCCCCAGCAAAATCTACATGACTCCCATAAACATGAATTGCTTTGCCTTCTCTAGTATCATGATAAACAGTTGAATCCTGACCAGGATACGCTCTCGGATGAATGGGAGGACTCTTTAGATCAATGCATAAATCATCTATACTCTGCTGACCAAAAGGCACAACTTTCATGTAACTAAGAAAAATAAAGCTGTTTTAAAAAATGGCCCACCCATAATTCTCACAGGCACACAGAACAAAATCTAAGAATATAAGAGGGAAAGAAAAAACCAAACCTTAAACTTTCTTAAAGCCCATAGAAACATCAATAAGATCTACGTGACCCAAGAATAATCCTCGGCAACAGTAACGCTCTAAACCAAGTTCATCCATTACTTTCTTAGCTTCTTCACCATTTGCCACTCTCTCCTTATAGCTATCCCAAAGGTGAGCAACTGGTTTTCCACAGCTAAAACATCGGATCGGAATTATCATTTTTTATTTTGCCTCATGGTATTAATTATAACCCTTAACGGTAAGACTTCTGTCTCTTCGCACGAGCCTTGGAATCATTTGGCTTACAAGCTTCCTTACGTCGAATATCTGCTACAAGCAACAAACGATCGTAAGCCGTAAAAGGCTTCTTCAAACTTTCATCTTGCTGCACAAGTGCTCTTGCAATAGCCAAACGAACAGCGTCAGCCTGACCATTTACTCCTCCACCTGCAACACGAACTTGAATATCAACTTTTTGAGCAAGCGCTCCAGCCAAAAGTAAAGGTTCTTGAATACGTAATCGTAAAATTTCAGGAGTATAATTTTGTAAGTATTGACCGTTCACAGTCACTTTTCCTTTTCCCTTCTTCAAAGTAGCTCTTGCGATAGCTCGCTTACGCTTTCCTTGAGTTTGGATAATTCCTGCTTTCACATTAGCAGCCTTTCCTACTCCCTTCTTTGTGGTTTTTCCTGCTTTCTTAGCCATTATTCTTTTCCACCCACATGTTTAATCAATTCTTGAACAGTAACATATTTTGCATTCGGAAGCTTTCCAAAAGACATCTTCTTCCCTAAATCAATTGCCTGCGCTTGAACATTTCCAAGCTCTTCAGGAACACCAGTATAACAAAGTACTCGAGCAAAAGCTTCTCTTCCCCGAGTTGTTTTCCAAGGTAGCATCCCCCGAATAACTCTTCGCACATATCTGTGAGAAAGACGAATTCTCTTCTGACTCTTTAAAGGATATCCACGTCTTGCACGCTTTACCTTCTCTTCAGAGAAAACCACTTGCTTCTTTCCGCTCACAACAACTTTATCGCAGTTAATTACTTTAACTTCTTCGCCAAGCAATGCTGCTTTAGCTACCTGTGAACACAAACGTCCAAGTAATACGCCTTCTCCGTTGAATACTTTCATCCTAAAATCCTCACTTGTTTTCCTTGCGGATTCTGTTTAAGGAGTTCTTTAATAGATAATACTGAGCCATTTTTCTTCAAGATTTTTTCTTTAGCTTCTCCCGAGAATGAAAAAGCAGCAACCACCACTTTCTTATCAAGATCACCAACACTTAATACCTTTCCAGGAACCAAAATGGTTTCCCCATCACGAGCATATTTGTTAATTTTATACAAATTAACAACTCTTCGCTGACGAGCAGATTTACTAAGGTCTTTTGCAACACGTTTCCAGAGTTTTGACTCTCGTGAAACCTGGCCAAGCTCTCCTAAAAGGGCCTGAAGTTCAGTGTTTGTCGGACCTGTTCTTTTTACCATTTTCTTCACTTTTCTTTTCTAGCTTATTTCTCTAAGTTATTTCTTATGATTATAATTGTGCCTCAAGTTCTTCTACTTTTGCAGCAAGAATCTTTGCACTCTCTCCCAAGATCTCAGCTGGAGTCAACTGTCCCCAAGACTCAAGAGTAAGAGTAAACTCTCTCGGAGCATAAGTTACCTTTACAACCTCATCACAAACACGATCAACCGCATCAACTAAATCAAGCTCAAGGATCTTTTTCTCACTAATTTTTCCATCCTTATCAAAGATTTGAGGAGGAAACTTATCTTTAAAAACTGCAAGCTTTGCAGATTTGTTATCTACTTTGAGTTCTGCTTTTCTGCTAAACCAAGCAAGTCCTGGACTCCATTTAATGTGATTTTTCCCTTGCCCCATAACTGCCCACAAAGTCATATCAATCTTCTGCTTTGCGCCAAGTTTAACGACAGGCATCTCACCATAAATAGGAACACACTTTGGATCCTTACTTTGGATCGCTTCAGCAAGAACATTTCCTTTCTTTGCTGCTTTCAAAGTCATCTGAAGAGTACAACTTGCAGCTCTTTCCTTTACTTCATCTTCGCTCTTTGGCAAAGAATAACTTGAAAGATCTGTTTTAATTGGAAGCAAACCTAAACGAAGAGCAATCATCTCATCATAAAGAGCAGAGCTATTATCTCTAATCTCAACATCTTCTACAGCTAAAGTCGGAACTTCCTCCATCACAAGACGACGAACGGTGTTAAGGAAAGCTTCGCTTGCATCACTCACAGAAAGCTTCACTTTCAATCCATCTTTGCTGGAAAATTCCTTTTTGACTTTCATCTTCTTTTACCCGGATCTTTATCTAAACTCTTCTTCCCCTACGACCACCTTTTGCTCGGCAACCGTTGTGTGGTTCAGGAGTTACATCTTGAATCTTTCCAATCCTAAAACCTAGTCTTGATAGAGTTTTAATTGCAGCCTGAGCTCCTGGCCCAGTGTTCTTCGGACCATTATGGCCACCTTTTGCTTTAACTCGAATGTAAAGACCGCTTACACCAATCTCACGTAAAAGCTCACCAACTTTTTTAGCAACTCCCATTGCTGCACCGGGGCTACTTTCTAAACGATCTGCCTTTACCATCTGGCCACCACTTGCCCGAGCAAGAGTTTCAGTTCCAGTGATATCGGTTACGGTAATGATGGTGTTATTGTAAGTTGAACGAATGTGTGCTACTGCCCAACGAAGAGGTCTTCTTTGGTAAGCTGGCTTTCTTGGAGCCATTCCTTTTCCAGGAGCTTTTCTTTCTCCTGCAGCAGACCTTACTGGTTTTTTAGCATCTTTTGCTTCACTCATTCTTGCGCCACCTCAGCTTTCTTCTCTTCAGCTGCAGCCTCGCTCGCTACTTCTGCATCTTCTTTCTCAACTTCTACGCTTGCTTCAGAAGATTCTGCAGCATGGGCAATTTCTTCACCCTCTTGTGTAGGTTTCTCTCCTGCTTCTTCTCCTTTCAAGGCTTTCACTTCTTCTTTAATATCTTGATTAGGATCAACTCGCTCTGGGTGGTCCATGCTAGATAAGGCAGACTTATCTTTAAAAGAAAGTTGAGATTCCTCTTCAACAGAAACTAAGTATGACGGAGCAGTAATCTCTTTACCACCAACTAAAATGTGTCGATGAGTAATAAATTGTCTTGCCTGCTTCACAGAGCGAGCAAGCCCCTTCTTGTGTACTAAGGTCTGAAGACGTCTTTCCAAAAGGTCTTTCACTTCCAAACTTAAAACATCATCAAGAGCAGCTCCAGCAGGCAAAAGCCCAAGGCGTTGCAACTTTTGCATCACTTGCGCCTTCTCTTTCTCCCCTTGCTGAGTCTGACTAACAATCAAAGACTTTGCAATCTGCCTATATTTTTTGATAAAAGAGTTAGCAAGATAAATCTCACGTTTCTTAGCTAGGCCAAACTCTCGAACAAGAATCTTTTCAGCATCAATTGCTTGCTTGTTCCAAGGGTGTCCTGGAGTAATGTACTTTTTCCGGAATCGTTTTGGATCTCCCATTTTCTTATAATAATCAGTAAAAACTATTTCTTCTTCTTAACGCCAACAACCTTTCCCTTACTTCGTCTAAAGTTGGACTTTGTTCTTTGACCACGTACAGGTAAACGCTTTTGGTGACGCATACCACGTAGACATTTAATCTTCATAAGACGTTTAACATCATTACTTTTAGTAAAACCGAGAGTTCCTTCTAAAAGGTGCTTGTCTTCACCAGAAAGGTAATCTTTCCTTCGATTAAGCATCCACTCTGGAACACCTGCTCCAGCAGGGTTAAGAATTGCCTTACTTAGAAGCTCAACCTCTTTTTCACTTAGGTATCCTGCTTTTTTCTCAGCATCAACACCAGTTAAGTTACAGAAAACCTTAGCCAAGTTGAAGCCAACCCCCTTAATATTTTTCAAAGCAACTTTGAGCTGCTTATTCCCAGGAAGGTCCACATTAGCTACCCGAATGATGTGTTTAAAGTTATCTTCAGCCATTTTGTTTTAATTAAAATCTCTTTGATTCAATTATAACTCCAAGAATACGCGACCCAAGCAACAGCAGCCAAACAAAGGTTAAACCACTATAAGCCCTACGCGCGTGAACTCGGACTTCAAATCATGATGAACCAGAGAGAAAACAGCTCCTTTATAAAGCTTTCTCTTTCTAGCCATTGCACCCCAAACAATCATGCTCCTTTCTCCTGTTCTCCTCGCATTGACACTTTCTCTTGTCTCTCTTGTTTCTTCTGCTCCCTCTCCCGTTTACGCTCTTGCTTAGCAGCAGCTTCCTTCTCTGCAAGATCACGTTGCTGTTTCAAACGAAGCTTAATCAAACTATAATTCACCGGGTTTTTTATCCGACGACAAAGACCATCTGGTTTACAAATACCTAAAGGAACATAGTAACCATCATTATTACAATTTGGAGGCATCTTTCCCTTACCTCCACCTACAAAATAGCGAAGCTGACCTAAAATATAGTTCTCTCGTAAAGGCTCAGTATTTTTCTCTTTATTCCACTTCAAAAGAAAGCTTCGCACTTCCTGTTTTGACCAACCCAACTTTCCTAAAAACAAAATTGTAGCAAAAACCGCTCGTTTTTTCCCATCAACAAGACCTTGCTCAAGCATGTGCGAGATACAAGGAGGGAACAACTCTGGTTGCACTGCACTTTCAATTTTCATCTCCATTTCTTGCGCCTGTCTTTTACGCTCTTCACGCAATTCAGACGCTCGTTCTTTATCTACACGAGCCTTAGCTTGATAATCAAGTGCTTGCACAAGCAAACGACGAGCACTAGGCTCAGTTACAGCTTCTCTATCAATCCAGGGTGCGAGAGGTGCAAAGAATTTTTCAGGATCTGCCATGGGCTTTTCGAAAACCCCAACCTTATCTGGATCAATGGGCAAACTAAGCAAACCTGATTTCTCATGTAAACTATAGGGCATACGATATAAATGACGTGAAGAGATAAGCACAGTATCAATCTCTAAGAAAGGTTCAACATCAAGTTTTGCGATACGATCTCCAAGAGCATTTTCTCCATAACGTACAATCTTTTCCATGGGCAAGCCAACTCGCTCTTGCACCACCGCAATTGCATCTTCACTACCACTTCTTTCACTCTCAAAAGCAAGCACTCGACGAGCAAGCTCTTCCTCAATATGCTCTTTCACATAAAAAGCAATCTTTCTTGCGGCTTCAGGAAACAATAAACGAGTCTCTACTTCACCCACGTGCTCTGGAAAAGCTTCAAAGGGAACCGCAATATGAAATCCTTTGTTTCCACTAAACTTACAACTAATATTTTTCACCCCCGTATGTTTCAAGAAACGAATGACAAGTTCGGCACAAATACGGCTGTATTCCATAATAGCACAATCAATGTCAAGCACCAAGTCCCATCCAGAACGCAACTCATCAAGCTGTTTTTTACTCATCCCTGTTTGAATGTCAAGAGGATTATACCAACTCTCTTCACTACAATGAAAGGAAGAGATTCCTTTCTTAGCAAGTTCCATTACATCATGAGGATAGATAAGAACGTCAGGTCGTTTTCCAAAACGATCATTAAAATGAAAAGCAACTTCTTTTTCACGAGCTGCAGCGACAAGGGCTTCTTGAACTTCCTTTTTTTTGTAATAACGAAGTGCAGTACCCAAAGAAATTGCCATAAAAACACAAGACCCAAGAAAGGATATAAAGATTATGTTAATACAGTCAAAGAAACGAGAATAAGAATAAACAAAATACAACTTACAACTTCTTTACTTGTTTAGCAAAGTCCTTAGCAAGCGCTTTCATACTCTTTAAAGCATCTTTCAAAGCAGCACGTGGCTCAACTCCCTTTGTTTCAACCAGAAACTCTGGAACACCAACAAGAGGGTGAGCAATCCGGTAGGTAGCCAAAGTAACTCCCTTAACAGCACGAAGTTCTTCCTTGAGAAGATTACAGAAAGTGTGGGTCTCTCCGTGAAGTTCAAAGACAAGTTTAGTTTTGCTCTCTTCAAGAACTTTAAATTCCATAGCTCTCAGATCCGAACTAGTTCTTTATAAAGCTTTCTACCAAACAAGACTAGAGAAGAAAAAGAAGGAAAAAAGAAAAAAATCAAAGCTCAGCTAAAGGCTAGTTACCACAATAGTCCCTTGCCACTCCAAGCTCTCCTTCTGGAACAAGGCCTTCCTCAGTCATTACGTAACCTTCAATGCTCACAGCACCAAAGTTCTCTGCACTCTCTGGACCCCAGAAACGAACAACTCTGTACAATGTTGATCGCAATGGTCTTTCCTTCTCAAAGAGAATGTCTTGATGAGATTCCAAAGATCCATGATAATGATCTACGCCAAAGTAATGGTGCTCATTGTTATCATCGTAATCAAGAATAGCAAATGTAGCTTCCCAACCTCGAGCAAGAACACGATCAACTGCTCCTTCAACACAATAACCTTCTGCTAAAGGACTAAGCACAGCATTAACAACTTCTGTATCAAAGTTAGGAGTATGATCACCTGCCAAGATTGAAGCAATCCATGCTTCTCCAGGAGTCAAAGCAGCTAAGAGAACAGGATGACCATCTTCAAGTTCATATTGAAAGGATTTTTCAAAGTCACCCCAACTTGCACCACCGTAAGCTGCACCTGCCGTTAGCATCCCCATGGATAAAAGAAAAACAACCGCCAACAGCACCTTTTTAGTTTTCCAACTTCTTGTAAAATTCATAAAATGTCGTTGTTTTTATCCTTATTTAAACATTTTTACATTCAAACCTGCGTTTTAGAGAAATTTTACCGAAAAAGTCAAGAAGACAAAGAAATTTCATAAATAAAGATATATAATGAAGAATTCTGGTGAAAAGACAAAAGCGAAGAACAACAGCAACAATTGGCAAAGAAGAAATGAAAAATATTTTGTTTTTTGCACCATAATACCCAGGCGCTTATGAAAAGCAAAATAAAATTCCGACAAAATAGCGCCAAAATGTTTAAATAAGATTTTTGAAACTGACTTTTTATGAAAAACATAACTACAAAAAAATTTGTTTTAATCGGGTTGCTCTCCTTTGTGCTGGCACTCTTAACTTTTAGTTTTGCTGCTGCAGACCTTAGTGAGGCAGAAGCTCTTGACTTAGCAAGTTGGCTAAGCGAGCAAGAGATTGATCAAACAGTTCAATCAGAAGTATGGGCTTTAATGGCTTGGATAGGTGATCACCATGTAGATCACTCACAAAGAGAGGTTGACTACGTTCTAGACATTGGCATACAAGCTTACTGTATCGAAGATACTGTAGATGAACTTTTAGCTAGCGGTTGGGAAGCTCTTGAAATCTTTCACAACTATGACTTAGACGTTGAGGGAATGTACTACGAAACTCCTCGAAGCCAAACATTAGAAGACCACGTTGATGTTTTCCTTAAGAAAAACCTTGGTCAAGGAAGAACCACTCTTCACGTGATCACCTTTTGGGGTCCGGAAAGTGACAACCCATACATGGTAAGCCACGAAGCACATAGAAGAGGGACAACAAGTTTACTTGAACCTGTCTCTGGCTTTGGAGAAGCCCAAGACTATTGTAACCCTTAAAACAAACCAGTAAATTTTTATTTTTTCTTTTTACTCTTTTCTTTCAAGAAATTTTTTAAAAGAGGATATTTCTCAAAAAAATCATGAAACTTAGAACCTTAATTCTCGGAACTACAGCAGCCCTTGGGATTGGAGCTTTAGCTTACAATGCACTTCCTGTAAGAGATGGTAATCCTGGAGACGAGCTTGAAATCTTAGCACTCTATTGCTCAACAATGGCAGAGCCAGCAACAAAAGAAGGCAACTGCTCAGTAAATGCTTGGGAAATAACTTATTATCCAGGCAACTCTCCAAGTCGCCGCAGTCTCACAGGAGAATTAAATATAGGGGCGGGAGCAACTGCTGGAGCAAGAGCAATACGTTTCACAGAAGTTGGTTTTAATGGTTACGCTACAGAAACAGATAAAACGGGAGATGTGCACCAAGGAGAACCTAAATACACTTATGAAACTTATCAAGAAGGGATCTTTGCTCCAACCCCTGATGGACCTAGAGCAATTCAAGGAAACCCAAGCCCAGAACCAAACTTATTTCCACCAACAGATAGAAGCCAACTTCAAAGTGAAGCAGACAGATACAATGGAATTCTCGAACAAAGATTAAGAGAAGAAATTCTTCCTAGCTGCCTGCAAAGATAACAAAAAATTTCCCGAGTTTTCATTCATCTCCTTAACTAAAGTCAGGAGCTTTCTGGAAATTTTTTTGTAATTATGATTATATTGTTCATTACATTATTCAATTCTTTCACTTGTGCCCATGAGCAACAATTTCTTTCAAAGCTTTGCTAATCACTTGACCACTTGCTTTCCCTGCAAGCGCTTTCATACACTGTCCCATCAAAGCACCAAATGGAGCACCCTTATTTTTCTTGACGATAGAAACAATAACTTTGTGAATCTCCTCGGTTGAAAGTCCTCCATACTTCTTAAGATCAAAACTGCCCTTAGCCATATCAATAAGCACATCAACAATAATATCTTTGTGAATTTTATCATCAATCAAATAGGCAAACAACTTTCTAAGGTCACCATCAGAAAGAAGCGAAGGAACATCAACCTTAAACTCACGTTTTATTCCAAGAAGTGTCGGACCAAGTGTTTCAGCAATAAAAGCAGATTTTACCTTTCCTTTGTACTTCCTTGCAAGCTCTTCAAACAAAGCGCTACGAGAAGACTTTGCAATATAAGCTGCAAGGTCTTTACTAAGGCCATACTCCTTCTCAAAGCGAGCAAACTTATTCTCCAACAATTCAGGAAGCTCAATTTTGCCAAACTTAGAAGGAAAGATAAGAGGAACGTCTGTTTCAGGATACATTCGAGCAGCACCAGGCATTGGTCGCATGTAACGACTTGTTCCATCTACTTGCGCTTTACGCACTTCTTTAGGTACTCCAACCAGCAATTCCCCTGCACGTTCCCACACAGCATGCAATGCAACAGAAGCGCGACCCTCATGATCAGCCACCAGAATAAAAGCATCTTCTTTTTTACACTTCAATTTCTTACAAACAGCAGCAACTTCATCAGCAGTGATCCCATAGTTTGGAAGCTCATCAGAATGAAAGATTCCTCCAACGCCAGCTTTCACCTTGGCTCGCCCAGCAAACTCAGTTCCCAAACGATAATTTGGCTGCAGTTCTCTACCAACAAGACCAGCAAAACCAGGAAGAGTAAGAGCTAAAACTTTTCCTTTTTTCTTCAAAGTGCTTACAATTCTCTTTGAAGAAGATTTTGAAAATAAAGTACTCAAATCCTTGATCTGAACCTTTTCTTTCAAAGCAGCTTTCACCACCAAAGATTTCTTCAACTCAGAGCGAAGTTTCAACAACTCTTCTTGCCGTTTCATTTCAAGCTCAACAAGAGTTGGGATCATTCGAAGGTCTTGCGCCCCCTTAATCTCAACTCGATTTCCTCCTTTGATACTTACATTAACATCCTGACGAATAGTTCCAAGTCCTCGTTTACAGTTTGGAAGCGAACGTAAATAATTTCCAAGCAAGCGACAAACTTCTTGTGCTTGCTCCGGACTTTTAATATCTGGTGCTGTTGCAATTTCAATGAGAGGAATTCCAAGTCTATCAAGATGATACTCTTTAACACCAACTCCACTACTCAAGGTTCGGCAAGAATCTTCTTCGATACCAACACTATCAATGCCAACATCTCCCAAACTTCCTTTCAGCACCCCTGCTCGAGCAACCAATGCTGTCCTTTGAAAACCAGAAGTGTTACTCCCATCAGCAATCGTCTTTCTCATAACCTGAATCACCGGAGAAAGTTGGGCTCCAAGCATTGTGGAAAGTTGTAAACTTGCATAAAGGGCATCATCATTAATAGGAAGTGGTGGCTGAGAATCTGCTGCAATCAATCCTGCAGAGATATTCTTCCCTCTATAAATATAGACCCGATCTTTACTTTGCTCTTGAGCTGCTGCAACATCAATGCTTCCGTCTTCCCCTGCAACTGCCCTTATCTTACGTTGGATACTAAAATCATAGCTATTATCTTCAGAAATCTGTGTCAACTCATCAGAAAAGAGTTTTTTTCCTTCAAGCTGTTGGTGGATTTCCACCCCACATTTAAGACCTAGTTTTTTGTAAGACATAACAAGAAAATGAAAGCCACTCCCCTTTTTTAAGCTTACGAAATGAAGGACAAGAAAGAATGAGCAAATCTACTTCGCCGCAACACGATATCTGCTAGGGCTTCTTAAAACCTCTTCAAGATCACGGGCGTTTCCCAAATGGTACTCTTGATGACCTGGGAAAAGAGCAAGCGAATCAACCCTGCCACCAAGAGTAGTTTCATCTATAACTTGACCACTGATTTTTCTTGAAAGGCAAAGATCTGCAACCAAACCGCCCAAAAGAACATCTCTTGCTTGCCGAACGTCGTAAGATACAGTCTCAAAAATATCTCCGCCACCTACAAGTAAAAGCCGAGGGGAAGCACCAAAGTATGAAGCTGAGTCTTGCACAACTCCCAGAAGTGACTCCTGCAAATAGCTCTCTTCGCGAAAAGAAGAAACAATTTGATCTGGCCTTAAACGGGCAACAAAGGTATGAGTCCAGGAATCTGCTCCAAACGCAAGCACAAAACCTCCAGAAAGACCGGAAACTAGAACACTAGTATCCTTTGAAACAAGAGTATGTCCTGTTCTTGTTAAGTGAGTATAAGTCATCTCGACCAAAAACCCCTGTCCTCTTTAAAAGACTTCCCAAAAAAGTGAACTACTTACTCTCAAGCCAGCTCCAATATTTTTCATCACCAATGATCACATGATCAATCACTTTAATGCCAAGCAAAACTCCCGCCTTCTGTAATTTCTTAGTGATGCGAATATCATCCTTGCTCGGACGAGGATCTCCACTAGGATGATTATGCACCAAGATAATTGACTGAGCTGCCTCACGAATTGCAGGAGCAAAGACTTCACGAGGATGTGCAAAACTTTGATTCAAAGAACCAATAGAGATCAATTTTGTTTTAATGATCTTATTTTTAGAATCGAGCAACAGTGCGTACAAATGTTCTTTTTTCTTATCTCGCAACTCTTCTCTAAGATAAACAAAAACATCTTTAGCAGTTTCTACTGAACTACGAAAACCTCTCTCTTTAAGCTTTGAGTAACGTTTAAACAATTCTCCCAAACCTTGTACTTGGTAGGCTTTTACTTCCTCTCCAAGAAGATCCTTAAGTTCCCCACTACTACACCCAGAGAAGTGATGTAAATTATATCTAGCAAGTAACCTGTTAGAAAGATCAAGTACATTCTCTTTCTCATTACCTCGCATAAAGATAAGAGAAAGCAATTCTGCATCATCAAGTGCAGCAGGACCATTTCTTTTCAGTTTTGTCCAGGGTCTGTTAAACCAAGGGATATCTTTCATTCTCATATCAAAAAGTCACTAAACGCAAGGCAAAAAAAGAGTAACTTAAACTTTGGGGAAATAAAGAAAAACAAGTAAGAAATATTTTTACAGGTATTGTGAGTATAAACAAGAAAAGTTAGCGTCAATTTAAAGAGTAAAAGACCCCAACATCTTCCCAAACACCTTCTTTCTTTCTAGCCAAAGAGTAAGAAGAAACTAATTCTCTTCTTCCAAGTAAAATCCTTGAGCTTCGATCAAAACCTGAAGAGGAACGTGAAATTGTGAGATGAGGGTTATAACACTCACCAAAATACCTCTCTCTTAACTCAGCAAATTCTTCTGTTGCATAAGTACTTACAAGTGAAACAAGAGTAGTGTGCAACCTGAGGAGCTCTCTTGGGAGTGATAACCGCAACACTAAAGAATCTTTATCAAAATCAGCAAAGTCCTCCGTCTCTACAGTAAAAGGAGAAAATTCTACTCTTAACAAGTCTGAGATCAAAGCAGCTTCATCCTCAGAAGACATATAAAAAAAACAAAGAGTAGCATGCAAACCAGAACCCGGGAGAAAAACATGATTCTGAGAAGTGATAAGAGTTCTCAATTCTCTGCCTGGCCTAAAATAGAGAAGATATTTCATGATCTTGAAAATGACCAATACTGCATCCAGCAAACAACTCTTACCCTTTCACATTACCAATTGGTTTCAGCGCAACAACTTTCTTAGTAATTCCTGTTTGCTCAAGTGTATCAACAACAACATTGATATCTTTATACGCTCCACCAGCTTCTTCTGCAAGTCCTTTCATAGAAGCAGCCTTAACGTAAATACCACGAGCTTCCATACTTTTTTGCAACTCATCGCCTTTCCACTTCTTCTTTGCTGCAAAACGACTCATCACTCTTCCAGCACCGTGCGCAGTACTTCCAAAAGTCTCATTAGATTTGTCGGTGCCAACAAGTAAATAACTGCCTGTCTCCATACTTCCCCCTAAAATGACCGGTTGACCGATTTCTCGATATGCTTCAGGTAATTCATCTGCATGACTTGGACCGAAAGCACGTGTTGCACCCTTACGATGTACAAGTACTTCCTTTTCAACTCCATCAATAACATGTTTCTCAAGCTTTGCAATGTTATGAGCAACATCATAGACTAATTTCATATCCATTTCACGAGCAGTCTTACCAAAGATTTCTTCAAAAGCTTCACGAATACGATGAGTAATTACCTGACGGTTTGCAAAAGCCATATTTGCAGCGCAAGCCATTGCTTTAAAGTAATCTTGTCCTTCTGGACTCTTGAATGGTGCGCAAGCGAGTTCTTTATCACGAACAGCAATACCATACTTTGGCATTACTTCCAAAAACTTACGCAAATAATCTGTTCCAATCTGGTGACCAAAGCCACGGCTTCCACAATGCACCATAATAACTACTTGCCCATCAAAAGTAACACCAAACTTCTGAGCAATTTCCTTCTCAAAAATGTTCCCTTCACGAACAACCTGAATTTCTAAATAATGGTTTCCTGAGCCAAGTGTTCCAAGCTGGTTGAAGCCACGCTTAACTGCCTTCTCACTTACCTTACTTGCATCAGCCCAGCCTATGCACCCACGATCTTCAATATGGTCAATATCTTCTTCCCAAGCATAACCTTGAGACAAACACCATTGCGCACCTTGCTCCATTACTGAAGAAAACTCATCACGACTAATTTGTACAGTACCTTTACATCCAACACCAACAGGAACCTTCTTGTACAACAATTCTACAAGCTCCTTAATCTTTGGTTGCACTTCATCAACATGCAAGTTAGTAACAATAAGTCTCATCCCACAATTGATATCAAAACCAATCCCGCCTGGACTAATCACGCCACCATTCTCTACATCAAAAGCAGCTACTCCTCCAATGGGAAAACCATAACCCCAATGCGCATCTGGCATACAATAAGAGAACTTACAAATCCCTGGAAGGGTTGCAACATTAGTTACTTGATTGAACACCCCTTTGTCCATGTGCTCCATTAATTCTGGAGAGGCATAAATTCTAGCTGGAACTCGCATGCCTTCTTTGTAATCACAAGAAATTTCGTGAATATGTTCAGTCACATCAGTAAATGTTGGTGTTGGAATATCGTCGCCTCGCATGAAAGGACAAAGCCAAAGAGCGCTATTTAAAGCTTTTCCTCATAAACGCTTATAAAAAAACAGGTTAAAAAAGAAATATGCCCATTCGTTACGAAGGCCTCTGCATTCTGTTAGATCTAAGTGAAACAACATTTTATGGGAGCATTGAATCTTGTTCTGAACAAGGAATTAGAGATTTTGTAGAGGATATAACCACGCATCGAAGAAAACAACCAGGAAAAGAGCACTATTTTGATAAACCAGTACAAGTCAGGAGAATTGGAACAAGAGATGGTCAGGACAGATATCAGATTTTAGGAAATGATCCCAGAGATTACGAACTTGCCTTAGCTCATTTAAAGACAGGAAAACTCCTAGAATGTCAATTAGCCGAAGAGGAATATGAGTTTCCAAAAGGACTGATTCCTTTAGCAGAGATTCAATTAACACCACTTGAAAAAAGAATCGTAGAAGTCGTATGAAAAAGCAAACTACCCATAGACTTCTTGCTTAATCATTCCCTTATCAACACCTAGAGAAATAAGCAACATTTTCATAGCTTTCACAAAAGCCATAGGACCACACAAAAAATAAGTCTTCTTCTTCATCCCATCGAGCCCACCAAGATGGTTTTTCAAATGGCCTTCACTAATACGCTCACAAGTGCCCGACCAGTTCTTATCTCGAGTACAATGAAAATGTAAACGAACATTCCCATTTTGTTCAGCCACTCGCTCAAAAATCTCACGACCAATAATGTCTGCTTCAGTTTTATGACTACAAAACACATTTACCTTAGTTCCCAGGCCCTTTGCAGTGATATATTCTACCATAGAAAGAAAAGGTGCAACTCCAGAACCAGCACCAAGCAAAACAATCTCTTGTTGCTCTGGCTTTTCTTCATCAAAATAAAAGTGACCAAAAGGACCACTCAGCTCAAACTCCACACCAACAACCACCTGCTGCAATTCTTTGCTCACAAAACCTTCAGGCATCTCTTTAACATACAAAACAATCTCAGAAGAAAGAGGAGAAGAACCAATAGAATATGCTCGCTTCACATCCTTTGCTTTACCATCATTACTCAGCTCACTTGAAACTGGGAACTTCAACATAACAAATTGTCCTGGGTAAAACTCCATTTTTTCACCACCAAGAGCAGAGAAAGTAAGCACAACAGTGTCTGGTGTATCCCTAACAACGGACTTAATTGCATATTGAGCAGTAATTCGATTTCCCATGATAAACAAACCAAGCCAGAAACAAGAAAGCCAGTTTAAATAAGTTTCCCATTACAATCTCTTTTTCAAAACACATTACAAATACAACACATAATGAATCATAAACCAAAAATGACTCAAACTCCCTGCGATTACAAAGAGATGAAAGACATCATGAAAAGTAACCCACAATCTTTTTCTTAACTCTCCTTTCACAAGTGTGTCAACTCCAAAGAAAATTGCTCCAACTGTATACAACACCCCACCCAAAACTAACCAAAAAAATCCATCCAAAGGTAATTCTTCAAGCAAAGGAAAAGTTGCAATCAAAGAAAGCCAACCCATAAAGATGTAAAATAAAGCAGAGATCCAACCTTTAACTTGCAAACCACAAGATTTCCAAACAACTCCCAAAATTGCCAAAGCCCATATTACTCCAAAAAGTGTCCAACCAAGCGCTCCACGAAGTACTGTCAAACAAACAGGAGTATAAGTACCAGCTATCAAGACATAAATCATAGAATGATCAATTCTTCGAAACACCCGTTTACACTTTCCCGTGCGACAAAAGAAGTGATACAGTGCACTTGAAAGATAGAGCAAAACTAAACTTATTCCAAAGACAGTAAAACCAATAATATGCCAAGCGCTTCCATAAAGTGCAGAGTAAACTATCAAAAGAACTAAACCGACAATAGAAAAAAGAAAAGCCAGAAAATGGCTAAAACTACTCAAAGGCTCGTTTTGTCTTTTAGCCGCCATTTCAAAAATTTCAAAAAATACAGCCCCACACAAAAGACCTCACTTTCTTCTCTTCACATCAGAGCGCACTTGAGAAAAGCACTTGCGAACCGCCTTAACTACATCCCAATCTTCTTGGGAAGAGCTTGCCACCTTACCATTACCCTCTAGACGCATACTCACTGTGAACATATGTTGAGAACCTTTTTTCTTACTCTCTTTGACATGAATTTTCAAACGAGCTGATCCACCTTTCTTACGCAAAAAGCGTTTCATCTCTAATTGAATTGCTTTCTCAACTTTGGCAACCTCAGAAGGAAGCAAAGAAGTTTTTCTTAAACCTACTAACTCTAAAGAAACTCCATCTGCTCGCTGCAAACCAGCAAGACTCGCTAAAATGTTTTTTACAGTTACAAGTCCATAGACACGATCATTTTCTTGAACAACAAGATCACGCACATTGTACTTATGCATAAGCTTGATTGCAGTAACCAAGCTATCATCACGGTGCACAGTTTTGATTCCCTCAGTTGTGGCAAAGGAGATCACAGGGAGAGAGGAAACACGAACCCTATCAACTGCTGCTGCTTTGCTTCGAACTGCTCCCCCCGTATGGGATCCAGAAGGTCGTTTCCTCTTGTAGATAAAATAATCCATTAAGTCACGAATACTAATAACTCCTTGCAATTTACGTCCAGAGAAGATAGGTAAATGGTCTACCTTTTCCTTTTGCATGGTACTCAATGCTCGAGAAAGTTTATCATCTTCTTTGAGAGGACTTGGCTTTGCAAGCTTAAGATCTCCCACACGAAGACTCTGTACCTCTTCTAACCCACTAGCCTCTCTCAAGAGATCAAGTGCGTTTACTACTCCGACAATATCTCCATCAATCTCAACAGGAAGAAAACGTAGATTGCTCTCGTGCATCAACTTTGCTGTTTCCAAGACCCCCAGGTTATGAGAAATGATTGGTGTTTTAGTGGTACACTTCGCTAAACGAACATCAACATCGGCTAAACGAGATTTCAAAAGACTACGGCGGTTAATGATACCATTATAATTCCCATCTTTAAAGACAAGACCACTTCTCCTACCGCTTAATTTAAGCTGGCCAAGCATTGCCCCCACACTCTCATCTGCATCAAAGGCTAAAAAATCGTTTGCTACTAAAGAACTTATTGTCATTGCACTACATCACCTTCCATTAAATTTGTTTAAGCATGTTTGAGTCACGTAAATCTATCACTTTTCACAACTCTGTAATCAACTTACAATGCACTAAGAAAAGAGAGAGGAAGAACTATATAAATTCTGTTAAACAGCAAGCTAGATTCCCAAAAGATGGTGCTCCTAATACTCTTGAAAAGCCAATCTTCTCCTCTTCCTCTCTCGAGAGGAGGGAACATGGGAAGTAACAAGAGCAACAAGAAACTCTCTCATTCTAAGAAGAGTCTCTTCTTCAATTTCAGAGAAACGATCTTCTCCAGAATTAATCTTTCGAAAAGTTGCTGAACTTTCCAAGTTTCCTCTAAGAAACTCTGGGCAAACCTCTTCACAAGGAAGAGTGAAGAGAACTGTCGATGGAATTCTCTTGGCTTCAAAAGGGATATGGTCACTCAATCCATAAAGGTGACAAGAGGAAAAAGATAAGGAAAGCCTAGAACTCAGCTCCCAAACTCTTCTCTGAAGAGACCTATCTAACCCGACAACCCCACCATCTCCGTTAAGAGAGTTATTAGGAACCAATAAACATCTACCATTTCCAACCATATCTAGGTTATAGACCGCTGCAAAATAACTTGAGGGAAGACGAAGAACATAATTATCAGATCCAACACATCCTTCTTCTTCAGCATCAAAGAAAATGAAATCTACATGACAAGAAGCTCCTGTGCGAATGAAATATTCAATTGTTCCTAAAATCTCAACCACCGCAGCTCCATTATCCAAAGCCCCTTCTCCTGCAAGTACCCTATCATAATGGGCGGTGACCGCTATCCTCGGACCAATTGATCCTTGCCTCAAAGAAACAATAATATTTCTATAGGGGACACCTTCATCATCAAAATCTTGAACACGATAAGGGGCACTAATAGTATCAAGAACTTCTAAAATAACATTTCCTCTTCCAACATTAGTAGTCTCTCCACAAAGAGTCTCAAGAGTTCTGTACATGGAAAAAGAAGACATAAGTTTGCCAAAGATGGCCTGTTTATAAAATCTCATCAGGATTTTAGCTTAACTTTAGGTTTATAAGGGAATTAAAGGAGAGACCATACAGAGAACAAGCAAAGAAAGCTTTATAAAGAAGCCTAAGAGAAGCACAGGAATTGGAAATGTGGGCCCTAACCTGCCTGAATCCGATAAGGAAGCAAAAGAAATAAAGCTTCAAAAAACAACAAAATCATAAAAATCTGCGTAGGTGTCCAACCATGCACTAAAGTGCAAGGTTTGTACTGGACACTTACACCTTAATGCAGATTTTTAGGATACAAGAAACCAGATGGACCATTCATCCATCGACTAAAGTCAGTGGTTTTCTGGTTTCTTTGTATAATGGGAGTTACAGAAAATGGGATTATACAAATACATGAGAGAGGCTTGGAAAAAGCCTAAAACCAACCTTGGCGAGCTTTGGAAAGAAAGACTCATTGCTTGGAGAAGAGAACCTTCTACACTTAAAATTCATAGACCTACCAGAATTGATAGGGCAAGAAACCTTGGCTACAAAGCAAAGCAAGGATATGTGGTAGTAAGACAAAGAGTTCTGCGTGGAGGACACACCAAACCAAAAGCTTCTGGTGGACGAAGGCCAAAACGATTTACTACAAGATTAACATTAAGAAAGAACTATCAAGTAATTGCAGAAGAGCGTGCAGCAAAAAAGTTCAAAAACCTAACTGTGCTTAACTCTTACTGGGTAGCTCAAGACGGAAAATATTACTGGTTTGAAGTGATCATGATTGATCCAAATCACCCAGTGATCAAATCTGATGAAAAATTAGCTTGGCTAAAGAAGAAAAAGCACCATAGTAGAGTCTTTAGCGGGAAAACTTCTGCAGGAAGAAAAATGCGTGGCCTAACTGGAAAAGGGAAAGGCTACGAGAAAGCTCGTCCAAGCAGAAGGGCTAACAAGAGAAGACATTAGTCTTGATCTTCAATTTTTTTTCTCTTTTTAATCAATTCTTTTTCCTCCACTTCATACTACTTTTTATTTTCTTAATTCAAACAAAAGCTTAAAAACTAAAACTCAAGCTCCTTCTCTATGCAAGTACAAAGTATTTCTGTGATTGTTCCCACCTACAACGAGGGAGATATTAACTCACAAATAAACAAACTTCTCAAACAAAAACCCACTCCTCTCGAGATCATCATTGCAAATCATGGAAAACTCAAGCCAATAAAAAACAAAGACAAGAGAATCAAGGTTCTGCAAAGTCCAAAAGGAAGAGCCAAGCAAATGAATTTTGGAGCAAAGCAAGCGAGAGGAGAAATTCTTCTCTTCTTACACGCGGATACAAGCTTACCAAAAAAGGGCCTGGAAGAGGTCAAAAACACAATCATTAAGCAAGATCTTCAAGCAGGAGCTTTTTCTCTTAAGATTGATTCAAAAAAATGGCCACTCAAATTTTTTTCTTGGACAACTTCAATGCGCTCAAGAAAAAATAAAATCCCATATGGAGATCAAGCAATTTTCATAAGAAAAGACTACTTCAAAGAAATAGGTGGCTACAAGGAACTTCTCCTACTAGAAGACGTTGAACTTATGCAAAGAATCAAAAAGAAAAAAGGAAGAGTGAAGATCTTAAAAAGTAAAGTCAAATCATCTCCAAGAAGGTATCTTAAACAAGGCATTTGGAAGACCATGTTTAAGAACCGACTCATTATGCTTCTCTTTACCGCAGGAGTTTCTCCAAGGAGGCTAGCTAAACTTTACTACAAAAAATGAAAAAAGAAAAAACTCTGCTCATCATTTTTGCAAAAAATCCCTTACACGAAAAAGTAAAGACCAGACTTGCTATTAGTATTGGGGAGCAGAAAGCAAGAAAGGTTTACCAAAAGCTCATCGATTTCCTAGTTGAAGAGCATAAAGAGAAAAACTACGATCTTCTCTTCTTTATTAAGGGAAGGGAGGACTATTTTTTAGAAAGAGGACTCCAAACACAACAGGTACAAGTACAGCAAGGAGAAGATCTTGGAGAAAAAATAAACAATGCCTTCAACCATAGCCTACAAGAATATGCTAAAGCAGTACTCATTGGTTCAGATCTTCCACTCAAAGAAGAAAGCATAAACAAAGCTCTAAAAAAGTTAGAGCAAGTAGATGTGGTCATTGGCCCAGCAAAAGATGGAGGATACTATCTTGTTGCACTCAAAAAGCCACAAAACATTTTCTCACTAAAAAGTTGGAGTCATGAACAAGTGCTCTCTCAAACAATTAAACTTATCAAAAAAGAAAACTTAAACTTCTCACTGCTTGATGAAAAAACAGATATCGATACTGTAGAAAATCTGCAAGAATATCCAGAGTTCTTGCCAAAAAGCTAACAAAAGATTAATTAAGGAATTCTTTTTCTTGCAAATAATGAAGAAGGTGTTGCTAGGTGTTTGCACTATTACTGTTCTTATCGCTTCCCTTATCGGTTTAGGATACCTTTCCCTACCAAGTGAAAAGTTAGTAGATACACTCTCAGAAAAACTTTTAGTAGAAAACGAAGATAACAAAGAAGTTTCTTATGTCAGCGAGATGGCAGGCCCTCTTGAACTCTACTTTTGTCCCCAAGATGATTGTGACATTAAACTTCTTGAATTCTTAGGAAGTGCAGAAGAGAGCGTACACTGCGCCCTCTATGAAGTTGATAACATCCTCATTGGAGAGCTCCTCCTAGATTTAGAAAGTAACCCAGAAATTGACTTTAAACTTGTAGTTGATGATACCTATCAAGAAGACTTTGATCATGATTTTGTTATTTATGATAGTTATGGCTTCATGCACAACAAGTTCTGTGTTGTAGATGAGACAAAAGTCTTCACAGGTTCGATGAATCCAACGGATAACGGGTTTTACCATAACAACAATAACATTTTCTTCATTGAATCACCCCTTCTAGCTGCAAATTATGAAGCTGAATTCCAAGAACTTTGGGCAGAAGACTTCAAAGATGGAGAGCCCGTGCTCAACGAAAAATTAAAGTTGCAAACTGAAGAGTTTGGAGAAGTTGATATCAGAAATTACTTTTGTCCAGAAGACGATTGTGCTGAAGAAGTAAAAACAACTCTTGAAACTGCTGAGCAAAGCATTCACTTCATGACCTTTAGTTTTACTCATGACAGTATTGAGAATGTGCTTCTTATCAAACACGACGAAGGCAAAGACGTAAAAGGAGTGCTTGAAGCTCGAAGCGCAACACAGTACAGCCCTTACGAAGTCTTCCAATTCCAAGGAATTGAAATCTACAAAGATGCAAATAGCAAAACCATGCATCACAAGGTCTTTATCATTGATGGTGAGACGGTGATCACAGGTTCAATGAATCCAACAGCTAGCGGTGATGAGCGTAATGATGAGAATGTCTTAATCATAAAGAACAAAGCAATTGCTGAGCTTTTTGAAGAAGAGTTCGAAAAGGTCTTTGGTGAAGCACAAGAAAAAGCAAGTGAAGAAGAATAAAGGATAACTCACTTATCTATCCATCACCCGCCCATTCTATTTCTGATGATTTTTAAGCATACGATTAAGCAAATCATAAGAGCGAGAAACATCTTTGTCTCTCAAGATAAGAGTATCTTCTGTGTAAGTTGATACCACTTCAACAATAGAAATCCCTTCCCAAACAAGAGCTCGACTTACTAGATAAAAAATTCCAGGGGTATTCCTCGCATCAAGAGGCAGTTTTAAACTCAATGCAGCAAGGTTATCATTGATACTCAAGATATCTTTCTTATTCAGGAGAGCCAGAAACTTCTTCTTGTACCTCTTATTACTAATCAAAGTAACTTCATAACTACCTGTTGTTACTGTAAAAAAATCACCTACTCGAGGATCAACAATGTTGTAAAACTTATTTGCCAACTTAAAAGAATCTGGATGGCGAACAAAACTAAGTTCAAACAAATCAGAAGTAACACGCAAATTGCAATTAGTATCAAAAACAACACGAGAGACAGGCATAGTCTCAATCTTCTCTCGCAAACGACGAAGCGCCATAACTATAGCAGGAAATTTTACTTTCTTTCCATAAGCCTGTTCAATCTCAGGGAGCAACTCTTCAGCAAGCGCACCATAGTTCAAAAGACCACGAGAAAGCGCTTCTTGCAAGAAAGGTTTTCTTTCTAAAAGTTGTTCACATATCCTGGCAATAGAGCTCATCTCCAAAGAGAAAACAATTTTTTATTTAAATGTTATTATAATAACATTAAGTTAATATTCTTTCTGGCCACTGCCCTTCTGCTCAAGAACAATTGGTGAAAAAACGCAAGTAGATATTTAAAGGGGACAAGAGGGTGAGGGTAAACTTATGAGAAATACATCAAATTCAGTTATTGTAACAAAGTTCGGCGGATCAGTGTTTACCGATGAAGCTGCTTATCATGCAGTCGCAGCCCAGCTCTGCGAATTGGCTATGTCTTACCAGCACGTCGTTGCAGTTGTTTCAGCAAGAAAAGGAAGATCAAACGAGTTAATCAGAGAAGTAGCTAGCAGCGATCATGAAAGGCTCAACGATATGCTCAAAGGCAGCATTGACCCAGCAGATCCTTTCAACAATTATGAGGTTGCAAGACTTCTTGTACGAGGAGAAGAAGAATCAGTTGAAATGCTTGTGGATGCAGGAAATGCAAGAGGGGGCCTGATTCAATTTGAAGGCAGAGTACAAACAGATGAAAACTTTCCAGTAATTGCCAATGTAAATCCATTGAGAGGAAAAGCACTTATTAATTCAACCTGGGCAGCAGCAAGAACTTATCCACTCTCTCCAGGCGTTACTGTGCTTGCTGGCTATGGAGGAAGAAGTGTTAGTGGAGATGTTTGTTTACTTGGAAGAAATGCTTCTGATGTAGTAGCAGCAATGGCTGCTTATGGTTTTGATGCTGAAGTATTACGTTTCTACAAAGATGTTGATGGGATCTTCGCCAGATTTGGAACCTCAGATCAAAGACTTATAGAAAAAATAAGTAGAACAGAACTTGCCGCAATGGGTTCACTTAAAGTTCTTGATGAGCGTGTGCTTAGAGCGCCTTACGAAGGAAACATTGAAATCATGCGCTTTGGAGCAGAGCGCCCAGGAACCATCATAACGCCAACACAAGAAGAAGTTGAGCTTTATGCAAACCAGAGAGGAATAGAGGAAAGGATCTCTGCATAAGAAAAAGAGAATCAGAAAAAATGGCAACTCCTCTCTCTAATCAACAACTCATTGCTGCAGCACAAAAGTTTGGCACACCTCTCTACGTCTACAATGCAGAGATGGTCAGAGACCGTTACCATAGACTTCTCAACTGTTTTCCTTACAAGAAGAAAAGATTTTTCTATGCTATGAAAGCAAACTACAACCCGAAACTTCTAAAGATTTTGCTTGAAGAAGGCGCAAGTATTGATACTGTTTCTCCAGGAGATGTGCTTCTTGCCCTAAAAGTTGGATTCTCAAAAGAAGATATCATATTCACTGCAAATATGATTACTGATGCAGAAATGCAAAAAGTAATCGATCTTGGAGTTCTGTTCAATATTGGATCTTTGAGTGAATTAGAAAGATATGGAAAACTCAACCCTTCTAGTGAAGTATGCATAAGGCTTAATCCTGACGTTGTAGCGGGCCATCATGAGAAGGTTCGAACAGGAGGGAAAGACACCAAATTTGGGATTACACTCAATAAGATTGGAGAAGTAAAAAAAATTGCAAAAAAATATGATCTTAAAATCGTAGGAATTCATGAACATGTAGGAAGCGGTATTCCTGAAACAGTAGATATGATCGCTGGTTTAAAGAATATTTTAGCAGTAGTGAAAAAAGAAGACTTTGGATCTCTTCGTTTTGTGGATTTTGGTGGAGGTTTTAAGATAGATTATAAAGAGAAGGAAGAAGAGAGATTAGAATTAATCTACCAAGAGTTTGGAAAGACCGTGGTGAAACTATTCAAAGAGTTCTGTCAAGAATTTGGCAAAGAACTTGAGATGTATTTTGAGCCAGGTCGTTATCTTGTTGCAGAATCAGGTCATTTGCTTATTCAAGTAACTGTACTAAAAGAAAACACAGGGAAGAATATTGTTGGAACAAACTCTGGCTTCCCACAGCTCATCAGACCTATGTTTTATGATGCATATCACCGAATAAGAAACCTTACTAATCCAAAAGACATCACCCTTATCTACGATATCGCAGGAAACATTTGTGAGACAGGAGACTACTTTGCAACTGAACGTGAGATGACTCTCATCCGAGAAGGCGACCTTCTAAGCATTGACGATGCGGGAGCATATTGTTATTCCATGGGGGGAAATTATAATCTTCGACCAATGCCTACCGAAGTAATTATTGATGGCGAGCAAATGATCTTAGCAAGAAAAGCCTTAACTAATGAAGAGTTGGTTGAGCGAGTGTTGATGTGAAAAAAGAAAGTCCAGGCACAAATTCTTCTCAATTTTTTTAAAAACGCTTTGTTTTGAAAGACCATGCAACAGTTAATGCAAGTTCAGCAAAGCCTAGAGAGGCAATATCGTGGCTTTCTCTATTCTCTTGACCCAGAAAGAACGATTACTTTGAGAGGACTCATAAGAGATCCAGAAAGAGGAAAAAGGCTTCTTGACGCTTCCTGGATTGATTGCGATGATTTAGTAGCCTATCTCAAGAGCGGAGAACGATTTCTAGAGGGAATTGCAGAAACAGAAGAAGTAGAAGGGTTAGGGAGGTATAAAGGAGCACAATTAATGTTCTTACAAAGAGTAAGCTCAGAAGAACTCCAAGCAGAACATGAGAGACTTTGCAGAGAAAGAAAAGTCTATCGGGTTCTCAATAAGGGAAGGATACCGGATCTCTCTTACTTAATCACAGACTCAGATTTCCACGGTCATTTAACTGGAACATGGAGAGCAAGAAACAGAAGGCTAAGGCCAATGATGAATTTCACAAGTAGAAGACCAGGTTACAAAAGAGATAGAAATGGAAAAACCTGGAGAGAAAAACCAAGTATCATCGGTTATGGAATCATCAATTTCCCAGAGTTACTGGGGGTTTCAGAAAGAACAGCAACAGCATATTTGGCAAGAAGTTTTCTTCATGACTTTGGACATGGCTTTCTACCAAGTGTTTGGGGCAAAGGAGAAGTGCTGCACAACATTGCGTTTGTTAGTGCAATGGGTGGTGCAAGGCACAGCACAGAAGATCCTTGGGAGAGACTTATTCTTGCAGAGTGTACAGATCCTTATTTCTTTTTAGATATAGAAGAACGCTGTGAAGGCCTAGGAAAACTCAACCCAGTTCAAGAACACACACTTAGAGTATATCGCTCATGGTATCTAGGAGAAAAAAGAGAACGTGGTCCAAGAGATTGGCAATCAGCAGAAGAACTCAGAAGGGTTCTTTTTGGAATCACAGCAGAAATGGATCCTACAGAGACAAGAGAAAGAGTAGATCAAACAATCTCTGAGCTACAAGCAACTGGATTCAGGAGATATGCTGAAGTGAGCAGGTTAAAAGAAGAGAGGAAAAAGAGAAGAAAAGAATAGATTATTCAAGATATCCTATCCAAGATACTATGCGCATCACTGCTTTGCAAATACTTCACCAACTCAGCATTCTCTTTGTTCAACAACAACTGCATCTTCATGCGATCTTTCTCAGCATTACTCACCCGAGCAATCCTATCAGCAAAAATAAGTCCGTAAGGATAACCCAAAAAGATAGGATCACAAGCGTTCTCAAGCAAAAAAGGCAAAATAATCCTATTGCCTTCAAAACGAAAAACATGACGAGCACAAGTATGCAACTTCACAAAAGAAGTTTTGCCATCAACAAAATAGTTCCAACATCCAGAAGGTCCCAGAGAAGAGAGCAAAACAACAGGACTATTCCCATTTGCAGTGAACAGAGAACTGCTTTTTGCAAGAGCACAAACATTTCCTAAAAGCTCAAGCTCAGAAAGCAACTTTTCTTCTCCCCTGAAACTAGCATCAAGCATTCCATCAAGCAAAACAAAATCAACATCATCGCAAGCAGCTAACTCTTTTGCAAGCTGCAACTCAGCAAAACGTCTTGCCACATTTGCAACCTTTACAATTGGAGCTCGCTCACTGCCCGTTCGAATGCTTGCATCCATTGAAGAGAGGGTAAGATCCTCCTCAGAGATAAGAAGTTCTCCTTTAACAGGAAAAAGCTTTGAAACATAATCTAGATCGCTCCCAAAATCAACACCTAAAAGACTCTCCCTCCTCTGCGCAAAACTAAGCACATAAAACTCCCTCACAACCTGCCTCCCACGCTTTTTTCCAGAGAAAACAACTCCTGCCACTCGAATAAAACTCAAACAAAAGTTTCCAACACTTATAATCTCAGCTTGGCCACCATCAACATAAGCAACATTTTTAGATCCACTAGATTCAGCACTAACCTCAAGCCCAGACAAAGGAACAATCTCAGAAAAACACCCCTCAGATAAAGGAAGCTCTTTATTCTTAAACAAGAGAATATCCTCAGAAGAACTATAACTACCCACTAGCTCCTGCAAAGCCTTTCTCACTTCCTCAAACATGAAAAAATAAAGAAAAAAACTGTTTTTAATGATTTGTATCTTCCAAAGAAGAAAACCCATAGCCAGACATTTCAAGAGGGTTCTCACAAACAAGATTTTGCTCTAAAGAAAAACAACAATAATCTTTTTCCTCTTCAAAACCACAAAAAGTTCCTCCTTCGTACTGATCCGCTTGCCTATAAAACCACTTGCTCACCCCAAAGCGTTCAGGAACTTCCTGACAAGCGTAAAGCTCTGCATCATAAACTTTCAAAAAATCATAAGAGCAATCAACTTGTCTACAAGACAGAGCTCCCAAACTCAAAAGAGCAAGCAAACCAAAAGAATATCTCTCTTTCATGAGAAAGTAAGAAAGGAGAGCTTAAAAATAGCTTTAGGAAGAAAAAACAAAAAATCTCCGAGAGAAGAGAAAAAGAAGAGAAAAGAGAATCAAAAGAAATTTATCCTAAAATACCTAAGATCTTTGCCTTCAAAGCAGGTGCCGGCATAAAACCCACAATCCTATCAACTTCTTTGCCATCTTTGAACAAAACAAGGCAAGGAATTCCAGTAATTGCATTATCCTGAGCCACTTGTGGAAATTCTTCAGTAGAAATCTTTGCAAATTCTAATTTACCCTTAAAAGCATCATCTTTGCTTACTTCTTCCAAAACTGGAGCCAAAGCCTTACAAGGACCACACCAACTTGCCCAAAAATCTACCAGAACGGTTTTCTTATCCAAATGAACTAATTTATGAAAATCTTCATTACTCAACTGCTTAACCATAAAAGACACCCCCATGAATAGAGCACTACAAGCAGATGCAGCGCACCTCTCTCTATCAGTTCATATCCTTTATTTAACTTTTGTTTAATTGTTCAAGAACTAAGAAAGACTCTGTCCTAAGAGGGGGTGCGCCGGCGTCCGTGCTGGGAAAATCAGAGACAAAGGAGCGATGCTCTTGGGAGCACTTCTGCTTTAGCAGAAGGGAGTTGCGGACAAGAGTGCTCTTGGCCCCGCTTCGCCAGCGCCCAAAATATTTCTTAGGACAGGGTAAAGAGTAAAGAAAACTTTATAAACAAAAATAGGCTCATTTTCACTGGTGTATAGGAGTGAGTTGTGGGGAAGGTGTTGGATACTAAAGGAAAAAAAAGAATTCTTTGTACAAGTATCATTTTTCTTTGCTTAGTTTTGGCCCTGAGCCAAGGAGGATTCGCTGCAGATTTAGAACTTCCAGAAAGTGAAATAAACACCTGCATCTATTACTTCTATGGAGAAGATTGTGAGGATTGCCATCTTACAAATGCTCACCTCTCTGAACTTCAATCAAACTATCCTGGCATTGACATTTATGAGTTTGAGGTGTATTATGATGAGCAAAACATTATTCATCTCAATGATCTTTACCTTGCGTACGGCGTTGATGAGACTGAGCAAGCTGTTCCTGCACTTTTCTTAGAAAACAGTTATTTTATTGGAGCAAGTAGTATAGAACTCTTCTTAGAAAGTCAGCTTGAGAACAACGAACTCTGTCCTTCTCTTGATCCAATTGCCGCAATCGGAATCTTTGGTGAAGGTCAACCTAAAAATGTCTTAGACATATTAGACTTTGGATCAATTACTGGGACCGGTGTTGGGAATAGCATCAGCAATAGCAACATGGCAGTTCTTCTCCTTTTCCTCATCCTTCTTATAGGGCTTATTGAAGACAAGAGAACACACAAAACAAAGATAGAAGAGAAAGACAATGCTAAAAAAGAAAACATTGAACGCATGGATTTAGAAGAAAAGAAAGAATTGGTGCTAAGAAACAGTATAGTCTATCTCATCACTCTCTATGGTATGCTCCTTATCACCGGCTTAGGAATCATCGGAGTCACAAAGATCGGCTTACAGAGTGTTTTCTTCACCAGACTTATTGCAGTTATTTGCACCATCATTTCTCTTATCATCATCAAACAATTTCTCTTTGAAAAGAAAATCATTCCTCCAGAATACCAAGCAAAGCTGCAACCTGCTTGGAGAAAGTTCCGTCACTATTGTACTACGACTCCTGGCTTTATTGTCCTAGGAATAATCGCATCCTTGTTTGTAGCTGCTAGCTGGGAAGGGCAATACCAACTTCTTCACAAACTTCTTTTAGATTCTGGCTCAAGAGGACAAGTATTCTCACTGTTTTTATGGCACAATATTTTGCTTCTTATCCCTTTCGCCTTCATTTTTGGGGTTAGCTATTGGAGATTGAGGAAGATAGAAGAAATGAAGTACATCAAGGCGCAAGAACATCACATTAAACTTCTTATCTTCACGCTTGCGGTAGTTATGGTAATCATTTCTTTCATGGTCCTTTTCTATCTTTAGTCAGCAAGCATAAACTTCTTAGAACAAACCTTTATCTAAAAAGAGCAGAAATAGCAAAAAGTGGAATCAACCCTAGAGTATATGTCAAGATTACATCCTTCGCTTTCAAAAGACTACACTTTCCCAGAAGGAAGACTACAAAGTTGTGGGCTTGTGGCTATAAATATTGCAAGAATACTTCTAAATGAAGGAAGAAAACCTTACATCTTAAGAATAGAAGGGAAAGCAGATGCAACAGGAAACAGGGAAACTATCACACCAAAACGACTGAGGGGGATCACTTGGGGATGTCACCAGGTATGCTGTGTAGGAGATCTTGTCTACGACCCAATGCAAGATGCAAGGCCAATGACTTTAGAAAAGTATCTTAGAACTACTTTCAGAGAAGAACTAGAAACTTCAATTCTCTATTCCCAAACACAAACAGAAGAATTAGTTCAAAGGACAGAAGAACCTCCACAAAGCTAATAAAGCTCCATATTCCATCCAAACCCAATGAAAACAACTTTTTTACATCACAATCCAAACATTGCTTCCTACTTCCAAGAGCAACTCTACGAAGCAACAGAAAGCCAAGCAGAAACAGAGATCATTGTAGCAGGAGCAAAAACAGAGCTTGATGCCATCTCCCTAGCAAACTATCCAAAGCTCAAGTACATTATTCAATGCTCAAATGGGATCAACACCATTGATACTGAGTACACTAAACATAGAGAGATCAAAATCTTCAATGCACCAACAGCAAATGCTAATGCAACTGCAGAATACGTGGTAGCACTCATCCTCTCTTGCCTCAGAAAAATACCTTTCGCAGATAAGACTATTAAAGAAGGAAAGTGGGAAAGAAGAAAATTCACAAGTCGGGAGATCAGAGAACTCAACATTGGGCTCATTGGCTTTGGAGCAATTGCAAAGTTAGTTCACAAAAAACTAACTGGCTTTGATCCTAAACAATTTCTAGTAGTTGACCCCTTCCTAAGCAAGGAACAGATAGAAATAGATGAGAGAACCAAAAAGGTCGAAATAGATCAGCTTCTCAAGGAATCAGATATCATCACTATCCATGTGCCTCTTCTTGATGCTACAAGAAACTTGATCAATACAGAAGAATTCAAAACTATGAAAGATCAAGCAACACTCCTCAACTGTTCTCGAGGAGGAATCGTCAATGAACAAGCACTTATTACCGCACTCGAAGAAGGTGAGAAAAACGAGGGCAAACAACTTTTTGCTGCTCTTGATGTCTTTCCAAATGAACCAGAAGTAAACCCAGAACTTCTCAACTTTGATAATCTTATTCTCAGTCCACACATCGCTTCTATGTCAAAAAGCGCGCAAGAAAGAATGATTTTAGAAGCAAAAAGAAGGTTTGAAGAGTCTTTAGAACAAGAAAAATAGAACAGAATTTTCTAATTCCTCTTATGATTAATCCCAACAGCCTCAGAGATTTTCTCAAAGCCATCTTTTCTCAAAAGTTTCACCAACTCACGATTCATCTCACCAATAAGTTGAGGGCCCTCGTAAATCATTCCGGTAATAAGCTGAACAAGACTTGCACCATCTTTCACAAGTTCATAAGCATCATTTGCAGAACTAATTCCACCAACTGCAACCAAGACATATCTTCCTTTAGTCTTCTTATACACATAAGAGATCAAACCCTTTGCCTTTTGCGCAGCAAGTTTTCCACTAATACCACCTGGGCCAATAGAAGCAAGCTCTTCTGCACTTAACACACTTCTATCCTTAGTAAGATTTGAAAGAATCAAACCATGCACCCTATGTCGGTCACAAACTTTAAGCAAAGCATCAACTTCTTTTCGTGAAAGATCAGGAGAACATTTCAAAAAGATTGGTTTATCACAAGCAACCTTATCAAGAGCACTCAGCAACTTTTCCAAGCGCTTTGCATCAGTAAAGGTTAAACCACCATAAGCGTTAGGACAACTAACATTAATAGTAATATAGTCACCAAGATTTTTGGCACAAAGGTGCTGAAAAGAGCCAAGATAATCTGCAATACCATCTGCAACGCTAACCGTTTCTTTACAGTTTGTTTTCGCAATACTTATGCCTAAAGGAATTTTTCTCAGCTTAAACAAAGGACCAAGACGTTTTGCAATAACTCGTACCCCATCATTTTTAAGCCCATAATACACAACAATTGATTTTCTCTTTGGAAGCCTCCACATACGTGGCTTAGGGTTACCTTCACAAGGTTTAGCTGTGATTGAACCAACTTCTTCAAAACCAAAACCAACTGCTGGAATCACTTGAGTTAGCTTTGCATTTTTATCAAAACCGGCAGCAAGGCCAATGGGGTTTCTAAATGTGATTCCTAAAATTCCCTGCTCTAAAGAGCTATGTCTAAAGTAAAATAAACGCCCTACAATTCTCCTTCCAAGAGAAAATTTTCCCAAAAAAGACCCTACAAAGGTAGCCAAATCGTGAACCTTCTCAGGATCAATTCTAAAAAGTACAGGACGAACAATCTCTTTGTAAAATGCCTTTTTGTAGTGCATAAACTTTTGGCTCAACAAAGACTATTTAAAGATTAAGGAATAAAGAATTTCTCTCAAAAAAAGAAACACAAATAAGCTCTTGATCTCTTATCGATATCTTCAATAACTAATTCTTTGGTGCCACGATTAACAGAATAAAGAACCCTATAATTTCCAACTCTTACTCTAAAATGTTTGTCTTTTCTTCCTTTAATTCTTTTCGAATCAGAGGGAAAAGGCTCATCTTTTAACTTCTCTATTTTAGAGATTATTCTTTCACAGAGTCCATCATCACATTTTTTAAGGAATCTTTGAGCATGCGAGGAAAAAACTAAACTCAACATTTTACTTCTTCAGTTCCCGATTTGCTTTCAACTCTTCCAAAGAAATTACTTTTCCTGCTTTATACTCAGCAATAGACTCGTTGAGCCTCATTTCTTCATCTGCCGTGAGAACAGTATCAACATCAACCATGTGGGCCTTAATATAACTAAGTTCCTTCTTAATCTTATTAAGTTCTTTCACAATCTCCTCATTACTCATAATCTCTGCTTCCATAACAGTTCAATAAACAAAGATATTTTTAAAAATTATGTATATATCCTAGAAAAAATATGCCAAAAAGTAAAGGAGAAATACTCAAAGTACTCAACATCCTCCAAAAAACGCATGGACAAACTATGCTCGAGGAGCTCAGCTATTTCACTCCTTTTCAAATCACAGTTGCAACACTGCTCAGCGCCAGAACCAAAGATGCAACTACTATTCCTATTGTCAAGGAGTTCTTCAAAAAATATCCTAATCCAGAAGATGTAGCCCAAATTCCAATACCAGAACTGGAAAAATGGTTTTATGGCATTGGCTTCTTTAGAGTCAAAGCAAGGAACGTGCAAAAACTTGCTCAAATGATCATAGAAGAATTCGCAGGCAAAGTTCCAAACACCCTAGAACAACTGACAAATCTTCCCGGCGTTGGGAGAAAAACTGCAAATTGTGTACTTACTTATGCTTTCAAAAAACCAGCTATTGCTGTTGACATTCATGTACATCGCATTTGCAATACAACAAGACTCCATTGGATTGATACACAAAGTCCAGAAGAGAGTGAGCAAGAGCTCATGAGAATAATCCCAAAAGAGCGTTGGATTGATATTAACAAGTTAATTGTCGATCATGGCCAGAGAATCTGCGCCCCAGTCCGACCAAAGTGTGATCAATGTACAGTTACGAAGTATTGCGAATACAAAGATAAAAGAATTAAAAGTTAGAATAAATCATCGACTTTTTCAATTCCTTGATCTTCTAACCTAGCTCTCATTCTTATTCTGGCTCTTTTCAATAGCTGATTCGCTCTCGATTCAGTAACACCAATTCTTTCCCCAATTTCTCTTTGGGAGAGACCCTCAAAAAAATATGCAGCAAGAACATATTGATCCCTTGGATGTAAGGTAGAAATAGTTCGATCAAGGTATTTTCTTAAAGAAGATCTTTCTGCAAGTGAGTCAGTGCCAACTGAATCTTGAGAACTCACCTTCTCACGAAGAGAGATCCCGTCACTTTGACCAGAAGGTCTAGAATCAAAACTAATATGTCTACGAGAGGTTCTCTCTTCTAAATCCCTCAATCTTTGCTCTGTGAATTTTCTACCTATTACTCTTTGAGCAAACTCCAACTTTTCCTCCAAAAAAGGTTCTCTACCATTTTTTGCTGAAAAATAACCAGTAAATTGATCTAACTTCTTCTTATTCTGATGGTCTCTCCTAGAGAAACTCTCTCTTCCAAATTTTCTGAGGTAATCAACAACTAAACTAGAAACAACAAGGCCAAGGTAGGGCCTAGTACGCTTTGGCTTATCCAAATGGCCACGAGCAATGTTCTTCATAATGCCAAAATAGACAAATTGAAGGACATCTTCCTCATCAACAGAAACAAATGGGGAAACTCTTAGGCAACGCCTACCAACAAGCCTCTCAATAAAGCGCCCATGATCCCGATAAACTTCCAAAAAAATGCCTTGATCAATTTCTCTCTTATGGTCATATCTTGAAACTCCCTTCTGAAGAAGATAAGTTGGATCATAAAAAGCAGCATGTTCCAACCCTAAGTCTTTTTTTCTAGAGCTAATCCCAAGTCCTGCCAAAGGGCCAACCAACTCTACTCGGTTGAATTTTTCAAATAATTTGACCATTTATGTCAAAATTTAAGGAATTTTTATAAATTTATAGCAGAATAAACAAAATGGGGGATCCAAACCTGGTTAACAAGAGAACTAATCATGCACCAAATCAAGCTTCTTCTCAGCACCAGGACTCTGGCCACGTCCACGAAGTTGGTTTTGTAAAGCAATGAAATTCTTACCCAACTTCTTAATCAAAGCCTTACGGCGGCGTGAAGCCATCTTCAAATTCTTTAAATTATCTTTATGGCCCATATCCATAAGACCTACAGAATGTTCAAGAGGCAACTTTTGGTACAAATACTGGTTTACCTCATTATAAGTCTCTTCGAGTCGTTGAAGTTGGCTATCAAAAGCTTTAATCTCATGAATCGTTTTTTGAAGACTTCCAAACTCATCGTGAAGCACTTTAGAAGTCAAATATTTGTACTTTGAAGAAGCAGTAAGACTTTTCACCATTTCTTCTTTACTGTCCTTGCCAGCATCTCCAGAATTTTTATATTGAAACTCAAGCAACTTCAAATCAATCATCGCCTTGGCAAGGCTTTGCATTTTTACATTAGTAAACTGTCCATACTTGAGCTCATCAAATTGCGAATGCGCATCAAGAATCATGCTATGTACTTCTTCTTGTTCACCCTGTTTCAGATCATTAAGAGCGTGAAGCGGGGAATTCTTATCAGTAATTTTGTTCTTTCCACTTTGACTTAAGAAAGGTTTGACCCAATTCTCTTGAAAGCCCTGAAGCTCTTTATCAAGGTTAGGAAGTGCTTCAATTTCTCTCTTTAATTCTTTAAGTTGCATTAAGAAAAACCAAAGAAATCTGTTTTATAAAGTTTTGCGCAGGGAAACTTCCAGATTTAAGAACCAAGCAATTTTGAAGTATAAATGCTTTCCAAAGCTTTTTGTAAGGAGATCCTTCTATCAGAAGGCTCAAGCCGCAAAAAAGTATGAATCAGAGAGATCAAAGGATCAGCAGCAAAATTTCTTTGAAGTAGTTCCAGCAGACCACTTCTAAACTTAAGATTATCTGAATAATCAACAGTAAGCAGCTCTTCTTTAAGTAAAAGATAGGAAAAAATAAGCCCAAGGGAATACAGGTCTGTATATTCATGAGTAAATCCTTCATTTAACTCAGGAGGAGAATAGAAAGAAACCCCTACCTTTCTCCTCTGATTAGATCCGCAAGAGGAGTTGAAATCTACTATGAAGATATTACCGTCTCTAACAAGAAGATTAGAAGGCCTCAAATCTGAGTGAACAACATTGTGCTCAATCAAAAAGAAAACTGCCCTAACGAAATCAGCGAGGGCATCCTTTGTAAAAGGGAAATCATAAGTAAGGTTTTCACCTGAGATGTATGGAAACTCAAGAAGATAAAATCCGTCAAAGGGATAGATTTTCCTGCACACAACAATAGAAGGGTAAGAGAGAGATCTCAAAGCAGAGTAAGGTTTTTCATCAACTACCTTAAGAAAAAACTCCTTACCATGGTCATCAAAAGCAATATAACATCTCTGATTAAACAAGTATACTTCAGAATAATTTTTTAATAAAAAAGAAAAGAAATCATTCATAATAATTCCCTTATTAGAACTATAAGCTGCTCAATAAGAAGGTGCAAACCATGATGATCGTGTTTTTCAGCACGAACTTCTTTACTAAGGCCTCTTTCATACACTTGGTAATGAACTAGTAATTTCTTAACATATCTTTTATCATTGTACCAGTCTTCACTAGGGGGAGTTGTCGGCCCACCTAAAACGTTAGACACATAGGTATACTCTTCAGGAAATAAAGCTCTCAAAACACGATCTCTCCTCAAAGCACTAATGTAATCTCTAAGTTCCCCTTCCTTTTCCCTAACTTTATCTGCAACTAATTTCTTATCGCTCATTAATAAATCACCTCTCAGCAGGGAGAAGGGGGAGATATAAATTTTTCTGTTTCAAAAAAAGATCCAAATAAAATGGAAATATAAAAGAAAATCTTCCAAGATGGAAGAAATTTCAGTAAGAGCGAGGAAAAGAACAAAAACTTATTAGAGACATTTCTTAGAAAATAGATCACCAGAGAAAGAGAAAAAGCCCAAACTAAACATATATAAACCGTAAAATAATCTTTCCAACGTCCAAATCAGGACAAAACAAAAAGAGAATTTGATCAGATGCCAGCTAAAGCCAAGAAAACAAAGCGAAGACTCACCTACAGTCTTCCCTACAAACAAAAACTCAGCTATGGACAAAGAGCTTCAGATAAAATTGCAGCATTTGGTGGAAGTTGGGCATTTATCCTAAGTTTCATAGCTTTCATTATTGTTTGGATGATCATTAACACCATTATTCTTACAAGTAACAAAGCATTTGATCCCTTTCCGTTCATCCTTCTCAACCTTACACTCTCTTGTCTAGCAGCGCTGCAAGCTCCAATCATTTTGATGGCGCAGAATCGACAGGCGCAGCGTGATCGAGCAGAGGCGCATTACGATTTCATGGTCAACCAGAAAGCTGAGCGGGAAATTCAGGATGTGCAACACGATCTTGAAGAGATTAAGGAAATGCTCAAGAAGTTAACAAAAGGAAAGGGAAAAAAAGGAAGATAAGGTGAATAATTAATAACATAAATTCTCAATACCCCAATAGTTTCTATAGAGACAACTTACTTAAAAGAACAGTTCAGCTACCAGTTATGACAAAACACAGCACTAGCTTTAAATATAAAAATCCATTCTTCAAGGAGATGGCAACATACACAGCTATCATTCAAAAAGACGAGGAAGGATGGTTCGTTTCTGAAGTAGTTGAACTTCCTGGCTGCCATACTCAAGCTAAAACAATGGACCAACTGATAGAAAGAACCAAGGAGGCTATCCAAGCTTATCTTGGAGAAGAAAAAAACCCTTCAAGAAGAATTCAAGAATTTGTTAAAGTACAAAAACTTGAGGTATAACTTTTGGCAAAATTACCCAGACTTTCTGGGAAGCAAGTGGCTAAGGTTGTGGAAAAATTAGGATTCTTTCACAGCCACACTACGGGAAGCCATATGATGTACAAACACCCAGATGGAAGAAGAACCACCATTCCACACCATGCTGGAGAGAAAATCGGTCCAGGCCTTCTCAATAAAATAATCAAGAAAGATCTGAGAATAACAAGAGAAGAGTTTATGAGACACACAAAATAGAAATGGCTAATTCCACCACAGTTATCAAAAAAGAAGAAGACATGTATATCTCTATCTGTCCTGAGCTTGGAATTACAAGCCAAGGAGATAGTAAAGAGGAAGCACTCAAAAACCTTAAAGAAGCCACTGAACTCTATTTGGAAGAATTTTAATAAAGAATGAACAAAAAATAAAGCAATCAGCCTACAACTTCTTATACGCTTCAACTGATTTACTAAATTCAGCGCGAGCAGCATCGGCACCCTTAATCCCAGCAATTTCTACCTTACCGCCCTTAAGATCCTTGTAGTGCTCTAAGAAGTGTTTTACTTTCTTCACAAAGAACTCTGGAAGATCTTTCAAATCTTTAACATGAGTGTAGTTTGGATCTTTAGCTGCAACACAAATCAGTTTGTTATCTTGCTCACCACCATCAATCATTTCAACCATGCCAACAGCTCGAGCAGGAACTAAAATTCCAGGATACGTTGGCTGATCAATGAATAAGAAACCATCAAGTGGGTCACCATCATCACAATGGGTTTGTGGAATAAAACCATAATCAGCTGGGTAACTAAAGCTGCTGTACATTACACGATCAACAGCAAACATGTTACGCTCTTTATCATATTCAAATTTAATGTTAGATCCTTTTGGAATCTCAATAATTAAGTTCATTTTTTCTGGGGTTCCAGCAGGAACGTCTTTGAGTAAGTTCATAATTTCAACCTCACTAATTTCACCAATCAATCAAAATGGCTCAAGAAAACCAGAAGAAGAATGCTATAAAAAGCTTGTGCTCAAACAAACCACTAATCATTTTGCCACAGCATCAACCCTAACAGCAAGACCAGTGTAAAATCTGCCCTCACGAAAGAACCTTGAGCCAACTTCTAGATCTGGGTTTCTTCCATGCTTAGCAACATAAAAGTCAACAACTTTGTTAAGTAATTCAGCTGCAGCTTCAGGAGTTTTTGTAGCTTGAGCAAGAAGTTTGTAAAAACCAGCCAATTGTTGCAAGAAGCTAAATGCCACAAGTTCTTCTCTTGAATCCCCCAGAGATTTCTCCTTAAATTTGATGTCTCCATCCAAGGCACCGTGCATTTTTCTAGCTTCATCTTTAAGAAGGGGCCAAGCAAGACACTGGGCTGCTGCCTTTTCAACAACTCTTCTCATTTCTTCTTCTGTTCTTCCTTCATAATGCAAGAGGGAATCTAACCTATCTACCCCTCCCTGAACAGAACCAAACCTAGCAGGGACCACATAAGAAAATATTCCACCAATCCTTGAAACAATTTCAAAATCTCTTCTTCTAGAAGCATAGCGAAGAGCTAAGGCATCAAGGTCATCTGCCAATTCACGAAGTCTCTCTTCTGTAATCTGTTGAAGGCCAGGAGTCACAGCACCGGATTCTTGACTAGTGAGAGAAGATAAGAACAATTCACGAAGAGGACAACCAGATTCCAATGAATCACCACGTGGAGAAAGGGGAACTCTGTATACATCAAAGGAACGGTCAAAGACAAGACAGTGTGCCTCCCCTTCCAATGTTCTTTCTAAATGAAGGGAGAATGGGCCCCCTAGAGGCAAATCAACTTGATAGACAGGAGAAGTCAATCTTTGACCCATTTGCTTCAAATCAGCATAAACATCCATAAAAAAAGCAATAGACAAGAACTTTATATACTTTCTGAAAAAAGAAACAACAAAACAGACCTATTGTAGCAAAATAACCTTCTTTTTCTGTCGAATAGTAAGATAAGGCCTAGACAAACGTCCTTTCAATTCCTTATCCTGGGTCAAGACCAACTTTCCATCACAAGAAGCAAGCACCAAATTGTCATCAACAGAAAGTTTAGAATCAATATCATCAAGCAGCACAAGCTTGCCATCTAAAACTTTCCTACGCAAAACCTGTAAACCAAGTTTAGCTGCCGCCTTTTCCTTTCCCTTCTCCCTAACAATCAACTTCTCAAGCTCAGCTACCGTTCCCTCAAAAACAAACAAGTCATAAGCAAAATCACAAGCATCATCTAGCGCAGTAAAAATATCTAAACCAAAATGAGAAAGAGCCAGAAAGGCGTTTGTATCAATGATAATTTCTTTTCTTGCTGCTACCATCATCTCATTACCAACCACAGCTAATCAGAAGCCATCCTTGCTATTTTTTCTACACCAATGATAAACAGTACCCGAGCTGCAACCAAAACAAAGAACAAAAGAAAAGCACTCAAAAGCATAAGTGGAAAATTAAGTAAAATCAAAGTACTCCAGTACAAAAGATAAGCTGCTCCTGCAAAAAGAGCAACACAAACAAGCAATAAAGGCAATGCATAATGAATTTTCTTAATACCCACTACAAAAACTCGCAAAACAAAACCCTTCCAAGACTTTATTGAAAGAGAAGAAAAGGCTACCAAAAGCAAGTAGAACAAAAGAAGCACTAAAATCAAGAACACTCTAGCAGCACTCGCAAACTGCGCTAAATCAATATCAATAAAATTTACAAAGAAGATATAACTAAACAAGAAGAAAGGAAACAACAAAAGAAAAACGCTTGCAAGATACTTCTGGTACCAAACCCAATATTTCTTCATTCGAAGTTTCCAACCAGATATTGTTAACCAAGAGGACCCACCATGAACCAATTCATGAGAGAAAAGCCAAAGAAGAGCTTCTACACTAAGAAAGGCAAGCAATGACCAAAAGCCAAACAACAAAAGTTTTTCCAAAAGAGCATGATAAGTACTTTGCAAAGCTGCTGACTGCAACAAAAGCTGGTCAAGTGACGCACCAGGATCATCAGTATCAATGTCCCCTAACTGCACAAGAGGATCGTTGGCCTCTGCAAGAGCATCAAAAACAGCTAGCTGCGAAGAGACAAAAAGATAAGAAGTAAGACTTAGCATAAAGAGCTGTAAAAAAACCAAGATGAGAACCAAAGTCCTTTTCTTCTTAAGCAAGGAGAAAAGAGAGAGAAAACTCTCCCTAAAATAATCTAAATACATAGAAAAGAAAAAGAAAAAAACCTTTAAAGACTTTTCTATTTAGCCTGAAAAAGCTTTTTCCATTTCTTCCAAAGAGAATCCTTCTCTTTAACAGATACGAAGTGTTCTACAATGATCATCTCTTTCATACTCACTACTTGTACATTCGATAAGAGCCCTGCATCAAACCATCAGGTCGAAGACTTGTGATATTTATCACCACCTTCCCCCGAGCCGTCTGAAACTCCAATTGCTCTTGTTTTCTGCGCCTAGCCTCTGTCAACTTTCCCATCAGCTCGCAATCCGTTAAAGGTAAAGAATCCAAACCAAATAATTTTTTCATGGACATAACTCTTCACCCCCTATTTTGACCAGCAAGGTCAAGATCAAACTAAAGCCGAGTCTTTTTCCTCAGGATTGGCCCCATTTGCTTTAACCAAACAAGATCATCCCTATCTTCTTCTTCAAACATGTAAACCACCCCCGTGGAAAAGCAATACTGCACCGCAGCACTACCTCTTAACAAAAAGTTACAAAACATTTAAATATAAATACCTTGCCCCAATAACATATATCCCGGTATCTGAAACATATACTTATCCGGAACTATTTCGAAAATCAAAGAATAAAATATAAGAAAATACCAAAAGTGAAAGAATAAGATGGAATATAGAAAATTAATTTCTTTTGGAAAAAGTAGTTTCGTCATCTCCCTTCCTAAAGCTTGGATTAGGAAGAATAAGATTGAGAAGGGGGATCTCGTATACCTTGAGGAAAGTGGCCCAAATCTTCTGCTCAGCTCTAAAGAAAATGCGGGAAAGGAAAATGAAGAGAAAGAAACAGTTATCAATGTAGATGGGAAAACAAAAGAATGGATTGCAAGAGAGGTTTGTTCAGCTTACATTCTCAATTTCAGAAAAATTACTTTTAAAGGAAAGGAAATTAGAGGGAAAGTTCGGGAGCTACAAGGAATCATTCAAAATCTTATGGCCCTTGAGGTTATGGAGCAAAGCACCGATTACATTGTCGCAAAAGATTTTCTCAACATGGATAAAGTCTCTCCAAACGAACTTATCCGTAAGATGGATGTAGTTACTAGAACCATGATCAAAGAAGCTAGAGCCATCTTCAAAGAGGAGAATTATGACAATCTTAACGAAAGAGACAAAGATGTAAACAGACTCTATTTTCTTCTCTATAGGTCAGTGCTTTACAACTTGGAAAACCCTATGAAGGCTATGAAAAACTTTGGATTTCACAGCAAAGAACTTATGAGATTACACCTTATCGCATTCTACATAGAGGCAATTGCAGATGAAGCAAGGAGAACTGCTAGGTTTGCGAGGCAGATGAAGTTAACTAAGAAAAAAGAGAAAGAATTTGAACAACTTTTCCTTGAGATTGAAAAATATTACCTTGACACGATGAAAACTGTGTACAACAAAGATATGAATGCTGCCCTTGGTCTTTCAGACACAAAGATTTCTCTAGAAGAAGGGCTCTTCAAATTCGAGAAAGATATACAAACAGTTAAGCATATGAACAGGGCCATTAACCGGTTGCAGAGAATGATTGTTTCAATCCATAACCTTGGTAGGGTAACCTACACCCTTTATTAACCATTCGTCAATGGTGAAAAGTTGGAAAGCTTTTTAAATACATAGACGAGAAAGAAGAAATATGAGCGATACAAGTTCTGGTTGGGACTCGGAGCAAAAGTGGATTGAAACTGGCAACGCAGCTCTGAACAAAACAGTTCATGGCGGCGGGCAAAGGTACGCTGTTTCTAAAGTTGTAGAGATTCTTCCCCCATCAAATCATAGCCAAGTAGCACATGTAGTTCTTCGTGAAAAGGGAGGAAGTGGAAGAAGGCGCACTGAAGAGGCAGCAATCAAGAGATATTTTGGTTTAGTACATTCACCCAGCACAATGGCTTCTGCTTGGTTCGATCCAGCAAGGATGTGGAGAGGAGAAACACTCACGCTAGCAGGTATTTCTAAAGCAGTTAGAGCTGATTTAGTTCCTCGCCTCTATGGAAAAGATGATGCTATTCTCTCAGCAGTTATAGGGTGGTTCAAGGGGGACAACTACGCAAAGATAATTATTGGTGAAGAGAGGGGATCTCCGAGAGAATATCGACACTTATGTGGCTTAGTTGATACTGTTGCTTATATTGTTGGAAACTGTACTGCAAAGAGAGAAGAAATTTTAGGTGGAAGAGACACAGATATAAGGTTACTTCAAGAGGTACAAAGAGAATTACTTCAAAGCAACCTTGCCCTTCTCACATACAAGGCGCACCCAGAATGTTTTAAGGACGTTGACTATACAGAAGACAGAGTTGAAGAATTTTTAAGACAAAGAGGAGTGCAATTAGACACAAGAGTTCGAGAGCTATGGGAAGCAGGAGCAGTCTTAAGAACACGAGAGGTGTTTGCCCACAATGATCTTAATCCAGCCCATGTCTTCCCAAGAGGAAGAGGAAAGGGACCAGGAAGAGTAATTGATCTAGAGACTGCTGGTCCGGGAGATTTGGTTGGTGACCTGGCAGCAGCCCTTACTATATATGAACTTGGCTGCGATAGAATACTTGGGAATCAAGAATATTTCCCACCATTACTAAAGAGATTCCTTCTCCTTGAGAAGGCTTATGAGGACCAAGAAATGGACAGAGCAGAATTCATTAAAAGAAAAGAGAGGGAATACTTCAGGGGGAGAGATGTAACAGACAGGATAATGGCAAGAGAAGAATATGCAGCCGCTGAAGTCACAACACAGGCCATTGCAGCGATTAAGTACCTACAACTCGCATCAAGGGCGGGAGCCAGCCAGGATCCAGTTAGAGATGTTAGAAGCCTAGCCGGAAGAGTTCTAAAAAACAAAACAACCATGGGAAAACTTGGTTCCGAAATAAAAGATGCAACAAGGACCTTCTTTAGGGGGACACTAGGTCTCCTGGATGACATTGGGTATAATGATAACGGAGATAGTTACCGGATGTTTTCTGTCGCCTCAAAGTAGTCAGAAGATTTATAAATAATTCTTAGGTCATCGTTAACGTTCCTGCGGGGATAGCAAAGTTTGGTCAAATGCGCAGGACTTAAGATGGACAGCCCATTTTTGAATGGGCATATGATATCCTGTCCTTTAGTAGGTTCAAGGGTTCAAATCCCTTTCCCCGCACTTTTTCTATAACTTTGTTTACTTTAGGCCAAAACCAACAGAAACCATATAAATTATGCTTCTTTTCATAAACTATCAAGATAACAGGTGACCAGCGATGAAGATTATGACTTGCAGACAACTAGGTGGCGCTTGTGACTTAGAATTCCATGCCAAAACTTTTGAAGAAGTGGCCCAATTAAGTCATGAGCATGGAAAAGAAATGCATCAAAAACAGGATCCAGCACATCTTCAAGCAATGCAAGAGATGACAGAACTTATGAAAGATTCACAAGCCATGAAAGAGTGGATGAAAAGTAAAAGAAAAGAGTTTGAAGCACTTCCTGAAGAAAGGCAATAAAACACCAATTTCTAGGGAAGTATTTTTAAAATAAAGAAACAAAGAAGAAGAAGTTTACTAAAATACAGGTGACTTTATGGTATTAGACTCAAAATTAGAATTCAGAGGAGAACAGGATGGAAGATCATACGCTAAGGGAAGCTTAGTACATGTTTTGGGAAGATTTGATCGTTCAGCAGACCAGGATGGCGGCATTTTCGTAGGAGATTCTCTCGGGGTCTATGAAGGAGATAGAAGAGTTCTTGTTGTTCCAATCCGAACAGTTTATGAGGGAATAGAAACAAAGGCAGGAACAAGACTTGAAGAAATTGGAGTTAAGGACCAGGCAAGGTATGCTTCAGAAGTACTCAAAGATATGATGTAACTTTTTCTCTTTGTCTTTCCACCCACCTTAGAAAAATGCAACTTTCTAAACTTCGAAAAATCTATCAACTTAAGAACATTGAGAGAGCAAACTCTGTAAAAACCAGAAACAAAACAGACAAAAGAAAGGAAAGCCCAGCAGAACATTCCTGGAGTTGCCTTCTTCTTGCAGATTATTTTCTTAACTTAGAAGAGAACAAAAATCTTGACAGACTAAAAGTCTACGAGCTTCTTATGTATCATGATCTAGTGGAGATTGAAACTGACGATGTTTGTATCTCAAAACAAGATAAAGAAACAAAACTAAGCAAACAAGAAAAAGAAGCACTTGCTGCAGAAAAGCTCAAAGGGGAGATCCCAGATACTCTCAAAGAAAAATTCTATTCACTCTTCCAAGAGTATGAAGAGAACAAAACACCAGAAGCAAAATTTGCTAACGCTATTGACAAGCTTGATCCTTTCTTACACGAATTAGATTACAAAGAGGATTGGAAAGGTTGGTCAGAGGAGTTTGTGAGAAGAAAGAAAGAGAAATACTTTGAGGGCTTTCCCGCAATCAAAGAAGTATTTGAGCAAGCAATGAGCTTTGCTAATGAGAACAGTTTCTTTGAGCAGTAAATTCTAAAGAACCGAAACCCTTCCGAAAAGATCACCACAAGCGTGTTTAAAGAAAGTTGCAACCAATCTTCAGACACCCACATCATTTTTACATGAGGTGTCGGAGGAAAAACCATGAGTGCAACATTAGAAAGGATAGCAAATAGCTACAGCACACAAACAAGAGAACCAAGCAATCCGAAATGGCAAAGAATTAAAACCTATGAGGCCCCATTCCTAGAGGATAAAATGAGAGAAGGAACCATCACAGACCCTAAAAGGTATGGAACTGCGTTTGGGGAGTGGAAAAAGTTTGCATATCTTGCAAGTGAGGCTGACGCACCAATTGCTATGACTAGTAGAGAAGTTGATGAGGTTTGGCACCAGTTCATTCTTTTCACAAGAGAATATAGGGACTTCTGCTCAGAACATCTTGGAAGCTATCTAGATCACAAACCCGCAACAAGAGAAGAACCTGTAGATGAACTTGCAAAAGAACGCTTTGCAAAAGCATACCAAGAAAGCTTTGGAGAATTCAATGAAATCTGGGACCAAGAAGCAAACTGTTCACGCTGTGCTTCTTGTGCAACAAGGTGTGGAGGAGGCTGTTCTGGTTAAATAAATGGTAAACAAGATCTCTGTAGTATACTCTGGAATTTATGATAGACAGTTGGCTCTGATCGCTGGACTAGAAAAGGACGCAGAATATTTCCATAAGCGCAAAAAGAAGACCCAAGACTTCATAAAAGAAATTTCCTTCTTTGATTTTCTTTCTGAAATTCTAGAAAAATACTGCAGAGCTCTCAACCTAAGGGAAATTCCCCAAGTCACTTTCTACCTCCTTCCAAATTTTCATGTTTCTGGAACATTTGCTGCATTCTCAGATCCACCAACAATCTCACTAGAGAAAAAGAAAGAGAACGGTTTCGAAGCAATGGCCAAGGAGAGAATCCTTACTCTTTTCTGTCATGAACTTGCACACCTTGTGTCTCATCAATCAAAAAAGAGGATTGCAAAGTTCTCCAAATTAAAACCAATCGTAAAAAACCATGTCATTGTCTATGCACTTATGAAAGAATGCCTTCCAGAAGAACTGTTCCAAGAAGAGAAAAAGATGGCTATGAGGAGAGAAAGTTACTATAAAGCAATGAATATTGTAGAAAAAGTTGGCCACAACAACATTTTGGAACAATTGAGATGAGATACGACTACCTCCTCATTCGTGGGCCAGCAGGGAGTGGGAAAACTACAATCTCATTAGAAATTTTCAGAAGATTACGAAGAGAGAGGAACCTTACTTCTTATTTTAGTTTTGATAGAATCTACTTAAGTTACTTTGCTTCTTGCTTCAACAGGGAGACAATGCTAGAAGCAAGTGATTTTATGTGTGAAATGATCGAAAGACAAAGGGCAAGAACTTACTTTGGAATCATTGATGGAGTATTCTCAAGACCAGTCTATGAAAGAGTAAGAACAAAACTCCCTGGTAATTTGTGCACAATTACATTAAAAGCTCCGCTCGACCTTTGTCTTGAAAGGAACAGAGAAAGGGAAGGGATAAGAAAACTTCCTGACCAAAGAGTCCGCAATATCTGGCAACAAAATTCCCAATGGGAAATTGGAAAAGTAATCGATAGCAGAAAACCAAAAGAGGAAATAATTGAAGGAATATACCACAAGATAAAAACATAAAAGAATATGAAAAAAACCTCACCCAAAAATCCTCAGCTCACCAACTAATTGCTCCCACCAATATCCTGTCTCGTGCTGAGTACTTACATAATAAACATCTTCTGTTTCATTATAACTACAGTCAACAAGCTGCTCAGGGGACGCTGGCCACTGATCACGATACACTTTATCATACTCAGCATTCAAGACATAATCACAAACCGGAGAATCAAGTCCTTCAAACTCAGCTAAGATCACAGGATCGCCTCCTTCTCCAAGTTCTTGAACTACTTTCACAGAATCCCCATTGACGTCAAGTAAATACAATTTGTTAAAATCATTAGTATCCTCTAAAAACTCAATGGCATCAAACTCGCCAGCACCAAAAAGTCCAATGAACCACTGCCAAAGATCTTCAAGCAGATCAAAAACACCAGTTGTCAAAGTAACTCCATCTTTAGCATAAATCAAAGAGTTAATCTCTTCAGCATACCAAAAAGTAGGATCACACTCTACAAAAGTTTCTGAGCCAACTGCATCAGGACAAGCAACTGCTAAATCACTATAATCACCTAAACCAAGTGGAATCAAAAAGGAATTCGGATCACTTATTTCAAGGTTCATACTTGCCGCAAGTGCAACCTTAGATTCTTCACTATCTCCGAACTTAAGTACACAAACATTGTTAATACAAGTATTATCTTCTACCGGGACCAAGCGCTCCCCAGCATCATGATTATAAATCGCTGAGAAACAAACATTACTCTCTTCTGGTTCTACATCAAGTAAAGCATCACCCAAGCCAACTCCAGCAAAATCAGGAGCGGTTTCAACACCAGAAAGATAACTAGCCCAGAGATCATGGTCGTTAAGGTTTGTTCTGTAATCAGTACAGTACAAAGCAAAGTCCTCAATAGAATCTCCCACATTAAGCAAACCTTCAGCTAAGAACTGGGTTCGTGAGCTCCAATTTCCTTCACGACGGTAATGATCTAAGATGTACTCTCCATCATTAATACAGGTTGGATAATTCCCATCATAAAAATCACTTGCTAAGTAATCACCACTTGCACCAGTAGTGAGAGAACTGGTAACAAAACACTGAGTTTGCTCATCACAGTAACCAAAGTCCTCTCCGTTCCAATCCCATTTTGGATCAACATACTCCCAATCCCCTGCAACACAACGATAAGTATCATTATGCACATTCTCGCTCAAAAAGGTAGTATAACCCATATCTTGCACACAGTACTGTCCATTCCAACACATATCACTTGGACAGCAAGCAGCCCCAGCCCCTAAAGGAAATTCTGAGTCATAATTATACAAGTTAGCTCCAAAGACAGGATCAACTAATTGCAAATAAGGTTCGCTGAGCTCACAACCCAACTGACCACCATCAAACTCAATGATCATATAAGAAGCATCAAGCATCTCGGTAGAGGTAAAAGGAATCGGTCCAGGACCAATTTTAGCTAACAATACGGCACCATTTTTATCATAAACTGTAGCACTTACTTCGCAAACCCCAGTATAACTTAATTGGTATTCTTCTTCAGCAAACAACACAATACGCTCAGAAACAAGTGTTTCTCTTGCCGCAAGAGAATAGATTCCATCGATAACAAAGTCTTCTTCACGATCGATTGAAACCACGCCGGTGAGATCAAAGTGAGCCCAGTGCAAGACATCTTCTCCATCAAGCGCACTAAAATCGGCGTTACTAATAAAATTACGACCAGGTACAGCATGACTTGATTGGTTTCTATCTTCTGCATCACAAGTATCATAGGCAGGATCACATTGGTGCAGGTCCAAATCATCACTAGAGACAAATTCATCACTCAAACCATCTACTTCATAACCATAAGCACTAATGTCTTCTTGACTCCAACTATTAATAAGTCCATTATCTTGGTAAGCACAGAAAGAATTTCCATACACTGAACAAGAAAGAGCATTCTCTGTCAAGACATCTAAACCACCAAACTGTGTTGTAGCAATGAAATCTGCCGCTTGACAACCATAGAAACTCTCCCCCAAGAGAGTTACTTGTTGAGATAAACTTTTGACAAGCAAATTTCCTTCCTCGGTGAAAGGTTGTGCAGCTGCAGTGATCAGAACAGGATTATCTGGATCTGAAGCAGGAACAAAATAAAGATCATAGAGAGCAGGATGACTGTTAGTTATTTCATAAGTTGGTGAGCCAGGAAGACCAAAAAGACACTCTTCTTGAGTACAAGGATAAACAAAACCATCAACTTCCTGACGATCGGGATTCTCCGTGATTGTAAGATCATTAGTCTCAGCAACTATCTGCAAAGTAAGAATGGTAGGTAATTCAGCACCAGGACTTGCTACAAAGAGATCTCCGTAACGCTTTTGGATCTCAGGAACAAAGAAGTAGACATCAATCCAAGGAGTAAGTCCCTCGCTGCTGTAAGGTAAATCAAACTGTACTAGATCAACCCCAATATCATAAAGTTCACGAAGGTCCAAATCAAAACTTTCCACAATTTGGGGAGACTCTTCATAACTTACAGTGTAAAATCCATTAAGGGGCTCTTCTAAAGCAGTGATTTCGTAAGCGTCATAGGCAATTGGCCAAGGAAGAGAGACATAAGTCTCGATAAATTCTGACCAACCACCACCAACTAGCGCTTCATTGAAAATAATAATATCTCCTTCAACAAGATCTCCTTCTTCAATAGCATCATACACCACACTAAAGTCGGGATCATCTGCACTTGCAAAGGCGACAAGTCCCTCAGGAACTTCTCCATCTTCTATTCCATCCAAACCTACAAGCATATCGTGAGTCTCCGAAAGACTCAATTTTCTTCCAGGAACCAACAAATGTAAATCATCAACAGCACCCATAGTAAAGAGCTTCTCAGAACTTGCATCAAATTCTTTATCTTCAAGATAGTAGCTCACTTCATAAGCAACGTTCATGAAAGTTTCATTTTCTTGCACCACATCTCCATTCCAACAAGCGCTCAAACCACCATCTGCTGTACTCCCAGCATAATATTCTCCAGCTTGATTCCCACAACAACTTGCACTAGAGCTTTCTACTTCAGCGTAAGTAAAGTCAGATCGACCAAGCCAAGCATCCGGGCCAAAATGAGTTGTACAAATTTCTTCTCCTCGAATATCACTACTTGCACTAGAATAATCCATATCGGTAATCCAAGAACTTTCTAATTCGTCTTGATCACCCGAGCAAAGAAGTGGTGCATCATCACTGGTGAGATACACATTAGTCACAGTAATCTCATTAGTAGATTGTCCTGGAAAAATGTTTACCCGAGTAACATCCTTCCAATCTCCCTCAATTGGAACTTTGATGTGCACTGTTCTTCCAACTTCAAGCAAAGGAGCATTCACTGCATATCCAAGTACATTGCCATCATAATACTGTACTTCTTCTTGCGCATCTTCTGCAGCACTAAAGACTTCAAGCAAAACACTAACAGGAAGTGCATCTATCTGATCAAAAGTAACAAAGAATTCTAAATAATCAAATCCGGTAAAATCAAAAGTATCTTCATAAAAGCTGTAACTTTTATCATAATAAGCATCATAAGCTGGGCCAGTAAGTACTACTTCTCCACCAACTGCCTCTGCAGCAAGAGCATACAATCCATCTCCTGCCTGTCGATATTTAACACTCTCAACTCCAGGCAAGACCTCATCGTTAAAAGCAAGTCCTGGTTCAATACACTCTGCCCACACATAGTTTGTTCCTTGTTGCGAACAGTAAAAACGATTAGCAGTATCACGAAGTGCCAAAGCCTCTGGGGCACCCAAAACTTCTTCTTCAGCAGCAAGGGCGTTAGCATCGCAAAAGAACCACTCTTCACTGTTTGAGACAACATCGTAAGGATCTTCTCCAAGTTCTTTGACAGTAAGCACTTGGAACTGCACATCTTCAATTGAACCACCTGTCTCTCCAGCGTTTACCCAACACCAATCTGCTCCACTTGGACAGTTATCAGGATTTGCTTCAGGATCATCAAGTTCTGCATCAAGAACCCTATCTCTGGTAACCAAGCCATCAAGGTTCACACTTACAAGATCTTCATTTGTTGAAAGACAAATTTCATCGTCTCCAACTGTTCTTCCTAAATCATCAACTGCCCCTGCTCCACAACAATACCCTGCAGTTCCTTCGCCTTCATAATAGTCAAAATCCTGGTTGTAAGCACCCAAAAAGTCACACTTGTTTCCTTCCCAAAGGCAATTGTTTTCACAAGCAAATGCGTTGTTATCACAAGCATCTTCCCAACTATCTCTCCATTGACCATCCCAATCAAAAGTGATATCATTATACTCATAAGGCTGCAAACATTGGTTATCAACACGATCTCCACAAACCTCTGCTGCAGGTTCTCCAATGCCATACTTACTCATATCTGCATGTCTGGTCGGATCTGCATCATTACAATCCCACCATAAAGAAGCGCCATCACCATCTTTATCAAGATCATCATCCATTAGATCATCTGCATCTTTCCATTTACCACCGTGACAAACATAAATATCAAGTTCTTCTTCTTCATCATTTGCTTCTTGTACCACGATAAGTCCTTTTTGACTGTATTCGTGTGACATATCACAGTAGAACATGAGTGGGACATAAGGTTGATCTAAGGTGTCTTCGATAGCTTGTTGAAAATCAAATTGTGAGGCTGGTGTTTCAAACGATTCGAAGACATGGTTGCTATCTAAATCATAACAATCACCACTGCGGTAGGTGAGTCCATCATCGATTCCTTCTCTGAAATCTCCTTCTGGACCAGAACCACTTATATCAAGATCAGAAATCAAACGATTAATTGTATCATCCTTCAGTTTAGTAAAATCAGAAGTAGAAAGCTCATTCTCATTTGGTTTAACTAAACAAACTTTTCCAGATCCTTGATCTGCCAGAACATCTTTTATACAGAGCCAATCTGTTCCGATAATTCTTGTACTACTTGCGCTATTACAGGTATTGATGGTACTTGGGTCAGGATCTGTACAACCAGCAAGAATTAAAGAAAACAAAGTGAGCAAGAAGAAAGTAACGTAGAGAAATTTCTTTCTAGTACCGACTGTAAAACGTCCATCCACCACCTTTTTCATCAGAAGAATTCATTATAAATGAGTATATAAATATTTCCAAGAAGCAAAAAAAAACTAAAATCGAGAAGACCAATAATCAGGGTCAAAATCAGGGTTATCTCTACTCGTCTCGAAGACAGAGAGGGGACAAGGGCCATCTTCTCTGTAAACACTAATCTCAGATAAAAGACAATTCTCTTCTCCACCCCATGGTTGAGAGGAGGGAATCATCACATGAGGATAGTCACGTCCTTCCTCTACCATAACTACTCCCCCATAAGCATCCAACACATCATTGAAGGCTTCACCCGCACTCAGTCCACCACCACAAGTACTATAAAAATACTCAAAGTTTTCTGGAGTCAACACTTCGCCAGGAAAAACCTTCCACCTTCCCTCACGAAAATCAGTTGGACTAACATCTTCATGAATAGTCAGAATCCCTTCAGCTGCATCATAAGAGCCCGCATTTGGGAGGTACTCATGGTCAAAAGGGTCTGCCAAACCATAACTACTAAACGCAACACTAGGGGTATCTTGAGAGACCGCAGTCACTCCTTGACCAAAATCAAAAGAATCTGTACACTCTGTCTGCGTTAAATAAGGCTTATCTGGAGCATCAGGCCAAGCATCAGTATCATCAGCTGGTTCTTGATCAACAACTCCAGAATCAGTTCCAGTCCCGACAACAGGGCCAGAACTACCATCACAACCAAGCAAATAAACGGCTGGAACAAAAGCAAGGGTCCTAGCAAAAGCAGGTGCCCTCTTAACGGAATTAGCAATATCTTCTAAGCTTACCATTTTCGACACAACACCCCTTTAAGTGGAATTTTCACCACTTACTAGTCGTTTATACTTAGAAATATTAATAGTTTGTGAATATACCCAATATAATGAATATATTTGGACACAGATATAGAAGGAATTGGAACAAATCAAAAGAGCTTTTGAGCATCAAAACTCCTTTATGGCGAAAGGCTAAATTGAGAGTTTAAAAAGCTTACGTTTTGGGAAAAGATTTAGAGAGAACATAACAGGTTTCTCCCCAACGATAATGATTTTTTAGAGCACCTTCTTGCTCGTAGCCCTGGGCCCTGTAGAAATCAATTCCTTTCTCACCTTCAGCAAGACTTAGCTCAACTTTAGAAGTAGCCGATCCTTTTTGTAACTCTTCTTCAGCAAAACTAAGAAGTCCCTTTCCAACATCTTCAGAAACAAACACAAAGTGACGAAACTTCCAGATCTTATGAGAAGCATCAATGTTTTGGCCTTTGCAAACTAAAACCAGAAAACCTTGAATCTTTCCCTCATCTTCAGCAACAAGAAGGGTATGTTTAGCTGCCTGTTCTTTAAGATAAGCAACAACTTGTTCTTCAGGAAGTTGAAACTTATTGTGGGTTGGAAAGAACTCTCTTCCAAGTTTCACCAGGGCTTCAAAATCCTGTTCTTTAACTTCTCTGACCATAGAAAACCGGAAGGTTTTCGGATTAATAAAATTATTGCTTACTACCAATATAGATAGAATAAACAAAAACATTCTCTCCAAGCCTATACTTATCTGGAAGCACTGCTTCTTCACTAAATCCTGCTCTCTTGAAGACTTTTATCCAAGGTCCTTCATTCTCTGCTAAATTATAACGAATTTTATTCAGCTTATCATTCTCTGCAATCCTGCCTTTCACCATATTAAGAAATGCAATCCTCCCTCCTTCAGGAAGTTCAGGGAGACAAACAAAGTGTCTAAGTTTCCAATGAATAAAACTCTCACTTGAAGTTTCATTTTCCTTAAGAACAAAAACAGCACCAGATATTTTCCCACTTGCAAGAAACACCATTAATTGATACTGTTTTTGAAGATCATAAAGATATTGGTTCACATATTCGTCACTCTTAGAAAAGATGTTATGCTTCTCAAAAGCTTGCCTAAACATTGGAATCAGATTTGAAAGGAAGAGAGTAAGGGTTTTTCCATGAACTGAATAATTATTGTCCTTATTAAAAATAGAAATAATCTCATATTCTCTGGCTTCATTTAAGGAATAATGTTTTTTTATTCTTTCAAGTGAATTTAACGCCTGAAAAAGCCAATCACGGTTTAAGAGGTATCGTTTCTGAGAACAGGTTAAGTAGCCTTGCTCTTCTAAATCATTAACTACTCTCTTAACTCCCTGGTAAGAGATTATTATTCCTTTTTTTTGAATTATTTTATGGATTTCGTTAATACGAAGAGGGAACTTTTCTGAAAGAACTTCTATTACTTCATTATGAATACTATTCTTGTTTGGATAAAGCATTAGCTTTTTGTCAAAAACAGAGTTCCATTTTAAACATTTTTGTTTACTTTTTTTGAAAGGGTAACTTCTTATACTTCCCATACTTCTACCTTATCGACGAGAAAACATGATAAAAAACAAATACATTATATTCCTTAAATGTTTACGAAAGAACGCTCGCATTACCTTAACCAATGCAAGCAAAAAAACAAACATTCCCATTTCAACACTTTTTGACATTTTGAAACAATTAAGAAAAGAGATTATCATTAAACACACTTCCCTACTTAACTTTCAAAAATTAGGTTACCATTGCAAGGCACATGTTTTTCTAAGAGTGCAACAAGAAAACAAAGAAGAACTCAAACAACACTTACTCATCCATGAAGCAGTGAATAACATCTACAAAATAAACAACAGTTGGAACTTTATCATAGAAACCATTCACGAAGATGTTATTAAACTAGATGACTTCTTAGAAAAATTAGAACAACGTTTCAAGATTGAGAAAAAAGAGATCCATTACATCATTGAAGATATCAAGCGAGAAGGATTTTTAGCAAGTTAAAAATGGAGCCCCAGCCGAGATTTGAACTCGGGATCTCTACCTTACCAAGGTAACGCCTTACCGCTGGGCCACTGGGGCGACCTCAGAATTTCGCGGTTTCATCGACCAAGAACTAGCCCCCGTTTAAAAAGTTTTCTCGTCCCAAATCCACCCACAAGCCACAGCCCAGATCCCCACAAACTATATAAAGCCCAAAAAAGGGATGCAAAGCCATGGAAATCAAAGATTTACAAGCAAACACAGGCAAAGTAGAACTTACTGCTCAAGTAACTGAGAAAGGGGAAGCTCGTACTTTTGAAAAGTTTGGCAAAAGTGGCAGAGTGTGCAAGGCAACTCTAGAAGATGCCAGCGGAAAAACAACACTCACTCTTTGGAATGATGAAGTAGACAGTGTTCAAGTGGGAGACACCATCAAAATTAGCAATGGTTGGTGCTCAGAGTTCAAAGGAGAAAAACAGGTATCTGCAGGAAAGTTTGGGAAAATTGAGATTTTAGAGGCAAGTCAACCAGGGGTTCTTACTAACGATCCTCAAATGTTACAACAACAAGCTGCACTGCAAAATCCAGAACAAACAGCAGAAACTCCAACACAAGAAAGCCCTTCTTCAACCCAAGACGATGAAATTGAAAGAATCGAAGATGAAGAAGAAATAATTACTGGATAAACCAGCGATAAATTTATTCTTTTTTCTCTTCTTTCTCCTCAACAGCAGGAGCATCTTTAATCTCAAGCAACTTCAACTTAAAGATCAATACTTTCCCAGCCAAAGGATGGTTCAAATCTAAAGTAACTTCTTTCTCATCAACAGCAACAATACGCGCAGGCAATTGCTGACCAGTAGGAAGACCAACCATAAGCATCATATCAACTTTTGGTTCTTGATCTTTAGGCAAATGTTCACGAGGAACCTTCTTTTGAAGCTGCGGGTTCACAGGACCGTAAGCATCTTCTGGTTGCAAAGTAACTTCTTTTTCTTCACCAACTTGCATACCAACAACTGCCTCTTCAAAGCCTTTCACTACATGGTGCGCTCCTACTTGGAACATTAAAGGCTGTCCATGCTTAGAAGAAGCATCAAAAATAGTGCCATCTTCAAACTTACCTTCGTACTCAACTACGACTACTTTTCCATTTTCGACTTTCATGAATTTCAACTCCAATTAGTATAAAAGAACCTCAAAAGAAGAACTTTAGGCCTAGATATGAGGGCCCTTTTTAAGGCTTTTCCTTATCATTTCTGCCTAAAGACCTGCAAGAAGTACACCCTTGCAAAAGCAATCACAAAAAGCAAAACCACTGGCTGCACAATAAAGAAAACAACTTGCTGTGCAAAAAAGATTTCTAAAAATAAGTAGGAAAGTAAACTATGTAAGGCGGTCAAAGTAAGCACCAAAGCAAGGACAGGAAAAAAGAGCTGACCCCATTTTTTAAAGAGCAAAGAAAAACTATCTCCAACAGATTTCCAAACAAGTGAACTTTTTGCAAAAGAATAATTCAAAGCAAAAAAGAACATCATCGATTTGATCACAATAATTTGCATCAAAAAGCTATCAAAAAGAATGACTCCTGTTGCCTGCGGATTTCCAACCACAGAAGCAAGAGCACTGACCAAGAAGAGTTTTACAAGAAGTCCTAAAACAAAATAGATAAGAACTAACACAGAACCTAAAACCATGAATAAAAACCACTTACCAAGTCCTTTCTTCTGCCATTTTTTTCCCAAAAGATAAGCCCATAAGTGAGATCGAGAAAAAGCTAGAGTAAAAAACCCGAGCAAAACCATCAAAGGCAAACCTACGCTTAAGATAAAAAGTAGCAAACGCATATCGCCAAGCAAAACAGTGAGCTCTTCAGGAGCTGCAGTTAAGAAAAGCTGTTGCACTTCATAAGCAGATCTTCCTTGCATTACTTTTTGCATTTGGTTTTGAACAAGTAAGTTAAACAAAAGAAGCAAGATACCAAAAGCACCGACTGTTGCAAGATCATAGAAAAAAGAGTTCAGCAAAAGTTTCCTATCAGAAAAAGACTGCTTATAGACAGCCCATTCCTTCTTCCAAAAACCTTTCTCAACCACTTTTCTCACCAAAGCTCAAACATCTTTATCTAAATTCTAAAAACACTAAAAGTCATTCAAAGTAACTCCTTGCTCAGTTGCAACTGAGGAAGATCCAGCATCTCTACTTCCAGCTTCTTGATTCGACTTGCTTTTTCCTGCTTCTGCAGCAGAAGCAACAGTTCCTCGCGTACTTAACTTAATTTCGTTACAAACAGGATCTACAATAGTTCCACCAGACATTCCTTCATATTTACCCTTAGGAAGCTGATTTCCTGCAACCCAATAATTAATAGTAACAGGTGGTTTTCCCCAAGCAATACATACTGTTGCATAATCTGTGTTTGTAGACCACTCAACAACAGTTGCTCCATCTGCTTCACCATTTTCTAAACGTAAAGGAAAACCGCTATCTCCTTGGTAACTGTACAAACGAACACAACTTGGATCGTTATCACCACAAACACCTGCTTCTGCCAAATTCTTACTCTGCAAATCAGGACCACCAATTAAAATATTGTAAGTAATAGCAACTCCATCTTCACTTACATAAGGAGTAAAAGCTTCATCCATCGGAGCTTGCACGCCCCAAGTAATTTTATACATCTCTGCATTAACCGCTTCCTCTTCACTATCTACACAAACTTCATCAACGCAACGAAGTCCTTCCGGACAAGAAGTGTAAGCTAACTCTTCTTCATTGTAAGAACAAAGCATAGGCCCTTCAGAAGAAACTTCTGCTTCGATATGCCCAACGAATTGAATTGTTCCTGCCGGAGTTTCAATAAAAGCAACACCTTGATCTTGCACGTCAGGAAATTGCCAACTGCAAACTAAAGATTCCCAATACTCTTCTCCAACAACAGAACCTGCCCAGAAACGATCCCAAGAAGCAACACCTTGTTCAATATAAAGGTCCCCAAAAAGTAGGTTTGAAAAAAACTGTCCTGATCCCAGGTACCCAAGACCATGCTCTACACCAGCATAAATTTCTGACTGTTGTTGCTCTTGAACAGCAATACAAGTATCACTCACACAATCTTCTCTATTCAAGTTTATATCTTCAGAACGAATTGGTTTTCCTTCATCCAACCTCTCCCAACCTTCATCAGTCAAGCCATTCCCCTGTGTTTTTCCATCGTGAGAAATAAAGACAAGTCCATAATCAGTATCACCAACATCATGACTTGAGTAGCCAACTACTTGTCCCGCAGCACTCATATACACTCGATCGCCGTCCTGCTCTGTTGCCCATGTGTATTCCAGTTCTCCATCAGCATCCCACACTTCTCCTGAATCTCTAACCTCTTCTCCACCTTCAACAGTAATGGTGGTAGTCACAGTTCGAGAACCAATCAGAAGATCCTCCGTAGTTTCAGTTGTTTTTGTACCCTCTTCTAGCTTTCCTCCGCTAAAAGTTCCTTGTTCAATAACAATACCGTCTCCACTAAAATCAACTCGAGTATCTCCTTCTCCTTCAGCTCCAGCAAACAAAACGCTATCAGTCCCCGTTGCAAGGGAGCTTAAAGTTGCATCAGCATCTCCAGAGATATCCCCGCTTGCTACAACTTCTCCCTCAGAGACTACACTAAGAACGCCAGTTCCCTCATCGTAGAACAAATCAACACCTTCATCGTTATCAATGATAGTGTGTTGTTCCCAATCATCAGGCCCTGATCTTGTCCAGTAATCAACCCTTATTGACTCATGGCCAGGAGTAAGATCATCAATAAAAAAGGAAGTCTGATCACCATAACTCAGAGCGCCAGCATCAGTATCATACAAAAGATCAGCATTAGCAAAGAAACCATCCTCTTCCAAATCATTGTATACATCTGTTGGGATGAACATCGTCTGTGTTGAACCATCTGCAGCTTCTCCACTAATGGAAACAAAACCAGACAAATAACCATCACCAACAACAACATCAGGATCACTAATCACTTCCAAATCGGCAAAAACAAAAGAAACACTAACTAAGACTAGCAACATACAAAAGAAAAGTGAAAAGAAGGTTTTTGATCTCATGCACTCGCCCCCTCAACGCCACTGCCTTCTGCAGCAATATCTTGCGTAGTCACACTTGAACTTTCACCAGCTGCAACCTGCTCTGCTTCATACTGTTCATAATTTTTCAATACAGTTTCAACTCCTGCTTCCTTACAAATATCGTATTGGATAGTTGGAATCCCCTTAATAACATTTGCGATTGAACCCGCCATACTTACTGCATCCAAAAGCCAAGTAATGGCAGTACAAACATTTACTCCAGTGTTAGAAGTAGCACAGATAGTTGAACAAGTTATCGAAATGATAGACATGATAGTTCCAACAGGATCAAAAATAATGCTTTTCAGTAAATCTCCTAACAAACGATCAAGCTGAGTAAGCGGCATGATTTGAGCTACAACTTCTCCCAAGACATACTTACAAACAAGATATTCTTGTACCTCAAAACAAGACTGCACAGTCGCCTGACCAGCCGGCACATCATTCTTTAAACAAGCAAGTTTGGTACAATGGGCCTGATATAATTTTTGTATGTTATACATTACCGAAGGAATACAAAGACCGATTGCTCCAACATAGATGTTATCATACAAACTAGCTGCAGTTCCACGAGAACTTAGCTGGTTATACCAAAATTGTTTACTTTGCTCATCGCTACCAAAAGAAGGATCGTCTAAGAAACCTGGGTCTGCTTTCTCTCCCGTAGGCCCCTTATTTCCAAAGGCCAGATCATAGACCCACTCTCCTTTAAGCGTCGACCAAAGTTCAAGCACAGTTTTCTGCCACTGCTGCCAACCATTCATTACCCCACCAATACTTCCACTTCCAAACTCTGTATCTCCAGGGTGGCAATAAAATACTTGTAAAAATCCAGTTATTTGAGGCAATACTGTGCTAGCTCCACTTTTTGCCCCCTCTCCTCCAAAACAAACTCCGGTAGCTGCCGGCTTCGTAGTTGGCAGGTTCTGCAAAGGCTCAACTGCAGCATTTATTCCGGCGATGGTCTGGAACAAAAAGTTAAAGACATTAATTGCAACAAGCAACAATTCTCCCCAGCGAAGTACTTTTGCGATATCATTAATTACTTTAAAGGTTCTAAAAGAGCCCTTTGAAATTTCTTGATAAATTAAATCATCAATGTTCTCATCAAGAGCGCCAAGCTCAGAATAAGCAAAAAGCACTGGAAGCACTACTTCTTGTTTCTCTGCAAAACTCATTGCAGTATCACCAACAATGGAGTAAACATCCATTTGACAGGTATACTCAAAGACCTCACCAGAGAACTCCTCTCCACCTTCCAAAGTCCCTACATCAAAAACACTTGCCGGATCGAAAGGATCATACTCAAGGATCATATTCAAAGAGGGGTTAGCTCCAGCATTCGCACCACCAAAGAGAATACTTCTCCCAACCACTGGTGCGCCAGTTTCATTTGATACACATTCTCCTACTTCAATCAAAGCTGCCTCTGCAGCAATATCACTACTTAAACGGATATCATAATTTACCCGAGGAGAAGTTAACTGAGAGATATCCAAGTTTACAAAAGAATCTCCATCACTCAAACTACTTACTTCCCAAAAATCGGGTTGAGTTTCTTCATCAACAGCAAAAATTTCCATACTATACTCACAGTTCTGCCCAGCAACAGTTGTAGCATCACTCTCCAAACTGCTTGAGGCGCAACTTGCCAAATTCCCCGCAGTATCAAAGACTTCCACACTAAACTCCGCTGCAGGATCATAACCACTTTTGATAGAATCCACTCTCAACTCACAAAGCCAGTTACCATCACCCGCTTCTCTAGAACAATCTGCCTCACTAAAGTGAGCAAAGCCATCACGCTCATCAGCAATATACTCAGTATCAACATACTCCCCATAACGATATTTAGTCTCAGCATCCATAACCAATTCTCTTGCATCAACAAAAATTTCTAAACCAGCTGCTTCTTCAACTTCAAGTGTAACAAGCACGTCATCATTACTTTGGAAAAACTCTTTCTCACCAAGTACTGAAAAGGCAGAGAAGTCTATGGAACGAACAATTGGAGCAATACCATCAATCAAAACTTCAGCAGACTCAAGGTCCCCCATATTGCCAACCACATCATCAAGTTGGCGCAAGCTAATAGTATCTGAAGTCGTAGAAGAACTTGAACGAGTTGAGACCAACCATTCACAAGTAAACTTTCCTGCATCGCCTTCAACACAAGAATCTGGAACTTGCCAATCACCCCCTCCCACTGCAAGAAGGTTAGCAGCAACACCGCTGCCATCTAAAGCAATTCCAGCCCCAGTATCAGTCAACTCTAGAACAATTAAGTTTTCTTCTCCTGCTGCAACATAACTCGCTCCTTGAAAAGTATTCTCTGTCCCAAAAGAAGTAACTTGAGGGGCAGCACTATCAACTGAGAATCCCTGAGTCAAAATCGCAGTGCCAACATTTTCTTTCCCATCAATTGCAACAAACTCTGCACTTACACTACTTCCATCAGGGGAGACAGTCAGAGAATTCCACTCACAAGTCCAAGTACAAGACAAACTATCTTCCAACACACAGTTTCCTGGCTGACTTGCAAAATCAATCTGCTCTGAAGTTGCAGCAACTTCAACGAGTTCTTCACACTCAGTAACATTAACCACAACATCACTTGGCGCACTAAAATCCCCTATATAATCTCCAAACTCAACTAATTCCATACTCCCAAAAACAATACTTGGAGCAACAAAATCACTTTCAAAAGATCGAGAACTGCTAATGTCACTATGTCCTAAAAAATCGGTTGCTTCAACTTCTAAACGACGAAGTCCTTCTCCTTCAAGTTCTACCTGTAAAACCCCCATCCCAGGACTGTCAATCTCATAAAAGTACTCACAATCTCCTGGCTCATCAAAAGTGATCGTTTCCAAAATCTCATCAGTATCAGCATCAATGATACGCAAACTTTCAAAACCAGAACAGGCATCAAGCGGAAGCTCAGATGCTGTAAAGTCTAGGCGAACTTCACTTCCAATTTGCTCAAGATAAGTCAAAGAAACACTTGGCACAGAACCATCTGCATATACAACTCCTCCAACCTGGGCATCAACACTCACCAAAGCAGGATCATAAACAGAAACAGTAAAAGGATATTCTCCTTCAAGAATCCCATCACTCAAATCACTTTCAAAAGTACAGCGTGTGCTCAAGGTATCCCCAGAACAAGAATCAAAAGGAAGCTCGCTTCCACTCACATCTAAAAGAACCTGGCTCGCAGAGAGGCTCCCTTCACCATCATAATTACTTACAGTCGCCTCTACAGTCCAAGTATCACCGCCTGCATCAATGTAATCTGGAACAGCATCAAGTCCATGATTTTGACTAATGGTGACGGTGGTAGCAAGAGCATGAGCAGAATAGAAAGGAAGAGTCAAGACTAAACACATTACCCAAAGACCAGCGAGAGCCCACATCTTTTTCTCATTACTCTTTTTCATCTTTCATCTCTCCTCAACTCTCTAACTATCTGTTCTAACTATCAATTTTTATCCAGCTTGGCTCCAGAGCGCTACGCACATCAGGTCTATTTGCAAGCAAGGTTACTTCGTCAATAACGGTAAAATCTTCTACCATCCTTCCATTAACTTCCAAAGGGCTTCCTCCAAAGTCAATAGAGTCTGCAACTTCAGGAATCCCCTGCCAATCTTGCATCAAAGTATAAAACACAAACTCATTTGCACTGTAAAGATCTTCTTCAGTGATGGTAACATAAGTACTTTCTTCATGCCATTGCATGGTTGAACCAAGAAGGCTTTCAACTTCTGCTCCTTCAATTTCAAAACAATCTGCATCCCTACTATTCAAACAACGATGATCGCTTGGAATCACATAAGGCTCGCCATCATTAAGATATATTTGTGCTGTGGTGGTAACTTTATAGACACCAGGAACCAATTCCACGGTGCTAGGCGCATCTCCAGTAACACTAAACACTGCAGAAAACTCATCAGAACTAGTTCCTGGAACTTCTCCAATAACATCTGTAACTCTTTCCATAATAACAAACACTTCCTCATTTTCAGCAAGAGTGTGAGATGCAGTGGTAAAATAATATTCATTAAGATAACTTTTACTTCCATTTGCTTCAGCTACAATGTCCGGCTCTTCTGGCAAGAATAAACCTCCTGCGCTATTAAAGAAACAAACTCTATTCAAAGGATCGTCTGCACAATCATTGAAACCACCTATTGCGCTTGTAGAAGCAACACAATGATCCACATCAACTGTCTGAATACACTTTCCCACATTCTTTTTCTGCACAGAAACGGCAAGTTCTTTCACAGGATAAAGTTCAAAGACCGGAGCATCAACACCCGCCACCGCATAACCAATAACTGCTGATTCTTCTTTGAAAGGATAAGTATCCAAGGAAAAGTATTCAGTTAAATACCCGTCCAAACGTAGATCCAGCATCCCACCATAAGCAGCAGGATAGGAGGCAGAAAATCCTCCATCTTCTTCAGTTGCTCCCATTAAACAACGATCATCATTTGGAATACTAAAGCCAAATTGTACCAATTCAAGCGGTTCGTGAGTGTAGGCATCAACAATAAGTGAAGAGATCATTTCAGTTTCACGCTGAGTAGGGTTACAAAGTAAAGACTGCCCTTCGGTAATAATCACAGCAGGAGTTACACTTGAACTACGAACTGGCTCATTGTTAATAATGTTTGTTTCAAGAGCAAAACTAAAACTATAGCCTCTTCCATCAAAGGCATTTTCATCCTGAAGAGTAACCAAAACAGGGTAACTAATATCATAAGTGTTCAGATATTTGTTAAAACTAATATCGACTCCAAAAAGTGGCAAGGGACTATCAATGTAGAAAGAAGTTGCATCAATCTGCTCATCTCCTGCATTCAAATCCAAATAGGGGTCCCAAGAAAAATAATCAAAGTTTACCGCAATTCCTTGTGCATCAAGATCATACTCACCAACCTCAAGACTATCAAGAGACAAAATCATATCATCAGATGTTTGCTGATAAATATCACTCAGATCAGAGAGCGCATATTCATGTCGATGAAAGTTTTCCGCACCATAATAACGAAGCATAGGAACATAAGTCGCTAGTAAATCCTTAAGATCCTCCTCAAGAGCCACAGTTACCCAACTTGTCCCTACAATTTCATCGTACTCAAGCGCAAGAGTAGGAGGAAACTTTTCTGGATCTAAACCAGTATGCAAACTCAAGACATTAAGAGTGTGATATTCCAAGAAGTAATTTTCCTGCTCTGCAGAGGTAAGCGCATCTGCAAATTCATAAAGTCCCTTAAGATCCAAATTCACTGCAGAATAAAATGTCTCCAAATCTGCGTTTGCTCCATCACGCTCTGCAGCCAAGGGCATGTCCAAGATCACATCAACATAACCATCAAAAACCCGCACTTGTGCACTTTTATCACCAAGGTCAACAGCATAACCTTGACCTGCAAAAGCAGTATAATCTTGTAAACAAGTTCCCAATTCTTCCTCAACATAACGAGCAAGTTGAGATTCAATACTCATGTATTCTCCTTCATCATCATACAAATCAGGCTGCAAACTTTGCAAGAAAGTAGTTCCTGCACCATTTTCATGAGCATTGTAATGCCAGTAAGGAACAAGTAAAGGATCTAAACTTAAACCATCTGCATTGGTCGGATCAATTGGAGAGAAATCACCAAGACTTGACGGGTAAATGTAACCCCCTTGTTGACCTAAAATAACAAGTCCTTGCTCTGTAACTGATTGTAAACAACTCTCAGTGAACTCTTGAAGGGCAATAAATTCTTGAGGAACTGTTTGAATAACAGGTCTTCCTTCAGTTTCAAATTCAGTGGTAACAGTGTTTTGGGTAACATAAAGAACAACAGCAAAAATTGCTAAGAGAAGGATTCCAACAATGATAAATATAGTCACCTGCGCCCTACGATCCATCTCTCTCTACCCCTTTTAAAAAAGCAACAAGCAAACCCCAATCCAAGAAGCCCAAAAACAAGTTGCGTTTAAAGAGAAAAACAAGCCAAGAAGGTATTTAAATGTTTTTGTTAGGAAGAAGTCAGAAAGAGGAGAAAATCAAAGCTTTTTACCAAACATAAGACTATCAACCCCTAGCCCGTAATAATCTTTAAGTCTTCCTTCCAATTTAAAACCAAGAGAACGATAAAATTTCAAAGAATTTTTGTACTCTTTTTGTGTCGAACTTGAAACATAAATCTTCCTACCACCTAGTTTCTTAACCTCAGAGAAGATATGCTTAAGAAGCAAGGTTCCCTTCCCTTGATGACGAAAGTTTTCCTTAACCCCGGTCCAATTAAGCCAAAAAATATCTTTTGTTTCCGTTTGTTCTTTGTTAAAACCAGAGAAAGCAATAACATCTTTTCCTTCAACAAGAAGATAATCTTTTACAAATTTCTTTCTTTTCAGATTTTTGTAAAAGCGAGTATAGACCTTTCTAATAATCTTTGCATCATCCAAATTAACGGATTTATAAATCTCAACGATCTTAGGAATATCTTCCTCTTTCATAAGGCGAATCTTCATAAACAGTAAGAAATGGAAAGAAGTTTTTAATCTTTACTTTTACTTAAAAAAGCAGGACCAAGCAGATTAAGATTTAAAGTTAAACTATCTTAGCTCCAACAGCCATACCATCCACTTTTATTCCACTCCCAGCAACAAGCAAAGGCAACATTTTCCCTTCACGTTTCCAAACAACAACCCCTCCTTCTCCAACACGCATTTTTACTTTCTGAAACTGTTTGAAATTTATCTGCTCACTACTATGGCCATAACCTTCTATCTTAACAGTACTTCCAAGCGCCACATCTTCTTCTTGAAAGAGCAGAGTCAAATTTCCTTCCTTATCTTCGGCAGTAAGTGTCATTCCAGAGCTCTTAACTCCACGAATTTTAGCAGGCTCAAGATTAACCAGAAACAAGGTCTTCTTCCCAAGCAAGTCTTCTGCCTTAAAGAACTCTTTAATTCCAGCAACAATCTGGCGTTCACCAAGCTTTTCTCCAAGATCAATCTTAAAGACAAAGAGCTTATCTGCACTAGGATGATCACCAACTTCAATGATCTTACCTACTCGAGCATCCAACGGAAACTGTTTAGCAACTCCTGCCCCAACTGCAACCTTCTCTTTCTCTCCTGCTCTTTTCTTCAACTCAATTTTCTCAACTAACTTTTCTGGCATCAAAATTTGCCCAGAATACTCAAAGCTAAGATCTTCCCAGTGCAAACCAGAACCACTCTCACCAATCACTGCCTCAACTCCAAAGCAGTGCTCTACCTTAGAACTAAAAACAGGAACAACTGGTTTGATAAGAATTGCCAAGTTTCGCGCAAGGTTTGCCATGAAAGCAACCTTTTGTTCAACTTCTTTTTGCTCAGCGGTATCACTTCTTGCTCGCCAAGGTTCAAGTTTTTGAAAATAAATATTTCCAAGATCAGAAATCTTAAGCACTCCCTGCACCGCTTCACGATAATTTTGCTCGTAATAAGCTGCCTTAATCTTCTCTGCCACACTCCAAAATTCTTTTTGAAGCTCTTCCTCTTCTTTTCCTTGAGCAATTGCAGAAAAACCGCCAGGATAATTTCGAGCAGCAAAGCTAAGGGTCCGATAGCAAAAGTTTCCTAACTTTCCCATGAATACAGTGTTGCTTACAGATTTAAAATCATCAAGGTTTAAATCAATATCTTGGACATTACGCTGAGACTTATAAGCAAAATAAAAACGAAGGTTTTCTCCACCATAAAGGTCGTAAAACTCCTCCGCAGTGAAAAAAGTTCCACGAGACTTACTCATCTTTTTACCATCAACTGTAATAAATCCATTCACATGAAAATAAGGCGTTGGAACTTCCATCGCATGAAGCATTGCCACCCAAAAAAGATAATGAAAATACACAATATCTTTTCCTAAAAACTGAAATACAGCAGTATCTTCACCTTGCCAATAATCTCTCCAATTTCCTCCACCACCATGGTCTAAACAATATTTCTCAGTAGAAGACAAATAGCCAATCGGAGCATCAAGCCAAACGTAAAAATATTTTTGCTCTCCTGTCTCTTCTTTACTCCCAGGAATTTCAAAGCCAAAGTAAGGCTCGTCACGACTAATACACCAGTCCTTTAAACCATCATCAAGCCATCTCATAAGCCAGTTTTTCACTTCTTTTTGAATACAACTTTTCTCATCACTAACCCAAGCTCTCAAAAAATCAGAAAATTCACTCAACTTAAAGTAATAATGAATGGTCTCTTTAAGGACAGGTTTTGTCTTAGTAATTGTAGAGAAAGGGTTGACCAAGTCTGTTGGCTCATAGGTCGCTCCACAACTCTCACAAACATCTCCATACTGATCAGCAGCCCCACATTTCGGACATTCTCCTTTGATAAAACGATCAGGCAAAAACTGTCCTGCTTCCTCATCATACAATTGTTGGATCTGTTTAGTGTAGATATAACCCTTTTCACGCAAGGTTTTGAAAAAAAGCTCTGCAAGAACACGGTTCTCTTCGGAGCGAGTATAATGATAACTATCAAAAGCAAAAGAGAACTTGGCAAGGTCTCGAAGGTGGGATTCATGATTTTGTTGTACGAACTCATCTGGAGTAAGGCCTTTCTTTTTTGCATTGATCATAATTGGCGTCCCATGCATATCAGAGGCACAAACATACAAACACTTTCTTCCCACAAGACGCAAAAATCGAGCATAGATCTCTGAGCGTGTAAAACCTAAAAGGTGTCCCAAATGCAATGGCCCATTCACATAAGGAAGTGCCAAAGCAATAGTTACCATTTCCTTATCTTTAAGGGTTAAGAAGAGATTTGCCATCAGAGAGAACAGAGAAGAGATTTTCTATATAAATATAACTGGGAATATTGTAAAAAGCAGAACACGAACACCAGAAATCTGAAATTCTTTAAATTTACTCCCCTAAAGTTCCCCATTTTGCCCGGCGACAGAAGCAACCAAGAGAAGTACACCTTGTAAAGTGAATAAATGGGCTAAAGTGGTTTCCAAGCTTATGTCCACAAGAAGAACAAAGCTCTGTTTCTTTTAATAATGTGAGTGACATAAACTACCCAGAAAGCGAACGATACTTAACTCCTAGCTGGAACGCCAGCTGGAACTAAAAGGGAAAGAAAAAAAGAAAAAAAAATTAATCATTAATACAAAATCTCACTTCTGTACCTCCAACAAAGCCACGCACTAAGCCATAACCAAGATGCCGAATATCAACATTATCTCTAAAGATATAGCTCTGCCCAGGTAACAAATAAGGGCTTCGTTCTCCCTCGTGTTCAAAGGCAGTTCCTTTGGCAGCACATTTCCCAGAGCCAGTACATTCAACGAGAGTATCAACATGCTTTAGATCTTCATGGTTACTAGCATAGTAACCTGTTTCTCCCTCATACAAAGTACCAAACGCATCACAGTGTCCAAAACCGAAAGTCCCTGCAGCTTCAACATTGCTGCTTTCAAAAACTAAAAAACCAATCAAGGCAAACAAGAAAAGCAAGGCCAAAGACTTACTTGAAACTCGCTTTCCCAAAAATGTTGTTATATTTTTCGATATCATTTTATTCTCCAGAAATTTAGATAATTTCTAAAAATTCCTAAGAGAGAACAATACTTAATACCTACGGAGAACAAAAAAGAGTTAACTAAAAAAATGAAAAGAAAAAACTAAGAGCCAAAGACGCTTCTAAACCAAGAAGAGATTTTCTCCAAAAAGGTGTTCGTTTTTTGAAGTTCTCCATAAAGGTCGACACACTGCCCATTACTACATTGGTTACTTAAACATTCATAGTTATTCTGACAGCTTGCTGCAACGGTTGTTTGTTCATGGAGCTCCCCATCAATGGCGCAATACATTGGAAGCTCATCAACAAGTGTTCGTGTTCCAAATGGCAAACAAACATCTCCTTCAAGGCAACCAGCGCAAGACGCTTCTGTTTCTTCAGTAACAAAAACTACAGAAGCCTCAGAGACCGTTTCTATCTCAGGAGTCACATCAAAAGTAGGAGTGGTCGATTCTCCTTCTAAAAGAAGATGCGACAAAAGCTTATCAACTTGTTCTCTTAAGACAGTTAACTCTCCGTTTTGATAAACTATCGTAGAGCCAATTCCTTCGAGTTCATAAGCAGCATAAGCCAAGTATTCAGCTGCATCTCTTGTAGTGATTGAGTCCTCTCCTACTATAAGAAGGACGTAATTTCCTTCTCCTCCTTTCAAGAGAGTAAGTTGCGCTTCTCCTTCAAAAAGATCAATGGAGTAAGAACCATAACTATGAAGGTAATAGGAAAACTCCGAAACAAAAGTGTTACTCTCCTCCGTTCCAATAATGATAAGGTTCTCATCAAGCATTGAATCAAAGTTAAGCTCAGAGTCAAGGTAAACTCCATCAGAGATGTCCAAACCGTCATCACTAATCCTTTCTAAAAGAATAGATGCAGCAAGACTCTCTTCTGAAGATGCTTTCGCACCAATCACCACAATCGCATCAAAGTCCCCACCATCTATGAAGATTTCAGGATAATCTGAAAGGTCGTAATGCTCTTCTTCGTAGACATAAGTCTCAACGACAACTTCGGGTTCAATGGTCTCAACAACCACCGTCGGTTCAGTCTCTACAACAACCATACTTTCGACTACCAGAGTCCCAGCAAACTCATCTCCAAGATATTCCGCCCCATCAAAACAGATCTCAACATTCCTAACTCCACCAGCAAACTCTTGAGAGACAATGTCAAGTATCTTAAGATCAACTCCGTCTCCTAGGAGAAACATCTCTTGAGTATCTCCTTCATAGTACCTATCAAAATCATCTATCAAAGTAGAAGTTCTACTAGAAGAAATTTCAACATAATTTTCATCTCTGAGAGAATCATAGCCAACTACATGTGCAGTCACTCGAAAGTTTGACCAACAAAGGTCTTCTTCCTCACTACAATAGCTAAAGTAAGCAGAATCACCTTCCTGTAAAACCATTGGTCGAGAACAACTCATTATAGGAACATCTTCCAGCGCAGCTTCAATAACGTCCTCATAAACATAGTAAGGTTGTGCTCCTGCAATTTGCTCACCATCAACAAAGAAAGCAGGTGTTCCTTGAACGCCAATTGCTTGACCCCCATCAAAGTCATCCTCCACAAGATCTAGATATCTTTCAGAATCATAACATGAGGTAAAGTCACCAACATCAAGGCCAAGTTCTCCTGCCCACTCAATATAGCTTGCTCTGCTAAGATACTCTTGATTTTCAAATAAAAGATCATGATATTCCCAAAACTCTCCTTGCTCTGCAGCACACTCCGAAGCTAAAGCTGCATTTTCTGCTTCAAGATGAAAACTCAAAGGGAAGTGTCTAAACTCATATCTAACCAAACCAGTATCAATGTAGTTCTCTTTAATCAAACCAAAAGTCTGATCAAAATATCTTGCGCAAAAAGGACATTCAAAATCAGCATATTCGATCATAGTTACAGGCGCATCCAAAGATCCCATTGTCTTCTCATCAGCATGGCCCGCCTGAACTCCAGTAAGAGAAACTCCCAAGAGCAAAAAAACTAGTAAAAGAGAGAAACTCAGCTTCAGTCCAAAGATCCAATTTTTATACTTCGTTTTAACTTTCATGATATCAACTCCGTGTCTTCACCATTCTTAGTTGATCTCTAAACAGGAACAAATTAAATATCCTGAGAGGAACGACTAAGTTCACCTCCTTTTTCTTCATCCACTCCCTTTTGTGTACTTCCACCGTTATTTGCCTCGCTCACTGTGGGCTTTTTCATCCATGCAGAAAGTGTTACTTTTTTCACTCTCCCTTCCTTAAACATCTCAACAATGCCCCGTTTCTCCAAAGAGTTAAGTGCCTTAAAGAGAGAACTTTTTGAGATGTTTGCTTTATAATGGATTTTTGAAAAATAAATCGGCTTCTCCTGACTTTTAAGAAAAGCAATAACCTTGCGCTCATTTCCTCGAAGTACTGCAAATACCGCTTCACCTTTAGGGCTAAGATTTTCATCTCCTTCATCTTGGCCAGCTCCATTCTCTTGAGAGTTCAACAAATTACTTTGACCGACTACTCCTTTCTCTTTCAAGGAACTCTTTTCCCTCTTCCCTCCTTTTGTCTTAGAATTATAGAACAAAAACAAAAGAACAAAGGCAAAAGCAAGCAAAGCTACAACAACGAAAAGGATCCATACCCCAAAAGAATTCTGCGCTGCAATTTGAGCATCGTCCAAGGAAAGTTCCAGATAAACATCCTCTCCCTGAGAGACAGCAAGTTCCCCAACGGCTAGAGCACCATTATGACTTCCGTAGATAAAACAGTTTCCCTGAGGAATAAAACTCAGATGAAAAGATCCAAAATTATCTGTTTTAGAAGGATAATCTAAAGGAGTTGGGCCAGTACACTCAACATTTAGTTCTGCATCAGCGATAGTAAAATCAAGCTCATCTTTAACAAAACCACGAAGACTTGCTCCGGGGTAAAGATAAACTACTTCATTAACAGTACTCCCAGAAACTTCCAAAACAAAAGAATCATAATAATCAACACCCGGACTTTCGGGATCATCAGCGTAGACTTCAAAAAGATAATTCTTTTCGCTTAGTTCCAAACGCAAGGTCTCCCCAGTTCCAAGGTAGTAATTTTTCTCAACACCATCGATCAAAACACGAAGGTAGAAATCGTCAACTATTTCTCCAGTAAGGGTATCAACAAAACTAAGAATGACATTCGACTTTCCATCATCCACCCCAATAAGAGATTCTTCAGCAGAAACAAGCCCAGCAAAAAGGCAAGAGAGCAACAATAAAAAAGCAAAAGCCATAAGTTTGTTCTTTCTTCCCATTTTCCCGATACTTTCCCCCAAAATAATTCTTCTATTTATATAAACCTAACTCAAAAGCCCCTAGCTTCCCGGACAAGAGATTTCTGTTACCTGCAAACCTGTTTCTGGATCAATCCAACTCTTGACTAAAGAATCCTCAATGGTGTAATCAGCTTTCAAAGACATATCTAATGAATCATTTGACTCGTTTAGCTCATTCTCAATCTCGGCCAAGACTCCTAGAATAAACTCTTCTTCCAAACTTGTATGTGCGCTTTCTTCAAGTTCATCACAAGCTACAAGAAAAAAAGAGCTCGCCAGCAAGAGCAAGCATAATCCTAACTTTGTACTCATTTTCATATCAGTTTTCAACCCAACTTATTTAAAACACCAAAAATCCAACAGTCACAAACAAAAAAAGGAAAGTGAAAGGATCAAATTCTCCAATTGTTTTATTCTTCATATTCATACCCTAACACAAAAAGGAAGGCTAAGTGGGTCCAAGCAAAAAGAGGTGGAAAACCAGGACCCACCCAAGCCATCACATGTGCTCATAACGTTCCTAAGGGGTGAACAAAGCTTAATTTATGGGGTGAACATAGGGTGAACAAGGCCATTTTGGAGAGAAAAAGAGGCAAAAGAAGGGAAAAAGGAAGAAAAACGTCTAAACTACAAAAATTAAGAAGAGATAAAAAATAAGAGAAGAAAGGAAAGAGAAACAAAACTAAGCTTCAAACTTTATCTCATAAGATTTTACTTCTTCTTTATCGATCGAAATCTTACGAACAATCTTTCCCTTCTTTTTCGCATGAAGGCGAGCAGCAGCAAAGTCATTCTCATACTCTTTTGGAATAACCACATCATCAATCAGAAAAGTACTCTGTACCTCAGCAGACTTCTTAACTAATGAAGCATCTACATCAAATAGAGCAAAAGAAAGAAGCGCATCAGCATAATCCTTACTTACTTTCAAAGTAACAAATTTCTCAGTGATACTTCCTGGCTTAGGAGGCGATAATTTTCCTTTCAACTCTAAACCATCCACTTTGAATTTAATCAAGACTATATAATCCTTAAGTGCATCAAGTCCTTTCTTCAAATCTTCAGGACTTAGCTCAAAGGTGATTGTATATTTTTTCCCCCGAGAGGACTTAACTGCAAAACCAGCGTTTTGAATCTCTTTGTGAGCGCTTTTGTTTGCAGTAACCATTGCCCCATCTCCCTTTAGAGTTACTCCAGAACCAGCTAACAGTTCAGCAACTAGGTAATACAAATCTGTAGTCCACTCAAAGCCAGCTTGCATCTGGACCCCTTTACTGGTCTTCTTGATAAGCACTGCTTCTCTTGGATATTCACCTACGCTAAAACGAGTGAATCTTTTATGAACTAAATCATCTACTTTTTTATCTACAATTTTTTGAACAAAACTTTTGACTACCATGAAACAAAACCTCTCTTTATGATTTATATGTCTTTCTGTCTCTCAGAATTCAGTTACTCTCTAAACGTTTCAACTCAATACTCACTGCTTGCTCATTAACACGAATTTCTCTTGGACACATCACATACTCATGGCCTTTCTCAGTACAATAGGAGATAATACGAAGCCTATCCATTTCACTTGCAAAACGAACAATGACTACAAAAGCAACACCATCAATATCGTTATGCAAAATATCTTGGCTTTTAAGATCTTCAAGCACCTGCGATCGCTTCTCAAGCAAAAAAGCAATACGCTTTTCAACATTTTCAACTTTTTCCAATAACTTCTGCTCATCACCAAAGAAAGTAAAAGCAGAAAGAAGTGGTTTCACCTGTTCATACATCCCCGGATCTCGAAAAGAAATAAATCCTCCCTGGCCCAGATCAGCTAACTTCCACTTACCAAAACTTCCTAAACAAATATCGGCATATTTTCCATCACAAAACTTTATTCCAAAACTTCCAGAAACATCCTGAATCACAAGACAACCTTTACGCTGACAGATGGCATAAATCTCAGCAATATCTTGCTCAGCGCAATAAGCGCCCAGAGAATGATAAATAAAAACCCCACCCGGAGTCAACTTCTTCTCTAAATCAACAAGATCAATCACAGCAGAGTTACAAGCAATCTCTTCATACTCCAAACCTAAGTCTTTAGCGTACTTTTTGTAAGTAAGCCATCCCCCTTCAGCCGGAGCAAAGATTTTAGTACCAAATTTTTGAAAGGCTAAAAAAATTGCAGCATTCCCTCTGTTAACAAGAGCAACACTATCATGGTTCACTCGCTTACGAATCGCTTGGAAAAGAGCATTGTTCATGAAACTAATAATTTTAATGCACTATTAAAATACTTCTGGTCAACTTAGCGATGATTGACCAAGTTTTCTAAGAAAGTCTTCACTAAACCAAGGAGCTACAACCAATTCTGGCATGCATTCAAGCTCTCCTTGCCTAACCAATTCAGCAAACTGCACTTCATAAGTTGAGTTAAGAATTCTAACCGTCATAAAATAGGACACTAATTTGGAAGGAATCCCTTGAAAGCAATGAAGAACAAGCTCATCACCTTTTTCTCCATTTACTCGAAGCGCAATATCAGGGGGGTCCTGAGTTTCTTCTTCCCTTCTAGCTCTTCTTTGATTAATATAAACAACTCTTCCACCCAACACACAAACGGGGGTCCCTTGTTGAGGAGTCCTTCTCCTTACTGCATTTGCTGCAGCAATAAGTCCCTTTCCCGAGAGGGCCAACATGCGATCGACCCATTGTTCTCCTTTATCTTCGGAACGATTAAATGCATGCATATTATTCCCATCCAAGTAAACAATTACTTCGCTCTCTGGATTAATGGTATAATCACGCCCTATGCCTCTTCTCTCAAGAAGATAACCTAAAGGAACAAACGCTCCTGTTTGAGGATCTAAAAGAAATTCTCTTTGAAGGTCTTCAAGAAGATTACCGGCTTTCTCATCTCCCTCCTTAGCAGCGGCAGAAAGATGTTCTTCTAGGTCCTGATACAATCTCAACTTTCCATCCAAAGAAGAAAAGTCATCAACAAGGTTGGGGCTGCTTTCATGTATAACAATGGAATATCCCTCATAGGGGACACCTTTTCCTGTTTGACCTTGCAAAAGCTTTGCTTGAGCCATCGCTCTACCTGCAGCATTAATAGTTGGTCTCTCCCTACCGGGGCCCGAGACGCATAAACCTGCCTTATAGGTCACAATCTGTTCTAATGCTTTTTGAGGATAAACTAGTAATTTTGCAGCCATTTGCCAAGAAATTTATGCTTTTTTTAAAAATATACTTCTTTTTTCTATAATTTTCCTAAAATGATCCTCCAGAATCACTAAGCTGCCAAAGAGTGCCTAAAAACACCACAGCAACGCCAAACAGAGCCAAAAACCGCAAAACCAAGCAAAATACATACTCAATACCTCTACCCAAATCCCTCTGCTCAACTGGCGAAAAGGTTAAGAAGGTCTTTTTAAACAAAAATGCCATGGTAAACAGCGCCCTTGGCACTAGTATTCTAGACGTTCCACTCCACCTCCTCACACCTGGAATGAAGCAGTATCGTGAAGCAAAGGAAGCCAATCCAGACTGCCTCATCATGCTCAGGATGGGCGACTTCTATGAAATGTTTTACCAAGACGCTGAGATCGCAGCAAGAGATCTTGAAATCACGCTTACCAAACGTGGTAAAGGAGAAAAAACAGCCCCACTTGCTGGCGTTCCTTATCATGCCTTAGAAACCTATCTTGGAAGACTGGTACAAAAAGGACACAAAGTAGCAATTATCGAGCAACTTGAAGATCCTAAAAAAGCAAAGGGATTAGTCAAACGAGGATTGGTAAGAATTGTTACCAAAGGAACACTTATCGAATCAAATCTTCTAGACGCAACAACAAACAATTACATCTTTGCTCTACTAGTTCAAGGGGAAGAGTACAACTATGCGCTAGCAGACCTTTCCACTGGAGAGTTTCTCACTGGCTCTCTTAACAACGAAGACCTTATCTTAGCAGAAATGCAACGAAGAGCAATTGCTGAGTGTTTGGTCCCAGAATCACTTCTCGTAAACCAAGAGCTTATCAACCAAATAAAAAAGATCGGAGCAACAGTAAACAGTTATCCGGATTATTATTTTAAGCCAGACACAGCAAGCAAAATTCTTCACGAACAGTTTAACGTGAAAAGTCTTAAGGCATTTGGACTAGAGGAACAAAAAGAAAAGAAAAAAGGGAGTAGAGAAAAAGAAGGCAATAATACAAACGAGATTCGTGTTGCAGGAGCACTCTTCAATTACCTTCTTGAAACACAAAAAAAGAGCCTCTCACATTTCAAAAGAATAAAGCAAGTAAAACACAGCGACATTATGCAACTTGATCGCAGTACACTACTCAACCTTGAATTACTCACCAATATGCGTAACATCTCTGAGCAAGGAAAGCTTGGTGCAAAAGGAACTCTTCTGAGTGTCATCGACAAAACAATTACTGTTCTTGGGAAACGTATGCTCAAAAGAATCATCAAAGAACCCTTACTAAAAAAGGAAAAAATTAAACAACGACTTGATGCAGTAGAAGAGCTCAATCAGAAAGTCTTGCAGCGTGAAGATGTCAAAACACTTCTCAAAAATGTGTATGATCTTGAACGCCTCATTGGAAGAATTAATTATGGGAATGCAAGTCCAAGAGATCTTCTAGCTCTTCGGGACACCTTACTACAACTCCCCTACATACAGCAAGAGCTTCTCAAATGCAACAGCCAGCTCATCAAAGAGATTAAAGAACTTCCAAACCTTGCAGAAGTGTACAACCTTATTAACAACGCCATTCGTGAAGATGCTCCAATTACCATAAGAGAAGGTGGCTTCATCAAAGCAGAGTTCAACAAGGAACTGCAAGAGCTCGTCTCCATCAAAACAAATGCAAAACAATTTCTAGCACAAATTGAGGAAAGAGAAAAAGAAAAACTTGGTATCACAACAGGTCTTAAAGTTGGATTTAATCGAGTCTTTGGCTATTTCATTGAAGTAACCAAAAAGAACACAAGTCTTGTTCCAGAAACTTACATTCGAAAACAGACCACAGCTAACGCTGAACGCTATATCACAGAAGAATTAAAGATCGAAGAAGACAAGATTCTTGGCGCAGAAGAAAAAATCAAAGTGCTTGAGTACAACATTTTCCAACAAATTCTTGATGCCGCAAAGCAGCACACCAAAATTATTCAAGAGACTGCCAACAAGATCGCATTGCTTGATGTACTTTGCTCTTTTAGCTCTTGCGCAACTGAATACAACTACTGTAAGCCAACCCTACTTGACAACAAGGACCCACATTCACTTCAAATTATTGATGGAAGACATCCGGTGGTCGAGCGCATTGAGGAAAATTTTATTCCAAACAGCATCAAACTTGAGCAAGGGGAAATTATGATTATCACTGGACCAAACACTTCAGGAAAAAGTACAGTGATGAGACAAACTGCGCTCATTGTACTTATGGCACAAATTGGATCCTTTGTTCCAGCAAGTTCTGCAACACTTAGCATTGTAGATCGCATCTTCACTCGTGTTGGAGCGCATGATGACTTGGCAGCAGGGCAAAGTACTTTTATGGTAGAGATGCTTGAGACTGCTAACATTCTCAACAACGCAACAGAAAAAAGTCTTATCATCTTAGATGAAATTGGCAGAGGAACTTCCACTTTCGATGGAGTATCTATTGCCTGGAGCACAGCTGAGCACATTTACAATCATATCAAAGCAAAAACCTTATTCGCTACGCATTATCATGTGCTCAATAAACTGGAAGATCGCTTTGAAAAGATCAGCAACTACAACATTGCTGTTAAAGAAATTGCTGGAGAAGTTATTTTCTTACGAAAACTTGTACATGGTGGTACTGATCAAAGCCATGGAGTGCATGTAGCAAAATTAGCAGGCATGCCAGCAAGTGTGGTTCAGCGTGCAAGAGAGATCCAGCGTGCATTAGAAGCAGAAGATGAGATGGTCAAAAAGATCAAAGCTAAAAAGATGCACGAACAGATGAGCTTAGAAAAATTCTAAAAAAAAGGAAAAGGAAATGCCTTAGAAGCTGTTTAAAGGAAGAAAATTACAAGACCTCAAACCTGTAAACAGATGGTTCAAAACTAGCTTTCTTTGCTGAAGAAATCACGAACCTTTCCAAGGTATCAATGTCTTCAAAATCTGCCGTTGAGACACAAAGAAGCTTCGCCCTACGAGGAGATAAATCCGTAGCTCTTCCCCTAGAACTTTTGGTCGCAGCTTGATAAGCTGCCCTTGGAAGATCTCCTTGACCAACTAGAAGATTATACAAAATGTCCCTGGCTTCTTCACTTGGTAGAGGAGGGCAATCTGGGGGGAAAAACTCTCTAACAAAACCAACATGGTTACGGTTCCTGGGGTTTACTACTTGTTTATCAAGCCTTGTCCTTCTCTCACAAAAGAGATAAGCAAGCTCAAGCTTTGCAAGAGTGGGGTCCCTTTCTAGATCTCTTGAATAAACCTTCTCTGGTGGCACATACTTCACATAAACTAGTGGGCCACATTGCAACTCAAGCAAAGGCAGCGAAGCTACTCCAAGCTCATCTTGAACTTGCATCCAAAATAGTTCTCCATCTTCTGTCAAAGAAGGATCAACTGCTCTATAGTTATAAGGCATAATAACAATTGGAAGTTTTTTTGTTCTCATAGAAAAAAATTCTAATAAGTGGTTTAAAAAAGTTGCCAGCATTAATTATCCATATCAACATTTAAAAAGCAACAGCTACTTTCTACACTAAGTCATGACAACTCTAAAACATCAGGCAAAACATGTAGCTTTCATCATGGATGGTAACCGCAGATTTGCTAAAGAACAAGGTTTAGCTCCAGGAAAAGGGCACGAGAAAGGCCTAGAAGTGATAGAAAACGCACTCTTCAACTGGAACATTAAAGAGCTTGGTGTAAAAGAGTTTACCTTTTATGCTATGTCTATTCAAAATTTTAAACGAGTAAAAACTGAAGTCAATTTCTTACTCTCACTGTTCAGAAAGATGCTTGATGATTTCTTAGGAGAGAGGCTCAAGGTGCTCGAAGAGAAAAAGATTCGCATCAAATTCATTGGGAGAAAACATATGTTCAACGAGAAGATTCAAACACTCATGAAGGATCTTGAAGAGAAAACCAAGGAAAACAAAGAACTTATTGCTAACTTTGCACTTGCTTACGGCGGAAGGGAAGAAATCTTAGATGCTGTAAATAAAGCAATCACTAACAAAAGAGAAAAGCCTTTTACCATGGAAGAATTTAGCCAAGAACTTCTTTTGCAAAGTGAACCAGATCTTGTAATCCGAACAGGAAAAGGAAACACAAGAACATCCAATTTTCTTATCTGGCAGACTTGGTATTCTGAATGGTTCTTCCTAGAAAAATTCTGGCCAGAGTTTACCAAAGAAGACCTCATCACTGTTCTTGAACAATTCCAAAATAGACAAAGAAACTTTGGAAAGTAAAGATAAAAAACTAAACTAAAAAACTACTTCTTCCCATAAATAAAGATCTCAGTATACCCTACCCGATTCAGCTTCAAATATTTTGCTTGCAAACCACTTTCTTTAGCCATCTTCAAGAGCTCTTTGGTCTTATCAAGCTCAATTGCGTTAGGTTTCATATCAAAAAAGCTATGGCGCACATACAAACAAAACTTTCCACCACGAGTCAAATTAGAAGATACGCTCTTGAAGAACTTAGGAAGGTTCTTAGTATATCCAAGATCATTATAAGAAACAATTACATTGAAGTTGTTCTTAGTGTTTGCTCCCGGGAGTACAGACAAAGATTTTACTCTCTTCAAAGTAACCTTCTTTCTTGATGAGTGGGATGAAATTTTCTTCTTAATTCCTTGAAGTTCATACTGAGATTGATGTAAGCTTAAGATACTTCCAAAGGCATAAGCACGACGAAGCAGATAATGGCTAAAGATATCTGAAGGAAAGCTCACTGACATGATTTTCGTCTTAGCACGAAGGGGTCCCACCATACCAATAATACGTCTGTAAGGAACTATTGGGTGCAAGAAAGGAAAATAATGAAGCAGACGAGCCCAAATTTCCTGACGTAACTTTGCATACTTTTGCTCGTAAAAGAGCTCAATAAAAAAGTAAGCAGGAAGTCCAAAGAGTACAAGCCCGATGGAGACACGTAAGATATCAAGCGCGCTATGCGTCTCTTTAATAAACATCACTAGCAAAAAGACCATGAACAATACGGTAAAGAAAGGACCAATTTTTCCAAAAGGCACTTTAAAAGCCCTCTTCACATTCGGTCGCTTATAACGTAAAATAATTACCGCAAGCAAGACTGAAGAATAAATCAAGATTACAAGTGGAATCAACATATGAAGTAGGACTTCATAAGATCCAGCCCCGATCACCACGAGAACAGAAACCACAAGAACCTGAAACAATATTGAAACATAAGGACTCTTATTTTTAGGATGAATCTTTGCAAACTGTGTAAAGAACAGTTTATCCTCAGCCAATGCCATAAACAAGCGAGGAGCAGTTACCACCCAACCTGCAGTAGCTCCTATCACAGAGACAAAAATAAGGATTGCAAAAAAGACACCTCCCAAGGCCCCAAAGTGAGCTTCTCCAAGATCACGAAGTGGAGCTACAGATTCTGCATACTGCTCCCAAGGAATGGTTCCAATTGCGGTGAAAGCAAGCAAAAAGGAAAGCAAGGCAATAACAAGTGTTCCGTAAATAAGCGCCTTTGGCATAACCTTAGTTGGGTTTTTTGTTTCAGCAGATAAGAATACTGCACTCTCCCAACCAAAGAAAGTCTCTGCGATAAAAAAGATGGTAAGCAAGATACTCATCGTTGGGAAAACAAAGAAAGGATCCAAATTCTGAGGGTTAAACTTAATCAAACCAGGAAGAATGATCGCAAGCACTGCAAATAAAGTGATAAGTGCAAAAGTAACCAGCATTACAGTAGAGGTTTGCATTCCACGATAAGCAACATAACTAAAGATAACGATAAGCGCAACCGCAATTGGAATGTAAGTAAAAGCATACTCAATGGGGATTAAATACTGAAGCGCCCCAAGCAAAAGCATAGCAATGGTTACTGCTCCTGCAATGGCAGTAGTCCATCCAATCACAAAAGAAGGAAAACGACCATAAGCCTGTTTTGCAAACTCATATACTCCGCCAGCTTTTGGGTACATACTTACTAACTCTGCAAAACACATAGAGATATAAAGCGAAATAAGAGAAAGAATTGCCCAGGAAACAAGTGATGCTGGACCAGCATGCTTTGCTCCTGCAGCAGTTAAGAACCAAATACCAGTTCCCATAATAGAGTTTATAGTAATAAGTAAGATAGTTTTGAAGCTCAGCGTTTTCTTCAATTTCTTCTCGTGAGGTTGCACCTTACGAATACCAGTTTGAGCAGGAGGAACCTTACCAGTCAAACGAATAAACCTTGGGGCTCTTGCAAAGAACCGAACAAGACGAACATACCTTCCTGCTCGACCAATGATGCGAACAAGTCGAAGTCCTCTAAGCAAAGGAAGTGTTTGTATCCCTGCAAAGAAAAGATTGAATGGGATGGTTGCAAGTATGTCCAACCAATACTTAGTGATATAAGCAAAAACAGAGCCAGTATGTGCCTTCCAACGAAAGTAAAGATCAGTTGCAAAAACTAAGATGACAAAGATATCAAATGCATCAATAAAAACATGGAAAATGAAATTTACTGGGAAAAAAAGCTCGTAAATAGTAAGCGCAAGAAGTGCAATCAAAAGCGGCGGAATCAACAATTGTAAGGTTGCATCAAGCGAACTTTGGGTATGTTGGCTTGGGTGATAATTTGAAGAAGAACTCCTTGCTCCAGCCTTCGCTTTTTTTTTCTTTACCACATCTCTCACCATAGAAGAAGCCTAAAAGAGATCCACAAGACCTAAGCAACTCCAAAACACAAGAGTGAAAGAAAATTTTAGCATTTATATAGCTTGCTGTTGGACAAGTCAAAGGAAAAAAGAAAAAGAGAGAAACAAGTAAAAAAATCTAAAAATATTACCTTCTTAAAAGCTTCTTAGAATCAAAAGAGATAGCTGAAAGGTAAGAAAATCTGCTTCTAGAATCATCCACACTTCCTCGAAAAGATCTAGCAACGAGAGGGGGAGATTTCTCTTCAAGAGTTTGAGAGGAAAGACCAAAAATCCGATGAAGATCATGAGCCCGGGCGCTAGTGAGTAAAGAAACATAAGCCCCATTAGAATCTGGGGAGATATGACGCAAAGTCACCCCCACATAAGCAAGTAAGGGTTCTTCTTTAGTTTCAACATATCTAATAAAATCAGGAGCTTGAGAAACCAAAGAACGCACCACCTCAGCAGAAGATATTTCTACTGAATCTTGGGGAGAGTAAACACCGTTTACAAGTTCTAAAGAGGACAGGGTTGGGCCACGATTTACAGAAATCTGTTTAGTTGCAAGATAAGGCTGAACTTGAACATCAGACCGAGCACTCTCTCCCAGTTTGAGATCCAAAGCAGAGAACTCGTAAACATTCCACCTACCCAGGTCTCTCTCTTCTACAGTATCTCCTTGAAGCGATCTTCCACGAAGGGGGCCATGTAACTTTTGAGAGAGGTCTCCCTGAGAATAAAAAACGCCCAAAGCCTCCAAAGAAGAAGGTTGTGTCTCATAAACAAACCCAAGCCTTGCTTCAAAGACAAGAGGCATTGATCCTAAATCAAAAAAACAATCTCTGCTTAAATCTGCTAATCCTAACAAAATTTCTTTCTCCATTCTTACTCACCAATCAACTCACTTAATGGGATGAGCAATGATCTCGCTTCGAGTCATAATTGCTTTTACAACACCCATATATTCATCAGAGACGGCTTCTCTAAAAGTTAGAGGAGCAGCATCACTACAACCTTCTCGCTTTCTGCCAGCAATTGGCTTATGGCTAGACTGACCAGGATGATTGGAGAGATAAACTTGAGTTACTTTTCCACCTCTGTTAAGGTCTAACTCAAGGATGTAACCTTTTTCAAACTCAATACACAACCCTGTTTCTGGGTATCCCATATCTAAGTGAGTAACAGCGTATTGGTTTCTACCTGGAACAAGAACCGTGTTACCAACCTGAACATACTCACCATTAGCAAGTTCTTGAGCTGCTTGCTCTCTTTGAGCACATTCTAAAGGAGAGTAGACTTCACTCATTCTATCCATATCAAGTGCTCTTTGTGCATCCCAAACAGTATGATAAACATGAACCTTTTCTCCTAAATCAATCTTACTTCCATCAGCAACAGCTTCAACAAGAGAGGAAGCATCAGAACCCGCTTTGGTAAGAAGATAATCCCCATTTGTAAGATAGTTCCCTTTCCCATCCCCATAAACAAACCTTTTAGAATCAGCTGCAAAGTATACCTTTCCATCATGGTTATCACACTCTTGAAAATGGAGGTCCCTACCATCTGCAGTTTTACCAGACTTTGGACAAGGAGTTTTTTCTTTTTGCATAACTTCTTTACTCCAATCACTCAACTTTCCTTCAGATTGTAATCGTTCAAGAAGTGTTGTTTCCTTCACATCACACTGTGCAGCCAAAGCAGGGCTTGCTACACCAACACCAACTGCAAAGCTTGCAGCACCAACAATGTTTACTAAAGTATTTCTCATTTTCAATAATCTCCATTAGTTCTTTTGGTAAGAAGAGGACTAGCATAACCAGAACTGCCCAACCCCCGGACACCAGAAGAAGTATGCCTTTCATCTCCAAGAGCTAACTGCCCAGCTGAGATGAACCTTGATGCTTCATCTTCTATGGCTTTTACTTGATGTGCTTGATAAACATCAGCAAGCTCACTTGGATCAAAAACAACATGGGTCACAACGGAAGGGAGTCGTGCTTGACTCTCTCTTAGCCGAATAAGTCTATCCCTCACGCCACCACCTCTACAATAATTAAATTTGTAATTCTTAGATTGACGCTTTATCAAAGCAAGATCTCTTCGAGAGACTGCTAATCCCTTATGTTCAGATCCTTGAAGAAAATATTTCATAGATCTATCATCTAGGTTAAGAACTCTCTGGGTTAAAAGCTGAGTAAGGCCCCCAACACGACCTTGTAAGAGGTCTAACTTTCCAGGAAGGCTTTCATAAGCAATAACTCCACCTGCGCCAGCGTAAGCTTCTTGCAAGCGAAGTCCAGATTCTTGTGCTGCTGCCAAAAGTGCTCCAGTATATCCTTGAAGAAAAGGAGAAACAACAAGGCCAACCGCTTTCTGAGGATCTTCAAGATTTTCTGTTACATAATCAGCCACAGCAATCTCTACGAAAGTTTCACCTCTCAAGTGATTTCGAGACAAATAGACTCCACTCAACCCTTCTTTTCTTCTTAAGGATTGAAGTTTAGTCAAAACTGCACGTGCTTCTTCAGAGAATTCTCTTGGATTAGTTATTTGTTCGCCACAAACTGTCTTCTCCCCAACTCCTTTAAAATCAAGTACGTTAGGATCATATCCTTTCCTTCTCACTTCTTCTCTAGCCAAACGTATCCCTTTCACAAGAGAACCAGTAAAGGACTGTTCAAACACTTTTCTTGAACCTTGTACCTTAAAGCCAAGTTTAGCAAAATAGAAAGTATGCTGCAAGCTTCCATTCTCTCCTGCATGAGTTTCAATAAGAGCTTTCTCTGTTGAACCATGACGCACCAATGCATTCCTAGAACTAGCACCAACTTTTCTTCCCTCTTTTGAGCTCAAAGCTAAACGCTCAAACTTAGCAGCGTCTAATATAGCAAGCTCATCAAGTGTTTTTTTATCCATTTTTTTGTAGCCTCTTTTAATCTTAAACGAAAGGCTCAGAAAACAACAGAAATCTTCAGCAAAACAAGAGCATACTCTCTTCTTCACTGAGGATTTTTAGGGAAAAATGAAGCAGAAAATCAAACAAAGGAAAACAATTCACTTTGCAGGATTTTCAGGGAAATTCCCCAGGTTGTTGTTCCTAAACCCGGTCCCAGATTTCCTGGGATAAGAAGCGAAAAGCAGCATTTATTTATAAAACTTTTGGGCAGTTTGTCACTTTTCAGTGAAAACTTCTCAAAAATGGGAAATCTGCCAGACAAAATTTAGCCTTTTTAAAGCTCACAAACAACAAAAAGCAAGCAAAAATAGACAAAAACCACAACAAAATAAGCTCCTAGCCAGCCAAGCACAACCCCATAAAGCTCCTGTTTGCTCCATTCCACAAATGCTTATAAAGCTAAATTTCCTTATCTTCATCATGCCAAAAATTAGCATGCTTTCTGAGGACATTATCAACAAAATTGCAGCAGGTGAAGTGGTAGAAAGACCTGCCAGCGTAGTAAAAGAATTGGTCGAGAACAGCCTCGATGCGGGATCCACACAAATCATCGTAGAGATCAAAGAAGCGGGAAAAAAACTCATCAAAGTCATTGACAATGGGGAAGGAATGGATGAAGAAGATGCCAAAAAATCCATCCTAAGGCATGCAACCAGTAAGATCAAAACGCAAGATGATCTCTTTAACATCATAAGTCTTGGTTTCAGAGGAGAAGCTTTAGCAAGCATTTCTGCAGTATCAAGATTACAGATTTTAACCAAAAAAAGAATCAGAAACAATCAAGGAAGAGTGCAAGGACCAAGTATTGAACACAGGGAAGAAAACCTTGAAGGTTACCAGATCAATGTTGAAGGGGGACAAATTACTAGATCAACTATTGCAGCAGCAAATCTTGGAACAAGCATTACTATTCGAGACCTTTTCTTTAACACACCTGCAAGAAAAAAGTTTCTCAAAAGTGACCTTGTTGAGCTTAAACACATCATTGATATTATTACTAAATATGCGCTTGCAAACCCGCATGTTTCTTTCAAACTCATCAATGAGGGAAAAGAAATTCTTAACGCAACAAGCACTGAGCATCAAAGAACAAATATTTCTTACATCTATGGGTCAAGCATTGCAAAAGACTTACTTAAGGTAAGCAGACTCCACGAAGAGAATGCTATCAAGGTGGAAGGCTACATCTCAAAACCACTCTCTGCCAGGAATGACAAAACACAACAAGCTTTCTTTGTTAATGGAAGGTGGGTGAAAAATGCAAGCATGAGTCAAGCAGTTTACGATGCTTATCACTCTTTACTCTTCACTGGAAAACATCCCATCTTTATTCTCAATGTTGATCTTGATCCAAAAAGTATTGATGTCAACGTGCACCCAAACAAAACAGAAATTAAAGTTGAGCAAAAAGAAATTGTCTATCAAGCAGTCTATAACGCAGTGCACGAAGCTCTCAGAAAGAATAATCTTATCCCAGAATTTACTTTAGAAGTTGAAGAACAGATCACTTTTGGAGAGCCAAAACCACAAGAAAAATCTCCTTATCCAAAATACGCCTTTGAAAAATCTGAACAAACTGTCTTTCCAGATACAAATGCGCAAACAAACACAGCAGAGTTACAATTAGACACACAAGCAACAAACAATATTGAAAAAGAGATGCAACAAGAAAGTACTGCAAGTTACAGCACTACTTATACTAACCCAAAGGTGAAAGAAGCAAGTGAAATTGCAGCTTATGGAAGCAGTGCTGAGCAAATCATCCAATCTGCGAGAACAGAAGAGCTTACCAGGCCAGAACACCAACACGAAAACTTCATCGCAGGAAGCATCAGGTTTCCCCCAATGAAAGTGTTGGGGCAAATTCACAAGACATTTTTCGTAGCTGAAACACCGGGAGGAATGCTTCTCATCGATCAACACGTTGTACAGGAGCGTGTTCTCTATGAGCGTTTTATGACTGAATACTTAAACAAGAAAGTCGAGACCCAACAACTCCTTGAAAAAGAACTCTTAACCTTTACTGCAGCAGAAAAAGCCATTGTCGAAAAACACATATGGAAGCTCAAAGATTTTGGTTTCACTCTTGAACACTTTGGAGAGAACGATTATTTCCTGAGCTCTATGCCAACTATTTTTGGAAGAAACCTGAGCAAAGAGCTAGTCTACATTATTATCAAAGAAATTGCCGAAGGAAAAGTAAAAGAGTTGGAACGCTTGCAAGAAGAGATCATCACTCGAATGGCTTGTCGAGCTTCAGTAAAAGCAGGAGATACCATGACCATTCCACAGATCAAGAAGTTGATGAAAGAGTTAGTCGACTGTAACTTACCTTACACTTGCCCCCATGGAAGAGCAATTGTGGCCAAGATTTCTGCTGAAGAACTAGAGAAGAAATTCCTGCGACACGGTTGAGAAGAAGAGGAGGAAAAACAAGGGAACCCTTTTTAAGTAGCCCTCAAAAATACTTTCTTATGGTTTGGAGCGAGAGTTACCTTTCACCTACAATGGCCCTAGAAGGAGTTCTAGAAGGATCCCCATTCTTTTTTTTAGATAATTGTGCTCTTGGGGTGAGAAACGGATTAAGCAGAAATCTCAAAGAAGCAAGAAATACTGAGGAGTATGTCACCCTCTTGGGAAAAATGAGATCTGAGCAAAGAGCGCTGCAAAGACAAAGGGAACTCTTTAGAGGAAGAGCGATAACTGTCAATGAAGTTTTGGAAGAAGCAGGAAAGTATACAAGACTCTTAGCAGGAAGAGAAGAATTCTTAAGAAGAAAGTTGAAAAGAGAACAGCATGAAATGCGCAGAGAAGAGAGAGCACGGCTACAAAGAGTGATAGGTTCCATAGAAGGAGTAAGAGAAAGTGCCAGGTCTGTTTTAGAAGGAATTGAAAGATATGAGGGTCCAATTGTTGAGATCAACTCACACTTAGAGAAATACAGAGTAGATAGGAAATTAGTCGGAGCTGCTCTTGGAAGGTACACCCAAGAGAACGAAAAAGTAATTTTACTCACTAGAGATGATGATATTGTTTTTCTCACCTACAAGTACCTTAATGGCCAAGAAGATATAATTGGTTTTGTGAGTAGTTTTTTTGAGATTTATCGTGTGGAAGAAGATGATGCAGAAAAAGTAAGAAAGGTTGATCTCAGCATAGCTTTTAGTATCTACAAAGCAAGAGAAGCAAAATCAAGAAGGAGAAGAGGAAAGAGAAGGCAGAGAAATCAACAAACAAGATGCTAAGAAAGAAGATTATTAGACAATTTTATATCTCTAGTTTTTTAAAAGAAGCGCATTCTAAGATCATATGCTTTGGTCACCAGATTATTTAGGAAAACTCGAAGAACTTCCCAGAGCAATAGAAAGTTATGATCTCCTTCTCGTTGATACTTGCGCACTCGGACTTTCTAATGATCGCTTAGCAGAGATTAAAAAAGCAAGAACAAACCAAGATTTTACTGTTTTAAGAAAGCCCGTAGAAAGAGAAGTTGAAGCACTCCTTTGGCAGTTAGAACAGTTTAGAAGACTCCCTGCTCACACAACCCCTAAGGTAAGAGAAGAGATGAGAAAAAAGCTTCTTTACTTTGCTCTAAGCCAAGATTATTTGAATGGAAAAAGAGGAAAGAGTCGCACCGCAGAAGAATGTCTTGATCTTTTATCCCAACAGGTTACTGCCCTTGGAAGAATTAGAAGATGTTTAAGGAGATATGATAGTGCAATCCCCTTCCTAGAAAATGAGAGTCCAGCAGATTTAGAGATTGTGGGTGCTGGGATCCATGCTGCTTATCAAGGAAAAAGAGTTGCGGTTCTTACCAGAGATTCAGATTTAGTGAGGATATTTTGTAGATATCTTAGCGGACTTGGAAGAGATCAAAGAAAAGAAGAGCTTGAACAAAGAGTTTCTTTATTTGGCATGAGAAAAGGAAAGAAAGGGATGGTCAGAAGGGTTCACTACAGAGAAGCTCTAGAAGGATACCAAGAATTTATGACAGAAAGAAGAATCGACCTAAGAAAAGAAAGGTTAGCAAAATTAGAGAGAATCACCTCCAACGTTGCCTAGAGATAGGAAATAAGGTCTAAAGCAAATACGAGTAAAACACAACAAGCTTTATATTCCCCCTACTTCTTCGAAGACTCATGACAAAACAAGATCAAGAAAAAAAAGAAGGCACAAACTGGCAATTAGATGATATCATTCCAAACAAAGAATTCGACAAGCTTTATCAAAAAGTAGAAACCGAACTCAAACAATTCAAAGTAATCAAAAAAGAACTTTCTCCTACACTCACAGAGAAACGATTCAAAGAGATTATGGAACTCAGTGAAGAGTTCAAAGAGGACCTAAGCAGGCTTGGTGCTTACACCAGCCTTCTTCTAGCAACAGATATCAAAAACCAAGAGGCAAGAGTTTTCCAAAGCAAGCTTGACAACCTCAGTATCAAGATCAGTGAAGAGACTTTATTCTTAAGTCATTGGATCAAAGGACTTCCAGTTGAAGATATCAAAGAAAAAGACATGCTTGACGATACAAACGCAAAGCGACTCTTCAAGAGCATTCCAGACCTCAACTTTTCCTTAAATCACAGCAGAGAAGCAGCAAAACATACACTTTCAGTAAAAGAAGAACAACTCATTCACAAAAAAGATACCAATGGAATTGATGTGATTAGTGAGCTTTACGATCTTATTGTTAACGATTTTATTTACACAATGAAGATAGAAAGAGAAGACGGAAGCATAGAGGAGAAGAAGATTAAAGGACAAGAAAAAGTAGTTGCCTACGTGAGAAATAAAGATCCAAAAATAAGAAAAGCTGCTTACCAAGCACTCTTAGAACCATATCAGAAGAACAGTGATAAATTGTTTTTGATCTATGCAGCCATTGCAAAAGATTGGGCGCAAGAAGCAAAAATAAGAAAGTATCCAAACAGTATCTCTGTGCGAAACTTTGCAAACCAAATCCCCGATAAAGTTATAGAAACGCTCCTAAAAACATGTGAGAAGAACACAGATCTCTTCCAGGAATACTTCAAGATAAAGGCAAAAATGCTTGGGGTTAAGAAGTTAAGAAGATATGATGTCTATGCTCCAATTAGTCAAAGAAAAAAAGAGCAAATTCCTTTCAAAGAAGCAAAAAAAATTGTCTTTGAAACCTTCGAAAATTTTTCTCCAGACTTTGCACAAAAGGCAAAATCTGTTCTTCAGGCAGGACATCTAGATAGTCATCCAAAAGAAAACAAAAGAAATGGCGCTTTCTGTATGAGTATTACTCCTTCGATTTTACCTTATGTCTTAACAAATTATACTGGAAGACAAACAGATGTCTCGACTTTGGCTCATGAGTTGGGTCATGCAGTGCATGATATGTACGCAAGCAAGCATTATCATAGTGTAACACACGCCCCACTTCCTCTTTGCGAAACAGCAAGTACCTTTGGAGAGATGATTGTCTTTGAAGAGATGCTTTCTAGAACAAAAAGTAAAGAAGAAAAAACAGCAATGCTCATGGACAAGCTAGCAGACAGTTACGCCACAATCATTCGTCAAAACTATTTCTTAAAATTTGAAATACTCGCTCACAAAGCACTTCAAGAAGGGATCAACAAAGACGAACTCTCAAAGATTTTCTTCTCAACTCTTACAGAGCATTTTGGTGATGCTGTTGAAATCTCTGAAGAATTTAAGTATGAATGGTCTTACATGCCACACATTTTCCACAGCCCGTTTTACATTTATGCCTACAACTTTGGAGAACTCCTCAGTCTTGCACTTTATGCAAGATACAAAGAGGAAGGAAAAGCATTCTTACCCAAACTAGAAAAGATTCTCAAAGCGGGCGGAAGTCAAGATCCAGTAAAATTGCTCAAGAGCGTTGATGTAAACATCACAGATGCTAAGTTCTGGGAAGGCGGCTTTGCCATCATAAAGGGTTGGTTAGAAGAAGTGAAGAACTAACCTAAAACACCATTTTAATAATTACAAAAATAAAAAGAGAAAAGCAGCACATTTGGTGTTTTTTTGAAAAATTTTATAAAAAGGCGCAATTCTTCGAATCTCATCCCAAGAAAATTGGGACCAGGTTTAGGAACAACAACCCGGGAGATATCCCTGAAAATCCTGCAAAGTAACTTGCTTTACTCTGTTCGATTTTCTGCTTAATTTTCCCCAAAAATCCTCAGCAAAAAGTATGTGCTCTGTCCCGCTGAAGATTTCTGTTTCCCTAAATCATATAGATATGGAGATGAGAACATGACATACAAAGCACTTGCAGTAATCACTGCAGCATACTTAGGTGCCTGTGCACCAAATACAGAGCCAACTGAACCAGTAGCACTTGAAACCGCAGTGCAACAAGATACTAACTACCACACAGATTCAATTGATTCTGGCCTTCTAGACTCAGATAACCAAGATCCTTGTGATACTCAAGAAATTGGGATTGTAAGACTAAACCTAAACACGGACTACAGAGGGAATGGAGAATTTCAAACTTTCAATGGTCTCGAACCATTCAGTGTTGTTGCAAGTCCCGAAACATATTTTGTTGACATTAGAATTGAGTCTGCTCTCACTACATTCAGCGTACAAGCTTACGCTGAGGAGGGCGATATTGAAAGTTGTGCAATTGAGTATGAAAGTTATGATAATCCTCCAGTGATTATAAACCAAGAAGAATTCGAAGTGGATGCGGAGATTCTGATTGTGAATGAATTTTCAGATAGAACTTGTCTGTATACAAACACATTTTACATAGACATGAACACCAGCAGCAGAGTTTTTTCACATAGAGATTATGAAATCTTCTTAACAAAGAACCATTCAACTGACATCAACTACAATGGACGATCTATTTCATTCAATGTTGAAGCAAGTGAAGGGAACTCCAACCCAAATGGAGAGTTCTTTGACGTTTCAGGAAAACACCACAACCTTACCTTTAGTGAGAGTCAACCACAAGACGGTACTTTAGAAACAATCATTAATATAGAACCAAATGATTGTCCAAGTAGAGAAGCAAGAATCACATACTCTCCAACAGAGAGATGGGTTGAGCTTCCAATTTGGACTGAATCAAATTGAAGGTGATAGAAAATGAAAACGAAAAAAACAAGCAAAACAACATTTACGATTATAATGTTAGTTCTAGTAGGGATTGCCATACTGCAAGGTATTTCCTCTATTTTTACAAGCATTATTTCCACAGTTCTTTTTCTTCTTGGAACTGTTCCTAGCACAACGTTAAGCTTTTCTATGGCAACAGCATTGATTGCGCTGATCTACACACCAATAATGATTATCTACTTTCTAAAACTCTACAGAGTAAAGAAAGATGTAATCTCATGGACACACATTGCCTTCAGTGCGGCGATCATCAAGAGTATTACAGAAGTCTTAATCACTTCTTTTTTAATAGCGCAAGATTCTTTCACGAATGCAGGTGCTTTCTTTATAGCAGCAGGAAGCACATTCGCCTTTGTGATCATTACTGTTGGTACCATTGTAAGAGTAACACTGTGGATTACCTTTGTAAACCATCTTAAGAAGGCAAAGAAGGAAAAGATGATGTCTTTCTCTTAAAAATGGAAAAATTTTTTATTGTTTTTTTTGTACTCCTTTGTTTATCCTTACTCATCCATGGAAGGTATCTGAAATTTCTTAAGCAAGTTATGAGTAAAGAAACTTCCTACTACAAAGAGTGGGATCCGCCAATGAGAGGTGATCGGGTGAGTACTCTAGCAGTAATCAGAGGGAGAGTTTTTCTTTACCATGCTATTTTTATCAAAAGCTACAAAGACAAAGAACTCAAAGCAGAAGCATTCGAGCTCAGAATACTCTACTCCTTTCTTATTATTCTTGGTCTGACCATTGCAGTACTCGCTCAAAGTGGCGTTTTAGATCTCTTTAATTAGAATCTTGACTAAAGCAAAAAACACAAAAACCACAGAATTGCGGGCAAATCATTTTATGAAGGCACTTTGGCAAAACACCAATGCTTTCTGGTAGAATGAACAAGGTTTCTGGAAATTTTTCTCGCGCACTAGGAACTTCACCTGAAACAATAGAGCTTCCTGAACTTATCCTTGTAGGTAGGCAACCAGAAAATTCAGAGCTAATAGCACAAGGAAGAGAGATGGGATGCGTAAGTTGCATTAATCACGTTTACACTAGAACCAACCCATTCGGTGAAGAAGAAATTATCCAAGAGATAAGGGAATATTCAGATAAAGTAGGCATAGTCTCTGGGAGAAGCCAAGGTGGGTTTCAAATGTTTGCAAGAACACATGCACTCCTTAAGATCCACCATATCGCATCTCAAAGAGCAGCAAGATCTATTGAGATTACCATTGGAAAAGAATACACAACAAGATCACAAGTCCAAGCGGGACTTGTCTTAGATGCTTGGATGAAAAACGGCGGATGGTCAGGCACAGGGAATTTTAACAAACTCATAGGCGAGTTAACTAGATTTGAAATGGATCGCAGAACACAAAATTATTTCTCAACGCTTGATTATCGCTTATATAGATAAAACACAGTAAAGAAAACACAGAAACCCTTATAACCCCAACTCCCCTTCTCAGAACCCAATATGTCAATGAAATTCAAAGGGCTCACCCTAGATCCTTTTCAAGAGAACTCAATTCTAGCGATCGAAAAAAATCACTCTGTGGTTGTCTCAGCTCCAACCGGGAGTGGAAAAACCCTTATTGCAGAGTATATCATCCACAAACATCAAAAAGATAAAAGCAAAAGAATCATCTACACAGCCCCGATCAAAGCACTCTCAAACCAAAAGTACAAAGACTTCTCTGAAGAGTTTGGCGAGCAAAATGTAGGGCTCATGACCGGGGACATTGTCATCAATCCAACTGCAAAAATTGTCATTATGACCACAGAGATCTATAGAAACATGACGGTCATTGATGATGACTGTGTCAAAGACGTTGCTTACGTGGTCTTTGATGAAGTACATTACATCAACGATAGAGAGCGAGGTTATGTTTGGGAAGAAAGTATCATCTACAGTCCAGAAAACGTCAGATTTCTCTGCCTGAGTGCAACCATTCCAAACGCTCACGAATTCTCCAGCTGGATTCAAGCAATCAAACACCATGAAGTAGAAACAGTAACTTCAGATTTTCGAGTAGTTCCCCTTAAGCATTACTTTTATGATGTTGAAACTGGTCTTGCTGATGATCTCAAAAAGATCAAGCGAGCAATTGAAGAGGACAGAAAGATTCCAAGGTACAATAAGATCTTTAAGAATAGAACAAAAAAAGGAAGAGGAAGACAAAAACTACACATTGCAAAACCAAACCATATTGATTTACTCAAAGAGCTTGGTCCAGAAAAAACCCCTTGCCTTTTCTTCAGCTTTTCAAGAAAAGATTGTCAACAAAAAGCAAAAGAACTTGCGCGCTCAGGGATCTACAAAAAAAATACTGAAATCATTAGTCAGGCAAGCAAAGCAATAAAAGATTGGCCAAGCGAAGTTACCAAGCTTCCTTCAACTCAAACCCTAAGAGAAGCATTGAGTTTTGGTATTGCCTTTCATCACGCAGGGCTCCTCCCAGTAGTAAAAGAACTTGTTGAAGATCTTTTCTCTCAAGGACTCATCAAAGTACTCTACACCACTGAGACTTTTGCAGTAGGAATTAACATGCCTGCAAAAACAGTGTGCTTTGCAGATCTGAGAAAGTACGATGGTATTAACTTTCGCCTGCTCAACACCAAAGAATATTTTCAGATTGCAGGAAGAGCAGGACGGCGAGGTATTGATAAAGAAGGGATGGTCGTCTCCATGATTTATCGTCCAACTTTTAATTATTGGCAGGTAAAAAAACTCACCTACAAAGATGTTGAGCCTATAAAATCTCAATTTAAGCTTTCAGTAAATACGGCGCTCAACCTCATTGACCAACGTAGCGAAGAAGAAATTGAACACACGCTTCGACTTAGTTTTTTCTCTTATCAAAAGTTTGGAGAACAATTCTTAGAAACTCCAACTGACAAGCTCTTGTTTCGCTACAAAAGAATCGTAAAGAAGCTCAAAAAGCACAACTTCCTAACTGAAGAAATGAAACTCACTGAGAAAGGAAAGTTTAGCAGTAAAGTCTTTGTTGATGAGATTACTCTTGGAGAGATTTTTGCAACAGATTTTTACAAGGATCTTGATGAATACAAGCTCTTGCTGCTGCTCGGAACACTCGTCTACGAGCACAGAGAAAAGACTCAGATTAAAAAGAAGTTCCTCAATAAAGGATATAAAGAACTCAGAAACAAAATAAACAATTCTTCTGTGCTCTACAAAGAAAAAAAGTTTGAGAACATGGACTTAGTCACTGGTTTTATTCAGCCAATCTATCAAGGAAAGACTTTCTTTGACCTTCTACAAAATACCAATCTTCTTGAAGGGGATCTCATTCGTTTCTTTGGTCAGATCATTGATCGCATAGGCCAGATTAGAAAAGCCACCATGGACCACGAACTCATCACTAAAATGGAAAACTGTCAAGGCATTGTCACACAAGCCTTAGAAGGGATCTATCTAGTCTAAGAGAGAAACCAAGAAGAAAGCGAGCAAACAAAAAGAGAAAGAAAAAAAAGTAAAAAATAATCCAACAAAAAAGTTAGACTTATTCTTTACCCATAAGTCCCAGGACTCCTACACCTGCAACTGCAAGAGTAGCTAGCCAAGGGCCCCAAGTACTGGTTCCTACACCAACAAGTGGTAGAAGCCACATTAAAGCAACCAAAAGCCATAACCAAGGAGTAATTTTTTGTTCCATGAAAGACACCTCTTTTTATTTCGTTTTCTATTTTTATTTTTAAGTTTTGAGTGCTTTAAACCTTCAAAACTATTCTCAAAAAAACAAAAAGCCCTTATATACTTTTCCCCAACCCTTTATAAACAAAGAGATTTTTCAAAAAGCTATGAATATGAAGGTATTAGGCATTGGGATCGTAAGCTGCATTCTTCTTTTCCTACTCATCTTACTGAGCAGCTGTAGCATTGAAGAGACTACTGAGTTAGAAGAACAAGGTTTTGAAGCAACAGATGAAGAGATCACTGCAACAGATTCAGAGACAGAAGAAATCCTTGAAGAACTTCAAGTAGCAACAGAAGAGCTCGAACAGGAAACTGAAGAGAAAGAAGAAGAAGCCGAGCAAGTTGAAGAAGTAGAAGAGGATACAGATACAACTAGTGAAGAGCAACTAGTCAATGGAAAAACTGCTCAAGAGAGGCTAGACGATGCTTACCAAAACCTTCATGACATAGATTCTGCCTTAGATGTCCGATCAGACTTTCCAGATTTAGAGTTAGTCTACACAGATGATGGAAGTCAAGACCCACTTCTCCCAGAAGACATCTTACCTTTTGAATACATGTACAGCGCAGAAGTTGACAAAACCTTTAGTCTTTGTGCAATTGATAGAAGCGTCATGATCTGTGACGGGGTGCTTGATGCTCTTGTAACAGATGAAGACATCAATAGTGGAAGATGCGTGGTAACTTCTGTCTATCTAGAGAGTAGAAGTTAGAAGAAAAACTAAAGAGGCGCAAGCTAAGCAACAAGTTGTATTCTTATTCCATTTGGTCCATCAACCATATCATTCTTATAAATTTTGTATCCCAATCCCTCAAGCCGACGCTTAACTCCTTCAAAATCATCAACTTTAAGGGCAAGATGATTTATGGTCTGATTCTTATTCTCTCCTTTAAACACTGCAAGAACCTGGCTGCCCACACTCATAAAAAACTCGTCACCATACTCGCCACAGGCTTGCAAACCCAAACCTTCTAAAAAAAACTTCTTGGCTTCCTCCATATCTGAAAAGTAAATTGCAATATGATCTATCCTGATTGCCTTTGCCATAAAAGTACCACTCCTTTGTTTTTTAAAAATCCTTATGATTTTGTAAAATAAATCTATGTTTTCATTTTCTCAAGTAAATAAGAAAAGTATCCTTCCTCAGGATCAATCCCCATCTCATGTTTTTTACTCAAACGCTCAACAATAAGTTGTGGGGTTGATCTGGCCAAGTAACCAATACGAGGGTTTCTCTCTACAACTAACTCCAAATTATCCCCCAGTTGTTTTGCTTCTATTCCATCAATGCGAGCACGAGGGCACTCTTTTGCCAAAACTTCACCAAGATGGCTCACTAAAATAACATCAACATTCTTCCCGCGAGTAAGCCAATCAAGCGTTGCAGCAATGATTTTACTCGCAGCGCCTGGTTCAGTAATGCTTTCGATCTCATCAGCAAGTACAAGAATTCTTTTACCGGCCCTTCCAGCAGATAATTGCGCAAAAGACTTTAGTGTCGTCTCAAAAGCTCCGCTTCCCATAGTTCCAGAAGACTTCTTAAAATAATGAATCTCATCATAAAAAGAAACACTCACTTCTCCTTCAACAAAAAAACCCATTAGAGCAAGAAGATGAGTCTCAACAATCAAGTTCAGAAGCGTAGTTTTCCCCCCAGAGTTTGCGCCAGTCACAATGGTCTGATTCCTATCAATATAATAGTCAATGGGCACAGCAGCAATATTATTCTCGGTAAGAGCCCTACTTTTCAAACCCTTAAAAGAAAACTTCTCTGACCTATTACAAGTCACTAAAGGGCTACTGTGCCGAGCAAAGCTCTGGCCAAGAGCAAGCAAAAAATCAAGTTCCTCCAAATAAGCACAACACTCTCTGAGCAAAGAAAAATCTCCCCCAAGCCCACTATAAAATCTATCAAACAAAGCAAAACGCCTCTTGGCTTGCTCAGTTGCTGACTGCTTCTCAAGTAACAAAACCTTCTCTTTCTTAAGCTCAAGTGGATAAGCAGAAAAAATCACAAACCCTGCTTTTTCTTCATCAATTTCACGCATGGCAAGCTCAACTTCCATAAGCACCTTATGAATCACAGAATCAGAACTATTTGATCGCAGCAGCTTCAACAATTCCATCCCATTAATGTTCATTGCAGAAAGCTTCTCCTCAAACAAAGCAACGCACTGCTCCAAGAAAGCTTCTAGATCAGCAAGGTCAAACTCTTGTCCAGAAAAGTTCTCTATTCTTTCAAGAAGTACAAGCACTTCTTCAACCTTCTCCCTCTCAATTGTCAAAGAACCGTCCTTCTCACCTAAAAGCTTAGAACAATCAATTGCAGCTTGCAAAAAATTCTTCTTCTTCGCAAATTCAGCTACAAAAAGTTCAGGAAACACTGCAAAAAAATCTTGCTTGAAAGCTACTGCTTCAACGTTCTCATGCTGTTCAAGTTCACTCACAAATTTAGATTCAATAGTATACACATAACGAACAAGAGGAGCATCCTGATACCTTCTAAAATTGAAAAGCTGACCAAGCACAAAGAAGGAAAATTTTGCAGGGATCTTCTCATTAAAAGCTTTAAAGACTTCATCTTCATCACAAAGATAAACAATCTCTCGCTCCCCATCTACAATACAATCTTCTTGCAACAACAAAGAACGAAGCGATCCAACCTTTTCAGGAGACAAAGAAAGAAAAAACTGTTTTGCAGCACTAACAAGCTCCTGGCGCCTCTTAATCTCTTCAAGATCCTGCGTTGGCAAAAACTGCAACAGCTTTTTTTTAGTAGAAGAAAGGACACAACGTTTACGAATGGAATCTAAGATCTCTTTCTGAATCTTTTTTACCTGAGGGGATTGACAAAGGTCTGAAGAAAAAGAAAAACCATACTTTTGTGCATAAGCACTTCTTATCAATTGCATTTCAACCTTAGAATCTAACTCCAAATCATTCAGAAAAGAAAAGTCGAGCTCTAAAAGTGCTTTGCAAAGCTCTTTCTCAGAACATTTCTCCAAAAGCTGCTTTCTCACCCTTGAGCTCAAGCCAAGATCCTCAATATTCATAGAAAAGGAAAGCCACTTTCAGCTTTAAATAGCTAAGCTCAAGCTGACCAGTGGGCAGTGACAAGGAGTTTAAGCATCATAAGAGAGTTCAAGATTAATTCTTTGGGCAAGCTTTGAAAGCTCATCTCTTATCTTCCTCTCAGAAACTCTTGCACCAGAAGCAAAAAAATCCTCCCAGCGATAATGGACAAGCGTTACTCCCAAATAACTTTGAGAAAGATCAATCTCTCGAACAGGTGGTTTTCCTACTGCAAGAATATAACTCCCTTCTACAAAAGGATCTTTAACTCCCACCCGCAATGCACAATCATCACCTTCCCTCATAAATGTTCCTTGACCCTCAGAAGCAAGATGTTCAAGAACAGAAACTATTTGTACACCAGAACAAGAAAGAGGCCTCCCTTCAAGGTCACAAAAGGCTATGGGAACTGAAACTTCAGGAGTTAGGTAAAATGTCATAAACCCCAAATTTTCATCCCTTTTAAAAAACTTCTTTGAACAAAGAAAAGCAAAACATAATAAAGAGCAAAAAAAGCCTCAAAACATGCAAAAGGAAAAGAGAAAGAAGGCGATAAAATACATTATTCTCTCACTCCTCCTCCTAACCCTTGCCTACATCTACTTCTTCACATCATTAAGATCTTACATCACCATAGAAAGCATCCAATCCTTTGTCAACCAATTTGGAATGGCAGCTCCCTTTATTTTTATGATCATCTATATCATTGCTCTTCTTCTTCTCTTACCAGCATCTCTGTTCTCGATTGCAGGTGGAGTACTTTTTGGAGTTATTTGGGGAACAATTTACGTTGTCATTGCAGCCACAGTTGCAGCAACAATTGCTTTTCTCTTCGCAAGAAAGCTCAAAGGCAAAAAAAGAAAAGAATTCAGCAATAAATTCATCAAAACCATTGTAGAGAAGTGTGAGAATCATTGTGAGATTAACGGCTTTAAAACTTTTTTCATACTACGCCTACTCTACCTTCCTTACATGCCTCTCAGTTATGCTGCCGGACTTGTGCACAGCGCTAAACTCAAAGATTTCGTATCAGCAACCTTCTTAACCAACATTGTAGGAAGTTTTACTTTTGTTTACTTTGGAAGCCAGATTCAAAACGGGCTCACTGCGCTTATTATCCCAACTGTTCTCATTATACTCACGCTACTCATTCCAAAAATTGTGAAAAAAATCAGAAAAGAGGAAGAGTAAAGGACTATTTTGCAGCAACGGCGTAAGAACAGCCCTTCAGGATTCTCAAGACCATTGGCAAATGCCGAAAAAGTCCTGTTTTCTTTCTAAGGTAGACATCTACTTCTCCTGGAGTTCTTCTAGGATCATAATGATCAGCAATAAACTCCCTAGCACTTTGATCAAGACCAAAACCAAATCTATCCGCATGCAAAACCAAACGGGTCATTAAAACGTGTGGCCTGTCTGCATGTTCATAGTTAATTCCTACTTCTTCTCTTTTAAGGGCAGCAAGCGCACCGTGGTCATGAATTACACCTGTTTGTAAATCATAAGCAATTGCACTTGTAGTAAGATCGCAACCTGCAATAGCGTTTCTAATTGAAGTTGGATAACGACTTGGATCCAAATGAGTCAAGTTTGTCCTACTCAGAGGAACAATATCAATATCAAAATTTTCATCAGGAAGAGGTCTCCACTTTGGGTTGCCAAAGCGGTTATAATCAACTTTCCCCTCAACACCCTCAAGACGCTCTGCAAGAGCAACATCTCCAGCAGAATCATCTACCAAAACATCAATATCATAAATTGGTCTGTGCTGTCCATCCAAACCTTCTAAGATTGGGTCACGAACCGCTCCACCCCAAAAGAAAAGATCCACACCTTGGAATCTTCTTTCAACCTCTTGAACAAATCGATAACCTGGACTAGCAATGATTCTATCTCGAACATAGCCAGAGAGTACTGGGTCGTCTACACATTGATACATAAACCCTTCCGGAGATTGCCCCTTTAAAAAGCTTACCAAGAATACGAGTTCAAAAAGAAAGACCCCAATATTTATAAAATTCTAAGCAACCCCCTTGGCCATGGAAAGCAGCTGGCAAGATATGCAAACAAAATGGCAAAAAGCTTGGCAAAAAGCAGAGCTTGGCAAAGCCAAAAGAGATGAGAGCAAAGAAAAGTTTATGATGATTTTTGCCTACCCGGGCATTTCTGGTTTTCTGCACGTTGGACATATGCGTGGCTTTTCTTATACTGATGCTATCTGCCGCTTAGAACGAATGAAAGGCAAAGAAGTCTTTTTTCCAGTAGGAACTCATGCAAGTGGAAACCATGCCTTTGCCTTTGCTAAAAAAGTAAAGAACAAAGATGAGAAATGGATTACTTATCTGAAAAACAACGGTTGCACAGACAGTCAGCTCAAAGATATGGAAACTCCAGAAAAGATCATTGACTATTTCAATGGAGTCTATGTAGAAGAGTATTGGAAAAAATTCGGCTTTATCTCAGACTGGGGCGCATTTACTTGTACTACTTACAAAGATTATGAAAAGTTTATTCAGTGGCAGTTCAAAAAACTCAAAGAAAAAAATCTTCTGGTACAAAAACCCTACTACGCTCCCTTCTCTAATGAAAGTGGACCAGTTGCAGTAGATCCTTCAGAGACAGACATCAGTAAAGGAGGAAATGCAGAAAAAGTAGAGTACACACTTCTTAAGTTCAAGCTTCACGCCAATAGTGACAATCCAGATTATCTTGTTGCTGCAACCTTGCGACCAGAAACCATCTACGGGCAAACAAATCTATGGATCAACCCAGAAGCAGAGTACTGCAGAGTACAAGTTGAAAATGAACACTGGATCATGAGCAAAGAGGCTGCAGAAAAGATCACCTATCAAATTGATAATGTTATCATCAAAGAAGATATTGACCCAAAAACACTTCTTGGTCAAACTGCTTTAGCTCCTGGAATTGAGAGAGAAGTCCCAATCCTTCCTGCAAGTTTTGTGAGCGCAACAGTTGGTTCAGGCATTGTTACCTGTGTTCCAAGTGATGCTCCTTATGATTATATTGCCTTACAAACACTCAAAGAAGAGAACAGCCAAGGAAGAAAAAACCTTGCAATGCTCAAAATCAACCTTAACATTGTAGATGAGATCAAATTAATCCCTATCATTGAATCAAAGGGCTACAAAGAGTTTCCTGCAAAAGAGATCAGTGAAAAACTTAACATCAAATCTTTAGAAGACAAAGAAAAGCTTGATGAAGCAACCAAAGAGATCTACAAAGTTGGCTTTCACTCAGGAATTATGCGTGAAAACTGCGGCAAATACGCCGGCATGAAAGTAGCACAAGCAAAAGAAGCTATGAAACTTGATCTTCTCCAAGAAGGAAAAGCTACAATCTTCCATGATCTTAGTGAAGAAGTGATTTGTAGAAATGGTGGGAAGGTGTTCATTAAAAGAATTGATGATCAGTGGTTTATCAAATATTCAGATAGCGATGTAACTGAGAAGAGTAAAGGACATGTTCCACATATGAGCATTTATCCAAAAGAATACGCTGAGCAAATGCCTTCTGTACTTGACTGGTTCCAAGATAGGTCTTGTGCAAGGCTCGGGAACTGGATGGGGAGCAAATTTCCTTACGATGACAAGTGGACAGTAGAGCCAATCAGCGACTCAACACTTTATCCGGCTTACTATGTCATTTCAAGATATACAAACAGCAAACAGCTAACTACAAAAGACCTTAGCGAAGCTTTCTTTGATTATGTTTTCTTAGGAAAAGAACCAACAGAGGAACAAAAACAAGCGCAAAACATCACAGAAGATAAGTTCCAGATCTGGCAAGAAGCAAAAAAAGATTTTGATTACTTTTATCCGCTTGATATTAACCTTGGAGGAAAGGAGCATAAAACAGTGCATTTCCCGGTATTTCTTATGAACCACGTAGGGATCTTACCTGCAGATAAATGGCCTAAAGGGATCTTAGTAAATTGGTGGGTTACAGGAAAGGGTGGAAAAATCTCCAAGAGTAAAGGTGGTGCAGAGCCAATACCTGGTGCGATTGAAAAGTATGGTGTAGATGCAATGCGCCTTTATTATGCACATATTGGGAGCCCTCATGTGGATGTGGTTTGGACCGAAGAGACCGTTCTTCATTACAAAAACGCTCTTGAAAAAATAATTTCCATCTTTGAAGATATCAAAAAAGTTGAAACAAACACAGAAAGCCAATTAGACGACTGGCTGACTTCTAGCTTTAACCAGTCTTTGCTAAAAATCAACGAAGCGCTCACCCGTTACAATTTAAGAGAGCTAGCTTCAGAGTCTTACTTTGCAATCCCAGAGTTGTTCAAATGGTACCTAAGAAGGGGTGGGGCAAACAAAACAACTCTTAACGAGCTTGCAGGACAGTGGCTAAAACTCATTTGTCCAATAACTCCACATTTAGCTGAAGAACTCGCAGAGCAGCACAGCTTAAGAGAAGAAGGACAAGACTTTGTTTCAACCAGCTCTTGGCCACAAGCAGATGAAGCCAAAGTTAGTGCAAGCGCGCAGGCTCAAGAAGAGATGATCAAAAACACTATGCAAGGAATGCGTAATGTGATCAAGCTTGCAAAACTTGAAAAGCCAAGCAAGTTCACGCTCTTTACGGCGCAAGAATGGCTCTATCCTTTCGTTGAAACCGTGAAGAGTGAGCTTAAGATCACAAGAAACCTTGGAGAGATCATTCGCAAGGTAATGCAACACGAAGACTTCAAAGTAAAAGGCAAGGAAGTCAGCAAAATGATCGGCGGCTTCATTAAAGATCCAAGTAAGTTGCCTCATGTAGTAACCAGCCAAGAAGCAGAACTTGCAACTATGCAATCAGCAAAAGCATTCTTAGAAAAAGAGTTTGGCTGCACTGTGGAAGTGCTTGCAGCAGATCAAAGTGATCATCCAAAGGCAAAATCAGCTATGCCTGGGAAAGTCGGGATTTTGATTGAGTGAAGGTTTAGTTAACTCCCAATTCACTTCTATCCATAAAGAGTTCCAAAAAGTTCTTCAACAAAGTCAGGAACTCTAGAATATTCTCTACCTGAAAAACTCATTTGTGGGGAACAATATTCATCATTAACAACAATACGGTATTCTGGGTCTTGACCTGTTCCCTGGGCTCTTCTTCTTACCTCCACGATATTACCTTCTGGAAGAGTTGCAAGTACAGAAGTCACCGCTAAGAATTTTCCCGGAGGATCATTTCTCGCTTGAACCCAATCAGAAGAATCAACATTGCTTAATCTCTCCAATAATTGGTCTACAGTAATTCCTAAAATCCTTTGATCTTCTCTTTTCATGAGGTCTCCAGAAAATCGCCCTTTTTTAAAATTTATGAGAAGAGTAGACAAAAAGATTTGGTTGAGTAAAAAAGAAGAACTATTAAAAATTAGTCAAAAACAGGATCTACCAAGTCTCTCAAGAGAAGGTAAGTTCCCCTTCCGTTATTGGAGTGTTTATTATAAACTATTTCTTCCCCTCGACGTACCAAAAGAGAGTAAACTATTGCGTCAGGGGATCCACTTGGAAAGATCCTTCTAAACTCAACATCATAACCATGAACTTCTCCAGTAGCAACCTCTCTTGCTGCTCGTCCATCAGCAGAAGCTCTCATTTCTAGCGCTCCTTTTGGAATATTCCCAAAGATTCTCCTTAATTCTTGTGCTTCCATAAAAGCTACAGCTTTGTGTCCTCTTTTTAAATCTTCCCAACATTTTTAAGCTCTAAAAAAATCTCCCCACCATGAGCAGCCATCTCAAAGAGATTCAAACTGAACTCCAAAACAAAAAAGATCCAGAGCGAGCAGCCTGTAACGCCTGGTTTTTCAAAACAGGTCCTGGAGAATACGGAGAAGGAGATCAGTTCTTAGGAATCAGAGTTCCAGAGCAAAGAAAGCTAGCTAAAAAATACAAAAATCTGCTCACAATCAAAGAAACTGAAAAATTGCTGCACAGCAAATGGCACGAGCAACGTCTCACCGCCCTGTTTATTCTCATTTACAAATACCAGAAAAAAGAAAAAGACAAGAAAGTACAAGAAAAAAAACAAGAAGAAATCTACAAACTCTACCTCAACAACACCAAATGGATTAACAATTGGGACCTCATTGATACTACTTCTCATCATATTGTTGGAGGTTATCTGCATGGCAGAGCAAGAAAGCAAAAAGAGATCCTCTACACTTTTGCAAAAAGCAAAGATTTGTGGAAAAAAAGAATCGCAATAATAAGCACCTACAACTTCATCAAGCATTTTGACTACGATGACACAATAAAAATCTCAAAGATCTTACTCAAAGACAAGCATGATCTTATCCATAAGGCAGTAGGTTGGATGCTTCGAGAAATTGGTAACCGTGACAGAAATGTTGAAGAAGAGTTTCTTAAAAAACATTACAAAACGATGCCAAGGACCATGCTTCGCTATGCTATTGAAAAATTTCCAGAGAGAAGAAGAAAGGCCTATTTGAAAGGTGAGCTCTGAGAAACAGACTTGATTCAAACAAAAGCATTTTAAGCCAAGTCTCCATCCTTCCCAAATCAGGTGATGGAATGGCGCTAGCACTCAGTTTTTTAGGAATCCTCTTTGGAGCAATACTCATCTTTATCCTCGCAGAAGTAGCGCTTAAAAAAACAATTGATATAGCAGACCACTACGGCTGGTCAGGAACCTTCATTGGCCTTACTATTCTTTCCATTGGAACCAGTCTTCCAGAAATTCTCACCCACGTTGTAGCTAGTATTGATATTGTCCATAACTCAAGCTCACTCAACACACTCTCCTCATTAGTTGTGGGAACCAACATTGGCTCAGACATTTTTCAACAGAATTTTGTGCTTCCTCTAGTAGCTCTCATCGGAACAATCACTGTTTACAAGAGAGATCTTAACAAAGAAATGGGTGGACTCCTCTTTGCTGCACTCTTACTTTGGGTGCTCTCTTTCGGTGGACTCATCACCAGAGTTGAAGGAGCACTTCTAGTCTTAGCTTACATTGCTTACTTAATCTTCATCAAAAATGGGACTACACTTCCAAACCTTCCCTTCTCAAATGGCAGGAGAACCAAAGGACAAAAAAAGAATCCAAGTGTACTAGAAAGCAAAAAAAGCCAGATACTTGCTAAGTATCACCTTACAAAAGGACAACTTCGAAGCGCAATCTTTGTCATTCTTGTCGCCTTTGCGCTTATCAGCGTAACAACAGAACTCCTCCTAAAGCTCTCAGAACACATTATCGCTAACAGCAATATTAGTGCATCCTTCTTTGGCATCATTGTGCTTGGCATTGCCTCAGCCCTACCAGAGCTCAGCACTTCAGTTGCAGCAATCATCAAAGGAAAAAAAGACATCTCAGCAGGAGTACTCATTGGGAGCAATATCACCAATCCTCTCTTTGCTCTTGGACTTGGAGCAATGATTTCTACCTACACGGTTCCCCAAGTAGTTATCATTTATGATCTTCCAATAAAGATAGCAACTGCAGTGCTTCTCTATTATTTCTTATACACTCATGAAGAATTACAAAAAGATGAAGCAACACTTATGATGATCTTATTCTTTGTCTACCTCATCCTCAGACAGGACTTATTCCCAGCAGATCTTCTAGGGGTGTAAAGAAAAAACAAAAGAAGGAAAAAAGAGAAGGGAAGCTAACCGCTCCAGGTATAGCTTGCAAAAGCCGTTGCAACTAGCAAAAATACAAAAAACAAGTACAAAAGAATTGCTTTTTTTGATCTTATTTGTTTCATAAGAAATAATCTTTCAGAGTACTATTTATTCTTTTGTAAGGAGAAAAACTAAGGATTGAGATTATTACAAATTTCATTCTCCAAACTATCGCAAATTCTCATAACACCATAACCACTCACAGAGAGAACACTTCCATTCTCTGCAACAAAAGTATAAGGCTGAGACCCCATCTTCTCCCAACCTTCAACATAACTACGTTCGGCTGTTCTAAGATCAAGAGTATAACTTCTTTCAAGGTGGCCAACAGTAACAACAAAATCTAACTCATCATTCCCAGAGAAAGTAAGCCCGCTAATGTGATGAGCATCTTCTGCATCACAACGATTTGATTGTAATACATTAGCAAGAGTTCTTTCTTCCAAATCCACAACATAGACATCAGGGTTTTGCAAAGCATCATCTCCAGGACAGTTTCTATAACTTACAAAGGCAACTAACTCTCCATTTGGGGAAATCACTCCTTGTTGATCATGAGCATCATGATTTGAAATGTTACTCACAGTTCTTGTTTCAAGGTCAGCTACAAAAACATCATAAGCTCTATCATAAGCAGTAAAAACAATCCTTTTTCCGTTCGAAGAAACATCCGGAGAATTCCCTTCAAAGAGACGATACAAACTTCCTTCTCTCATATTTGCAACAACAACATCCCTCCCACGAGAAAAGGCAACAACATTTCCATCTGCAGAAACACTTGGGGCCCTATTGTCAGAAAGCTCACCATCTAATGCTAAGCCTTCAGAGAGAACTGTTAAGGAAGGACTTGCAGCACCAGTATCACCATCCAAAGAGAGGAGAAATACTTGTGGATATCCATAATCGCTTGGTTTACCTTCCTTATTTATGAGAGAAGGAAAAACAACAGTACGTCCATCTGCAGAAAAATCATAATTTTGATAAGGGCTTAGACAGATTTGAATCACTCCGTCAGCAGGAGCATAAGCAACACGGTTGTTAAAACCACACTCCTCTTCGAGATCATACTCTTCTCCAAACTCTCGTGGAGCAAAATCTAAAGCTTCAAAAGAAGCCCCCATCTCAGAGAACTCTACTGCAACAGGGGCCCTTTTCCAACAATTAAAGCTACTATTATCATAAAAGTGCTGGTAAAACGAAACAGGTACTGCAGCAATAAGAGCTAAGAGTCCAAAGCTTTTTCTTGACATCCTGGCCAAAAAATTGCTTATAGATATAAGCTTTAAGCCAAAAAAATGCGGAAGGAAAAAGGAACAAAAAAGTGTATATAAAGAGAAAGATAGCGCTAAAATAGCAAGCTAATTCTCCAAGAATAAAATAGTCCAAAAATCCAAAAAAACAAAGATATAAAAAAGGAATAAGAGATTCTTAACAAAGGGATGATCCACAACAAAACAAGAGGGGTAAAAATTTCACTCACAGAGATTAAGGCAAACAACTATTTCACACAAGCCTTGGGCCTCATGTTCTCAAAAAAACAAAATCTTATCATGACTTTCAAACAACCTCGTTGGGTTTCTCTTCACAACTTCTTTGTTTTCTATCCACTTGAGATCGTGCTTCTTGATGAAAATAAAAAAGTCATCGCTATCAAAGAAGAGTTCAAACCATTCACCTTCTGGTCCTATCAAGAAAAAAAAGCAAAATACGTGCTCGAGCTTGGCCTTGAGAAATCTAAAGAGATTTGCAAGATTGGTAACGTTCTTGAGATCAAATAATTTCTATTAAAGAAAGAAAGCAAAGATACAAAAAAGGTATTGAGGGCATCCCAAAATCGAGTACACACCAGCAAAACAGTTGAACCCCTTATACTTCTCATGCTTGCAACCCTCTGAACATAAAGCTTACTGCTTAAGACTGCTTCCGTCAGGATCTGATCTGATTCACAGCAAGTTCATCCCAAAGGACAAGCCCTCAACAAAGCATAAAGGACCATCTCACCAGAGCATAACCTCATTTGGGCATTCAGCTCCGTGTAAAGTCCATTCACGGTAACAACGCAGGACTAGCGCGCCAGCCTAGCTCTCCTCAACAAGAGCAAAGCACCATCACTGGTTTATAAAGCTTTACTTAAAAGAAATAGTTCTTGAAGCCGCTTCAAAGAAGAACTCATCAGGAGCTCGATAATTAAGCTTAACACGAGATTCTCCAACCTTTCGTAACCTCGGCCAACCACCCCATTCACTCAAACGATAAAATTCTCCACAAGGTCTTGGCACTCGAAGATAAAGACAGCCATCTACAACATACCTTTCTACATAACTTGTTTCAGGAAAAAAACAAAGGTTTGGAAGATCATAGATTTTTCTAGGATCTCTTGCTAGCACATCCCTATCAAATCGAGGACCTCCAGGGATTACCCCAATTACGGGCCCAACTCTCTGAGCATCAAAGAAGGGCTCATTAGGAATTCCTAGATGCTCAAATCCCTGAGCTTCAAGAAATCTAATCACTTCTTGTTCTGGAAGGAGTCTCATAAAGGTATCAGAACAAGCCGTTTTTAATAAACATCCTAAAAAACTATAAGAAAAAAAAGAAAATCAAAGATTATCTATAGTAGTAGCCAAAGAAAGCATCAGAGCCAGAGATTCCTCCTGTCAAAAAGTTCCCACTCAAATCAGATTCAGAAGCCCCTTCATCATCTCCTCCAGAGTCATCGTCACCAGAATCGTCATGAGACTCTTCTTGCTCAGGTTCTTCATCTCTTTGCTCTTCTCTCTCTTCTACTTCAGGCTCATCTTTTTCTTCCTCAAAATCATCATGCTCTTCTACTCCTGAATCGTAGTCCCTATCATCATAGTCATCATAGTAGTCATCCTGTTCCTCATGATAATAATCTTGATCTACTTCAGAGCCGTGATCATACTCCCCATCGTAGTCAAAACTGTCATCCTCAAAGTCATCATGGTAATCTGGATAATCTTCATCTGGGTGATAATTATCTTCTCCACCATCATAACCTTCTGGGTAAACATCTTCAGAGTGGTCTGGCTCATAGTAGTAGCCTTCTTCCTTCATGTACTCATCACATTCACCGTGATCAGAGATACCGGCATCCTCACAAACACCAGGAACACCTTCACTTACTTCATACTCATCGTAGTGTGGCTCATCGTAGTAACCATTTTCCTTCATGTACTCATCACATTCCTCATGGTCAGAGATGCCAGCATCTTCACAAGCTCCAGGAACACCAATACTGTTTCCATATTCATCACGAAGCACATCATCCACATAACCTAAAGCACCATCATAACAAGCAAGTCGCTCAGTTGGGTCCTCAATACTTCCACAGTCCATGATGAAACCATCTCCGTGAGAAACACTTTGCATGATCTGTTCACAATCTTCCCAGGCATAATGATTTCCACCATCAATTCCAGCATCTAAACACTCTTGTGGAGCATTTGCTTCAAAATCGAGTCGGCCACATTCTTCATGGTCAGTAACTCCTGCTTCTACACAAACTTCTGGTGCATGCAAAGTAAACATTATTTCATCGCACTGCTCCCAAAGTTCTCTGTTTGGCTTATCATCATAAATGATTTCACCACTTTCATAGGCTTCAACACACTCACTTGGCGCATCATTCTCAAAACGGTAGATATCACACTCTTCCCAAGTCTCTAATCCGGCAGCAGTACATTCTGGATCAAGTCTATCATACTCGTTACGATCTTCTAACTCTAAGAAAACCATCTGCAAATGTTCAGGAAGTACTGACAAAAGCTCTTCCATATCAACTTCATCCATCTCATCACAAGCTGATTCATCACCTTCTTCACAGGCAGCTGCGAGAGGAGCAATATCAGAACACATCTCTGCAAAAGAAGCTACGCTCACATCGTTACACCTACAATTTGCAGGATCTCTAAAACATTCACTCATGATAATAAAAAAGTCCTCAGCTTCTTCTTGCTGTTCTGCAGTCAGCTCAGCATCAAGTTCTTGTAACCATTCCGGAGCATCAGCATCAGTTTTACACACTTTTGCATACTCATGAGGATCAAGTTCAGCTAAAGCAGTACAAAGCTCTTCAATTTGAGAGGAGATCTTTGCTGCAACAGCAATCTCTTCTTCTTGAGCGAGATGTTCATCGATAAGAGAGCCAAGTGCTTCTCTTTCTTCATCACTAAGTTCTTCAGAAAGGGCAGCAAGCAGTTCAGTTACTGCTTTGCTACTCACCCGAGCATCTCTATCTAAGTCAGGAGATACCTCTTTTTCAAGAACCTCACTATAGCTTGCCGCTTTCTCAAGCAATTCTTCTGCTGCATCAACATCCCCTTTCTCAAGCATAGCTAAAGCTTCCTGAATTTTCTCTTCTTTTGCAGCCAAGGCTTTTGCAGGATTATCACCTACATTTTCAAAGAGTTCATCCAAAAAGTAAAAAGGACTATCTGGCGTCAAACCAGCATCATGTTGCAATTCTGCATCATCAATATCATCCCAAAGGTCTTCAGTCGCATCGTCTCCCAGTTCAAGATCTCCAACTTCGGTAGTATCGTGCCCATCAGCAAGCACCGAAAAAGAAAGTAAACTTAGAAGAATAAGTAAAATTCCAAAAAATGTAACACCTCTTTTCATAAGAAGCGAAAGAGAAAACAAGTATATAAGAATTACTCCAAATCAGAACAAGAAAAGAAAAAACAACTAGGAAAAAATAAAAATTCCCACAGCAGGGGGCAGGGGATTTTTAATGTTTGCTTAGGGCATCAAACCCACACAAACAAATAAAAAGAAAAGCAGCTTCTTTTTCAAAAAAAATGGTAAAGATAGAACTAAGATACCAACAGCTTTCCGATGCAAAGAGATTTCTAGAAGTTCTTACAAACCCCAACTTCACTTATTTTCAAGTCCCCATAAAGACTCTTGAAGATGAAAAAGAGTTTATCAGAAAAACAAAAAAATTGAGAAAGCAAAATGTTATGCATTCCTTCACCATTCTTCATAAAGGAGAAGTCATCGGAGGGATTGGGATCAAGATAGACCAGCATAGAAAACACATTGGAGAGATTGGTTACTTCCTTGACGAAGTATATTGGGGCAGAGGAATTACCACAAAAGCAGTAAAAATGGTTGAAAAAAAAGCAATCAAAGAATTCAAGATCAAACGGCTGACTATAATCATGGATCCAAGAAACAAGGCAAGTGAGCGAGTTGCTATTAAAGCTGGCTACAAAAAAGAAGGCTTAATGAGGGGCGCAGTAGAACAAAAAGGAAAACTTAAGGATGCACTCCTTTATGCAAAAGTAGTCTAACTTCCTAAACTCATCCAAAATAGTTCACTTCTTTACGCTCAATTTCTTTTGCACGAGCAGAACTAAAATACTCAGACAATTTCTTATAGGCTTCTTCAACTTCCTTATCAACCGAAGGATGTACAACTTCCAGAGCGTAAGCAAAATCAGCAACACTTACTACCCGAACTCCTTGATCCTTACGAAGTGCTTCCATTGCAGCTTCACGGCAAACCCCTTCCACATCAGCGCCAACGTAGCCTTCAGTTTTTTCAGCAAGCGCCTGCAGATCAACAGAACTATCAAGAGGCATCTTAGCAGTGTGCAACTTAAACAGCTCAAGTCTTGCCTCAACATCAGGAACCTCAGTTAAGATCACATTATCAAAACGACCTGGGCGAAGCAAAGCAGTATCAAGTATATCTGGACGATTAGTCGCTGCAATAACAACTACATCATTGAGCACCTCAAGCCCATCCATCTCAGTAAGAAGTTGATTCACAAGCGCTTCGTTGCTCTCAGAAAGGGCTGAACTTCCACTACCTCGACGTTTTGCAAAAGAATCAATTTCATCAAAGAAGATAATACTAGGAGCAGTTTGACGAGCACGCAAGAAGACCTTACGAAGCTGCTCAGTTTCCTTTCCAACCACACCATCTTGAAGTAAGCTTGCTCCGTTAACAAGTATAAAATTTGCTTGACTTTCTTTAGCAACTGCTCGAGCAAGCATAGTCTTTCCAGTTCCAGGAGGACCATACAATAAAATTCCTTTTGGAGCTCGAATACCAAGTCGGGTAAACATTTCTTTATCTTTAAGTGGCCATTCAACCGCTTCTTTCAACTTTTGTTTCACATGCTTAAGTCCACCAACATCATCCCAACCAATGTCAGGCGTTTCAACTAAAACTTCGCGCATAGCACTTGGCCGAACAACCTTAAGTGCTTCCAAGAAATCCTCTTGAGTGAGGTGGAGTTTATCTAACACCTCTTCAGGTACGTGTTCCTCCTCCTCCTCTCCTTCAACCTGTAAATCAGGCAAAATCCTCCGGAGCACTATCATAGCTGCTTCTTTAGCTAATGATTGTAAATCTGCACCTACAAAACCATGGGTAATATCTGCAAGTGCTTTCAAATTAATATCTTCTGCAAGTGGCATGTTACGAGTATGAATCTTTAAGATCTCAAGTCGACCATGTTTATCTGGAACACCAATCTCAATTTCTCTATCAAAACGACCAGGACGCCGCAAAGCAGGATCAAGTGAGTTTGGACGATTAGTGGCAGCAATAACAATAACTTTTCCTCGAGAACTCAGACCATCTAAATTCTTCAACAACTCACTTACAGGGGTATTCAAAAACTCATTTGTTCCCCTATCTTGTCTCTTGAAAGCGATAGAATCAAGCTCATCCATGAACAAAATTGTTGGCGCATTCGCCTTAGCTTCATCAAAGACCTTTTGCATCATTTTCTCAGTAGCCCCAGGAACCCCAGAAATAATTTCACTAGTTTTCAATTCCATAAAATGAACACCAGATTCTGAAGCAACTGCTTTAGCTAGCAAAGTCTTTCCAGTTCCAGGTGGACCATGAAGCAATACTCCTTTTGGGGCATCAATTCCTAAACGATCAAACAATTCTGGGTGACGCAAAGGAAGTTCAATCATCTCACGAACCTTCTTCAGCTCTTCTCCAAGTCCACCAATATCCTCATAATTTACTCCAATAACAATATCTTCTTGCACTTCAACTGCTCGAGAGCTAAACTCCACTTCAGTCTCTCTCCCAATCACGAGAACCTTATTCTTTGGCTGACAATCAACTACCATAAACTTAAGATCTCCAAGACCAAGACCAGAAAAACGAGCTTCCATTGCAGAAAAGATGTCATTGACTCCCATGCTTGCACCGGGAACCGCAACAGCCCCTCCTTTTCCGAACCTTCTTCGAGGGTTATTCTGACCTAAAGAAACAAGGTCTCCTTTAACTACCGCCTTACCAAGCAAACCTATTTTAAAGAGTTGGGGGGAAGCTCTCACCATAACACGCTTGTTAGTTGGAGCAACAACAACCTTTTGGGCAACAGTAACTTCTGCTTTACGAACACTTACCAACTCACCAACAGTACTTCGCGCGTTGACCCGGGTATTCCCATCCATGCGCACAATGTTCAAACCAATATCTCCTGGGTAAGCTCTATCTACAATTGCTGCAGTCTTGCGCTCTCCAATTATTTCAACCACATCTCCTGGGTTTACTGCAATTTTTCGAAGATAACTAGAATCAATTTTAACAATACCAAGATTTACATCATCTTGTACTGCTTCCATTACTTTGAGCTTAATTTCATCTTGAGAAACTTCTAGGGACACTTCTCCAGAAGGAGCAAGCTTTCCTCCTTGCGAAGAACCACGTGAAGAAACTTTATCTTGAGAACCCTGCATATCCACCACTCAAAAAGAAAGGAATTTCTGCTTATATAAACATTATGCTCCCAGCCAAAATATATATTAGAACAGCCAAGAGAAGACACAGAAAAACAAAATCAAAAAGAGACAAAAGAAGCACAAAGAAAAAAGAATTAAAGAAATTAAGCCTTAGATGAAGCAGCTTTCTTAGCTGGCTTCTCCACAGACTTCATTTTAGGAAGTGGTAAAGGGCTTGGAAGACCAACTTCTTCACTAATTTTGATAGCTTGAATGTTTCCTTTATGCAAGGAGGCGTTAACAACCTTCTCCATTATTTTGACAGGTATCTTCTTCTCCTTTTCCCAGTCATCCTTTACTTTCTTAACCTTAGCTTCATCATCGGTGTAGAACACTTGTCCCTCAACATCAATAGAACCAAGGTCTGGCTCGTATTTACAGTTAAAAGCAAAAGTAAACTTTAATCCAGCTTTTCCTGGAATCTTAAACTGTAAATCTTCAAGATTTTTGATAGAAACATTGTTGTTAATTTTTATTTGGCCTGCCTTAGCACCCAATTTCCTTTCTGCACTTACTTTGTGCAAGTTAATTTTCACGATCGTCATAAGTCACCAACCTCTCGTTAGTTAAAGATAGATATGCTACTGCTGCCGCCAATCCTTTATAAATCTTCCCTTCCTCAAATATATATTGTTTACTCTGAACAAGCAACTACTAACCCAAACCCAGAAGGGACCATCACAATCCTTCCAAGCTATCATCGTCTCTTTCTAATCCTTCCCTTCTTGGAAAGCTGAGAAGACAAGAAACCCTCAATATGATAACCTGGATCATAAATCAGTTGAGCAACAATTACCTTCAATCCGTAGGCATCTTTGTAATCTAAAATTGCCTGCAGTTGCCCTTTGCTAAAATGCAAGGTCTTGAAGAATTTTTTTACGTAAACAAACTCATCTTTCTTCAATCGCTCAAACTGTTCCCACTCTTGATGAAGTCTAGCATCGTACTTCCAAACCACTCCTTGAAACAAACGAATGGGATGTGTCTCCTTTGGATCAAAAGAAGTCACTCCAACAATACCGTCTCGCTGGATCTTAAACTTCTTAAAGGCGAGCTGCAAAAGGTAATTTACCTCACCAATTCCCGTGGAGCTACAATCCCTACAGATTTCTAAGAAAGCAGCATAGGTTGCCTTAGCGCACTTGTTAAACAACTTTTCAGTTGCAGAGAAGACTTTGTGAGTAAAGACTTTTTCTCCATATTGATCAAGTAAGAATTTTTTGGTGCTGTTAAGAATAAAAAGATTTTTGAAACACTGGTAAAGTTTCCCTTGGTTATCAAAGCCCTCCAAAGACATAATGTTGTGGGTACGATCAGCAAGTTTGACTTGCACTGCCCGCTCACGCCAAAGCACATTTTTCTTGAAATTGAAAATCTCTGAAATCGAACTATAATAATAATGACGTTTGTGACGAGTAAGCAAACTCACCGGCACCAAAATTTCATCAACTGTTCGGGGAGGCAATCCTTCTTGCAAACAGCAAGCTTCCAATTCCTTTTCAAGAGCAGCTTGTACTTTGAGCTCATAAGCATCAAGAAGTTTCTTTCCTCGAGGGCTTCGAGCATTAATTTTTTTCTTACACTGGTAGATATCCACCATCTCTTCAACATAATCATGCAAAAGCGCCACACAAAAAGTAAGTTCATCAGTTACTCTTGCATGTTGAAGCGCATAGAGCACGTTGATGGGGTGTAAGAAAGGATTCTGGCCATTTTTCCGAGCAGGCAAATGTTTGTAGAACAACTTTACTTTTCGATAAATATAACGAAAAAGGCCAAAATAAGGACTCTTTCTTTCCACAAACTTGCGTGGCAAGATTACCCTATTCACTGGTAAGGCATGGCCCAAAACTTCATAGAATTCTTCAGGAGAAAGTCGCTTCTTATCCAAATGAGTTATTTTTCTCATCCTTACCATAAGAAAAAAAAGGAATAAAGCGTTCTTTAAAAACTTACCCACCACAAACCATAAAGTTTTCCTGAAACATTGCCAAAAATCAAAACACAAACCTTTTAAGAAAAAGAAACCGCAATAAATCTTATGCCACTCATAGATACCCATTGTCATCTCACCCATAAATATTACCAAGAAAATGGAGTTGAAAACTTCATCAAAAGGGCAGAGGCAGCGGGAGTACAAGCAATTCTTTGCTCAGGAATCACTCCAATTTCTAACAGGAAAACACTAGAGCTCAGTAAAAAATACAAGATAGTAAAAGCAAGTCTTGGACTCTATCCCATAGATCTTCTAGGCATCAAAATGGGAGACGATGATATCGGCTTTGGACCTCCTGCTCAAACAATTAATATTGATGAAGAACTCAAGTTCATAGAACAAAACAAAGGTCAAGTGATTGCAGTTGGTGAAATCGGTATGGATTTTCATTGGGCAGAGAAAGAAAAAACACTCTCCATCCAAAAAGAAAACTTTAGAAAAATCATTCGTTTTGCAAAGAAGATCAACAAACCAATAGTTATCCATAGTAGAAAGGCAGAACTTGAATGTATTGATGTGCTTGAAGAAGAGCTTCCAAACAAAGAGATCCCCATCATTCATCACTGTTTTGGTGGAAAAAAGAAGCTGATGAAACGAGCAGCAGAGCTTGGTCACAATTTTTCTATCCCAGCAGTGGTCAAGCGTTTGCAGCATTTTCAAATGCTCATTGACATTGTTCCTATTACACAACTGCTCACTGAAACGGATGGGCCTTACTTAAGTCCGGATCCTGAAGGTAAGAGTGAGTCTGCACATGTCATTGAGTCAATAAAAAAAATTGCAGAGATCAAAAAAATAACACTAAAAAAAGCTGAAAAACAAGTTTGGGAAAATTATGTGAGAATATTTGAAGAAAAATGAACAAAGAAGAAATTATCGAAAAAACAGCAGAATTTGCAAAGGCTACTCTTTTAGGAGAAGGTTCAGGCCACGACTGGTGGCATGTCTACAGAGTATGGAAAAATGCACAGCACATAGCAAAGGAAGAAGAAGTTGATTCTTTTGTAGTTGAGCTTGCTGCACTTTTACATGATATTGCTGATTACAAAAACCATGGTGGAGACGATAACATTGGGCCAAGAAAGGCAAAAGAATGGCTTCTCTCCTTGAATGTTGATGAAGAGATTTGTGATCACGTAGCATCCATCATCAAAGGAGCATCTTTCAAAGGGGCAAATGTATCATCAGCAATGAACACCAAGGAAGGAAAAGTTGTACAAGATGCTGATCGTTTAGATGCTATTGGAGCAATTGGTATTGCAAGAACCTTTGCTTATGGTGGAAACAAGAGCAGACAATTATATGATCCAAATAGCAAACCAACCATGCACAATAGTTTTGAAGAGTACAAGAAAAACCAAAGTTCAACAGTGAACCACTTCTATGAAAAACTACTCTTGCTCAAAGATCTTATGAATACAGAAACAGCTAAAAAGATTGCTGAAGAAAGACACAAGTATATGGAAGAATACTTAGATCGTTTCTTCAAAGAATGGGAAGGAGAGAAATGAAAGCAACTCAAGTAGATCAACTTCAAGGAACTCCTTTTCAAAAAGAAGTTTGGAAAGCACTGCTCACCATTCCAGAAGGGGAGACCAGAACGTATCAAGAAATTGCAAACCAAATTAACAGACCAACTGCAACTAGGGCTGTGGCAAATGCCATTGGAAAAAATCCTTGCGCGCCAGAGATCCCTTGCCATAGAGTCATTAGAAGTGATGGTTCTTTAGGAGGATATTCTGGACCAGGAGGCCTAGAAACCAAAAAGCAACTGCTCAGAAAAGAGAAAGTAAAAATCAAAGAATAAAAAGAACTTTAAACAAATAGAAACTATTTTCTTTTCTTTCTTGACCCCAAAACACTTCTCAATCCTCTTCGCACAGAACCAAGTGTTTTAGAACGAACTGATTTCTTCTTCGCAGGGGCCTTTGACTTAGTTGTTTTAGCCCGAGAAGCTCTTTTCCTATCTGCTGCCTTACCAACAGCTTTCATCTTAGCTCGAACACGGCTGCGTACCGTTTTTTTCAAACCGGCAAGTTCACTCTTTTTAACAAGTCCACTTGCAAGCAAAGCTTTGTCCATATGTTTTTCAGCTGCCTTCATCATATCCTTGCTTGCAGCATCTGATCTCGAGACCAACTCTTTTGCTAGCAAACGACTTTCCTTTTCATTTAAACCAAGATCTTTTTTTACCTTTTCAGCAACCTTCTTTGCTTCATCCATAGTAAGCAAACCTAAGCCAAAACCTGTTTTAATCGCTTTTCGTAATGTTTCATCCATTTTCACAACCTCTTTACCATAACAATGATGGTCACATGATTATTTTCAAATTCTTAAATTTTTTTAATCAACATATAAAGTACTAAAGCAAGGGCCAAAGAGAAAAGCACAACACTCAATGGTAAACCAAAAAGTGTATCTCTCCCCTCAACACTAAACAAAATAATTGAAGCTACAAACAAAGTAGAAGCTACCAAAGAAATGTTCTTTTTTCGGTTCATCTTACGAATCTCTTCTTCAAACTCATGCAACTGCCTTGCATCAAATCGTTGCGGTGGGTCTGGCTCTTCCAAACGCTCGATAACTTTTTGTAAATGCTCAGGAAATTCTTCTAAAAAGTCTTTTGTAGCCCAAACAGCTCGCAAGCCATGCTCAGCAACACCTTTTGGAGAAAGCTGCATCTTCAAATATTTCTTAACAAAAGAAGCAACTCCCTCAACTACCTTAAAATCCGGATCAACTTTAAGCATCAATCCCTCTCCTTGGTAAATCGCTTTTGCCATCAGCACATGATTGGGATCAAAGATAACTCCGTGACGAGCCCCCTGAGAGATTACTTCATAAACTGCTTTTCCAACGCTTTTATCTGTTACTTCATGATAATAGACTTCCTCTAAGATACGTGTTGCATCTTTTCGAAACTGACGCAGATCAGCAAATTGCACTTCTCGAGCAAGAGAAAGAATAATATCAACACTACGTTCAGCACTTTTCTCTGGGATCAAGGTGAAAAATTGTAACATTTTACGCCGATCAGCACGGCTCAACTCACCCATTATTCCAAAATCAATGAAAACTATTTTTCCATCTTTTTGCACAAAGATGTTCGCAGGATGAGGATCTGCATGAAAAAAACCATGTAACAGGGATTGTTCAAGAATTATCATAAACCCGTCACGAGCAAGCTGCTTAAGATCTATTTTTGCTCGCTTTATTTTTCTTGGCTCATCAAAACGAATACCTTCCAAAAATTCCATAGTAAGTACACGCCGTGAGGAAAGCTTCTCATAGACTTTTGGAATCTTCACTCGCTTATTCTTTTTCATGCCCAAAGCAAGCCGGGTTGCATTCTGAGCTTCAATACGAAAATCTAACTCTCTCTTTGTGTAAAAAGAAAATTCTTTGACAATATCAATTGGTCGATAATTTTTCAACTTTGGAAAATGTTTCTCCACACGCTTTGCAAGAAACAAAAGGATATCAACGTCCTCGCGCACCATCTCTTCAACGAAAGGACGCTGCACTTTGACCGCAACCTTTTTACCATTTTTCAAGTAAGCAATATGCACTTGAGCCATAGAAGCACAGCCATAAGGAGTCTTCTCAAACTTCTTAAACAACTTATCAAGTGGTTGGCCAAGTTCCTCTTCAATGGTACGTTTCACTTCTTTGAAAGCAAATGGTTCAACTGCTCCTTGCAACTTTGAAAACTCTTTGGCAAACTCTGGTGGTACCAAATCTGGGCGCAAAGAAAGTAACTGACCTAGTTTTACAAAAGTGGGACCTAATTTTTCAAAAGACTTACGAAGACGAAGAGCAAGTTCTTCTTGATCAGAAAGCTTTTTGTGAGAGATAGTTTGTTTATGCCAAGGCAAATGCCAATGCAACTTTGCTCGGCGAAGATAGTGGCCAAGCCCTTCTTCAAGAAGGGTGATGAGAATCTTTTCAAAACGTTTGATATCTTTGAATTCTCTTCTCAAGGAAAAAACCATCTTATCACACCACAACTCAAGGCCAAGCTCGGGCCAACTCTAGACTGAAATGCTTATTTTTCTGTATATAAGGCTTGCGGGAGGATCCCAAAAAACCAAACCAAGATAAGAGGCAAATTTCTTGGCAAAATGGTTAAAAAACAAATAATTTGTTTAAAAACAGTTGTTTCTTTTCTCAAAAAACACAGAAATTTTATAAAAAAAGACACTACTATCTGAGCTATGGTCAAAGGAAAGGTTCTCATAGCTGAAAAATATCCAAGCATGTACGAACAAAGAGTATTAAGACGCAAAGGGTTTGAAGTAGTTTCAACACAATCTCCGACAAAGGCAAGAAATTTACTTCAAAGGATGGAACCTGATGTTCTCGTCTTATACGCACAATTAGCTCCATGGGGACCAGAGCCACCTTTCAGGGAAAGTTTAGCTACTTGTACAAGAGATACTGGCGCTTTGTCACGGCTTGCTAAAAGAGTAGGTGCAAAAGTTATCGCTATGACTGGGTATGATCCTATATTTGTCACTGAAGACCCCGGATGGTTTTATGATGGTTTACTAGACAAAGATTCTCTCAGTGGAACCAGTGCACGTAGGATAGGTGGGCTTAAGGAGGTTCGTTCTGCCTTGGGAGATCTCACTGAAGTTCTTGTTCTTCAGAGAGAAGAAGATCCGATTTATCACCAATGGTGGAATGAGAAAAGCACGGGAGATCTTGCAGTAGACGTAGCTACTCGTATGAAAAATGTGAGAGGGCTCCTCAAACAACGTGACTATGATATCGTTGTAGTCGATCCAAGAAACAGGAGTGGGAGATATGACAATTCTAAGGTAGAGCTTATGAGACGTCTCAGAAGAAAGGGCACACGAGCTATTGCTAGGTTTCCAAGAGCTCTTGATGAGAGATTTTTTGGACCAGATCCACACCGTCTGTTTTCTAAATATCTCCTGGAAAAAGGAAAGTGCGATAGAGTCTATAGAGGAGATGGAACAAGTTATGGCACCAATGCAAGAAGCGGTATTCTCAGAGAGATTCAAGAAGTAGCTCCAGAGTTAGGAGAAAGAATCGCAGCAAAATAACTAAGCTACCTAACTTCTCTTTTTTCCTTTCCAAAAACCCAAAGTCATATAAATTTCTCCTTCTTCCCACCCCCAAAAGAGGAAGATACTAATGCAAATCACCATTGATAGTAAACACGATTCACAAGAAGAAATTCACAAAGCAATAGAACTCCTTCACCTTCTAGCGAAAAATCAAAGAAACAACACAGACAGCACAAGCAATTACGCAAATACAAGCTCAAGCCTCACAATTTCTCAGAACACAGAAGAAAGTAATCAAAAGGCAGCAAGTGCCTTTACTAGCATGTTTGGAGCAACCGACATCTCCAAGCCAACAACTACAAACCAAACAACAGCAAGCGCTGAACAAAAACCAATCAGAGATAATGGCACTGCACCAGATTTTAATAGTTACCTCGATCTTCTAACAAAAAATAACCAAGAAGAAAAAAAGTCAGAAGAACCAAAAGTAATCTTGTTCTAAAAAGCAAAAGCTAAAGCAAGTCCAGCAATCACCAACACTGAGAACAAAACCAAGACTTCTCTACCAAATTCTTTGCTTCCAAAGAAATAAGCAATGCCGCCTTTCACTGCAACATTAGTAAGCGCAGCAATCATAATACCTTGTTGTGCAAGCTCAATTCCAAGATCTTCCCCAGCAAGTTGAGATAACGAAACAGTAATGGCATCAACATCAGCAAGCCCGGAAAGAAAACTCACCAAATAAACTCCACCAGATGACAAATACACATTAGCAACTTTTACCAAGGCCAAGATAAGAGCAAACAAGACCCCAAACTTCAAAGCAGGAGCTAAAGTAAAAGGAGAACCCAGCTCAACACCACCATGACTTTTTGTGCTTTTCTTCCACAAGATCAAAGCAATGACCACACTCAGAACAAAAAGTAAAGAGAGAGGCAAGAAAAGCTCCCAAAACAAAACTCGGTTCAGAACAAAAACCTCAATCAAAATTCGAATAAACATTATTGCATTAGCAAGCAAAACTCCAAGCACCAAAGCATGAGACAAACTTTTCTTTCTCTTACTTCGCGCAGCAAAACTAGTGGTCACAGCAGTACTACTCACCAATCCTCCAAAGATTGCACTCAGCTCAATACCTTTCTCTCCAAACCACTTCATCAAGATATACCCAGCAAAACTAATTCCTGAGATGAAAACCACCATCAGCCAAACAATGTAAGGGTTAAACAAGCCATAAGGACCATAAGCTTCATTCGGCAATAAGGGTAGAATCACAAAAGCAATCACTGCAAAAATAAGTGTGCTACGAAGCTCTCCTGGCTTGATTCGATCTGCAAAGCGATGCAGAACAGAACGTGCATACAAAATCACTGAGATAAGCACTGCCAAAATGATCGCAAAAGTAATCTCTCCGTAATAACTCAAAACTCCAATGAAAAAAGTAAGTAAAGCAGCAACTTCTGAAGTTGTCCCATGGTATTTTGAACTCCTTTTATTCACTGCCATGTAGGCTGCAACAATAAGCGCGCCAATCACAAGAATGCTTGAAACCAAAATCCAAGGACTGTATAAATCTCCAAAGTAAGCAGACAAGGCTCCAAAAAGTGCAATCAGAGGAAAGGTACGAATACCAGCAAATTCATGAGTCCTCTTCTTATGCTGAGCATACTCTCGCTCAAGTCCAATGAGAATACCAAGAGCAAGTGCAACAAGTACATGTTGAAGAACCAGCAAATCTACAGCCATCACCTAAACCTCTTTATCTAAGAGTAAAACAAACAAAGCAAAACCCCTTCTCCAAAACAAAGTTTCAAGCCCTTATTAATCTTTTGTAAAAGAAGAGAGTTGAAGAAACAAACATTTAGTAAACAATTGCTACCAAGACTCCAACCACATCATCAAAACGTACTTTTACAGGATCCTTCACTGCGTTATTGTCTCCCTTAACAATGTAGTAAACCCCATCAAAATCTTCTCCAACCTCAACAACCCGGTGAATAATAACTCCAAACTCACTCTCGTAAGAGATTACATCACCCACTTGAATATCTAAAGGATCTTCAGGTAAAATCTCGATGGCATTAGCTGTCTCATCTAAAAAAGGATCCATAGAGTTCGTATTTGTAAAAGAAGCCCAACTTGCTCCATCTATATCCAAAACTACTCGATTACTGTATACAAGAATATCTTCCTCCAAAACCCAATCTCCGGGACTAGCAAGCTCTTCTCCACCAGAAAAACCAGGGCCTAAACTAAAGGGTCTTGCCTTACCATCAACTGCTTCTACTCCAAAGGCAGCCAAGGGCCCATAGACTAAAAATAAAGAGCACAAAAGCACCAAAGAAAAGAAAACAAAGACAAAAGAAAAGGCCTGAAGCACTAACTGCCATGAACACAACTTCCCCATAAGTTCCCAGGCAAGAAAGAACTTTATAAGCTTTCGGCAACTAGAATCCCTATTCAGTAACAAAAATGTTGGAGACAACATCCTTAACTAACCCACAACTATCATCCCCAAACGCCCAAAGCAAGGCAAAAATCTTATTAAATACCTCTCTCAAATAAACGAAAATGGTAAAAGTCTACTTTGAGACCCAAGGTTGCTCTGCAAATGTTGCTGATACCGAACAAATGGCGGGTCTTCTCAAGGCAGCTGATTTTGAAATAACTGATTCTTCTGAGCAGGCAGATGTCATCATTTTCAACACTTGCACAGTAAAAACCCCTAGCGAAAATTCTTTTTTCAAAAGGCTCCAAGAACTCAAAGATGGATATAAGATTGTCATCATCGCTGGCTGTATTGCTCAAGCAGATAGCAAAAACAAAAAGCTCAAGGGACATCCACTCATCGGGACCAAGAGTATTCATAAAATTGTAGAAGTCGTAGAGGAAGCACTACATGAAAACATTGTAAGAGAGATCAGCAACGAAGAAATTCCTCCATTAGATCTTCCCGTGCACAGAAAAAATCCAATTGTAGAGATTATCCCAATCAACCGAGGTTGTCTTGGTTATTGTACTTTTTGTAAGACAAAATCAGCAAGAGGAAACCTTATCTCTTACCCAGTAGAAGATATTGTCAAACGAGCAAAAAAGGCAGTACAAGAAGGAGTAAAAGAGATTTGGCTTACTTCTCAAGATACAGGCTGCTATGGTTTTGATATCCAAACAAACTTGCCAACTCTCCTTGGCGCACTAACAGAAATTTCAGGAGACTTCAAGATCAGAGTTGGCATGATGAACCCAGACCACATGCCAAAGATTCAAAATGAACTCATTCAAATATATCAACACCCAAAGGTTTTCAAATTTCTCCATCTTCCTGTCCAAGCAGGAGATAACAGCGTTCTAGAAAACATGAAGCGTCTTTACACAGTGGAGCAATACAGACAACAGATCAAAGCTTTCAAAAAAGCAATGCCAAACATCACCATTATGACCGATGTCATTGTTGGCTTTCCCGGAGAAACAGAAGAGCAATACTGGCAAACGCTCAACCTCATAAGAGAAACAAGCCCAGATGCTGTGAATATTTCAAGATTTTGGCCAAGACCAAACACTCCTGCAGCAAGAATGAAAAATAAAGTTGAGGGGGCGGAGATCAAAAGAAGATCAAAAGTACTCACTGACATCTTTCATAACATTGCAAGACTGCAAAATGAAAAGTGGCAAGACTGGCAAGGAGAGATCATTATTGATGAGAAAGGAAAAAAACCGGGCCAGTGGATTGGCAGAAACGAGTATTATAAACAAATTATTCTTGAGACAAATCAAACAAACAATGTACAAGACACTTCAATTCATTACAAATTAGGAGAAAAAGTACAAGTGAAAGTTACTCGAACAGATACTTTTGCACTTTACGCTGAAGATCTTAACAAAGAAAAAAGAATAAGGCTTGCAGCACAAGAGCAAACTATTAAATTACAAGTGATCAACAACTAGTTTTTTGGAAAAAATTTTAAGTTACTCTTCTCACCTTCAAGACATGCCAAATTATTTAGAGATTCTAGATGCAACACTTCGCTTAGCCACCTTTGATGTGCTCACGGGGCTTCCTGACAGGCAAGCATACAAACAAATTCGAGAGGAAGGACTGACAAGATTCTTACCTTCCTTTATTGATTGGGAGGCAGGGGAGATAAGAGACGAAGAGGCCTTTGAGCGAGAAGTGGACAGAGTAGTCACCGGTTTTCCAACACCACGAGTATTCATTGCCTACCAAGAAAGAGAAGAAGAGTTACCAATCACTTCTTTCGCTGATCTTAATTATCTTCTCTTAGAAGAAGCTCTTGATATCTCTCCAGATGGAAAAATTGGTTTCCCAGGATACTGCCTTGCCACTGGAAGAGCAAACAGAAGGGTTGGAAACCACACTCTGAGAAGACTCTTTACTAGCGTTCTTGAGGGGTTCACTGATCCAAACAGACAAAGATACGAAGAGATACTAATCAGCTCAGATTGGAGATGGTTCGATCATTATCATGATGTACTAAGAACTCTTAACGAAGCAACAACAAGAGCTACACAAGAAGGGAGGAACCCTAGTGGGGTCCTTATTGTAGCTCAACGAGGAGGAACTTCTCCCAGACTTGCACTCCTCCTAAAAGAAACCGCAATTAGGGGAAGATAAAAATTAAGCGCCTTGCTTCACCACTTCTTGCTCAGAAACTTCCCCAACTCCAGCAAGGTCTTGCGCGACCTGAGAACGAATATCAGCTTCGGCAGGAAAAGCAATGTCCCGTTTACGGTAACTTGCAAACAACTTCTTCAACTGACCATGGACATAGCCTGTATCTCCTCGCAACTCTCCTTTGGCCTTAGGCTCTTCAGGGAACTGATAAAAGATCTTATTGATAAGCGCCTTCACAAAATAAAAGAAAGGTTTCTTATTCCATCGACCCATATTATCAGTATCATAGTAAGAGTCAATAGTAATACGTGCCTTTCCTCGCTCAAACTTCTGCGCTCTGCCTTCAAACTCTTGCATAACTTCAGTAACATCATCAAGCCAGATCTTCACGCGCAAAGCCAAAACAAGATAATCGGTCTTCCCTTTGGAAGGGCGAAGTTCCATGTACAATTTCCTTCCCTCAGGAGTCACCGTCTCTTCCAAACGTTTCTCTGCCTTATCATAACCTTTCTCTTCTAAAGCTCGGTTAATCACTCGAAAGACATCATCAGCTCTAAAGATACCTTGATACTCAATACTCTTCCCAACTACAACAAGTTCAAGTTCACTCATCTTTCAAAACTAATCCTCAGCTAGCGATTAAAACTGTAATTAAAAACATTGAAATAATTCTTAATCTCTTTGTGTAAAAGTTCGACATCCTTTTCTACCCAACGAGTTGCTTTATTGTAATACTGAGAGTGGAAATAATTGTCACGAAGCAAGACCAAAAGCCAGTAAAAAGGTTTACTAGCCCAAGCACCGCCGGCATCACTGATCACATAAGCATCAATAATTATATGTACCAAACCTTGCTGCAAGTGTAAAACTTTACCTTCGTGTTCTACTTCAACATCTTTAACATCAGTAAAATGAATCTTCATCCGAACAATTATCTTGTAATAATCCGTGATACTTTTCCAAGGCTCAAAAACATAACGAACCTGTTTTCCATAGGGAGTTATCTGTTCTTGGTTTACCTTTTCATACCAGTCATACTTTCTCTCTTTAAAGAAACCAACAACCATGTTAAAGACTTCACTTATGCTAAAAAGCCCTTCATAACTAAATTTAAGTTGGTCAATCACAAAAGTTTGCTCTGGCATCACCTTCATTTATTCTCTGGAAGCTTATAAATCTTACTTGCAAACACACTATCTCGACACAGCAATTCAAGTAACGAAAGCTTTAAGTAGTCCTCACTGCTAAATTCCAACTGAGCCGATCGCAAACAAGCGCAGATAAAGTGCAAGGCGCAGAACTCGGCTCATTGGGGGGTTAGGGTGGCAAAGTCATTTCTACAAAGAATACTCAAGAAACTAAATCTTGCAGGACTATTTCGTCGCAAGTCACATGTTAAGCTGGGTCTCTATGGTCCACCAAATGGTGGAAAATCTACACTGGCTAACCGCATTTCTATTGACTGGTTAGGAGAAGAGATGTCCAGTGTTTCTCATATTGCCCACGAAACCAGAGAAATCACCATCAAAGAACAAGTAACTATCAAAAACAAAAAGGGAAGAGAAATCTCCTTCTCACTTGTTGACACTCCAGGAATTTCTACTAGAATTGATTATGAAGACTTTCTCAAAAGAGGAATGAAACGTAGTGAAGCTAAGAAAAGAGCAAAAGAGGCAACCAAAGGGGTAATTGATGCAATCAAATGGCTTGATGAGATGGATGCTGTGGTCGTGGTGCTTGATTCCACAAAAGATCCTTATTCCCAAGTAAACATCACTATCATTGGAAACCTTCAAGCAAGAGATATTCCTGTGCTCATCGTAGCAAATAAGGTTGATCTTAAGAGATCCAACATTGATCTCATCAAAGCAGCCTTCCCACAGTACGAAGTCTTCCCAATCTCTGCAAAATATGGAAAAAACATCGAAGAGTTCTATGAAAAACTTGTAGAGTTCGCCTCTGGCTAAGAAGTAAAAGTTAAAAAGGAAGAAAAATTAGTTCCTCTTGCCTCAGAAGAAATGAGAAGAGGAAAAAGAAAAAAAGAAGTGAAAACATGGTTACCTTTCAATTCGTTCCATTCCAGGAAATTCAGCCGCTGAGCCCAGCAAAGCGAGTGCACAAACTTCTCAACATTGTAAAAAATGAAAAAATTGTGATCATGGAAGGAAGGCTTAAGAAACAAGAGGAAGCCGACCTTATTGAACTTACCATGGAAGAGATCAGCTCCTCATTTAGAGGAATTGAACTTGGAACCGTTGATCCTAATCACAGTCAACTAGCTGGCTTTCAAAGGCTAAAAAGTTCCATGGCAAACATTCTTTTAGGAGATCGGCAAGGGCTTACTATCATCGGCCCAGCATCAGTAGTGAAGAAGATTGTAAGTAACCCAGACAAGATCGAATTATTCACTACAGAAGCAAAAAGTAAAAAAGCAAGCAAAAGAAAAAAGACCCGAAAGAAAAAAAAGTGATTGTTTCCCAACAGAACTTATGAAAAGCGAGGAGACAGCAAACGCTTAAGTAAAGGTCAACAATATGCAAAGAGAACACAACTTCACTTTCTGCACAAAAAACAAAAACACTAGAGGTGTTTTTTAAGTGCCACACCAATGTGTCCGCTGTAGCAAACTCTATGCTGATGGAGCTCAAGAAATTCTTAAGGGCTGTGATTGCGGAGCAAGACTGTTCTTTTATGTAAAGAAGAAGCACTTGGAAGAGAGTAAAAGCTTCATTACCAATCTTACTGATAAAGATAAAAAACAGATGGAGAGCGATGTTGTAGAGATCTCCAACATCAAAGTTGATGAAAAACGTCCGGTTATTCTTGACTTCGAGTCCATCCGGGTGCTCAAACCAGGGAAGTACGAATTAGATCTTATCAGTTTGTTCAAGAACGATCCTCTTGTCTTTAGACTTGCAGAAGGGAAATATCTTATTGATCTGCCTCAAGCTTTCAAAAGAGATAAGGAGTAAAAAACACAGTTCTTTTGTAGAAATTTCTTTAATTAAAAAGCCTCATTTGTGGGCTTGGTTGTGGCTCAACACTCAACTTAACATAACCCAAAGTAATTTCTCCAAGCCTTGGGCCACCTTGTGAGACAATAGGAATTGGCGCACTTGCGTTGATAGCATTCCTAAATCGACGGTCATACTCATCACTCATTCTATCAAAATCTTCAGAACTGGGGTCTGGCGGCAAAGAAGGTACATCTTCAAGACCAATATGTGCTTGATAAGCTCCACCATCTGGCATTGGCAAAAAACGCTCTGGCATTCTTGTTCCTTGGTAGAGCAAAAATTCCATCCTTCCAATCACCCCTCGAAGAGAATCTACCTCAGGGAAGCCAGCAGACATATGGGCAAAGTCCTCTCCTGAGAGAACAACATCATAACGTCTTTTTCCATTATACTCGCCATTCATAGTTATCTGCATAAGAAAATAAGTGGCAAGTCAAAGTTAAAAGAATTTCCAAATCCCAAACTACAACTTCTTACTCTTCTGCGCCTTATCAGAAATAATTGCACTGTTTCCGCTTGGATCACTCACAATAATCTTTAAAGAATCACGACCGAGCAAAACATTATTGATTTTCTTTACCTGATTTTTAGCTTTCTTAACTACAGCTTTGTCATCTTCAGCTTCAGCTGCAGATTGAATAACTTTTTTTACTCGTTCAAGCAAACCCTCAACGTTGGTAACATAACCGTTAGATGCAGGTCCAGCTTCAATTGTGATGATTCTTGGAATTTTAATGGTCGCTGCTCCAGACTTCACAATCTTTACATTAAGATCTTCTTCAGAACTAACCTCAAGAGTATAACTTGCAGGATCTTTCTTCTCAGCGGGTTCTAAATCAGCTTTTCTAAAACCACATTCAGTACAACTCATAGAAAAAACAAATACTCTGCCAAAATAAGGGATATCCACTTCTTCCTCTCGAAGAGTAAGTCCTTTTTTACCACACATGTGACAAGGTTGTCCACTTATTTCTGGCATAAAACTGCAAAGCCCAAAGCGCTTTAAAAATGTTTTCTTTACTAGCTTCTCTGTCAAGACTACTGCGAAAAATGTAACCAAAAGCTTAATAAACCAAGTAGCAGAAAGCTCTAAACACGCGCCGGTAGTATAATGGCTAGTATCCGGGCCTTCCACGTGATCAATTGGTTGCGAAGAGAGCCTGTGATCCGGGTTCGAATCCCGGCCGGCGCATACCTACTCTGTGTATGTTCTTAACTCAATCAACCCATGTTTTATATTCTAATACAATATAACCAAGAGCTAAAGATGACTTCAAACAAAATCGCAACAGGGGTCGTACACAAAGTTCCAGCAGATCTAAAAAAGGCCCTGTGCAAGTCTCAAAAAGTGCTAGATCTCTGGAATGGTTTAACTCCGCTTGCATGTAATGAATGGATTTGTTGGACTATCTCTGTCAAGAAGATTGAGACAAGAAAAAAACATATTGATCAAGCGTGTTCAATGTTACTAGAGGGAAAGCGAAGACCGTGTTGCTGGCCAGGTTGTTCTCACCGTTCAAAGAGGTAGTTACTTTAGTCAACACAAGCTTTAAATACCACAAGCATCTCTTTTCAACTTGCTAGGCAGAGACAAAAGAAAAGGTTTAGCTTAGAAAATCTACGTAGTTCAGCCCCTCGGGGTAGGTAAAACCTGTCTCGTCAGATCTGTCTGGCATCTTAACTTCTGAAAAGACCATTGTATAAAGTTGTTCAAAAGTAGTGGTAAGAAAAACATATATAGCTGCAATACCACCAAAGAGCAAGTCAAAGGGATACGAAGGCAATCTAGTATCTCTAGGTACTATGGCAAGAGTTTAGCTTAGAAAAACCTATAGGTTGGTTGTAAAATCGTAAAACTCTTTGCTCGTAAGATTCCTTTGGCCCTTCTACTCACTAAGAAAACAGACAAGCTTTATTAAGCACAATTTCTTACTTTTTCCAATGCCTTCTCTAAAAACAAAAGCAAAGAAAGCTCCAAGCAAGAAGAAAAGCAAAAAAAACAAAGAAAGCGTTCTTGTTTGCAGTGCTCATTCTGATGATTTTGTTCTCGGGGCAGGATCCACCATTGCAAAGTATGCAAAAGAAGGCAAAAAGGTGCACTGCCTTGTGTTTTCTTATGGAGAAATGTCCCATCCTTGGCTTAAGCCAAAAGAAGTACAACAAATGAGACTCAAAGAAGCGCAAGATGCAGCAAAGCTTCTAGGAGCAACGGTAGAATTTCTCGATCTTCAAGAAGGAAATTTTCTCAAAGAGACTGAGAAGAAAAAAGCAGTAAAAAAGTTCATCGAAAAGGTCAAACGAAGAAAGGTAAACAAAGTATTTACACACAGCAGTGAAGATCCTCACCCCGACCATCGAGCGGTCCATAAGATCACTCTTCAAAGCTTTGAACAGCTAAGCAAAGCGCAGCGACCAGAGGTCTATGTTTACTCTGTTTGGAATCCCATTGAATTTAACACAGATTTTCCAGCACTTTGTGTAGATATTAAAGGTTATTTCAAAATAAAGGCTGAAGCACTCAAGAAGTTCCCAAGTCAGAAAGTGCATGTGATCTATCCTAGCTTCATGTCATTTTTTAGAGCGTTTAGAGATGGGATTAAGATCAGAAAACTCATGGTAGAAAAGTTTTATCGGATCAGATGAGATAAGAGAAAAATCTAAAAGAGAGAAAAGAAAGAGAGATGGAAAAAACAAAAGTTCTTCTGGTAGCAGACACTTATTATCCAAAAGTAGATGGTACACTCAAATTTTTAGAAATCTTCATCGAAAAGACAAAAAAAGAGATCAAAACAAGCCTTCTGATACCAAACTTCAAGAAGGAAAAAGATAAACAAAATAAGACCTTTCTTAAAGTAAGTAAATTCATAAAGCTCTCAAATTATTCTTCTATAAAATTCTCCTTCTCAAATTTAAGGAAAATCAAAAGAGCCATAAAAGAAAACGAGATCATCTTTATACAAGGTCCAGCACTTGCAAGCTATTGCGCGATGTATTATGGAAGATACTACAAAAAGAAGGTAGTAACTTATATCCATGTAGTTTCTTGGGAACTTTTTGAGAAATTTCTTCCCCCGTTCATAAGTAAATTGTTTTTGAATCTTATTAGAAAAGTCTCCATCTTTCTCTATAATCGTTGCGATCTAGTCATTGTTCCTTACCACGATCTTAAAGATGAATTACGTTATTGGAAGGTCAAAGCTCCAATAGAAGTTGTAAGATTAGGAGTAGACTTAGACCGTTTCAAACCAGGTAAAGACAAGAAAAAAGCAAAGAAAAGCATGAACATTGACCCAACAAAAATAGTTATCGGTTATGTAGGAAGAGTTTCAAAAGAAAAAAACGTGCACACACTTGCAGCAGCCTTTCAAAAACTTGGACCAAGAGAGAACTTTCAATTACTGATTGTTGGAGATGGAGATAAACAGTTAGTAAAAGAGCTCAAAAAGATCAAAAACTGTAAAGTAACGGGCTTTGTAAAAGATGTAGAAAAATACTTGCAAGCCATGGACATTTTTGTTATGCCAAGTCTTACTGAAACAACTTCTCTAGCTACTCTTGAAGCAATGGCAACCGGGCTTCCCGTTATTGCAACCAAAGTAGGTTTTATCAAGAATTATCTTGTAAAAAACTACAACGGTATCTTTTTCCCAAGAGAGAACCCTTCTCTTCTTAAAGTAAAAATTGAACGCTTGCTCAAACATCCTCAAATTATGGAAAAAATTGGCCTCAATGCCAGAAAAACAGTGACGCAAGGCTTCTCCTGGGAGCGCTCAATAGGAAAAATAACAAGGGTTTTTAAGGAGATTCAAGAAAACAAATAGTGTCAAACAAATTTGACCACCACTGGTGAGACACCAGTGGCATGCTCGCTTCGCTCAGGTCAAATTTCTGACTCTTACCTTCCCAATCAGTGAGCTTATTTATTAGCACCACCAGTGAACACGCGAAGAAATTTCCAATTTCTTGCGTCCAAAAAATGTTCCATTTTTTTGGACACTGGTAGAAAGGTAAGATTCTACAAAAGCATATATTTGAAATATATGTGATATAGACATAAATATTAAAAGAGTCTCAGCTGGCGATGGATTTAGAATGGATGATTTCACAATGGAAGGGATGCAAAATCAGAGGTTCTCAGAGCAGAGCGATATGCAAGAAGAAGAAGAAGACCTCTTCATGAAAGGCTTTGAGGATGAGGATGAGGTTGAAGAGTGTGCTGAGTGTGGGCGTGCAATTCATGAGAATCCAATTGCTAAGGCAATCAAAGGAGAAAGCCTCCAGTTCTGTACAGTGGAATGTTCTGACGACCATGAAGAGAGCGTGTTGTAATCCAAACAAAAAAAAGACCAACGCGTATTGACCTTATTAGGAAAAGAGAAAGAAAAAAGAAATTTAAGCTCGACTATTTTTCTCAGCAACAATTTTAGCAATAAAGGCATCTACTGCTACACCAAACTCTACCTTCCCAGTATCACGGCTTCGCACAGCAAGGTTCTGCTGATCAACTTCTTTATCTCCAATAGTTAAAATATAATTGGCTTGCTCAAGTTGCGCTTCACGAACCTTTTTACCAATAGTCTCAGTCCTATCATCCACACTTACTCGAAGCCCAACCGCCTGCATTTTAGTAGCTACAGATCGTGCAAACTCTACAGAACGATCAGTAACCGTCAAAAGTTTTACTTGCACAGGACTAAGCCATAAAGGAAACTTTCCAGCATAATGCTCAATCAAAATGCCCATAAACCGCTCCAAGCTCCCACTGATTGCTCGATGAATTACTACGGGACGCTCTCTCTTTCCTTCTTCATTCATAAAAGAGAGGTTAAAACGCTCAGGCAAATTGAAATCACACTGAATTGTAGCAAGTTGCCACTCACGACCTAGACTATCCTTAAACATGAAATCAAGTTTTGGGCCATAAAAAGCAGCTTCCCCTTTGATTTTCTTAAAAGGCAAGTTATTCTCAACAGCAGCCTTCTCAAGAGCTCCTTCAGCAAGCTCCCAAACATCATCTCCGCCAAGATATTTGCTTTTATCATCCCCTCGAACAGAAAAACTTACCCAGTACTCTTTATTCATACCAACGGTGGCATAAAACTCACGAACAATAGAGACCACAATAGCAACTTCCTGCCCAATTTGCTCCTTACGACAAAAGAGATGTCCATCATCCTGAGTAATACTACGAACACGAGTTAATCCATGCAATTGGCCACTTTTCTCATCACGATAGATGGTTGCCGGCTCAAAAAATCGAATTGGCATATCACGGTAACTTAAACTAAAACTATCAAAAATCTGCATGTGGTGAGGACAATTCATAGGTTTCATAATGAAAGCATCACTTTTTCCACGAACTTTGAATAATTCATCGCCAAACTTATCCCAATGACCGCTGGTTTTATACAAAGCTTCTTTGGCAATATGTGGTGTCCACACCCATTTGTAATTATGTTTGCTATGTAAAGACCAAAGATAATCAACTATTTCTTTACGAATAATCATTCCTTTAGGAGCAATTAAAGGCAAGCCAGCACCAACCAAATCCGAAATCACAAACAAACCCTGTTCTTTACCAATTTTAATGTGACTTCTGTTTTCAGCTTCTTTACGCTTTGCTTCCCAAGCCTCTTTATCAGCCTGCGAGGCAAAAGCAACACAATAGACCCGTGCAAGCTGCCTATTATTCTCATTATTTTTCCAATAAGCTGAACCAGAACTAAGCAATTTGAAAGCGGCAATCTCTGCAAGAGAAGCAACAAAAGGTTCCTTGTAAAGCGGAACAAAAGAGATGCCACCAAGCTCGTAGCTCACTGCACTCTCACCAAGATCAGCATTAATTTCCTTCTGAAGTCCACTCAACTTTCCACCAAACTTAGTAAAAGAAAGCTCTCCTTTTCGTAACTCCTTTACTTTCTTAGTTACACGATTAAGATCATCTTGCTTTAACTTTACTCCAGCAATATCTACATAAGCTTGACCTCGGGAAAAACCAATACTCCCAACCTCAGAGCCAGGATACAATTGGCTTACTGCAAGACCAACCAGGGCTGCAACAGAATAACTCAATTTCTGCTCAGCATCAAGCTCAACTTCAGTATGAAAAACAAAAGCCTCGTCTTTCCCTTCTCGTTTAAGACTCACTTTCTGCCCAGAACTAGAAACAGATCCAGAACTTGAAGCTGCAGGCTCACTAGCAACACCACTAGAAGCAGACTCCCCACCAACGCCAATTTGCCGACTCAACTCTGACAAAGGATGCCCTTTACAAGAGATGTTAAAAGATTTATACCAACCAAACGGTGCTCGATAGACTTCCACACCTTCAGCGCGAAGCGCAGCTTCAGCATCTTTCATCAACTTCTCTGCAAAACTAGGTTTAGAAAGTGAACTGCTCAAATGTGCGTAAGGATAAAGTACCACTCGCTCGGCTCTCACTTGACCAAGAATACTCTTTACTTCGCTAACATATTTAGCTTTAATCTCTTCACCAGAAGATTCATCACTCTTTTCAGCAGCAGTAAAGATAACTAAGCATTCTTCAACACGCTTCTTTTCTTCACTCACTCCTTCCTCAGCTTTTGCAAAAGCCTTTTTCTTTGCTTGAAACTCAATAAAGTCACTATGAATTGCTAAGATTTTCATGCAAATCAGGTGAAATCTGAGTTATATAAAGATTATGCCAGAAGTGACACGAGAAGCACACAAATCAGAAAAAAGAGGTAGAAATAAGCAAAATAAATTAAAACCAAGCAGCATCCTTATACTTAGAAATCAGCTTCTCCAAAACCTTAAGATCAACATCCTCAAGCTTGCGAATGTGCAAACAACCTTTGCCATACTTACACTTTCCTAACTTCTTCACCAAAGGTTCTTTGTCTAAATAACAGGTTAAATACAAAGTTAATTTATCTTTACGAGGAGCAAAGCCACAATTAAACCACTCTAATTCTTCCTTACTTCCCTTACGCTTATATCTATACTTGCCAAAGCCAATGATAAAGTTATCTCCCCAAATAACTGGTTTTCTACCTGTAATTCTCTTAAACAACCCAAGTAAATCCTTAGCATCCTTACGCAAGGAATCTTTCTCAATAGAAGTAATTAATTTAGCCACACTTTTTTTTGTAGGAACAGTTGCTAAAGGCATTTCTTCACCAAATCCTCACTAAAATCAGAAAAGTTCACACTACTCAAAAGTACCACTAGCGACTTCAAGAACAGAGATCCAGTTTACCAAGAGATTATTTTCAAGTATCATTTAGCCATCAAGACCTGTTAACTCTTCTTGCAAAGAACTTCGCTCTGCGCTCAAACGCTCAAGCTCCTTTGCTTTGAATGGATTTATCTGCCCACGATTAAAGTCCCATTGCAGTGGTCTGATTCTACTCTCCAACTGGAAGAGTAAATCCACAATTTCCTGCTTTCTATTCTGAGACATCTTAAAAACCAAAAAGTAGCCGAACTATATAAATTCTTTGAAGAACCTTACAAAAAGTTAACGGAAATCTTCCGAAAATGTTAAAATAACTCTTTTAAAGACCGAAAAATAGAAGAGTTTATATATTTGTTTTGAACAAAATGTAGGTAAACACAACTCATGAATGAACAACACCTCCTAAGAGTATGCATAAGCATAAGCTTGCTTGGCTTATGCGTGCTCTTACTTTACTCAGGAGAACTCAATCTTGAGCCGATTTCTCACGAACAGTTACAAACGACAGCAGATGATGCTACAGTAAACATTCAAGGGACTGTCCTTGAAGTCTCACAGCAAGATACTGTAGCTTTTCTTACCATTGCGAATCAAAAAATAGAAGAAACTCCAGTAGTTGTATTCAAAGATCAAGACATTTACATTCACGAAGGAGATTACATAGAACTAAGTGGAACTGTTGAAACCTACAAAGGTGAGAAAGAAATCATTGCAAGCAGCATCACCATACAAGGGAGGTGATTACTCACCATAACCTTTTTCACGCAACCATCCAATATATTTCTCTGCGTTTTCATTATTACTCATTCTAAAAGGATCAGAGCGACCTGATTCAAAACGAGAGAATGCCGTCTGTGAAATCCCTATTTCTTCTGAAACTTTCTTCTGGCTCAACCCAAGTTCTCTTCTTTTAAGAAAGGAAAAAACCCGATATTCTCCTTTCTTCTTCCTTCTCTCTTCACTTTTCTCTTCATCTTCCTCTCGTAATAAAAAAGAATCAAGCAAAGCTTCCAAAGAGTTTACAAGTTCCCCTTGCCCACAAGATGAAGAGCGATCATAGACAAGTTCTAGACAAACAAGCAAATTATCAAATCTAGCCCTATAAACTTCCTCCCAGATTTCATCATTCATAGTCAGCACACAGCTCAACTTGGTTTTCTTGGTTTTGCTAAGAAAAATTTCACCCTCAGCATATCAAACACCAAACCAAAGCCGCCACCAAAGACAACAGGAAGTAAAATAGCAGGATCAACACCAATAAGCAAGACTGCTAAGAGAAGTCCAAACAAACTTCCAAGAAGAGAAGAAAAGAACATGCCAGATCTTCTCCCTCCAGAAATAAGGTACATCATAGGCAAAGAAAGCGTAACACCAAAAGCTGCTGCAAAAACGGTAAGTGCCACAACATCACGAACAAAATAGGCAAAAACAAGCACAAGAAGCAAAGTTCCAGCAGTATAAAGGCGAATTGCAGAAACAGACATCCTCTTCTTCTTCAAGAAAGTATAATGAGAAGCGATAGCAAAGACAGAGGTATCAGCAGAGCTCATAAGCCCGGCAAAGAAAAGCACTACCGCAAGAGGGAGAAGAGCAAGGGGCAAGAAACTCTCTAAGGCAAAAATAAACACTACCCCCGGATCAAGGCCAGGGTTTTGTCCTCGAACAAAAAGACCAATCAAGACTAAAAAGAAAGCTGCAACAAGAAGTGGTCCAATAGCAAAACCCATCCCTCTTTTCAGAGATTTCAAATCCTTTGCTGCATAACAAAGTTGATAACGATCAGCCAAAGCAAAAACAGACACCGAACCATAGATCAAAAATCCAAGAAGTGTTCCCACTCCAAGAGATTCTGTTTCAACAGAGAGTATCTCTCCAAAAGAGTTTCCACCAAAGATAACAAAAGAGAGTCCAACAAGCAAAAGGAAGATAATAATTGACTGAAAAATATCAGTAATAACAACTGCCTTAAATCCTGCAATAAAAGTATACAATAAGATTACAGACAAAGTCAAAACAAGAGCAAATTCGTAGGAAAGCAGATCAAAATAAGCTATAACCTGCGAACCTGCAACAACCCCCGTAAGTAACCATAAAAACTGCATGAGAATAGTAATTATTGTTGCAAAATCGCTTGCTCTACGGCTTCCAGTTGCATGTAGAACAAAGTCACTTTGGGTATAAAATTTCTTCTCCCTAGAATACTCATAGATACGGGGCGCTGCCCAGTAAGCAAAAGAGAAATAACCTAGAACAAAACCAAAAAGAATACCATAAATGGCAAGACCGTACTCAAAAGCAAAAGCAGTGTAAGTTATAAACCAAGTTGCTCCAATAGATCCAGCAAACTTTGAAAGAAGAATCTGCCAACCAGCACGATCACGATTGCTAATTAAAAAGTCTTCTTTGTTCTCTTTTCGGGCAACATACAGAGCAATGCTTAGCAAAAGTAGCACATATAAACCCAAATAGATGTAGATCACACTCATAAGAGAGCCAGTTTCAGATTCAGATACTTAAGTTGACGTGTGGGAGAACCCACACCAAGCGAGCAAATCTTATAAAGAAGCAAAAAAACTAACACCCATGCTCAAATTGCAAGAATCGCTTCAACGTTTTGGCCTCTCAGAAACAGAGGCTAAGATCTACCTAGCGCTCATCAAGCTTAAGGGAGCTTCAGCAGTAAGATTAGCAAAAGAAACACAAGTACACAGAAGAACCATCTACGACAATCTTAACATTCTTATTAGGAAGGGCCTAGCAAGTTCAAAAAAGAAGGAAGGCGTCCAAATATTCCAAGCAAGAAATCCAAAGAGTCTCAGAGTTTTTATCGATGAGAAAAAAGAGATTCTAGAGAGTATTCTTCCAACCCTTTCTAAGGTTTATGAAGAAAGGGGGGAAGGTATAGAGATTGAAGTTCTAGCCGGCCTGGAATCAGCCAAAGGATTAGTAGAAGAAGCCCTGCAAACAAAAGAAACAGCTTATTGGGTAGGTGGAGGATTTTTCTTCTTCAAAGCACTTCACTTCTCAAAAGGATTCATCCAGAACAAAATGAAGAAGATGAAGATTAAGACAGTACAACCAAATGTTGAAGGTATCGAAGAACTCACTAGGATTATGAAAAAAGAAGATATTAGGGTTCTTCCAAAAAGCTTTGTCTCTCGTTGCGGCTATTTTGTCTATGGAGACACAATCGCTCTTGGTCTCATCAGTGAAAATGAAGCGATGGTTGTAAGAATCAAAAACAAAGAAACAGCAAAAGGTTTCAAAAACTATTTTGATGCAATGTGGCAGATTGGAAAGCCACTAAAATAATCTTCAAGATTAAACAAAGCCAAAACAAAACCTACTTCTTCCCTCGACGCTTGTCCTTGACATCAACATAAGCACCGATCCCACCACAAACAAGTGCTCCCAAAGGACCAGCAAGCAAAGAGCCACTCAAAGCACCCATCAAAGTACAAGAACCCAAAGGCAAATAGTCACCCTCGCCTCGAGCAAAACTTTCTTTCACTTTACTTCCTTTTCTCTTTGCCATTTACCAAACCCAACTTATCGCTTTCTCAAAATAACTGGAAACTCTAAATCATAACCCAAGATCTCAGCTAAAAACACAATGGTTACCACAAAAACTACAACTAAATGCCAAGAACTTACCGCAACCTTTTGCCAAGAAAGCGCCCAGATCACAACCCCATAAGCAAGCGCTAAGAACAAAATCTGTACACCTTTTTTGAGTCTACCGCTTCCCATACAAGAGAGGAAAGAAAAACCTGCTCTTAAATGTTTTGGAGATGGAAAAAAGAAGAGAAGAACAAAATAGGAAATAATAAAAAATAAAATCAAAAATAACAACAAGGAAAAAAACTAAACACCCAAGTACTCCATCACAAGCCGAACACCTGCGCCAGTTCCATGCTTCGGATTATAGAATTTCTGCTTTTTCAAATAAGCAGTTGCTGCAATATCAAAATGCACCCAAGGTGTTTTCTCAACAAAGTGCTGTAAAAAGATTCCAGCAGTTATTGCTCCAGCACTACGACCATCAGAAATGTTAGAGACATCAGCAACTGGACTATCCATATGTTTTTTGTAATCTTCCCAAAGAGGCAATCTCCAAACACGATCTCCTGAGCGCTCACCGGCAGCATAGAATGCTCCAGCAAGTTTATCATCTGTTGTCATCATCCCGGCAGTGTGATAACCAAGAGCAACAACACAAGCACCAGTCAAAGTTGCAAAGTTAATCATTACATCAGGTTTAATCTTTTTCTCAGTGTAGGCAAGCGCATCAGCTAAGCACATTCTACCCTCTGCATCAGTATTACCAATCTCAACAAACTTACCTGAATACATCTTAATGATGTCATCAGGACGGTAACTTCGCTCAGAAGGCATGTTTTCGGCGCAAGCCATCACACCAATTACTCGCTTCTTAATTCCCAACTCAGCAGCAGCCTTCACAACCCCAATACTTACCGCACTTCCAGACATATCACACTTCATAGTACCCATGTAAGCTCCAGGCTTAATATTCAATCCACCAGAATCAAAAGTAATACCTTTTCCAATCACAGCAAGTGATCCCTTAGCTCCTTTTGGATTGTAATCAAGGATGATCATCTTAGGCTCACGAGCACTTCCCTTGCCAACAGCAAGAATTCCGCCACAACCCATCTTGATAAGCTCCTTCATACCAAAAACAGTAACTTTCAGATCCTTGTGCTTGCTCCCAAGCTTCTTAGCTTCCTTAGCAAGGTAAGCAGGAAAAACAATGTTTGGTGGCATGTTCACAAGGTCGCGAGAGTAATTAGTAGCGGATGAAACAATCTGCGCTCGTTTCAAAGCCTTTGTAAGTGCAGAACTCTTTTCTTTGAGCCACAAGCTTGCCTCAGCAACATGTTTAATCTCATCCTTTTTCACCGTCTTAAAGGTATCAAAAGAATACTCTGAAAGCCACATGGACTCACTTGCAACATAGACACTTCGCTCAAGAGCAGCAGGACCAACTCCAAGAAGCAAAGACAAATAACTTTTCACACCAAGACCCTTAACCTTCCTATGGGCAGCAGCAACCACTCGGCGAAATTTCTCTTCAGTAAATTCCTTCTTCTTTCCCAAACCAACGAGAAGAATATGATGGGGGGCTTTCACACGAAGGGTGGAAAGCACACGAAGTTGTGCAAAACTCCCTTTGAACTCTTTGCGTTTCAAGAGGTGATGTAATTGTTCTTCCAGGCCAAGACCTAGCTTTCGTAAGTGTGCGTTGCTCGTTTCTCCCTCATAGACAGGTACTGCGATGAGGTCTGCTTTTGTGTTTTTAACATCTTCAGAACTTAAACTAATTTTCATGAAAAAATAGAGGATAAAGAAATATTTAAAGCTTGTTGTTACACATTATCAATTAATCAAAAATCAAGTGAACCAAGCTTTAAGCAGACCTACTTTCGGAACAACACTCATCACCTTACCAACAATTTGGTCTTCAGAAATTTCCATTTCACCCAAGGTTCCACCAATACTCTCTTTATTATGGTCTCCTTTGGTATGGATGTAATTAATTCCATTCTCTTGATATTTTTTGACAATCCTATGTGAGACAAGGCCTCTTTGATTTTCAACCAAAACAACTTCACCAACTTGTAGTTCTTCATAAGAAACGCCCTTTGCTAAGAGAAGATCTCCTTTGTTAAAACCATCCTTTAAAGGAAACTCTTCAAAATCAGTTCTCCCAATTCCAATCTCTTCATACCAGTGACCACAAACACCCCACCAATCCTCAAAGCTTCCAGAGAAAGAACTAAACATCTGCCCACAAATTTCACCATTGTGCAAACCATGCTCCATACTTTCAGAAAGTGCGACAGTAACTGGATAAGAGGTACCAAGCAAAGGTCCTAAAAAAGGAAGTGCTAAAGAGGTAACAACCATGGAAGAGAACAACATCAAAAGTAGAGCAACAATTCCAAGTATAACACTCACCGTTCCCGCTCTTTCAAACCCTCTCTTCTTAGCTCTCAACCCAAAGTAGATCGCAAGAGGACCAAAGATAACGGGCAAAAGTACAGTTCCTACAATCCCAAAAAAAATGGCTAAGGACCAATCAGTCTTATTTTCCACTAATTCTCTTGAAAACTGCGTATTTTATATAAATTTATGGACAGATTGATAAACAAATAAAGAAAAATAAGAACCATTAAGCCCCAAAACTCTTCCCACAGCCACAACCACTTTTAGCGTTAGGATTCACAAAACGAAAACCTTTCTCTTCAAAAGTATCCAAATAATCCAACTTGGTCCCTTTAATCAACTTGAAAGATTGTGGATCGCAAATAACTCGAACTCCTTCGATCTCAAAAAGCTCGTCATCATCTTTCTTCTCATCTTCAAGGCTCAAACCATAACTCTTCCCAGCACATCCGCCAGAAACTACTTGTACACGAAGATAATGTCCTTCCTTCATGTTAGCTTTAATCTCAGCAAGAGCCTTCTCAGTAATAGTAAACTCTTCATCACCAACTACTTTCTCTGCAGCAAGCGCTCCGTTCAGCTCATTGATCAGTGCATCAATCTCAGCATCAGTTTTTCCATGGCCCTTCAAACCATCTTCAAGACGTTCCCAGGCAGCAACGTGACAACCAACACAGTGTACGCCAGTTGCCATTAAAATATCAACAACACTTGGATACTGCTGAATGATATCGCCAATAGTAGTATCTCTACTGATAGGACCTTCTACATTTGCTCCCACTGCAGACTTCTCTTGAACTTCCTTTTGAGCAACTTCTTGCCCTTCACGTTTTTGATTTTCAGCTTCCATTTTTAATCCTCACAACAATACCCTAACCACTCAAGAACTAATCATCTCCAAAGTACTTTTTCTGGTAGTACTCAATCAATTCTTTAACTTTTGGAATACATTCTTTATCATGCACACCAACCTTGGTCTTCTTCTGCACTGCTTCAAAAGTAAGAGCTCCTTCAAGCACCGCATGTTCAATATCATGATCAGTGATTTTCAAGACTTTATCAACAATTTTAGCTTTTCCAACAGTAATGCGATCGGACTGACCAGTTTTCTCAAAATAATCGTTCACTGCCTCTTTAAGCGCCTTATCTGCAAGTACACTACAGTGAAACTTCCTTGGAGGAATCCCACCCAAATAATTTGCAATATCTTTTGGTTTTACTGCCAAAGCCTGCTCAATAGTCATCCCACCATTTGCTGTGATCATTACAGAAAAAGCTGAAGTTGAAGCGATTGCAGTTCCACAGCCATAGGTTTGCCATTTACACTCAACAATCTTTTCGCTAGCAGGATCAACTTTGATAAACATCTTCATCCCATCACCGCAAGCTGGGCTTCCTACCAAACCAATGCCACTTGCAATCTTTGCATACTCAGCAGCTTCTTCCTGACTCTTGAAAATATTTTTAGGATGAAAAAAGTGATCTTTTACCTTATCAGTGTAAAACCATTGTTTTCCATCATGTCCAGCAACATCACCAGTACTGTTAACTACCTTTAATTGAATTGCATCAGTCATTGTTTTTGCACCCCCTCACTAGTGCTAAAGCTTGCATTGTAAGCAACCTCGCTCTTCTTTTGTCCACTTCCTTCTTGAACAAACTCTTCAATCCTTTGGTTAAAAGGAGAAATCGCTCTCAAAATCTGTACAATACCTGGGAGTATCTCAAGCACCTTATCAACATCACTGCGAGTCGTCCTTTTCCCAAAAGTGAAACGCAAACTTCCATGGGCTAGTTCATAAGGAGTTCCCATAGAAATAAGCACATGACTTGGATCAAGCGTCTTAGAAGTGCAAGCACTACCGCTAGATGCACAAACTCCTTGTTCATTCAAATAAAGCAACAAAGCTTCTCCTTCAATGTTCAAAAAACTGATATTAGCATTATTAGGAAGACGAGCACTTGGGTGTCCGTTAAGTACAGCATCAGGTACCTTCTTCAAAATAGCGTCAACAAAATAATCACGAAGCTCAGTCAAACGAGCAGCTTCACTCTCTCGCTCCGCTTGAGCAAGCTCAAGCGCCTTAGCAAAACCAACAATGCCAGGAACATTCTCAGTTCCACTGCGCAAACCAAACTCTTGTCCTCCACCAAGTAGCAATGGCTTAATTTTGGTCCCAAGCTTGACAAAAAGCATTCCAGTTCCCTTTGGCCCATAGATTTTGCTTCCATTAAGGGTCATCAAATTTACACCAAGTTTTTTGACATCAACATCAAGAATGCCTCCTGCTTGACAAGCATCGGTGTGCATCAAAACTTTTGCTTCTTTACAGAGAGCAGCAATTTCAGCAATCGGATTAATGGTACCAACTTCATTGTTAGCATACATAATACTCAAAAGAATAGTATCCTCACGAAGGGCCCCACGAACTTGCTCTGCACTAATCATTCCAAATTGATCTGGTTTTAAATAAGTTACAGAAAATCCTTCTTCTTGCTCTAAATACTCACAAGTATGCAAAACTGCGTGATGTTCAGCTTCAGAAGTAATAATATGTTTTCCCTTACCACGCAAAGCTCGTGCAACCCCTTGGATTGCAAGGTTAATACTTTCAGTTCCACTCCCAGTAAAAACAACTTCTCGTGGCCTTGCGTTAATCAAACCAGCCACACTCTCACGACACTGTTTAAGTATTTCTTTAATACGCATTCCGACAGTGTTAAAACTACCCGGATTCCCATACTCTATACTAAAGTAAGGATCCATTGCTTCCTTCACCCTCGGGTCTACGTAGGTGGTTGCAGCATGATCAAAGTACAATTCTCGTTTAGTTTTTTCTTGATTTGTGTTCTCCATTTTCACTTTCTCTAATAATTAATAATGAACAAAATTAATAACAATAATTTTCTTCACATTTCACACAACTATTGCAAGGAGTTGCTTCATGTACCACTTTATCTTGATACATCTTACAAAACAAGCCTTTTTCTTTAACAGCAGCATTAATTCGCACGACTTCAGGAACCAACAAATGTGAGTCTTTCTTAATTCTCCCAGCAGCTTCTGTGATCAAAGGATCAACTTCGGCTCCGAGTACATCTTCTTTCACCCGTTTATCCTTTTTATAGTGAGTAATAGTTGCAGCACTTGTCTGTAAAGTCTCAGCCACCGCTTTTTGGGTCATTCCCATCTCAAGTAATTTAAGCGCAAGCTTCTTACGAATAGCAGGAAGCACATACCAAGTATCAAACTCTTGTGGGAATAGTATTTTTTTCATTTTATTCAACAACTCTTTCTTCAACCAAGGCCCTTTCAACACAATCAAAACATCTTCCTTTTGGAAGTTGGTAAGATTTACAACAAGTAGTTTTCATAGCTTTTTGCTTAGCAGATGCCAACTCTTCTTGGATATCCATAACAATTTCCTCAAAAACATCTCACCAAACAACTATTCTCCTGAATCCATAAGCGTTCGAGGATCACAACCTTCATCATAGCAGTCAAGATCATCAATCAGATCAGTAAAGGGGTCTTTTTTCTTCTTAGCGCCTTTACTCCCATTCCCTTGCTTTTTTCGAGCAACAACTTCTTTTGAGACTAATGGACCAGACATTTCTCTCACCAAACAAGATTAACTATAGTTAATTTATAAAGATTACGGTTACAAAGATCAGCACCAAGAAGACCAAGAAAATGGAAATATAAACATAAAAAACACAAAATACTAAAAAATACGAAAAAGATTAAAAATATAAAAGAAAAAAAAACATTATGAAGCGGATCACGTCCAATGATGGAGAACTTCTTGAAAAGCCAGTGAGACTTGGAAAAACACTTTTTCAGAAAGGTTGTGAACGAGCAGCCGAGCTCGGACTTCCCTCAATTCCAGGAGTTACAAGGGTTGGTTTAAATGGTGTTCTTTACATGACCCCTGTAGAAGAAGCTAGAATTTCTGAAGGACTAAAAGGGGTCAAGCTCTCAAGAGCAAGTGTAGACAGGCTAGCCCTGTTATGTGTGACAAGAGAATACTTAGAAAGGAACCAAGGTGTGATACCCACTACTTTTAGAAGACTCAAAGGGGACAGCAGAAAAAAGCACTGGCCCTGTAAACCATACCAAGATCCAATTTTTTTAGACCAACTTGAGAGAATTTTTGAACCAGAAGATGGGCTTCACTTTGGATTAGCTTGTCCGAGGGGCTACCATCCCATCCTTAACTACAGTGGCTTAATCCCAAGATAAACAGAAAAAAAGAACAAGCTACCACTTAATTCTTCCAATCAAAATGTCCCTAAACATCATCCAATCAGAAATCTTACTGTAAATTGGTTGAGAAAAGGCTGCCGGCTTATTTTTCTCAAAAAAGAAATGTCCACTCCAAGCAAAAGGATAAATAACAAAAGGAAGAAACAAAAGCAAAACATACCAACCCATAAGTAAAACAAAGAACAAGTACCAAAGCGTGACAATTTGCCCAAGAAAATGCAATCGACGACAATATTTATTCTGGTGCAAAGATAAATAGTAAGGATAAAATTCTTTCAAATTGTTTTTCATAGAAAAGAAAGGGAGACCCCAACCTTATATCTTTTTCGACTAGGAAAACAAAAGGCCAAACATAAAAGAAAAATACAAAAGAAAAAAAGAAAATCTAAGTACTAGTAATCATAATCAAGAGAATAAGGATATTATCAAAATTATTAGTTACTCAATTGTACATTTACTGCCTTTGGTCCACGGTCCCCTTCTTCAACATCGAAAGTAACTGCATCGTTTTCACGAAGAGTAACTCCTTCAGGAAGAGCTGAGAAGTGAACAAAGTAGTCCTTACCGTCTTCAGCGGTAATAAATCCAAAACCCTTGGAGGTGTTGAAAAACTTTACTGTTCCATTCATTTTATTTCACTCTCAACAATTGGATAAAACACCCAATCATCATTCTAAGCCCAAGGATTCTTCTCTCTTTTTAAAAGCTTGCATTTTACTTGAAGACAGAAAGAATCAAAGCCAAAGACAACTAAGGTGAAGGACAAGTCATGCACCTTCTACCCAGGAGAAAACTTTGGCAACATTTTGGCCCCACAGTACAAAGGCTATACAAAGAGCCTCTCGAAAGACTAGAACCGTAAGAGGAATAACTTGCGCCTCTTGAACTATAATAAACCATAAGAAGCAGGGAGATAGGCAAGGAAATAAAACTTTCTATCCAAAACCCTTAAAAATACCCTCAAATTCGTCACTAAAGATGGACAGCGTTCGAAAATCAGGAAGCTAAGTACAATTATTTCTCTAGTTAAACTAGTTATTACTCCATCAAACAGCAAACACCTTTATCTGTCTAAAATGAGAGAAATCTACGCCCAAACAATACCGGGACTAATTGATCCAGACCTTGAATATCTAAAAAGATTTGATGTTCATCCCCATGGAAGGTTTGGAATTTGTCTAGTGAGAACAGGTGGGCAGGAACTCATCCTCAAATGGAGAGTCACAGCGAACAAACGACTGATTAGAAGAGAAGTAGAAACTCTTAGAATACTCGGTGGTTTAGCAAGAACTCCAGAGCTTGTAAGATTTTACGAGGGTGCAGCAAGAAACCAGTTTACCGCACTTCTCAAAACTTTCACCCCAGGAGATACATTAGAAACCCTCTTCCCAGATGGTCCAACACCAAGCAAGCTATACGAACCAACAAGAGAACTTGTAGTAGGAATTCACAAGAGAGGAGTCTCTGGCTTAGATCTTAACGAGAGAAATATTACTCTGTACGATGCAACAACACATCTCTTTGACTTTGATTCAACAACGCTAAGAAGTGACTCAGAAGAAAAATTTCAAGAAGAAAGAAGAAAAGACCTTAGAAAACTAAAAGAGACATTCTCGGTATCCTAAGAAAGGAGGAAAAAATGAAAGTAAAAGATCTCAAATGGACCCCAAACATCACAGTAAAAGAACTCACTAGCCAATTTCATCACATTGGTTATCAAAGCACCGAGCTAGCAAAAGCTGCAGAAGTTATCGTAAAAATGAAGAAGAACTCTGCAAAAATCTTCTTAACTTTCACAAGCAATATGGCAACTTCTGGTCTCAGGGGATTCTTCGCACAGCTCATCTCGCTTAAGATTCCAAATGTCATCGTAACCACTGTTGGGGGGATTGAAGAAGATATTATGAAAGCAACAGGGGAAGAGTTCAAGATAGGCAATTTTACAGCAGATGATGTAGAACTTCATGAAAAAGGAGTAAATAGGATTGGAAACTTACTTATCAACAATGAATCATATATGAAATTCGAAGATTGGATTGCTCCAACTCTTAAAGAGCTCTATGAAGAAAAAAAGCGTTGGACACCAAGTGAACTTTTCAAAGCAATTGGACTCAAGTTAAACGACCCAAACTCAATACTCTACCAAGCAGCAAAAAACAACGTACCCGTTTTCTGTCCAGCAATCACAGATGGGGCCTTTGGTTTTCACCTCTATTTATTCCAACAAAAACACAAAGATTTCATTATCGACCCAGTAGCAGACTTTGGAAACATTTTGTTCACAACCACTCACGACGACAAAAAAGGAGTTATTGCACTAGGGGGATCAATCTCCAAACACCATGCCATTCTCTGCACCCTCCTAAACGGAGGAGCAAACTATGCGGTTTACATGACCACTGCACATAAAACCAGCGGATCTATGTCGGGAGCTACCACTAATGAAGCTAAGTCATGGGGAAAGGTGAAGGACGATAGTGACATTGCAACAGTGAATGGAGATGTAACCATTATGTTCCCATTGGCAATGATACGAGCACTTGAAATTTTGAAAGAAGAGAGTTTACTGGGATAAAAATGGGAAGAACAAGAATTCGTTGGTTAAGGGGAACTCCAGTTAATTTGGATGACGGAAGTGGAAGAGAGATCTTTCCAGTTGTCGCTGTGGGAACAGGTTACCAAATGCTTTTCACACCTTTAAGAGAGGTTCACGGGAGCCATTTTAACTTCATCTACAATCTTAGTGGTGTCCCCATTAAAGTAACTGCCAGAGATCTTGCAAGGTACAACCCCCTCATAGTAAAACAGAGAGAAAATCCAGGAAAGATAATTGAGGTTGGGGCAGGACTTGGGAACTTAGTTCCTTCAATCACCAGTGGGCAAAGACCTGTTGTGATAGATCCTGTAAATTACAGACTACTTGTTGATATAATTGATTTTGTCTCTGAGGGACCAGTAGGAGAGGATGATCTTTACAGAGAAAACTTACACGAACTAAGAGAGAGAGCAGTTAGAATTTTGGATCCAAAGAGAATAGAATTGGTAAACCTTCCCTTAAGAGAAGCATTAGAACAAAGAACTGACTTACTAAGGTCTGCAGATGCTGTTGTTGACAACTTTGGTCCAACAAGATATGATGGGGTTCAAATTGGACAGGAAGACAAAGAAGTAATTGGTTTGGAGATGGAACTACTCAAAAAAGGAGGAAGGCTTTATCTCCCAGGAAAAGCAGAGGCACTAATAAGAACATGAAACCAGCAATATTCACTATCTCGAAAAGCATTGCACTAGAAAAGTTCAATGAAGCCCAAAGTATCAGTGACATTGTGAGCTACAGCTCGAAAACAAACCCACAAATCACTCCAATCCTAGAAAAGAACACAAAAGCAATGTTCAGCATCCACTTCAAAAACGAGCTCAAACACGTCAAAGACAAAAGTAGAGTGATTTTCCTGGCACAAGCATGGAATGACGAAGAGATTACCGACCTTCTAGAGCAAGGAGTCAAACACTTTGTGGTAGATAATGAAACTGACCTCAACACCTTAACAAGCTACCTTAAAAACAACACTCTCCAAGAAAAAATCATCCTCTCACTTCGAATGAAGCTCAAAGAAAACACGCTCAAAACAGAGAGATACTATGTTTTTGGGATCACTTCAGAGAGAGTAAACAAACATGTTCAAGGAATAAACAATGATCCAGAACTTAAAGAAAAAATTCAAGCACTTGGAATCCACTTTCATAGAAAGACACAGAACATGGCAGAGTGGAATCTCAAATACGAAATTGAAGACCTCCTCTCCGAAGAAACCCTCAACACAATCAGTTATCTCAATATTGGAGGAGGACTTCCAAGTTTCTATGCTAACACCAATGTCAATGTCCTTCCAAGCATTTTCAAAAAGATCACAGAGTTCAAGAACTTCCTTAACAACAGTAACATCAAGCTCATTGTTGAACCTGGAAGATACATTGCAGCCCCAGCAGGAGAACTTAAAGCAAGGATTATCGGGATCCATGACAACACCATTATTCTGAATGCATCTGTCTATAACTCAGACCTTGATGCTATCATTGTGCCAGTCAAACTTAAAATCAAAGAAGAATACAAAAAAGAAGATATGAGTCCAGAAGAGAAAGAAGATGAAACAATAAAGCCTTACGCAATAAAAGGAGTAACTCCTTGTTCAATGGATCTTTTCAGATACAGAGTGTATCTAAAGGAACCAAAAGTTGGAGACACCATAACTTTCATTAATGCAGGAGCATACAACTTTCATACAGAATTTTGCGATTTAGACAAGATTGAAACAATCATTGTAGAATAAAAAAGAGATCAAAAGAAAATGAACTGGATGAATCTACCAGAAGAATACTGTACAGAGAAAAGCAAATTTGTCATCCTTCCAATCTCCTACGAAAAAGCACTCACTTATGGGACTGGAACATCTAAAGGTCCACAAGCAATCATTGAAGCCAGCCAACATTTAGAATACTATGACGAACAATTCCAAACAGAAGCATTTCTTAAAGGGATTCAACTCCTTCCACAACTCAATCTCAACAACAATACACCAGAAGAAATGGTAAACTCAATCAAAGAGACCATCTCAAAACAGAACAAAGAAAAATTCATTATCAGCCTAGGGGGAGATCATGCAGTAACTATTGGAATAGTGAAAGGGTTAGAACAACACTACAACAAAGAGAACAATAGTGATTTCTCCATCATTCAATTTGATGCACACTCAGACTACAGAGATTCTTGGAATGGGTCGCAACTTAACCATGCCTGCGTTGCTAATCAAATTAAAAATCATGAAATCCTTCAAATCGGCATCCGATCCCAAGATGCAGATGAAGCAAAACAAATAGAACAAAACCCCAATCTACACATAATCTATGGCTGGGAACATAACGAAGAAAAACTAAAACAACTCCTTCCACAACTTAAAGACAAAGTCTATATAACAATCGACGTAGACGCGTTCGATCCATCATTTATAAGAAACACCGGGACGCCAGAGCCAGGAGGACTTACTTGGAACCAGGTAATAAGCGCACTACAAATTATTTTCAAAGAGAAAGAAGTTATCGGAGCAGACATTGTAGAGTTTGCACCAAAAGAAAACGCTGAATCTGAAGCTTACACACTTGCAAAGTTAGCGTATAAAATTATGAACTTAAAAGTTAAAAAAAAAGATCAAACTAAACCACCTTCAAAATAATTCTCTCACGACCTTTTCCTTTAGTCACACGCTTCAATTGAACAGAACCAAAGTCAGCTAACTCACTTGTATTACGCACATGTGTTCCACCACAAGGCATTTTCCACACACCAAATTCGCCCGCATCACAAGTCCACCAACGCAAATCTGCTTTCTCCGAATCAGGCACACACTTAATCTCATGCCCCTGGGCCAAAAAGGCATTCATTTTTTCAGCAATTGCTGGCAGAGTCTCACTCACAGAGCTATCAAAGTCAAAATCCATTCTACATTTCTCTGCAGAAACATGCGAACCTTTAATCTTAACCTTACCAAGCTCAGCAATCACAAAATAATACATCAAATGTGCTAAACTGTGATAATTACGCAAACCGGTACGGCGCTCAGCATCAATTTTTATCTCAACTTCATCTCCAACAGAAAAACTAGGAACTTCAGCAAGCGTATACTCAATATCAATAATATCTTCTTTATCTCCTTGCTTCACAGCCTCAACAACTTCAACTCCACCAATGGTCCCAGCATCTGATTCCTGACCACCAGAGAAGGCATAAAACACCGTTTGATCAACCTTCACTTTGCAGCCATCAATTGCTGTTACCCGAGCAACACAGTGATCCAAATAAGGATCTTCCCAGAAGAGTTTTTTTGTCATAAGCCAGGCAGAATACAACGCTCCTACTTTAAGTTTACCACAAACAATTAAGGGAAAGAAAGCTCACGCTAGCTCTTAAAATCTCATCATCAAACAAAAAGTCACTACAATAAACAATTCTTAACAAACAATCCTCAAGAAAAAAAGAAATAGGTGTAATGATACCATTTGTACATCAACATCTTAGTTGTAAAGGGTACGGACGTTAGTAAGTGCTCGCTAAATACCTCGTTGCCTTGGTACGTACACGACACTTCTATCAAACGGCTGTTGTTGCCATGTCCTAAGTTGTCTCTTTTCGAGTTACGCTTCGTGCTTAGATGCTTTCAGCACTTATCGCTTGGCGCGTAGCTGCTCTGCGTGCCTTGTCAGACAACAGATCGACCAGAGGCGCCGAAGTCCTGTTCCTCTCGTACTAAGAACTCCTTACTCTCAGACAACCAAACACATCCAGTAGATATCAAACAAACTGCCTCACAGCGTTCTGAACCCAGCTCACGATCCCTTTTAATGGGTGAACACCCCCACCCTTGGCAGCTTCTGCACCGCCAGGATAGGAAGAGCCGACATCGAAGTAGCAAACCGCGCCGTCGATATGGACTCTCGGGCGCGACAACTCAGTTATCCCCGGAGTAACTTTTCAGTCATCACCGTCCCTCATTAAGAAGATACGGTGGTTCGCTAAGCCACACTTTCGTGTTTGGAAAGCTTTATGTTCGCAATCCAATCAGGCTGGCTTTTGCCTTTGCACTCTACTTCGGATTTCTAAACCGAATGAGCCAACCTTTGGGCGCTATTGATATCTTTTCAACAGCGTGCCACCCCAGCCAAACTGTCCACCAATTGATGTCCCTCATAGAGGTGAGTGCCCTAAGTCTTGAAAAGTGGTGTTACATTGTTGCCTAGGCTACTAACTGACGTCATTAGCTTCAAACAGCTCCCACTTACGCTATATAACAACACTCAAGACACAACAACAGGCTACAGTAAAGTTTCACGGGGTCTTCGCTTCCCACTGGAAGTCCCTGGCCTTTGCACCAGGACAGAGTATTCGGGAGATTCTACGTTGGGACAGTGGCGATCTCGTTATACCATTCATGCAGGCCGTCATTCAAACGGCAAGGCATTTCGCTACCTTAAGAGAGTTATAGTTACTCCCGCCGTTTACCAGCTCTTCACCCCGTTGGAACGAGGCTTAAAGTACTGGCACTGGGCAGATATCACCTCCTATACACATCCTTACGGACTAGCAGGAAGTTAAGTTTTTGTTAAACAGTCGGACCACCTTAGTCACTGCGCCCTAAGATCGCATCCATGCGAATACAATCCTAGGGATCCCTTATACCAAAGATACGGGACTAATTTGCCGAATTCCCTTAACTAGATTACCCTTTGACATCTTAGGCTTCTCACCTAGGGGCACCAGTGCTGGTTCTGGGTACGGTTTCTCTAGATCTAATTTCTTCCCTTTTCATGGGCACCAGGAATCAGCTGAACGAATCATAGACCCGCTATTCTAGACTTTATTCTGGTTCTCGTCATTACGACACTCCCCAGAATTATATCTATTAACAAAGCCGACGAGCTTTGTCAACCTATCCAAATGCGTCAGAAAGAAAACTTGTGTCACCACATATACTAAAAAAGTACAGGAATATTAACCTGTTTCCCTTTCCCCTCACTCTCTTAAGAGTTAGGTTAGGACCGACTAACCCTTGGCTGATCTACATTGCCAAGGAACCCTTGCCCTTTCGACGACAGAGAATCTCACTCTGCTAAGATCCTACTACCACCAGGATATTCTTTCCTTTAAGGTCCACCTCTTCTTACGAAAAAGCTTCTGCCCTAAAAGGATGCCTGCCTACGCCCACTTATCGTGGTCTATGGTATCGGCGGTCAGCTTAGACCCGTCAATCTTCGGGGCTTACGACCTCAATGAGTAAGCTGTTACGCACTTTTTAAAGGGTGGCTGCTTCTAAGCCAACCTCCTCACTGTCTTAGACTACGAACACTTTTCACCCTTTAACACTTAGTTAGTATTTTGGGACCTTAACTAAAGTCTGGGTTGTTCCCCTCTCGGGACGCAAGCTTACCCCGCGCCCCCGTTTCCCAGAGTCTACAACGCTAGAACATTCGGAGTTGGAGAGGGAACCGAGGCGGTTAAGCCCCAAAATCCCCAATCCGTAGCTCTACAATCCTAGCCATCTCGTCTGAGACTTGACTACGGCCAACTTCGGCAGGAACCAGCTATCACCGGTCTCGATTGGCTTTTCACCCCTAATCCCAGGTTAGAAGAACACTTGCTCGTAGCACCTCTTCAGGCCTCCACGAGATTTTACTCCCGCTTCACCTTACCCAGGATTAGATCGACCGGCTTCGGGTCGTATCCTTGTGACTACAGGCACTTTAATACCTCGCCCCTCGTAAACTGCGGGCTTGTTGGTTTCCCTTAGGATCCTTCTTTTCGAATTATCCTTGCCACAAAAATACACTCCCTGGCACGTTATTCTAAACGCACGGTACAACTCCGTAGAGCCGTACCCCACTATAGCTATTAGGTTTCAGGATCTTTTAACCCCCCGCCAGGGGTTCTTTTCAACGTTCCCTCACGGTACTCGTTTGCTATCGGACTCCAAACGTATTTAGGGTTGGAAGTTGATGCCTCCCAATTTCCTGCATCATATCCAAGATACAGTACTCAGGATACTGCTAAATCCACTTAAATTCCTTTACGGGACTATCACCCTCTATGGTACAACATTCCAGAAAACTTCAAGTCTTTAAGTTAGGATGAAAAAGCAGTCCTATAACACCACATTTCCCTTACATTACTGCAAGGGATTCGGTTTGCCCTCCTGCAGGTACTAAGATGTTTCAATTCCCTGCGTTCCCCTACCTTTCGGTATTAATGCGAAGTCGCATTCGGAGATCTCCGGTTCAAAGTATACATGCTACTCGCCGGAGCATAACGTAGCTTGTCACGTCCTTCATCGGCGTTTAGAGCCAAGTCATCCACCTAATAGCGTAGGTATAATCTTCTTATGCATGGTATCATTGTTAACATAATTAAGCAAAGTTAATGTAAATTAACTAACCTCATATCCCATCAAGTTTTAATGGGATATACATCATATATTAAATGATTGTGATTGGTAGAGTGATAAATCAATATGAATGTTATATGGACCCGTCGGGATTTGGAACCTACGTTTTCCGTAGTAGCTCCGGAATCGGATGGGATATTCGCTTCACTCAATCCCATTCAATGATTTTCTCCCTTTGATCCATTTTTTGTA